>JAKAAX010000045.1 GCA_021802125.1 Thermoplasmata archaeon | reverse complement strand
TCCTGCGGACCCACCCCGGGGGAGAGCTCCACTGGGATGTCCGATCCGGCCTCAAGTTCGATCGCAAGGGGTTCCGGGAGGTCCTGAGGGCGGTCCAGGAGCGACGGGTCTCTCGCGTCGTCGTCGTCCATGAGGACCGACTCTCCCGCTTCGGGGTGGACCTCCTCCGGGAGGTCTTCGCCGGATATGGGACCACGCTGGAGGTCCTCGTGCCCAAGCCTCGGGAGACCCCGGAACATGAACTGGCCCAGGACCTGATCGCGATCATCACCTCCTTCTCGGCCCGGCTCTACGGACTTCGCAGCCACAAGACCCAGAAGCTGCTCGCGACCGCTCGTGCCCTCGTGAGGGACCCCTGAGACCTTCCCGGCTCCCGGGTCCCCCGGGAGGCAGAGCACCTCGCACGTCGAACGTCTCTCCCCTGCGCCTTCAAGTGCGTTCCCGCCGCTCAGCGCTACGGACCCCGTGGCGGCGTTCCGCACCTCGGGAGCCCCTGGCAGGAGGGAAACTTGAGGACGGTCCCCGTTCCCACTCCGCTTCCCCCCGAGGTCCTCACCATGCTCTCCGACTTTCGGGGCATGACGAACCACCTGATCGCCTATGCCCTCCATCACCGCCTTTCCAGCTCCTTCGAGCTCCGCGATCGGAACTACGGCTGGTTCCACGAGAACTACGGGGGGAGGTACGCCGTGCATTTCCTCCACTCGGCCTCCTCGTTCGCGATGCAGCACGTGAAGGGGTGGCGGAAGTTGGGAGGGGACACCACCCGGCTCCCTCACGTCGAGCGACCCGTCGCGCGGCTCGACCAGGAGCTCGTCAAGGTCAAGGAGAAGGAAGGGGACCACCTCGTCCTGCAGGTCACCCTCGCCCCGCGTCAGTGGGCACGGCTCGACCTCACCGTGCACCACAAGCACTACTCCGAGTGGTCCCGCTCGAAGATGGGCGAGATCGTGATCGTCCCTGACGGAGTGCGGCTTGGCTTCCAGCACGATGACGTCCACGTAGTGGGGAAGGGGTTCGCCGCCATCGACCTCAACTTCGACCGGGCCGTGATGGCGACCTCGGACGGGGAGGTGAAGGAGATCTCGCTCGAGGACGCCATGACCGTCCAGCACGCTCACCGGAGGAAGCGGCGTTCGGTGCAGAGGCACACCCGGCACAACCCCGCGAAGCAGCAGAAGCTCCTCGCGAGGGAGAAGGGGCGGGAGCAGCGCCGGGTGGAGAAGCTCCTGCACGACCACGCCAAGGAGATCGGGTCGGCCGCCGGGGACCACCGATTGGTGATGGAGGACCTCTCTTCCACCACGAGGGAATGCCTGGAGGACGCCACCGGGCGTCCGTTCCGAGCGAGGCTCTCTTCCTGGCCCCACGGTGGGCTCCAGAGGATCCTGGGTTACCGCTACCCGCACGGGACGAAGGAGGTCTACGCGCGCGGCAGCTCCACCTTCTGTCCCTTCTGCGGGAGGAGGGTCGTCCACCCTACGTGGAAGACCTCGTCCTGTGCGGGCTGCCTCCTCAGCTACGACCGGGACGCGCTCGCGGCGGTGAACCTGCTGGTGCGGGGGATGAGGAAGCACCGAGCCGGAGAGCCCTGGGCGCTCGCCCGGGACGCGTTGGATGAGGGGGTGGTCGAGCGGCTGCGCGAGCGATGCACGCTCCTTACTTCACCTAATGGAGGAACGCCCGAGGGCGGCGACGCTCTCGGGAACGGCCCACCAGAGACCCTGGGATCCTACGAGGTCCCGGGCGAGGAGTTGGGCCTACGGGGAGTTTCCCCGACCGCGAGGTCGGGGTCTGTTCGCCCCGAGTGCGAGGGCCCCTATCCGGGGGCGCGGAAGAGCGTCTCGGGCCCCGTGTCCGTGCGGCACGGGGCCGAGCGAGAGAACCGCCATGAGGCCCGTGGGGTCGAACCCACGGCTCCCGCCAAGGGAGGGAACCCGGAGATGCCCCGAAACATGGAGCACGGTCCGCCCGGTCCATTGACCAGGTTTGATCAGGTTCCATAGAACGGACTCACGTCCGACCTGACCGTCGAGGAGCTTCGGGACGCCCCCCCGCCCTTCGGTTCGAGGCTCGAGACTGCACTGCGAGCCCTGGACATTCCGGTCCTGCCCACGACCCCCGGCTCCGTGGAACTCTCGGGAGGAACTATTTACTAGACACCAAATCCGCTTACCTCGCCGCAAGGATCATCCCCCTGAGCCACGCCCCAGATGCGGTCCACGCCGCTCTCGCGGTCCTCAACCGAGCTGACGTCATCGCCAGCTTCAACCTCAAGCATCTTGCGAACTACCGTGCGGTCCGGGCCATCAACCCCCTCAATGGTGCCCGGGGTCTCCCTCCGGTTGACATCCGAACTCCGGACCAGATCCTATGACGCCTCCCCCCCGCAGCGACATCCCCGACTGGTTGGACCGCTCACGGCGTAGGGCCAGCCGTCGATGGGCCAAGATGACCCCGGAGGAGCGCATCGCTGACATCAACCGGGGTGCCCAAGAGGCGCTCCGGAAGGCGGCCGATTGGGAGGCGAGGCGCCCCACCCCGAGCGAGGCTCGTCGCCCGCGATGGGCCGTCCCGGTGTAGTCCGCGTTCGCGGGTCTACCACGTTCGGACCCCCGCGCCGGGGATCCCTCCGAGGCCCTTCGCCCACCGTGCGCCCACTTCGCGGAGGACCGGGCGCGGGAGGCAGCGTGCCTCCCGGTTTTGGCTGGTTGACCCGGGGGTCAGGGTCATCGGTCAACGGGCTTTCCGGAGCTCCGCCCTTCGTTGGAGCGCCTCTTCGAGGTCCGTCGGCAGACCTTCCCTTCGGAGTCTAGCCTTCACGATGATCATGACGACGAGGGCCGCCACCGCCGCTGCCCCTGCGATCATGTCGGCCAACAGACTGGCGGCGCGAAGCGCGAGGACCAAGGTGACGATCAGCGCGCCTCCGAGGATGAGCATACCAATGGCCACGCTGGAGAGCTGTCGCCGCGACAGACGGAGCGGAGTGGTCGCCGCCGAACCCATCCGTATTGGACACGGTATCAGAGCAAATCAACGCGCACCTCCCTCGCGTGCCCGCGCGTGGGGAATCCGTCCCCTATCGCGGCATGTTGCGGCTGGTGCCGGGCGGTCCACGACGGTATCCACCCCATCCCAGTCGACGACGTGTCCGAGGCGCTCGCCTGCCCTCTGGACGAGCTCGCGGAAGTGAGGGCGACGGCCGGCGAGAGGTTGATGGCCCGCGTCGCCCATCGCGTATCGGAACGACATGGATCTGACGTCTTCCGCTCCGCCAACACCGACGGACCGGAATGCACGCCTAGTAGAGGTCTAGCGGAAGAGCGCCCGAGACTTCAGGCGCATCGGCCTTGTCTGCCTCATCTTCTCGCACCTCTTCTTTTTCGCATCGGTCTTCTTCTCGCTCATCATCCCCTCCTGCTTGGAGGCCTGCAGACCTCAGCTGCCATGGGTCCTCGGGACCCCGTTCTTCTACCCGGTCATCCCCCTCTTGCTCCTCGCGGTCTTCGAGTTCGTCGAGTCCTCCCGGCTGGAGCGCCGGGCGAGCCGAGCCGAACAAGGCGGTTGATCCCACGCGGTCGCTCGCGGCGGCACGGGTCCGGACCTGCCTCGCCGGGAAGTCCCGGCTCGACCGGTTCCAGTTCGGCACCGACGGCTGCGGGCCCCTTCGTCTTCTCTCAAGGGAACACGACCTCCCTCGGGGGGACCTCCTCGCGGACGGGCCCGCCGTAGTGCCCTGTGGCCACTGAGGGAGGTGCACGAGGGCGCTGAGACCCCGGTCCGGGGCTCTCGAAGGTCACAGCGTCGGTTCGTCGTTCTCGGGCTTCGGGCGCACGACCGGGCGCCGGGGAGGGGGAGGAGCGGGCTTCGAGCGCTCGGACCCCTTCTCCTCGTCCTCATCCTCGTCTTCGTCGTCGTCATCGTCCCCCTTCCTCGAGGGAGAGGGGGAAGCGGGGCGGCGGGGAGCGGGGGAGGGAGCGCGGGGAGCCGGGGAGGGCTCCTCCTCGCGGTCCTCGCGATCGCTGTCCCGGTGGCGAAGGACGACCGGGAGCTTGGTCAGCTCGCCCTCCTCGGCCCCGTCCCCCCCGGGGGCCTCCGAGCCCTCGGAAGACGGCGGCTCTCCGACCTCATCGATGTGCACCGTGCGCTCCGCGCGAGGCTTGGCGGGGCCCCTGCGTGCGGGCACTTCCTCCTCCGACCCCTCGGAGGCCCCGGCGGCTCCCTCCTCCTCCCCCGAGTCGCGGGGACGGCGGGCGGAAGGGCCGGGCGAGGGCGCGGGGCGCTTCAGGCGCGAGGCCATGGGCCCCCGCTCCTCCGCGTCCTCCTCCTCGGCGTCCTCCGAGCCGCCCGCCGAGCCGTGCCGGTGGGTGTGGGAGTCGCGGTGACGGTGGATCTTCGTGCTGACCCTGAGCGTGTCCGGGTCCTTCGGACGGGCCCTCGGCTCCGGGTCCTCCGAGAGCGGGTCCCAGGGCATCACCTCGCCCGTGTAGGGAGGGATCCCTCGGCGCTCGCGGTAGAGCCGCTCGCCCACGAGGAGGAGGGCCATGAGCGTGAGCACGAAGAGGACCCAGAACCAGAAGGGCACCCCCAGGAGCGGCGAGTCGTACCAGGCCGTCGCCGCCGCACGCCCCGGGACCACGACCGCGGTGGGAGGGGTGGAGAGGGAGAACCCGTTGCTCGCGAGCAAGATCGGAAGAGCG
>JAKAAX010000011.1 GCA_021802125.1 Thermoplasmata archaeon | reverse complement strand
CGCGTTAGGCAAGGTACTGGCCGCCCTCGTGGGCATCGTCGTGCCTGCCGTGCTCCTCGGAGTGGTGATCATTTACTTCTCCTCCAACCCTCTCGCGGTGATCGGCACGATCACCACGATGATCGGCGGCGGGATGTACCTGCTCTCCTACCAAGAGCACGAGTGAGCTCGCTCTGGGCCGCTGCGGCCCTTGACCCCGTCCGAGGGGTACGCGGCCCCGTCTTCTGGAGCGTGGCCGTCGGGTCGATCGACCGGGGAGATGCCCGCCGTAGCGGCCCTCGAGAGCGAGCGTGCCCCGTTCGGAGCGGGCGCTCACCCGAACATCGAGGGCTCGGAAGTGGGCACCGCGTCGCTGCCCTGGGGCTCCGCGACGGGGGCGACCGGCCTTCCCATCTTCATCGCGTCCTTGAGCATCTTCTCGAGGACCTCCGCCTGCTCCTGCATGGGCTTGGGGTCGAGCGCGAGCCCGGGGACGAGGCGATCGAGGATCTCCACAAGGCGCGCCGCCGCCCGGTAGTCGGGGTAGCCGGGCTCCGCCGTGGGAACGAAGACCACGCCCAGCGTCCGCTCCATGATGGACGCCAGGTTCAGGAGCTCGGCGGTGAGCCCCCCGACGATGCCCTCGACGAGCACCGGGACCTTCGCCTTCTCGAGCAGAGGCTCGGCGGCGGCGGTCGCAGCGATCCCCATGATGTCCTCCCTTCCCCACCCTTCCAGGCGCGTCTCTTCCTCCTCGAGCGGGGACTTCGGGACCTGCGTGGGGGCTGAGCGCTCCCCTTCCCGTCGAAGGACCCCTTCCACCACGATGGTCGGTCCGAGGTCCTTCTTCACGGCCCACAACAGCAGGGACTCGGCAAGCGGGAGCATGAGGGAGGCCGGGGCCGGGAACTCGGAGACGGCGACCGCGAGCGTGGAGTTCGCGTGGATCCGCACGGGAGGGTTCGGCCGCTTGTCGAAGATCACCGCGGCAGATGGAAGGTAGCGGGAGCGTACCGTCGCCACCCGCGGGAGCTTCAGGTGCCGGATGGCGTGGTGTCCCACGATCGTGCTGGCGAGCCCCGCGCTCGGGAAGCAGATGAGGAACGGGGTGCCCGCCGCGGGTCCTGTGGAGGCGGGTTCGTCCACGATCATCGGCATGGGTGAATGGGATCCTGAGGTCAGTTCGCGTTCGTTCATGGCGCCGGGGCTAGAGCGCAGAGGGGGTCATGCTTTCCGTCAAGCTCGCTCCTCCGTCCGACCCGAAAGGGCGCGCACCAAGGGTCATCTAGCCCCGTCCTGTCCGCCGGGAGGATGGGGGTCAAGCTCCGAGACCTGGTCCACCCCGAGACGCTCCACCTCTCCGACCTGAAGGGGAAGCGGATCGCCATCGACGCCTACAACATGCTCTACCAGTTCCTGGCGACGATCCGCCAGGCCGACGGGCAGCCCTTCACCGATCCCCAGGGACACGTGACGGGGCACCTCGTGGGGCTCCTCTACCGGACCGCCTCGATGCTCGAGCGCGGCGTCCTCCCGGCCTACGTCTTCGACGGGAAGCCTTCGGACCTCAAGTCCTCCACCCTGCGCGCACGGGCCCTCGTGAAGGAACGCGCCCAACAGGCGTGGGACGATGCGCTGGCGGCCGGGGACCTGGAGCTCGCGAGGAAGAAGGCGGCGCAGACGAGCCGGCTCACCCGGGAGGTGGTGGCGGACGCCCAGGCGCTTCTCGAAGCGATGGGGGTCCCCTGGGTCCAGGCCCCCTCCGAGGGGGAAGCGCAGGCGGCGTTCATGGCCCGACGTGGGGACGTCTGGGCCGCCGCCAGCGAGGACTACGACACGCTCCTCTTCGGGGCCAAGCGGCTGCTCCGGGGGCTGGGAGCCGCGCGCAGCGCGACCCGGGGAGAGGACGCGCCGGTGGAGTACCTGGAGGTGGAGAAGGTGCTCCAGGCCCTCGGGATCGCCCAGGAGGAGCTCATCCTGGTGGGCGTGCTCGTCGGGACCGATTTCAACGAGGGCGTGCGTGGCATCGGGCCGAAGAAGGCGATGAAGCTGGTCCTGGAGCACAAGGGCTGGCGGGAGACGCTCGCATTGGCCGGGGCCGACCCGGACGCCTTGGAGGTGGTCCGCGACCTCTTCCTCCGTCCGAGCACCACGGAGGATTACCGCCTGCGCTGGGGCGGCCATGACGAGGCGAAGCTCCGCGCGCTCCTCGTCGAAGGGCATGGGTTCGCAGAGGACCGGGTCCGCAAGGTGGTCGACCGGCTTCCCAAGGGCCCACCGCCCTCCGGCACGCAGACCTCGCTCGAAGCCTTCGGCTGAGCCTCAGAAGCGGACGATGCTCCCGGTCCGCGCGGCTCTCCGCTCGAAGACCTGCCAGAGCCCGAGGGCCGCGGCGTAAGCCACGACCGCTTCCAACCCGGTCATGCCCCAGAGGAAGAGGAGCGTGGAGGTCGGGGCCCCGGCCAGGGAGGCCCGCAGCGCGGCGATGCCCCAGGTGAGCGGGAGGAGCTCGCCCGCCCACTGGAGCGAGACCGGGAGGTAGGAGAGGGGGAAGTTCGCGCCCGCGAGGACGAACCCGATGAAGAGGAAGATGTTCGCGAGCTGGTTCGAGCTCCGGAGCCAGAGCGCGACGCCGGCGAGCAGCAGTCCGAAGCCGACCATCGCCACCACCGTGAGCACGAGGCTCACGATGGCCGGGAGGACGGCCGACGCGGGGAAGGGGGCGTGGAAGACGTACACCGCGTAGGTCAGGGACACGCTGACCGTGGCGAGGGCCACCAGGAGCGGCACGAGGCCGCGTCCCAGGTAGAGGGCGATACGGTTCGCGGGCGAGACGAGCAGGTGCTCCATCGTCCCCGACGACTTCTCGCTGTCGGTCGTCCCGCAGACGGCGAAGACCGTGGCGTAGGTCATCGTCGCCACCGCGTTCCCCACCACGACGTAGGAGACGGGGGTCGTCGCGTTCTGGGCCAGCGCCGCGACGTAGGCGAAGAAGAGCATCTGGGTGAAGGAGAGGACGAAGATCTGCCCGACGATGAAGTCGAAGCGCATGAAGCTCAGACTGGTGCGCGGGGCGAAGATCGCGTTCGACCAGAAGTTCCTCCAGAAGGAGGGCCGCAGCTTCATGCGCCCGGTCTCCGCAGGGCTAGTAGTCATCCGAGCTCCCCCCGCCCGTGTCGGAAAGGTAGTGGACGACGCGCCGGTACAGCCCGATCGAGACGACGATGTAGGCCAGCGAGAGGACGAGGGTGCCCAGGAGGTCGCCCTGGACCCCCCAGGAGAGCCCCTGGTAGGGCGTGAAGGTGGCGGCCCGCAGAGCCTCGAGGGCCCAGGTGGCGGGGAAGGCGAGCGAGAAGGGGCGCGTCCACGAGGGGAGGATGAGGATCGGGAACATGCATCCCGTGATCACGTAGAACGTGAACTCCCCGATGTTCTGGACGAACCCCGCGTAGCGGGAGTAGACGAAGATCGCGGTGAAGAGCAGTCCCACCGTCGAGAGCGCCAGCATCACGAGGACGAAGAGGAGGGTGAAGAGCAGGGGGTCGTGGATGGGGAGCGGCCGTCCGTAGGCGAGGGCCACCACGCCGACGACCACGGCGCCGCCCAAGAGCCCCGAGACCGTGTTCCAGATCACGCGCCCGCCCACGACCCAGATGTAGTCGACGGGGGCCCCGAGCGTCGGCTCGAGCGTGCCGAGGAACCGGTCCTGGCCGATGGCCCACCCGCTCCCGTACAGGGTCTGGGCCCACATGCTCATCATCCCGCCGCCGAGGATGGCGAAGAGGACGAGCTCGGGGCTCGAGAACCGGTAGATCTCGAACGCCGCGAGCGCGAAGACGACCGGTGCGGCGGCGGAGCCGATGATCCACTGCGGGTCGGCCAGGAACTGGAGGATCGTGACCCGGAGCGAGGCCAGCAGGGCCCGAGGGCCCAGAGAGGTCGTGGCGGCCAACTTCAGTTGGCCTCCTCTTCGACCAGGTCGAGGTAGACGTCCTCGAGGGTGGTCCTCCGCTCGCGGATCTCCACCTCGCTGCGGCCCTTCAGCGCCGCGCGAACCTCCTCCACGCCCAGCCCGCCCGTGGGGACGCGGAGCGTGAGCCTCTGTTTCGGGCCGAACTCCTCGGTCACGATCCTGGAGACCCCCGCGAGCGCGCGAAGCCGGCGCACCTCCGCGTCCTCGAACCCGTACGCCTCGACCTCGAGCGTGCGGTCGCCCCCGACCAACCGGCGGAGGCCGGCGACGGTGTCCCTCGCCACGATCCGGCCCTTGGAGAGGACCGCGACCCGCTGGCAGAGCTCCTCGGCCTCGAACATGTAGTGGGAGGTGAGCAGGACCGTGACCCCGTTCGCCACCTGGTCCCGGATGAGCTTCCGCATGTCGCGCGCGCTCTTCGGGTCGAGGCCGATGGTGGGCTCGTCCAGGAAGAGGAGCTCCGGGTCGTGCAGGATCCCTCGCGCCAGGTGGAGCTTCTGCTTCATCCCACGGGAGAACTCCTCGACACGGCGGTCGGCGGCCTCCGTCAACCCCACCGTGTCCAGGACCTTCGAGATCCGTCCGGCCTGGGTCGCCGCCGGGACGCCGTAGAGGTCCGCGAAGTAGCGCAGGTTCTCCCGCGCGCTGATCCGGTTGTAGAGGCCCCTCTCCCCACCCAGGACGAGCCCGATGCGAGGACGGAGCCGGCGAGGGTCCTCGGCCACGTCGATCCCCAGGACCTTCGCGGTCCCCGAGGTCGGGAGGAGGAGGGTGGAGAGGATCTTGACCAGCGTCGTCTTCCCGGCGCCGTTCGGACCCAGCAGGCCGAAGAGCTCCCCCGGCTGGACCTGCAGGTCCACCCCCCGGAGCGCTTCCGTCTCGACCTTCTCCTGGAAGAAGAACCCCTTGCGGGAAGTGTAGGTACGCCGGACCTGGCGGACCTCGACGGCGGGCTCGGACATGGGTAAAATGGACGCTCCCGCGCCAGGCTTTCAAGCTAGCGCCCGGGGTAGGTCGGGCGCGCGACGCGGGGGGAGGGGGCGGGCGAAAGCAGGATATCGGGGGCCTCGTCCGGTCCTTCGAAGCCGGCAAGGGAGCGAGGGGGAGTAGCGGTGGGGCTGTTCGAGTGCGTTCCGAACTTCTCTGACGGGCAGAGGGCCGACGTCATCCGCGCGGTGGTGGCGGCGGCCGAGGCGGTCCCGGGAGTGGCCGTGCTGGACCTGGAATCCGACGCTTCCCACAACCGCTCGGTGCTGACCTTCGTCGGCGAGGCCGAGGTGGTCCTCGAGGCCGCCTTCCAGGCGACCCGCGTCGCCGTCGAGCGGATCGACCTCAACCATCACAAGGGGGAGCACCCGCGGATGGGCGCCATGGACGTGGTCCCGTTCATCCCGCTCCGGGGCTCGACGATGGAGGAGGCGGTCGCGCTGGGCCGTCGGTTCGGGGTCCGGGCGGCCCGGGAGCTCCACGTACCTATCTACTACTATGGGGCCGCGGCGACGCGCCCGGAGCGCGCGGACCTTCCAAAGGTCCGCGAGGGGCAGTTCGAGGGCCTCCGCGAAGCGATCCGAACCGACCCTAACCGCGCTCCGGACGAGGGCGAGAAGGCGGTCCACCCCACGGCGGGAGCGATCGCCGTCGGAGCGCGTCCGGTGCTGGTCGCCTACAACATCTATCTCACCACCCCTGACGTCGCCGTCGCGAAGAAGATCGCGAAGGCCATCCGTGGCCGCGACGGAGGGCTCGCCGAGGTCCGGGCCCTCGGGTTCGAGATCAAGGAGCGGAACCGGGCCCAGGTGTCGATGAACATGACCGATGTCCGGAGGACCCCCCTCCACCGGGCGTTCGAGCTCGTCCGCAGCGAGGCCGATCGCTACGGTGTCGGTCTTGAGGAGTCCGAGATCGTCGGGCTCGTCCCCGAGGACGCGCTCCTGGACGCCGCCGAGCACTACCTCAAGCTCAACCACTTCGACCGGCACCTGGTGCTGGAGCGGAGGGTCCAGGAGAAGCTCGGAGGAAAGGGGTCGGGCGCCGCCGGCCCGGCTCCCCCGTCGCTCGCCTCCGGGTCCGTGGAGAACTTCCTCTCCGCACTGGCCGCGCGCTCCGCCACCCCGGGAGGAGGCAGCGCGGCCGCGCTCTCGGGGGCGATGGGATGCGCCCTCGCCGAGATGGTCCTCCGTTACACCTCCCCCGCGGGCCAGCTCGCACCGGAGGTCTCCTCGAAGGTCGGCGAGCTCTCCGGGGTGCGCGCGAAGCTCGCGCTGGGGATCGACGAGGACGCGAGGTCCTACGACGCGGTGCGGGCCGCACGGTCGGCCATGAAGTCCTCTCCCCAGGACCCTGCCGCCCGCGAGCGCTACCTCGATGCCCTGCGCCGGGCCGCGCTGGTCCCTCTCGAGACGGCGGAGCTCTGCGGCACCGCCACGGCGGTCCTCTCCGAAATGCGGTCCAGGATCAAACCCATCTTCCTCTCGGACGTCGTCACCGCCGAAGCCCTCCTCCGCGCGGGCACCACCGGGGCCCTCGCCAATGCCGAGATCAACCTCGCCACGCTCCGCGAGGTCGGGGCGCCGGCGGACGACCTCGCCGAGAGGCTCGCACGTCTTGGAAAGCCCCAATGAGCCTCCCCGGGCACGAGCGGCCGGACCGTTGGCCCGAGATGGAGCCGCGACCCGACCGGCCGTACGTGTGGGTGAACTGCGCGGTCAGCGCTGACGGTCGGCTCGCCTACGCCGGTGGGACCCGGGCCCGCCTCTCCTCCCCCGAGGACCTGGTCCGGGTCCAGCAGCTACGGCTCCGCGTGGACGCAATCCTCGTCGGCGTGGGGACGGTCCTCGCGGACGATCCCTCTCTCCGGATCCACCGGGAGCTCCTGGGAGAGGACCCGTCCGCCTCCCACGACGGCCCTCGCAGCGGCCCGTTGCGGGTCGTGCTCGACTCCCACGGTCGGACCCCGGAGAAGGCCCGCCTGTTGGACGGAAAGCAGCCCACCGCGGTCCTGACCGTCGAGCGATCGGCGCGACGGTTCCCCCCGCACGTCTCGGTAGGGGCGTTCGGAAGGGAGCGGGTCGCCCTCCGACCTGCTTTGAAGTGGCTCCTCCGCAAGGGGACCCGCCGGCTCCTCGTCGAGGGGGGGAGCGAGGTCATCTCCTCCTTCCTCAGGGAGGGAGTGGTCGACCACATGACCGTCTACGTCGCCCCGGTCGTGATCGGAGGCCGCACCGCTCCCAGCATGGTGAGCGGAAGGGAGACCCACGACGCGGAGGAGGCGGTCCCACTACGGCTCGTGGATGTCGTCCGGCTCGGAGAGGGAGCGCTCCTGACCTGGTCAGCGGTGCCGAAGAAGCCTTCCGAGAGCGCGGTCGAGAAGCCCTGAGCTCTCCCGCGCTCGGTCCGCGCCTTCGGCAACGCGGCACTCTCGGAGCCCTGGACGCCCCTGCGCGTAGGCGCCCACGGGGCACGCTCTTCGTCCACGTACTCCTCCGGCGTCCGGCCGGACGCGTGGGGGCGGTGCTGAGCCGAACCTGTTCGGCCCGCTCGCACTCTTACCTCA
This sequence comes from Thermoplasmata archaeon, assembly GCA_021802125.1. Classification (GTDB taxonomy): domain Archaea; phylum Thermoplasmatota; class Thermoplasmata; order Lutacidiplasmatales; family UBA184; genus JAKAAX01. The sequence goes on along the minus strand of JAKAAX010000011.1, from coordinate 77,488 downwards.
ACCGTGGCCCAGAATGACAAGCTGCGCGTTAGCTCGGTAGGAAGATGGCCATGTTTCATGTAGGAGATGGGGGTCAGACCATCGAGCTTCGAGTAGAACTATGAGGATCACGGTAAGACAGTGGGCGGGCTTGGTCGTGCTGGTCGCAGCGGTCACGTTGACCTCGGGTCTCTCGGTGGGAATCGCCGAGCTCGGCCGTGCGTCCTCGGGGTCCTCGGTGCCGTCCTCGCTCTCCAACGGGGCCCTCGCCTCGGTCAGCTCCGGGAGCCTGCCCGCCTTCCCGAGCAACCTCACCCACTTCATCTACATCGTTCGCGAGAACCACGCGTTCGACGATTACCTCGGCGACTGTGCCTCCACCATCAACGTCACCTGCAACGGGGGGACGGACTACACGAGCCAGATGAACGCCCAGGCCGATGTCCCGTACCTTCACCAGTGGGCCCGGAGCTACTCGATGTTCGACAACATGTACTCCTCGATCGACCCCTACTCGACCCAGGCCCACGCCTACCTCTTCACCGCGAACTCTTGGGGTGGGAGGGACTCGTGCTCGAACACCGTCGAGGGCACCGGCCCGACGACGCAGTGGGGCATCTACAACAGTTCCTCCGTCCAGGCGGGCTCCTGCTCGTTCAGCTCCACCGCCCAGAGCTACGACTCGGCCGGCGGCTCCATCTTCGACCGGTTCCTGGGCCCCAACGTCGCCCAGAGCGCGGCGACCCCGCCGTTCCTGAGCATCGGTGACATCGTCTGGGAGTTCTCGCACTCTCGGTGCTCGCTCGCTTCGACCTCGGGGATCCCGGGCAGCTATCCGGAGGACAGCCAGGCGGTCGAACACATCGTAGGTTGCTCCAACGGATGGTGGATGAACACCACCAGTGGTGTGCCGGACATGCCCCCGACCGTGAACCCGGTGACGGGGATCCCCCAGATGCTCTGGGAGTGCCAGTACGCCTGCTCGACGGGTCCCAATCCTTTCCTCGACCAGTACGCCGCCCAGTCGTTCGTCAGCTACGTCCAGGACTACGGGCTCCCCACCTACACCTTCGTGGAGCTCTTCGACGACCACCCCGGCAGCAACTGCGGCTCCACCCAGAGCCAGGCCACCTGCATCCTGTGGAACGACGCCTCGATGAACATGATCGTTCAGGACGTCATGAACGCCTCGAGCCCGTACCGCGGGAACACGGCCATCGCGATCAGCGAGGACGACACCCAGAACGGTCAGAACGGTCCGGACCATGTCAACAACGGGCGGCGCCTCCCCTTCGTCATGGTCGCCTCCCACAGTGTCATGAACGGCAAGAACGGGCTCGTCGTCCACACGACGTTCAACACCTCGAACGTGCTCGCCGTCATGGAGCGCGTGGAGATGAACGTCAACCCCCAGGCCTTCGTCCTCGGAGGGGCGTCCTCGGACAGCTACGCCTTCCCGATGGTCGAGAACGACTACCTGGCCGAGGCGAACCCGCTCTCGCCTCTGTGGAAGTGCGGCCAGCCGGGGGTCCCCTGCAACACCGGGATCTCCTTCAACGGCCCCTCCATCTCGAGCTTCACCGCCTCGGCCTCCACGATCACGCTGGGTGGGAGCCTCTGGTTCAACGTGACCGCGACGGGCGGCGCGTCTCCCTACTCCTACGCCTACTCGGGGCTTCCGGCGGGCTGCCTCTCCGCCAACACCCCGAGCCTCGCCTGCACTCCCACGACGACCGGGAGCTACACCGTGACCGTCAAGGTCACCGACACCTCGAACCTGAGCTCGAGCGCGTCCGTGAGCGTCTCGGTGAAGTCGCAACACGGCGGGCACAAGTAGGAGGCACCCCCGGTTAGGGGGGAGCTCCGGGTAGCCAAGCGGAGCCCCCCCGGGCACGCCCGGGGGCCGTCTCCAGCGGCGGAGACCTCCCCGAGCGCCCAGAGGCCGCCCGGGAAAGGCATATCACCCCAGACCCTGCCTGACCGCCCGATAGGTATGCGGCTCGGCTACTTCCTGCTGGACGGCGACCGGCACTTCGGCGCAAGGACCCCCGACGGCTTCATCGACCTGGACACCGCCTGTCGAGACTACTTCGCGACGAACCCCGTGAAGGGGGCGGACCCGAGCCGGTTCCGCAGCCTCAAGACCTTCCTGGACGGCGGCGCCGACTCCGTCAAGCTCGCGAACACCATCCAGGAGTACATCGACCGGCGACGCAAGAGCGGTTGGACCCCCCGCGCGGCCACGGGCGCTCGCTTCCTGTTCAAGGCGGAGGAGACGGTCTCCTACCTGCCCCCCATCCTGCCCGGCGCGAAGATCTTCTGCATGGGGGTCAACTCCTACTCCCACGCGAAGGAGCAGGGACGGGAGCCCCCGAAGCGCCCCTTCGCCTTCGCACGGTTCACGAACACCCTGGTCGGCCACGAGCAGCCCTTCATGCTTCACCCCGTCGGCCAGAAGCCGGACGTGGAGCTCGAGCTCGGCGTGGTGATCGGCCGGACGGGTCGCCGGATCTCCAAGGAGCAGGCCTTGGATCACGTTGCTGGGTTCACCGTCGTCCACGACCTGGGCTACCGCGACCTCCAGTACCCGGAGCCGGGCTCGCACCCGGACTGGGTCATGGGCAAGGGCCTTGACGCGTCACTGGCCGTCGGTCCGATGATCGTGGCGCGGGACGAGGTCCCGGAGCCTGCCGGACTGAAGCTCTCGCTCAAAGTGAACGGGCAGGTCCGCCAGGAAGGGACCACCGACGACTACGTGTTCAAGGTGGCCGACGTGATCCATCACCTCTCCCAGGGGATCACCCTCGAGGTGGGCGACCTCATCGCCATGGGAAGCCTCGGGGGCACTCCCGGTTTCGAGTTCGGGAAGGCCGAGCGTATCCTGAAGGCGGGCGACGTGATCGAGGGCACCATCGACCGGGTGGGCACGCTCAAGAACGGGCTCAAGGTCGAGGCTCCGCCTGCGAAGCCGGCCCCGGCGGCGCCGTAGACCGGCCCCGGCACGCTCAGAGAGCACGGAGGGAGCGCTCACCGATGTTCGAGAAGTTCGAGAGCTGGTCATTCGTCTCCCCTGGACCGGCGGAGGTCTTCGCCTCCTCGTGGACCTACTGGGGCCAGAGGGGTTACCGGATGATGTCGACGGGCCCGTCGAGCTTCCAGGGCCGGTCGTTCCAATCGAGGCTCGGGCTCTACCGTGTCGTGGACATCACGGTCGTGCCTTCGGGCACCGGGACGGTCGTCCAGATGCGCTACCGCGCCGACGTGAGCGAAGCGGGAGCGGCGGGAGGGGTGATCCTCGCCGTCGTGCTCTTCCCCGTGGCGGTCGTGGGGGGAGCGATCTCCTGGCACGAGTACGAGACCGACTTCCAGAACGAGCGTTGGGCGTACTGGAACTTCCTCAGCTCCCAGGTCCACGTGGCTCCCGCGGCGGGCACCCCCGTGCCCCAGGCTCCTCCGCCCTCGGCCGCGGTCCCCCCGCCCTCCGGCAGCGCGATCCCCTCCCCCGCTCCCCCCGCGGCGGCGCCTGCGCTGCCGGCCTCGACGAGCGCTCCGCTTCCTTCGTCCTCGGTCGCGCCGCAGGCACAGGCGCCCGCCGCCGTCCCCGTCCCCACACCGCCGCCCGGGAGCGGGCCCTCCTCCCCCCCTCCCTCCTCCGCCCCGAACTGTTCCTCCTGCGGCAAGCCCCTCGCGGGCGAAGCGAAGTTCTGCGCCTCGTGCGGCGCGAAGACGGGCTGAGCTCCGGCTCCCTGGACCGCCGTCGATCGGTCCGGTCCGGTTAGGGGACGCGGGGACCGTCGAGGGCGCCCTCTCCACGCAAGATCAAGAACAGCGCGTGGGGCAGTGGTAGCGAGAGGACCTCTCCCTCGGCCCCCTTCACCCGCTGCTCTCCGAGCGGGTAGTCGACCGCGACGCCCAGCCGCACCTCGACCGTCCGTCCGTGCGTGGGGTCGGGGAGCAGCGCGTCGCGCATGGGGGAGAACTCCCGAAGCTCGTCGATCTCCAAGGGGCGGACCCGGAAGCCCGTCCCGCCGTGGAGCGAGCCCGGCAGGCGGATCAGCCGGTGGATGTCGGTCGTGACCGGGGCGTCCGTCTCCCCCTGCAGCAGGACCGCCCCCTCGGCGAGGATCAACTCGATGAAGGAGATCGGGACCCCACGATGTCCGGTCTTTCCCTTGCTCCCGACGTCCAGCACGAGGTACTCCCGGACCTTCGCCGCCTTGCCCTCCTCGAGGAGCGCGCGGGCCACGGTGAACGCGTCGCCGGGTCGCATGGTCTCGATGCCCCGTCGCTTCGCCCGTGCCAGGATGTCCTGCGTCGCCTCCGCGACGGACATCTTCTCCCAGCCGGTCAGGAGCTCGAAGAAGGAGCGAGAGAACCGCCCCTTCCATCCGGGGGCGTCCGGCGGGGGGAACCGCGGGAGCTCGTTCATGGTGCTCTTGGGCATCCGGGCCTTCGAGCGCACGGGGGCCGCCTCCGGGGACGTGGCCTCCATAGCGGCCTTCGCCGCGGCCCTTCGTCCGGGAGCCTTCTTCTCCAGGGACTCCGACGGATACAGGTAGGAACTGAGGTCGACGCCCCCGCCCCCGAGATAATCGACCAGCTCTCGGCGCCCGGCGCTGGAGAGCCCCAGGAAGGACTCCTTGTGCACGTGGGCGTGGTAGCCCCTCCCACCGGAGAACGCCAGCTGCACGTCCGTCGCGTCAAGTCCGAAGTCGCGCAGGAGGTAGTCCTCCACGAGCACGCGGAACTTCCGCTTCACCAGCTCGAGCTGGCCGGGATAGTCGAGCCCCCCCGCGTCCTCCAGGTGGTCGGCGTCCAGGTCGAAGATGAGGTCGGCCCCCACCCACCGCTTCGAGACCATGATCGGGTGCGCAGGGTCCTCGTAGTAGGCGCTGGAATAGTACAGGTGACGGGGCACTTCCTCCTGCAACGAGCGGTGGAAGACCTCCGCCGAGGGCATGGCGAGGTGCCGTCGCATGCCGGTGCCCGAGAAGGGGGCGTAGGCGAACTCCCTGCGGAGGAAGCGGCTCGGCAGAGGCGGAGGGTGGCTCCGGTAGTATTCCAGGAAGCTCGCCCGGGCGAGCTCGAGCGAGGGCCCGGAGAGCGCGACGGTCTTGCCCATGCGAAATCTTCCCTAGGCTCTCGGTCCGGCCAGGAGACCCGTTGGCGGGGGGTTCATGAGCCGGTCGGGTGGGGGCCGGCCGCGTCCGGGCCCTCGTCGCCGCCGTCCCCCGTCCCTTCCTCCGATGCCGTCGGTTCCTCCGGTGCCGTCAACGCCCGCTGACGGGCGCGTTCCAGGTAGGAGAAGACCGTGCCGTGCTCGCTGCCGCGGATGAGCAGCTTCACGCCGCGCACCCCCCGGTCGAGCTGCTCCGGGCTGCCGATGAGGGCCACGGCGGACCCGTAGACGGAGACGAGGCAGCCGGAGAGCTCTTCGACGCGCTCCCGGGCCCTCCCGCGCTCCCCGATGAGCCGCGCGCGCAGGCGGCGCATCGCCTCCTTCGTGCGCTTCCCCGAGATCTCCTTCATGTCGAGGACCTCGAGGTACATCTCCCCGCGGAAGAGACGGAACGCCCGCTCGGGGGAGAACCCGCGCCCGACCGCGAGGACCACGTCCCGGGCCTTCAGCGCCCCCCAGGGGTCCACGTCGGGCGGGGCGGTCACCAGGACCGAGTTGTCGTCCCGGTCGATGTTGAGGTGCGCCCCGCTCTTCTCCTCGATCGCCTTCTTCACCGCCCCTCCGGTGCCGATGAGCACGGCGATGCGCTCCTCGGGGATCCGCACGAAGACCTCGGTCACGGGAGCAGGTCACCTCCCATCTCCGTGAAGAGGGTTTCCGGAGGGGTCGGGAGCCCCATCCGGGTGAAATAGCGGGCGAAATTGGTCGCGTCCCGGCGCAGCATCTCCTTCGCCTGGGGGTGGTCGGTCCGGAGCACCTGCCCGACGTCGATCAGCACCGCGTGCCCGCGGTGGTAGAGGACGTTGAAGGGCGAGAGGTCGCCGTGGACGAGCTCAGCCCGCTCGACCATCGTCCGTGAGGCCGAGGCGACCTCGGAGCGGACGGCGGTCGGGTCCTCGACGACCGACTTGATGAGCACGGGCGAGGGGAGCCCCTCCTCTCCCACGAACTCCATGATGAGCAGGTTGCGGAACTGCGCGATGGGCTTCGGCACGGGCACCCCGGCCTCGAAGCAGCGCTTGAGGGAGGTGAACTCCCGGTGGGCCCAGGCGAAGATCATCCGCTGGAAGCTCGCCCCACCGACCTCACGATGGATCTCCGCGAGGGCCCAGGGCGGAAGGTGGCGGAAGATCGAGTTGGAGATCCGGTAGACCTTGAGCGCCCGGAAGCCGGCGGCCCCGCTCACCCGGAACACGTTCGCCTCCTTGCCCGTGGAGATGGAGAAGTCGACCTCCTTGAAGTGGCCCGAGGTCACCATCCGGGAGACGGCGAGGAGCGTCGGTCGGTCGAAGACCTCGTCCATCACGTCGCGGTGCCAACGCTCCTTTCGACGGTCCTCCTTCCGCTCGAGCCGAGGGAAGACGAGGTCGGTCACCCGGGGCATGATGTGTCGCGCATACGGCCTTTCAACTTGAGGACGACCCTCGAGAGCGAATGAGAATCGTTTATCTGGAGGGTTCGGCATCTCCCGCGCGGCTCATGGTAACGGATGTTCTGGTCCTCGGCTTCGGTCTCATCCTGATCGGGGTGGCGTTGCTCATCCTAGAGTTCGTGCACCCGGGGACGCTCATGGTGCTCCCGGGAACCATCCTGACCGTCGCGGGGGTGCTCCTGCTCGCGTTCGGGACCTTCAACATCCTCACCACCGTCGGGGGCCCGTTCATCGTGGCAGGGACCCTCATCGGCGCGGGGATCATCGCGATCCTGTTCTACTCGCGGCTCGCCCCTACGCACCCCCCGGTCGCGAGCACGTTCGAGACGATGAAGAACTACCCCGCCGAGGTCACGGTCCCCGTCCAACCGGGGACGATCAAGGGCAAGGTCCGCGTGCGCGGCGAGGTCTGGAGTGCCAGGTCCGACGCCCCGATCCCCGTCGGGACGCAGGTCCGGATCCTCGGCGGCGAGGGTGTCGTTCTCCGTGTGGCCCCCCTCCAGGACAACCCCACCTCGGGCGCTTCCTCCTCCACCAACGAAAACGGCACGCCCGCGTCCTCGTAGGGTCGTGCGGATAGCTGGTCGGAGCGGAACATCCATGGCCGGAAAACCTCCAACGACGCCCCCACCGAAGCCCCAGCCGCTCTCCGCGCCTGCCGCCCCGGCGGGCCCGAGCTCGCCCCCTCCGAGCGTGGGCGTGATGGGCTGGGACCCGAACAAGACCATGGGCCCCTACTCGGTCACCGGCCAGCTCCTGACGACGCTCATCGTCGTGATGGCGATCTTCATCGTCGCGGGGGTCTTCCTGTCGCTCGTCGCCGGCGGGCTCATCTTCGCCATCCTGGCCCTTTTCCTGGCCCTCCTGGTCCTCGTGATCCTGCTCCACGCGATCCACTCGATCCAGCCCTACGAGATCGCGCTCGTGACCGTCCTTGGTTCGTACAAGGGCTACCTCAACCCGGGGTTCAACGTCGTGAACCCGGTGGCCAAGGTGTTCAAGGTCGACCTTCGAACGCAGGTGCTCGAGGTGCCTCGCCAGGAGGTCATCACCAAGGACAACTCTCCGACCAACGTCGACGCGATCATTTACATCAAGGTGGTCGACGGGGCCTCCGCGGTCTTCCGCGTGCAGGACTACCGGCTCGCGACGGTCGCCCTCGCTCAGACCACGCTCCGTAGCGTCATCGGCGACATGGAGCTCGACGAGGTGCTCTACAACCGCGAAACGATCAACGCCCGGCTCCGGGACATCCTGGACGAGGCGACCGACAAGTGGGGCGTCCGCGTGGAAGCGGTGGAGATCAAGGAGGTCGACCCCGTCGGGCCGGTGAAGGCCGCGATGGAGGAGCAGACCTCCGCCGAACGCCAGCGGCGCGCGGCGGTGCTCCGCTCGGACGGAGAGAAGCGCTCGGCGATCCTGGTGGCGGAGGGATCGAAGCGTTCGCGCATCCTGCAGGCGGAGGGGATCCGGCAGTCGAAGATCCTGGAGGCCGAGGGGACGCGGATGGCGACGATCCTCGAGGCCCAGGGAGAGGCGCAGCGGCTTCGCATCATGTCCATGGGGGCGGCGGCCCTGGACGCCAAGGCCCTGACCGTCCTGTCGCTCGACATGGCGAGCAACATGGCCGCCGGACAGGCGACGAAGATCCTCTTCCCCTTCGAGTTCACGCGCCTGATGGAGGGCGCCTCCGAGTACCTGGGCGTCGGACGCACCGTGCCGGAGCGCTCGATCAACCAGCTCGGCGACCTCGAGAAGTCGCTGGGCTCACCGGACGACGTGCTCGGCCCCATCCCCCGGCAGGAGGAGCTTGCGACCGAGGTCCAAGCGATCGAGGAGGAGCTCAAGGCCGAGAGCGTCGACGACGACGACGTCACTCCCCCGACGCCCACCGCTCCTCGCGCGGGCTTCAGTCCTCGGCCTCCCACGGCCACTCTCCCAGCGCCCGCGGCGCGCTCCCCGGGTGTGGGGCCCTCCCTGGCCCCTCCCGCCGCCCCTCCGGCCGCCCCCAAGACGGGCCCAAGCGCCCCCACCAAGCCCCGATCGCCTCCCCCCCCGCCGCCGGGAGGCAGCGGCGCGAAGGACAGCGACACGTCCTCCTCGTCCGACTAGGGCTAGGACGTCCCGCCAGACCGGCGTCGTCTTCATCGTCGTCGTCGGTCCCGCGTGACCTGCCGCGTCGGGTCTCCGGGGGGTCCACGGCGCTCGCTCCCCGCGAGGAAGGGACGGTCGCTCTGTCACTACCCCTATGTACTCGCCCGTCGATGGCGTGCCAATCCCCGGCATGAATCGGCGACGCACCCCTCTTCACAGCGTAGCCGTACTGCTGGGCTGCGCCGCGATGCTGCTGGCCGCCGGCCAGGCGGCCGTGGGGGCCCAGGGCACCCCGGTCCTCCCGCGATTCGGCGACCTTGCGGCCCCCATCTCCACCCCTGCGTCCGGGGGCGGCTCGAGCGGCGTGGTGTCGGCCGCGAGCCTGGTCCACGTGCCCACGGGGCTCGGGAGCCTCATGACCCCGGACGGCACGTGCAGCGCGGGTCGGGGGGGAACCTGCCCGCACGTCCAGACCAACATCAAGGTCTATCCCAGCCTCATCTGCCAGCAGGGAGCCACCTGCCCTAACGGGGTCCCGAGCCAGGCCACCGTCGACCTCTGGGCGAACGCCACGGGGCAGATGCAGCTGGTCTACCCCCCGAAGGTCCAGGTCATCTTCGACGTCGAGACGACCCTCTTCGACGGGGTCTACGACCCCACGGCGGGGGACGCGGGCCTCTCGAGCTGCGGGGGCCCCTGCGTCGAGTCGAACGCGATCCCGTTCTTCGTCTCCAACGCCGGGACGATCGCCAAGGACATCACGGGGGACTTCCCCGGAAGCAACGTGAGCTTCGCGATGGTGGACTACTTCTCCACGAGCAACTGCGCCATCGGCACGTGCACGCCTCCGTGCACGACCGGGAACGCCTCCACCGGCGACCACGACGACGGGGACGGCTGCCAGTACCACGTGGACTTCTCGAACTTCGTCGACGCGGTGAAGTTCGGCAAGCTCGTGCCCCCGTACTTCCAGAACTACACCCTGAGCTCGGGCAGCGGCAGCGGCTGCACGGGGGCCGGCTGGCTCTACTGCGACTCCGACTTCTCGGACAACGTCCTCGACTCCTCCTCGATCACCTCGCTCTACGGGGCGCTCCACGGCAGCGGGCTCCAGCTGGATCCCAACGCCGACCTGGTGATCGTCTGGATGGGTTCGACGGCCCCGCGGGACCCGAACTACGTCGTCGACTACACCCCCTTCGACGCCGACGCCAACACCGGGACCAGCGCGACCTGCGAGCCGTCCTTCTATTTCCCTGGACCCCCGGCGATCTACTCCCCGAACTGCGAGGGATGGGTCAACCCGACCACCGGGAACGAGTCCATCGCCGACCTGGCGCTCTCCAAGCACGTGATCATCAACACGGTCGTCCTCGACACCGGGACGACCCTCATCGGAGGCGGGGACTACCTGCAGCCGACGAGCGCCGCGGCCATCTCCGACGTCAACCACATCGTCAACGCCGGCTGCGCCATGGCCACCGCCACCGGAGGGAACTGGGCGGGGCCCGTGGGCTTCAGCTGCAACGGGGTCCCCGGTTATCTATCGGGAGGGACGATCCCGGCGGGGCAGGAGACGAGCCCCCCGACGGCCTGGAGCAGCAATCCCCTCCTGGGCAGCGCGCTCACCTCCGTGAGGTTCCCTCTGGGCTGGACCAACACGACGGCCTCGGGCACCTCAGGGAACGCCTTCCAGTTCGTCCCCGCCCCAGGCTTTGCGGTCGCGAGCCCGGCCGGGTACTCCCTCCTCGATTGCTACCGCTCTCCGAGCCAGCCCGCCCTGCCCCGTAGCTGCAACCCGAACGCCAACACGACCGGCCCGGCGCTCCCGAACGGCGGCGTCTGGTGGTCCTGGGCGGACCAGCGGATGTACCTCAACGACAGCTGGGGGGTCTCCTTCCACATCGTGGCCACCCCGTCCTTGAACAGCACGGCGCTCGGGACGTCGATCACGGTGGACGCCTGTCAGGCCCAGCTGTTCTCCGGCTGCGGAGGCCCGGTCAGTGGACAGATCTCCGCCGCGGAGTACATCCCCTACACGAACGCGCCCCCGCCCGTGTCCGCCTCCTTCCCTCCCGGCATGCTCACCGTCTACGACTCCGGCCCGGTGGTCAAGGTCTCTGCGAGCCCTACCAGCGTCGACGTCGAGCCGAAGGTCCCCTCCCCTGGCGTGTACACGACGGTCCTCTCCGCCTCCGTGGTCGGAGGCAGCGGCTCGGACGGCTACGGCTGGAGCGGCCTGCCGCCCGGCTGCTTCGGGGCCGACCTGCCCACGATCTCCTGCACCCCCACGCAGACGGGGAGCTACAACGTGGTGGTCGCGGTGACCGACAACCACGGGGCCACCGGGACGGCGCAGTACGCCCTCGTCGTCCACCCGGACCCCGTCGCGGTGCTGACGGCCACCCCGTCCGCCGGTCCCTATCCTATGCTGACGGTGGCCACGGCCAACATCACCGGTGGGCTGCCCCCGTACGCCTCCGACCTCAACTGGGGCGACGGGTTCAACGACACCCTCTACGTCCCCGCGCATCACTCCTACCTCTTGCCGGGATCCTACGTCCTGTCCCTCCAGGTCAGCGACCAGGTCGGCGGGATCGCGACCTCGAAGGTCCGGATCGACCCGGTGATCCCGCTCTCGGTGGGAGTGAGGGTGCTCCCGAACCAGAACCCCTACGTCGACCGGAACCTGGCCTTCAACGCCTCGATCCTGAACAACTCGGGGCTCTGGCCGTACTTCTACTCCTGGTCCGGGCTCCCTCCGGGATGCGTCGGCGGGAACTTCGAGGAGATCGACTGTTCGCCGTCGAGCCCGGGGCCCTACACCGTGGTCGTCCACGTGCAGGACTACGCCGGGGAGAACGCCTCCGCCTCCGTCCAGGTCTCGTTGCGGGCGCTGCCGAGCCTCATCGACGTTCCGGTGGTCGGGCCCGTGCCGGCGGACAAGCTCGTCGCCGACCTGGTCTCCATGCTGGTCGGGTTCCTGGTCCTGCTCATCGCCTACTTCGTCCTCATCGCGGTCTACCGGTACGCGCGAGAGCGGCCGGAGCACGACGACGAGAAGCCTCCCTCGAACTCCTCGGGGTCCACGCCCCCCGGGCCGGAGGCGATGCCACCTCCTGCGGCACCGGTCGGCGAGCTCGGGGCCGGGGGCGGAACCGGCGGCGCCGGCGCGCCCCCCTCCCTGGATAGCCCTCCCGCGCTCCCCGGTGAGCTCCCGCCCGCGCCACCCTTCGTGGTGCCGGAGGGGCCGGCCCCGTCCGGAACGGACGAGGTCGCCGGACCTGGAACGGGCGCTCCCTCCTTGGAAGCCCCGCCCCTTCCTTCGAGCGACGGACCGGGACCGCAGTAGTCCCGGGACCGAGCCCCGCACGGGTGCGGGGACCCTCGCGCGCGAGCCGGGTCTTCCGGGGCAGGATTAAGGCGGGAGAACCCTTCCTCTCCGCGTGGCCCACCGGTACATCTCCGAACATCACACCGTGAAGCTCCTGCTGGAACCCGAGGGCGCGGTCGTGGCCTTCACGATGAAGACCTACTCCTACCTCCTGATCGTCTCGAGCCGCTTCGTCGGGTTCAAGAAGATCCGCACCCAGGACCGGGTGGTGGCCAGGGCCCACTACAACACCCGTTGCGTGCTCGACCTCATCCGTCGGCTCTACCCGGACGGAGCGTAAGCCTCCCGCGCTCGTGCCCCGTCAAGGGCGCGGAACTCCACCGGGCGCGAGGGGCCCGACGCTGCCCTCGGCTCTTCGGAAGGTCAGGAACAGCCACTCGCCCAGGTGATCGAAGGGCCAACGGGAGCAGAGCGCGCGGTCCCACCGGTCCAACCGGCCCCGTGCGGAGACCGAGAGCTTCTCGAGCAGTCCCGGAACGGGCCAGGGAGGAGAGAGCACGGAAGCTGCCTCCACGCTCTCGAGGCGGAAGTCCGGCAGGAACCGTGCACGGAGTTCCGTGATGTCCCGGATGTGGAGGTCCAGGGGATAGTCGATGGACCCTGCGGGGATGTCTCGGTCGAGGCGGGCGAGAGCGTGACGGGGCCGGCCCGCGGCGAGGTCGAAGAGCTGGGCCGCCAGGGGCGTCGGAGAGAGCACTCCAAGGAAGAGCGGGGCCCCTGATCGAAGGAGTCGCGCCATCGTCCCGGGAACCTCCGAGAGGTCCGCTTCGATGTTCATCGCCCCGAAGGTCGAGAAGGCGGCGTCGAAGCCGCCCTCCGCGACGTCCGCCAGGACCTCCCTTAACCTTCCAAGCCGCCCCAGGCGTGTCTCGAGCGCCGGGTCCTTCCCCACCGCTTTGGCACGGGAAGTCACCTCCTCCAGCATTCGGGGAGAGAGGTCGACCACGGTCACGCGGTGGCCCGCTTCCAAGAGCGGGAGGGTCTCGAGCCCGGTCCCGCACCCGATCTCCAACACCTTCTCGTGCCCCCGGAAGAGGGGAAGCAATCGCTCCACCGACCGCAGCCGAAGGCGGCGGGCGAGAGGGTTGCCGAGATTGATCTCGGTGTAGCGCGACGACACCGATTGGAACTCCTCCACGGCCATTTCCACCTCGTCGCGCGGAGGCCCCGGCGGTCGCCGAGGGTCGAGGAGCAGCACCTTGCTCGCGCGGGCGAAGTATCGCTCCCACGGTCCGTCGCCGTACTTCCTCCGGAACGCGTCCCTGGCCTCGCGGATGGACGCGGGATCGGAGAGCAGTTCGGCATGGCAGGGGCGAGGCGCCCCGTCCCCGAGCTCGAGGCTCGCCCCAGCAGCCCTCAGAGTGGAGAGGGCCCATGCCGGGTCCGGACCGGTCGGGATGACGAGGTAGCGTCCTCGTATTTCCACGAAGCGGAGCGTGACGGGATCCCCCTGGGGAGACGAGAGCCGGAGGGCGTCCACTCGAGGACCTGGCTCAACCATCAGGCCCTCCCCCTTGTCCCTCGCTCCACGGGCCCGACCGACGCGGGCGCGCCACGAACGGGCCTCGGACCGGAATGACGCGGTGCTACGCCCAACGTCGGTCCTCTCTCAGGGCTCGGAAGCCGGGAAGAGCGCACGCCCACGCTCCACCGGGGTCGAGAGAGCACGGACACGATTTTTAGGCTCGCTTTCGGGGAATTCCCCGAGGAAGAGCCGGTCCACCCTGGGCGACCTGGGACCTTCAGCCGGGTCCAGAGCTGCGAACGGCACTCCGCCCTCCGCCCTCCGCACGTGGCACTCGGCACTCGGCACTCGGTGGTCGGCGGTCCTTGCACTGGACCTCGCGCGGCCCTCGGGCGGGAGTTGGCCTATTTACCGCGAGGACGCCTGCAGCTTTCGTGGGGGCTGAGGGGATCGCTCTGGGCTCGGCTCCCACCGAGCAGCGCGTGGAGGTGCTGCTCGCCATCGCTCGCGACTTCGGGATGGGGATCCCGCTCGAGCAGCTCCAGTGGTTGATGGCCGGGGCGGAGGACCCGTCCACTCCGGCCGAGCTCGAACGCTGGCTCCTTGCGCGCCCGTCGCTCGCCGTGGTGGAGAACGGCACCGCGTTCGCTCCCGGTCACGCCCGCCCCGAGAGCCCCGGACGGAGCTCCCGGGCGATCGCGTTCCAGCGGTGCGCAGAGTCGTTCATCGCCGGCCCGCTGGCCCCGGCCGCGCGGCTGACCCGCTGTCTCGCCATCACCGGCTCCGTCGCCTACGGGAATCCCGAGCAAGGTGACGACCTGGACTTCCTCGCGGTCGTTCGAGAGGGTGCGCTCTGGCTGTTCCTCGCCTGGACCTACCTCTGCGTGCGCCTCCGGGCCCCCCGAGAGGTGGACGGGCCCTCGTCCTGGTGCTTCAACCACGTCCTCAGCGAGGTCTCCGCCCGGACCGACTACGCGCGCTCTCGGGGGCTCCTCTTCGCACGGGAGGCGCTCATGGCGAAGCCTCTCGTGGGCGGAGCGTTCTACCGCGAGCTCCTGGAGTCCGCCCCTTGGATGCGGGAGGAGCTCCCGCGTCTCTACTCCCGCTGCCTGGAGGAGCTTCCGAAGGCGGGCTCGGCCTCCCAGGTGAAGGCCGTTCCCCTCGCCCTCCGGGCGGTGAACCTCCTCCTGTACGTTCCCCTCGCCGCCTACCTGCAGGCCCAGGGGTTGCTGCGCAACTGGAGGTTCCGGCGGACCGGGCGAACCGAGGAGTGCTTCCGCACCCAGACCTACCTCACCCGACTCGCCTACGTCTCCGACCGCTTCGATCGGCTCATCGCGGCGTACGATCGGGCGTCGGCGCGCCCTCGGGCAGCCGCTCCCACCTGACGTGGTCCCTTCTCGGAGGGACCGCGTCCCAGAGCGAGAGGGCGAGTCCCGCGGTCTCGGCGGTCGCGAGGACCACGAGGGCCCTCCATCCTCCACGTCGGGCCCGCACCGTCCGGAGGAGGAGGCCCATCGCCTCCCGGGGGTGCTGCCGGCCGAGCGCGCCCATGGTGGAGGGCGGGATCCCCACGAGGGAGGTCACCTGCCGGTGGCCGTAGAGGATGCGGCGGCGCTGAGCGACGAGGTCGCGGAAGGTGAGCGGGACGCTGACCACGACCCGTGCGTCCAAGGCGTATCGAAGGGTGCCCCTCGCCCGGGTGATCCTCGCGGCGAGGAAAGCTCCGTCGTTCACCACGCCGTCCGGTAGCGTGGGCAGCCCCTCGAGCGAGAGGAGCAGGAGCTCGTCCGACAGGTGGGTCCCTCGTCCGGAGGAGAGGAGTCTCTCGTGTAGGGCGTGGTGAATGTCCCAGAGCAGCCCGATCGCGGGCAGGACACCCCGCGAGGGGCCCTCCGGGGGTACGGGTCGTCCCATCACGCCGAAGGGCGCGCGCAGCCCCTGGGCGGCCCGGAGGAGGGCGCCGACGGCCCCCCGCTCGACGAACGCGTCGGCGTTCAGCAGCAGGACGAGGTCACCCTTCGCGCGGACCAGGACCTCCCCCACCGCGGCCGCCTTCCCGCGACGCTCCCGCTCCACGATGACCTCCACCCGGGGGTCGACCTTGGACACCGCCCGGGCGATGGCCTCGGTGCGGTCGGTCGAACCGCTGACCACGACCCAGATGCGGTGCCACTCGGCCCCGGGAGGAAGGGGGTCGCTCAGGAGCGAGCGCAGGGAGCGCTCGATATGCCTCTCCTCGTTGTTCGCGACGACGCCGCCGGTGATGAGGAGGGGGCGGACATCGCTCACCACGGTCAGAGACCCGTCGGCCCCCCATAAGGTTCGGAGGGACCAGGACCGGGTGCGCGAGCTCCGCTCCCGAGCCGCTCGGGTGTACAGTCGGGACGACTCTACATATAGGCACGCGTCGGTGCTGAGTATCGGCCCGTGATACACTTGTTCTCTCGCACGTCGGATGGCCGTAGCCGCCGAGCCGGAGCGGCCTGATGCGAGAGGCGAACGGGACCGCCTCGCCCGCGCCCGTGCCCGCCCCGGTCTCCGAAGGGGGCATCGCGGTCACCGACGTGGCCTACCCTCCGGACTGGCCCATGGAGGGCCTCAATCTCGACTTCCATGACCTCCCCCACGCCTCCTCGATCATCGAGTGGTGGTACCTCAACGCCCACCTGAAGGCGGAGGATGGCCGGCCGCTCGGGTTGTTCTGCTCCTTCTTTCGCGTGATCCTGAAGAAGGACGAGAAGACGGAGAAGCCCGTCTACGGCCACCTGCTCGCCTGGGCGGTCAGCGACACGACGACCAAGCGTTACCTCTCCGAGTCCCGCGTCGAGGGCCACACGGTGGAGTGGGGACTGGACCGTCTCCGGAAGGGCGAAGGCGTGCGGGACCCGCGTATCCGTCGTGCGCTCGAGGAGATCCTGGTCCGGGGGAGCGTCCCGCTGCCCGACCGCAGGTTCGACGGACCGGTGAACGTGGCCCTCGACCGGCTCGAGCTCGACTACTCTGGGACGACGCTGCGGAAGGAGGGCGACGGGACGTACCACGTCCATCTCCAGGGAGAGAAGGCGGCCTGCGACCTTCGGTTCCGGCCCCTCAAAGCCCCCGTCCGGCACGGCCACGACGGGGTCGTCTACGGTCCCGAGGGGGACGACATGTTCTACTACTTCATTCCCCGACACGCGGTGGAGGGTGAGGTCACCCTCGATGGCAAGTCCCAGAAGGTGACCGGTGAGGGTTGGTACGACCACGAGTTCGGGGGTCAGCGCGAGGACAAGAAGCGCTACCGGCCGGCGGCCCGGGACACGGCCTGGAACTGGTTCGCCGTCCAGCTGAAGGACGGGCGGGAGATCACCGCCGCCGTCCTCGAAGAGCTCTCCTCCCGCCGCGTGCTGGACAGCATGGCCGTGCTCGTCGAGAAGGACGGCACCACCTCGCGCTCCCCCGGGGTCTCCGAGGGGGTCACCCGGTGGTGGCAGAGCGTCCGCTCCTTCGAGCGGTATCCCGCCGAGGGGTTCCTGAAGGTCCCGGGCCTGGGCATCGACATCGAGCTCTGGGCGACCTTCGAGGACCAGGAGTTCGTGACCCTGATGTCCAAACCCTCCTTCTGGGAGGGGCAGGCCACCGTCAAGGGCCGCGTCGGCGGCCTTCCGGTCGAGGGCATGTGCTACTTCGAGCACAGCGGGTACTCGACGACCGAAACGCTCCCGGATTTCTTCAACGCCGTGGGACGCGTGGTGCGCCGCTCCGTCTACGACCTGCTCCCCGAGCGCCCCACCAAGGAGCAGGCGCTGGAGCTCTTCGCGAGCCGAGATCACCCTCACATGCTGGACGGTCTCGAGTACGACCGTCTCTCCCGCCACGTCTTCGACCCGGTGCGCGAGATCGCGAAGCGGGGCGGGAAGGCCTGGCGCTCCTACGCCGCTCTGGCCTGCTGCGACGTCGTCGGCGGCGACTCCCGTCGCGCCGCCCGATGGCTGGGGCTGCTCGAGATCCTCCACACCGGTTCCCTGATCGTCGACGACGTGGAGGACCGCTCCACCGTACGACGCGGGGGCCCCGCGGCCCACGTGATCTACGGGGAGGCCATCGCGATCAACAGCGCGAGCGCGGCCTACTTCATGGGCCAGGGGCTGGGCAGCGACAGCGAGCGGATGGAGCCCACCTCCGACGAGAAGCTCCGGGTCTACGACCTCTACTTCGAAGGGATGCGGGCGGCTCACGCGGGCCAGGCCCTGGACATCGCGGGATGCGACGACCTCGTTGACGAGGTCGTGCGGACCGGGGACGGACGCCGGCTGGAGGCCCACATCCTCGGGGTCCATCGGCTGAAGACGGGTGCCCCGGTCGCGGGACTCGCGCGGATGGGGGTCGTCGCGGGCAAGGGGTCCCGGGCCCAGGAGGATGGGCTGGCCCACTTCTTCGAGAACCTGGGGATCGCCTTCCAGATCGTCGACGACGTCCTGAACCTCCGGGGTTTCGAAGGGAAGCTCAAGAACCTGGGCGAGGACCTGTCCGAAGGGAAGGCGACCCTGCCCGTGGCGAAGGCGTTGCCACGGATGGACCCGGACGCGCGCACCGCCTTCGTTCACCTGCTCCGTGAGCACACGAAGGATGCGCGGGTGCTCCGCGGCATGATCGACTCCCTAGAGAGGGTGCACGCGCTCGACGACTGCCTGACGCAGGCCAAGGACCTCATCGAGGACAGTTGGGCCGCGGTGCAGCCGATGCTGCCGGACAGCATCGCGAAGATGATGCTGCGGGCGTTCAGCTGGTACGTCATCGAACGGCAGTACTGATCGCGAACGGGCGCCCGGGGGGCGCCGTCCCTCGGCCCTCACCTTCCTCTGGCGTAGGGCCCCGATCCTTGCGGGGGCCCTGCGGGGACATCGTAAGGGCCCCCGCCTTGGCCGTAGGGATAGGCACCGCCGCCGCCATACGCGGGGTCCACGCCGCCCCCTCCCGCATACCCGTAGGGATAGGGCGCTGTCGCCGCGGCATCTTCCTCGGGGGTGGGTCGCTTCGGTCGACGCACCAATACGACCACGGCCACCACGACCACCACCAGCCCCACGATGAGCGCGAGGACGAGGATCCCCGGCAGGCCGAAGAGGGTGAACCCCAAAGCGCCCGTCCCTCCCGAGGTGGACTGGGGCACCGGCTTCACCGTGACCGTGAGCATGTTGCTGGCGGCGACGTTCCCCGCGCTATCGTAGACCCAGAGCTGGACCTGGTAGATCGCGGCCCCGGTGAAGGAGTACTGGAACTGTCGTGTCGACACCGGGGAGGAGTTCCCGGTGCCGTTGACCCAGAGCACGTACCCGTGGTAGGGCGGGATCCCGCCCGACGGGGTGACGTTGAGCGTCATGGGCTCCCCGACGAACAAGGTGGTCGTGTTCGCCACCAGCACCGCCGTGAGCGGCGGCGGAGGACCGGAGGCGAAGCGGGTCCAGATCGTGATGTTCGTGGAAGAGCTCGCGCTTCGGCCCAGGGAGTCGGTCACCGTCACCGCGACCACGTACGTCCCCCCGTGAGGGAAGGGGAAGGCGCAGGAGCTCGTGGAGCAGGGGGGGACCGTCTGCGTCCCGTTCTCCGTCCAGAGGTAGGTCTGGATCGTGCCTCCCGTCGCGGTCGCGGTGCCCGTGAGCGTGCTGCCCGTGGGAGCATAGTAGGAGGTCAGGGAGAGGTTCAGCACGAGCGGAGGGGGGGTGTAGGGTAGCACCCGGACGGTGGTGGCGGAGCTCTCCGCGACGGACCCCAGGGCGTCGGTGGCCCACGCGGTGTACGAGTAGGTCGCGGCGTGGGCGAAGGTGAGCGTGTACGGGTCGAGCTTGACCGAGGTGTTCGTCCCGTTCAGGGCCCACTCGGTCGCGTAAGGGCCCAGCCCGCCGTAGGCGGTAGCCGTGAGCGTGTCGCTCGCTCCCAGGCCGACGGTGGAGCTCGAGGCGCTCGACTGGACGGAGAGCGTCGGCACGAACCAGGCGGTGACCGAGGCCGAGCCCCAGAGGTCCGTGGTGGTGGAGGCGGTGGATAGGGAGGCGACCCCCAGGCCACCGGAGACGTTCCAGCCCGCGAAGCGGTGTCCGCTGCATGGAGCGACCGACAGCGTGCCCGGTCCGGCGGTGAAGCTGCCGGAGGAGCCGGCGGCCCACGGGGTGCCGTCGAAGACCACGGGGCCGCAGCTCGAGGGGGAGGCCAGGAAGGTCAGAGGGTACACGTTCGACCCGTGGTCGTTCTCCGTCCACGTGTCGCTCGTCGCGCACCCCGACCCGCAGCTCCCCGCGAAGAGCAGCAGGTAGCCGTCGGCGGAGTCGTTCGTCATGGACATGGAGGCCCTGGGGGCTGGGGCCTGGGTGATCCACGGCGTGACGTTCGTCCAGGTACGGGCGACGTAGGACCAGGTGGAGTTCGACACGGGGCAGGTCTGGCTGATCGGAGGAGTGCAGCCTCCGAACATGATCACCGTGCGTGCGTTGGTGTCGTAGGAGAACCCCGAGAGGGCGAGCTCCCCCGGGGAACCGGTGACGGAAGAGGTGAGATTGCTCCAGGTGCCCCCGGCAAAGGACCAGGTGTCGGCCATCTCGCGGCCCGAGAGGGTCGTGCCGGAGAGCGTCTCCCAGATCCCTCCGTAGAGGAGGAGGTAGCCGTCGGCCGGATCGTAGGCCATGTTGGGGCCGGCGCGCGAGCTCGGAGGCGTGCTCACGCTTCCCGAGAGGGAGCGCCAGGTCCCTCCGGAGAAGGCCCAGGTGCCGCCGTACATCGTGACCGTCCCGATGAGCCCGTTGATGGCGGCGTCCTCTCCGCCGAAGCCCACGACCTCGTGGTCTCCCCAGTCGTAGGCGAGCCCCATCGAGAAGCGGCCGGAGGGGGCGGTGCCCGCCGTGGCGGTGATGTTGGTCCAGACCCCGCCGGAGAACTTCCAGGTGTCCGGGTAGTCCTCGAGCCAGTACCCGCCTCCGGTGACCGCGAGCCCGCCGAACATGACGACGTACCCATCGGCCGCGTCGTAGGTCATCGACGCCGAGACGCGCGCGGGGGGAGGGGTGCCGGCGGACGCGGTGATGTTGGTCCAGACCCCGCCGGAGAACTTCCACGTGTCGTCGTGGAACAGCGTCCCGCCCGGGTCCTCTCCCCCAAAGAGGAGCACGTATCCGTCGGCGGCATCGTACGTCATCGCCGCGCCGACCCGGGCGCTCGGAGGGGTCCCCACGGTCGAGGAGACGTCCTGCCAGGCGACGGGAGGGACGGCGGAGGAGGCGGCGGGGAGCAGCCCTCGCATCGTCCGCTCGACCGCGAGCCGGGTCGCGGTGAGGCCGGGGGCCGCGACCGGTCGGGGCTGGAGGGTGGCGTAGGTCACCGCGGTCGGGGCCAGGAGCGAGAGCAGGAGGAGAAGCAAGGCCAGGACGGGGAACGCCACGAGCGGGAGGGATACGCGGGGCTCGACCCGGACCCTCATCATTCCCCTCTCGAGGCGTGCCCTGCCTGATTAACCTCGTCGGTGAACGGACGGAGGAACCCGTTCCCCACAAGGGCTATGGTGAAGGGCAGGGTCGGGCGCGCGAGCGTGCCCCATGCAGACGGAACAGGTCGGCTCCTCCCTGCGCCTCGAGCGAGATGGTCCTTTGGCGGTCGTGACGTTCAACCGCCCCGAGCGGCTGAACGCCTTCGGTGCGGAGGAGCTCCGGAACCTCCGGCGCACCCTCGGTGACCTCGCGCAGGACCCCAAGGTCCGCGCGGTGCTTCTCACGGGCAGCGGCAAGGCCTTCTCCGCGGGCGGCGACGTGGCCGTGATGCACGAGTGGCTCGACCGGGGCGACCTTCCCACGGCGTTCCACGACCTCGTCGGAGAGCAGGAGCGCTGCGTGCGGGAGATCGTCGAGATGGCGAAGCCCGTGGTCGCCGCCCTCCCGGGCGTCGCGGCCGGCGGTGGCCTCTCTCTCGCGCTCGCCTGCGACTGGCGCATCGCGGTCCCCGAGGCCACCCTCGTCACCGCCTTCCTGCAGCTGGGCGGCATCCCGGACGGTGGGCTCACCTACCTCCTGCCCCACTACCTCGGGATCGGCGGGGCCCAGGAGCTCCTCTTCGGACCCGGGAAGGTCAAGGCCGAGCGTGCCCGCGAGATGGGCCTCGTCCACGAGGTCGTGCCGGCGGACCGTCTCCTGGCCCGCGGGAAGGAGCGGGCCCTGGAGCTCTCCAAGTACCCCCTGAACTCCTTCGGCTGGACGAAGAGGCTGCTGGTCACATCCTATGGAGGGACCCTGGAGACGCAGCTCGCCCTGGAACGGAGGGGCATGGTCGAGGCCGCCCGGGGCAAGGAGCTCGCCGAGGGGATCCGGGCCTTCGTCGGAAAGCGCCCTCCGCGGTTCGACGCGCTGCCATGAGGGCGCCCCGGCTCCCGGCCGCCTCGCCCAACGCCTCTACCCATGACTCGCTGGCCAGGGGTCCAAGCCGGGCCCCATGAACCGCGCGGCACCCCCTCCCCAGCACGACGGGGGTGCCCTCCCCGTCGCCCAACCGGGCCCGGCCGCCCGCCGTCCGGCCCCTGTCGGCGGTCACTCTCGACAACGTGGCATAGCGTTCAAATACACCCATCAGGTTGCCATGCCAATGCGTGGTCCACGGGCGACGTCCGTGGGGTGGCTCGCCCTATGCCTCATCGTCCTGGCGCTGGCGGTCCCGGGCGGGAGCCTGGCGGCCTCCGGTTCCCCCGCCTCCAACGCGCCGCTCCCCGCCCCCTCCCTCGCACGAGCTCCGTTGACGGTGCCGCTGGCCGCGGTCGGGGCCGGAGCTCCGCTCGGTGCCGTGGAGAGCTCGCAGTTCATCGGCCTCGGCATCGTCCTCCAGCCCACCTCTTCCTCTCAGGTTGACCAGCTGATCCAGGAGCAGCAGACCCCCGGTTCCCCCGCCTACCACCACTACCTATCTCCCCAGCAGTACCACTCCCTCTTCGACCCGTCCCCCGCCCAGGTCGGCGCCGTCCAGCGGTACTTCCAGAGCTACGGGTTCTCCTGGACCCCGAGCGGACCGGGCAGCTACGAGCTCACCGGGACCGTCGGAGCGGCTGACCTCGCGTTCCGGACCACGTTGCTCTCCTACACCACCGCGGACGGCAGGCACGCGTGGGCCCCGTCGGTCGAACCGACGCTCCCCTCCACGATCGCCTCGGTCGTGGGCTCGGTGGCCGGGCTCAACAACTTCGGGAGCCCGCACCCGGACTTCGTCCTTCCCTCGATCCTCTCCCCCTCCCACCTCCAGGACGCGAGGAGGGCGGCTGCGCAGGCGCCGAGCTCCCCGCGCGCCACGATCACGCTCGCCTTCTCGAGCACCTTCTTCTCCCTCTACGGGGGCGTCCAGCCGCTGTTCGCTCCCCCCGTCGGGATGAACGTCTCGATCACCGCCACGGTGACCGGGGGCGGCACCCCGACCGGGCCGTGCACCTGGTCGTGGACCTTCGGGGACGGGGCGTCGAACTCCTCCACGAACGACCCGAACTGCGCTTCGGACACGGTGACGCACGAGTACATCGCTCCCGCGAACCAGTTCTGGCCGGTGCCCTCCTGGCAGATCGT
Source organism: Thermoplasmata archaeon (assembly GCA_021802125.1). Classification (GTDB taxonomy): domain Archaea; phylum Thermoplasmatota; class Thermoplasmata; order Lutacidiplasmatales; family UBA184; genus JAKAAX01. The sequence goes on along the minus strand of JAKAAX010000011.1, from coordinate 54,379 downwards.
GGTCAACTTCGCGGACTCGGCCGGGAACTCCGGGACGTACAACGCGACGGTCATCCCCTCGATGTCCAGCCAGTGGATGCAGAAGTTCTACGCCGAGACCGGGCTGCTCACGCACGGGAGCTCGGGGGCGGGCACCACCATCGGGCTCGACGAGATGTGCGACCCGTCCTACGACAACGGCACCTCCCTCTACACGACCGCGGTCAACGTCTTCTCCGCGGTGATGGGCCTCCCGGCGCTCACCGTGAACTACGTGGGCGACCCCTCGGTGGTCGGCTCCCCCACCTCGTGCTACCCGCAGTGGGGGATCTCCGGCTGGGCGGGAGAGACCCTGCTCGACATGGAGTGGGCCCACGCGATGGCGCCCAACGCGACCCTCGAGGTCTACTTCGGGGTCGACGGGCCCAACCTGCCCTGGGAGAACTACATGGACATCGACGGCGGGGATGTCCTGTGGGCGAACAACCTGGGCGACTCGGTCTTCCTCGCCTCGAACAGCTGGGGGATCGACGAGTCCACCGGGGCCTACTCGCTCTTCCACCAGACCTGGGCGCAGGCGGCCGCCGAGGGCCTCTCCCTCTTCGCCTCCACCGGTGACTGCGGAGCGACGGACGGGACGGCGGGGCTCAACGTCAGCTGGCCCGCGAGCGACCCGTACGGGGTCGCGGTGGGCGGCACGATCCTCCACATGAACAACGAGGGTCAGTTCCTGGGAGAGTACGTCTGGAACGGGACCTACAGCACCGCCACCTGCCAGAACAACGAGGGCACGGGCGGCGGGTGGAGCAAGGTGTTCACCCAGCCCAGCTACCAGTCCGGGATGCCCGGCAACGACAAGGGCTACACCCCGCCCCCGGTCTGGACGATCAAGAACCCCCGGGGTCTCCCGGACATCTCCGCGGACGCCGCGACCTGGGCGGACGTCTACTTCAGCAGCGAGTGGGTGCCGACCGGAGGCACCTCCCTCGCCTCCCCGATGTGGGCGGCCATGGCCGACCTCATGCTCGACTCGATCGGGTACGGTCAGCGCCCGGCGGGCCTGCTCAACTACCACATCTACGCCGTGGGCACGACGAACGTCACCTACGAGCGCGACTTCCACGACATCTTCGCCGGCAGCAACTGCAACCTGGCCGCGGGCTGCTCGCTCACCTACAGCGCGTACTCGCTCTGGGACCCGGCGAGCGGGTGGGGCTCTCCCGATGTCTACAACCTCACGCAGAACTGGAACAACACGTTCCCCCCCTGGTACCAGGTCTCCGGCTACGTCCTCTCCTCGACCGGAGGCGTTCTCGCCGGCGCCCTCGTGACGAGCGGGAGCGCTTCCGCGACCACGGATCCCACCGGTCACTACCTGCTCTACGCGCCGAAGGGCAGCCTCACGCTCACCGCGACCGCCACGGGCTACGCGACGGGCACGCGGGGGGTGGTGGTGAACAGCACCGACCTCGCCGACCAGAACATCACGCTCTACCCCGGTCCGACGTACTACGTCTCCGGGACGGTGCTGACCGAGGTGGGAGCGCCCGTCACGAACGGGATGGTCGTCGCCTCCCAGGGAGGGGCCGCGATCGCTTCGGCGGGGACCAACGGCCTGGGGAAGTTCGTCCTCTGGGCCCCGGCGGGGTCCTACACGCTGACCGCGTCGGCCCCCTACCTGAACTCCTCGTCGACGACGCTCAACGTGAACGGGAACGTCATGAACTTGATCTTCCACCTGACCTACCCCAGGCACACGGTCGAGGGGATCGTCCTCTCCTACGTGGGGCACGTGCCGGTCTGGGGAGCCTCCGTGCTGGGCGCGACGTTCCAGGCGGGCAGCGCGGTCTACTCCTCGGGCAACACGACCAACGTCGGCCAGTTCTTCCTGCACCTGCCCATCGGGTCGGGCTCGATCAGCGTTTCGGACTACCCGTACCTGCCCAACACCTCGGCACTGCAGGTTTGGCAGCAGGGGACCTACGGGATCACGATCTTCCTCTACCCGGACGGCGCCCGGACGACGCAGGTCGACCTCGCGCTCAAGGTCCTCGACCCCGTCCGCACCCCGCAGGGCCTGCCCACGCTCGCGACCGGGAACTCGCTCACGATCGAGATCTGGGCGAACAACTCGCTCACGCACCTCCCTCAGCTCGGCATCTACCTGTTCTTCAGCGACCAGTACCTCGGGAGGTTCTCCTCGGTGAACGTCTCGGTGGGGCTGGGAGGGCCCGGGAACGCCCCGGCGGGGTTCGCGGAGGTCAACTACACGGCTCCCTGGCTCGCCTCCGCGGTGTCCGACGAGCTCGTGGTCGAGGTGGGGAACCCCGGCTGGTCCGGCTCCGCGCTCACCACGCTGTACCTGACCCCGAACTTCGCCACGACCTGCGCCGCCTCCGGATGCACCTACACGGTCTGGGGCGTCGTGGTCTCGACCTCGGGGGCACGACTTCCCGGCGCCCAGGTCACGATCCAGGAGGGGCTCAAGTGCGGCTCCCCCACGGTCGCCACGGGGACCTCGAACTCGAACGGGATCTACAGCGAGCAGCTCTCCAACAACACCTACAGCCAGCCCTACTACTACGCCTTCGCGAGCCTCTCCGGATACTCCAACCCCAACCCCGGCACGTGCACGCAGTTCGTGGTGAACGGGACGCCGGAGGAGGTCGACCTCGTCCTCCAGCCCAACGCCCCCCCGCTCACTCCGGCCGAGCAGAACGCGTACAAGAGCTACCGTAACCTCTTCTCCGTGGACGGTTGGGCCATCATCCCCCTCCTCGCCCTCGCGATGATCCTCATCACCGCCGCGGCCTGGCGCCTCGTCCACAAGGACGAGGACGAGAAGGAGGAGAAGGGCTCGCAGCCCCCCCAGGCCCCGCCCGAGCAGCAGATCTTCCCCGGAGCTGGAGGGTCGCCGCAGGCGCTACCTCCCGGTCCGCCGGGCGGTCCTCAGACCCCTGCGCCCGTGAGCGAGGCCCCGCCCCCGGAGACCCCCTGGGAGATCACCCCGGCACCGGCCCCGCCACCCCCGGACACCGGTTCTCCCCCGCTCCCAGGTTCCATGGACGACGTCCCGCCAAGCCCCGAGTCCTCGCCTGCGGACTACGGCGGGGACAGCGGCGGAGACACGGGCGGGGCCCCGCCTCCCCCTCTACCGTAACGGGGAGATCCGGGCCGAACGCGCGCGTTCAGAACGCGCGCCCTTCTCCCTAGCCAAACGCGGGTCTTGGCGTTTGCTCAGAACCGCTCCCTCACCGGGAGAAGGGGCCCTTTATATTCGTCCCCGGGTGGAACGACCGGAGCGGTCTCTGGGGACGCGGGGTCGACCATGGACAGCGGAACGATCGGCTTCCTGGTCTTCCTCGGTATCGCCGTCGGTTTCGCCATCGGCTCCATCGTCATGAACTACATCTTCGGCGCGAAGCGCCGATATTCCTACCTGCAGAGGACCACCTACGAGTGCGGGCAGGAGCCCGAGGGAGAGGCCCAGATCGACTTCCCCAGCGCCCACTACGTCTACGCCCTCGTGTTCGTCGCGGTGGACATCCTGGGATTCGTCCTGGCCCTGTGGGCCGTGTCCTTCCGCTCGTTGCACGTCTACTGGTCCACCTTCGCGACGGTACTCGGAGGCTTCACGATCCTCGCGCTCGCGGGGATCTACTACGTGCTGCGCGGCGAGAGGTCGCTGTGGGTATGAGCGCTCCTCAGGCCCAGAAGGCTCCCCCCGTGCCCCCGACCGTGCCCCCCACGTTGGCCTCCACCGGGGCCCGGGCGGCCGCGACCCCCTCGGAGCCTCCGACGCCCAAGGTCGAGCCCTGGGAGATCGAGGTGGTCCGGGCGAAGGAGTTCATCCCTCGGGCGAAGGAAGGGCTATGGGCGATGATCACCCGCGACGGGGTGGCGCCGGTGATCAAGCCCGTCTTCAACTGGGCGGGGCGGAACAGCCTCTTCCCGCTCCACTGGGGACTCGCCTGCTGCGCCATCGAGTTCGCCGCGGCCTTCGGGTCCCGGTGGGACGGCGAGCGCTTCGGCCTGGTCCCTCGTTCCTCTCCCCGCCAGTGCGACCTGATGATCGTCAACGGCACGGTCACCTGGAAGGTCGCGCACAAGCTGATCACGCTCTGGGAGCAGATGCCCGAGCCCAAGTGGGTCATCGCGATGGGGAACTGCGCGACGGGAGGCGGTCCTTTCCGGTCGGCCTACTCCGTCGTTCCTGGGGTGGACAAGCTCGTGCCGGTCGACGTGTATATCGCCGGTTGCCCGCCTCGCCCTGAGGCGATGCTCGATGGCGTGCTCCGCCTCGAGCGGCTCATCCAGGAGCGCAAGGAGTGAAGTTCCCGACCGCTGGCGGAGAACCGAGGAGGGTGAGGATGACGGACGGGACGGAGGGCGCAGCGGCGACGCCGACGCCGACACCGCCGGCCGCGCAGACGTCCTCCGCTCCGAAGAAGGAGGCCTCCGCGACCCCCACGTCGGAGACGCCCCCTCCACGACCGGACCCCCGGGCCGCTCCAGGACCCTCCCCTCCCTCTGGACCCAGCTCTCCGGCGGCGCCGGGCACCCCCGCGCCGGCCCCCGCCGCGGTGAAAGCCGCACGGCCGCCCGCCAAGGGCGAGCCCCTGCGCACCGACAAGGCCAGGGCGGTCAGCGTGACGTCCCTCTCCCCCGAGGACCGGGCCCGGGCCGGACGCGAGGTGGTCGAGCACCTCAAGGAGCACTTCCTCGCCGAGAACCTCCTCATCTCCGAGCGCGCCGGGATCACCGCCCGGGTCAAGTTCCCCGCGGATTCGGTCCTCCGGCTCTGCACCTGGCTCCGGGACGAGGGCACCTTCGCCCACTGCGCGATGGTCGCCGCCATCGACTGGCGGGACTTCCGCGAGGTCCTCTACACCCTGTGGTCGGACCACCTGCGCTCCTACATCGAGCTCACGACGGTGGTGGCCGCCGAGGACCCCCACATCGAGTCGGTCTCCGGGATCTGGCCGGGGGCCAACTGCCACGAGCGCGAGGCCTGGGACCTGGTGGGCGTACGGTTCGATCACCACCCCGACCTTCGACGCATCCTTCTCGAGGAGGGGTACAAGTTCCACCCGCTGCTCAAGACCTTCGAGCTGCACGAGCCCGAGGAGCTGGAGGTGAAGTCCCGCTCCGGCCGATAGGCCGTGGCGAGGATCGGGGCCCGGTCGGGTCTCGGAGGTCGGTCGAAGATGAGCGAGATGTGGGTCAACATGGGGCCGCAGCACCCCATGACGCATGGACTGTGGAACCTGCGCGTGAAGGTGGACGGCGAGCTCGTGACGGACGCCGTCCCCGAGCTCGGCTACCTCCACCGCGGCATCGAGAAGATCTGCGAGTACCGCCGGTACAACGAGGTCGTGACCCTGATGGACCGGACCTGCTACGTCGCGGGCCTCGCCTGGGAGCAGCTCTACCTCATGGCGAGCGAGCAGGCCCTGGGCGTCGAGGTCCCGGAGCGCGCGGAGTACATCCGGGTCATGTGCCAGGAGCTCCAGCGGCTCGCTTCCCACCTGATGTGGTTCGCGGCGTTCGTCATGGACGTCGGGCTCATGGCGCCCTTCGGCTACGGGATGCGCGACCGCGACGTCATCCTGGACCTCTTCCAGTCCTTCACCGGCGCCCGCATGACCTACGAGTACATGCGGGTGGGCGGGGTCCGCAACGACGTCCCGGTGGGGTTCACCGACCGCTGCCGGAAGGTGATGGGCTGGCTCGAGCAGCGCATCAAGGACTACGAGGACCTCTGCGACCGCTCGGACATCTTCCTCAAGCGGTGCATCGACGTGGGCGTGCTGAAGGCGCAGGACTGCATCCGCAACGGGATCACCGGCCCCATGCTCCGCTCCGCCGGTGTCGCCCGGGACCTGCGGCGGGACCGGCCCTACTCCGCCTACCCTGAGCTCGATTTCCAGGTCGCGGTGCACGACGCCGCCGACGTCTACGGCCGGTACCGCGTCCGGATGGAGGAGATGCGGCAGTCCATCTTCATCGTCCGCCAGACGCTCGACCACCTCGACCGCAAGCCGGGCCGGGTCATCGCCGAGAAGGTCCCGCGGTTCGTCGGTACCCCCTCGCCGCCTCCGGGGCAGGAGTCCTACATCGTACGCCGAGGCTACCCCAAAGGGGTGGGGTTCTCCGCCATGGAGGAGCCTCACGGCGAGGCCCTCGCCTACGTGGTCAACGAAGGGGGCGAGCAGCCCTACCGAGTGAAGTTCCGCTCCCCGGTGATGGTGAACATCTGCGCGGTCCGGGACTACCTTGTCGGTTACCGGGTCTCCGACATCCCGGCGATCATGGGCTCGATCGATGTCTGCGTGGGAGAGTCCGACCGCTAGGTGGGTCGTGGTGGCGGTTCGAGAGGTCGGCAGCGGCGTGGAGAAGGAGGTAGGAAGATGACCGCGGACACCCTCATCGGCTTCGCGTTCTGGATCTCCGCCTTCATGTTCAACACGCTTCGGCCGATCGTACCCGCCCCGTTCCTCCCCCTGATGGGGGCCCCGGCGGAGACGGCCACCGCCTACCTGATCGCCGGGACCATGGTCTTCCTGACCGCGCTCATCAACGCGATCATGCTGATCTGGTGGGAACGCAAGCTGCTCGGTCGGTTCATGGACCGCCGAGGGGCCATGCACGTGGGCTACGCGGGGCTCCTGCAGAACCTGGCGGACGGGCTGAAGCTCTTCCGGAAGCAGCCGCTGCGGCCCCGGGAGGCCGACAAGCTCGGGTACTTCCTGGCTCCCGCCGCCTACCTCGCCACCTCGCTCATGATCGTCGGGTTCCTGCCGGTCTCCACCGGCTGGGTGCCTGGGGTTGCGCCCCTCTCGCTCCTGATGGCGCTCGCGCTGTTCTCCTTCGCTCCGTTCTTCATCTTCATCGGGGCGTGGGCCTCGAACAACAAGTACTCGCTCATCGGAGGCATGCGGACCGCGGCCCAGCTCGTGGCCTACGAGGTCCCGCTGCTCTTCGCCGTGGTCTCCGTGGTCCTTCTCGCGGGGACCTTCGACCTCACCGGGATCGTGGACGCTCAGATCCGCTTCGGATGGTTCGCCCTCCCGCTCGCGCTCGGGCTCATCGTGTTCTTCGTGGCCATGCTGGCCGAGGTCGAGCGGATCCCCTTCGACCTTCCCGAGGCCGAGGCGGAGCTTGTCGAGGGATGGAACACGGAGTACGGCGGCATGCTCTTCGCGATGACCACCCTCGCGGACTACGTCCGGGGACTGATCGGGAGCTACCTGATCGTCCTGCTGTTCCTGGGAGGCTGGTGGGTGCCGGCCGGTCCGTTCACGGGGGCGCTGAACGGCTTCCCGCTCGCGGGCATCTTCTGGTTCCAGCTCAAGGTCTACGTCGTCTTCGCCGTCTTCGTGTGGGTCCGCGCCGGGCTTCCCCGGGTGCGCACCGACCAGCTCCTGCAGATCGGCTGGAAGCGGATGATCCCGATCTCCCTGGCGAACGTGTTCCTGGCGGCGGCCTTCGTGGTCGTGGGGTGGCCGCCCTTCCCGAAGCTGTTTTGAGGAGCGAGGAGGAGCGCAGTCCGATGTCGAGCCCTGCAACATCCCCGCGGACGGCCCCCCCGGGCCCCGCCGAGGAGATCAAGTTCACCCTGCCGCCACCCGAGCCCACGGGGGTCGCCTCCCTGGTGGTCCACCCGCTCGCCCGGGCCGGCCGCCAGTTCGTGAAGAGCCTCTGGCGCCCCTCCACGATCGTCTACCCGTACCGAACCCCGTTCGGGAAGGCGACGGAGCGCCTCGAGGACCCGAAGTTCCGCCAGGAGGTGGACATCCGGTCCGGGGTCCCCATCGGGGTGGGGGAGATCTGGGACAACTACCGCGGCGTGCACGCGCTCAACATCCAGACGTGCATCTCCTGCAACCTCTGCATGTTCTCCTGCCCGGACACCTGCATCGAGATGGTCTCGGTGGAGACGGAGGGGGGCAAGTCGAAGAAGTGCCCCCAGATCGATTACGGCAAGTGCTCGTTCTGCGGGTTCTGCTCCGACGCCTGCCCCGAGGGCTGCCTGTCGATGACCTCACGGTACACGCTCACGACGAACGACCGCTCGCACATGGTCTACAGCCCGCAGATGATGAACGCCGTCTACCGGACGAAGCTGCCGATGAACCCCATCCGGCTCGCCCGGCCGGAGAACGAGGACAACATCCTGCTCGACCAGGACCTCTGCATCGGCTGCAACGCGTGCTCGCGCGACTGCCCGACCAAGTGCATCACGATGATCGAGATCCCCAAGCCCACGGCGAAGCCTGGGGAGAAGCTCCCGAAGCGCATCTGGAAGGAGCCGATGGTGAACGACGAGGATTGCGTCCGGTGCGGGACCTGCATCTCGGTCTGTCCCAAGGAGTGCCTCTACTGGGGGTCCCACGGTTGAACGCCGAGACGTTCACGTTCATCGTCCTCGCGCTCGGGGCCGTCCTCTCGGGGGCTCTCGCCCTCCTCTCCCGGGAGATCGTCCACACCGTCATCTTCATCGGGGGTCTGTTCGCCGACCTGGGCGCGATCTACTTCGTGCTCTCCTCCCCCTTCCTGGGACTGCTCCAGCTCGCCGTCTACGCGGGCGCGGTGACCATCCTGCTGATGTTCGCGGTGATGGTCATCAAGCGCAGGATCTTCGCGCGGGAGTCGACGCTGGGCATCCAGGTCCCCACGCTCGCCCTCGCGGTCATCGTGGGCGCCGTGCTCGTCAACGTGGCGATGGACGTGCCGAACTATGGCCCGGCCCCGAGCTGTCCGGCCGCTGACCCGTACTGCGTGGGAGCGCTCGCCCAGAACCTCTTCCTGCTGAACGGCGCGTGGCTGGTCCTTCTCGGCTTCATCATGCTCTCGGCGCTCGTCGGCGCCGTTCACCTCGCCCGGGAGTGGCGGACCCCCTCCGTCCGCAGGATCCGGGAGGACTGAGGAGGAGCGTCCATGTCCGTCCCTCTGGTCGACATCCTGAGCCTTTCCGGCGCGCTCTTCGCGCTCGGGATCTTCGGCGTGCTGACGCGCCGCAACTTCATCCTGATCCTCATCTCGGTCGAGGTGATCACGAACGCCGCGATCCTGAACTTCATCGCGTTCTCCTTCTACTCCCCCGGCCCCGCGGCGGGGGGGATCACGGGCCAGAGCATCGCCGTGATCCTGGTGGGGCTCGCCGCCACCGAGGTCGCGGTGGGGCTCGCGATCGTCCTCGCGCTCAACCGGCTGCGCGGCACGCTGAACGTCGCCGAGGCCATCCAGCTCAAGTTCTAGTCTCGGGGAGAAAGGGAGGGAAGATCACTGAGCGCGCTCGCGACCCCGTTCGAACTGGCCTTCCTGGTCCCGCTCTTCCCGGCGCTGGGCTTCGTGATCCTGGGCCTCGGGGGACGGAGCCTGGGGAAGATCCACGGATGGCTCGCGGTCGCGTTCGAGGGTGCCGCCCTCCTGACCGGTCTCTGGATCGCGCTCACGGAGCTGGGGGCGGCCCATCCCTACCACGACGCGAGCTTCGTCTGGCTGGGACTCCCGGACGGCACGAACTTCGTGATGGGGACGCTGGTGAGCCCGCTCGGCGCCCTGATGCTCATCGTCGTGAACGTCGTGGGGCTCCTGGTGGTCCTCTACTCGAACGAGTACATGGCCCACGAGGATGGGCTCCCGCGGTACTACGCCGAGCTGATGCTCTTCCTGGCCGCGATGAACGGCCTGGTCCTCTCCGACAACTATCTCGAGTTCATCCTGATGTGGGAACTGGTCGGGGTGTGCTCCTACCTCCTGATCGGGTTCTTCTGGCGGAAGCCCGAAGCGGCCTCCGCGGCGAAGAAGGCCTTCATCGTGACCCGGGTCGGTGACGTGCTCTTCTTCCTCGGGGTGTTCATCTTCTTCTCCTCGCTGGGCCACCTGACCGCGCCCCCCACCCTCGCCGGGACCGTCGCGTCCACCTACCCCGGCACCTCCTGCCCCGCCTCCCCGGTGGACCCCAGCTGGTCCTGTCTCGGGTTCACCTTCACGCTGCCGAACGGGAACAGCGACACCCCCTTCCTCTCCGCCGGGGCGGCGCTCCAGGCCGCCAACTACGGTCGCTCCTCCTGGCTGCCGACGCTCGCCGGCCTCCTCATCCTCGGGGGAGCGGCCGGGAAGAGCGCCCAGTTCCCCCTGCACACCTGGCTCCCCGACGCGATGGAGGGCCCCACGACGGTGAGCGCCCTCATCCACGCGGCGACGATGGTGGCGGCGGGGATCTACCTTCTCGCGATCACCTCGATCTACATCGGGTTCACGCTGACGGCGGCGGTCGTCATCGTGGGGATCGGCGGGTTCACCTCGTTCTTCGCCGGCACGATGGGGCTCGCCTCCCCGGACATCAAACGGGTCATCGCCTACTCGACGATCTCGCAGCTGGGGTACATGGCGATGGGGGTGGGCGCCTCCAGCGTCATCGTCGACCTGACCAACCCGCTCGCCGACGCGACGCTCAACGCGAGCGGCGTGCCGATGTTCCACCTCTTCACCCACGCGTTCTTCAAAGCGCTCCTTTTCCTATCGGCCGGAGCCGTCATCCACGCCGTCGGGACCCAGGACATCTTCAAGATGGGCGGGCTCCGCAAGGCGATGCCCATCACCTCGACGGCGATGCTGGTGGGCGGGCTCGCGCTCTCGGGGATCCCGCCGTTCGCCGGCTTCTTCTCTAAGGATGACGTGCTGGGGCTCACCTGGAAGGCGGCGACCCAGGACGGGAGCTGGATGCTCTACGCGTTCTTCGGGTTCGCGCTGCTCGGTGTCCTACTGACCGCCCTCTACACCTTCCGCCTGTGGTTCCTCGTCTTCAGCGGGGCCTCGTCGCGCGACCTGCCGCCCGCAGACGAGGGTCACGGTCACGGCGCCCCCGCCGCGCTCGCCTCATCCTCCGCGAGCGAGGCGCATGGCGGAACGAAGGAGACCCCCGCCGGGGCCACCCACTCCGTCCTCGCCTCTTCGTCAGCTCCCTCGGGGCCGGCACACTCGCCCGCCGTCCACTCCGGCCCGCGCGACCCCAGTTGGATCATGAGCGTCCCGCTCGTCGTCCTCGCCACCCTGGCGATCGTGGCCGGGTTCATCCCGCTCATCCCCGGCTTCTCGAACCTCCTCCCCGGCCTCTCCTGGACGGTCATGGGCGAGTGCGTCTCGCACTGCCCGTCCGGCGCGGCGTTCGACCCCACCGACGCGATGCTCGGAGGCCTCTCGCTCGCCCTGGCCGTCGTGGGGATCCTGATCGCCTGGAGCTTCTGGGGCAACGGGAAGGTCTACCGCATCCCGACGGGGAGCGCGCTCGCCGTGCCGCACCGCATCCTGCTGCGGAAGTACTACTTCGATGAGGTCTACGACGGCTTCGCGACTCACGTGATCCTGGGCATTTCCCGCGGGGCGGACTGGGTCGACCGCTACATCATCGACGGGACGATCCGGGGCATCGAGGAGATCTTCTCTCAGGCCTCCAAGACCGGACGCCGGCTCCAGACCGGGGTCGTCTCGAACTACGCCGCGTGGGTCGTGGTGGGGCTGCTCGCGTTCCTGGTCTTCTTCCTCTACGTGGTGCCGTGGCTCGTCAGCGGGGCCCACGTGTCGTTGACGCCGGGGTTGTGAAACACGAGGAGGTAGGAGAAAGATGGACGTTCCTTGGCTCTCGTTGCTGCTCGCGGTGTCCCTGGTCGGCGCCTTCGCGACCTTCTTCACCGGACGCTACGCCCGCTGGGCCGCGCTCGCCGTCTCGCTCGCGACCCTCGGCATCGTGCTCGGCATCATGGCGCTCTTCCAGCCGAGCCTCCAGCTGAACGGGAACGCCTGCCAGCAGGGAGGCTTCCAGCTCTGCGAGCTCCACACCTGGTTCACGTTTGCCTCGCCCTCGGGCGGGTTCTCGGTGGACTACCTCGTAGGCGTGGACGGCATCTCGCTGCCGATGATCCTCCTCTCCGCGGTCATCACGCTCGCCGCGGTGGTCTACCACTGGGACGAGGAGAAGGACCCGCACGGGTTCTTCGGGCTCGTCCTACTGACGAACGCGGGCTGCCTGGGCGTCTTCGTCTCGCTGGACGTCCTGCTCTTCTTCGTCTTCTGGGAGATCGTGCTCATCCCGATGTTCTTCCTGATCGGGCACTGGGGCGGGCCCAGACGCAGTTATGCCGCTCTGAAGTTCTTCGTCTACACCCACGTCGCGAGCGTGGTGATGTTCGTCGCGCTGCTCGCCATGGTCTTCCTCGGCGGTTGGAACTCCTTCGACTTCGTCGACACCTTCGGACGGCAGTCCACCAACATGGCCAACCTCTCGGCCCCCGTCCAGGCGCTCCTGTTCGGCTCCCTCCTCTTCGGGTTCGGCGTGAAGCTCCCGATGGTCCCTTTCCACACGTGGCTCCCGGACGCCCACGTCGAGGCCCCGACGGGAGGCTCGGTGCTCCTCGCGGGGATCTTGCTGAAGCTCGGCGGGTACGGGCTCATACGGCTCGCCTCCCCGCTCCTGCCTCTCGGGCGTACGCTGCTCTTCCCCGTGATGCTCTTCTTGGCGCTCCTCTCGATCGTCTGGGGGGCCTACCTCTCGCTGTCCCAGCGGGACCTGAAACGGCTGGTGGCCTACTCTTCGATCAACCACATGGGGATCGTGCTGCTCGCGATCGCCCTCTGGACGCAGCTAGGGGTCATGGCCGCGGTGCTGCTGATGTTCGCTCACGGGCTGGTGAGCGGGCTTCTCTTCATGGTCTCAGGGTCCGTCCACCACACCTACGGCACCCGCGACATCCCTTCGGTCGGCGGCATGACGGCGCGGACCCCGGTGCTCGCGACGATGCTGATGATCGGCTCGCTCGCCTCCCTAGGACTTCCGGCCCTGGTGAGCTTCCCGGCCGAGTTCTCCGCGCTCCTCGCGACGTGGAGCGACCCCCGCGTGCACTACCTCGTGCTGCTACCCCTGATGGCCCTCGTCGTCACGGCCGGGTTCTACATCTGGATGATGCAGCGCCTGTCGTTCGGCCCGCCTAGAGGGATCCCCGACAAGGCCCACGACCTGCCGTTCCCCGAGGTGATGGGCATGAGCCTTCTCGTGGGCCTCATCGTGCTGTACGGCATCCTCCCGCTCCTCATCGAGCAGGTGATCCCCGTGGCGGCCATCTTCGGGATCCCCTGCGGCGCGGGAACCGTACCTGGAGCGACGGTCTGGGGCGCCTGCCCGAGCTTACCGTTCGGGCCTTGAGACGGAGGGGGAAGAAGGGAGATGCAGGTACCGGTCGCGGCCTACCTACCCGAGGCGCTCGCCCTCGCGGCGGCGCTCCTCACCTTCCTGATGGACGCCGCCGGCGTCCGTCAGAGGGTCGTCGTCGGCAGCTTCTCCGTGGTGCTCTACGTCCTCGCGTTGATCTCGGTGCTGGGTGACCTCTCCGTCGCCCCGTTCTCCATCTTCGCGACGGTCCCCAAGGGGCTCATCGACACCGGAGCGGTGGGGCCGATCCAGTTCAGCTCCTTCGGCCTCCTCTGGCAGGCGATCTTTCTCTCCGCCTCCCTTCTCGTGGCCTTCGCGTCCCTGTCGGAGGGCGAGGGTGAGCGGGAGGTCCCGATCTTCTACGGTCTCCTGGCCCTGGCCACGCTCGGCACGCTCCTCGTGGGGCTCTCGGCCGATCTGATCTTCCTGCTGCTGTCGGTGGAGGTCACGGGGATCTCCACCTACGTCCTCGTCGCCTACGCGCGGAAGGACGCCCGAGCGCTGGAGGCGTCGATGAAGTTCTACCTCATCGGAGCGCTCTCGACCGCGATCAGCTTCTTCGGCGCGAGCCTGATCTACGGCGCCTACGGGTCGACGGCCCTCTCCCACCTGAGGGACCTCCCGCCCAGCGCAACGGTAGGAGGGACCCAGATGGCTCTGGTCGGGCTGGGGCTCCTCACCGTCGGGCTCGGGTTCAAGGTGACGGCGGTGCCGTTCCACATGTGGGCGGTGGACGTGTACGACGGCGCCCCCGACCACGTCTCGGCCTACCTCGCGGCCGGGTCGAAGAAGATGGGGCTCCTGGCGGTCCTCGTCGTCTTCGCCGCGTCGGTCAGCATCTTCCGGGAGGGCAGCGCCTGGGCGCTCTACGTCGCGTTCAGCGGCCTCGCGGTGGTCACGATGACCGTGGGGAACGTCCTCGCCCTGCAGCAGCGGACGATGAAGCGCATGCTGGCCTACTCCTCCATCTCGCAGGCCGGTTACATGCTGATCGGTCTCGCCGTGGCGACCCCGGCCTCGCTCGCCGGCACGACGATCCAGGCCGTCGCGCACGTCCTGATGAAGGGAGGCGCCTTCCTTTTCGTGGCCGCCATGGCCTCGATCGGGGTGGGGAACCGCATCGATGACTACCGGGGGCTCGGGCACACCCACCCGGCGACCACCGCCTCGTTCGCGATCCTTCTCCTCTCCCTGGCCGGGATCCCCCTCACCCTAGGGTTCGTGGGGAAGTTCTACATCTTCGCTTCCGCCGTCCAGGCCCAGGGCCTCTTCATCTTCCTCGCGATCGCGGGGCTGCTGAACAGCGCGGTGTCGGTGTTCTACTACGCCAGGGTGCTGCGGATCATGTACATGGTCGAGCCTCAGACCTCCTCGCAGGGACGCTGGACCCCGGCGGTGGCCCACTTGGCCGACCCTGGGGCCGGCTCGACCCCACCCTCCGCAGGTTCCTCGAAGGGAGCGAACCTCGGTCGGTTCCGAGCCGAGATCCAGGCGCTGGGACTGGCCCGTTGGAGCGCCATCGTGGCGTGCGCCGCCCTCACGATCATCCTGGGGATCTACCCCACCCCGCTCATCGACCTCGCCAACAACGCCGCCGCGCACTTCCTGGCGACCGGACCGTAGGCCAGGGGCGCCGCCAGCGAGCGCCGAAGATGCCGGCGGAACCGTACGACCTGGTGGTCGTGGGCGCGGGGCCCGCGGGGAGCTCGGCCGCGCTGTTCGGGGCCCGGGGCGGCCTGAGAACGCTCCTGCTGGACCGCCGGAACGAGCTCGGCCAGCCCGTCCAATGCGGCGAGTTCCTGCCGACCTTGCAGGAGCTCTGCGACCTCTTCCCGAACCACAAGGGGTTCGAGGAGGTCTTCCAGGTCCCCCCGACGAGCGTCCTCCAGAGGACCCGGACGATGGTCTGCGTCGCTCCGAGCGGAGCCCGGTACACCTTCCCCGTGGACGGCTACTCGGTCTCCCGCCGGTCCTTCGACAAGGTGCTCGCGTTCCGCGCGGAGGCCGCAGGCGCCGAGCTGCGCTTCCCGACCTCGGTGGTGGGGGTGAAGGAGGGGGGCGCCCGGGTGCTCCTCGCCGGAGGCGAGGAGGTGGCGGCCCGCGTCGTGGTCGCGGCGGACGGCCCGCTCACCGAGGTGGGGAGGGCGGTGGGGTTCTCGGTGCAACGGCAGATGTACCGGATGATCACGGCCACGAGCGACGTCGCCTTTCCGGACCAGATCGAGCTCTACTTCGGCAGTGTCGCTCCCGGGGGCTACGCTTGGGTCATCCCGAAGGGCGCGGACGCGAACATCGGCCTGGGCACGACCCACCTTCCGCGGGGAGAGACCCTCAGCACCCTCTTGAACCGCTTCACCAAGGCTCGGGGGCTGCCGCCTCCCCACCACCTTACGCGCTGGTGGGTCCCGCTCGGCCCTCCCCCCGAGTCGGCGGTGCGCGGGAACGTCCTGTTCGCCGGCGACGCCGCGAACCTCGTGATGGCGACGAACGGCGGGGGCATCCCCACGGCGATGATCTCGGGCATGGACGCGGGGCGTGCCGCGGTGGCGCACGTCAGGGAGGGGGCGCCTTTGGGAGCGTATGACCGGTCATGGAGGGACCATATGTACCTGCCACTTCTCCGAGCTTGGCGTATGAAGCAGGGCTCCGACCGCTTCCTACGGCACGACGTGCTCGTTTCGTTGGGCATGCGGTACCTCGGGGCGCACGGGCTGGACGAGATGGTGCGCCTGCGGTGGCCCCCGCGGTGGCCTCACCGCCGGGAGGTCGCATGAGCCCAGGGGCCCCCGCCGAGACGGACCTTCCCCTCCGTGGGCTGGTCGGCTCCGTGCTCGGGGAAGCGGACCCGTCGGTCTACGAGGTCCTGCCGAACCTGGCCGAGGACGTGGCCGCGGTCGAGGAGCAGCTCAAGGCCTCCCTCCCGGCCTCATACCCCTTCCTGGCCGAGGCCGCCACCTACGCGACGGACTCGGGGGGCAAGCGCGTGCGGCCCCTTCTCATGGCCGCCACCTTCCGGGCCCTTGGCGCGCAGGACACGCGGCTCGTGCAGCCTCTCGCGGCCGCCTTCCAGCTCATCCACACGGCGACGCTGGTGCACGACGACGTCATCGACCGGGCCGACCTCCGCCGGGGGAAGCCCTCGGTGCCCAGGGCCTTCGGCGTGCCGGCGGCGATCGTCGCCGGCGACTACCTCTTCGTCCGCGCCTTCCAGTTGGCCGCGCGCTACTCCACCGAGATCATCCTGCGCTGCGGAGAGGCCTGCGCGGAGCTTGCGCAGGGGGAGATGATGCAGGAGAACTCCCGCTACGACCTCACCCTCGGCCGGGACCGCTACGTCCGGATCATGATGATGAAGACCGCCAGCATCGTCGCCGCCGGGGTCGCCTCCTGCGGCATGGTCGCCAAGGCCTCCAAGGAGATCGTGGACGGTCTGGAGGAGTACGGGCGGGCCGTGGGCGTCGCCTTCCAGATCCAGGACGACCTGCTCGACATCTACGGGGACCCCGACATCACCGGCAAACCCCTCTTCTCGGACTGGAGAGAGGGCCTTCCCACGCTGCTCACCCTGGACGCCTACGCGGCGCTCGAGGGCAAGGAGCGGTCCCAGTTCGAGCGGTTGTTCCTGACCCGTCGGAAGCGCACGGCCGACCTCATGCGACTGAAGGACCTGACGGACCGGACGGACGCGCACGCGAAGAGCATGCACGATGCCGAGATGTGCGTGAAACGGGCTCTCGCCGCGATCGAGCCCATCGAACCCGGCCCCTACCGGTCCCTGCTCGAGCGGGTGGCCCGCGGGGTCGTCACCCGGCGTTTCTGAGGGTCGCGATGGTCGCCCGGGCGCGACCCTCCCCTTTAAGTGTGCGGGCGGGGGGTGACCGCCCATGGCCAAGGTCTGCACGGAGTGCGGGGCGGAGCTGAGCTTCTCCTTCCACCCGGACGGGCACGTCGTAGGGACGTGCGAGAGCTGTGGGAATGAAGTGTCTATGAGCGAAGAGGAACGGAAGCTGGCGGGGTTGGAACAGGGCTCGGACGAGGAGCCCGCGGGCCGGACGGGAGCGAAGAGCGAGCCCGACGGACCGGGAGATGACGACGACGAGGACGCGGAATCGGAGACCGACGCGGAGCACGGAGAGACCTCCGGGGCCCGCGGCAAGGGAGCCAAGGCCGGGTCCGACGATGATGATGATGACGATGACGACGACGATGAGGACGAGGAGGGTGAAGATGGCGAAGAGGAAGCCGAGCCAGCTCCCACCCGTGGCTGCCGGTCCTGCGGATCGCCTCTGACCTTCAGCGAGAACGAGGAAGGCGCAGTGGTCGGTCAGTGCTCCGAGTGCGGCAAGTCCTTCACGTTCACCCTGGTCCAACCAGGGATGCGGCGTGGCGCCGGGCGACCCCCGCGCTTCGGCGGCGGAGGGATGCGCGGCGGTGGACGCCCCTCGTTCGGACGCGGAGGCGACCGTGGTGAGGGCCCGCGCGCGAAGGGATGCCGCCAGTGCGGCGCGCCCCTCGAGTTCTCGGCCAACGAGGACGGTTCCGTGACGGGTCGGTGCACTTCGTGCGACAACCAGTTCACGCTGCCACCCCGACAAGACGGTGGTGGGCGTGGCGGTGGCGGCTACGGACGCGGCGGCGGGGGCGGAGGACGCTTCTCTCGCGGCGGCGGTGGCGGCGGCAGGTTCGATCGCGGCGGCGGTAGCCGCGGAGGCTGGGGCGGCGGTGGCTCCGGCGGCCGTGGCGGCCGAGGCGGCCGCGGAGGGTTCGGCGGTCGCAGCGGCGGCGGTGGCGGCGGCTTCGGACGCCCGCGTGGAGAGGGTGGCTACGGCCGTCCCTCCTCCGGCGGTGGCGGCGGAGGCGGCGGCAGGTTCGACCGCAGCGATGACGGGGACGATGACCGGCGGCGGCGCAGACGCCCGCGCGACGGCGAATGGTCCGCGTGAGGGGCCCATCCCCTCCCTCCCGGTCGCACCCCAGCCCCCGTGCAAAGGGTAAAGGGTGACCCACCGATAGCCGGACCCCGCAAGGTCCGATGTACGAGGGAGGGTCCGTGGCCTTGACGTCCGTCGGCTAGCGGCGCGTCTCGGATGGTCCCTTCCGCATTTCCATGAGCGTTCGCCCCCCTTTCCACACGCCCCCGATGCCGGCGCGCCCGGGGACGGTCGTGGTCCACGCGGGGTTCGCCCATCCCCACCGGCCGATCGGCATCTCCATCCTCTCGGTCCTGGTGGCGCTCATCGGGGTCGGGGCCCTCATCCTTGGGCTCATCGTGCTCCTGGGGCCCACCATCCCGGTGGGTCCGCTCCAGGCCCTGGTCACGATCTTCGGGGAGAACGTGGTGAACCTCGGGCCCCTTGGTGGCGCGGGGATGTTCCTGGGAGGCTTCATCCTCCTCTCGGTCGCGAACGGGCTCTGGCACCAGGAGCTCTGGGCCCTCGCGCTCTGCGCCGTCTCGCTGTTCGCAGCCGAGGCGGTGATCTTCTTCTTCTTCCTCCCGTTCACCTACCTGTTCTTCGTTCTCCTGGGCCTCTTCGTCTATCTCCTGGCCGTACGGAAGAGCTTCTCGTAGGGGCGGTCCCAAGGAGGGCTCGTCGGGAAGGGGGGTGGAAGATGCCGATTCGCCTCGTCCTGGCCGAGCTCGCCCCTGCGCGGGGCGACGTGGCCTCGAACCTCGCGCTCCTGGAGCGGGCGGTCGCCGCCGCTCCGCCCTCGGACCTCTTCGTCCTCCCCGAGCTCTTCCTCTCGGGCTACCGGGTGGGGGAACGCATCCATCGGATGGCGCTCGCCCCGGGAACGCCCGCGTTCCGCAGGGTCCTGGAGGCATCCCGCAAGGCGAACGTGTGGCTCATCGTGGGCACGCCCTGGACGCACCCCGACCGCAAGGGGGAGACCCAGAACGCGGCGCTGCTGGTGGGCCCGGACGGGACGTGGAAGGTCCAGCCGAAACGCTACCTCCCCACCTTCGGTCCTTTCGAAGAGTCGGTCAACCTCTCGCCAGGCGACCGGAGCGAGGTCTTCCCGACCCCGCTCGGGCGTATCGGGATGGAGATCTGCTACGAGGTCTTCTTCCCTGAGGTGAGCCGCCAGCTTGCGATGGGCGGGGCCGAGCTCCTGGTGATCATCTCCGCCTCCCCGGTCTCCTCCCGCCGCCTCTTCGAGCTGTTGCTCCCCGCCAGGGCCGTGGAGAACGGCTCGCCCGTCGCCTACTGCAATCGGACGGGGGTGGAGGACGGGATGGTCTTCGCCGGAGGCTCTGGGCTCTGGGACCTGAAGGGCGAGCGGGAGGCCGCGAAGGTCGTTGAACTTGGAGGGGAGGACCGGCTGCTTTCCTACGAGGTGGGACTGGAGGCGCTCCCGCTCTGGCGCCCCATGCGCCCCGTGCTTCGTGACCTCGCCGCGAGACCCGCATGACGCGAAGGCTCCCGCGGCGCGGAGAGGGATACCCGCTTGGACCCGGGCTCCCCGAGAGGACGGTTCTCTCCTCGATCCTGCTGCTCCTCCTGCTGCTCCTGACCACCTTGTCCTTCGCCCCGACAATGACGAGGGACCGAAGCGGCCCTCTCCCGTCGGCCGCCGCGAGTCCCATTGCGTCCTCCGCCTCCCCAGCTCCGGTCTCTGTGGGTTCTGGGGACATGCCTGGCTCCCATCCCGGGACCTCGACCCATTTGCCCCCATCCTCGCCCTCGGTCCAGAGGAGCGCCGTTTCTGCTTCCATCACCACCACGGACCCTGGAGTCGCCAAGAACCGCGGCATCGAGACCAACATCCTGATCCCGAACGGGAGCCTTGTGGCGGGACAGAACTTCACCTTCCTGGTTGGAGAGCCCTTCAATGCCACGACCCAGATCGCGGTCGGGCTCTTCGGTTTCCAGAACTCCACCGTCGCGGATTGGGAGGCGGGATACGCGATCTGGAACTTGACCTCAGGCTCCGGCGTCCAGGAGTTCGTCAATCGGTCCAGGAACTTCACTTCCGGGTCCACGGTGGTGCTCGCGTTCTCGTTCGAGCACGGCACCTGGTGGTCCGCGACCGCCGACGGCTTGGCCATCGAGGCGGTCGGCGGGAACGGCACGGTCGACCTCGGCGCTTCTTCCGCGGTCGGGTTCTCCCCAGCCACCTCTCCCTTCACCAGTCCGAGCTTGCTGGTCGAGTCGCCGGTCGCGGGTCCCCCTGTGACGGTGCTCTTCGACCCCGCGTTCGCTCTTCTCTCCGTAGGCGGGAGGATCGGAGGACCGATGGTCCCGAACAACGGGATCTGGAGGGGCCCTTCCACAGGATGGCAGGTGGTCGGGGACGACCAGGCGCCCGGTCTGCTAGACGGGGAGATCGAGCTCGGTGGAAGCGTAGCTCCCGCCCCTCCAACCGGGGACTGGCTCTGGGGGCTTGCGGGCCCAGGCTTCCACACTGTGGCGAACGTGACAGGGTCGCTCTCCGGCTCCTTCCCGAACTCCGGGATCGGTGCGGTCCTCAACCTCAGCTCGGGGATCGTTGTCGGTCCCAACGCCACGTCCTACGTCGTGACCGCCTGGGAGAATGTGGCCCCCGGTCTCTCGCTGGGCGTGGGGGCTTGGGTGAACGCTCCCGGGGCACGGGTCGTCCCCTTCTTCGTCGAGAACCTCTCGGGGTCCCTGGACGCCACGCTCTCCTTCACGCATCCCTCCCTGGCAAAGGTGCTCCGGCTCGAGGGGACCTCGACCGTGAACCTCACGACCGGGGTTCCGACGGGTTGGTGGAACTTCAGCTTGAACGGCCGCCCGATCACGGGCTCCACGGACAACGCCAACGGGAGCTTGCCGGTGGGGGTCCAGACCGTGACTTCCGGTCCCCGGGCCTACCTGACGGTCCAGGTCGCGGGGCCCCTGCCCGCCACCCTCTCTCCGTTGAGCCTGGACGCCGCGCTCCTTCTGAACGAGTCGGGAGCCTGGACGCTGCCGCACGCGGGGAGCGTGGGTCCTCTGGCCAACGGCTGCCTGCCCTGCGCAGGATCTCCTGAAGAGGGGTACCTGCAGGACCTCTTCCTCGCGCCAGGCGCAGTGGAGGTCTCCTCCGGTCTTCCCTCCCTCTCCCCCGCGACCGAGCTCTGGAACGGGTCGGGGTTCCCCAGGGCCCAGGTGGCGGCGACCGGGCTCGCGGGCCAGCTGGGCTCCCTCTCCACGTGGCCCGTGCACGTTTGGGTGAACGGCTCGGGAGTTCCGCTCACACCCCCCCAGGTGGAGTTCGTCCTCCCCGCAGGTCTGCACGCGGGCCTGCCGTGGTACCTTCCAGGCGGTGGGGCCATCGTCAATCTCAGCCTCCCCCTCGCCCCGAGCCCTCAGCAGCTCATGTTCTCCGTGCTCGGCTCGGCGATGGACTGGCTACCCGGCTCGGTGAACCTATCGGTGTGGTTGGTCCCGGGAAACCTCTCCGTCGAGGGCCACCTCGACGGGCCGCCGCTCTATTCCGACGGCCAGGGGACCGTCATCCTCTGGGTCAACGGGACCGAGGGCGCGGGCCCTCTTCCGAACGCGACCCTCAGCTTCCAAAGTCCGCTCGGTGGGGTCCTTGGCGCACCCGTCTTCGACTCGCCAGTCTCCGCCTACACCGTCCCGTACACCGCTCCCTTGGTCGAGCTGCCCGAGAACGACTCGCTCGCCATCCTCGCGGTGGTCGCGGGCTTCCAGGTGGGGGGCGGCCATGCGGTCCTGGCCATCCAGCCCTACACGCTCGCTCTCGCCGTACGCGCGGTCAACGGCCCGTTGGTGAGCGGTGGGCTCGGGCGGTTCGTGGCGTGGGTCAACTCCACGACCGGGGCCCCTCTCGCCGGCGCCACCCTCTCCGCGGTCTTCGGCTACGCGCCACTTCCGGCCTCCGTTCCGTCGACCGTCTCAGGTCCCGGCGCCTACGCCTTCGACCTCACGGTCCCGCTTCTGAGCGCCAACTCCAGCGCCCTCCTCGTGGCGGAGGCCAGCGTCCTCGGGTACGGCGTGGG
Organism: Thermoplasmata archaeon; assembly: GCA_021802125.1. GTDB lineage: Archaea > Thermoplasmatota > Thermoplasmata > Lutacidiplasmatales > UBA184 > JAKAAX01. The sequence goes on along the minus strand of JAKAAX010000011.1, from coordinate 32,219 downwards.
ACTGGCGGAGGTTCGAGTGCCCGTCGTCCTTCAGGCACTGGACCTCTCTGTGCAGGTGGGCGCCTGGTCAGGGGGATCGGTGACCGTCTTGCTCGCGACCTCGAACGCTTCCGGCCCTGTGGTCGGGGCGTACGCGACGCTGACCGCTCCGAGCGGCTCCGTGCTTCCCCCCGCCGTGTTCACCGACCTGAACGGGCAGGGGGCGTTCACGTGGACCCCGCCCTCCGGCTCACAGGGGACCGTGCTCCTGCACCTGACGGTCTCCGCCCAAGGATTCTACTCCAGGAGCTCCACGGTGAGCGTGACCGTGCCCTCGAGCTCGGGCCCGCTGGGGGTCTCCCGGGCGGATTGGTTGCTGGCCGCACCGCTCGCGGTCATCGCGTGCTTCCTCGCGCTCTGGGCCTACGCACGATGGCGAGCCGGTCCTCCGCGACCCTCGTTGATCACTTCCCCGAAAGGGGTGCCTCCGGAGACCCCGGAGGCCGCCGAGGGGAAGGGCGAGGAGAAGGAGACCCCGACGTTCCTGCCGAAGGACAGCCTGGGCCTTCCTCCCCCCGAGACCGCGATCGCCGCAAAGGAGGCTCCCGCCGAGGATGGGAAGGCGGAGCCCACCGAGGACGAGAACGCGCCTGCTAAGGACGAGGCAGGCGCGGGGCGGAGCGGCAGCGGCGGGGACGACCCGACGCCCTGACGGGGCGCCGCGCTCCCCCCCGCCGATCTTCCTTCCTACGCCGGGGCCGTGGCCCCGCACTGCTTGCAGAACCGGCTGTCCGCGTCGAGGGTCGCGTAGCAGGAGGGGCAGTTGCGCGGGGTGGCGGACTGGGCGGACATCCGCGCCGTCTGGTAGGTGCTCGGGCGGCTCCACAGCGCAGAGGGGTGCGAGGGTTGGGATGCGGCAGGCTGCGGAGCAGGGGCAGGGGCCGGCGCCGCGCGCGCGCCGCCGTAGGGGTCGGGGGCCACGTGGTCGGCCTGCGCCGGTGGCGCCTGGCCGTACGCCGCCGGAGGGGCAGCGTAGCCCGCCGCGGGGGCAGGGTACGGGGTGGGAGCCTGGGAATACGCAGCGTTGGGGGTCATGGGGCTCCGGGGCGCGGGCACACCACCCTTCTCCAGCTGCACCAGGGGGCGGACCCGCTCCAGCGCGCGGTGGAGGAACCATCCGGGGAGGATCCCGCCGGGGACGAACCCCAGGGGCATTCTCCAGCTTCGGAGGCGCTCGTCTCCCTCGACGAACTTGCCCTCCTGCCAGAGCGCGACGGTGCCCTTCTGCGTCGTGAGGGCGACCGCGAGGTCCGAGACGCCCGCGGCTCCGAAGTAGGCCATGGCGAGGGCCGGGAAGAGGTAGGGGAATCCCGGGGTCGAGACCGCCGTGTAGGCCATGAGGGCCATCACGACCAGGAAGACGATCCCCAGGACCAGGCCCGTGATCTGTCCCCACTTGATCTGGACGCGAGCCTCCTCCGCCTCTACCGGCAGGGGGATGCTCTCCTTCTCCATCGTCGGGTCTCCGCCGCCTTTTCCACCTCGGATCATGCGCTCCCTTCTCCTTCTGGTCTCTCACTCACGTGCAAGAATAGCTCATCCCGTTCATGGCGTAGACGAACGCGAGGTAGGTCGGGAACCCGTCCACGAGGACGTTCGCCACCGTCGCGTTGAAGTTGACCCCGGAGGGGAAGGACCAGCAGTTGTAGGCCTGGTCGATGACGTGGAGGTGGTAGCTCGAGAGGAAGTAGCCGTTGTAGGGCTGGTTCTCCCACTGATGCGTCATGTTCTCGGGGATGAGGTGCACGGGCTCGGTGAGGTCGACGTAGGTGCCCACGGTCGGGCCCGACCCGTTGGAGACGAGCACGACGAAGTCGTGGGTGAAGTCGACCGAATAACGGGTGCCCGCGAGGAGCTGGGGCATGGGAACCCCGTACTCGGTGCTCCCTGTCGTGGTCACGGTAGTATTGTAGAAGAACCCCTGGTTCGCGGTCGCGGAGATCCCCTCGAGCCGGTCGACCTGGTCGGCCACCGTGTGCGCGGAGGCCGAGAGCGCGTTGCGCAGCACGTAGTCGTGGTCGACGTTCTGGAAGAAGTCGAGCGTGATCACCACCAGCCCGAAGACGATCAGGCTGACGAGGAGGATGCTGACGGCCCAGTCCAGCATCATGGGTACACCTGCTCCACGTTCACGAACCCCGTGGTGAGGTTGGTCGAGACCGGGAGGTCGCTGTGCCCCCAGGCAAAGAACCCTCCCGGGGCGAGCTTGATGACCGCGATCTCGGTGGCCTGCCCCGACGTCACGTGGAAGGTCTGGGTCCAGCAGCTGCTCCAGCTCAACGCGGGGTAGGTGCAGGTGATGTTCGTCAGGAGGACGTTCATCGCCCCGTTATCCACGTAGATGTAATCGGAGGTCTGGCCGCAGACGTTGTACCCGATGCGGGTCGCGTAGTAGTTGATGTTGCCCGCGTGGTCCCACAGGTACTCCCCCGCCGAGATGCAGCCGTTCCTCGGCAGGTTCAGCGTCAGCAGCAGCGTCGTGTTGATCCCGTCGTCGTAGGTCTGGACGACCACGTCGCGCAGGTTCGAAGCCTGCTCCTGGATCGCGAGCGAGGTCTGGGCGTTCGTGTAGGTGATGAGCGCGGCGACGATGATGGGGACGACGATCGCCAGGATGATGATGATGATGAGAAGCTCGAGCGGGACGTCCGTGACTCCCCGGCGGCCACGTCGCAGTCCCGAGCCGTGGAGCTGGCGTCGGAGGAGGGCCCGCGAAACGACCTTCATGAGAGCACCATCAAGCTGACCGAGTAGGACTGCGTCGGGGGCGAGACGAGGGAGACCCCGGGAGAGTAGGTCGCCGAGACCGTGAGGACGCCGCTGGAAGCGTGGTAGTGGAGGACCGGGACGATCCAGAAGAAGACGGTGCCGTTGCCCCCGGTGAGGCCCCGAAGGCTGACCCCGCTGCCGTTGAGCACGACCCCGACGCCGCTCAGGTGCGCACCGGACTGGGCCCACGCGGTCACTTCAAGCTGGGTCGGCTGGGCCAGGATGAACCCCTGCCGGGTGCTTCCGGAGGGGGTCGCCAGCGAGAGGGACCCCAGGCTCGTCACCTTCGCGTAGGAGAAGAGCCCCAGGATGAGCACCGCCCCGATCGCGATGATGAAGATCGAGATGAGCAGCGTAAGCGGAACGCCTTCCAGGACACCGCGGCGATGGGCTTTGATCCCCCTCCCGCGACAGACGAACGATCTCATCGTGCTTCCCTCCTCCTCCGAGCCTTCCAGCCTCAGCTGCCCAGGCTCCCCGAGGTGACCACGGCGAGGCCGAGCGCGGCCGCGAAGAGGAAGATCGCGAAGGAGATCCCCAGCCAGGTGCCGATCATCACCTTCAGCGAGGTGGGGTCGCCGCCGCGGTCGACCCCCACGGTGAAGAACGTGATCACCAGGACCATCTCAACGAGGTAGATCCCGATGACGAGCATGAAGACCGGGATGGAGACGATGAGGCTCCCGGAGGCGAGCACGTTCGAGAGGAGGACGTAGAGGGCGCCGGTCATCCCCAGCACCAGGGGCGAGAAGAAGTAGGCCGTCCCGTTCATCATCGAGACCGTCGGCTTGAGCGCGGTGCGGAGGGATTGATCGACGTCGCGCAGCTCCTTCAGGTACTGGGCCATCGGAACGATCGTGTGGCCGACCGCCTCGGGGCCCTTGGTGACCGCCTCCAGGAGCGCCCGCATCGAGACCGCCACCATCCGCGACGGGTAGATCTTGAGCAGCCCGGGGCCGTGGGGGCCACCGAAGATCACTTGCTCCGGGGTCTGCCCGGTGACCCGCATCGCGTGCAGCACGCGGCGGAAGAGCAGCGCCGTCTCGGTCCCGGTCATGGCCTCGGCGGTCCGGTCGAGCGCCCGCTCCAGGGGAAGGCCTTCGGCCATGCGGTTCCCCACCTGGAAGAGGGCGTCGGGGAACTCCGACTCGAGCTTTTCCATCACCTTGCGGGCCTGGTGCAGCGGCCAGACGTCCAGGACGTAGAACACCGAGAGGCCGGCGGCGAACCCCATCACCGGGAGGAGCTCGTAGACCGGCTGGATGAGGGCGCCCAACCACCCCTCGTAGACCGGGTAGGCCAGGGCCCCGATACCCGCGGCCAGGAGAACCGCGATCGCAACGTTGGTGGAAGGGGAGCGCATCAAGGCCATCTCGTCCGCGATCGGCGCTTCCGGAGGACGGAGGGTCCCCGGCCGCTTGGCCAGGATCGAGGAGGCGTAGGCCAGCGCGCCGATCGGGAAGGCCACGTCCAGGAGCAGGGCGAAGCCCACGTTCGCGATGACCTGGTCGGAGTAGGCGAGAGGGGCCTGCTGCAGGGGGTTCCCTGAAGCCGTGCCGCTGGAGAGCCCGCCCGGGTTCGAGATCGCGTTGCCGAGACCGGCGAGGAAGATCATCGGCAGCATCGCTCCGATGATCATCGGGAGCAGGACCCCCAGGCCGAAGAGGACGGTCGTCGGGCTCTGGAGCCCGGCCGCGAAGTTGTCGATCTTCTTCTTCGTCCCTTGGAGGACGGAGTCGAGCGCCTTCTCGAGGTTCTTGGCGAGCCCCTCGTCGGTCCGCTCGAGGGTGGCCATCCGGATCGAGTACATCGCCCGCTTGAAGTCCTCGTTCCAGTGGCCCCACTCCTCGGCGAAGGCCATGAACGAGGTCTCGATCGAGGGGTGGTTGCGTGTGTGGACGTCCCAGAGCACCTTGCGCAGGCTGGAGCTCAGCGGGTCCTCGACGTTCTCGGCCGCGAACCGGACGGCCCGGTCCAGCGACGGGTTGAGCCGCATGGACATGACCATGTAGTGGACGGCCTCGGGCGCGCGTCCCAGCGTCTGGACGCGGAGGCGCGCCGCCGTCCATTGAGGATAGTTGTAGATGTAGAGGAACAGGATGAGCGGGAGCAGGGAGAGCGCCGCGATGGTGATCGTCCCTGCGATGGGGTCGATCGCCCCGAAGGGCTGGGAGAGCGCGAACTCCGCCCCAAGGAGGGCGGCGAGCGCGAGGAAGGTCACGAAGAAGACCGAGAGCGCGGTCACATGGATCTCGTCGGGGGTCACGTCGATCCCGGCGAAGTAGAGCTCCCGGCGGAACTCCACCCGTTTGATGAGACGGTCCAGGTTGTCGAGCTTGCGCTGGAGGACGTGGACCTTCCTCTCCGCCTGCCGAAGGCGCACGGACCGGCGGGACTCCACCGCCTCGGACTGGGTGACGGCCGCTTCGGCCTGCCTCAGCTGGAGACGGACCTTCTCGTACTGCGCCTGCAGGCGGGCGGTGCGTCGGGCCGGGGGGAAGAGGCTCTGGAACGACCCGCCGAGGTTCCGGCAGAGCGAGGTGTACCAGCCCGTGTTGACCACGGGCGCGTCGCGGCTGTGGTCAGCCATATCGTACGGTCTTGGCGAACCAGTCCTTCCACTCCTGAAGCACCTGGTCGTAGGAAAGCGTGTGGTCGCGCACCTCCTCCTTGTGCCGCTCCATGATCTCCCAGAAGGCGGCGTTCGTCGCGCCGACCCAGGGGGCGGTGAGCAGGTCGAGCCTCCCGCTGGCCTCGGCGTACTTCACGATGTGTTCCTTGTACGCGCCGCGGGTACGGATGTTCTCGAGGGCCTCGGGGTAGGTCATCCCCCACGCCTCGGCGATCGTGGCGATCCGTAGCGACCCCTGCCCCACGCGCGGGGTCTCGAGCAGGTTGTCGTTGGCGTCGTCGTAGGTCAGCAGGTCCTCGAACGTCCCCGGGTCCGGGGCGTTCTTGTCGAGCTCCGAGACCTGGAGGAGGCGTCGGCGCTGCGTCCGCACCGAGCCGCCGGGGCTCGTGAGTCCCGCGATGACGACGATGTCCGTCGCGTTGAACGACGTGGGCGAGATGCCCAGGTCGTGGACCACGCGCTCGTAGACCGCGTGGGCGCTGTTCCCGTGGATCGTCCCGAGGACCGCGCTGCCGGCGGTTCCCGCCCTCATCGCCTCGTAGAGCGTTCGGGCCTCCTGGCCACGGACCTCTCCGAGAACGATCGCGCTCTCCCCCAGACGGAGCGAGACCTTCAGCGCGTCGTCCGTCGACATCTCGCCCGCCTGGCCGCCGAGAGCGCTCCGGACGAAGATCGTCTGAACCTTGTAGCCCAGCTGACGCATCTCCAGGCTCGGCAGCTCGAGGGTATCTTCGATGGTGAGGATGCGCTGGGTCTTCGGGAACTCGAGCATGAGGGCGCCCACGAGGGACGTCTTCCCCGCGCTCCTCGCTCCCGAGACCAGGATCGAGCTTCGCCCATCGACCAGGAAGGACAGCATGCCCGCCGCAAAGGATGAGAGCGACCGGAAATACAGGAACTTGAGCAGCGTCCAGGGGTCGGTCGCGTGACGGCGGAGCGCGATGGCGATGCCGTCGGGAGAGAGCGGCCTCCCGATGACGGAGGCCCGCGTGTTGTACTCCTTGATGTCCGTCTCGAGGACGGGCATCGCCTCGGAGAACGGTCGCCCGCTCTCGATCCGGAAGCGGGAGAGGATGGCCTCGGTCTCCTCGTCGGTCACGATGATGTTGGTGAGCGCCTTGTCTCCGACGCGCTCGTCCGGGTAGCCCGCGATCCTGAGGTGGACCCGGTTCTCGGAGGCGGGGGCGTCGACGTAGACATCCTGGATGTGCGGGTCCTCGAGCAGAAGCTCGATGACGCCCAGCCCCGCCACGTGGCGGGCGAGGATCTCGGAGAGCTCCTTCAGGCGTGCCGACGCCGCGGCGGTCGTCGGACCGAGGGAGATCCCCCGCTCCTTCGCGATCCGGTGCATCAGGCGTTCGGAGAGGTCCTGGACGTACTGCCGGGTCTGTCCCAGGAAGGTCAGCTTGAACTGCTTGGGGTACCAGTGCACCAGCTCCTCGCGGGTCCACTGGATCAGCTGGACGTACTGGGGAGGGACCCGGTAATCCGCCAGGTCCAGGTGGTAGAGGATGTCCACCTCGTTGGGGATGCGGTAGAGCAGCACCCGGCTCCGACCGAGCGGGTACTGGAAGATGAGCTCGCCGTTCTCAGGAACCGCGGGAGTGACCCAGCAGCCGGAGAAACCCGGACGCGTGAGCATGCCTCGGCCGAGGATGCGGCCGGCCCCCCGGACCATGTCGTCGACCGGGAGCCGGTCCATCGTGTGGAGGACCTTTCCCACGGAGGTGGGACCGACGTCGGGTACCGCCGGGCGGCGGTAGCGCTGGGCCATGGACGGCATCGGGGGGGCCCGGTAGACGGCCGCCTGCGGCGCGGTCTGCGACCGGGCCGTGGCCGCGTGGGGCGCCGGGGCGACGGAAGGTCTGGAGGGAGGGGCGGAGTAGGGCGTCGAGGACCGTGGGGTGGGGGTGGAGGGCAGCGAAGGCGCGGGGGAGGAGCTCCCGACCGGTGGGGGGGGCATCGGGGCCACCTCGTCCTTGGGTCGATCTGCAGGCGCGGGCGCGGACTGCGCCTGCGCGGAGGCCACCGTGTTCGGTCGGCCGCCGCTTCCGCGAGCTGTCGGAACGGGGCTCCCGCAGCTTCCGCAGAAGCGGGTCTTGCCGGAGAGAGGGGCTCCGCAGTTGGGGCAGTTCCCCAGCGCGGACGACGCGCTCTGAGCGACCATCTAGGCGCCTCCCACGGCGGTCCCGGCCCCTGCCCGCGGCTGCGGAGGGGCGGAGGGAGCCGATGGCGTCCGTCCCAGCGTCGCGCCGGGACCCGTGAGCTCTCCCGCGCCACGGCTGCGAACGAACCCGTCGAGCTCGACGAGCTGGTCGGCCAAGTACTCCAGGTCCGACAGGGTGAATCCGAGGCATCGGGAGCACCCCTCGTCCGGAGGGCCCTGGGCGAGCACCTGCGCCCTCTGGCGCAGGTCGAGGGCGAAGGCCCGGAGGTCGGTCAGGAGGAGGTTCTTCAGGCTGGGGAAGATGTTCCTCGGATTGTAGGCACAGTGCACGCAGTCCAGGCGGCGCAGGTGCCTCTGGATGTTGGCGCGCTGGGCCCGCGCGTTGCGGGCCAGTTCGGCCGCCACCGGCGGAGTGAGGTTCTGGGGGTTCCCCTCCACGGTGAGCAGGGGTCCGGGAAGGGCCCCTGGGGTCGTCGCGACCTTCTCGAGGTCGGCGATGACCTCGTCGACCTGCCCATCGGGCAGGATGATCCCGGCACTGAAGGGGAGGGGCTGCCGGCCGGCGAGCTGGTCCAGGAGCTTCGAGAAGGTGACAAGCCGCTTCAGCAGCTCGACGGCCTGTCCTCCGTACTGACGCTGGGTGATCCCGGTGAAGGTGATCAGGTCCGCGAAGGATTCACCCGAAAGGATACGGAGCACGACCGCGAGACACTGGGGGTTGAGGATCCCCTCCGGTCCCTGGCACGCCGTGCATCGGATGACCAGGTTGAGGGCCCTCCCTTCGTTGCGGAGCTCATACTCGTACTCCGGCAGATTGGCCAGGGGGTTGGCGACCTGTGCGGCGACTCGGGGTGGTATCATGGGTCCTGGAGAGGCGGGCGCGAGGCCGAGGGACTACGGGCCCCCCGGACCTCCGGCGGGGGGTAGGTTCTGGGGGGGGTACGACATCGGGGAAGGGGCAGGGGAGCTCGGGGTCTCGTTGCCGCCCTTGGAGCGTTTCGGTGAGGACCCGCGGACCGCGATGAGGTAGAACGCCACGAGCCCGACCACGAGGAGCGCGATGGCGGCCACCTCCTCGACGAGGAAGGGGTCCTGGACGGCGGGCGGCCCGTCCGTGGTCCGCTCGGCCGATATCGACGGCGAGGCCGAGGCTCCGCCGTAGGCTCGGAGGACCAGGGTCGCGGTGTAGTTGGTCGAGAAGCTGAACCCGCCCACGGTCACCGAGCCCGAACCGCCGGCTCCGAGCTTCGTGACGTTGATCGAGGGTGGTGCGGGGATCGAACCGGACGAGCTCCCCGGGGTCAGCGCGAAGGTGAGCTGGACCTGGGTGATCGGGATGCCCACGGTGGTCTCGGTCCAGGCGAAGTAGAAGCTGGCGCTGCTGTCCCCCGGCGAGGGCGAAACGGGGGTCATCTGGAGGCCGGGGGTGGCCGGGGCCGGGATCCCGACGTCGCTCACGAGCGTGAACTCCTGGCCTTTGTTGGCGAGGTGACCGCTGCCGATCCCGAGCGTCCCCATGGTCGCGGAGATCGCGAGGTCGTCCAGGGGTCCGGTGGTGGAGACCTGGCGGTAGCTCGAGGTGGTGCTCTCGGGCATCCCGTTGTAGAGGTAGAAGAAGGAGACCGTCGTCTGGGAGCTCACGGCGAAGTAGTTGGGCAGCGCCGGAGCGATCGTCCCGTTCTGGACGGAGCTCGGGAACGAGACCGACCAGACCGCCGGGGTCCAGGAGTGCGCCTGGCTCCAGTTGAAGTAGAAGGACCCTGACCCGCCCGAGCAGAGGATCTGGTCTCCCGTGTAGGACGGGGAGAGCTGAGTGACCGTGGGAAGGGTCGTGACGCCGATCGTGTAGTTCGCGGTGAGGGTGACCGCGTCCCCGATGTAGACCCCGGTCGTGGCGACGATGTACATCAGCTGGCCGTTGCCCGAGATGACCCCCTGGGACATCCGGCCCGCGCCGGCCCCCGTGGGCGGCACCCACTGGCCCTGGTAGCCGTTCGTCGCGAAGACCAGCAGCACCGGCGTCGCGTCGCTGATCATCGCGGCGGCGACGGCCCGGCTTCCGTCCGTGGCCATCGATAGGCTCACGGGCCAGTAGTTGGAGAAGTTCTCACCGTACTTCCACTTGAGGAGCTGGCTACCGGACTGGTAGTAGCTGACGTTGATACCGGGCTGTCCGGTGAGCGAGTAGCTCGTCATGACGATCGCGGCCGAACCGTCGTTCGCGATCGCCACCTGGCGGATCCAGGGCTTGGCGTTGGCGGGGAGCGAGAAGTCCTGGGGTACCAGCTTCCAGGCCGGCGAACCGCTGAACATGGTCGACCCGGTGATGTTCCAGGCTTCCAGCCCCGTGCTCCCGGCCGACGAGGCGTAGGCCACGAAGAGCAGAGGCGCTCCCGTGACGGCGGTCGTGTCGGAGACGGCGAGAGAAGTGACGTTGGACCCGGCGGGGAGCTGGAGGATCGCGATCGGGTTCGTCCAGGGGCCCGAAGGCGGGGTGATCGCCCCGAACACGTACACGTTGCGGTCATCCGAGGCGGCCGCGACGTAGGAACCGTCCGGCGAAACGGCCACCTGAGTGATGTCCGACCCGTCGGTCGTGTTGTAGCTCGACACCGAGTTCCCCGAGGACACGGAGGGAGCGACCCCCAGGACCTTCGCGGGCACCGCGTGGGCGGCGCCCGCCGAAGGCATGGCCCAGGCGAGCCCTACCAGAAGCAGCAGGGCCAAGGAACCCGCGCGCACATTCCACGATGGACGGTCCGCTCTCACGCTCGCACCCGCTCTCACGTCTAAGGCCCCCAGAACCCCATCTGCACCTGGACCGGTCCTTCTCCCGGGCGATCCGGTTGAAGCACTGTGGACCAGGTGTACACGGTCGTGCTAGGATATGCAGGATAAGAACCATCGTACGCGCGCATCGGTGTCGGAACCCCGGCGGGGCAACTGTTGGCGGTGAAGGGGTTGGCCGTCCCGTTGAACTCGAGATAGTAGTTGGAATAGGTGGTGTGAGGGGCGGGGGGAAGCGCCCCGAGGGCGACCTCGGCCGCGGTGAGATTGATGTAGTAGCCTATCCAGGGGGGCTGGTCCAAGAACTGCTGGGTGACCACGCCGCCCGGCGCTCCGGGGTACGGGACCTGGCAGCTCACCAGCATGACATCGTACAGGATTAGGTCCGAGACGCTCCAGTCCTGAGGATAGGATTGTACCCAGCAGCCCGCCGGGCACCAGGGCCACGAGGGCCAGTGCCATCGCAGGCTCATGGCCGAGGGAACGGACGCGCCGAGCGTGGTCGCCAGACCCTGCTCGGCGTAGCGGGAGGAGTTCACGTTCTCCGCGACGGTGGAGGTCGGGAGCGAGACGGCCGAGTCCAGGAAGAGCAGAGCGACCAAGAGGAGCGGGATGTAGAGGACGATGTCGAAGACCGCGACCTCGCCCAACCGGCCTCGGAACCGCCGGCGCCCTCGAGCGTGACCGAGCCGACCGCGGTCGTTCACGACCAGATCACCACCGTGAGCGTCGCCGCGTGGTACTCGTCCTGCCCAAAGTTGGGCACCCAGATCGTGACGGAGGTGGAATCCTTCACCCAGCCGTTCTGGAGCGAGCTCGGATTGGACGGGAACTGGCTCGTGGAGAGAGAGATGTCGTAGTGGACCGGGTAGAGCGAGGTGTCCGTGACCGTGACACTGAACTGGTAGGAGGGATGGAAGTCGTAGGTGAGGTTGTTCACGGTGAGGGCCATCATCGCGAACATGTCGAAGATCCCGTTCTGCCCGCGGTAGGTGAGGTTCGCGTACCCGAGGAGCCCCTCCAGGAAGGTCTGGGCCTCCTGCGAGAACTGGCTGCTTTGCTGGCGGTTACTGTAGTTGGTGAGGGCGATCAGCACACCGCTGAAGAAGAGAAGCAGGGAGATGATGGCGACGGCGGCGGCGGGGATCTCCTCGAAGAATCCCGCGACCCCCCGTCTTCCCAGGCGGCGGTGCGGCATGTCAAGCCCCCCCACGGGGGGGGCCCGATATAACTATGCCCCCGGGGGCAACTCGCTCCGCTGCGGAACCCGCCCCCGGCGTGGCGAGGAATGCGTGGGGCCGCGCATCCGGTTCGGACCATGGTCATTTGGGGAATTCCCTCACCCTCGAGCTTTGGATGCTCGCATCGAAGGTCGTGCCGAGACCGCCGTTTCCTTATCGGTGCATGCGGTGATCGAACAAGACGTCACGCGAAGAAATTCGGACCGCGGCCTGTCGCCTGAACACAAGCCTTTATACTTGTCAGGCTTTGACACGGCTGTCCCGGGGGACCGTAAATGCGAAAGTTCCGGCGAATGCATGACCGACGCGGAGCACTAGAAGGACTTCCTCTCTATCTGATCATCCTGATCGTGGTGGCGGCCATCGTCGTGGCCATCCTCGTGGGGTGGCTTTCGACGCTCAAGCACCCCGCGGTGGGTAACATCTCCTTCAACGTCGGCGGAAACGGGGCCCAGACCCTCTCCCAGGCGGCGTACCCAACGTGCAACAGCGCGGTCGGCGGTGACACGGCGTGCTTCACGCCTCAGGCCGGCGGCGACTGCTTGTTCACGGGCAACCCGCATCCCTACGAGCTCCAGGTGACCGTGATGGACAAGTCCGGCTCGCCCCTCTCGGGCGTGTCGGTGACCATCTCGGGAGTCGGGGTCTCGATCACGGCGTCCCCCTCGGCGGCCCAGGTGACGGACGGGAACGGGAACGCCCAGTTCTCTCAGATCACCGGAGACGTCCCCCAGAACGACCCCGCGGGCGGCTACATCTCCATCACGGCGAGCTACTCGTCGGGCGGAGTGACGACCACCGGGAGCGCCCAGGTCCAAGTGGAGCCCCCCTCCTCAGCTAACTGCTAGGGGGGTCCCCCAGGGGTGAGGCCCACGGGACAATGACCCGGGGCCTCTCCCGTCCCCTTCGTGGCAGGAGCGGACGCCTACCGTACGCCTTCGTAGGCATCATCGTTCTCGCCGCGATGGTGATCCTGACCGCGTACTTCGAGGTCGCCGTCACCTGGTCGAACAATCAGGGATCGTTCAACGTCCCCGAACAGATCAACGGGGCGCTCGCGCTGGCGAGCCGGAACATCGGTCAGGCCGCCTTCCTCGACCTGATGTCCGCCGAGTCGAACCTGCTTTTGCAATCCCCGAACCCTCCGGTCGACCAGCTCAATGCGTCGCTGGGCGTCATGTTCTCGGGCTCGCTACAGAACCTGGGGCTCTCCACTCCACAGGGTTTCGTCGATGGACCTGTCGTGGTCCGGGCGATGAGCTGGGGCATCAACCTCACGTGGGACCAGGGCGAGGTCCAGAGCGCGGTCAGCACGGTGGCGCTACAGAGCGGGTCGAACGACCCGAACCTGCCGCTGGCGCAGGTGCCCGACGCGAGCCGCCCTACCTCGCTCGCCCAGACGGAGCTGCCGGTCTATCCCATGGCCGTGGGGGAGGTGCTCCTGTTCGCGACCGACTCCTCTACGGGGGTCTCCGAGTGGCAGACCGTCCCCTTCACCGAGACCGTCCAGAGCGAGCTCGGGCTTCTCGAGGACAGCGCCGCCCAGTTCTCGGACGCGGCCTACGGGCCCAACGGCCAGTTCGCCCATCTGGTCCAGTACCTGACGACGACCTTCGGAGAGCTCCGCGCGCTATCGGGGTACGGGGCGGGAGGCTGGCCCACGTGGGGGCCGAACGCCGGGAAGCAGACCACGAGCGTCGCGAACGGCAACTGCGGAGGACCCGCGGCGCCCAGCATCCTCTCCTGCGATGACCTGCACAACGCGGTCAGCCTCGCAACGCTCCTCACGAGCCTGCAGTACTTCCGGTCCTACGACCCGACCGCGGTCACCACGTTCCTGAGCTCCATGTCGCCCTCCCCCTACCGGACGCTCCTCACGAGCTACGTCTCCGACGGGGTCGTCGACGGCGCGGCCCTCTACCTCCTCCTCTACGCCCAGAACAACGGCACGTGGTCCGACGGGTGGGTGTCGTCCGGAGCGGGGCTCGCGAGCGCAGCCTACTCCTTCGTCGACCGCTACCGCTACGACCTGTTCCAGAACTTCTGGCACCAGCAGGTCGTCGACCCGACCCTGACCAACCCGGTCGTCAACTGGAACCTCATCGCGAGCCAGGGATCGAACTACGCCGAGAACATGCTGACCCAGTGGCTCCACCAGTACCAGTACTGGCTCGGGATCACGATCACCTCCATCCCGAAGTACAACGTCGTCGCCCCGATCCCTGACGAGTGGTGCACGGACGGGGGGAATTGCGGGACGGGCCCGGCCCCCGGAGGGCCCGGGGTCTGCACCTACATCATCTTCCCCGGTGGGACGATCGGGGTGTCCAACACCTACGTCCCGGACATGATTGACCTGCTGCTCGGGACGACCAGCAACAACCCCTACCAGTACAACCCAGTCCAGTTCAACGTCTTCGAGAACGTCACCGTCCAGGATCCCTACGGCGGGGCGAACTGGCGCGATCTCAACGAACAGGCGGGATACACCGTCGTCGACAACTCGCTCATCGGCGAGTACGCGCCCAACCCGATCCTGCCCTCCCCGGTCCCGACGGCCAACCCCTACCAGTCCACCCTCTTCCAGATCCTGCAGAGCCTCAACGCCTCCATGGACCACAAGTCCCCGGCCAACACCCAGATCCTCTACAAGGGGCTGCTCGACTACATCGCCTACGCCGCGGACAAGGCGGGGACGAACCTCACCTGGGCCCAGGCGGGCATCCCCTACCTCCAGTCCCCTGCCGGCCTCGCCCAGATCCTGAACAGCACGACCTACAGCCTCCTCACGAACGGCACGAGCCAGCTCTTCGCCTACCCCTTCGCGCTCGCCCTGCAGAAGCTCGCGACAGAGGCCTCCAACTCCACCTGGCTCAACAACACTTGGATCTACGGAGCCTCGCACCCCTCGCAGATGGGGCCGGACAACCCCTACCCTGACCAGCCCACCTGGTGGACGATGAGCGACATCGCCAGGGTCACCGCACGACTGTACTTCCAGGAGATGTACATGCTATGGTACGGCTCCGCCGGGGTCATTCCGACCTCGCCCGTCGGCGCGATCGACTACGGGCTGATGGACGCGGCCCAGTACAACGTCGTGAGCCCGGGGGTCCAGCACGGTTCGCCCTACCCCTTCCACGAGCCCGACTTCGCGATCAACGTCCAGAACGAGACCTACATCTCCGTCATCGACTGGATGGGCTACAACGACCCTTCCGGCGGGTACTGCCCCGAGGGCGGGTTCGGGTTCGGGCAGTGCTCGGACACGATCTACAACGACCCGGCCTACGCCATCGGCGGAGGCTGCGGGGGGATCGGGGCGGAGGGTGTCGCCTACAACTACGCCATGAACTACTGGTTCAACGAGGAAGGGACGGGCCAGCCGAGCCACACGTGGAACAACGTGGCCGGGGCCGTGACCTGCGCCCTCCTGGGCTCAACGCACCCCGGATGCGCGGCGGCGTCGGCTCCCTATGGCCTCGACGACATCCACTACGACACGGCGCCCGGGATCGGGCTCGGCCAGTCCTGGTGGGACGTCAAGAACAACACGGGCGACGGCTACTGGGCCTGCGGGTACACGGGCGCCTGTCCCACCTACGACCAGGGGAACTTCACCAACTGGATCCTTCAGTACATCGGCGCGCCCGAGGTCAACGACACCCGGGCCATGGGGTCCGCGGGCGGCTGGCTCTCTCAGGCCTACGCCTCGGCGAACTCGGGGATAGAACAGATGGCCAACCAGACCGCGGTCATCGACAAACCTTGGTTGCAGAACGGCGTGCCGTACCAGTTCTGGCAGGGGAACTTCACGAACGCGCTGGCCGACGGGCAGATCTTCAACGAGACCCTGCAGGGGCTCGCCGAAGGCATGCAGATGCGGGGGAACGGGCTCACCTTCACCTGGAGAGCTCCGACTTCCACGATCCATCTCGTGGACCCGCAGAACGATAGCTCGAACATGGGGATCGCACCCATGAGCTCGACCTGGACCGTGTCCTTGCACGGCGCCATCTCTCTCGTGTTGAACGGGAGTCGTCTCGCCCTGGCCCAGCACGGTTACGACGTCGGGACCCAGCTCAACCTCTCGATCCCCGTCAACATGGACATTCCCATCACCATCGTCACTCCCTGGAACCTGGGGAGCGGGTGGGACGGTCTCTCCACCCCGAAACCGCTCGACCCGGCCTACGTGCAGACGCGCGGGGTCCTCGGGCTGGTCGGCAAGGACTACCAGGCCGCCCCGAACTTCGTCCCCGGCACCTACGTCAGCGTGCCCCTGGACAATCTCCTCTCGAAGGTGACCTCGATCGGCAAGGTCCTGTCCGCGGAGGGCAAGGACCAGGCGTCGCTGCTCGCCGCGCTGCCCGACCGTGCGGTGGGCGCCTCGGCCCCCTGGTCGCAGAACCTGACCCTGCTCGAGAACACCACTCGCAACGCGCTCGATGCGACCGCCGGGACCTACGAGACGACCGTCCAGGGGGAGTTCGCGCTTCTCAACTCCGAGCTCACGAATGTCCCGAGGGGCGGTCCCTTCACGGACGTGGCCTGGACCGTTCCGGCGTTCGACGGGTACCTCGGGCAGCTCAACACCGGGGCCGACCAGTTCAACTACTACGGGTACCCGGGCCCCTCCTCCTTCGGGAACCTCTACCAGTACAACCTCTCCTTCTCCGGCCCGCAGGTCGGGGTCAACTACTTCGTGGACAACAACTTCAACGGGGCCACACCGGCGGCTCCTCCCACGCACGGGTTCTGCGGGGCTTGGTCACCGACGCCCCCAGCCGCGAACCTCTTCTGCGGACCGGTGAACTCCAACCTGCCCGGGGCCTACACGCTGAACGCCTACTGGCAATCGTTCCAGACCCCGTACCGGCTCACGCTCACGGGCTCCCCGAGCTTCGCCTTCCCCGCAGCCACCACGACCTCGTCGAGCTATCCCTCGCTGAGCGTCCCCTACGCTGGGCCGCTCCTGAGCTACCCCGCTGAGCTCTCCGTGGGCGGGGTGGGTGGGCTACCGGCGGCGGCGAGCACGGCCTTCTCGCAGGCCGTCGCCGGCTACCTCCCCTACCCCGGGGCGTTCTCGAGCTACGTGGCTGAGCAGAAGTGGCAGGCGGCGCTCCTGTTCGACAACCTGGGCGCTGCGAAGACCTCAGGAGTGACGGAGTTCGGGTTCTCCACGGCGCTCGAGTACTCCACGCTCGTCGGGGCCTCCCGCGGCGCCAACTTCACGGTCGACCTCCAGGAACCGGGTGGGCTCTTCGGCAACCCGGTCCAGCAGGGGAACGTCTCGGACTTCCTGCAGTGGTACGAGTACAACAACGAACAGATCGCCTACGGGCTCGGCGCGCTCTCGGCGGACCCGACGATGCTGGCCTCCGCGATGCCCCATCTGCTCCAGTTCGTCTACCGGAACGTGACGCTCTCCACCGGGGACCAGGGGGCCCCGTCGACCTACGCCTTCCTCTCCGCGAACCTCGCCTGCACCGAGGCGGACATCGGCGGGACCGGTGGAGGTCTCGCGGACTCCCCCACGATCCTCATCGGCGGGGGAGCTCCCGAGACCTGGTCGTTCGGCGGCACGCTGGCCGTGGACTAGGACGCCCGCGACCCGGGCGCGACGCGACGCGGACCTCAGCGGAGCGGGGCCGACGAGGGGAGAGGTTCCCCGTCCTCTTCAGCGGACGAAGGAGCTCAGCCCTCGTTCCCGCCGTTGGAACCGGCGTCGCCGCCGCCGTGGTGCCGCTGCACGTGGGCGCGCAGCCCCTCGTGGGCCTCGCGCATGTTCTTTCGGACCTGGGCCCTCTGGTGCTCCAAGGCCTCGACCTGGTTCTCGTGCTCCTGAAGGGCTTGGCCGTGCTGGAGCATGGCGCTTTCGCGCTCCTCCAGCGACCGGCGGCGCCGGTCGATCTCCTCGTTCTGGCGCTGGACCGCGCCCTCGCGCATGGAGATCTGCCGCTCGCGTCCCTGGAGCGATCCCTCACGGTCGCGCAACAGGTTGGACTGTTGTTCAAGCTCGGCGGCCCGCCGGGCCTGACGGTCCTCGACCCCCCTCGCGAGGTTCTCTCGCCGGGTGATCTCGATCTCCCTTCCGTTGAGCGCCTGCTCCCGGTCGGAGATCTTGGCCTCCCTCTGACGGAGGGTCTCCTGCATCGCGGTGAGCTGGCTTTCCATGGCGTTCATGCGGGCCTGCCGCTCTTCCACCTCGCTCAGTCGCGTCCGGGCGGCGGTAGAGATCTGCTCGGCCTCCATCTGTCGGCGCTGGAGCTCCTGCTCCTGGTTCCGGCGGACGGTCTCCCACTGTTCCTCCTGCGACAGCAGGTGGGTCTCCCGGTCCCGGAGCGCCCCCTCGTCGGCGCGGAGCTTGTCCTCCCGGGCCCCCAGGGCCTTCAGGCGTTCCCGGGTGGCCAGCTCCCGCTTCTCGAGCTCCTCGCGGAGCGAGCGGACCTCGGTCTCCCGTCGGCCGACCTCGCCCTGCTGGTGTTCCAGTTCGGACTCGCGCTTGCGAAGGTCCGCCTCCTCGACGGAGCCCGGGGGAGGAGCGGCGGGCGCTCCTTGCGGGGCCTGCCCCTCCCTCTCGGAGATGGCCTTGTCGCGCTGGGAGAGGGCCTGGTCGCGCGCGTCCAGTTCCTGGTAGCGCCGCTGCAGCTCGATCTGGTGCGCCTCGAGGTCGTGCTGGAGCGTCTGCATCTCCTGGGTATGCAACTGGAGCGCCTGCTCTTGCTCGGCAAGCTGCTTCTCTCGCTCGGCCAGGGCCGCCTCGCGGTCGGTGGCCTCCTTCGCGGACTCCTGCTGTTGAGCGCTCGCCCTCGTGGAGACGTCCTGCTCCTGGGCCTGGAGGTGTTCCTCCCGCTCGGTGAGCTTGGTGTCGCGCTCGATCAGCTGTCCCTCGGCGGCGTGGACCGCGCTCTCCCGGGCAGCGATCTCCTCCACACGCTGTTGGGTCTGGGACTCTCGCTCGGTGAGCGCGCGCTCGCGCTCCTCCAACGCCTTCTGGCGAGCCTCCAGCTCCTCGCTCTGAGCGCTCGAGGTCGCCTCGGCTTGGGGGGCGGCAGCGGCGGGCGAGGCCGGGCCAGGAGCGGTCGCGGAGTCCGGGGTGGCCGCCTCGGCCTTCGCGGCTGACGGTGCCCGCCCGACGACGGTGAAGGGCCGGGAGTTCTCCTCCGCAGGCTCCTCGGAGGGGGGAGAGGTCACGGTCGGGGTCGCCGTCTCGGTCCGAACGGAGGGGCCGGATGGCGAGGCCACGAACGCTCGCAGCGGGTCAGGTTCGTTCGAGGGCGCCGCGGCGGCGATATCGACCGTGGTGGCGGAAGGCGGGGCCGAAGCGGTCGGCGAAGGGGGGGGAGGAGGCGGAGGGGGAGTCGCGGCGACCGCCGGTGGAGGCGGTGGAGGAGGCGAGGGTGGAGGCTGAGGGGCCACTGCTCGAGCCGGGGGCGCAGCCGCCGGACCCGCGCGGGGCGGAGGAGGTACGGGAGCCGTCGCCGCTCCTCCGGCTTCCCCGCCGGGCGCGTTCCCGCGGGCCCGCTGGACCAGGTCGAGGCCCTGGGGCGTCATGTGGATCTGGAAGTCCTCCGGGCCGAGCTGCTCGATGCGGACGAGGTTCGACTTCTGCAGCTTGTTGAGGGCGTCCTTGATGTCCTTGTACGCGGCGCCGCCCAGGGACTTGCGGATGTTCCGGACGTAGTCTTCGCGGGTCACCGGGTTGCGGCCGCCACGCGAATGGTCGGCGCTGAAGAGGAGCACCGCTTGCAGAAGGTTCAGTTGAGATTGCGGAGATGGCCTGGCCTGAGCTTGAGGAGCCGCCAACGAGAACACTCCCGGGTCCTACAGGATGGCCGCGGGAGATAAGCGTTGGGAGGGCGAGCGTCCCGGCAGGGGGACGGGCTATCGGAGTTCCATCCCTGTCGCCGAAGAGAACACGACGCTCTTCGACCCGCACACGGGGCAGCTTGGACCTCCCCGTTTGAGCGAGTAACCGGTACCGCACAGCCCGCAGGTCACCCTCCCCGCGAGACTGCTCGCCGAGGAACCACGTGCCTGGGGGCTCGGGCCGGCGGGAGAACTGGTGGTGCCCGCGGCGGGGGACCTTGTCCGAAGTGCGGTCCTATTGACGACGGGTTCCCTGCGCCATCCGTCGACATCGGGTCGCGGGGGCGTCTGCGAGATCGCATCGGCGGTCGGGCGAGGCGACGACGGGACCGACCGACGGACCGGGGCCTCTCCGCCCGTGGGGCCCACGAAGGCCCCGGTGATCGCCAGGAACCCGAAGAACCCGCTGCTCGCCCCCAGCGCCGTCACCAGCGTCGGGGTGTCGAGCACGGTCCCGCTGGGGAGGTCCCACTCGGTCACGTTGTACTTGAGCAGCGTCGGCCCGTCCAGGGTGGAGAGAAAGACCAGGGTCCAACCCTTGAGCACGCCGTGGACCGGGGCGAACCAGGAGAGCGAGGTCGCGGAACCGGAGATTCCGCCCAACAAGCTGTAGGCCCCCTGACAGGCCAGGGCCCCAGGTTCGAAGGTGAGCCCCGGACAGCTGGTGGTGTTGTTCGGGGAGAGGAGGAAAAGCCGCGCGTCCCCGGTGGAGGTGACCGAGACCGAGAGGCTTCCGCCGACCGCATAGGCCTGGGAGCCCAGCGTGGGCAGCTGGGAGACCACCCTTCCCTCGACCGGAGCGTGCGAGACGAGGGTGAGGACGGTCGGCAGGGGGAAAGGACGAGGGTCGGAGCCGTTGGCATAGAGCGAGGTGAACGCGGACTCGGTCACGGTCCCATTGCCCCCGCTAAGGTCGAGATAGACGACCGCGAAGGGCGAATCGGAGCGCGGGGGCAGCGACCAGGTGCCGGAGGCCTGCTGGGCCTCCGAGTAGATCCACTCGGTGGGCAGGACGGTCCCTTGCGCGAGCGTTGCGTTGTAGGCGGACCACTGCGTCGCGTTCAGGACGTACGCGGCGAGGTCCGAGGCCGAGGAGTTCGCCGCCTGGAGCGAATAGTTCACGAAGAGATATTCTCCCCGAGGGAGGCCCAGCACGCCGACGGTCGCGTTCGAAGGGACCGCGGAGCTGGCGGGGAGGGTCTCCGTCTGCCCCGGCCCGAGCCGGGAGCCGCTGAGCGGGGTCGTGACATGGGGGAACTCGAGCGCGGTCAGCGTGATCGCCGCCAGCCCGACCACCAGCAGGACCACCCCTGCCGCGAGCTGCGAGCGCTGCATCGAGGACGCCCCTCCCGGTCGCCGGACGTTCTCCGCGCCTTATTTATTCGACGACCCGAGTGGGCAGGCGGGTTCTCACCTTGGATTTCTTGACGGCGCTCTTCCTGCTCCTGGGCTGCTCCGTCCTGGCGGGGGAGGTGGCGGCCCGGCTTGGGCACGTGGCCCTCGTGGGGCAGGTCGCCGTGGGCATCGTGCTCGGCCCGACGCTGCTCGGTCCCCACCTCGGGCTCTCGATGTCGTCGAACAGTCCGGTCGGGCCCGGCCTCAACGCCGTGGAGACGATCGCGGTGTTCTTCATCCTCTTCATGGCGGGGCTCGAGGTGGTTCCCGAGGACCTCTGGAACACGGGCGCGCTCTCCGCCGTCCTCGGAGTGTCGATCTTCCTCTTCCCTTTCCTGGTCGGCGCTTGGTTCGTCCCCCAGGTCTTCCCCGGTCTCGGAGAGACCCAGGACCTGTTCATCTCGCTCACCCTCTCGATCACGGCACTGCCGGTCATGGCCGTGATCCTGATCGAGCTGAAGCTCCTGAAGACCCGGCTCGGCTCGATGGTCCTGGGGGCGGCGGTGGTCAACGAGCTCGCCGCGATGACCACGTTCGCGGTCCTGCTGCAGTCCTCGAAGGGCTCCTCGGACCCTTGGGGCCTGGTCATCGCCCTACTCCAGGTCGGGGTGTTCCTCTTCACGATCCTCACGATCCACCAGGTCCTCAAGCTCTTGCGCCAGGGACCGGCGTGGGCCCGCCTCCAGCAGAGGCTCTCGCGTCCGCTCCGGAAGCGGCAGGTGTGGTTCGCCCTGCTCCTCATCATGGCGCTCTCCTCCTCCCTCCTCTCCCAGGCCCTGGGGCTCACCTTCCTGGTGGGGGCCTTCTACGCCGGGCTTCTGGTGACCCGAGAGAGCGCGGGCCCGGTCGCACGTCGCGAGATCGGCCGGGTCTTCGGCACGATGACCTGGGGATTCTTCATTCCGCTCTTCTTCGTGCTGGTGGGTCTCAACATGGACCTGACCCCCCTGCTCCACCTGCAGGTCGAGCTGGTCTTCGGGGCCCTGCTGCTCTTCGCCTGCTTGAGCAAGTTCGCGGCCGGTGCCGTGGTGCCTCTGATGTTCCGTTGGACACCGCGCCAGGCGGCCGCCGTGGCGTCGCTCGTCAACGGCCGGGGAGCGGTGGAGCTGGCGATCGCCACGATCCTGCTCGCCTCGGGTGTCTTCACCGTGGAGATCTTCACGCTCGTGGCCGCCGTGGGGGTCGTGACCACCATCATCGCTCCCATCGGGGCGGCCCTCGCGAAGCCCGAGAGTCGACCGGACGAGGTCCCGAAGAGCCCCCGTGGGCCTCCGTCCCCCGCGCCGGCCCGGTAGACGCCCTGGGCTCCGGCTCCCCTCCGAGGGTCGAGGCCCGTCTCACGTGTATCGGGGATGGATGAGCTGCTCGATCAGGTGCACCGCAAGCCGGCTCAGCTCGTGGACCGCCGGGGTGAGCGCCTCGGCCGCCGCTTCCTTGGCCTCGGCGGCGCGTCCCGTCCACTCCTCTCCCTTGGCGGCAGCGGCCACGCAGGAGGCGACCTGGGGCTCGGCCTTCCTCCAGGCGATGCTCTGCGCGAGCATCTCCGCGGCGCTGACCCCCAGGTTCCACCCCGCGCGCTTGGCGAGCTCCGCGGCTCCCGCGCGGGCTCCCGCCGTCGTGCCGGCCTCCAGGGAGCGGACCTCCTCTCCCCGGACGACCTCCTCGATCAGGTCCACGGCGGCGTTCCAGGCCTCCGCGATCTTGGGGGCGCTCTCCTCGTGGGCGCCGGAGATGGAGGTGCGTAGCTGCTCCTGAGCTCGTTGGGCGTCGGTCTGGGCCGCGGCGAGGACCTTGACCAACGCCTCGTTGGCCCGGTCCGCGGCGGTCGCGTTGATCACGGCCGGCAGTCTCCGGAGCGAGCGGGCTTCTCCGATCATCCCCGCGCTGTCCAGCCACACGGGAACGTACTCCCGCACGAACCAGTCCAGCAAACGGCGGGCACGCTCGGGGTCCATGCCATCGCCCGCGGTCCCCACTAGCCTGGACAGCAGGGCCACCGCCGCCTCGCGGGAAGGGTCGGCCTCGGACAGGGTCCAGCGTTGGACCACCGTCGCAAGGACGGGGGAGACGAAGCGCGGGTCGACCTTCGGCAGGGGGGTGACCGGGTTCCGTTGGGCGCTCTTCGGGTCCTTGGGCACGGTCCGGCGGTCCTCCCGTGGACGCGCGGGAGAGGTCCCAGGGCAATTAGATGTCGCTCAAGCCGGGGGAACGTGGACCTCGGACGACCTCCTCCCCCCCGGCCCCGCACCATCCCTGAGTGCGGGTGCGAACCGTCGGAAGAAGCCGGTGTCGTGAGCTCGCCCTCCGCTTTCCCGTGGGAGCGAGTGCGTCTATCGCCCGGAGGACGACAGAGCTCTCGAGGCTTCCATCGTCTCTTGCCCGCAGCGAGCCGTGCTCCCTCGACCGCGTGCGCGGTCCGCAGCCCCTCCGCGCGCCACCCGCGCCGCCGTGTGGCGGTGCTTGCCGGATCTATCCCGCCGGGATCGCCCAGGACCCGCCCGCACGGTTCGTGGCGTACCCGTCGGGCGCCGTCCCTCGGTCGACGCGGCTGAAGTGGAGGTCACCGGCGTCGAGCGGACTGGCGAAGCCGTGGAGCTCGCAGAAGGAGATCCTGAGGGTGGGGTTCAGAAAGGCGCGCGCCCCGCACCATCGACAGACCATGGGTCGGCTGGGGTGGGCGAGGTGCGTGGACGGTCCGGAGGAGAGGGTAAGGTTGCGCTCGGGGGCGGTCGAACCTCCCATGGACGGGAGTCGCCCGCCGGTGTTGCGGGGTCTCTCGATCGCCCGCGGAAAGATCGTGAACGAGGCAGCTCTCGGCGTGGAGCTTGGGCTTCTCTGCGCTCGGCCATGGGGGCCTGCGGGGGGTGTACCGCGCGTCCGACGCATGTCTGACAAACGGATGCCGTTCGTCGTATTTGAAGGAGCGCCTCCGCCAAAGAAAGGTGGGGCCGGTACACTGCGGACCGGACCTGGGAGGGAGTGGACGTGGCGGGATTTGAACCCACGGCCTCTGCTTTGCGAAAGCAGCGATCTTCCGCTGATCTACACGCCCGAGCGAGAGGCGGGACCCAAGGACGGCAATAAGACTTCGCGGGGAACGCGCGCACGTCGGGGACCCTTCGGGTTCCCCTGGGGCCCGGTGGACCTACGCGGTGACCCCGAGCTTGCGCCGGGGGGCGGGCTCGCTCCGCGCCGGCGGTGAGGTGGACGTCGGATCGGAAGATGGAGGAGAGGTTTCCTTCTCGGGAGCCGGCTTCGTCGCGGCCGGCTTGGTCGGGGGTCGCGCCGGTACGACCTTGGCCGAGGGCGGGGTCGTCCCTCCAGCTGGCGGTGGGGGGGGCGGAGGCGGCGCTGCCGGAACTGCGATCGGCGGCGGGGGCTTGGGCGCCCGCCTCGTCCCGCTGGGCATGATCAAGTGCCGGTTCGCGTCGTAGCGGAAGAGGTCGGAGTAGCGTCCCCACGTGATGATGGTGTGGACCGCCTCGGGAGGGGCCGTCGTGAAGGCCACGATCTGGTGGAGCTCGTCCTCCGCGAGGAACCCGTCCACGGCGGAATCGAGGGAGCGCTGGATCGCGCGGAAGAGCGTGGTCTTCCCCAGGATGTCCCGGAGAAGCTCCTTCTTCGCCCGGATGGTCGCCGAAGCGAGCTTCTTGCCCAGCTCGGTGAACGACACGCGGCCGTCGGTGACCGTGACCAGCCCCAGGCCCTCCGCGTACTCGATCGAGGGGAGGATGTCGTCGACCTCCAAGCTCTCGTCGTCGGCGATCCGGGCGACCTCCTCGCTTCCCTTGACGCGCTTGATCAGCGAGAGAAGGCCTAGGAGCTCACTGGGTGCACATTTGGGGTAGAGTGTGGGCACGGTCTCGAGCCTGCTTGCAACCTTCCGAGCGAAGCGGTGGGACTTAAGAGTTCCCTTCCCGAGAAAGACGACGGGGGATGACCCCCCCTGGCCCTCCCCTCGAGCGACCCGTACGGCCCGTCCGAATTTCGCAATCTCGCTTCGAGGTAGGTTCGAACGAGGGGGGAAGGGGTGGGCCCGTGGGATGTGGCGCTACGGCGCGGGGGGGTGAGATGCGGCGGGAGGTGCGCCATTGCTCCCCCCGCTCGCGTTTCCCGACCGGCCCGGAGGTCCCCCCTCGGTGATCATGGAATAGACGTAGTCCGTGAGCTCGTAGAACGCGTCCGACTTGCGGTCCCGCGGCCGTGGCAGCTTCACGGGGACCCCGGCGAGGACCTGGCTCGGTCTGCGCGAAAGCACGAGGATCCGGTCGGCCATCTCCACCGCCTCCTCGATGTTGTGCGTGACCAGCACCACCGCCTCCGGTGGAAGCCCAGGGTCGGCCCACAGCTCCAGGACCTCGTCGCGAAGGCTCTCGGCGGTCAGGGGGTCGAGGGAGGAGAAGGGTTCGTCCATGAGCAGCACCGCGGGTTCCACCGCGAGGGCCCGAGCGAGCCCGACACGCTGGCGCATCCCGCCGGAGAGCTCCCGGGGGTAGGCTTCCTCGAACCCCACCATCCCCGTGACCTCGATGTACTTGGAGACCTGCGCCTCGATCCGGTCCGGGGCCCAGCCCCGGGCCTCCAGGCCCAGGGCGACGTTCTCCTTGACGTTCAGCCAGGGATAGAGCGCGAAGCTCTGGAAGACCATGGCCATCTCCAGCTGCACGTCCATCACGGGCTTCCCGCGGAACAGGATCGCCCCGGAGGAGGGGTGGTCGAGCCCCTGGATCAGACGGAGCATCGTCGACTTGCCGCAGCCGGAGGGGCCGACGATGGCCAGGAAGTCGTTGTTCGCGACGGAGAAGGAGATGTGCTGCATGATCGCCACCGGCCCGTGGCGGCCCGCGAAGTTCTTCCCGACGTCCGAGATCTCGATGAGCGACATCGAATGCAGACCACCCTCAAGGCGAACGGAGAGCCGACGGGGCTCACTCGATGCTGTACCTCTTCGTGCGGCGATACATGGGCTTCCATAAGAGTTCGTTGACCGCGATGACCGCCCCGACCAGGGTGAAGAGCGAGAAGACCATCAGCGGCAGGCCCTCGCTGCCGGGGTAGCAGTAGGTCCCGACCTCCAGGAGCTGGCCCAGGCCCAGGACGCCCTGGGAGGCGCAGGCCGCAGGGCTCGCCCCCGTCGCCGCCGTGGCGTGGATCTGGGTCGAGTACCATTCGGCGTAGATGAGCGAGTTCCAGCCTCCCCCGAACGCCGTGATGGACCCGGTCACGAAGGCCGGGAAGATCGCGGGCAGCGTCAACCGACGGAAGGAGAGCCTCCCTTTGAGCCCCAGCGATCGGCCGGCCTCCTGGAGGTCCGGAGGGACCGCCTTGAGCCCTGAGTAGACGTTGAAGAAGACGTACCAGATCATCCCGGTCATCACGGCCACCACGACGGTGGCGTCAAGTCCGAAGACCAGGGCGAGCGTGACCAGGAGGAGGGGAAAGAGCGCGGGGGCCGGGAACGAGGCGATGACCTCGATGGCCGGCATCCCCATCCGCGCGGCGCTGGGCTTCCGCACGAAGTAGAGGACCACCGGGAAGGTGATGGCGAGCGAAAGCCCATAGGCGAGGAGCACGCGGGTGAAGGACGCGGCCAGCGCCAGGGGGATCAGGTCGACCTGGGCACGGACGGGGCCCGAGATCGGACCCGAGACCACGTGGTAGACCGACACAGAGAGCGCGATCAACGCGAACCAGCCGACGACCAGGATGGACCCCACCAGAAGGTAGCGGATGACCCCGGGGGGAAGATGGGTCCGGCGTCGGATCCTTCCCACCGTGTTCGTGCCCAAGCTGACGAGCGGGCTCGTCACCCGGTTGACCCCCCCGACGAAACCTCGAGCAACGGTCGAGACGCTGCGCCGCACCCGCTCGTCGAGGCCGCTCTGCGCGACCATCTCGGTCTCGCCGCTGGGAGCCTGGTCGTAGCGGTACTGTTCGGCCCACCGGCCGGCCGGACGCCAGACGAAGAGGTCCAGCGCCGCGATGAGGACCACCAGCAGTGCCGTCCCTACCAGGAGGGGTCCGACCGCACCTGTCGTCGCGGAAACGAAGAGGAAGCTCCCGATCCCCGGAAGGGTGACCGGGACCTGCCCCGACCCGATGATCTCCGCGCCGACCAAGTAGTACCAGCCGGCGGTCCAGGAGAGCACGGAGTTGTAGACGAGCCGGTTGATGGTCGCGGGGAAGTAGAGGTACCTCAGGCGTTGGACCCCGGTGAGGCCCAGGGAGTCCGTCGCCTCCAGCATGTCGTTCGGGATCCCCTTGATCGACTCGTACACCCCGAAGGCCATGTTCCAGGACATCGAGGTGAAGATCAGGAAGATCGCGGCGATGTTCGGGCCGATGATGCTGGTGGGGCCCGTGAGCGAGACGAACGCCAGGACGACGAACGGGAAGAACCCGAGGATCGGGACGGACTGGAGGATGTCCAGGATCGGGATGAGGACCCGCTCGGCGGAGCGGTTCACCGCGGCCACGTAGCCGTAGGCGAGCGAGAATCCCAACGAGAGGATGTAGGCGAGGAGCATCCGGAGGAACGAGGCCGCGAGCGACGCGGCCGCCTCGGGCAGATAGGACAGGAGCCCCGGGTCCGCCGACAGGACGGCGACCGGAAGCACCAGGGCGAGCGCGGAAGGGGGGAACCTCTGTCGCAGGAGGGCCATCGGGCCCGGGCTCGAGGCAAGCTCCGGGGGCTCCCGGGCTCTCATCCTGCCTCACATGGGCGAGGGTGACCGATCCGACGGGTGGGGGGCCGCATGCGGCCCGGCCCCCTTCGCCCCTCCCCTCTCCATAGCGGGGCCGAACTTCGCCAAGAAGTGGCGCAGCCGCTCCGGCGCCTCGACGATCGTCATGCCGCGAACGGCCTCGCGCCGCTTCCAGACCCGCCGGACCGTGTCGGCCACGTAGGAGAGGTGGCTCGCGGTGTACACCCGGCGAGGGATGGCCAGACGGACCAGCTCCAGCGCGGGGGGGGCGTCCGGGGTCGAAGGGGCCCCTCCGAACATCACACCACCGACCTCGCAAGTGCGGACGGCCCCTTCCCGGTAGATCTCGACGACCAGGGCCTGTCCGGGAAGCTCCGAGCCCTTGAGGTGGGGAAGGAAGGCGTGCGCGTCAAGGTACAGGCCGTGCCCTCCAGGAGGTCGCACGAACGGGATGCCGTCCTGCTCGAGCAGGCTGGCGAGGTACCGGACCTGGCCGACCCGGTGCGCCATGTAGTCGAGTTCGGTGGCCTCCAGGAGACCGATGGCCATCGCGGAGAGGTCGCGGCGCGCGAGACCGCCGTAGGTCGGGAACCCTTCGAAGGTGATGAGCGTCTCCTTCAGACGCGGGACCAACTGGGCATCGCGGGTGGCGATGAAGCCGCCGATGTTGACCAGTCCGTCCTTCTTGGCGCTCATGGTCGCGCCGTCCGCCAGGTCGAAGCACGCGCGGCCGATCTCCCTAAGAGATCGCTCGCCCATTCCCGGCTCCCGTTCGTGGATGAAGTACGCGTTCTCGGCCCACCGACACATGTCCAGGTAGAACGGGACCTTGTGCGCCCGACAGATGCGGGAGACCTCGCGCAGGTTCGAGAGGGACGCGGGCTGTCCCCCGCCCGTGTTGTTGGTCAGGGTCATCATGACCAGGGGGACGCCGCTGCCCTCCTTCTGGAGCAGCGTCTCGAGCTTCGGGGTGTCCATGTTCCCCTTGAAGGGATGTTCGTTGCGCACGTCGTACGCCTCTTGGATGGCGAGGTTGATCGGCTGGGCCCCCTGCCGGAGGACGTGGGCCTGGGTCGTGTCGAAGTGCATGTTGTTGGGGACCTTCTGTCCGGGCCGGGCGAGGCTTGAGAGGAGCAGATGCTCCGCGGCGCGCCCCTGATGCGCCGGGATCACGAACGGGAATCCGGTCAGCTCCTGGACCGTGCGTTCGAACTCCGCGAAGTTGCGGCTCCCCGCGTAGCTCTCGTCCCCCGTCATCATCGCCGCCCACTGGCGGTCGCTCATGGCGGAGGTCCCCGAGTCGGTGAGCAGGTCGATGTAGACCTCCTCGGAGGTCAGGTTGAACAGGTTGTAGCCGGCCCGCTTGAGCGCGGCCTCCCGCTCATCGCGCGAGGGTCGGTGGAGCATCTCCACCGCCTTGATCCGGTAAGGTTCGAGCGGCAGTGGAGGGTCCGACGGAGACATGGGCGACCCCGCCGGCCATTCGTTCGGGCGTATAAGTGCGGCGGCGGCCACACCACGCGGGCGAGCGTAGCTCCCGCGGTGGAGGTGGGAACGCCCCCCGTGGCGGGCTCCGCTCCGTAGGGCTTATGACCACCTACCTTGTGAACCCGCGCGCAGCCCCGTAGTCTAGTGGCCAAGGATGCGGGACTCTGGATCCTGCGGCATCGGTTCGAATCCGGTCGGGGCTATTCGAGATGCCTAGGTGACTCGCGTTGCAGGGTTTCTAATAGCGGCTCCCGAGTCAGTCGCCCTTTCTAGTCGACGCAGTACCGAGATGGTTCAGCTGAGTCTAGGGGCAATTGGCCAGGCGGTGGATGCGCTCGCTCGTGGTCTTGAGGAAGCCTCTGCATTGGACAGGGTCTTGGCGGTGGCCCTATCCGTAGTTGGACCCCTCCACACCATCTACTCGGCCGTTGTAATCCGATTTGGAAAACCTTCAAGCTCGGCAACTCGCTCGAGCTATTCCTTTGTCGTTCGGGAGTTGCTTGACGTCAGGCTTACCGTCGTAGATCCATGAGGAAGGTATGTGTCGGCGAGGGAGCACCCGGTGCCAAGACCGGGTCGGTCCTTGGATGTGCGGAGGCCCGCGTGCAGGGAGGAGGCTGAATGACCGACAGCCCCAGTGAAGCGGCGCGCCTGCGCCGTGCATTGAAGTGGGCGATGGCGCTTGTTGTGATATCCCTGGCCACGAGCTTCTCCATTGGAATATGGATACAGATTCCTGAGGTCATCGCCGGACGGGGTGAATGGGTCCTGACAATCGGCGACCTCCTCGGAATTCTCGTGGCCGCACTGGCGTTCCCCTGCGCATTTTGGGCAACTTCCCTGGCCCGACGACTCGATGCCTTGGAGATGAAAGAGGGACACGAACCGAGAGAATAGGGTTGCCTCAAGCCCCGCTTTTCCCGGCGAGTAATCCTAGCCCACCCCTCCACCCATCTGGGCGTAGGGTACTTCGGAGTACCTTTGGACATAGGGGTCGCTAGCGTCGAAGTACCGATGTCGTGGGATGGCTTGACAGGAACTTGGGATGAACCAATCGAAGATGAGGGGAGGGCTGGAGGAACACCAGGGCAGTCGTGGTATGGGGCGGGGTGGTCCATTCGGTGCAGGCCCCGCCGCAGGAGGGTGCGGGCGGCGGCGATCCGAGAGGAGCTCATCCCTTCCCGGGAGACCTCCTCCTCTCGCGCGGACCTTCGCGGCCAGTTCGCGGACCCTCGTGTCAAACGGGTCGCGCTGGGTCGTGGGGTGGCAGAGCCGGCCCCTTCCGGAACCGCAGCACCTGCTTCTCTTTCAACCGAAGTCGCGTCAAGGTCCAGGGTTCTCGCCGCGCCTCTCCTCTGGTGACCTCGGCGGAACGGCGCTTGAGTTCGTGCCGTCCTCGGGGCCCGTCCGACCGGGACGGGCAAGACGTGGTCGGATCACCTCTCCGATCCTGCTCTCAGGTTCGATGAGAAGGTACCGTACCCTGGGGAAGCTCTTCCGGATGAGCTCTCCCACCCGGTCGATGTGCAGCTCGACCTCGTCCGTGCTGAGCCCGTCCGCGAAGTTGACCCGTAGTCCCACGAGCTCGTCATCGGGACCCAGGAGCATCGTCTGGATCCCAACCAGCTGCCGGACGTAGGGGTACTGTTCGACGAGCTTGCGGAGCGCGTGGATCTCGTCCGTGTCCCCGCTCCGACCCACGAGCAGCACGCGTCCCTCCCGGACCAGGATGAGGCCCATGACCAGCATGGAAGCGCCGACGATGAGGGCGGCGGTGCCGTCCAGTGCCTCGTAGCCCGTCACGCGGACCAGGAACAAGCCGAGCAGGGCGACCCCGCCCCCGAAGACGCTGATCGCGTCCTGGAGGAAGACGGTCTTCACTCCCTGGTGGTTCGACTCGAGCAGCGCTCGGACCGAGCCCCCGTCGCGTCGGAGCTCGAAGAGCACGATGCTGATGCTCGCCGCGTTCCCGACCAGGGTGACCCCCACCGTGACGATCCCGGCGAGCAGCGCTCCGATGGGGTGCGGCGTGAGCATCTCTTCCAGCCCGAAGACCATGACGAACGACCCGGCGAGGCAGAAGGCGACGAGCCCCGCGCTGTAGGCCCAGAAGAACCGCTCCTTGCCCCTTCCGAAGGGATGGGTCGGTGAGGCTGGGAGCTGGGCGGCGCGTTGGCCCCAGAGGATCATCAAACCCGCCAACAGGTCAGTGGCGGCGTTCACCGCCTGGGAGAGGACGGCGTGGCTTCCGCCCACCTGGAAGATCACAAGGTTGGCCGTGAGGAAGGCCACGTTGAGGACGAAGCTGCCTCCCA
This sequence comes from Thermoplasmata archaeon, assembly GCA_021802125.1. Taxonomy (GTDB): domain Archaea; phylum Thermoplasmatota; class Thermoplasmata; order Lutacidiplasmatales; family UBA184; genus JAKAAX01. Next base: position 810 of record JAKAAX010000011.1, on the reverse strand, counting down.
GGACGACGTTCGTGCGCACCGATTCCTCACCTGCGGGGCGACAGCGTGGGTCCTTTCACGTTCGACGAGATCGCCAACGGTCTCGCCGGAGCGCCCCGCCCACCGGAGCATAGCGCGCCCCATAAGGGTCGTTGCCGTTCTCGAGGAACCCGCCACGCGCGTGAGAGCCGCCGACCTCCCGCTAGCGCGCCGGGTCGAGGCTCTGCTCGGCGGATATCGGGCGGGCCACGCGCCCACCCGCCCCTCAGGGGGGGGAGAAGGATCGCCCTCCCTTACAGGGGGCCGGGCGGTGTCTGGGGTGGGTACGCGCCAAGGTCCGAAGGAGTCGGAGGAGCCATCGGAGGCAGGTATCCACCGGGCCCGGCCGCTCCTTGCATCTCCGCCGGGCCGGGAGGGCCCGGGGCGACCTCCATCCCTCCTGGGGTCGCGTCCGGTTGCGGAGGGGGCGACTTCGCACGCCTCTTAGATGTCCCGAGGAGGAGCCATCCGACCAGCACACCGATCACGATCCCGAGGACCGCCCCGACCAGGAACACCGCGGGGTCGTTCAGGAGGTCGGCCACGAACCCGGAGGAGCCTCCACTCCCCGCTCCGGTCGATGCGGGGTGCGGGAGCACGTGCAGCACGACCCGAGCCGACGCGCGGTCTCCCAAGGAGTCGTTGACGGTGAGCACGAAGGAGAAGTTGCCGGAGCCGGCGGGGAGGTAGTTGAGGGTCGCCGTGTTCGCTCCGACGATCGCGGTGCCGTTGAGCGTCCAAACGTAGGTGAAGGTCGGGAGGCCTCCCGACTCCGAAGAGCTCACCACCACC
>JAKAAX010000044.1 GCA_021802125.1 Thermoplasmata archaeon | reverse complement strand
CTAATCCCCCCTCCATCATGGGGGGCGCGGATGACCTTGGGCCCAGACGGTCCGTCCGCCACCCCCGTCGAGAGCGGCGCCACCCCCCGGGCCGAGCGGGCTCGGGACGCCACCCTGTCCCGCTGGGCCGGCGCGATCCTTCTGGTGGGGGCCGCCCAGTTCATCGTCGAGATGGCGGTGGAGCAGGCGCTCTGGCCCACCTCCTGGCCCTCGGCTCGGGAGTACTCGGGCTGCACCTCACCGTTCGACCCGTTCACGAACGCGATCAGCGACCTTGGTGGGCACTGCGCGCTCGGACTGGGGATCGCCTTTGACGCCTCCGTCTTCATCGTCGGCATCGCCGCCCTCGGGGGGGCGATCCTTCTCTGGCGCGTGCTCCCGCGACGCCGCTCGCTCCGCATCGGGACCGTGCTGCTGATGCTCGCGGGCGCCGGGGCGATGGGGGTCGGCATCTGGCCCGAGTTCCATCCGACCCCGCACGCGATCTCGGCCTTCTTCGCGTTCTTCTTCGGTGGGCTGGGGCTCATTGCCCTCGGCCGCGGGCTCGCCAAGACCGGGGACGGGCGGACGTTCTCGCTCCTCACGTCCCTCGGAGGGGTCGTGGACCTCGTTTCGATCTTCCTCTTCCTCGGGAGCGACGCGATCGCCCCCGGCTTGAGCGGGCTCTTCGAGCGAATGATCGTGGCGCCTGTCCTCCTCTGGGCCATGGGGTACGGCCTGCGGCTCCTTCGGGGGACCGCCCCGGTCTTCGGCCCCGGGACGGCAAGGCCGACCCCCCAGTCGGCATGACCGACGAGGCGCCTCCAGGGTCCAAGACCGAACGCGGGGGGCCCCCCGTGCCGGTCCGTTGGCGAGCCTTCAAGCGCCTGCGATGGCCACAGTGGCTGAGCCAGGTGCGGCTCCTGGTCGTGGTGCTCCTCTTCCTGGGGATCGTGGGCGCCCTCATGATGGGCCCGAGCGGACCCTCCTTCGCCCTCGCTCAGCTGGGTCTGTTCCCGCTCGTGGCGGGAGGCACGGACGCCCTTCTCTCCCGCTACCGCTGGCGCCGCTGGCGGATGCCGTGGTCGGCGGTGGTCACGGGACTGCTCATCGCCCTCGTGATCCCCCCGCAGGGCGGAGGGCTCCTCCCCTCCTCTCCGCTGCTCCTGGATGGCGCGATACTGTCGGCGGTCGCGGTCGTCGGGAAGCACGTCCTGCGCTTCCGCGGGAGCCCGGTCCTGAATCCTGCCTCCTCCGCGGTCCTTCTGGGAGGCGCCTTGCTCTCCATCGGGCCCGCGTGGTGGGGCACGCTCGGCCCGAGCATCCCCTGGGTCGGGGGCGGCGGAGGCTCTGAGGTCGCGTTCCCCCTCTTCGTGGTGGGCGGTCTGCTCGTCAACCTACGGACCTGGAGACGTTGGCCTCTTCCCGCCGCGTTCTTCGTGACGTACGGGATCGGGGTCACGCTCCAGAGGGCCCTCGCGTTCTCCTTCATCGGCGTGCCCCTTTCGGGGCCCATCCTGCTGAGCGAGGTGGTCGACCCGGCCACGCTCTTCTTCCTGCTCTTCATGGTCGTCGAACCTCGCACGGCGCCGGCCAACCCCCACGCGTGGCCCCTCTACGGTGCGTTCGTCGGCGCGGTGTCGGCGTTCCTTGCGATCACCGTCCCGGCGTTGGGTGCGCAAAGCACCGTCGGTCCGTTCGCGCTGCTCCTCGCCCTCACGGCGGGGAACCTGCTGACGACCCTGCTCCGCCGTGGGTCGACCGCCGGTCGCGTGGCCGACCCGGCGCGACCCGACGTCATGCCCACCAGGCAACGAGTTCGCGCGCGGGACGGGTTCCGGACCGGCCCCGCGAACCGGGCGCGGTGGGGATGGCCGGAGGGGATCCTCGCCGCGACGGCGGTCCTCGTACTCCTAGGCGCCGCCTACTCCGCGACTCCCCCCTCCGCCTCGCTCTCCGCCTCTTCCCTGACCTCGGTCGCCCTCTCCTGCGCCCACGACAACTTGAGCATCCCCGCCGGCGAGCGGCAGTCCCTGCACTACCTGCTCGGACCGTCGATCATCTTCTGGTACGACAATGCGAGCGGTCGAACGGTCTTCTACGACCCCGTCGACAACGTGACCGTCTACGAGACCGACCTCTACGAGGACCACGGGGTGGCGGAGTGGAACGGCGACGACACCATCCTGTCGGAGGGCTGTCACCCGGAGGCGGGGGCCCCTCGCCCGGGCGCCCTTCTCTGAAACGTGGGACCTCTCCTCCCCGGACCCCTCGGTTCGGGCCGGGCTTCGAGACTCTCCCTCGCCGTTTCCCGACCCTCACACCGTATCCGGCGGGTTACGTAGCATTATACAAAGTATGTCGGAAATATGGTCGTTTTGACGTGGATGCCTGTCATTATGGCCCGAAATCACAATGTTGATGCGAGGCACCGCGCATCACGTCACTGGACCTTCATCGACCTCGCGGGGCCGAAGGTGGTCGCAGGAGCTCAAGCGATGACGGAGAGGCACCGATTGCCGGTTGGCTTCATGACGGCGGACGGCGGATCGTTCAGGACGGTGGACCTCGAAGGGCACCGACTGGCCGAGACTCCCGCCCGATCGGAGGACGGGCCCCCCAACCCCCGGGCCAACCTGGATTTCCGGTGCGCGTTGTTCCAGACGGTGGACCCGACGAGGTTCGTGGTCCACACGGTGATCCAACAGCGGCGGGGGCACCTTCCCCTGCTCGGACGCCTCACCACCTACGCCAACTGGAGGGACGTGGTCCGGGAGCACCCGGACCTCGCGCGCTCGGCCGCCTTCGCACCGAAGCTGCCGCCTTTCGCCCCGAGAGGCACCCGTAGGGGCGATACTCGTCGGCCCTCTCGCACCGAGGGCGACGAGGACGCGACCGCGTTGTTCCCCTGAACCAGATTATCGGCCGGACGGCTAGGCCCTCTTGCAGGTGTCCCCGTCCCAGACGAACCGGGGGCGCTTGCGCCGTTGCCAGGAGGCTCGCCGGTCCCAGAGCGCCCCCACGAGCAGCGGGAGCGCGACCGAGGCCTCGACGAAGGCCATGGCCTTTGTCGCTTGGGTCGAGACCTTCCCCCAGCTCATCGCCTCGTCCAGCGTGCTGCCGGAAAGGCCTCCCCAGTGGGGAACGTCGGTCGTGACCTGCAGGGCGTAGAAGTGGCCTTCCCCCTCCCGTTCGTAGTGGTAGTTGGCCATCACGATCCCGTCGTTGATCCAGTTCTTCGGGGTCCCTCCCCCGACGTACACCACTCCCGTCCGAGGGGAGTTGACCAGGATCTGGACGAGCTCGTAGTTGTCGCGCACGGCGTCGAGGCTGAAGCGCGGCTTGCCGCGGTTCCGCCCGTAGTGGAGGGTGAGGCCGATCCCGATGGAGCTGTCGATCAGCGCCGGGGAGAAGACCGGGACGCCGCGCCGGGCGCAGGTCGAGAGGATCGAGTCCTTCGCGGGGAACTTCTCGCCAAGGAACTGCAGGAGCTCCCGGGAGGAGGCGGGGCGTGGGGGGAACTCCTCAACGATGCGGCCGATCGCCCGGTCCGTCTCCTCGAACTTGATCTCGTCGACGTAGGTGTCGTAGATCCGGTCGATCGCGAAGGACCGCAGCCGCGCGTCGTCCGCGGTCGGGACCCCCATGTAGTGCCGGTAGCCCAGCGACTGGTAGAGGTCCTGGTAGAGGACCGCGCCGGTGGAGACGACGACGTCCACCATCCCCAGCTCGATCATCTCCCGGATCACCGACCGGAGCCCCGCCGCGATGAGCGGTCCCGACAGCCCGAGGAAGATGGTCGGGCGCTTGGGGTCCTTCAGCATGTTCTTCCAGACCTGGAAGCAGCGGCCGAGGTTCCTGGCCTGGATCGAGGTGTGCTGGAACGACTCGAGGAGGTCGCCGATGCCCTTGATCGATCGGACGTCGAGGGGTTCGACCGGCGTGGAGAGGATCTTCTTTCTGGCCTTCAGGTCCATTGGGGCACCGCTTTCGGCACGGGGGTCGGAATATTCCCCTTTCGGTCCCTTCCGTCTCCGTCAGGGAGCCGCGCGAGGCTTCCCGCCCAGGGCAGATAACGAGCCTTCGGACTGATGCGGCCTCCGACGTCCGCCAGAAGGAAACCCCGCGGAGGACCGAGGGCCACGCGGCCCGCCCCCCCGCGCGTGCGTCGAGGGCTCAGAGGATCGGGAGCAGGGTCGGGTCGATCGCGAGGGCGATCGTGACCGCCCCGATCGCCACGAGGATCGCACCCAGGACCCGCTCAAGCTTCTCGGCAGGCACCCGCGAGCGCAGGAACCTGCCGCTGAGGGCCCCCACCGCCGCGGTGCACCAGAGCGCCAGGGTCGCGGCCACGAACACCACGAGCAGCACGACGGCCCCGGGGGAGGGACCGGCGTACGCCACGAACTCGAAGGTCAGGATCTGGGTGTTGTCGCCCATCTCCAGGAAGAGGATGAGCGCGAACGCGGTCAGGACCACCCGACGGGGCGGGACGGGGCCGAGCTTTTCCTCGGCCGACCGCTCCTCCTCTTCGCCGTCGCCCCCGAGGACCGCTCGGAGCCCGAAGGCGATGAGGATCGCGCCACCTAGCAGCTTCACCCACATGAGGTAGGCCGGGAGGTAGGCCACGACGACGGCCCCGATCCCTACGGAGATCGCGGAGGAGACCGTGAAGGCCAGCGCGGCCCCGCTCCACACCTGCTTCGCGGGATGTTTCCCCGCGAGCGAGATCGTCGCGAAGTTCGTCCGGTCCACGATCTCGAAGAGGAAGATGACGGCGAAGACCGTCAACCCCAGAGCGACCAGGCCGCCCGTCACTGGGGCTTCCTCGGCTCAGCGGGCCAGGTGCGGGAGGAAC
>JAKAAX010000043.1 GCA_021802125.1 Thermoplasmata archaeon | reverse complement strand
AGGGGTCGGGTCGGGCACCCGACGGGCCACGCCGGCTCCGTCACCTAGGAGGGCGTGGACAGGGATAGTTGAAATAGCCGGTTTCCGGTGTAACTCCAAGGCAGGTGGCGTAGAGGTGTCCAAGTCTGAGGCGGCGAGCGGCAACGTCGGAGGCTGGCGACGAGCGGTTCCCATCGCGCTCGCGGTGCTCATGACCCTCGTCATCGGCTACGGCGTCTTCGAAAGCCCCCACGCCGGCGCGCAAGCGATCCCGGCTCCGGCCCAGTACACCACCAACACTACCGCAACGAACCCGTTCGCCGACCCCCTCGTCATCGCGGGGGTCGCTCTGGGCATCCTCGTGGTGGTCTTCGCCCTGCTCCTGGCCTTCCGCCTGCGCGGGAGCCGGATGAGCGGCGGCGGCAGCACCGAGGAAGAGCCCGAGGACGGCGACGAGGGCGCGGAGAGCGGTGAGGGCAAGGAGGGCTCCGACGAGGAGCCCGAGGCCTCCGACGAGGGATCCCCCGCGGAGAAGGACGAATAGGAATAGGGGGGCCGGAGGCCCCCCTCCCACGCGCTGGGCGGGTGACGGAAGGTTCTTCAACCAAAGCACATAGCCGCTCCAGCCGCGCCGCGCAGGGCCGGCCCCGGACGAGCCTCTGGGGCCCCCCTCCAGGCAAGGCCCTAGGACCTCCGATGGCAAAGCTCGTGGTGCGGAAGAACGGTCGCCCCGTCGTACCTCTCGCCCTCGGTTTCTCCATGGCCGTGCTCATCGCGATCAGCGTCATGGAGGGCTCCTCGGCCACCTCCACCGCCATCCCGGCCCCGGCGCAGTACGTCAGCCCCACCCCCCAGTCCCCCTTCGCGAGCCCCTACGTCCTGGGCGGCATCGCCCTGGTCGCGGTGATCGTCGCCGCGCTGCTCATCCTGTTCTTCGTCCGCAAGCGTGGACGCCCCTCCTCGAGCTCAGCCGCCGCGGGAGAGGAAGGGGGCGCGGGCGGCTCGGGTGGGGCCGACGAGGAGGACCTCGCTGAGGCCGAGACCTCGAAGACGTCCGGATCGGCCGCGGCCGAGGGGACGGCATCCTCCACGTCGGAGTGGGCCGAGGGCTCCGAGCCCTCGGAGTCGGACCTGGACTCGACCCTGGACGAGCTCGACGAGCTCGCGAAGACGTCGGACGAGGGTCTCCCTCCCATGAGCAAGTCGTAGGACCGCCGACGACCTCCCCGTTTCCTGCACGACCTACGCTCCGGGGGACCGCAACCCTTTCTACCGTGGAGGGCTGTTCCGCCGGGGGACACATGGCCGTCGCGCGAGAAGACCTCCTCTTCGAGGAGCTGCGTCGGGCGCTCAGGTCCTCCGAGCGTCCCGTTCACGAGATCGAGGTCGGGACCGAGCTCTCGATCGCGCTGGGCCGACGCCGCACCGCGGTCTCCTGCGGAGGATGCTCGACCCCCCTCACCTTCGAGGACCTACCGGTCCGGACCGTGGCCACGCTGCGGGTCCCTTTCCGTCTCGTGACGAACGACCTCCCCGTTCCGGGGAGCTGAGGGGACCCGATCCACGCATGTCGCTCGCTGGGCTCGAAACGGAGGTCTTCCTCCTCCTCGAGCACCTGGTCGAGGCGTCCGGCCCCGCGGGACTCCTGGCCCTCTTCGCGCTCATGACGGTGGAGAGCTTCGGCATCCCCCCCCTCCCTAGCGAGGTCATCCTTCCCGTGGCCGGGATCGTCCTCGCCTCCGGGGCGGACCCCTGGTTCACCTGGCCCACGGTGATGATCGCCTCCCTAGGGGGAGGCCTTCTGGGGGCCGTCATCGCCTACGAGATCGGCCGCCGTCTCGGGCTGCCGTTCGTCCACCGCCTGGGCCGTCCGTTCGGACTGGAGGAGCGCGACCTGGAGCGGGCGCAGGTCTTCTTCGAGCGGCGCGGACCGGTGACGGTCTTCCTCTCCCGGATGCTCCCGCTGGTGAGGGCCTACATCTCCTATCCCGCCGGAGCGGCCAAGATGGACCGCCGCCTGTTCCCCATCTACACCGTACTGGGCGCGACGCCGTTCACCTTCGCGCTGGTGTACATCGGGGTGATCGTGGGCCAGCAGAGCATCCCCGAGCTCCAGAACATCTTCAACGTCCTGAACGTGGTCGTGTTCGTGGCGTTGGTCGTCTTCGCCCTCTACTACGTGAACCGCCTGCGCAAGCGCAAGGCGGCGCGGTCCGCGACGACGGAGCCCTCGTAGGCCCGCCCCCCGGGACCCGACAGGGGCCCTTGGGGGCGCTTCTCTCACATCTCTCGGAGAGCTTCCACCGCTTCCAGGCGGGAGGCCTGGTAGGCGGGGAGGAGCGAGAAGACGAAGCCGACCCCCCACAGGACGAGGAGGAGCTCGACGAAGTAGAGCCCGAGGTCGACGGGGTTCGTGACCAGCGCCGCGTAGAACCCCGAGCCGGTCTGCTTCAGGAAGCGGACCGCGACGGTCCCCAGCCCGACCCCGACCGCCATGCCGACGACGCTCATGATGCCGGCCTCGAGGAGGAACTGGAACATCACGTCGCTCCGCTCGGCCCCCAGGGCCCTCAGGACGCCGATCTCCCGACGGCGGTCCTTCACGGCCATGGTCATCACGACGAAGATGCTGAAGGCCGAGAGCATGAGGAGCGTCATCTCGACGAGCTGGATGATCGTCTGGAACTGGCCGATCTGCTGGAGCACGAACTGGACCTCGGACTGCTGGTTGTTCACCGAGAAGTCGAGAGTTCCGTGGTGGCGCTGGAACAGGAGGTTCTGGATGTCCTGGCTCGCCGCCTGGACGTTCGAGGAGGAGTCGGCAGAGGCGAAGATGTAGGTGAGCGTCGTCTGTCCAGAGAGGTTCAGGAGGCCGGAGACCGGGACGATCGCGGCCTGGTCCAGGTTGATCTGCCCGACGCTCCCCCGGGGAGCGAGCAGGCCCTCGACGACGAGGTTCACGTTCATCGGCGCGGGGTTCCCGCCCGGGACGATGTTCACGACGACGGCGGTGAGCAGCTGACCGACGGACAGGTCGTGGCTGGTCCAGAGGTTGTACCCGACGACGAGCGGCAGGGGCGCGTTCGGGCCGGCGGGGTCGGTGAGGTTGGAGCTCCCGCGCACGACGTCAAAGTTGAAGACGGAGGTGAGCCCGCTCGTGCTCCCCGTGAGGGTGGTGTTGGAGTCCGCCCCCGTCCAGCCGTTGAAATGGGCCTCCGTCCACAGGATCGGAGCGACGGCCGTGATGTGCGGCACCTGTGTGGCGATCGCGTTGGCGTCGGCCACCGTGAGCGGGTAGACCGGCGGGACGCTGGGCTGGACGTAGATCCAGTTGATGGCGAGGTTGTTCACCTCCGCGATGAAGCTCTGCTCGTTGCCCACGACCGCGCTGGTCAGCAGCAGCGTGACGCCCACCGCCGCCACGTAGGTCATGACCACGAAGGCCGTCCGGCCCTTCTGCCGGAGCATGTAGCGGACCGCGAGCGCCGCCCGGGAGGTCACGCCGCACCCCCCGTGGTCGACGCGGGTCGCTCCGGCTCCGAGGGGCCCTTGCGCTCTTCACGGACGATGCGTCCGTCCCCCACGCGCACCACGCGCTGGGCGTGCTCGGCGACCTCCGGGTTGTGGGTCACCAGCACGATGGTGGCCCCCTCTTTCGACAGGTGGTCGAAGATCCGCATCACGGCGTCCGAGTTGGTGGTGTCCAGGTTCCCCGTCGGCTCATCGCCCAGGAGCAGGGAGGGGCTGTTGGCGAGGGCCCGGGCGATCGCCACGCGCTGGGCCTCTCCCCCGGAGATCTGGGTGGGGTGGCGGTCCAGCAGGGCGGCGGGGAGCCGCACGCGCGCGATGAGCTCCTCCGGGGTGGGCAGGCGCTTGCCCTCCTTGCGCCGCAGGTAGACCTGCGGGAGCTCGAGGTTCTCCCGCACGGTGAGGTCGCGCAGCAGATGGAAGGACTGGAAGACGAACCCGATCCGCTCGCTTCGGAGACGCGTCCGCTCCGAGTCGCTCTGTCGCGGGACCGCGACCCCGTCGATCTCCACGTCCCCCTCGCTCGGGACGTCCATGCAACCCAGGATGTGGAGGAGCGTCGACTTCCCGCTGCCGGAGGGCCCCATGATCGCGACGAACTCCCCCTCGCGCACGGTCAGGTCGACCCCCCGCAGGGCGTGGACCTTCGCCGCGCCCTCCCCGTACGTCTTCGTGACCCCCTTGAGGAAGGCCACCGGGGGCCGGGCGTCAGGCGCCACGGCGATCTCCGACCTTCAGCGAAGCGCTGGGGAGGTTGGGGCCGGGCGGGGGCGAGATGTCACGGAGCGAGGGGGCCGGGAAGGGTCCGGCCGGAACGGCGACGGGGGACCCGGATCGGCCGACCGGGGCGGGAGGCGCGGGGCCCGGAGCCCTCCCCGTGCCTCGGTGGAGGAGCCTTCCAGAGCGGCCGCCGACGAACTCCCCGTCCTCCACGATCCTCTCCCCGAGGTGGTAGTGTTCCCTCGGGAAAATCCCTTCCTTCCCCTCGAAGGGGGTCCACCCGCAGGGGGCGTGGAGGTCGCGGGCCCGGATGGTCCTCCGATCCCGGAAGTCGATGACCAGGAAGTTCGCCTCCATGCCGGGGGAGAAGTGCCCGCGGGGGAGCCCCAGGAAGAGGGCCGGCCTCCGGGCGGATGCCCGGACGAGGGTCGGGAGCGAGAGCTCCCCCTCCCGGACCCGGGAGAGGAGGAGGGGCAGCATCGTCTCCACCCCGGGCGCACCCGACGGGGTCTCCTCGAACTTGCCCTCCTTCTGGCCCAGGGGATGGGGAGCGTGGTCGCTCGCGAGCATGGTCACCCACCCTTCGCGGAAGCTCTCGTAGAGGGCGTCCCGGTCGGCGCGGGAGCGGAGAGGAGGGTTGACCTTCCAGCGCGCGTCCTGGTGCGCGGTC
>JAKAAX010000021.1 GCA_021802125.1 Thermoplasmata archaeon | reverse complement strand
ACGGAGGGAAGGTAACCGGGCGCGTACCCGTCGTACCCCCCGTCCTCCGGCTGGACCGCCATGTAGCGGGCCTTCGGGGGAAGAAGGGGGGCGAGCACGCACATGGCCGCCACGTGCCCCGAGAGGGGGCGGACGGAGGCGAAGCGCCCGTGGAGGAGCCGGGCGGTCGAAGCGGCCGCGAGGGCCTCCACCTGGTCGGCGAACCTCGTCCCGGCGTAGCCGTTGTCGACCTTCTCCCCGTGGAGCGTCTGGTCCAGGGGGAGGGTATAGCGACGGGAAAGGTCGCTGGAGAGGTACTTCTGGACGGTGGGAGAGGCGAGGTTCTCCGAGGCGAGAAGGTTCAGGCACTCCCGCGTCCGCCAACGCTCGTGGGCCTGGAGGAGCTCCTTCAGGCGTCGCTCCTCCTTCCGGCTACTGCCTGCCACCGAGCCCTCCTCCTACCGTGAGCTCGCCTTGGGAGCCCTCGAGCGGCGGATCCGGGATCACCCGGAGAGGTCGGAGGGTCCGGGACCCTCTCCCGCCGGTTCGGCCGGAGGTCGTTCCCTCGGACCGCCCTCGCCACGCTCGTGGCGCCGGTCGAAGCCTCCCTCGCGTCGGGGGTGACGGTGCCGCCCGTCTCCCTCCTCCCCGTCGCGTTCGCGGCGGTGATGCTCGCGCTCCCGGGGCGCTCCCTCGGGGGCTTCGCTTTCGGAGGAGCCGCCCTTGTGGCCCCCGTACTCGCTCGAGACCTTCCGCTGCTCACGGCGGCCGCATCGGGAACAAACGAGCTGGTTGCCGCTCACGTGAGCGAGGATCCCGTGGCATTCCGTGCACCGTCCCAGGACCACGCCGAGCTCCGGGCCCTGCGTGGAGAGCTTCACCACGGGGTACCCCTGGAGCACCTCGGCCTTCAGGACATCGCCGATGGCGAACTCCCTCGAGAGCTCCTCGACGTAGCTCTCCTTGGCCTTGGAGATGTGGACCGTCCCTTCGGGGTTCCCGGGGACGCCCCGGCCCGTCCTTGCGCTCGAGAGGACCTGGGTGACCAGCATGGCGCTCTTGATCTCCTCCACCCGGACGTAGACGAGGTCGCCCTCCACCAGGTGCGGGACCTCGTGGATGGCGCGCACGGAGACGCTCTTGTTCTGCGTGTCGATGTGGGGATGGCCCATGAGGGCGGCGAACACCTGTCCGTTGTACTCGTAGGTGCCTCGGCCAGGAACGTATTCTTCGGCGGTCCCCAGAAGGTCTCCGGGGAGGACCAGCCGCTCTTCGGATGTCTCGCTCATCGTTGGTCGCTTCCTTCTACCTGCGTCGGAAGATCCATCGGTCGACCTCGACCTTCCCCCGCGCCTCCCGATGATGGGAGAACGTCGGCGGCAGCGGCCAGGTGGACCTTCGGTGCTCTTCGATGGTCAGATGCCGAGCGATTGACCAGCGCTCTATAAAAGCTTGGGACGCCGCGTTGGAGAGCAGGTAGACCGCTCCTCCCCCCGCCCGGGGCAGGGCGGCCGCTGCGGCCTCCAGGAAAGGACGGTCCGCGTGCCTTCTCTGGGCCCCGAAGGGCGGGTTCATGATCACGGTGTCCGCCTCGACCTGGAGGCTCCCCGCCGAGGCCTCGGTCAGCTCCAGCACCCTCCAGTCCACCTCCACGCCGGCGAGGGTGGAGTTCCTCCGCCCGACCTCGGCGGCCTCCGCGTCCCTCTCCACGGCGATCGTGAGGTTCGCGCCGAGGAGCGCCGCCCCGATGGCCAACGTCCCCGTTCCGGCGCCCAGGTCGAGGACCCTGCGTCCAAGAAGGTCACCGCGGGAGAGCGCCTCCCAGAGCAGCGCGCTCGCCTCCTCCGGAGGAGTAGGGACCTGTTCGAACCGCGCCTCCGGCCGGGGAAATCCCTCGAGGCTCGCGAGCCGTCGTGTGAGATCGCTGCGTTTGAGATGGGGCGCGGATGTCCCGCTCATGCGAGCCTCCCCCGGATACCGATCGGCCATCGAAGAAGAGGAGGCCACCCGCCTCGGACGCGGGACATCGTCCATGCGGGGAGCCGGATTCGAACCGGCGAACGCCTACGCGACGGAATACCTTCCCCAGGAGAGCTTCGCTCTCCCGGTTTTAAGTTCCGCGCCGTTGCCAAGCTTGGCTATCCCCGCGCTCGGCTTCAGCGGGAGGCCCGCTCTAAGACCGGCGCGCGGGGCGGGGGGGCGGGGGCGGCGGCCGGGGTGGTCGCCGGCGGGGCCTTCTTGGCCGAGACCCGCTTGGGGAAGTACTTCAGGAGGATCACGTCGTTCACGGCCGAGACCCAGCGGAACGGGACGTTCACGCTGCGGGAGCCTTCGACCAGGTACTCGCTGGGCTCGGAGACGAACAACCCGTCGGCCCGGCCTCCCTCGACGTCAAGGACGATGTTGTTGACCTTGCCTAGGTGTCGTCCATCGGGGGTGTAGATGTCGCGGTCGACCAGTTGGGTGATCTCTACGAGCATGGTGGGGGGGGCTCCTCGAAGGTTATGGACGAGGGACCCGCTTTAAGTCTTTTCCCCTCGAGGCGCAGCGGGGGTCGCCTCTCGATAGGTCAGGGTCAGAAGGGCCCCGGAGCGCGGCGGTCTTCCCCCACCTTCCGCGCGGCAGGACCTTTCTCCGCGCCTCCCTTGGTCCCAGATTCGACCTCGGTCCCCTCGGAGGAGCTCTCGGGCTCGGCGCGACGCACCTGGGTCTGGTAGAGCCGTACGACCTCCTCGGTGGTGCTCGCGCGCTCGGGGTCCTTGTCCTCCCGCACCCGGCCGGTGAAGCGCGGGAACCGGAGCGCGAGCCCATACCCCTCGCGGATCTTCCCCAGCGCCGCGCGGTGGATCGGGGAGAGCGTCAGCTCCGCCCCGCGAAGCTCCAGCACCATCGAGGGTTCGATCCACACGTCGGGGGTGAGGGTGGAGTCCACTCCCTCGGGCTTCTCCTTCGCCTGCTTCGGCCCGAGCTCCTTCGTGAGCCTCTCGAGGGTCGCGTCATCGAACCCCGTCCCCACCTTGCAGACGGTGGGGAAGCTTTCCTCCTCGGGGTCGTAGACCGAGACCAGGAGCGCACCGTACCTACCGGCCCGCTTCCCTCGCCCCCAGAAGGCCCCGACGATGACCGTGTCGAGGGTATCGGCGAGCTCGTGGGTGTACTCCCGCTTGTACTTGATCCACCAGAAACCGCGGGCCCCCGCCCGGTAGGCGGAGCCGGAGGCCAGGGACTTCGCCATCACTCCTTCGCAGCCGTCGGTCAGCGCCTGCTGGAAGAATCGCTCCGCATCGGGGACGTTGTCGACGACGATCCGCGTGGAGAGGGCCACCCGGTCGCCCACCTTCACGAGCTTCTCGAGCCTCTCGCGGCGTTCCGGGTAGGGTAGGGCCATGACCTCTTCCTCCCCTTCCAGCAGAACATCGAAGAGGACGAACCGGACCGGGACCTCTTCCTCGAACTTCTCCAGGTCGTACTTCCGGCCCCGCCGTCGGGAGATCTCCTGGAAAGGGCGCAGCTCCCCGGTCGTCGGATCGACCGGGACGCACTCGCCCTCGACGATGGCGGGCCGATGTCGGAGGGCCTTCGGAAGGTCGCGCACGATCTCGGGGAACTGGCTGCTCACGTTCTCGAGGCGCCGGGAAAAGAGCTGGACCGCCTCTCCGTCCTTCTCGGGGACGTGGGCCTGCAGGCGAAGCCCGTCGTACTTGTACTCCAGGGCGGTCCGCCCTTCCATCCGCTCGAGCACGTCCTTGAGCGTCGCCTCCCGCTCGCCCAGCATCGGGCGGATGGGCTTGCCGACCCGCGCGCGGAGCGAGAGCAGCGAGTCGAGGCGGCCCTTCCGGGCGAGGGTGGAGGCCACCTCTCCCAGGTCAGAGGTCACGTTGAACGCGTTCTCGATCGTCCCCCGGGCCTTCTTCGGCTCCCCCTCCCCGTAGATCTCGGCGAGCGCGTCGAGGACGGTCATCTCCTTGACGCCGAGTCGGAGCTTTCCCAGGGTGAAGCGCACCAGGTACTTCGCCTCGGTCGGTCCGGTCCTGGAGAGGAGGCGGACCAGCAGGTCGATCTTCGCCTCCTGGGACCCTTCTCCCGAGGCGCGAGCGATCTCGGTCAGCTTCTGGTAGACCTCGGCCAAGGTCAGCCCGGTCTCTCCGCCGCTGCGGGCATGCGCCTTCAGCAACGACTCGGCCGTCGTCCCCAGGTCGCCGGAGCGGGAGGCTTCCGCCCGTACCTGCTCCTCGGGGAGACCGGTCGCGGTGGAGAGCGCCCTTCGGGCGAGAGAGTCGGCGACCCCGAGCTCCACACCCTCGTATTCGGGGCGCAGCTGGCCCTGGAGCAAGTACACCATCGGGGCGATGTCCTCTTCCGAGACCCCCCTCAGGTGCTCGGCCAGGAGCGCACGGATCTCCAGCCGCTTGGTCGTCGCCGAGATCCTTTCGAAGAGGTCGACGAGCTCAGCGAACCTCAAGCGGGGCCTCCCGGGCTAGCGTGGCCCGAAGGGCCCTCAGGTTTTCCTGGGGCGAGGGCCCGTCCCCGTAGACCGAGTTCCCGCAGACGAAGAGCCTCGCCCCGGCCTTCGCGGCGGCGCCGATCGTCTCGGGCGTGATGCCTCCGTCGACGGAGAGGTCGACGGGCCGGGCGGCCCGGTCCAGGGCCTCCCGCACCTGCCGCATCTTCGGAAGGACGTCCGCCATGAACTTCTGTCCGGAGAACCCCGGCATCACGGTCATCACCACCACCTCGTCGAACTCGGGCAGGAGGGGCTCGACCTCCGCGAACTTCGTGTCGGGGCGCACCGCCAAGCCCGGGCGGCGGCCGAGGGCCCGGACCTCGCGGGCGAGCGCGCGCAGATCCCCGCCCGCCTCGAGGTGGAAGGCGAGCGTGTCGCCTCCGGCCTGGGCGAAGGCCTTGAGGTACTTGCTAGGCTCGGAGATCATGAGGTGGATGTCCAAGGGTAGCCGGGTACGGGCCCGGACGGCCTTCACCACCGCGGGGCCGAAGGTGATGTTCGGGACGAAGTGTCCGTCCATCACGTCGATGTGGAACGCGTCCGCCCCGCCGTCCTCCGCGGCCCGGAGGGCGCTCGCCAGGTCGGTCGGGTCCGCGCTGAGGATCGAGGGGAGCAGCTGGTAGGGGTTTCTCGAGGGGCGGGTAGGCTCCACGCGCCGCCGAACCCCCCTTCCTACATAATCCGCTACCGCTTGGGCGGGGGAATCCTTCCAACGCCGGAGAACGGCGGTGGGGGGGGCCGCCTCGCCAGGGTATTTATACTAGCATATGGGTTAGCCGCCCGACCGGTTCCGATCGGTCATTGAACGAACATGTCGAGCACGGCGACCCCCTCAAGCGGAGCACCGACACCAACGACGAGCGCACCACCCAAGCGCAGCAGCGGCGGGCTGGGACCCCTCATCGGGATCATCCTTCTCGTGGTCATCCTCGTGATCGGAGGCGTTGGCGCCTTCGTCGGGCTCGGTTCCTCGACCCCGGCGACCAACCACGCGACCCCGGTCTCGAAGACCACGTCCTCACCCCCCAGCTGTCAGCCGGTGAGCAGCCCCGTTTGTCAGGGCATTCAACCTCCTACACCGACCGTCTATACCCATGATGTCAAAGTGACCTCTCCCTTCTCAACCTCTCAAGTTGGCGGTGTTGTAACTTTCAACGCCGTGCAGCTGAAGCCCACCTGGACCCCGAAGAGCTTCGACTTCTTCTTCGGTGACGGCCAGTCCTCCGGGCAGATCTCCACCTCTGCAACCACCCACATCTACTCCTCGGCGGGCGTCTACGATGTCTATGTCCAGGTTACGGACACGAACAACGTGGTTCACGACAACCTGCTGAGCCTCCTCCCCTTCACGGCGACCTCCTCCTACGCCAACGACCCCCTGGGCGACCACGTCCAGACCGGCGGGTACATCGTCTCCAACGGGACCTCGACCACCAACCCGACCGCCATCCTCCCGGCGGGCGGATCGGTGACCCTCGCGGCCTACATCTCCGGTGTCCCGGTCAACGGGAACACCCAGGTGACGGCGGCCGGCAACACGTTCAACATCCTCGGCGGCGCCCCCCTCACGATGGGGACCCCCTCGGGTGATGGGCTCAGCTCCGCGACCGCGCTCACCGCAACGTTCACGGCGAGCTCCGGTGCGACGGCGGGCTCCTACGCGGTCGCCTTCGAGGCGGTCACGACGCTGGTCACCGGCGGAGTTACCTACCACGCCTGGAGCAACTATACGTTCACGGTGTACGTCGGCGGGACCTCGGGCAGCGGAGTCATTCAGACCACCACCTTCCCGACCCACGCCAACGGCCGCCCCCAGGGCACCATCCAGTCCTACGAGTACGTCCCCGGCGGGGCCGTGAGCCTGGACCCCTCGGTCGACTACGAGACGGCCGGTGCCGAGGTCATCTACAACGTCTACCAGACGCTGATCGACTACAACGGGTCCCAGGCGGGCCCCTCGCCCAACGGGTTCGTGCCCAGCGCGGCCTCCTGCGTCCCGGGGACGACCACCGGGCCCTGGAGCTGCCAGGCGATGTTCGGCAGCTCGCTCATCACGAACGGCGGGGCGGACTACACGTTCGTCATCAGCCCGACCGCGAAGTTCTACGACCCGGCGAACGGCGCGATCATGAACGTCTGGCCGACCGACGTGGTCTGGTCCCTCGCCCGAACCTGCCTGTTCTCGGACTACCCCGGTGTGGGGAACAACCCTGGCTGGATCCAGTGCCAGGCGATCCTGCCCATCGGTAGCCCCAGCTTCGACGGCGGGCTCCACTTCCCCTTCGACACCACCCCCGCGAACATCCTCAACGCGATGACCGTGAACGACTCCACGACCTGCACGGCCACCATGATGGACGGAGTGCACGGCGACGGCTGTGTCACCTTCCACACGGGAGCCTCCGGCGCGGTCTGGCCCGAGTTCCTCGAGCTCCTCGCGGACCCCAACGGTGCGGCCATCCAGAGCTGCCGCTGGGAGATGACCCAGGGCTTCACGCTCCAGGGCTGGTCCAGCTGCAACGCTCCTCCGGCAGCCTCCGCGTTCCCTCTGGGGACCGAGTGGGACACCGCTGAGCAGCAGGGCGCGCCGACCTCCTGGAACCAGAACATCGCCCAGAACATGGTCGGGAGCGGGCCGTACTACCTCAAGGCCTACGCCTACGGGCAGTCCTACGCGCTCTCGGTCAGCCCGGCTTGGACCGGCACGTTCTGCACGGGTGGCCACGCCGCCGGCTGCCTGCCGACCCACAGCCAGATCCAGGCGACCTACATCTCGAACAGCTGGGAGACCTCCCAGACCCCCGGTGAGCAGGCCTACGCGAGCGGGACGGCGGACTTCGCCACCATCCCCTCGACCGACACTCCGACCATGCTCAACGACATCGCCGCGGGGAAGATCGGCGCCCAGACTGCGCCCACGCTGAACATCTTCTTCACGTCGTTCAACATGATGGAGAACTCGGCGGCCGCGCAGGCCCTGACCACGGTCCACCTGACCGCACCCCAGAACATGATGCAGGACCTCAACATGCGTGAGTTCCTGACCCACACGTTCCCCTACCAGACGCAGGCCGACCAGTTCTGCACCGTCGACGGCGTGCAGTTCTGCGAGCTGTACGGCGGGTCGATCCCCCACGACATGGGGAACTTCTACCCGGCGAACATCACCTGGCCGTCCGGTAACCCTGACTCGAACAAGAACGATGTGGGTGGGGCGGCGTGGTGGTGGTCACAGGTGCAGGCGGACTCCTTCGACGGACCGGTCTGCACGACCGCGAGCCCGTGTGTCTACCCGCTCATCATCAACGCGGGAGACCCCACGGACCTCGCGATGTACCAGCAGTGGGCCCAGTGGACGGCCAAGATCTCGGGGAACGCGGTCCAGGCTGCGATCGTCGTGATCAACTTCAACACGCTGGTCGCCGACCTCTACGGGGCACCGGGCAGCGGAGGGTTCTCCTCCTTCTTCCTGGGCTGGCTCCCTGACTACCCCGACCCGTCGGACTACACGGTCCCGATGATGTACCCCGACTCTACCTACACGCTGACGACGGCGTGGCTGGAGGGCCTCACGGGCTCCCTGGCGTCTGGGAACTACATGGGGACCTGCGCGGGCAGCGCCAACGGCTACACGATGGTGGTCACCCAGTCCTGCCAGGGCAGCGCGTACCTCGCGATGTACAACCTGGCGGCGGCGGGGAACTCTTGTGCCCCACCGGCGTGCAGCATCACCCAGCGTGAGGACATGTTCAACCAGGCGGAGCACATCCAGAACAGCCTCGCGATGTACGTCTACGATTTCCAGCAGGTCGGTGTCGGGACCTACGCGACGTGGATCAACCCCGCGTCCCTCACCCCCAACCCCATCCTGCCTGGGGCAGTCTGGTACGACGTGGGGTACCAGGGGAACGCCCTCCCGTAGAGGCGAGGGAACCCTGACCGAGAGAGGGGGGCCCACGACTGGGCTCCCCTCTCCAACCCCTTCCTGAACCTCTTCTCTTCTGTTTTCTTTTCTTCTTTTTTCCTCTTCTCTCGAAGACTCCTCTCTCGCGATCTCGCTTGGTGCTTCCTAGCCGGGCTCGAGTGCTTCCCCTCCCCTGTTCGTAGGGAAGTCGGTGCCTTGGGCTACCTGAGCGCGTGGACCTAGCTCGAGGGAACCCGGCCGGTCCGGTGGGTGATCGGGGCGGGCGACCTTCGGACGATGTCCAGCGCGAGGCCCGTCAATCGAGGCATCCTCCACCCGGGCGAGCGCTTCTGCCTCGCGCGAAGCGCGGACAAGCCTCGGCTGCCTTGAGGAGCCAAGACAGGGCCACTGTGGAGGCTCCGTCCACCGGTTCGGTGAATCGCTCACGCCGAGTTAGGGGAAGTCTCCTGGGTGCCTCCGGAGGCCCAGGGTGGGGCGATCCTGGGCGACCCCCAGCCTCCTTTCACTACGCGGGAGAGAGCCCGATCGAGGCGGGCACCGATGACCTGAGGGGCGGTGAGATTGCGGGGTGCCGCGCCTCTCACCCGGTGCTCACTCCGACCGCGCGCTCCGGTGCCTCCGTCCCAGGCACGGGGGACCGGCAACCCACTAGCGCGAGGAGCGGATCGGGTGGGGACGAGCGCTCGCCGCCGTGAGGTCCAACGCGGGGACGGGCGCAGGGAGCTCCTCCCCCCCGATCGAGTGGATGACCATCATCATCCGATGATGCTCCGCGAACAGCTCCGGCTCGGTGGAGCGGTTGATCGTCAGCTCGTTGATGATGACCAGCATCTCCATGGCGGTCAGTAGGTTGGACGCGATGCGCTGCGTGGAGGCGATGACGGACACGTTGCTCGCGTGGCGGTTCATCTTCTGACGCCGGTTCATCAGCGTCTCGATGCGCTCCTTCAAGGAGGTCAACGCGGCGTGGGCGGTCTCCGGCGAGACCTGCTTGAACCCCTGCAGCGTCTGGCCGAGAAGTCCTTCGAACTCCTCGAACTCCTCGGCAAGCTCCATGGACGTCGCCAGGGCAAGGACCGGGGGACCCTTGCCATGCAGCGCGTCCGCGAGCACCTTCCCGGTGTCGTTGAGCTTGTCCCCGATGATCTCCAGGCCCTTCGCGACCATTCGGGACCCGATCTGGATGCGGTGACTGACGATCCCCACATCGTCGGCCATCTGGAAGTCATCGGCCGCGAGCAGGATCTGGCGGACCATCAGGAAGTACGCTCGGTCGATCTCCTCTTCCGTCAGGTCCATCCTGGCGAGGCACGAGGAGCTTCCGCTCCGGAGGGCGTCGCGGCAGTAGCCCACCTCGAGCTTCAACATCGTCACGATGCGGTCCAGGAGCGCAGCGAAGTGGTGGCGTGACGGGTCGGCGAAGACCTGGATCGTGGTCTCGTTGGGGCCCTCCTCTACGATCCCCGTCCCGAGCAGACGCGCGGCCGTGCGAGCGATCTCGTCGGACCGAGCCTGGTCCAAGCCCTGCTGGGTGCGGATCACGATCTGGTCGTGTCCGGTGATGTAGGCCCCCGTGATGAGCCGCGACAGGAGGCCGGCCGGCGCCTCGTCGGCCATGATGACGAGCGCGTCCTGCGACCGGGTGGCGGAGGCACCGTGGGAGGTGAGGCTCAGTTCGAGCCGGTTGCCGCTCGCGGGCTGAAGCAGGATGACGTCCCCGGGTCGCACCCCCATCTTTTCGACCCACCAGTGGGGGAGCGAGACGGTGAGTGACGATCGGCCGGTCTGCTGGACCCGACGCATGTTGTCCAGGCTGGTCTGGGTATGCTTCGCCTTCCTCCCGTTGTCCACGACGATGTCGGTCTGGACCGCGGAGGGGGTGGAGGGGTCGTTCATTGGAGTTCCGGACCCTCACTTCACCACGTGGACGTAGCCCGCCATTTCCCCGGGCGGGGTCATCGGTAGGCTGCCGCACATCGCGTCGCAGTACCAGGTGTAGGTACCGATGGAGGAGAAGCTGGTCGTGAAGGTGGTGACGCTCGGGTTGGTGGGAGAGGCTGCGGGCGGGATGGGGACGTTAAGCCAGGTTGACCCGTAGTCCACGGAGAACGTGTGGGAGATGTCCGAGGACGCCAGCTGCCCGAGGCTCTGGGTGTGGGCGTTGAGGGAGAACTGATAGTACGCAACTCCCCCGGTGGTCCCGCTCACCTGCTGCGCGAGAGGAGGAGCGCTGTGGGACTGCGTGTCGTAGTTCGTGATGATGATCGTGACCAGCGCGTCCGCAGAGACCGTGATGTTCGTGGGGGAGTAGGCCATGTTGCCCTGATCTCCAGAGATCACGAACCGGACCGTCTCGGTGGTCGTTCGTGTGGGCGCAGCCGTGACCATGAGCGCCACCGCCATGGACGCGACCACGCCAAGCGCGGCGATGATGAGAAGATGGGCGTTGGTTCGCCTTCGATGATCGGACGTTTGCGCGGGTCCCTTCTGCATATACCGGTCCTCCGTCTGGTGGCATGTAGGTCCCCCTAGTCTGATGTCAGCGCTGTTCTTACGGTCCATACCGTCCTTTCTCCACAGGGGCTTGGGGCACCGGGCGACCCAGGCGCCGAACCGATCGAGCTCGGGCGCCGAACGCCCCTCTGACCTCAACGCCGGTGGCCTGCCCGTCCTCGTCTGGGACGCCTCCGGACCTCGATGTGACGGTCCCCGCGGGGTTACAGTGTGTACAAGGGCAGGGGGCCGCCCGAGGGGGCGCCGCCAGGATGGCAAGGGCCCTCCTGCGTGGTTCTGGTCGTAATTCGTTGCTGGTCCTTACTCACCTTTCGGTCTTGCGAGAGGGCACATCATCCACGTGGCAATGGACGCCCATAGGGTCAGCCTATGAGCGCTGAAACGGGAACTCAAGCAGACGTCGGCGAAGGCGACAAGACGGCGACCACCTCCTCACCGAGGGGTCGCTCAGGCTACGGGGTGGGTCTCCTCCTCGCGGTCGGAGTGATCCTCCTCATCGCAGGGCTCGGGGTCGGGTACCTGGCGGGGACGAGCATGGCTCCCCAGCCAAAGGCGGCGGCCCCCGCGGGCACGGACCACCTCTACCTTTCCATCACGCCGGGCATCTACAACAGTTCGTTGGATGAGTTCTCTCCGGGCAACTTCACGGTGCCCGCGCACACCCAGGTCGAGTTCACGATCACGAACTACGACAGCGGTGTGAACGTCCCCACCTCGACCTATCTCCAGGTGGCCGGGACGGTCAACAATCTGATCTACATCAACGGGGCCGCGACGGGCGTGAGCTCGGTGAGCACGACGGACATCTCCCACACGCTCTCCGTCCTCTCGACCGGGTTCAACGTGCCCCTGCCGGCCGCGTCGGCCACCGCTCCGACCGTGGTGACCTTCTATGCTTACTTCAACCAAACCGGCAGCTTCGAGTGGCAGTGCATGACCCCGTGCGACCCGACCTCGATGTCCAGCATGGGGTTCATGATGGGAACCCTGACCGTGGAGTGAGCAGGGTCGGTGGAGCACGAGACCATGACCCACGCACCTCTTTCAACGCCATTGTGCCGGCTCGCGGGGCACTAGGAGCAGGACCATGGAACAGGTCCAGGTGACCAGCGAGCTCGGCCGGAAGACCGCCCATGGCCTCCGGCGGATCTCCTCGGGGAACGCCCTCGACGTCGAGACCGTCCACTCGTTCGGGACCGCCCCGGCGGAGATGCTCTGGATCGCCGTGCGCATCGTCTTCGGAGCGGTCTTCCTGATCGATGGGATCCTCAAGTGGGTCCTGATGTCCCAGGGAGCGCTCTCCTCGGCGGTGCTGGGGATGTACTTCTCGACCCCAGCGATGGCCTCCCAGAGCCTCCTCCTGGGGATCCTCGTGGGACTCGGAGAAACGTTCGGCGGACTTTTCCTCATGCTGGGCATCTTCCAACGCCCGGCCGCCCTGTGGTCCTCCGCGATCATGCTGGCGATCTACGTGATGGGCGGGTTCGACAGCTGGTACACCGGGTTCTCGGGGAAGGTGGACCTTGGGGGCGACCTGAGCCTCTCCCTGGTCTACATCATGCTGGCCCTCGTGGTCCCGCTGCGCTTCGGCCTGTCCTCGCACTTCCATCTGCCGGAGCGGATCGCGCCGAAGGACACCTCCTTCCACCGCCTCGTGAGGGCCCTCGTAGCATGAGCGACGACGTACCGTCCACGACCTCGCCGGAGCCCAAATCTCCGGTGACAAGGCCCGCCCACCACCTCGAGTCGAGCCAGAAGGCCTGGGTGCACTACAACCTCATCCCGGTGGTCGCCCTGCTGGTCTTCATGTCGGCGGTGGGCACGGGCCTCGTCCTCACGCACACGACCTCCACCGGCAGCGGGACGCCGAACATGCACGTCGATGTGGTGGCGAGCGACTACCAGTTCTCCTTCCACTACACCGACGCGTTCGGCGCCAGCCTGACCAACGGCACCGGGCTCACCACCTCGGTAGGCACGCTCTGGGTCCCGATCAACGGTGTGGTCGAGCTGAACGTGACGAGCGGCGGTGGTTCGCACGGGTTTGGCATCCCCTCGCTCGGGATCGACGTGAGCGCGAGCCCTGGAGTGACGAACCACTACACCCTGACGCTCCCCTCGAGCGCAACGGTAGGGGAGCGCTTCCAGATCATCTGTACGGTCCCCTGCGGCCCAGGGCACTCCGGCATGATGGCCTGGCTGGTGGTCACGGCGGCGAACTCCAACCTCGCCTAGTCCAACCTCTTCTCGAGGAGCGGGCGCCCCGGCAAGTGGGGCGCCCGCTCTGAGGTTCCCCTCGCGTGGCTCTCCGGCGCGCCGTGAGTGGGACAGACCCGACCGAGCGACGGATGTGTGCGCGGGACCGGTCGCCGGTCCGGGACGCGTTCGGCTGGACCGAGATGTTGGGACGTCAGCGCTTCTTGGCGCCCTACACGAACTCTTCCGGAGGGACCGCCGTGGCGTCCTTCATGGCGCGTCCTGTCGTCCAGGCCTTGTACTCGGGGTCCCACTTGCCGATGAGGAACGGGTGGACCCAGGTCCGGTGGAACTGGGCCTTCTTCTGGATGTCCTTCGGTGGCCGGGCCCAGAGGTACGAATAGAGCACGTAGTCCAGGTAGACCCCGAGCGGGACCGCCGGGACCGTGAGGAGCCGGAGCGAGGACTCCTCGAGGCTGACCCAGAACAGCGCGTCCAGGATGAGCATCGCAAGTCCGACGTACATCTTGCCGGCGGTGCCCTTGGCCCACTCCGACCACGACGGCCCGGGTTCGGCCAGGGCCTTGGCGCGGGCCTCCCCCGAGAGTCGCCGGAGTCCCAGGGGACTCAGATGCCCGGAATCCTCCTTCGATGACTTCGAGGGCATGGTCGACGCCCCTCCGCTCTTGGCGGGCTAGCTTGACCCGCCGCCGGAGCCCTTCTTGAGCCTGGGTTTGTCGGTCCCCTCTTCCGGGGTGAGGGCGCCCTCGGAGAGCTTTCCCATCCGCCAGGGAGGGCTTGCGGGTGCAGGGGGAGGAGGGGGCTCCTGCGCAGAGGAAGGCAGCGGGGGAGTGGGCTCCGGTGTCGGGGCCGGAGGAGGGGGGGACGGCGGCCGTGCCGAGCTCCCGCTCGCGAGCGGCGCCTTCGGGGAGGAGTTGTAGCTCGCGAAGGCAGACGGGCGACGGCCCATCGTCGGTGACGGTTGAGGGGGAGGCGGGGGGGCCGGCGAGGGAGTCGCCGAGGGTGGCGGCGCGGAGGTCGCGAGAGGGGGGTACAGCCGTCCCGACGGTTCCGGGGGTGGCGGTGGCGGGGGTGGAGTGGACGGCAACGTTTCGGGAGCGGCGGGGTCCTCCGAGCTCCCGTACCGGAGGGGCTGCGCCGATGAGGACCAAGACGACGAAGCGTCCGGGGTGGGCGCCTCTGGAGGAGGCGCGGGGATGTCGGGGGGCAGGGGTCGGACGTCGGTGTAGGTGGGGATGGGCGTCTCGGCCGGCCCTCCCGAGGTCTGAGGGCCTCTCGCCTTTCCGGGATGCGAGACCTCCGGGAGGCTCCCCGAGCCTCGGGCAGGGATCTCGATGACCCCTGAGGTGCGGGCTCCAAGCAGGCCGAGGGCGGGGAAGTTCTCTTCCGAGTACAGGTGGCAGGCAACGGAGTGCTCCGTCCTTCCTGGAAGAGGCAGGAGCGGAGGCTCGACCTTCGAACAGATGGCCATGACCTTCGGGCACCGGGTGTGGAACCGGCAACCGGAGGGCGGAGCGGCGGGGCTGGGCACGTCTCCGGAGAGGATGATCCTCTCCCGCTTCAGTGTCGGGTCGGGGATCGGGATCGCCGACAGCAGCGCCTGGGTGTACGGGTGCAGGGGGTTCTCGAAGAGCTCCTCGGTGGGCGCCCGCTCGACGACCTTCCCGAGATACATCACCACGACACGGTGGGAGATGGCCCGGACGACGCTCAGGTGGTGGGAGATGAACAGGTAGGAGAGCCGCTGCTCCCGCTGCAGCCGCAGGAGGATGTTCAGGATCTGCGCCTGGACGCTCACATCGAGCGCGCTCGTGGGCTCGTCCAGCACGATGAAGTCCGGTCGGAGCGCGAGGGCCCGCGCGATGCCGATGCGCTGGCGCTGGCCGCCGGAGAACTCGTGGGGGAACCGCCAGACGTGCTCGGGGTTGAGCCCCACGGAGGCGAGCAGCTCGGCGACCCTCTGGTAGCGCTGCTTGCGGTTGCCCACGTGGTGGACCGCCAGGGGTTCGGAGACGATGTCCCGGACGAGCATCCGCGGGGAGAGGGACGAGAAGGGGTCCTGGAAGACGATCTGCATCTTCCCGCGCATCCTCCGCATCTCGCGGGGCTTGCGGCGGTAGAGCGAGTACCGGTTGGCGATCTGGTCGAGCTGCTTCAGGATCGGCTGGGCCGCCTGGTTCGACCGCAGCGCGGCCACGCGGTCGATGGTGCCCGGGGGGATGAGCCGCTCGAGCCCGTCGTAGAGGCTCTGGAGCTGGTTCTCGATGTCCGGAGGCATCGGCTTCTCCGGGTCGAAATAGAACGTGTGCCCACGGGTCGGTTCGATGAGCCGCAGGAGGAGCCGACCCACCGTCGTCTTCCCGCAGCCGCTCTCCCCGACGAGCCCCACCGTCTCTCCGCGGCGGAGGTCCATGGTGACCCCGTCCACGGCGCGCACGTCGCCGATGTGCGTCGAGAGGATTCCCCCTCGGAGCGGGAAGTGCTTCTGGAGGTTCCAGGCCGAGAGCAGCAGTTCCTTCCCGGGCTCGGCCTTCGACTGGACCTTCTCCAGCCCGTCCTCCATGGAGGGCGGGGGAGGTGGCGCGACCGGGGTGCTCATGGCCGCGCTAATACTCCCTCGCCTCGGGACCCTGGAAGAGCCAGCAGGCCACGACGTGGTCTGGGCCCTCCCGGGTCATGGGGGGTCGGTCGGTCTTACACTTCTCCATGGCGAAGGCGCAGCGCGGGTGGAACCGGCAACCGCCGGGGGGACGGATAAGGTTCGGCACCGAACCGGGGATCGACTCCAGCTTCTTCGTCGGGTCGTCCATCCGCGGGATCGAGGCAATCAGCCCCTGCGTGTAGGGGTGCAAGGGACGGGCGAAGAGGTCCTTGACGGGCCCCACCTCGACGATGTGGCCGGCGTACATGACGCACACCCGGTCGCACACTTCCGCGACGACGCCCAGGTCGTGCGTGATGAGCAGGATGGACGTTCCGATCCGGTTCTTCAGCGAGTGCATGAGCTCCAGGATCTGGGCTTGGATGGTCACGTCGAGCGCGGTGGTGGGCTCGTCGGCGATGAGGAGCTTCGGCTCCGGCGCGAGCGCCATCGCGATCATCACCCGCTGGATCATCCCCCCCGAGAGCTCGTGGGGGAAGCCGCGCGCGACCTGCACACAGTTCGCGATGCCCACGGACTCGAGCATCCCCACCGTCTGCCAGAAGACCTCCTGGTCGAGGGGCCGTGAAGCGACCTTCTTCAGGCCGGGCACGGAGAGCCAGCCGCCCTTCACCCGTTCGATCAGCATGCGGACGTGGAGGGCCCGGCGCAGGGGGGCCGTGCTGGACCCGGTGGTCATCTCCCGGTTGTAGAGTTCCCGCTCCTCGATACGGAACTCCGACAGCGTCCGTTCGTGATGGAGCTTCGCTCGCTGGAGGCCTCCCACCCGCAGACGGGAGAAGGCCTTCACCACCCCGCGGACCCGGGACTGAGGGTTCGAGGTCTGGCCGCGGAACAGGTAGAAGAGCTCGAGCGCGAGCGAGGGCACGCCCACCGCGCGGGCGATGTTCTGCGCCGTCGAGCGTAGGCGGGGCTGGCCCGGCTCCCTCGCCGCGTCGAGCAGGTCGCGTGTCGCGGCCGTGAGGTTCACGGCGTGCGGTTCGGCCGCCAGGAGGGTGTCGACCGTCGGCGTGGCGCGGTGGAGCATGAGCGCCTCCCCGAGCTGCCGGGAGATCGAGAAGACGGGGTTGAGAGCCGCCATCGGCTCCTGGAAGATCATCGTGATCTGCGAGCCGCGGACCGCCGAGAGCCTCTGCTGGGACTCCTTGATCCGCGCGAAGCGACGGCGGACCTTGGCCCGTACCGTGCCGCGGATCGGTTTGATCGAAGCCTCTCGATCGACCCTCCAGAGCAGGTTCGCACCGGAGAAGAGGACCTGGCCGGACTGCACGCGGCCCGGAGGCTCCGCAATGAGCCGGGTGATGGAGAAGGCGGTGACCGACTTTCCGCATCCTGTCTCGCCGACAAGACCGATGGTCTCGCCCTTGCGGACAGTGAAGGTCACCCCGTCGAGCGCACGAACGACGCCGTCGTACGTGTAGAAGTAGGTCTTCAGGTCGCGGACGGCCAGCAACGGCGGCTCGGTCCGACCCTCGGCGACCGCCGCTGTCGATGCGTCCGAAGGGGCCCCCCCGGTGGGGAAGGCCGACGGGCCCGGGACGACCGGAGCCTCGGGGTAGCTCCCGAGCCCGGGGAGAGGGGGTCTCTGCTCGAGGGTTGCGCTCAGCGGGCCTCTACCTCCTCAGGCGGGGGTCGAGCGCATCCCGCAGACCATCGGACAAGAAGTTCACTGCGATGCAGAACATGAAGAGCGCCAGCCCTGGGAACAGCAGCTCCCACCACGGGAACGGGATGTTGCTTGTGACCGTCGCGAAGAGGTCCTGGCCGGAAGCGGACCCGATGCCCACCTCGTAGGAGGAGAGCACTCCCCACTCGGGGAAGGGGGACCCGTTCGGGGTCGAGAAGAGGTAGGTCCCGAACCCGAGGAAGGCGATGCCTCCCAGCGCAAGGGGGATGCTTCCCACGTCCAGGGAGAACTGGACGAGCATCGGGAAGATGCTGTTGGGGATGATGTGCTTGCGGAGGATCCATCCGGGTCCCGCACCGCTCGCGCGCGCGGCCTCGACGTACTTCTGCTCACGGGTCACGAGGACTTGACCCCTCAGGATGCGGGTGTAGCCGGGCCACCACACGATGATGAAGGCCCCCATCAAGAGACCTATGCGCACCCGTTCATCGTTGGGCAGGCCGCTGGCCTGGGTGAAGAGCGAGGCCATGATGACGAGGACCAGGAAGAACCCCGGGATCGAGAGGAACACGTCCGTGATACGCATCACGATCTCGTCGGTGATGCCTCCCATGTACCCGGAGAAGGTCCCGAGCAGGAGGCCCACGAAGGCGCCGACCGCCACGATCCCCACGGATATCGCGAGGTCCCAGGGCGTCGCCCGTACCAGGCTCGTGAAGATGTCGACGTAGGTCCCTGCCGACCCGCTCGTGAGGGCCATCGACCCCATCGGAACCGGGCCCGGGTTGAACGGCCAGAGCGTCCAGGTCGGCGGGATAAGGTTGTTCTGACTGTTCGCGGCGGGGGAGGACACGGTCCCTGCGGCATAGGAGACGCAATCTCCCGGCGGCACGAAGTTCGTGGCCAAGAACGAGGGGTAGACGCACTGCCAGTCGTTCGTGAAGTCGGTGGCGTAGATCGGAGAGGGACAGTTCGTCTGGGTGCAGGGGCTGTAGGCCCACTGTACGGGGAGGATGACGTAGTCGCCGTTGCAGCCGAACCCTCCGCATCCGCCGCCGGGCGGAGAGTAGGGGGCGATGACCGGAGAGAGCACCGCGACTAAGATGTAGAACATCAGGAGCACGAGCCCCAGGACCGCGAGCCGGCTCTGGAAGAAGAAGTAGAGCGTCCGTTTCAACTGCGCAAGGCGTGGCGCGGGACGGTTCAGCGGGTCCCGCATGATGAGCCCGAGGATGAAGAGGGCCGCACCGCCGGCTCCCAGCCCGGCGGCCCCGATCTCCTCCCCCAGCGCGCTGGGCGAGGGCGGAACGGAGACCTGCACCTTGACCGGGTCGGAGGCGTTGACGATGTACCATTCGCCCACGTGGCCACTGAAGGTGCCCGTGGAGCTGGCGCCGTGGAGCGTGAGCAGCGGCTGGCCGTACCAGTTGTAACAACTGATGGATTGGGATCCTCCCGGACACGGGTAGACCGTGACCACGGTACTCGTGTTCCCGAACTGGTAGTTCACGGTGAAGGTGATCGAGGTGTTGGTCCCGGGCTCGTAGAAGGGCAGACCGACCGGTGTGGCGGCCTGGTAGGTGCCCAGGAAGTTCGTCACGTAGTACGAAGGGACCACCACACCGGCCCCGGCGAGCGTCTGGCTCCCGGGGTTCACGGCGTACGCGCCGAGGAGGAGCCCCGAAACGATCCAGAGAAAGATCCCGATGTAGACGAAGATCGCACGCATGGTGATCGCTCCCTTGTCTCCCTGCTCTGCTCGGTCACCCGAGACGGACCCTCGGGTCCAGCACGCCGTAGATGACGTCCACGGCGACGTTGGCCACGACGATGATGATGGTGAAGAGCACCGTGCTCGCGAAGATGGTGCTGATGTCCGGGGAAGGGAACACCGAGTAGGCGAAGAGCATCCCCACCCCGAAGAGCCCGAAGAGCGACTCGATGACCGCGAAGCCCCCCAGGAACGCCGCGAAGGTCAGCCCCAGGACGGTCACGGTGACGTTGAGGGAGTTGCGCCCGGCGTGGGTCTTCACCACGGCCCGCTCGGGAACGCCCTTCGCCCGGGCGGTGCGGATGAAGTCGAGGTTCATCACCTCGAGCATCGAGTTGCGGACGTATCGTAGGAGCGCCGCGACGGAGGTGTAGGCGACCGTGAGGGCCGGGATGATCAGGCGCAGGACGTGGTCGCCCACGAGGTCCCAGTAGTAGTAGCGCCCACCGGGCATCCCGGGGGGCGGGCTGTGGGTGAGCGCCCAGATGATCCCGTCGACCGTCGGGAACCCGGTGGGGGTGGTCGCGTAGATCGGGTTGGCGTAGGGCGGGCGTCCTCCCCAAAGGATGGTGGACTGCTGGGTACCACCGCTGTAGGTGGTCATGGTATAGCAGGCTTGGTCAGGGTTGTTGAACGATGCGTGCCAACTGCCCACGATCTGGGCGTAGGCGCTACCGTCGCAACCTCCTGTGGGATCTATACCATACAGGACAAAGTACAGCGCCAGGATCAGGAGCGCTCCGAGCAGATAGCCGGGCAACGCGTATCCGCTGAAGGAGAATATCCGGGTGGCCTGGTCGAATGGCCGATTACGATTGACGGCGGAGAGGTTCCCTAACGGGATGGCCATGGCGAGGATGATGATGAGCGAGAGTACGGCCAGCTCGATGGTGTAGGGGAGCCAGGCCCCGATGAGGGTGATCACCGCGCACCCACCCTCCTGTTTTGAGACGTTGAGCTGCAAGCACGGATGCACCTGGGGGGCATGTCCCCACATCCCGTCGACCGAAGAATTTTGGATGAAGCCCCATTGGAAGGTGAACGTCTTGAACAGGTACTGGCCGTATTGCTCGTAGACGGGCGTGTTCAGCCCGCAGATCTGGAGCTCTCTCTCCCACCCTGGCGAACCTATCGGGGGGCTGTGACGGCCTGGCGGGATGCAGGCCAGCAGCCGCTCCTCCACCGGCACCGCCGAGATGATGATGAACGTGATCGTGACGACCCCGATAAGAACCGGGACCATCAGCAGCAGGCGGCGTAGGACGTAGATCCAGAGCTTCAACCCTGGCTCCCGGGGATTTCGGGCCTAGGTAGGGCGGACCCGGACCTCCTCACCGCCGTGCGAGACTTTCTCGAGGTATTTATGTATTGGCCAAAACGCCTGAGGGAAACGGAGAGAAACCCCGACTTTCGGCGGGGAGATCTAACGTTCTGTCGGGCGCGCGACCCCGCGTTCCACGTCCCACTCTCCTTGCCCCCCCCCTGGACCGATGGGAGCTCAGAGCAACGGGAGGCTTCCGGTGACCCGGTCGATCTCGGAGGCCTGGGCCGGTCCGATCCCGAGCACGGTCTTCGTCCCTGGCGGGACCTCAGTAAGCCCTGCGTCCTGGACCATCGCCGTCGGGATGCCCCGCCCCTCGGCCTTGCGCTGCAGGGCCTCGAGCTCGGCGAGGGTCTCGACGCGCAGGGCCACTTTCTTCTGCCCCTGCTCCAGCCAGATCCGGAACTCCCGGCGACGTCGGACCTTCTCGTCCAGCGCCAGCATCACAGCAGCGTGGGCGACCTGGACCGCCGCCTTTCCCGCCGATAGCCCGATCTCGTGGCGGAGAACGAGGACCATCTTGACCCCGTCGCCGCTCCTCCCCTCACCCACTGAGCTCCTCCTCCCGGGTCCTCTCCGCCTTCCTTCGTACAGCGCGGAGCTCTTGGAGTTGCTCCTCAAGCCGCGCGCGGTCGGCCGAGGGAGCCCCTTCCCGGCGGGCTCGGTGGATCTCGCGCTGGAGCCGCCTCTCCTCCCTCGCCCACTCCTGGAAGCGTCCGAGCATCGGCTCGAGGTCCTCCTCCCCGGGTAGGGGAGGCTCGACGAACGACGGGGCCGGTGGAGGGTCCTTCCGGTACGCTCCCTGGACCCAGCCGAGGGCGAGGAAGATGACGGCCAGCACCGCCAGGATCCCCTCGAGAGTCGGGGAGGAGGGGGAGGCGTAGAATTGCCCCGTGTTCCCCAGGACGAACCCTACGATCAGGAAGATCCCCAGGCTGGCCACGAACCCCCCGGTCAGCATCTCGACGGCGGTGATGGCCCCCTGCGGGCCCCGCCAGCGCTTCTCCGGCCAGAGCGCCTTGACGAGCAGGTACCCTGGGAGGAAGAAGAACAGGACGATGGCGCCCACCGCGAAGAGCGCGCCGCCGACCCCGTCCAACCGTTCCCTCCGCCCCGTCCGACGCTGCCCGTCCGTCCGACCGCGCTCTTGGATGGATCCTCGAACTCCGAGAGCCCTCGGTCACGGGGTCTTGAGCCCGCCGGCCTGGATCTGCCGTTCCATGTGCCTGCGAAGCTTGCGGTTCGAGGCGATCCCGTGCGCCGCGCGCTTGGTCTGCTCGAAGTACTTGAGCAGGGCCCGGACCTCCTGCGGGCGGTGGCCGCTGCCCCGGGCGATGCGCTGGATCCGGTCCCCCTTGATCAGCTGGGGGTTGGACATCTCCTCCTTCGTCATGGAGTCCATGATCACCTTGAAGGAAGCCAGCCGGGACTGGGTCTCCTCCACCTGCTTGTCATCGATCTTGGCCTGCGCGAGCCCCGGAATGAGCGTCCGCAGCTTCGAGAAGGGCCCCATCTTCCCGAGCGAGTCCAACTGGACGTAGAACTCCTTGAGCGTGAACTTCCCGGTGAGGAGGGACTCGGCCGCCTTCTCCGCCTCTTCCTTGCCCTCCAGGGTCTCGAACCGCTCGAGCAGGGTCTGGATGTCCCCCATGCCCAGGAGGCGGGAGACGAACCGCGCCGGGTCGAACCTCTCCAGGTCCTCGGCGTGCTCGCCGACCCCGACGAAGAGGATGGGGGCGCCGCTCCGCGCCACGGCCGATAGCGCGCCACCGCCCTTCGCCGAGCCGTCCAGCTTCGTCAGGATGACGCCGGTGAGCCCCACGGCCTTGTGGAAGGCCTCGGCCGACCGGCCGGCAGCCTGCCCCATCGCCGCGTCCAGGACCAGGAGGACCTCCTGCGGCTCGAAGGTCTTCTTGCAGCGCTGGATCTCCTGGATGAGGTCCGGGTCCAGGTTGGAGCGGCCCGCCGTGTCCAGGATGATCGCATCCTGCGTCGAGAACTTCTCCCGTCCCTTCTGGGCGATGACCTCGGCCCGCTTCTCCGCCCGGTCCGCGTAGAAGGACGCGTTCACCTTCTTCGAGAGCTGCTCCAGCTGGTCGATGGCCGCCGGACGGTGGACATCCGCCGCGATGAGCGCGGCTCTCACGCCCTTCTTCTGGTACAGCCGGGCCAGCTTGGCCGCGGTCGTGGTCTTCCCCTGACCGAAGAGCCCGACGAGCATGATCCGTCGAGGCTTCATCTCGAACGTGCGGTCCTCCCCCATGATCCGACGGATCTCCTCGTAGACGATCCGCACGAGGAAGTCCCGGACGCTGGCGCCGGCGGGAGGCTTCTCGTCCTTGGCCCGCTGCTTCACGCGCGTCGTGAGCTCGAGCGCAAGCTGGACGTTCACGTCGGACTGCAGAAGGGCGCGCTGGATGTCGCGCGAGATCTCCGCCAGGAGGTCCTCGTCGATGGCTCCGCTCTTCGCGATCTTCGCGAGGACGTTCCGGAGGGACTTTCCGAGCGCGTCGAGCACCATGAGACTAGGTCCGTTCGCCGGGGAGGCCCCACGACGATGCGGTCTTGAGACACATGCCCCCCATATCGCTTCGCACGCGACGTTCGGCCGCCCTGGGGAAGCGCCCCGTGCCAGACCAGGGCACGGCGCACCTCATGGGCGTTATAGCCGCACCGCTCCGTGAGGAGACCGAGGGGTACGATGAGCGCGACACCGGAAGCCTCCTCGGGCACTCCCCCCGCCAAGACCCCCCCCAAGCTCAATCCGGTGCGGGTCCCCGTCCCCGAGGCCCCGGTCGAGGAGCGGGTCCAGAGCTTCGACGAGATCATCCACCCCTATTCGCTCGAGGACGCCGTCCTGGAAGCCAAACGCTGCATCCAGTGCCGGCGCCCCTGGTGCGTCGAGGCCTGCCCGATCTCCCAGGACTGCCGGGAGTACATCCTGCGGATCGCCGAGCGTGACTTCGAGGGGGCAGCGAAGGTGACGCTCGCGGAGGACCCGCTCGCGACCACCCTCTGCAAGGTCTGCTACCACTATTGCGAGGACGCCTGCGTCATCAAGAAGAAGGGCGTCCCGATCGCCATCCGCCAGCTGAAGCGGGCCGCGCTGGAGCTCGGCACGAGCGACCTGACCTATGTCCCGCAGAAGCCGCGGCACCAGCGGGTGGCCATCGTCGGGGCCGGACCCGCGGGGATCATGGCGGCGTGGGAGCTTGGCATCCGGGGATACTCTGTGACAGTGTACGAGCAGGAGGACCTCCTGGGAGGGCTCATCCTCTCCATCCCCAATTATCGGATCACCGACCAGGACGTGCGGCAGGACCTGGCCCGCTTCCGCGACCTGGACGTGACCTTCGTCAAGGAGACGAAGGTGGGCGTGAAGGTCTCTCCCGAGGACCTCCTCAAGCAGGGATACGCCGCGATCCTTCTCACCGTGGGCACCCCGCTTCACCGGAAGCTCCAGGTCCCGGGGGAGGACCTGCCAGGCGTGCTCCCCGCCCTCCAGATGTTGCTCGACCTCCACCGGGGACGACCCGTCACCGTGGGACGGCGCATCCTGGTGATCGGGGGCGGTGACGTGGCGATGGACGCGATCCGCTCGTCGGTCCGCCTCTCGAAGGGCGGAGAGGTCACCCTGGTGTACCGTCGTACCGAGCAGGAGATGCCCGCCGACCGCGAGGAACTTCGCGGGGCGATGCAGGAGGGCGTACGGTTCCTCTGGCAGCGGGCGCCGGTGCGCATCGTCGGCAGCGACCACGTCGAAGGTCTCGTGGTGCAGCGCGTCGAGCTCGGTCCCCCGGACCCGACCGGACGCAGGTCCCCGACCGTGGTCCCAGGGTCGGAGGAAACGATCCCCTGCGACACGGTGATCGTCGCGGTGGGACAGCGGGCCGACACCACCGGGCTCGAGCGGGAGCTCGACCTCCGCGTGACCCCCCAGGGCTGGGTCGAGGGGAAGGGTGCGGACACCATGACCGGCGCCCAGGGGGTCTTCGCGGTGGGCGGCAAGTCGGTGGTCTACGCGATGGCGGCCGGCACCCGTGGCGCCGAGGCCATCGACGCTTACCTCAGGAAGAAGAACGGCGAGCTCCCGACGCCTCGTCCCGACCCCTTCGGAGGAGAGGCCCCCTTCCACCTTGCGGCGGGGTACACCAAAGCCAACTGGAACCCCAACCCGGTCTACGGAAAGCCGTAGCCTCCCGGTACGTTGCGGGGGCGGATTGGTGGCCCAGACGGCTTATCATGGAGGGGCGACCTCCCCCTCTTGCATGCCCCACGAGGTAGGGAGCTCCACCGACCTGGGGGTGGCTTTCCCGTCCCCCCTCCCTCGGAAGCGGAGGGCCTCGGGAGGGTGGGTCGCGCTGGCGACGCTGGCCCTCCTGATCGGAACGAGCTGGGCGTTCGTCCCGACGGCCGCGGGGATGAGCCCGTCCTCGGCGTCGGTCGCCGCGATGGCGCTAGAATCCTTTGCCGTCTCCCACGGTGAGGCCGCCTCCTGGAACGCGGCCCACGACCTCGGGCTCGTCGCCCCTTCCCCCTCCGCGCTCTTCGGCTACGACGCGGGCGCGCTCTCGACCCTCGCCGATGCCCGTCCGGTCCCGGCCAGCACCCCCGAGACGCTGGGTGTCGAACTCATCCCTAGCGATCCGCAGGGGCTCCGCACCTTCGCGCTCGCGGTCTCCACCCCCGGTAACCCTCTCCAGGGCCAGTTCCTCACCCAGCAGCAGTACATCGCCCGGTTCGGTCCCACCCCCGCGGCGGAGGCCGCGGCGGAGCAGGAGCTCACCTCCCACGGGTTCACGATCCTCACCGTCTCTGCGGACCGGAGCTTCCTGCAGGTGCGCGGGAACGCCGGAGACGTGGACCAGCTCTTCTCGACGCAGCTCCTCGCGGGCTACGTGCAGGGAGAACCCGCGGTTCTGCCGTCGGCGGCTCCCTCCCTGCCCCCCTCGCTCTCCCCCTACGTCCTCGCCGTCTCGGGTCTGCAGCAGAACGTGCACCCGTTCGCCCTCGCGCCTCTCAGCGCCCACCCTTACGGGGCCACCCCCGCCGGAGGTCCTTGCACGTTCACGTGCAACACGATCTTCCCCGACTGGACGCACTTCATGTACGGGCTGGACAACATCTACAACGCCTCCGGGGGCCCGCACTGGGCCACGAGCTCCACCATCGGCATCCTGCTCTGGGCGGGGAGCCAGGGAGGGTTCGACCCGGCCGACATCCAGGCCTTCGCTTCGGGGCTCTACCCCGGCAACCAGCCGCCCTTCACGTACAACCCCTACCCTCTCGACGGCGCGGGCCAGCCGGGACCGAACGCTCCCCAGGACCCGAGCAACGCCCCCATGGAGCTCACGCTCGACATGGAGTGGTCGGAGTCCCAGGCCCCGGGGGCGACGCTCGACGTGGTGTACGTTCCCGAGGGGACCTCCTCCAACGGCTACTCCCCGAGCCCGGTGGAGCTCGAGCGGGGCATGGCCTTCCTGCTGAACCTCACCGGGTTGACGGTGGTGACGCAATCCTTCGGCGCCCCCGAGGGTGACCTCTCCTTCCAGGCGATCTACGACACCGACTTCGAACAGGCCGCCTCCCGGGGGATCTCGGTCTTCGCAGCCTCGGGGGACAACGGCGGGTCCGACGGGGGCATCGGGACCTGCACGCAGAACCCGCAGGTGGAGTACCCCGCATCCTCACCGTGGGTCACCGCGGTGGGGGGGACGGCTCCCCTCGTCAACGCCACCGCCGGTGGCGGGCCGAACTCCCGGCAGCAGGGTGTCGCGAGCGAACCGGCGTGGCACGGGAGCGGGGGCGGGTACTCCGGCGATTACGGTCTTCCCACCTGGCAACGGAGCGGATCCGCCTACCTCACCATCGAGAAGGCCA
>JAKAAX010000042.1 GCA_021802125.1 Thermoplasmata archaeon | reverse complement strand
ACGGAAAAGAAGCTCGGGTACGGCTTGGGCCTGCTCGGTGGACTGCTGATCGGGCTAGCCGGGCTCTTCAGCCTCCTTGTGGGGGTTTTGGACCTGGCGCTCGGAAGGCCCTTCACCGCTGCCGGATACGGCACGGAGGGCATCGTCCTCCTCGTCGTGGGAGGGCTCTCGGCGGTCTTCGCCCACCTTGGCTACCGCCAG
Organism: Thermoplasmata archaeon; assembly: GCA_021802125.1. Lineage (GTDB taxonomy): Archaea > Thermoplasmatota > Thermoplasmata > Lutacidiplasmatales > UBA184 > JAKAAX01. The sequence continues at coordinate 5,283 of JAKAAX010000042.1, read as the reverse complement.
TGGAGCGCGCGCCCGCTTTCGAGCGGTGTCGTCCTGGTCGTGCTGGCCGTGCTCGGATGGGCCGTCCTTGACCTCGGGGCGAACTTTGTCGCCTTGATCGGGGGACTTTTTGTCTTCCTTGGCGGGGTGCTGTACCTGCTGGAGCCGGTCCAAGCTCGAGCTTCGGCCCTGGTACCCGCCTGAGCCCGGCGGCCGACCGTCGCGGGCGGGGCTCTCCCGCCCGCCAACTCTTTCCAGAGCGTTAGGCGATGGACCGCAAGTCGTCCCACGCAGGCGGCTTCCGACCACGGCCCCCATGGATGGAAGTGCCCAGGGGCTCGGGGGAACGAAAGAAGATCGACTGGCTCGTCGCTCGACGGTGGGGCAGACGATGCTTCAGCGCGGGGCTTAAGTCTCTGGGAGTTCACTACCCCTCGTGTCGGAGCAGGACTTCCGGTCGTTGGCGAGCCAGGACCTTGTGGCGGCCGAAGAGGGCGTCGCGGGACCCGGCCCGTTCAGGAAGGACCTGTTCAAGGACAAGGTCGTCCTGATCACCGGCGGTGGCACCGGGCTGGGTCGGTCCCTGGCCTTGCGCCTCGCTCACCTGGGTGCCCGCATCGTCGCGGGCTCTCGAAACGAGGAGAACCTCCGGAAGGTCTGCGAGGAGGTCCGGGCCGCGGGGAGCGAGGCCTCCTACCGGGTCACCAACGTCCGGGATGCGACGCAAGCCTCCCAGCTCGTCGCCGAGGCCTGGGACCGCTTCGGGCGGCTCGACGGGGTCGTGAACGACGCGGCGGGGAACTTCCTCGCTCGAACGCAAGACATCTCCCCCAAGGGGTTCCAAGCGGTCGTGGAGACCGTGCTCCACGGGACCTTCTACGTCACCCAGGCCGCCGGACAGCGGTGGCTCCGGGAGAAGCGGGTGGGCTCGGTCCTCAACGTGGTGACGACCTACGCTTGGACGGGCTCCGCCTTCCTGGTCCCCTCGGCCGCCGCCAAGGCCGGCGTGCTGGCCCTGACCCGGTCGTTGGCGGTCGAGTGGGCGAGACACGGGATCCGACTGAACGCGATCGCCCCCGGACCCATCCCCACCGCGGGAGCCTGGGGACATCTCGTGCCGGGCTCGGGAATGGAGGAGATGGTCAAGGAGCACCTGCCCGTCGGACGGTTCGGGAAGCACGCCGACTTCTGCGACCTCGGGGCGTTCCTGCTGAGCGATGCGGCGGGCTACATCACCGGGGAGTGCGTCGTCGTGGATGGCGGGGAGTGGCTGGTAGGGAACTCCTTCCAGATGCTCCGCCAGCTCCCTCCGGAGTTCTGGGAAGAGATGGCCTCCGCGCGCAAGGGGCACAAAGGGAGCTAGGGCCAGGATCGCCGGGCCGCCGCGGGGAGCGCTTTCGTCCTCGCTCGTATGCCGGCGCGATCCCCCCCGAGCGTATCGCGCCCTCCCTCCCCTCCTCTTGCGGTGGGGGGGTCGACTTGCGCCCCTCTCAGAGCTGCTCTCCGAGGGTCGACTGGTCCAGGTGGTCCATGTCGGTCGCCCGGATCCCGAGCTCGACGGCGTGTTCCCCGAGCTGCTCCGTCCCTTGCCCCCGGAGCATCGAGAGGACCATGCCTCTCGCCAGGACCTCCGCCCCGAGCTGCCGGAGCGTGCCCGAGGCGATCTCGTGCAGACGGTACTCGCGTTGAGGCAGCCACTCTGCGAGCAGCTGGGAGAGGAAGCGGTCACGTCGGGCGACGTAGGAGAGGTAGCCTCGGAGGAGGGTCGTTCCTGCGTGGTCCATGCGTGGAAGGCGATCCGGAGGGGGGTACGTCCCGATCGGCTCTCCCGGCCCGCCTTCCTCCCGGAGCTTGAGGAGCTCCCAGCCCTCGTCAGCCTCGCTCCAGGCCACGATCTTCCACTCTTCGTCGAAGGAGAGGGGTAGGAGTTCCAGACCTTCCGCGGCGGGGGGCGGTGGGACCGCCGGGAAGTCCTCCTCGGTCGGCAGGGGAGGATGCTCCACCATCTCCTCGACCAGGTGATCGAGGTCCTGCTGGGGCTCCCTCCGCCGGAAGGTCCGCAGGGCGCGTTCCCAGGTGCGAGAAACCTGGCTCGCCCGCTCGGAGAGGTCCGCCCGCTGGAGCTCGCGTTCGACGGCTCCGATCTCCCCCGCGAGGCCGACGGGCGGGTCGACGGGCCCTGCGTGGGCGCCCCACGCGGTCAACTGCGTGAGCTCCACTCCGGGGCAGGAGAGCACCAGAGAAACCTGCACCCTCCGCTCGAGCGAGGTGTGGAGGGGGAACGACCTGCAGGGGAAGGGTCTCGCGGAGTGGGCCCGGCACCTGGAGCGCTCCAGGAGGTGGCACGCTCCCCCTTCGTCCCGGGAGGCAATGCGCGCGAAGCCTCCGCCGCCCCCCTCCGAAGGCTCTGCCAGCGGAAGGTCGGGCAGGATGTGCAGGAGGGCACCCCTCTCCTCCGAGGTGACCGCGGGGGTGGTGAAACAACAGAGCCCGCAGCCGGGGCGGCATTGGAACCGGGCTCCCTTGAGCAGGGTGAGGTCGAAAGTGGGGGGTTCCATCGTCGACCGTGCCTCTGAGGAGGCCCTCACGCGATCGTGTAGATGTGGTTCAGTTTCTCGGGACGGAAGAGGAGCTCGTCCATGTCCCGGTCCCGAAGCAGCGTTCCTGCGAGGCGGTGCTCCCGGCCGCTGGACGCCTCGTAGAGGACCTCGATGGAGAGGGTGCCTTCCATCCCGTGTCCGTGCAGGGCCCCTCCGATCTGGATCGAGCGGTCCGGGGCCATGTAGGCGATCCGGTCCACGCCCTTCCCGTCGATGATGATGCGGACATCGATCGCGAGCCCGGGTCCGTAGTTGTGCACGTAGAGCTCTCGGAGGCCGGTCACGGTGGCCTTCTCCTGGCTTCCCGTGACGACGCGGTGCTGCTTGACCCCCATGAGCCAAAGATGGGGGGTCATGGCCCCCTCGTCCGTCCGCTCGATCTGCCGGAGGTTCCTCCACGTCTCGAAGGCGGCCCCGGTGGTCGCGAGCGCGACGAGCGTGATCGAGAAGTTGCTCAGGAACGAAGGCGCGCCACCGCCCGCACGCGAGGCGAACGCGAAAGTGGCGTAGGCCATCGTCAGCAGGACCAGCAGGACGATGATGGCCAGCTCCCCGGGGCAGATCCCGAGACGGGGATGGTTCGTGGCCAGCCAGTCCACGAACGTTGCCCGGGTCTCTCCCAGGCCGGTCTCGGGCTTGACCGCCGCCGTTCCCGGGCCCGCAGGGGCGGGCGGGGGAGGGGCCCCTGCGGGTGGAGGCGGTGGGGGGGGAGGGGCCAGAGCGGGTGCCACCACGGTCACGGCGCCGGACTCGGAGCCACCGATAAAGTCTACGCGGCGACCCTCTCTGACGGAGAGGGCGCCCCGCCCTCGGGTCAAGCGCCGACCAAAGAGGATATGTGCCCGAGGCTTCCCCTCCGTCCGGATGTCCCTCAAAGGGCGCGACGTGATCTCGATCCGGGACCTCTCCCGGAGCGAGATCCTGGAGGTCCTGAACGCCGCCCGTCACCTCATCCCGGTCGCCGAAGGGAAGAAGCGAGTGACCACGCTCGAGGGCAAGCTCCTCGCGCTCGCTTTCTTCGAGCCCTCCACGCGCACACGCCTCTCCTTCGAGACGGCGATGCAGCGGATGGGGGGTCAGACCATCACCATCGCCGACCCGTCCGTGAGCTCCGTCGCGAAGGGAGAGTCGCTGTCGGACACCGTCCGCATGCTCTCCTGCTACGCGGATGCGCTCGTGCTCCGGCACCCCCACGAAGGGGCGTCCCGGCTTGCGGCGCAGGTCTCGGACAAACCGGTGATCAACGCGGGCGACGGCGCGGGACAGCATCCCACGCAGACCCTCCTGGACCTGGCGACGATGCTCGAGCGCTTCGACACCCTCTCGGGGCTCAAGGTCGTCCTCATGGGAGACCTCCGTTACGGCCGGACCGTCCACTCGCTCGCCCACGCGCTCGGGAGCTTCGGCGCCGAGCTCGTCCTCTCCTCGCCCTCCTCCCTACGGCTCCCTGAAGAGGTCCGTCACGACCTGGACCAGATGGGGGCCAAGGTCCGCGAGGAGGAGCAGCTCGAGCGGGCGATCAAGGACGCGGACGTGCTCTACGTGACCCGGATCCAGAAGGAGCGCTTCGGCGACCTCGCCGAGTATGCCCGGGTCTCGGGGTCCTACCGTTTCGACCCGGCGCTGCTGCAGAAGGTGAAGAGCACGTTCATCGTGATGCACCCTCTCCCCCGGGTGGCCGAGATCCCCCCTGAGGTGGACCGGACCCCGCACGCGGCCTATTTCCGACAGGCCTTCCTCGCCGTCCCCGTACGCATGGCCCTGCTCTCCCTCATCCTCTCGGGACGCACCGGGGTCCGGGGCTGAGGAAGGAAGGAAGGAACGTGCCATCGAACGTCAGCGCCCCCACGGGAAAGGAGCTCCGGATCACGCCCATCCGCAACGGGACGGTGATCGACCACATCCCGAGCGGTCTCGCCCTCGAGGTCCTGAAGGTGCTGAAGGTCGAGAACCTGGACAAGGACTCCACGGTCTCCGTAGCGCTGCACGTCCGGAGCCAGCGGATGGGATGGAAGGACATCGTGAAGGTGGAGCACATGGAGCTCTCCGCCCAGAAGTCCAACGCGATCGCGCTCATCGCCCCGACCGCGACCATCTCGATCATCCGGGACTTCAAGGTCCGGGAGAAACATCCCGTGTCCCTGCCGGACCGCCTCGTGGGCGTCCTCACCTGCCCCAACCCGAACTGCATCACGAACCACGGGGAACCGGTGGAAAGCGAGTTCGAAGTGGTGAGACGCCGCCCCCTCGCCGTCCGCTGCGCCTACTGCGAGCGGAGCATGGAAGAGTTCCTCCCGCACCTGGCCCGCTGAGCCGAGGAAGCCCCAGTGACGGGCGGCCTGGTCGCTCTGGGGTTGACGGTCTTCGCCGTCATCTTCCTCTTCGAGATCGTGGACCGGACGAACTTCGCGACCATCTCGCTCGCGGGGAAACATCCCGCGAAGCAGGTGTGGACCGGGGCCGCGCTGGCCTTCACGGTCTCCTCCGCGATCTCCGTAGGGATCGGGGCCGTCGTCGTGGCCTACCTCCCGGCCTACCTCATGTGGGTGAAGCTGCTCGGTGGCGCGATCCTCATCGCCTTCGGGCTCCGAGCGGTCCTCGGGGGCGACGGCGAAGAGGAGGAGCGGTCGGCCGAGGAAAAGATCGGCCCCGTCCCGCCCCGTCGGGTGGTCCTGACCGCGTTCGCGCTCATCCTCTTCCTGGA
>JAKAAX010000041.1 GCA_021802125.1 Thermoplasmata archaeon | reverse complement strand
CTGGACGAGCTGGAACCGACCGATCTTGTTGTGGAACTGCTCCCGCTCCTGGGCGTACTTGACCGAGAGCGCGAGGCACTCCTCCATGATCCCGAGCGGGATGGCCGCGAGGACGGCGCGCTCGACGTTGAGCCCGCTCATCATGATCTCGACCCCGTGGTCCTCCCTCCCGAGCAGGTTCTCCTTCGGGACCTCCACCCCATCAAAGACCAGCTCGCCAGTCGGGGAGCCGCGCATGCCCATCTTGTCGAGCTTTCGGGAGACCGAGAATCCCCGGTAGCCCTTCTCGACGATGAACGCGCTGATCCCGCGCGAGCCCTTCGAAGGGGACGTCCGGGCGTAGACCAGAAGAGTGTCGGCCACCGGACCGTTGGTGATGAACTGCTTGGTCCCATGGAGGACGTAGTGGTCCCCCTTCTTCTCCGCCCGGGTCTGCAGAGACACGGCGTCCGAGCCTGCGTTGGGCTCCGTGAGCGCGAGGGCGCCCGTCGCCTTGCCCGTGGCGAGGGCGGGCACGTACCGCTTCCTTTGCTCCTCGTTCGCGTTCCGGCAGAGGTTGTCCAGGCAGAGGTTCGAGTGCGCTCCCACCGAGAGGGCGAAGGCCGGGCTCACCCGGGCGACCTCCTCGAGGACCAGGGCCTGGGTGAGGTACCCCGCTCCGGCGCCGTCGAGCTCGGGCGGAACGGTCACGCCCAGGAATCCCTGCTCCCCCATACGGTGGAACACTCCCGTGGGCCAGTGGTCCTCCCGGTCCATGCGGTCCGCGACGGGGGCGAGCTCCTTGCGGACGAAGGTTCGAACCGCCTCCTGAAGGGCGCGCTCCTCCTCGGTCAGCCTGAGGTCCATGGAGGGCCCCAGGCTCTCCCCCGCAAAGCCCTAGCGGGCCTCCGGAGGCCCCGGAGGAGCCGAAGCCGGCGCGGTCGTCGCGGGCTCAGCCCGAAAGGCGGACACGAAGGCCCAGGTGCGCGCGCCAGGCCGCCCGGGGGCGCGGGAAGTCCGTGCGGAAGTGCCCTCCGCGGCTCTCCTCCCTCGCCAGCGCTCCCCGGGCGATCATAAGGCCCGTGAGCAGAAGGTCGGCGATCGCCGGACCGTCGCGTCCCGCGCTCGCGCTCTCCCGCTCGGCGACGGACCAGTCCTGGGTCAAGCGGGCGACCGCCTCGTGAAGGCGGTGCGGTTGCCGGATGATCCCCACCTGCTCCCAGAGGAGCTTGCCGAGACCGTTGCGCGTGAGCTGTCGACCGTGAAGCAGCGGGGGGACGTCCTTCGGGACCGGACGGAGCTGGACCTCCGGCTCGGTCGAGGGAACCCCCGCCCAGCGCGCACCCCCCCGGAGGGCACGGACGATCCTCTCGCCGAAGACGAGCCCCTCCATGAGCGAGTTGCTGGCGAGCCGGTTGGCGCCGTGGAGCCCGGTGGAGGAGACCTCTCCGCAGGCGTAGAGCCCCCGGACGGAGGTCTCCCCGGAGAGGTTCGTCGCGACCCCGCCCACCATGTAGTGGGCCATCGGGGCGACGGGGATCAGGTCCTTCGAGAGGTCGAGCCCCTGGCCGCGCAGGAAGTGGCCGATCGTGGGGAAGCGCGAGAGGAGCCGCTCGCGCGGGATCGCCGTCGCATCGAGGAAGACCTGACGGTCCCCCGAGCGCTCGAGCTCGAAGGCGATGGCGCGCGAGACCACGTCGCGAGGCGCGAGCTCCGCCTCCGGATGGTAGCGCGGCATGAACCGCTCCCCTTGCGCGTCCCGGAGCACCGCGCCCTCGCCGCGGACGGCTTCCGAGATGAGGAAGCGGGGGGCGCCGTCCCGGCGGAAGACCGTGGGATGGAACTGGATGAACTCCATGTCACGTATGAGCGCCCCGGCCCGGGCCGCGATCGCGACCCCCTCACCGGTGGCGATGATCGGGTTCGACGATTCGTGGTAGAGGTGACCGGCGCCCCCCGTGGCGAGCACCAGGGTGCGCGACCGGAGCTCCTCGTCACCCTTCAGCGTCCGCACCCTGACCGACACCCCTTCCTTCGGGGTCGGCCCGATCGAGAGCAGGTGGGCGTGCTCCCGGACCTCGATCCCCTGCTCGACGACCTGCGCCTGGAGGGTCTCCTCGATTCGGAGACCGGTGGCGTCGCCTCCCGCGTGCAGGATCCGGTCCCGGGAATGGGCGGCCTCCCGCCCCAGCGTGATCTTTCCGTCGGCCGTGTCGAAGGGGACGCCCCAACGGGCCAGGTCCGCGATGCGGAGGGGAGCCTCCTGGGCCAGCGCCCACGCCGCCGGCCGGTCGACGAGGCCGGCTCCCGCCCGGACCGTGTCCTGGAAGTGGAGGCGGGGGGAGTCTCCCGGACCCACCGCCGCCGCGATCCCTCCCTGCGCGTAGCGGGTGTTCGACTCGGTCAGCGTGGACTTGGTGAGGACGCAGGGGTGCAGCCCCTCCTCGCGCGCCCGCAGGGCGACGTAGAGCCCCGCGATCCCGCTCCCCACGATGACCAGGTCCGGCGTCCTCTCGCCCACGGGGCCGGGAGGAGCCGCTACCTCGATAAGGGCGGGGGTCCGGTCGAACCCCCCGAACTTCGTATTCCGGCGAAGAATCACGCCGTGACGCGTTTTCACCTACCACACATCTTTATCCGTATCGCCCATGGGGGGCCCTCGAGGAACCCGTGGGGTCCGTGCTTGGCCTGCCGGACGTGAAAACGACGGTCCGGGACCTCCACGCGGAACATCGTCTCCGCCAGGTCGCTTTTGCTCTCACGGGACTTCTGGTCCTCTCCCTCCTGGTGGCCTTCCTACCGGGAGGCGGGGTCGGTCCCGCAGCCGCTTCCCCCCTCCCTCGGGCCGCCGTCGCGGGAGAGAACCCCCTGCCGGTCTCGGGAGGGACCACCGGACCCGTCTCGGCCCCCCTGGTCCCAAGCGTCACCTCGCTCAACCCCCCGCATCTGTCCACGGCGATCAGGAACTCGCCGTCCTTGATCTACACGTACAAGAACCAGCAGGAGCTCACACCCCAGGACTCCCAGGTCTCGCTCTTCGTGAACGCGACGGGGAACGGCGTCCCCAACTACGCGAACGTCCAGGTCGTCTTCGTCGTCGAGACCACCCTCTACGACGGGGTCTACGACCCCACGGTCGCGGACTCGGGGGTCAACAACCCGTGCAACGGACCGTGCCAGGAGTCCAACTCCGTCCCCTACTTCGTCGCGAACGCGGGGAAGCTCGCCGGGGACATCTCCGCCAACAACCCCTACTCCTCCGTCAGCTTCGCGATGGTGGACTACTTCGCGACGCTCGGTAGCCACGATGACGGGGACGGGGCGGAGTACCACGTCGACGTGGGCAACTTCGTCACGGCCTCCAGCTTCCAGACGGCCGTCGTCAACGGGTTCCAGAACCCGGTCCTGGGGGGCTCTTGGTACTACGGGGACAGCGACTTCTCCGACAACATCGGGGACTCCTCCTCCATCACGGCGCTCTACGGGGCGCTCAAGGGCTCGAACCTGGCGTGGAACGCGGCGGACCACCACGTGATCGTCTGGATCGGGTCGACCACGCCGCGGGACTCCGGGTACCCCTTCAACTACGCCGGCACGCACTCGGACTACAACAGCGGCTACAGCGCGACGTGCGAGCCCTCCTACAACTACGGCGCCGGGATCGTCTCCCCCAGCTGCGAGCAGTGGATCTCCGGGACCAACAACCTCGCCAGCCTCGCCCAGTCGCTCGGGGTCACGATCGACACCATCGACGTGGCGAACGGGATGACGGACGCGACGAGCCAGGACTACACCACGGCGGCCTACGGGAGCGCCAACAGCGGGGCGATCCTGAAGGCCGGATGCGACCTGGCGACGGCCACCGGTGGGTCCTGGGAGGGCCCGTCCGGCTACGGATGCTCCGTGGCCTCGACGGGGACGGGGCAGGGGAACCTCACGTGCACCCTGGGGAGCTCCTGCTACCAGGGGCAGAGCGGGACCACCTACTCGAACCCGCCCCGAATGTGGTCGACGAACACCGCGCTGGGCTGGGCGATCGACCACATCTCCTTCGGGCCGGTCTCGGTCACGAACACCACGGCCTCCTCGAACGGCGTCCCGATGTTCCAGTTCGTCCCTCAGCTCAATATCACTCCCGACCCGACCAACCCCGCCTGGACCGTCACCTGCCTCCGCCACGGCTCGCCCGTCTCCGGCTGCCAGCAGACCCCCACCGTGACGAGCCAGGGGACCGCGACGGTCTACGGCTGGGCCTGGCCCTTGTCGACCATGAACCTCAACGACACCTGGAAGGCGACCTTCAACGTCGTGGCCACGGGTGCCCCGTACAACGTGAGCTACCCGCTCGATGCCTGCACGGGCATGGGTTGCCAGGGCCCGGTCGGGGGAGCGGGCGCCCTCTCCATCGTGGACTACAAGAACTACCAGGGGACGGCGACCACCTTGTCCTTCCCGGCTTCGGACATCTACGTCGTGTACCCCGGGATGAGCATCTTCCTCTCCCCGCCGTTCTCCCGCGGCTACGCGCCCCTCACCCAGACCTTCTCGGTGACCGTGGGTGGTGGCCAGGCCCCCTTCACCTACCAGTGGTACATCGGCACCGTTGCCCAGACCGGCGCGACCTCCCCCACCTTCACCACCACGTTCAGCACCACCGGGGTCTACGTGGTCCGTTGCCTTGTGTGGGACGCGTTCGGAAAGCAGGCCTCGGGCACCTCGCAGGTGACGCTGCTCGCGGCCTCCTCCAACCTGTTCAACATCCAGGGTAACGTGACCGACTCGACCACGCTCCGGAGCATCCCCGGGGCCACCGTGGCGCTCAACGGGACCTGGGGCACGACGACCACGAACTCCGGGGGAAGCTACACGCTGGGACCGGTGATGAACGGGACCTACACGCTCTTCGTGAACGCCTCGGGCTACTCCTCCTACGCGGGACCGGTCGTGGTCCACGGCACGACCTGGGACAACGTCGCGCTCAAGGCGGTCCCACCCTCGACGTACACCATCTCGGGGTACGTGACCGACTACTCGACCGGTGCGCCCCTCTCGGGCGCGGTCGTGAACCTCACGTACTACGGGAGCGCCGTGGGCACCACCACGTCCAACGCGCAGGGGCAGTACTCCCTCACCGGGGTCCTCAACGCGACCTACGCCCTCTCCGCTACGCTCGCGGGGTTCAATCCGGCGAGCCTCACGGTCACGGTCCAGGGCGCGAACGTGGTGCAGAACATCTCGCTCTCCACGCTGCCTCCGAAGGCGTACTACATCACCGGCACGGTGACCGACGCCACCACGCACGCCGCGATCAAGGGCGCGGTGGTGACGCTGAACGCGACCCTTCTATCGAACACCACGAACACGAACGGCGTCTACCTGCTTTCCCCCGTCTACGCGGGGATCTACACGGTCGCCTGCTCCGCGAGCGGCTACTCGACCCAGACCACGGCGGTCACGATCTCCACGGTCGCCCTGACCGTGACCTTCGCCCTCAATGTCCCGCCACCGCCGCCCACCCCCACCTACTACATCCAGGGGACGGTGCTGGACGCGAGCACGCAGCTGCCGGTGAGCGGGGCCAACGTGGTGGTCTCCGTGACCGGAGGGAGCATCGTCGCGACCGCCCACGCCTCCAACTCGGGCGACTACGCCGTGACGGGGCTCGTGAACGGCACCTACGACGCCGTTGTCGGGGCTCCCGGTTA
>JAKAAX010000020.1 GCA_021802125.1 Thermoplasmata archaeon | reverse complement strand
TCGGAACCGCAGAGCGGCCCGGGACGAGTTCGCGCCCCCTTGAGGACCCGGCTGGGAGGGCTGGGAGCGAGGGAGGGGAGGGGCCCCAAGGGGCCCCTCCCCGGGTCGTGGTGGGTCCGTCCTCCGCCGCTTCAGGCGGCGTGGGGACGGGGGTGGGGGGGCAATTCGCCGGCGACCTCCAGGAGGATCTCGACCTCCTGGGGGGCGGCTCCCGGGGAGGGAGCGCCCAGGTGCGCCAGGGCGGGCTGCGGGGTCATGGCCTCGGGCATCGGTTCGATCCCCATCGGCACGGGCGAGACCGGCATGGGAGGGGTCGGGCCCTCGGGGGGTCGGTTGATCGGGGCCGCGACCTCGCGCGCGAGCTGGAACTCCTCGAGCGCGGACTCGGCCGGGACCACGTAGCGGTCGTGGATGTGGGCGGCCACCACGTCACCCCAGAGCTGGATCAAGTGGTTGAACGGCTGCCGGGCCTGGGTCCGGGCCGCGGCCTCGTTGTCGAGCACCCGGAGCGTGACGTTGGTCGCCGCCACCCGGTGGGCGAACTCGCCCTGGGCCTTCACCGCTTCGAGGGCGTGCTCGGCCCTCCGGCGCCGCTCCGCCTCGCAGGCGAAGGGCTTGAGCAGGAAGACCGACAGGAAGGGCGCGTGCCGCGCGGCCGCGTCCAACACGGAGGGGAGGACCTCGGTCCCGGCCTCTCCGCCGAGGGAGGCGATGACCGTGACGAACGTGGAGCCCTCGAAGATCCGGTCGAGGTCGGTCTGCAGGTGGGGCAGAGGCTGGACGAGCGGGAGCCCCTCGCCGTCGACGGCGCCGTCCCGGGGAAGGTCGACGCGGACCCGGCGGTGGAAGTCGATGGCCTCCATCACCCGGTCGTCGCCGTTCACCGCGACGGTCTCCACGTAGCGCACGCCGGCCCGGGTCGCCGCGCGGGCGACGCGCATCGCGCCCCCACCCACGGCGACCAGGAGGAACCGCGCCTCGTGGCCGAGACGGAAGTCGCCGGGGGAGTCCGTCTTGACGGACCTCTCCGGCGGGATCGCGCGTACGTCAGCGTTCTTCTTGGTTGGCTCTGCCTCGGACTCTTGCATTCGGACCACCCCGCTCCAGACGTGCCCCCGACATCGCCCCACCTGTCCTCTCGCTACGGTCCAAGGTATCCCTGTCGCTCGAGCTCCTGCGAGTTCCGCCCGGCGTTCTCCACCTTGGCCCGTCGTTCGGCCGAGTCGCGCACGAGGCCCCGCTGTTCCGCCACCACCTGCCGGACTCGCTCCATGGGGATCCCCTGCCGCACGATGGCGGCGAGGGCGTCCCCGATGGAGGCACCGTTCATCACCAGGTCCGCGTAGTCGGTGAGCAGCTCGAGCTCCTCCGGTCGGAAGGAGCCCGGGACGCCCGCCGAGGCTGCAGGGGCCTCGTGGGTCCGGGGTCGGGTGGTCGCGTTCTCAGCCGGGACTTCGCGGGCGCGGCGAGCGAGGAAGTCCCGGAGCGCCTCTCGGATCAACTCCGAGCGCGTCCGGAACTCCCCGCTGACCACGAAAGAATCGAGGAATTGGAGCTCGCGTCGGGAGCACCGTACCCCGACCCGTTCCTCTTCCTTCACCGCTTCCATCGCTGTCCTCGGTTGTCGAACAAACCCAGTGGGGGTTTGTCGAACACGTCCGACAGGGTTTAGCGCGGACGTTGTATTTAAGACTGGGGCTGAAAAAGGGCACGTATAACCCGTCGGACGCGCACGGAAAGGTCACCCCGACGTTCGCAGGATGTTCGTGCGGGATCACGGGTCAAGCTTTCGTTCCACTCGAACCGGGCCCGGCCGCCTCCGACGGTTGGAAGAAGTACCCTACGACGAGGCGAATCCCGTGTTCGACGAGCCCTCGTCGTCCCCGCGGAAGCAGCGCCCGGGGGACCAAACGAACGCGTGGGGGGTTCGGAATCCGGGCGACGAACGGGCACGAGCGGCAGTACAGGCACGAACATACCTCGACGCGGCTCCGGCCCCTCCCCGGGCACGGTCCCGGCCGTTGACCACCTGGGTTCGACGGGGGCTGGCGCCCACGGCTACCCCGAGCGGGGACCCGTTCGGGTAGGTACAAATATCGGGTCGACCATGCAAGACACAGCAAGGACGGCGTAGACCGTTTTGCCCGTCCTTGACGTCTCTTAGAGGACATGCTATGCAGTGGGAACGCGCCCGAACGGCACCGAAGTCGCCCGTAGCGAAGCTCCCGCCCACGCGCCGGTGGAACCGCTCCGCGTTCCGCGGGGGCCGCCGAGCGGTCTCGGAGGTCATCGGGACGATCCTGATCCTCGCGCTCACCGTGGTCCTGTTCTCCTCCATCTTCTACTTCGTCTCGACCCTACCCTCCCCCGCCGGCTCGAGCACCTCGCAGTTCTCCGCGGTCCTGGGGATCTCTGGGGGGGCCTCTTCCACCGAGACCAATGTCAACATCACCTACCAGGCGGGGCCCACCCTCGCCGGGGCGGCCACGGCGATCTACCTCTCCTCCAGCCTCCACCCCCAGAACTTCGCCTGCACCCGTACGGGGACCTACGGGAACCCGTACACCACGAGCCAGGCGCTGCCCGGGACCCCTACCATCTGGACCGCGGGCGAGACCTGGTCGCTCCAGCTTATCGTGGGCACGACCATCTGCCCCACGGGGGCGCTGTCCTCCGCGGGTGACAACATCACCGTCTCGATCGTCAACACGCAGACCAACACCCTGCTCTTCCACGTCGCGCTGCCCGGGACCGCACCCAACATCCCGCCCATCTTCACGAGCTACGGGGTGAACCAGCCGGGCAACGGGGGCACCAACCAGGCGTACACCATCTACACGAGCATCCGCAGCTCCGACCTCAACTACAACGCCGTCTACGCGACCTTCTCCGGGATCCCCGGGGCCCCCAACACCGCCCAGCAGATGCACCAGTGCCAGGCGACCTACTCCTGCTCGAGGGGAAGCGGGGTCTGGACCCTCACGGTCCCTGGAGGAGCGACCAGCCCGGTCTGCTGCACGCCCTACCTGTTCGTCGTGAACGCGACGGACAACGGGACGGGAGTGCCTCACGTGCAGCACAACACCGTCACGTTCACCTACACGTTCCCGTCGCCCGCCAACACCGCTGCGCTGCTCATCTCGCTCTCGCTCTCGGTGGGGAACCCCACCGTGGGCCAATCGGTGACCCTGACGGCGGATGTCGGGGACAACGGGGGAGCTCCGGCGACCGGGGTCACGGTCTCCTTCTCCTCGAGCGTGACGGGCCCGGTGGGTTCGGTCACGGCGTTCGCGAGCATCGCTCCGGGCACGCCCGTGCCCAACCCCACCTATGACGCGACGACCATCTGGAAGGCCGGCCCCCAGGATGGAGCGGTCACGCTCACCGCGAAGGCCGTCTCGATCACCGGCCAGTCGGTCTCGACGAACGTCGCGGTCACGGTCTTCCCGAGGACCCTGCTCATCGACGAGTCCGGGGTCGCGCCCGGCGTCAACGCCTCGCTGGACACCTTCACCTACCTCGAGACGGACCTCAACTCCGCGGACATCCCCTACAACACGACGACGGTGGTCCCGGGCTCCTCGGTGATCCAGTGGGGCTGCGGGGCGCCCACCTGCCTCAACAACTACGACGTCGTGATCTGGCTGCTCTCCAACAACGGGGCGCTCACCCTGAGCGACCAGGCCGTGATCAACTGCGCCACGAGCACCCCCTGCCTCGGCATGGGCCCGGGACACCGGTCCGTCTGGCTCGTGGGCGGCAATGCCCTCCAAGGCGCGGCGGCCATCTTCCCCAGCTTCGGGATCTCCGCGGCGACGCCCACGAGCTTCTCGAACGCGCTCTATCCCCAGATCCACCCGGTGGGAACTGCCCTGCCGACCACCGGGGAGTTCCCCACGAACATGTACCTGAACGGCTGGCTGGGAGGTTACTACACCCCCTCCATCGCCCGCTACTACGCGCTGACGACCGGGGGCGGTGGACAGCCCGCCTTCGCCACGACCCTCGGCGCCACCACCGTCGCGAGCACCTACAACGGGAGCTGGAAGGCGCTCGCCATGCCCTTCGAGCTCTCCGCCCTCTCGATGAGCATGCCCTGGGGAGGCTCGGTCTACCAGACCTCCCTGGGCCAGCAGTCCTCGGTGGTCTACAACGCGTTCAACTGGCTCGCGAACTTCAGCATGCTCTACCCCCACAGGAACGGCGACGACTGGGCGGTGAGCGAGGTGGACGTCCAACCGTCCACCCTGACGTTCAACACCCCGGCGTACGTGAACGTGACCGTCCGTGACAACGGCCCCAGCTCCGCCGCGCTCACGGCCGAGCTGCTGGTCGACAACCTGCCCCTGTTCGTCGGGGGAGCCGCGGTCACGACGGTCCTGACCCCCTCCCCGGAAGGCGGGGTCGCGCGGGGCTCGTTCAACTGGACCCCGTCCTTCATCGGCTATCTCACGGTGGGCGTCGAGATCCTCGCCCCGACCACGGACCTGTCGGCGGCGAACAACGTGATGGAGAACAGCCTGTTCTCCGAACAGCTCTACGTCCACTACAACGTGCTGCTGGTGGACGCCACGAAGAACACGGCGGGGGGCCACGACACGACCCCGTACGTCTACTCGGCGCTCATCGCGGACGGGTACCCGGCCTCCACCATCTCCACCGCGGTCCTGACCAACGCGAACGGGTGCGGCAGCCTCCCGGCGTCGACGATCTCCGCCCTCACGAACAACCCGCCCCGGTACAACCTCGTGGTCTGGGACGCGGGGGACACGACGAACGCGACGGGCTGCCCGCTCTCCCACACGAACCTCAACGCCCTCACGACCTTCCTCGACAACGGGGGGACCAGCTCCTCGATGCTGTACCTCGGGAACGGGCTCCTGACGGACACCGGGGACGGACCGGTCATCAACTTCGCCGGCACCTTCCTTGGGATCCGGATCCTCTCCGCGGCCTCGGTGACCCCGACGGGCAACATCTTCGGGGCGATCGGCGACCAGGTGGGGAACGGGGTACTGCTGCCGTATCCCGCCGGCCTCTCCGGGGGGAACCTCTCGTTCGCCGCCCTCAACAACACGCCGAACGAGGTCGACACGTTCAGCCTGTACTTCAACGACCTGGACTACTGGACGCTCCCGGGCACCGCCCACGGCGCCGGGGCGAGCGCCTTCTCGTTCGCCGCAGGCTGGCACACGGCCTACTGGGGGTTCAACCTGGCGACGGTCCACGGACAGGCCGGAGGGACCCCCGCGTTCGACCTCGCGCTCCTCCGCTTCTCCACCTTCGCGGGTAGACTGCTACCCAAGCCGGACGCGGTGGTCTCCACTCCGGACATCACCTTCGCGACCGCGCTGCAGCCCTGGACGAACTTCGACCAGATGCACCCGCAGCTCGACCAGCAGTACCTCATCCGGGCGAACCTCACGAACCTCGGAGGGGCCACGGCGTTCAGCGTCGGGGTCCAGGTCTACGACGGATCCCACATCCTGGGCTCGAGCTCGACCACCGTCGGACCTTCCTACACGGTCACGGGCGGGCTGAACGTCATCAGCACCGCGTCGATCTCCGTGGCCTGGACGCCGCTGTACGGCTACACGAACCCGATCAAGGTCGTCATCACCTCCGGCCTCACCGCAGGCATCCTTCCCGGCGTGGCGCAGAAGGCGCAATGGAACGTGACGGTCTACTTCTTCTACGACCCGACGACGGACAACTCGAACCAGTGGACGCACGACAACATGATCCAGTGGGACGAGGACGGCTCAGGGTCGCCGCCGGTCGGTCAGCAGATCTTCATCTCGGACGACAGCAACGAGGCCGTCGGCGCCCTCGTCACCGGCGGCCCCGGCCCGAACAACTGGGGGCAGGATACCACGGACTGCTACGTCACCGTCTGGAGCTGCACCTCCTCCGAGATCCAGGACGACCAGAGCAACAGCAACGGGGGAAGCGTCAACTGGCTGTACTCCCAACCCATCACGCTCAAGGCCGGGGAGACCTCGGCCCAGGTCAACTGGTGGCAGTCCTACGACCTCTCTCCCTACCAGAACGGGGGGATCCTCTGCGTCTTGACCACCCAGAACTGCCCGACGAACAACGGTGCGATCTCGCTCACGGCCGCCAACGGGATCGTCACCCCCGGGCCGGGCTACAGCGGGACCATCACGTTCGGCCTTGCCGGTGCGTGTCAGGTCGTCCAGGCGTTCACTGGGGCGAACACCGGGTTCGGCAGCGGAGGTCCGGCCAACTGGCAGTACGAGACCGTCAACCTCACCCGGTACATCCCGGCCACCGGAACGGCCACGGTGTACGTCGGTTGGGGCTTCGTCGAAGGCACCACCACGTGCGGAGGCTCGGCCTCGCCGCAGGAGCAAGGCTGGTGGATCGACCAGCCCACGGTACTCGAGTCCGGGGGCCCGACCACGACCCTCACGAACAGCGGAGGATGTCCCAACCCCGGCGCGAACATCCCGGTCGATCTCTGGCGCATCACCTCGACCGTCGCCTCGTCCTTTGGCGCGGCGCCGCCCCCGACCGGCGGGGCCTGGCTCTCCGGGGCCGTCTCGGGGACGAACTACGCCCTCAACCCCAACATGTGGGACTCGCTCTACTCCCGCCCGATCGACCTGTCGAACGCGGCGAACGCCACGCTGAGCTTCAACTACGTCTGGAGCCGCAACAACGCCAACGGCGATCCGCCGATGGGATTGATCATCCAGGCCACCCCGGTGCTCCCGAACGGGCAGACGAACTGGGTCCAGATCTGGACCGCGAACATCGTGAACGGCGCCACGACGGGGAGCGGGGACACGGCCTGGCACTTCGCGAAGGTGGACCTCTCCGGCTACCTGGGCAGCGTGATCAAGATCCGGTTCGTGCTCGGCACGAACTGCGGCCTGGACGGGGACGATCCCGTCACGTACCCCTACCCGTACGTGGGCGCCGCGGCGATGGTGTCGGGCGTCTACGTCCAGGGTGCGACCTCCATCCAGGCGGTGGCTCCCGGTGTCGCGGTCCAAGCGGCGCTCCAGGCCCGGTCGGACGGCCTCAACAACGGCGCCCACGCGCTCACCCCGAGGCTCAGCCCTGCGGCCCGGGCGGAACTCCTGCAGCACCCCCCGGTCGTTACCTTGGGATCGACCGCCGTGCCCATTCCCGCGTCGGGTGACGTGCCCGGGGGTTTCGTGCCTGCCCACCTGCTTGGTCTCACCCACTCCACGCCGCTCCTGGCGGTGAGCCCGCGATGGACGATCACACCTCAGCCGGCATGATCCATGATACGTACCGAGCCCGGAGCTTGGACCCCTGCTAGGACCGGGTTCGGAGGTTGGTTGAAATATCCTGCATGGTAGTACGTATCCGACCGAGAGCGCCGTTGAGCCCGTCGCGGTGCGCTCTCGACGCCCCCAGAGGACCCGGTATGCGACCACAATCGTACCTTGCGCTCGAGGACGGACGGAACGCTGACACCCGACTTTCCAGGGCGACCCCCCGCCGGCTCGGAAGGGTACGAAGGGGGGTCTCCGAGGTCATCGGAACGATCCTGATCCTCGCGCTCACCGTGGTCCTGTTCTCCTCCATCTTCTACTTTGTCTCGACCCTCCCCTCGCCCCCGGGGAGCTCCACCTCCCAGTTCTCGGCCGTGCTGGGGATCTCCGGAGGGACCAGTCCCATCGAGACGAACATCAACATCACCTACCAGGCGGGTCCGACGCTCTCCTCCGCCGCTGTCGCGATCTACCTCTCCTCGAACCTCCACGGCGGGAACTTCGCCTGCACCCGAACGGGAACCTACGGGAACCCCTACACCCCCACCCAGGCCCTCGCGGGAGGGCCCTCCATCTGGACGGCCGGTCAGACCTGGACGCTCGTCCTGAAGGTCGGGACCACCGTTTGTCCCGGAGGAAGCCTCTCCGCCGCCGGTGACAACGTCACCGTCTCCATCGTGAACACGGGGTCGAACACGCTGCTGTTCCACGTGGTGCTCCCAGGGACCACCCCCAACATCCCTCCGATCTTCACGAACTACGGGGTGTTCCAGAACAACCCCGGGAACTCTCAGCCCTACACCGTCTACACGAGCATCCGCAGCTCGGACCTGAACTACAACTCCGTCTACGTGAACTCCTCGCTGTGGGTCCAGTCGAAGGCCCAGCCGATGCAGCAGTGCGCGAGCAATCCGAACGCGCAGTACAGCTGTTCGGGCGGCTCAGGCGTCTGGTCGTTCACGCCGACCTTCGCCTGCCCGACGTGCTTCCCGACCCCTCAGCCCAACACGCAGTACACCTTCGTGATCTCCGCTTACGACAACGGCACGGGCGTCCCGCACCCGCAGCACAACAGCATCATCTTCTACTTCACTTTCGTTGGAGGGTCCTCGGCGAAGGCCCAGTTCGCCATCACCCTGACCTCGACCCCGGGGAACCCGACCGTCTCGCAGTCCACGGCCCTCACGTCGACGTTCACCAACGTGGGCGGCGCGCAGGCGACGGGGGTGACCGTCAACTTCCGCTCCAGCGCCACCGGTGCGCTCCACTCGCTCATCCACGACGGCTCGCTGAACGTCTCGATCACCAACACCACGACGATCTACTGGAAGGCCGGTCCGAGCACGGGCGACTACGTGATCTGGTGCTGGGTGAACGCCTCCGGCAGCGTCACCAACGTCGCGACGCTCGCCCTGACGGTGTTCCCGCGGACGCTCGTCATCGATGAGACGGGCGTGACGCCCGGGACCAACGCCTCCACCGACACGTTCACCTACCTCGAGACGGACCTCACCTCCGCCGCGGTCCCCTTCAACACGACGATCGTCCCCCCGGGCGCGTCGGTCATCGCCTGGGACTGCTCGGCCCCGACCTGCCTCAACAACTACGACGTCGTCATCTGGGAGCTTTCGAACTCCGGGCAGCTCACGGCCTCCGACCAGCTCGCGATCGAGTGCGCGACCGGGACGGGTTCTCCGACGTGCCCCACCGGTCCCGGGCACCGCTCGGTGTGGCTCGTGGGGGGCAGCGCGCTCGCAGGCTCCGCCGCGACCAACGGCGCGCTTCTCGGTGACCTCGGGCTCGGCACCATCACCGCCCGGAGCCTGGCGACGGCGACCAACGGCGTGGTCCAGGCCACCCTCCCCGCGCAGGCCACCGTGCCCACCGTCGGGATCACGGGGACGAACCTCTACCTGAACGGCTACCTCCCCGGGCAGTCGGAAGGCGGCTACCTCGCCCAGCCCAACTACGACACGGTGACCGCCGCCGGCGGAGGCGTCACCTACATGACGACGGCCTCCGGGGCGGTCGCGGTGGCGCTCAACACGACCGGGGCGTACAAGACCATGACCATGCCCTTCGAGCTCGCGGCGCTCTCGCGCTCGATGCCCTGGGCCTCCACGACCTACGTCACTGCACTGGGGAACCAGGCCTCCGTCGTCTTCGACGTCTACAACTTCCTCGCGAACTTCACGACGCTCTATCCCCACCGGAGCGCCAACGACTGGGCGGTGAGCGCGGTCAACGTTCAGCCCACGGTCCTGACCTTCAACAGCCCGGCGTACGTGAACTTCACCGTGCGGAACAACGGTCCTGCGACGGGCACATGCATCGCCGAGCTCCTGGTGAACGGGCTGCCCTACTACGTCGCGGGGACGCCCGTGACCGCCGCCGTCGGTCCTGCCCCGATGGGCGGGTCGGTGCGCGTGACCTTCAACTGGACCCCGAACGTGATCGGATACCTCTCGGTCGGCGTGCAGATCATCCCCCCGTCCTCCGACAGCCTCGCCGCGAACAACCAGATGTCGAACAGCCTCTTCGCCCGCCAGCTCTACGTCCACTACAACGTCCTCCTCGTGGACGGGACGCAGAACGGGGTCACGGGCGCCTCCTGCCAGGGAGGGATCTGCCACCAGACGAC
Source organism: Thermoplasmata archaeon (assembly GCA_021802125.1). Lineage (GTDB taxonomy): Archaea > Thermoplasmatota > Thermoplasmata > Lutacidiplasmatales > UBA184 > JAKAAX01. The sequence continues at coordinate 18,037 of JAKAAX010000020.1, read as the reverse complement.
ACCCGCGGTCTTCCGGGACCTCATCGTGGCCGGCTTCCCCTCCTCCACCATCTCCCTCGCCCGGATCACCACCCCCTGCGGGCTCCTGCCCTCCTCCGTGCTGTCCGCCCTGCAGACCGCTCCGCCGCGCTACAACCTGGTGGTCTGGAACCTGGGAGACACCATCAACGGCACGAGCTGCCCGCTCAACAACCGCAACGCCATCGCCCTGGTCTCCTTCCTGAACAACGGCGGCACGGCCTCGTCGCTCCTCTTCCTAGGGGGAGGGCTCCTCACGAACGTGGCCAACCCGGTCACGACCCACTTCCTCGGGACCTACCTCGGGGTCCTCATGCCCACCCCGTCCGCGCTGACCTTGACCCCATCCGGACCCATCTACGGGCAGTCGGGCAACATGGTGGGCAACGGGATCGCCATCCCGTACCCGTTGAACGCGACGAGCTACTACTACCAGGCGTTCAACGCCTCCTCCTCGGTGCTGTGGAACCAGTTCTCGATGTACTACAACAACGCGGACCCGTGGACGTTCAACTCGCCCCCGTCGGTCGCGGCCCAGGACCTCTTCTCCACCGCCGCCGGGTGGCACACCGCCTTCTGGGACTTCAGCCTCGCCGCGGTCGGAGAGGCGTCCGGCGTGGGACAGCTCCGGACGGCCCTGCTGCAGTTCGCGACGTTCAGTGGGCGCCTGCTCCCGGCGCCGAACGCGATCGTCGACGCCCCGGACATCACCTTCGCCACGGCGACCTCGCCGTACATGAACTTCGACCAGATGCACCCTCAGCTCAACCAGCAGTACCTGGTCCAAGTGAACGTGACGAACCTGGGAGGGGCGCCCGCGTACGGCGCGAGCCTCCAGGTCTACGACGGTTCGCACATCCTGGGTTCGGGCTCGCTCACCGTGGGCCCCGCCTCGAGCACGGCCGGCGGGAACATGAGCGTGAGCGTGGGGGTCCTCTCCTTCCCCTGGACCCCGCTCTTCGGTTCCGTGAACGCGATCTCGGTCAAGATCACGAGCCCGAACACGGCGGCGATCGAGCCCGGTCTCCACCAGTACGGCGTGTGGAACCTGACGGTCTACTTCTTCTACGATGACGGAGGCGCGGGAGAGAACGTCTGGACGCACCAGCAGCTGTCGCTCTGGCAGGACGCGCAGTCCCCCGCGTGCGGCACCCCGCTGAGCGGCCAGGGTATCTATTACTACGGGGGCAACTCGAACATCGCCCAGGAGTGGCCGCAGGGCCCGCAGGGTTCGATCCCGTACACCTTCCCGGGCTACGTCCCTTACGGAGTGACCGTTTCCCCAAGCTACACCCAGGGGACGAACTACGGCTACTACTCGACCGGGAACGGCGCATCGTGCACGGACAACTTCTACAATCAGGACTCCGGAGTCACCACCTTCGTGAACGGTTACATCTCGGGGTACCCGAACTGGTACCCCGGTGGCGGATGCACCAACCCGGGGGTGAACTACTGGTATCAGCAGAAGGACCTGATCGGCAACCCGGAGGGCTACTGCGCGGCCCACTGGGCGATGGACACCATGGGCCCTGCCGACACCGGCGCGACGGGGGACGCCTGCTACGCCGTGGTGGGATCGACGCTCTGCGCTTCCCTCGGGATCCTCGACGACTTCGAGAATCCCAACTTCGTGAGCCCCTGGACCTACAGCTCCGCGGTGACCATCCCCTCAGACCCCGGCACGACGGCCTATGCGCAGTGGTACCAACGGTACGACCTCTCGGCGTCCTTCACGGGAGTCGTGGTCTGCGTGGAGTACTCCACGAACGGCGGGACTTCCTGGGCAGGGACCGGGGCCAACGCCGCCTGCAATGCCGGACCCGGAGGAACGGTTCCGACCCCGGGACCTGGGTACACCGGCACTGTGCCCCTGAGCAACGCCTGCAGCTCGATCAGCTCCTTCACCGGTTCCAGCGCGAGCGGGACGTTTGGCTGGGAGCTCGAGAAGATGGACCTCTCTCAGTACGCGGGCGACATGGTCCGCATCGGTTGGGACTACCTGGAAGGGGACCTGGCAAGCTGTGGCGGGTCCAACCCCACATCTCCTGCGGTCGGCTACTGGGCGAACAGCCTGGACATCTACACGAGCAACGGCGGGGCCGTGACCGCGAACGACCAGTTCGGCGCGCCTGCTATCCCGCCGGACCTCTGGCACAACGTCCCCAAGTCCACGTATTCCCTATTCACGGGCTACGGCGCCCTCCCGACGATGGCCCAGGGAGCCTGGATCGCCGCAGCCCCCAACGCTGCCGGCACATCGCTCGCCCTCGACGCGAACATGTGGGACACGCTGGCCACCCGGCCGATCGCCCTCTCCAACGCGGCCTCGGCCACGCTCTCCTTCGACTACGTCCTCAACAGGGCGACCGCCAACGGAGCCCCCGCTCAGGGCCTGGGCGTCTTCATCACCCCGGTCATGTCCAACGGGCAGACCGCCTGGATCCAGATCTGGAACGGGGGTACGAGCGGCACGTCCAGCGCGAACTGGAACCACGCCGGGCCCATCTCCTTGTCCGGCTATCTCGGAGAGGTTGTCGAACTGGCCTTCGTCGCGGCAACGAACAACGGGCCCCAGGTCTACCCCTACAACGGGGCGATGATGGTCACGGACGTGACGGTCAGCGGGGCGACGACCGTGAGCGCGATCGCGTTCTCGCACTCTGCACCCTCCAGCACGCTAACACCGGGCCTTCTCGATCAGGGCTCGACCATCTACCCCTCCGTCACCGAGCTCCAGGCCCGGATCCACTTTGCCAGCTCCGCGCGGCTCACCGCGCTCCCGCCCTCCTCGCCGTCCGCGCGCGCGGCCACCGCGCCGAGAAGCGACCCGATGCGGAAGCGCCTGAGGGATGCGGCGGCGGCCTCCCTCGCACGGTGATCAGGCGAGGCTTGGCCTTTCAGGGGCCATCCAGGACGGCAAGGCCCGCTCCGCCCTCCTCGAGAGGGAGGCAAGCCCCTACAGAGCCTGAGCGGAGCCGCCTGGGCGCAGGGTCAGTCCGGCCCGCTCGGCGGGCTACGCGACCCCCCGGAGGCCGCCACGCCGCCCGGCGTCCCGGGGGCGGTGGTCGGCTTCGGGGCGGCCGCTGCGGCTTGGCCGGGGACGGGGGTCCCCGCGCTGGTCTGGGGGACCTTGGACACGAGGGGAGCGGTGCCGGGGAAGCAGTGCACCGAGATGCCCTTCCGCTGAAGGACCAGCAGCCTGTCCTCCGCGAGCCTCTTGGCGTTGTACATCACCTGCCACTTGGTGACCCCGATGCGGTGCGCGATCTGGGAGTAGCCCTGACCCGGCTCGTCCCTGCACGCCTCCACCAGGCGCTTCTGCACGAGCGAGAGGTAGCGGTCCCCTTGGACCATGGGGGCATCCGCGGCGTAGAACTGCTTCCACTTCCTATCGCGTCGTGACCGCAGGAAGCCCGCCATCTCCAGATAGTGCAAGTGGTAGGTCAGTACCCCGTTCGCGACCCCGACCGAGTTCTTGAGCTCGGTGTACGTGATCCCCGGGTGCTCCTGGATGGACTGGTAGATCCGACCCCGTAGAAAATGGTCGAGCGCCTTGGTCTTCCCCAGCCTGGCGTAGAGAGCGGGGGGTAGGACCAGGAATCCGTAGCGCCACGCTTCGCTCGTGGCCACGAACACCGCGAGGATGGCGGAGCCGGCGAATACCGACCCGGCCACGATCACGACCGGGTTCTCCCAGAGAGGAGCGGCCGCTTTCGCGGGGGGAGGGCGGAGGTAGTAGACCGGGCTCCAGGCGGGAAGAGTGGGCACCGTGTCGATCAGCACATCGGTGTTGGTCCTCGCGTCCGCCCGATATCGGAGAGAAGATGGGTCTCCGAGCAGGGAGAGCGGAACGCCGACCTCCCAGCAGGTGCACCCCGCAGGGAGCTGCCGGTCGCAGACCGGGCCGGGCCCCAGGTAGCAGGTGTACAGCGTGGTGCTGAAGTTCCAGACCTCGAGCCCCCACGTGGCGAAGACGAGGTCGTAGTCCCGTACCCCGGAGCCGGTGGTGTCGATCCAGATCCGGTACCAGGAAGCGTTCGTGGGCTCGGCCTGAAGGCCGACCGCGAAGAAGATCCAGGAGGGGCTGTTGCAGACCTTTCCCCAGAGGATGTCCCGCTCGCTGTTGTTCGAGCCGTTCGGAAAGAGCGAGGGCCCGGTGATCGCTCCCGCGGAGGCGTTCGCCCACTGGGAGGAGAACTGGCCGTTGGTGAGGTTGATGTCGCACGGAGATTCGCCCGTGCTGTTCGAGGAGAGCAGCGCCGACGTCTGAGAGGCCGACCAGGGGCTCGAAGAGGAGCGGGCGGGCGCCAGAGGAGCCGCCAGCAGCGTTCCCACCAGCATCACGAGCGCGAACTGCAACGCCCGCACCGCGACAGGCCTACCCCGGCGTAGATCGACGACGAGGTGACGGGACCTCCGCCCAGGGACCGTCGTGGAACGAAGGTCCGAGCGACCGCGGTCGGAACGACGACCAGGAAGGCCGGGAGCTGGCGTGGCGTGGGGGAACAGAGGTCGACCGCCGCCGGTCCTCGCCCCCGCAAGAGGGCTGGGTCCGAACTTCCGGGTCACGTCCCCGTCCTCCATTCCCCTGACCGCCGTCCTGCCCTCAAGGCGTTGACCCAGATCCCGGCAGCCACCACACTCTCAGAGTCCGGAGCGGGGGTATATCTGTGGATTGGAACGAATTTGCTACGCTTGCGACTTCGTTCCAATCTTGGGAATATCCCCCACCTCCGTAGAGTCTCCCATGCCCCACCCCAATCCTGGAACGGAGCCTCGCGAGCGAATCCTCGGATCCCTCCTCACGGTGGGCCGACACGACCGGTCGGTCCGCATCGCCGAGATGGCGATCGGCGTCTTCGCGGTGGTCGCGCTGATGGCCCTGGGCCCTGGGTGGGTCCCGGGGGCCGCCGGTGGAGGAGGCACGTCGGTCCCGCTCCCAACGGCAGCGCATACGAGGGTCGCTTCTGCCGTTTGGACCGCGAACGCCCGTGCCGCCTCGAACCTTCCCGCCACCGGCCCGCTCACCTCAGAGGTGGGCAGTCAGCTTTCGACGTATGCGCTACTGGCGCCTCGGGTGCAGGACCCTGGCCTGGCCGGCCTGGGCTCCACCTGGAACGGCATCCATCTCTTCTCCGTGTTCGGCGGATCGAACGGGCCGGCACCCGCCGCGAGCTGGAGCGGGTGGGATTGGGGTGGCAGCTGCCCCGACCCGAACCCTTCGGTCCCGAGCTTCCAGTACATCCCGTGGGAGTACTACGAATGGATGCCTCCCTACACCAACCAGACCTGGATCTGGACCCACCACCCGGAGTGGATCGAATACTCGTGGGCGCAGTACCAGAACTATACCGGCTCGGGTTGGACGACAAGCGCTCCGCTCCGGGCGCCGGTCGTCCCCGATGGGGTGCACCCGATCGTGGACATGACCAACCCCGCGGTCCAGAACTTCATCATCCAGACCTACGTTGAAGGGGGGTCGATCGGACCGAACGCGTGCGACGGCGTTTCGATCGACATGTACCACTCGTCCAACACGGACGGTTTCAATCTCTGCGAGTCCTCGGTCGGCGGGAACTGTGTGAGCTACCTCAACAGCACGACGAACCTCGTGGGACACTACAACTACAGCTCGGGGTCACCGGTCTGGGTCTCCCAGTTCGCGGGGGACGGCACCCAGGACGCCGCCTACGAGAACGCCGTGGCGATCGGGGCCATGCACTACTTCGCCTTGCGGTGGAAGATGGAAGCGGCCAACCTCAGCATGCCCGCGTTCCCCATCGTGGTGAACGACGACGGATGGGAGGGCGACCTCTACGGGGGCGGTACCGGCGTCCATGAGGGCTGGTACTACGGCTCGGGACCCTACTACTGCGGGGGATGGGACGACCCCATGGGGTCCGCGGACATCCTGGCCTCCGAGAACGGGTTCGATGGGATCAACGACGGCAACTCCCTCTGCATGAACAACACCTGGCTGACGATGGCGCAGTCCTTCATCCTGGAAGGGCAGCACTACGGCGGCGGGATCGCGCTCATCGGCTCGCCGGTCTTCACCGGCGCCTACCTCCACGAGTGGTGGTCGAACATCACGGTGGGGACGAACACCACCGCCCAGGATGCGCGCGCGTACCTCAACTGGACGGTGGGAAACTACCTCCTGGTCAAGGGCAACTACACCTGGTTCTACATTGCGGACGGGCCCCAGGGATACACGGGGCTGGACTACTGGGAGCCCGAGTACGCCTCGCCCATCGGCCATCCCACGGGGCCGATGTTCGATCTGCTCGAACCGACGGGGAGCGGCGGACAGCTGACCCGGGTCTACATGAGGAACTATACGGGCGGGATCGCCGTGGTCAATCCCTCGAGGACCAACTGGACGAATGTGACCTTCCCGGCGGGCGAGTACGTCGACATGCAGGGAGATCCGGTCACGACATGGACCGCGGGGCCGGTAGGGCCCTGGACCGAAGGGGGCTACGGCACCGCGACGGTCCTATTGTTCCGACACCTCACGATCTCGGCCTCGGCGAACCCTTCGTCCGGTTCCGCGCCGCTCACGGTGAGCTTCACAGGGACCGCGGCGGGAGGATCCCCGCCCTTCACGACTTGGGCCTGGCGCTTCGGGGATGGCGGGACCTCGGCCCTGCAGAACCCCACCCACACCTACACCCTCCCCGGAACGTACGATGTGACCCTCAACGTGACCGATAGCGCGAGAACCACCGCCACAGGGTCCGTCACGGTCACGGTCCTGGCTGCCGCCGTTCCGATATCCATCTCCGCGTTCACGGCAGCTCCCCCCGCCGTGTCTGTCGGAGGCCGGTCCTATCTCAACGTCTCCGCCTCGGGAGGGACCGGTTCCCTCGCCTATGCGTACACGGGCCTCCCATCGGGCTGCCTGACCGTCGACTCCCCGAGCCTGCGATGTGATCCTTCGACCGCGGGAAGTTACACCGTCCGAGCGTTCGTGAACGGCACGGTCGGGGAAAGTGCGAACGCCACGACCTCGCTCACGGTCAACCCCACGCTCTCCTCGCTCTCTGTTTCCCCGAGCACCAAGACCCTCTCCCCGGGGAGCGCCGCGACGTTCTCGACCACCGCCACTTGCCTGGGAGGGCCCTGCCCCGCCACGGGGGTCACCTATGCCTGGTCGCTCACCAACGCTCTGGGCAGCCTCAGCTCGACCACAAGCTCATGGACCACCTTCACGGCAGGCTCTGCCGCAGGGACCGCGTCGCTCTTCGTCAACGGGACGCTGAACGGGGTGAGCCAGGAGGCGACCGCCACCGTCACCATCAGCGCACCTCCCATCGTGCCCACGCTGGCCTCGGTCTCCGTCAACCCCACTTCCGCTGCGTTGGCCACCGGAGGATCGCAGACCTTCACCGCCTCCGCCACGTGCAGTGGTGGATCGTGTCCCTCGGGCCTCACCTACACCTGGGCCCTCTCCAGCCCGTTGGGCTCCGTCAGCCCGAGCTTCGGAGGCTCTACGACCTTCACGGCGGCGAGCGCAGCGGGGAGCACGACGCTCTCGGTCCAGGCGAGCCTGAACGGAAGGTCCGCGTGGGCCAACGCGACCATCACCATCTCGGTCCCCGCTCCCCAGAAGTCGAACGGCTTCCTGGGCTTGAACGGGGAGATGGACCTGCTGCTCGGGCTGGTGTTGGGTCTGCTCGTGGCGGTCCCGGTAGCGATCTGGGCAGCCCGTAGGAGAGGCGGGGGCGGAGACCGACGGGGGTCATTCGAGGAGGGATCCGACGGGGCCCCCCCGCCGCCCTCGGGCGAGCCCGAAGCTGCGGCCGCGCCCCTGGACGTGTCCTGGTCCCCCCAGAGCTTCCCGCCGCCTGGGGACCCCCCGCCCTACAGTTCGGCGTCTGCGGGGGACGCCCCCACCGGGTGGCCCGGAGCATCATGGTCGATTCCCTCATCCTCCGCCATTCCCATCGACCCTCCGGCGCCGAGCGATGGAGCAATCGCCCAAGCCGACCACATCAGGGCTGGGCCCGGACACGGGGGGCTCGACTCTCGCACACCTGCGCCAGGAGAGCCCGAGGCTGCCCCCTCCTCCTCACCCGCACATCCCGTGCAAGGGGGCGTGCGCCGCGACGTTCCTCCGACATCACGCTCTCCAACGACGTCTTGGATCCCCGAGCCTGCGGGAACGGATGCCACCGGCCCGGTCCCCGACCTGCTTTCGTCTCCCTCGTCGGGAGGCGCGATGCATCAGGGTCCCGATCGATACTTGGAGCCCGATGGCCCGTCGCGCTTCCCCTCGGAGAGCGAACCTGCGTGCCTGAAGTGCGGGGCTCCGCTCCTCCTAGAGGGACACCCCTGCATCGCCTGCATGGCCACGGCGTGAGAAGCAGCTCCGGGGACGGGGCGAGCGGGCTCGAGCCTCTCCTTGGAAGTTCCAGAGCTAGGTCCTGCACTTCGAGGAGGAGATCCCCTCCGGTCCCGTCTAGAGAGGCCCTCCGGAGGCCAAGCGGAGCCCCCGGTGGCCCCCGTGCCTATTCCTGCCCCGCGGGCTCGGACGCGGGAGGAGTCTCTGGCTTCGCGGCGCCCTCTCCCGGAGAAGTGATCGGAGAGAGGGGCTGGGAAGAGTCCTCCTTACCGGACCCGGTCGTTCCGCCCGAGGGGAGCGGTGCTTTCTCTGGAGGTGAGGACAGGCTCTTCTTGCACTTCCAGCAACTGGTCTCCCCCTTGTCCACCACGGCGTGGCAGTGCGGGCAACGCAGCTCGGCGACGGGCGCGGTCTCGCTCTCCCCGCCGGCGGACGCCTTGGCCTTGGCGAGCCGCATGCGCTCGCGGCCCTTGAGGTAGGTGTAGACGAGCATCACCGCCACGAGGACGCCCACGAGGAGCGCCATCGAGAGGTAGAAGTCCGGCAGGAGGTAGAAGTAGGCCGAGCCCCACCCTCCCGTGATCGGGCCCTGGGTGTAGGAACAGCCGGAGTACCCCGCGGGGGGACCGCCGGGGACCGTGCAGCTCCAGCCCCCGTAGTGGGCGCTGAGGCCGTAGATCCACTGCGACTCGCTGCCGACGCTGGCCACCGCCGTCAGGAACATGAAGTAAAGGATCTGGCCCTTTGGAAGCGAGCTGGAATTGAAGTAGACCATGAAGGGACTGACGGTGGAGTTCTGCTGCGCCGGCGAGAGCTTCTGGCTCAGATTGGTGAACGGATCGTGGGGGGTCAGGTAGCAGGTCCCTTGCGTGTTGCTCGTGTCGTACGCGCAGTTGGTGACCCACAGGTAGACCGCTTTCAGGGTGAGGTTCGGCCCCAGGTGCGAGGGCCAGACCTGGACCTGGAAGTGGTAGGTCTGACCGCTGGCGGCGCCCATGTACGGGTCGACGCTCCCGTTCTGGAGCACGTTGTCTCCGCTCCAAGAGACCGGGGACGGGACGACGGCCATCTGCGTCACCACCACCCCCGTTACGAGGGGCGCGAACAGCAGGACCGCCACGGCGACGATGAGGAGCTTGCGCAGGGAGGTCTTCCAGCCGAAGTAGATGGGGAGGCCGAAGGAGACCAGCAGCATGAGCAGGGCCCCGACCGGGATGCCCAGCTCCCCGACGAAGTACCCGGCGAGCAGGACGATGATGGCGAGGTAGACGACGAACCCGATCGGGGTCCCGCCGAACGCCTTGATCTTCTCTCCGAGCGCCACGTCAGCCGCGGCCAGGACCGGTACGGCTTAATAGGATGAAGGGAAGGGGCGAGAGCGTGTCACCTTCGCGCGTGGCGGGGCCCAAGGAAACGAGCCCCGGCGGCACCTCGCTGCCCTGCGCGCTGATCGTCCTGGACGGGCTCGGGGACCGACCCCACCCGGACCTTGGGGGGAAGACCCCCCTCGAGGCCGCCCGGACCCCCAACCTCGACCGACTGGCCGCGCGCGGGACCCTTGGCAACGTGGTCACCGTGGGCCCGGGGATCGCCCCGGAGTCCGACGCGGGGGTCCTGGGGCTGCTCGGCTACGATCCCAGGACGGATTCGCCCGGGCGGGGCGTGCTCGAGGCCGAGGGGGTGGGGCTCCACGTCGAGCCCGGCCAGGTCGCGTTCCGGTTCAACTTCGCCACCGTGGACCCGGAGAACGTCGTGAAGGATGCCCGGGTGGGGCGGTCGCTCTCGACCGAAGAGGCCAAGGAGCTGGCAGAGGCCATCAGCCGGGCCGACCTTCTAGGTCCTGAGGGCGTCGAGGCCCGGGCTCAGGCGACCGTCGGGCACCGCGGGGTCCTCCGGCTCGCACCCCGGTCGGGCGGGGCCCTCTCTCCAGAGGTCTCCAACTCCGACCCCTACTACGAGAAGATCGGCGGCCTCGGGCACGCGGTGAAGCCCGAGCGACCCCAGATCCGGCGGGTGAAGCCCCTCGATGGGTCGGAGGAGGCTGCGCGCACGGCCGGACTCGTCAACCTCTTCGTCGACCGAGTGCCCGCCGTGCTCCGCGACCACCCCGTGAACGTCCGCCGCAGGGCGAGGGGGGGCCTGGAAGCGAACCACCTCCTCCTCCGAGACGCCGGAACGGCCCCGAGAGGGCTCCGGACCTTCCGTGACCGATGGGGGACGGGAGGGGCGGCCTTGACCGAGATGCCCGTCGAGCGGGGGCTCGCGAGGCTCCTCGAGCTCGAGGACGTCTTCGTCGGACCGGTGGACCCGGCCCACCGAGCGGAGGGGTACCGGTATCGGGCCCAACGTTGCCGGGAGCTGCTTGCCAAGCAGCCCTTCCTCTACATCCACCTGAAGGGACCGGACGAACCCGGCCACGACGGCGACGCTCGGAAGAAGCGGGAGGTCGTCGATGCCCTCGACGAGCACTTCTTCGGCCCCTTCCTCGAGGGGCTGGACCTCCAGCGCTGCCGGCTCCTCGTGACGGCGGACCACGCGACCCCGTGCATCCTCAAGGGGCACTCGGACGATCCCGTCCCCGTGCTGCTCGTCGGGGCCCCGGACCTCGCCGACCCCTCGCGTGGGGACGCGCCGCGCAAGTTCTCGGAAGCGACCTGTGAGGTGGGACCCCTCAAGGGATTGCTCGGCCGCGATCTGCTAGACCACCTCTTCCTCCGCGGGCAAGCCGGCAGGGGGGCGGTCCCTCACGCGCCCGCCCGATCGCCGCCCTAGCACCATGCCGGCGCAGGCGCTCGCCGTCGAGCGTTCGAAGGGCGAGCAGGTCCGCAGGGCCCTCTCGGCCGGCGGATGGCTCCGGGGGGACCTGCAGCCCCAGCGCGAGGCAGAGATGGTCTACTTCCCGGTCCAGGGGCTCCCGACCCCTCTGCCAGACACCATCGTCGGTACGCTCGTGGACCGGGAGTTCGAACCCGCGACGCCCCGAAAGGCGCGGGACTACCGCGAGCTCGTCGAGGTCCCCGGCGAGCTGCGGGACCTGCTGCCCTCCTCCTTCGACATCGTCGGGGACATCGTTCTCATCCGGCTCCCCGATCCGTTGGTCCCCCACGGGAAGGCCATCGGGGAGGCGTTGCTCTCGTTCGTTCCGGGATGTCGAAAGGTGGCCCTCGACCGTGGGGTGGAGGGGGTGGCGCGCGTCCGTTCCCTCGAAACGTTGGCGGGCAGCGGAGGGTCCTCGACGGTCCATCGCGAGAACGGGCTTTCCTTCCGCGTGGACCTCGAAGGGGCGTACTTCTCTCCTCGTCTGGCGAGGGAGCATCAGCGGGTCGCCGAGCTGGTGGGGCCCCAGGAGAATCTCTTGGACCTCTTCTGCGGCGTCGGTCCCTTCGCCTTGACCGCGCTCCGTCTCCACCCCGAGGCGAGAGCGGTGGCGGTCGACCTCAACCCCGCCGCGATCGCGCTCCTCCGCGAGAACGCTTCACGTCTGGGAGTGTCGTCCCGGCTCGAGATCGTTGAGGGGGATGCCGAGGCGTTCCTCCGCGAGAATCGCACGTTCTCGCGCGTCGTCATGAACCTTCCCCGCGAAGGATATAAGTACGCAACTTCGGTCGCGCAACACGTCATGCCAGCGGGGACTCTTCACCACTACGAGGTCGTGCGAAGAGCGGACCTGCCGCAGCGGGGCCGTGACCTTCTCCAAGAGGTCTCGGAAGCGACCTCCTCCCGTTGGACCCTGGGGGCGCCGCACGTGGTCCACCCCTACTCCCCTTCCTCCGACCTGGTCGCTTGGACGCTCGTGAGGGACGACTGAACCATGGCGATCCCGATGGTGGCTCCGGACGCGTTGGTCGTCGATCTGGCGGACGTCTCGGACCGGGACAACCTCCGTGTCGGGGGAAAGGCCTGCAAGCTGGGAGAGCTGGTCCGCAACGGGCTGCCGATCCCTCCGGGGTTCGTGGTCACGACGACCTCCTTCGACGCTTACCTCCGCGGCACGCCGGTCGGCGAGATCATCCGCAAGGAACTGGAGAGCCTGGAGCCCGACCGCGCCGAATCGGTGGAGACCGCCAGCGCGACCATCCGCAAGGCGTTCCAGGAGACCCCGTACCCTCCCGACCTCGAGCGGACCCTGAAGGAGACCTACCTCAACTTCGCGAAGCGCCAGAAGGTCCGCTACTGCGCGGTCCGTTCCTCCGCCACCGCCGAGGACCTGGCGGATGCGAGCTTCGCCGGGCTGCAGGAGACCTACCTCAACGTCTCCACGCCGGACGACGTCCTCGCGAACATCCGACGGTGCTGGGGCTCCCTCTACACCCCCCGGGTCATGGTCTACCGCCGGCGCAAGGGCATCGCGCACGCCGACGTGAAGCTCGCGGTGCTCGTCCAGAAGATGGTCAACTCCAGTGTCTCCGGTATCATGTTCACGGCCGACCCGAACACCGGAGAGAAGCACACGATCATCGAGGCGGGCTGGGGTCTCGGGGAGCTCATCGTCGGTGGCGAGGTGACCCCGGACCACTACGTCATCGACCCTCAGGGCCCGCGCATCGTCCTCAAGAACATCTCCAAGCAGTCGGTGATGCTGATCCGTGAAGAGGGAGGCGGCAACCGTAGGGTGGAGGTCGCCTCGGACCGACAGCAGGCCCCCAAGCTCTCGGACGCCGAAATCCTGCGCTTGACCTCGCTCGGCAGGCACATCGAGGCCCACTACCGCCGTCCCATGGACATCGAGTGGTGCCTAGAGGACGGCGAGCTCTTCGTCGTCCAGGCCCGCCCCATCACCACGGGGGGCGCCGCGGAGGCCAAGCCCTCGAAGACCACTTCTCCCGAAGGACGGAACATGGAGACCTCCACGCACGCCAAAGAGAGCTCGACCGGCCCCGCCAAGATCCTCGTACGCGGACTCGGGGCGAGCCCCGGGATGGCCGAGGCGAAGGTCCGACGGCTGAGCGGCGTCGCGGACATGGACCAGCTGCGTCCCGGCGAGGTGCTCGTGACCTCGATGACGATGCCCGACATGGTCCCGGCGATGTCGAGGGCGGCCGCGATCGTGACCGACGAGGGAGGCATGACCTGCCACGCCGCGATCGTGTCGCGCGAACTCGGCGTCCCCTGTGTCGTCGGCACCCGCGAAGGGACGAAGGTGCTCCATGACGGGATGGAGGTCACGGTGGACGGCAAGGCGGGGATCGTCTACGAGGGACTCGTCAGCGGTGGCGCTCATGCGGCCGCTCCGGCCCGCGCCCCGACGGCGTCCTCTGGCGTCTCTCACCATGTCCCAGCCACGGCGACCAAGATCTACGTCAACGTCTCGATCCCGGAGAAGGCGAAGGAGTACAGCGAGCTCCCGGTCCAAGGCGTGGGCCTCTTCCGGATCGAGTTCCTGTTCACGAGCTACGTCCGGACCCACCCGATGGCCCTCATCAAGGAGGGGAAGGGGAAGGAGCTCGTCGACCGGCTGGCCGCAGGGATCGAGAGGGTCTGCGAGGCGTTCAACCCTCGCCCGGTGATCATCCGGACGAGCGACTTCAAGACCAACGAGTACCGCGGCATGCCCGGCGGCGCGCCCTACGAGCCGGAGGAGAACAACCCGATGATCGGGTGGAGAGGCTGCTCCCGCTACGTCTCCCCCCAGTACCGGGAGGCGTTCCTTCTCGAGCTCGAGGCGATCCAGCAGGTCCGCTCGGTGCGGGGCTTCCGCAACGCGCACGTCATGCTCCCGTTCGTCCGGAACACCCAGGAGCTCGAGCTGATCGAGCGGATGATGGAACAGAAGGGCCTTCTGCGCGGACCGGACTTCAAGCTCTACCTCATGGCCGAGGTGCCCTCGATCGTCTTCCGGGCGCAGGAGTTCTCGGAGTACTGCGATGGGTTCTCCATCGGCTCGAACGACCTCACCCAGCTGGTGATGGGTGCCGACCGCGACTCCGACATCCTGGGGAAGATGGGATACTTCGACGAGAGGGACCCCGCGGTCCTCAAGGCCGTCGAGATGCTCATCCAGGGCGCCCACGAGAAGGGCAGAACGGTCGGGATCTGCGGCCAGGCCCCGAGCGTCTACCCCGAGTTCACCGAGTTCCTGGTCCGGCACGGCATCGACACCATCTCCCTGAACGCGGACACGGTCATCCCGACCACCCGGACCGTCGCGAGCGCGGAACAGAAGATCCTGATGGAACGCGCCCGAAGGGGCTCGTAGGGCTCAGACCAGGACCCTCGCGGGCCGTTCCGACCCCTGCGACAGGTCGCATGGGGGAGGCCGGGGCGGCGCCCGCAGGCCCAGGCACCCTATCGGCCGGCCCGAGGGTGGAGAGGGCAGATGGGAGTCAGGGGCTCCCGATTCTCGTGGAACGCCTCGCCCCTCAGGGTGGCCGCGCACACGACCACCCTCTCGGCGAAGAGGAGGGGGATGTCGCAGGTGCCGACGCCTCGACCCCGCTCGCAGATCATGGGCCCAGGGACCTGCGAGCCCGGAGGGGTCGAGGAGACCCGGATCACGTAGTCGAACTCGGGGTCCTTCCCCTCCAGCATTCCACACCACGTCATGATGGTCGGGATCCCCGCCTCTTTCAGCCGGCGCAGGATGGGCTCCGCGGAGCCCCAGACCCACGGGCGGAGGACTGGGACCCGATCCGCGTCCGCGAGCACCAGGACCCGGAGGCTTCCCTCTTCGTGAGGCTGCTCGAGGAACCGCTCTAGGGTCTTGGGCAGGGTGGGCACGGACCCGTCCGAGGGCGCGGGCTCGCCCGAAGGGTTGCTCGCCGCAGAGGCGAGGTCGGGTTCGGGGGGCACCAAGAAGTCCATGAAGGTCAGCCAGGTGTGCTTCGGGTCGAGCGATAGGGCCAGCCGGCGCGCGGCCATGCCGAGCTCCCTGCGGTCCTCGCCCCACAGAAAGAACGAGTGGGGCGTCGGGAGGGGGAGGCTACTCTCCTCCTTCGGGCCTGGGTCCATGAACATGAACGGGCGCGACGAGGCGTCTTGCGCGGCGCGGGAGCGGTCGTCGGTAGGGGGGGAGGGATGCTTGCGCATGGGTCGAGCCGGCCACGGCCAGCAGTCACCTATACGTCGCACCTGGCTTAAGTCCATGAGCAGCCAGCATGCGAAGCACCGTCACTGGCCATCCCTGTCTCGAACGGGCATTCCCTCCCCACTTCGGAACCCTTCGGACGATGGACCGGGAGAGCGGCTCTCGGCCAGCGCCTGCGCCTCACGACCCGCCGGGACCGAGCTTACGAGGGCGGTCCGACCCGGGGCGTGCGGCCGTATCCTCCGAACACAAACGCGACACGCGGGGTTCCCAAGTGGGAGCAAACCCCCACGACGGCGCTCGGTTTATGTCGGCTGCCCTCTGTCGTGGAGCGATGTCCGCCGCCTCCGTCCCCTCCCGAGAGCCGACGTCGACCGAGAGCACTCCCAAGATCGCCCCGCTCAAGCCGGGGGACGTGGTGGTCATCCTCGGGGCCGGCAACATGGGCTCGGGCATCGGCCAGGCGGCGGCCCAAGCGGGCTTCCAGGTCCGGATCCGCGACCTCTCCGAGAAGGACCTCGAGCGGGGCCGGGCCGCGATCATCTCGACGCTGGACGGCGCCATCCAGCGGGGGAAGAGCACCCCGGCGAAGAAGGCCGACGTCCTCTCTCGCATCGCGTTCACCACCGACCTCATGGAGGCGGTCGCGGGGGCTCGCCTCGTCATCGAGGCGGTCTTCGAGGAGGAGCGGGTGAAGAGACCCCTCTTCGAGGAGGTCGTCCGACACGCCCCGGCGGACTGCATCGTCGCGACCAACACCTCGTCCCTGTCGGTCTCGAAGCTCTTCGAAGGGCTCCCCGGCCCTTCGCGCTACGGGGGTCTGCACTTCTTCTACCCGGCGGCGATCAACAAGCTCGTCGAGGTCGTCGCCGCCCCGCACTCCTCGCCCGAGACCCTGGAGGCCCTGACCCGGTTCTCCTACGCCCTCCGCAAGGTCCCGATCCGTGTCGAGGACCGCGCGGGGTTCTGCGTCAACCGCTTCTTCGTGCCCTTCCTGAACGAGTCGGTACGCCTGCTCGACGAGGGGGTCGCGAACCTCACCACGATCGAGGCCACCGCGAACGAGCTCCTCGGGACCTCGCTCGGCCCGTTCCAGCTGATGAACGTGACCGGGGTGACCATCGCCTACCACTCGATGGGGTCGCTCCACGCGGCCTTCGGAGAGTTCTACGCCCCGTCGAAGTTGCTGGCCTCCCAGCACGAGAAGAAGGGCAAGTGGGACCTGAAGGGGGGCGGCGAGCTCCAGACGGCGAAGAAGGAGGCCGTCCGGCGCCGGCTCCTTGGGGCCATCCTCGGGATCACCACCCGTCTCGTGGAGGAGGGGGTGGCCTCCGCGGAGGACACCGACCGTGGCGCGACCATCGGACTGCGCTGGGCGAGGGGCCCCTTCGCCCTGCTGAACGCAGAGGGCCCCGCGAAGGCCCTCGAGCTCGTCAAGGAGGTCCACGCGCACTGGAAGGAGGCCTTCCCGGTCTCCAAGGAGCTCCAGCGACTGGGGCATGAGGGAGCCCCCGTCTGGCCTCTCGCCCAGATCCGGGTGCGGAAGGAGGGGGCCCTGGGATGGGTGCTTCTCGACCGCCCCGAAGTGATGAACGCGCTCAACAGCCGGCTCCTCGAGGAGCTGGAGCAGAAGGTCCTCGCGACCTCGAACGACCCCGAGGTGCGGGTCCTGCTCCTTTCGGGGAGCTCGAACGTCTTCGCGGCCGGGGCGGACATCGCCGAGATGGCCAGCAAGTCGTTGGGCGAAGGGCGTGAGTTCACGATGCTGGGCCAGCGGGTGACCCGTACCATCGAAACGCTCCCGAAACCTGTCATCGCCGTGGTGGAGGGCTACGCGCTGGGCGGCGGGCTCGAGCTGGCGCTCTCCTGCGACTTCATCCTGGCGGCCGACGGCACCACGATGGGACTCCCCGAGGTTACGCTGGGGATCCACCCCGGCTTTGGAGGGACCCAGCGGATGGTCCGGCTGGTCGGGCGGGCGCGCACGAAGATGATGGTCGAGAGCGGCATGCGGATCCGGGCCGACGAGGCCGAGCGGTGGGGGCTGGTCGCCCGCACGTTCCCCCCCGAGAAGCTCCACGAGGAGGCCCGCTCCCTCGCCAAGACGATCGCCGCTCAGGCCCCGATCGCCGTCCGACTGGTCCGAGAGGTGACCGACCTGGGGGCGGAGACCGACCTCCCCACCGCCCTACGGCTCGAGGCCGAGTCCGCGAGCATCACCTTCTCCACCGAGGACCAGAAGGAGGGGATGCGCGCCTTCCAGGAGAAGCGTCCCCCCAAGTTCCGGGGACGCTAGAGCGCCTCCCGCGAAGGATCGCGCTCACTCCGAGGCGCGAGAGGGTCCGCCGGACGGGCGAGGCGCCCGCCAGATGATCAGCCCGCCCCAGAGCACGACCTCGGCGGCGAAGACCACCGTGAGGAACGGCGCGGAGAGCTCGAGCGGGGTGTAGGCGACGTCCGTGGCCACGAACGTGGCCGACCCCGAGGCGCCCAAGGTCACGTTCGATTGGCCCGAGGACGCGTAGGGCCGCGTCGCCAAGGGCTCCTGGGGCGGCTGGGGGAACAGCGGTGCGAGGTCCGGGGAAGAGGGAGCGGTGAACGGGATCCCCGAGGGCACCGGGAACCCCTGGGAGGCCTGCAGAGGG
>JAKAAX010000040.1 GCA_021802125.1 Thermoplasmata archaeon | reverse complement strand
GTCGGAGAGGTGCGCACGCGCCGCGGGCTCAAGCCCGAACCGTACGACGCCTCCTACTACGCGGGTTAGACGGGGCGGCCCTACTCAGGGCCCCACCCGTCCACCCGGCCTTCGGTCGTCCGTCCGTCCGTTCCCGGGCGAGCGGGCCTGCGCAAGCCAGGGCCCGAACCTGGAGCGGAACCCGGACGGGCGCTCTCGCCTAGGACGGGCACGGACCCGTCGCGGTCCTCAGCTTCGGGCCTTTCGCGCTTTCCCGCGGAGGCTCTCCTCCAGCGTCGACTGCCGCCCCCGGCGTCGGGGCGGGTCCGCGGAGGGTGCGGTGAGCGGGTAGCTCCCCTCGTGCCGCAGCAACCACTGCTTCCTCCACAGGCCGAGGCCGAAGCCGGTGAGGGACCGGTCGTGTCCCACGAGCCGGTGGCACGGCACGATGATCGGGATCGGATTGCGGTGGGCCGCGCCTCCGACTGCGCGGGCCGCGTTGGGCTGGCCGATGCGCCGGGCCACCTCCCCGTAGGTCCGGTAGCTCCCGAACGGGATCTGGTGGAGGCCGAACCAGACCTTGCGGTCGAAGTCGCTCCCGGCGAGGAAGGCGAGCTCGACGTCGAAGTTCCTCCGAGCTCCCTCGAAGTACTCCCGGAGCTGCCCGGGGGGCGAGAGGTTCGAGAACGGGCCGCGCTCGACCTTCGCGCCTCCGGGGGGCCCCGCCCGCTCCATCCCGTGCTCCATGAGGTCGACGAAGGCCACCTTCCGCCCCTCGAAGCCGATACGGAACGTCCCGATCGGGCTGCGGACGTCGGCCAGACGGAGGGAGGTCACCTCCTCGGGGACGCGGAGCTTGGTGCGCGACATGGTCGATGGAGTACGGTGGACCCTTTATGTTCGAACTCGACTAAAGCTATCGGTCGGAGGGAGGCGTTGCCCAGAACCATCTCCTACAGCGTGGTGAGCTCGACCCAGGAGGTCGCGGTCCGCCTCGCGAAGGAGGGTGCCCCCCACGGCACGGCGGTGACCGCCGAGAGCCAGCTCCTGGGCCGCGGCCGGGAGGGACGGACCTGGGTCTCCCCCAAGGGCGGGCTGTACACTTCGGTCGTCCTGCGGCCGGAGCCCACCGCGTTCCCCCTGCTGTCGCTTGCCGTCGGACTGGAGCTCAAACGGACGCTCTCCCCGCTCGCCCCGAAGGCCCGCGTGGTCGTGAAGTGGCCGAACGACCTCCTGCTCGCTCCCGCCGAAGGCACCACCGCCCCGCGGAAGACCGGCGGCGTCCTGACCGACATCGTTACCCGTCCCGGCATCAGCGCCTTCGCCGTGGTGGGCGTGGGGCTGAACGTCGACTGCAACCGGAACGACTTCCCACCGGCGCTCCAGGGGCAGGTCGCCTCCCTCCAGGAGTTCTCCGACCGTTCCCTGGTCCCGGGGGAGCTCGGGGAGTCGGTGGTGGACGCGGTCGTTCGCGCTTGCAACCTGGTCTCCACCCCCGAGGGACGGGAGGGGTTGCCCAGCGCGCTCCAGCCCCACCTCTTCGGAGTAGGCTCCGAGGTCACCGTCGAGGGGACGCGGGGCACCTTCCAAGGGATCGGGCAGGAGGGGGAGGCCCTGGTCCAGCTTCAGGGCGGCGGGCCGCCCCGATCCGTCCGCGCCGGAGAGCTCTCGATCGAGGTCCCATGACCACACCGTCCCCCGTCCCACCCGCTGAGGAAAAGGCCCAAGCCAAGTCCCCGACCCGAACGGGGGGTCACTCCCCCGCTCCGACGCACGGGCCCCGCCCCTCGCCCCGGGAGCGCTACGACCGGGAGCTCCAGAAGGTGCGTCAGGGCGGAGGGAAGGACCGGGCGGAGAAGCTTCGCTCCCAAGGCCGCCTGATGGCCCGCGAGCGACTGGAGCTCCTCTTCGACGCGGGGAGCTTCGTGGAGATCGACCCGTTCGTCACGCACCGCATCACGTCCTTCGGTCTCGCGGAGAAGAGGATCCCCGGCGACGGCGTGGTCACCGGCTGGGGCCGGATCGACGGCCGCGTCGTCGCGGCCTTCGCCCAGGACCCTACGGTCTTCGGGGGAGCTCTGGGGGAGGCCCACGCGAGCAAGATCGTGAAGATCATGGAGTTCGCGGCCAAGGTCGGCGCCCCGGTCGTGGGGCTCAACGACTCGGGGGGCGCCCGCATCCAGGAAGGTGTCGTCTCCCTGGGTGGGTACGGGGAGGTCTTCCACCGCAACGTCCTCTACTCCGGGGTCGTCCCGCAGGTCTCGGTCATCCTGGGCGCCTGCGCCGGGGGCGCGGTCTACTCCCCCGCCATGACGGACTTCGTCATCATGGCCGAGGGCACGGCCCACATGTTCATCACCGGACCGGACGTGATCCGGACCGTCACCGGCGAGGAGGTCACGCACGAGCAGCTCGGCGGGGCCCACACCCACGCGACCAAGAGCGGGGTCGCCCACCTCGTCGCCCCGAGCGAGCGGGAGGCGCTGGCCCTCACCCGTCGCCTGCTCTCCTACCTGCCTTCCAACAACCTGGAGGACCCGCCCACCTCCTCTCCCGCGGACCCGCCGGGACCGGCCGCCGGCGAGCTCGAGGGACTGGTCCCCGCCCAGGCGGACCGCCCCTACGACATGCACGAGGTCATCGGCCGGGTCGTCGACCCGGGCAGCACGCTCGAGATCTTCCCCGAGTGGGCCCCGAACCTGATCACCGAGTTCGCCCGCCTGGGAGGCCACCCCGTCGGCGTGGTCGCGAACCAGCCGAGCGTGCTCGCCGGCTGCCTGGACATCGGGGCGTCGGAGAAGGGGGCGCGCTTCGTCCGGACGATGGACGCCTTCAACGTCCCTCTCCTCACCTTCGTCGACGTCCCGGGCTTCCTGCCGGGGACCCAGCAGGAGTACGGGGGGATCATCCGCCACGGGGCGAAGCTCCTCTTCGCCTTCTCCGAGGCGACGGTCCCGAAGCTGACCGTGATCCCGCGCAAGGCCTAC
Source organism: Thermoplasmata archaeon (assembly GCA_021802125.1). Lineage (GTDB taxonomy): Archaea > Thermoplasmatota > Thermoplasmata > Lutacidiplasmatales > UBA184 > JAKAAX01. The sequence goes on along the minus strand of JAKAAX010000040.1, from coordinate 3,081 downwards.
GGGGGGGCGTACGACGTCATGTGCTCGAAGCACATCGGTGGCGACTACAACGTCGCCTGGCCCCAGGCGGAGATCGCGGTGATGGGGGCGGAGGGGGCGGTCAACATCCTCTTCCGGCGCGACATCGACAAGGCCCCGCCGGAGGAGCGCGAGGCGAAGCGCCGCCGGCTCACGGAGGAGTACGCCTCCGAGTTCCTCAACCCCTACCTCGCCGCGGAGCGGGGTTACCTGGACGACGTCATCGAGCCGGCGGAGACCCGCCGACGCCTCCTGGACGCGCTGGAGGTCCTGCGCGGCAAGCGCCAGGACCGCCCGCCCAAGAAGCACGGCAACATCCCGCTCTGAGCTTCACCGATCGGCGAGGAGGCCCGTAGGCGGCCTCTCCCGCCCTCCGCGGGCCGCACGATTCCCTGCGATTCTCCCACTTCGGTCCGCTCGCTCCCCTTCCCCAGTCTTCCCTCCGGCTTCCTCCACCTCTCCCTCCTCGAGCCTGAGGTCGTCGCGTGGTCGCGATACCCTCGAGGTCCTTCGAGCAAAGGACATATCGGGCGCCGCCCAACCCCCCGCCGTCCGAATGGTCGAGCTCACCGAGACCGTCCTCAGGGACGGTCACCAGTCGCTCATCGCGACGCGGATGCGCACCCGGCACATGCTCCCCGCCGTCGAGCGCCTGGACGCGGTAGGCTACCGGTCCCTCGAGGTCTGGGGAGGAGCCACCTTCGACGTCTGCCTGCGCTTCCTCCACGAGGACCCCTGGGAGCGGCTGCGCGAGATCAAGCGACGAGCGAAGCGCACCCCGCTCCAGATGCTCCTGCGAGGCCAGAACCTCGTGGGGTACCGGCACTACTCCGACGACCTCGTCGAGCGCTTCTGTGCGCGCGCGGCGAAGGAAGGCGTCGACATCTTCCGGGTCTTCGACGCGCTCAACGACCCCCGGAACATGCAGACCGCCATCCGGGCCATCAAGAAGGCCGGGGGGCGGGTCCAGGGGACCATCTGCTACACCGAGAGCCCGGTGCACACCCTCGAGGCCTTTGTCGAGCTCGGCCGGACGCTCGCGGAGCTGGGCTCGGACGAGCTCTGCGTGAAGGACATGGGGGGGTTCATGCCCCCCCACGCCGCGAGCTCGCTGGTCTCCGCGCTGCGCAAGGAGGTCGGGCTGCCGATCGCGGTCCACACGCACTCCTCGAGCGGCATGGCGCTCATGGCCCTCTTCGCCAGCGCGGAGGCGGGGGCGACCTCGCTCGACACCGCGCTCTCCCCCTTCGGCGGCGGGACCTCCCAGCCTCCGACCGAGTCCGTCGTCGGTGGACTTCGGGGGACCCCCTACGCCACCGGGCTCTCCCTGGAGCCCCTTGCCGACCTGGCCGAGTACTTCCAGGGGGTCCTCGAGCACTACCGGCCGATGCTGGAGTTCCGTTCGCTGCAGGTGGACCCGCAGGTGCTGCTGCACCAGGTCCCCGGGGGCATGCTCTCGAACCTCTTCTCCCAGCTCCGGGAACAGGACGCGCTCCAACGGCTCCCGGAAGTGCTGAAGGAGGTCCCTCGGGTCCGGGAGGACCTGGGCTATCCCCCTCTCGTCACCCCCACGAGCCAGATCGTGGGGATCCAGGCGGTCTTCAACGTGCTCTTGGGTTCGCGCTACAAGGAGGTCACGAAGGAGGTCCGCGACTACGTGAAGGGCCTCTACGGGCACGCTCCGGGTGCGATGTCCTCGGACCTTCAGCGGAAGGTCCTCGACGGGGGGAAGCCCCTCGAGGGACGACCGGCGGACCTCCTCTCTCCGGAGTACGAGAAGGTCCGTGGCGAGCTTGCCCAGCTCCTCCCGGCCGCGTCGGAAGAGGAGGTCCTCTCCTACGCGATCTTCCCTCAGGTGTTCAAGGAGTACCTGAGCGGACGGACGAAGGGGTACTCCGCCGAGCTTCTCACCTACGCCGCCGTGGGCGTCGTGGCCGCGCTGCGGGCCCCGACCCCCGGCGCGGTAGCGCCCTCGGGGGCCCAGCCCTGGGGCGCCACGGCCTCTTCCTCCCTCCCCGCAGCGGCGCAGGTCGGGGCCCCGGCCCAGAGCTGGGCGCTCGCGGGGAGGATCCGCAGCATGGATGTCCATCGGTGGCAGGATGCGTATACGGCTCGTCGTCGACGGTGAGAAGCAAGAGCTCGAGGTCGACCTCGCCAAGGGCGAGGCCCGCCTCGGGGGGCGGACGGTCCCGTTCCGCGTCCTCGAGGATCAGGGCCCGAAGGTCGAGATCGAGGTGGGAGGGGAGCGCCACGTCCTTGACGGCTGGCCCTCCGACCGCCCGACGCCCCCAGGGAACACCCTGGTGGTGAACCGGGAGCGCTACCGGGTCGACATCGAAGAGGTCGAGGCGGATACCCGCGCCCAGGCCGTCCCCTCCGCCCGGACGGGGAGCCCGTCCCCCACGTCCTCGCCCGTGGCTGCCGGCGGCCCATCCTCCGCCTCCTCTTCCTCCTCCGCCTCCGGCCCCGGAGTGGCGATCACCCCTCCCATGCCAGGGAAGGTCCTGGAAGTGCGCGTGCACGAGGGCGAGACGGTCACCGTCGGCCAGACGCTGCTCGTCCTCGAAGCGATGAAGATGCGGAACGAGGTCCAGAGCCCGACCGCAGGGAAGGTCGTCGCTCTCGCGGCCGTCGCCGGAGCGATGGTGAAGGCCCGCGAGGTCATGCTTCGGATCGTCCCTCCCTGAAGCGCGACCCGCCGCCCACCTCTTGGGGTCCGCGCGCTCTGCAAGGGCGCGCTCCCTGCGCCCCTCCGCCCCTCCTCCTCTCTGCCGCCTCCTTCACCCCGTCACCGCAGGGGCGCCTTCGGGCGGAGCTCCCGTCATCTCCATTAGGCTCGAGGGGGGTCCTTCCCCTCCACCTCATGCCGCAGGCCACCCGCACGATACGCGTGGAGCCGATCGACGACTGGCGCTACCGGCTCCCCCGGTCCACGGTCCCGGGCATGAACACCGACGGCCTCCTCTTCTCCACCCCCAAGCTCGTAGAAGCGTCGGTCTCCGACGGCTGCCTGGAGCAGCTCGCGAACGTCGCGACGCTCCCCGGGATCCACGGGAGCTCCCT
>JAKAAX010000039.1 GCA_021802125.1 Thermoplasmata archaeon | reverse complement strand
TGGCGGAGTTGACCGTGAGGCTCCCCATCCAGCTGGTGCTGTTGAACACCTTGCCGACGGGCGTGCCCGAGGAGTCGTCGACCCCGATGGTGCTGATCCCCACAGGGTTCGCGTCCGGGGCGGCGGTTGCCGTCAGGACGTTGCCGGCGCGGTTAACGCCGTTCTGCATGTAGTTGGGCGGGAAGAAGGCCTTGGTAGGGACATGGGCGGCGGCGGACGCGGCGACCTCTTGGGCTTGAATCGCAGCGCGTTGGGCGGCGGTGAACGAGGTGATCGTCGGTGTGACCGGGGCCGCGGTGCCGCGAGCGCCGGAGACTGCGCTGACCGTCTTAGCGGGTGCATGCGCCGTCGGAAGTGCAACGTGGGTCGTCGCTGGGGCGAACGCTCCTGAAGCGAACACCATTCCCAGTCCGGAGACCAGCATGACCAGTACGACGGAGGTCACCAGGAACGGCGCGAGGGTCCTGGACCAGGTATTCAGATTGGGGCGGCTCATTGGATCGGCAGCATCGTTGCCCATTGTCGTTCACCTTGTTCGGCTTCCGCTCGCCCGAGTGGAAGCGCCGGCCCATCAAGAGGCTCCATATAAATACGTTCGCTTGCGCTCGGCGTGAACAGGTCACCTCCGCGCGGCCGGCCCGACCCGGAGCGGCGGGAGCGAGAGTTCGTGGAGCCGGTCCGCATCTATGCGTTGACTGGCACACCTGGGACGGGCAAATCGACGGTGGCACGACAGCTCCGCGGAAGGGGGCGGACCCCCGTGGAGGTGGTCGAGGTCTCCGACCTGCGGCCCCACGCCCGGCGTCGTCCTCCCGCCCGCGTCCGGAGGCAAGGGCCGGTCCTTGTGGACCTTGCGAAGGCCGCGGGGATGCTTCAGGCCCGGGCGCTCCGGGCCAGGGGCCCGCTTGTGGTCGTCGGGCACCTCTCGCACCTCCTGCCGATCGAGCGGGTGGTCCTCCTCCGATGTCGACCGGATGTTCTTCGCAAGAGGCTGGAGCGACGCGGCGTCCGTGGCAGGGCGCTCCTCGAGAACGTGGAGTCCGAGGCGGTCGACGTGATCCTGCAGGAGGCCGTCGGCCTCGGGCGGAGGATCTGGGAGCTCGACACGACCCACCTCGGGCCGGCGGAGGTGGCCGCGCGGGTGAGGAGCATCATCGACGGCCGCCGCAAGCCCGCGTTCGGGCGCGTCGACTGGTTGAAGGACGCGCTCGACCTCCCCGCCCGCGCACCGCGCCGGAAGCGGGGGGGACGAGCTCGGGGCTGACCGCCCGGAGCTCTCGGCCCGCGGACGGCTCGCCTTACAATAGTAGAGTACATGGCGGGGTTGGCGGGAGAAGGCCCCGGACGATAGGAGGAGAGGACCCGTCACCGAGGCGAGCGCCCCCATGTTGGACAAGCACCGCTCCCGCGCCTCCCCCTACCTGGACCGTCTCTCGCAGTCCTTTCCCGGTTGGACCCCCGACGCGCTGAGCTGGCTCTCCTTCGGCCTCTTCCTTCTGGGAGCCGTCGCGCTCGCCGCGCTCCGGTGGATGGCGGGGTTCTCGGCCTGGGCCGTCCCCACGCTGCTCCTCTCCGCGGCCTTTCTCGTGTTCGGCGGAGGGGTCTTCGACGCGCTGGACGGGCACGTCGCCCGGGCGCGGAAGCTCGCCTCTCCCACGGGCGATCTGCTGGACCACGTCCTGGACCGCTACGCGGACGTGGCCCTCCTCCTCGGGCTCGCCGTCAGCGGATGGGCCCAGCCGCTGATCGCGCTCCTGGCCCTCGTGAGCTTGCTTCTCGTGAGCTACATGGGGACGCAGGCCCAGGCGGTCACCGGCAAGCGGCAGTACGGCGGGGTGTTGGGAAGGGCGGACCGCATCGTCCTGGTGAGCGGCGCCTCGCTCTTCCTCGGGGTCCTCGCGGTCTGGGACCTCTTGGTCCCGGCCTCCTGGTCGCTCCCCCTCCGGGTGACCGTGTGGGGGACGGCCCTCACGCTGTTCGATGCGCTCCTGCTGGTGTTCGTCGTGCTGGGTCAGGCGACGGCGTACTGGCGGGCCCGGTCGACGTGGCGGGCGCTGCGTTCGGCTCCCCCGTCCCCGCCCCCGCCCCCACCTTCGGGGCCTCACTAGCATCCCCCGTCTTGGGGGCCCCCGCGTCGGAGGTCGGGGGCGGCGTGGAGGAGGAAGAGGAGCGGACCGAAGACCGTGTCCTTGTACGGTAGTAGTTGAGGGGGTTCCGGACCCGACCCGGGTCCGCGCAGAGCTGGGGCCGGGCCTCGTCGAGCTGCTTCGCGCAGATCCCGTTCGCGGCCATGGTCGCGCAGTCGGGAGGGGTGTACCCCTCCCCCCCGTCGTGGTGGGCGATCTGGGTGACCTGGTAGCGCGTGAGTCCTTCCTTGAAGTTGGGGGCGCCCCGGTAGGCGTCGACGATGGCGTCGACCTCGACCCCCACCTTGTTCATGAAGCTCGCAAGGGCGAAGCGGCCGGCGTGGGGGACGTTCTGCCCATGGTCCAGCGAGGAGCGGATCTGCTTCATGCAGGGAGGGAAGAGGTCCGGGCGGAGCACCCCCCCGAACCCTCCCGGGGTGTAGGCCGGGGCGAGAGCGCTCACGCGCGAGAGCAGCTCGGCCTCGCGCTCCTTGATCCCGCTCTGCAGCTCCGGGTCGAGCCGGAGCAGCGCCACCTCGTCGGAAAGGTAGGCGCGGACCCCTTCCTCCAGGAGCTCCACGCCCAGGGCGGGGGCGACGTCGACCCACCCGCGTCTCAGGTCCTGGCGCGCGAGCCGGAAGCGGTCCTCTCTCAGGGAAGAGGAGAGCCGGCAGTAGGAGGGGAGGGCGAAGGAGAGGTGTCCGCTCGACCCCTCCGCGGGGATCACTTCGAGGTCGAGCGAGGAGGCGAGCCCGGTCCACTCCTCGGGGGGGGCCCCGGGTCGGCCCAGCTGGGACGCCGCGCTGGAAGCGACCCCCTCGCACCAGCGGCGCGCGACGCGCTGGGAGGAGGGGGCGACGGCCACCAGCATCCTAGAGTACAGGAAGGAGAGGATGCGCTCTTCGGGCTTGGCCGCGTCGAACGTCGAGGGTGCGGACCCTTCCGGGCCCCGCTTCGCGCCCAGGGCGGCGATGACCTCCTCGCGGGCCAGGTGACGGACGGGCTCGTAGCCCGGGTCGCTCACCAGGTCCTGGAGCGAGGGACGGAGGTCCCCCAGGAGGTCGGAGGAACCGGGAAGGAAGGGGTAGCGTGCGACGAGGGCCGCGTCCGTCATGGGGCGGTGAAGAGGTAGGGTCCGACGATCTCCCAGATGATCAGGAAGAAGACGATGAGCGTCGCGAAGATGCTGAGCGTGTTGACCGCGCCGTCCCGCTGGGCCGCCGACCACGCGGGGCGCAGGCGCTGGACCGCTCCCGTCACGATGTCCCGGAAGAGGAACCCTCCGTCGAGCGGGACGGCGGGGAGCGCGTTGAACACGCCGAGCAACATGTTCACCCAGACGAGCCAGTAGAGCGCGTTCACCACCATCCAGCCGTTCGAGGCGCCGATGGCCCCCAGCGGTCCGGAGACCGTGTAGAACTGGGCCATGGTGCCCTGGATCGGCATCTCGTTGTAGAACGGAAGGCCCAGGAAGAGCGCCGAGGAGGCGAGGACGTTGTTGGACTGGACCAGGGAGCTCGCCCCCGCGGCGAACGGACCCTCGGAGAGGATGCTCAGCACGAAGGAGGGCGGGACGGGGGTCTCGCTGATCCCCAGGATCGAGATGTTGCGGAGCACGCTCGCGTTGCCGGAGAAGTAGTTCGGGAAGTGCAGCGCGCTCGCGAGCTGGATGTTCGCGGAGACCGTGCCGGAGCTATGCTGGGAGTACCATTGGACCGCGACGGTCTGCCCGGGATGGGTGTTCCCGAGCGCCACCTCCAGCCGGAGGGTGGTGGGCGTGGCCGTCCCGTTCACGGCGGTGATGATGTCGCCCGGCGCGAGCGCGTCCGGCCCGAGGGCGGCGGTCGTGTTCGCCGCCGGGGTCCCGGGGAGAACGCCCAGGATGCCCACCCCATCGGCCTTCACGTGGACGGAGGAGATGAGCAGGCCCGAGAGGATCAGGAAGAAGACCAGCGCGAGGGCGAAGTTGGCCATCACTCCCGCGGCCGCGACGCGGTCCCGGGCGCGGGCCGGGGCCTTCGACATGTCCTCGTCGTCCTGTTCGACGAACGCTCCCAGCGGGATCACCAGGAAGAGGACGCCGAGGCTCCGCACCCGGATGCCGTTCGCGCGGGCGAGGATGCCGTGGCAGAACTCGTGGAGGACCACCGCAACGATGAGGGCCAGGAGCCCGTAGCCCAGCGGCAGGAACGGGTTCAGGCCGGGGATCGCGAGGACCGTGTTCGCCTGCGGGCGTGCGGCGGCGGGGACCGAGGTGGCCTCCCACGCTCCGATGAGCAGGAGCGCGAAGATGGCGACCATGCCTACGAGGGCGAGGACGATCCCCAGGTCTCCGAAGGCGTTCCAGAAGCGCTTGAGCCGGCTCAACCGCTCGAGCAGACCGCGCCCGCGGAGAGTCTTGACCATCAGGATCGGGCCCAGGAGCGCGAACGGCTTGTCCCGCCCGAGCCAGCCCTTCTTGTTGAGCGCGAAGAGTACCGCGATGTAGATGGCCAGCGGGACGACGACGTACGGCAGGATGACGTACAACAGAAGGTCGGTCGAACCGGACAAGAGGCGCTCCAAGCGGGCGACGCGAGCAGGTCAAACCCGGCGGGCGACTTAACGTCTCCCGCAGCCAAGCACGGGGCCGGACATGCCCCAAGGCGTGCGTAAATGTGGCACGGAAAAGGGGCCCGCGGCCCCCCCCCGTCAGCCCTTGACCACGCCGAGGGGCACGAGACGGACCGCGACCTTCGCGAGCCCCGCGCCTTCCGTGGCGCGGACGACCTCGTGAACGTCCTTGTACGCTCCAGGCGCTTCCTCGGTCACCCCTTCACGGCTGGCGGACTCGACGATGATCCCCTTCGCCGCGAGGCCCTGCTGGACCTCGTTGAACCGGAAGCGGCGGGTCGCGGCTGCCCTCGAAAGGACCCGGCCGGCCCCGTGGCACGCCGAGCCGAAGGAGCGCTCCAGGCTTCCCGGCGCCCCGAGCAGCACGTAGCTCGCGGTCCCCATGTCGCCGGGGATCAGGACGGGCTGGCCCACCTCGCGGTAGCGTTCAGGGACCTCGGGCCGCCCGGCGGGGAACGCGCGGGTGGCGCCCTTCCGGTGGACGATCACCTTCCTCCGCGACCCGTCGGGGATGGCGTGCTCCTCCACCTTCGCCATGTTGTGCGAGAGGTCGTACACGACGCGGATGCCGAGGTCCTCGTCGCTCCTTTGGAACACCTCGCGGAAGGCCTTCCGCACTCCCGCCGTGATGATCTGACGGTTCGCCCAGGCGAAGTTCGCCCCGGCCGCCATGGCCTCCAGGTACGCCTTCGCCTCGGGAGAGTCGGCCTGCGCGCAGGAGAGCTGACGGTCGATGAGAGAGACCCCGCGCTGGCGGAGGCCCTCGTCGAACTGGGCGATGTAGTCGGTGGCGATCTGGTGGCCGAGCCCGCGCGAGCCGGTGTGGAGCATGACCACCGCCTGCCCCTCGTGGAGCCCCATCGCCTCCGCCCCCGCCGGATGGAGGACCTTCTCGACCTCCTGGACCTCGAGGAAGTGGTTCCCGGATCCGAGCGTCCCGAGCTGCTTCAGTCCCCGGTCGTGGGCCTTCGCGCTGACGCGCGAGGCGACGGCGCCCGCGAGGTTGCCGTGCTCCTCCTGGAACGTGAGGTCCTCCTCCCAGCCGTGGCCATGGTCGACGGCCCACCGGGCCCCCCCTTCGAGGACCTGGTCCAGCGTCGGAGCGTCCAGGCGGACGCCCCCCTTGCTCCCGACCCCGCTGGGGACGGCGGCGAAGAGGGCCCGGGTCAGCTCCCGGATCTTCGCCCGCACCTCGACGGCGCTGAGGTTGGTCCGCAGGAGGCGCACCCCGCAGTTGATGTCGTAGCCGATCCCCCCCGGGGAGACGACCCCCTCGGTGAGGTCGAAGGCGGCGACCCCCCCCACGGGGAAGCCGTAGCCGTAGTGGATGTCCGGCATCGCGAGGGAGCTCCCGTGGATCCCGGGGAGCGTCGCGACGTTCGCGAGCTGCTCCAGGCAGCCGTCGGAGACCGACGCTTCTACGAGCTTGGGGGTGGAGAAGAGGAGGCCGTCGGTGTTCATGCCCGGGCTCGTGGTCCGGG
>JAKAAX010000038.1 GCA_021802125.1 Thermoplasmata archaeon | reverse complement strand
TCCCTGGTCCTGGGGGTTCGTCGACGCGAGGAAGGAGGTCACCCGGGGAAGGGGGGAGACGATCAGCGTCAGGGTCGCCGTGGCGTACTTCCCGAAGCTGTCGGTGGCGTTGACCGTCACTGGGTACGTCCCGGGGAGCGAGGGGGTGCAGACGATGGAGGGGGCGTTGGTGGAGCTGCAGCTGCGGGGAAGTCCTGTGTAGACGAAGGAGATCGGCACCGCTCCCCCAGCGACGGCCGCGTACAGGGTGGTGGGGACGGTGACGTCCACGGCGGCCGGGGTTGCGGTGAACGAGGTGACGGCGGGCCCCGTGGAGACGCCGAGGTCCAAGATCCCCTGGACCGAGTTCCCGGCGGTGTCGTTGACCCAGACCCTCACGAGGAAGTTCCCCACCGAGGTGGGAGTGCAGGCGAGGGATGGGGCGTTGGCCGAGGCGCAGCCCGGAGGGAGTCCCGTGTAGGCGTAGGTGTAGGCCGGGGCGCCTCCCGAGGCGCTCACCGAGAAGGTGGTCGTTCCTCCGAGGTCCATCGGGTTCGGGTTCGCGTAGAAGGAGTTCAGCATCAGCCCGTTGGTGCCGGTCCAGATCCACGTGTCGTTGTAGTACGGCGGGCCGTTGCCGTCCCCGCCCCCGAAGAGAAGGACGTACCCGTCGTGCGCGTCAAAGACCTCGCCCCCGCAGCAGCGGGCCGTGGGAGAGGTGGAGGGGGTCTGTTGCGTCCACGTGCCTCCCGACAGCGACCAGGTCTGGGAGCTTGGCACGCCGTTCACGCCCCCAAAGAGCAGGTCGTACCCGTAGGAGGGGTCGTAGGCGAGCCCCGCTCCCTGGCCCGCCGGGGGACCACCACTCAGCGTGGTCCACGACCCCGCGGCGTAGGCCTGCGTGTCGCCCAGAGCACCGAAGTCGCCTCCTCCGAAGAGGAGCCCATGCCCGGAGAAGCCATCCCAGGTGCCCGGAGCGCCGTTCCGTACGGGCACGCTCGTCGCCAAGCTCGACCAGACCCCTCCGGAGAACTTCCACGTGTCTCCGAGGTTGCCGTTGCCATCCCAGCCGCAGCACATGACCGTGTAGCCGTCGGCGGTGTCGTTGAACAGCGTGGCGCCCCTCCTTCCCCCGGGGGCCGTCCCTGCTGTGCTCGAGATGTTCGTCCAATGCCCCGCCGAGAACTTCCAGGTGTCGTTGAGGGGGGTGTTCGCGTATCCCTGGCCCCCGTAGAGCAGGACATAGCCGTCGGCAGAATCGAAGGTCATCCCGGCGGCGTATCTCGCCGAAGGGTGGGGCTGGAGCTCGCTAAGGTTCGCCCACACGCCACCCTGGTAGACCCAGGTCTGGTCCGATAGCGGTGCGCAGCCTCCGCTCGTTCCGAGGCAACCTCCGAAGAGCACGACGTAGCCGTCGGCCGCATCGTAGGTCATCGACGGCCAGGCCACTGCCGGCGGGGAGACCTTGGTCGAATGGGCGACCCAGGTGGGCGCCACAGGGTGGGGGTTCGTTGGCGGCGCTTGAGGCAGGTTCTGTGGTGTCGCGCCTTCGAAGCTCGGTCGGGCCCCTATCGCCTGGGCCGACGAGGCGGAGACCACGAGGAGCAGAAGCGCGATCAGGAGCGCCGCAGCGGCGAGGATCGTCGAACTGGCGGAGGACATGCCTCTCGAACAGTAGATGGGCTAGATGGTCGTTTCCTTCTCCCGTCCCACGGGCGCTCCTATCGACGAGGCGACCTTCCACGACGGGCTTCTCGCCTCACCCTATGTGGTTCCAGAAGTCATCCTGCCAGAGGTCGGGGGACTCGTGGACGTGACGAAGCGCGACGGGAGAAAGTCCCTTCTTCATCGTGTCGTGGAACTTCCGCCTCAGCTCATCCTCGCTCTCCCGGGAAAGCTCATCCAGGGTCTTGCGGAGGGCATGCGTGAGTCCAACGTCGAGGACCCTCTCGGGATGCCGGACCACGAGTCGGAAGTGATGTTGATGGGACTCCTCGACACGGATCACTTGCCACTGAAGGGGCTCTTCCCGCGTCTGCTGGAGCTGGTAGGCGGCGAGGTTGCCGAGAGCCTCGGCGACGAAGTTCTCGTTCTTGAGGCCCGGAGCGAGGTGGAGATTGATCTCAATACCGCGGTACATGGAAGCCCTCCCGAGCCGAGATGGATCGCCGTCGGTGCCTGACCTCTCCTGGGTTCTGGCCCTTTCGCGGTCGCCCCGCCGAACGAAGAGGTCCTGCGAGGGCCAAGCCGGCTCCTCGGGAACGGCAGACGCCCCGACCGCTCGGACGGGCACCCCCGCACGTGCCCTCATGCACGAAGGAGAGGATCGGCGGCTCCGCCACATCCGCACCGGACCCGGTACGGCGCGCGGCAACCCGCCCGGTAAGCGGAAGCGATCCCTTCGGGCGGGGGAGAGGTCTCAACGCCCCATCACCACGGCAGCACGACAAACTCGCCAGGGTAGGCTCCATGGAACGCCGCCATCACCAGCAGCGTCCCGAGCACGCCGGCGGCGACTCCACCCGCGGCGGCGAGCAGGAACCCCTTCATCGAGCTTGGAGACTTCCCTTCTCCGGCCTCCGATCGGGAGCTCGTACCCCGGGGGATGAGCGAGAGCGGGAGAGGGAGCGAGCCACGTCCTCCCCACTCGGAGATGCGGCCGACGGAAGTGGAGTTCGGAGAGAGCGGGTGCTGCTCCGAGGTGAAGTAGGCGTCGCGTGTCCCGCAGCGGGGGCATTCGTAGACAAGCCCGTCGATGGGCCGACTGCGGTCTCCTTTCCTATCGAGGGAGACGCCGCTCGGGAACGCATGGTGGCAGTGGTGGCAACTCAACATCAGCGTAACCATGGTTTGCCTCGGGTCCGGGAGCCTGCCAGTCGTAGATGTAGTCTGGTTCCGTACTTCCCGCGGAACCTGTACCCCATGGGAGGCCCTGTCACGATTGAGGATCCGATGGGCCCCCCGGGTCCGTGACGGTGCTTCCCGTCCGAGCGCACACGCTGTGGAAACGACATCGCGGGTTGCGAGCTGAAATGCAGGTTAGCGCCTTCCGTATAGTTGCGAGAAGGACCTAACCCCTCGGCGTCGCGGTCGCGTGCGCGGTGCCGTCTCTCCTCGCACGCGATGATCGGCGCCGGGGTACTTGCGGGACGGCGCTGCACGAGAGATACGGCCCTCTTCCTATCGGGCAACGTGTCCTGTCCGTTGGTTCCCGCTCCACTCCCGCGCAGCGACTCGCTGGAAACGGGTACCTTTTCACGAGGCCGCGGGATACGCGGACCGATGATCTTGGAAAAGCATGGTCGCGGCCGAGTGTCGCGTGGGGCCGCTCTGGAGTGAGCTCGAGCGATGCCGGAAACCTCCGACCCTAGCTCACCCGCTCCCCCTTCCGAGCTCCCTGGAGCGAAGGGACATGCCCCTCCACCGCCTGCCCCACCGACTGCTGAAGCCGTTCAATCCGGCGCGGCGTCCGCGGCCCCGGGCCAGCCGGGCGGCGCGGGGGAAGACAAGGACAACGTCGGACCGGAGGTCCCGCCGGCGAACCCGTCCGGGACTCCGCAGAGTTCAGGCAGCCTCGAGCCCGCACTGATCTTCCTCCTCCCCGCAGCTCTTGTGGTCCTTGGGGTCCTGTTGTACTACGTCATCGAGAACCTCGGTCTCGTCCCGACCTCCTACGACCTAGAACTGAAGCTCGCCTTGGTCGCGGTCCTGGGCTACCTGGCCATCCGCTTCGTCGGAGCGATCGTAGGGTCCGCAGCGCATCGGTGGGCCGGCCTCCACGGAGCCGGGCTCCTCGTCTCGGTGTATCGACTAGTAGCGTACACCGCCCTGATCCTGGCGCTGCTGCTCGTGGCAGGCGTCAACAGCCTGTCGCTTCTCGCGGGAGGGACCTTCGCGGGGCTCGTGCTGGGGCTCGCGGGGCAGACGGTACTTTCGAACGTGATCGCGGGGGTCTTCCTGCTCTTCGTGCGGCCGTTCGAGCCCGGGGACCGCATCACCGTGACCACCTGGCAGTATGGGCTGATCGCCCCGATCTACCCTCCCAAGTTCTACTCGCAGGACACGCTCATCCCTGGGTATACCGGGGTCGTGAAGGACATCGGGATCGCCTACACCTCGATGGAGCTCGATGACGCCACGACGTTCCGCGTCCCGAACAGCATCCTGATCCAGGCCGGCGTCGTCTCCCACGAGGTCGAGCAACGTTGGGTCCGGCTGAAGTACGAGGTGCCTCCGGCCGTCGACCCCGAGGTGCTGATCCCTCGTCTCGCGCGTGCCGTGCGGAGCAACCGGTGGGTGTCCGACCCCTCGTCGGTCCGGGTGATGGTGAACCAGGCGACGATGAGCTCCTACGTCATCGCGATCGATGCCCTGTGCCGGGGCAATCAAGAGGAAGGCCCGCGCTCGGCGCTCTTGGTGATGTCGATGAAGCTGGTCAAGGAACTGTCGGCGGGCCCCACGGCCGTGCGTCCCGCTCGGCCGTAGGTCGGGGCGGTCCCCTGCGGACGTTCCAAAGACCTGCAAGTGCAGGTAGACCCCTGGGGGGCCCACCTGCCTGCTCTACGCGGGCCCACCTGCCAGGTGGAGGGGCGTAGCCCGGCGGAGAGGGCGGCGCCTGGGCGTACGCGCTCCCCGCGGGCGCCGGCTGGCCGGGCGGGGTCCACGGCTGAGGGGCCATGGGGGTTCCGGGTGGGGTCTTCGGCTTTTTGCTTTTGAGCACGACACCGACCAAGAGCAGGACGATGCCCAACACCAGGAGGACAAGTCCACCGAGAGGTGAGGTGAGCGTCATGGTCACGGTAACTGTTGGAGGGGAGCTCTGCCCGGAGAGTGCGAACCAGACCAGGGACCCTCCCGAGGGGATGTGGACCGCGAAGCTTCCCGCGGTCCCGTTGGAGAAGGAGATCCCGTTGATCGAGCTGGTCCCGTAGGTCGTGTTGGTCCCGCAGTCCGCGTTGAACTGGGCGTCGGACGTGACCTGACCGAGCTGGCTCGTGGTCACGGCATTGGTGCAGGTGATCACGGCGATATCGACGGAGGTGGGCGCGGAGAACGCGAAGGTCCCGGATGTCCCTCCGACCAACGAGAAGCTGGACGCGTAGACGTTGTAGCCGATGGTCCCTCCGTTCCCGGCGGGATTGCTCGCGGGAACGCTGATGGTGGAGGGGAAGAGCGGCACGAACAGTAGGACCGCTCCCACGATGGCGAGCACGATTCCAACGCCGACCAACCCTTTCCTCATCTTGCCAGCCTCTCTCCTCCTCTCAGTGGGTGCCTCTCCTTACTTGAACCCATGGTCCGGCCCGCACGCAGCGGGCTGGCGCTCCAAGTAGTGTTCACCTCTGCGAACATCGCTTCTTACCGCACGGGGTCCCCGAGCTCGTCCATCCCATGGTGAGGCGAGCCGTGGGCATGGGGCGGCGGGAAGGTTCGAATCCCGATCACTGGTCCTCTTCCGGGTCGAACCGACGCGAGCGGCAACATCGTCTCACATCGAACCCGCGCTTCGAGAGCCAAAGTCCGATGGTTCACCATCGTCGGAACCCCCGGTGTTCCCATCCACGTCAACGATGTAGAGTGCCCCATCCTCGAGCGGAAACGGTCTCGCAAGGTGGGCGAAGAACGGCGTTCATGGATGGGGGCTTGGGGGTTCGAAGGTTCCCACACGGCTGATCTTACACACCGGCGCGAAGAGTTCTACCCTCTGCAGGTGCTCGATGATGCGCAAAGGGGGAACGGCTACTCCGGCTTCGGGGCGCTCTCCTCCGCTCCTTGATGGTGAAGTCCTAGGGCCCCGGAGGAACCGAAGCTGAAGGCGGGCACCCAGCTCTTCGTGGTCGCGGCCGTCATCGGTCCGGAGGCCCGTCGCCGTCGGCTGGGCATCTGGGGGAAGGTCGCTTCCTCGGTCTCTGAGGGTCACTCCCCGGAGGAACGGATCCCGTGGAAGTATGTTCAACCCGTCGGTCCCGACCTCACCAGCACCGCGGGCGACGTGAGGCTTACCGTCACCAAGGATGCTCTGAGCAAGATCCCTGCGGAGGACGCGGCCGACATCCTCGAGGAACTGAGCCGGGAGGAGCGGTTCACCATCTTCAACGCCCTCGACACCAAGGTCGCAGCCCATGCGCTGGAGGCGACCGAACCCCGCGTGCAGCGGGAGATCATCGCAGACACGGAAGCCGCCCGGCTGGGGCAGATCCTTGCCCACCTCTCCCCGGTGGAGATCGCCGACCTCGTGTCCATCCTCCCCGACGAGCACGCCACCGAGCTCATGGCGATGTTGAAGGGGGAGGTCGCGACGAAGGTCCACGCGATCGTGGAGGAGCACGATGTTCCCGCCCTGACCCTCGCCGTTCGGAGGTTCCTCGAGTTCCCCGGAGATCTCACGGTCGAGGATGCGTTCACCCGGTT
>JAKAAX010000003.1 GCA_021802125.1 Thermoplasmata archaeon | reverse complement strand
GTGGGCGGAGGTCGGGGTAGACGCCCACAACAACCTCGCGGAGCAGGGGCTGCGGCCGCACATCGCTGTTAAGCGGAAGCTCTCATGGGGGTCGAGGACGAACAAGGGGGCGGACCGGACCGCCCTCCTCGCGAGCGTCATTCAGACGGGGAAGATGCAGGGAATCTCGTTCCGAGAGCTCGGGGCGAAGGTCCTCCAAGGTCAGGCGAACCCGTTCCAGTTCGGACCGGGTCCGCCGGCGCCCGACTGACCCACGATCTCGTCGTTTCAGGCTGGTCAACCAGCGTGAGCTATTGAGAGGCCGGACCGTGATGGGTTACCTGCTGAGATTGTATTTGTAACTCAAATTTCAACTTACAACGCGAAGGCGGCGGAAAACACTGACTCACTCGCCTCCGAAGGGAGAACTGCCCGTGTATCTGGACGCGGTGGCATCCGTGTCTACGAACACGTCGATTGCCGTTGGGAGATGGTCGAAAACTGGTGCGTTTCGCGCACTGTGCAGTTTGAAGCCGAGCGGTGCCAACATTCAATTCGGCCAGGAACCTACCCAGAGTCCCTATGGGGCCAACTATTCCTCCTCCACCGCCGAGCCTGACGGTCGAGCCGATTGGTGGACGACCGGATATCCGGCATCAACCCCGACGCAGAAAGCGCACCCTCGCCCTCACGGCTGGAGCAATCGTCGCAATCCTGGTCGTTCTCCTTCTGCTCGCCCCCGATCTACCGAGCGGTATCCCATGGGGGTGGCACACCAGTTGCGGGGTTGGCCGCGCAGTGGGTCAGGTTATGACAGACACCCCTTCCGGTGGATTTGACACCCCCCTCTTCGGAAGGGCAAGTTTCAACGACACGTGGATGGCTTGGGCATTTCGCTCTGGGGGACTCGAGGACGTCTCCTCCGTGCAGTTCTTCCCTGGGTTCCTTGGTGAAGGGCTGGGACCGCAGGATTGGCCCAACGCCAACGGTTCCGTCAGCCTCGACGTTTACAAGTGGGTCAATTGGACCATCTATGAGACCGAGAATGTATCCTCCTGGGGGAGCGGTGCCAACATCCCGTGCACCGCTCCGTTTGTGGCCGACACCGCGATCACCCAAGCCCAACCCAACTTCATCACGGATGTTCTGCAACTGCCCGGGGCATCCTCTGACCGGAACGTCTCGACGAACCTCAACTGGTCGGCGGGGCTAGTGGACATGAATTTCCACTCTCCGAACTCGCCGTCGATCAACACCTGTGGTGACAGCACAGTTTCAGAGGCCAACCCCTTCATTGTCCGCATTGCCGCCTCGGTGACCATCCCCTTCGGGATCCCTTTCATTCTGGATGGCGTTCACCACGTGGTCTGGGGGGAGCTCGAGTGGGGCTCGACAGTACCCTACGGCCCCACAATCGTGTACGAATTTGCCTCTCAGGGCATATGGCAGGTGGACTCCTCGAACTCCGGTGGACCAGGGTTCTACGCGTTCGACCATCATGCGTGCCCGTGACTGGAATCGCCTCCACATTCGCTCAATGTCCCAAAAGACCCTCGCGGACGATGTTGGGAGTGGGCTCGAGGTCCAGAACGAACTCCGGGTGGCGCACCTTGCGCCGCCCAAGCCGAGGCGATGTCCCTGGGGGATTCTCGCCGCCCTTTACCTTGTCCTCGCCGCAGAACTCGTCCAGTGAATTTGCTGGCGGTAGAGCTGACGGTTGGCGCCTTCGTCGGCTACGTGGTCTGGGGGGGGCGTCAAGGACTGGGCTCCCCCAAGAGCCCGCCCCGCGGCGCAACCAGGTCGTGGCCGCAGGCAGCGTGAGCGTTCCCTCAGTGGTTCCCGCCACAACCACGGTACATCCGGTCCCCCAGGTGGTCTCGGAGGGCTGCCGCCTTCGCGCAATCTAACGAGTCTCGTCGCTCGCCCGAAACAGCAGGTTCCTCGAGCGTGGCCCAGTCGGCCGGCGGAGCGCCCGGTCGACCAACAGATGGACCCACACAGTCCCATGAATTCCATGCGATTCCCCCATTGCGCACTACCCGTCTCCGCCTGCACCCTGATTTCCACTCAGGAATGATAGATCCCTAGGTGAAACCCGTTGGTTTCACCGGGCTGCGCTGATTGCGACCCTCCGATATTGCTATCAATCTGTAGAACTTTTGGCCATCCAGAGGCTCGCCCTAGCAGGGTTCCCACGATTCCCGATGAGGTCTGACCGAGGTCCGCCAAATCTCCCCGCGCTCCTCGTGGTGCTCGCGGTCGTAGTCCAGCCGCTGCTCGGTGCTCACCTCGAGGTTTTCGCAACCGTCAACGCAGACGGGTCGGCCCCACCGCTCAGGCTCCTTTCCACGATCTCTGTCTCAGGCGCGCCAAACCAACTCGGAGTTGACCCCCAGAGCGGGAACCTCTTCGTCCCCATAGTTACAGGAGGTCTTCCCGACAGCAAACTTCTGGTGCTGTCACCTGCGGATAACAACGTTCTCACAACCATCCCCATGCAAAACTACCCGCAGGTACCCGTGCTCGATCCTGCGGGAGGTTCGTTCTATCTTCCCAACGGTCCATCGACCATCAGTGTCGTCTCGACCGCCACCGCCTCGGTCGTGGCAACCATCGGAGGACTAGGCGGGGGCACCCCAACCTACGATCCCGCGGGCAACGCGATGATCGTTCCCAATTATGAGGGGACCAATGCTACCATGATCAACGCTACGACGAATGTCAAGATGGGATCCATCGGGGTGGGCAGCTTTCAACCTCTGGCCATGACCTACGACCCCTTCGATCGGGACCTGTACGCGATCGGAGGGGGCTGGGCGCGACAGGTCAATCTTTCCGTCAACTCGGGATCCACCGGCGCGCTTCTGGCCAAGTACCCGATCTGGAACTACACTCAGGGGACCGGCTTCTTGTCCGAGATGACCGCACCGAAGGTCCTAGAGTACGACCCCGTGAATCATGACCTCTACTTCTCCAATCTGGCCAACAACACGGTCACGGTCATCTCCAGCACCTTGAATCGCTCCATCTCTGTGATCGGGGTCGGGCGGGCCCCGGGCGTGCCGACATGCGACCCACAGACCGGAGATGTCTACGTCCCGAACCAACTCTCGGACAACGTCAGCGTGATCTCAGGCTCCACCAATTCCGTGGTCGCGACCATTCCTGGGATCCCCTCTCCCTGGGAGATCGCGTTCGACCCTGCGAGTGGCGATCTTCTCGTTCCTAGCAGCAACGAGACCATCGACCCGTACTCCGGTCACCAAGTTGCGGTCGTGTCGGGGACAGATTATGGTGTGTTGGGAACCGTGCAGGTGGGCACGGGACCGCAGACTCCCATGTACGATCCAGCGAACGGGGACGTTTACGTGGCGAACTTCTGGTCGAACAACATCAGCGTGCTTGGAGTTCCCCAGCCACCAGTCACGATCTTCGGTCTCCCCCCTTGGGAGTTCTACAGTCTTGTGTCAGGCGCGGGGGCGGTCGTCCTTGCCGCAGCCGTCGTGGTCCTCGTCTGCCGCCGCAGAAAGCGAGAGGATGCGCCCGAGCTGCTGGGGCCATAACCGGTCTCGTCTCAACCTGCTCGGAAACACCGACGACTTCACGAGACTCTAGCCGAGCCACTCGGCAGCAGAGCACGGCTAATTCACAAGTACCTTAGAGGGCCCTCGAACTCACACTCATGAATTACGAGCTCGCGGCGCTAGTCCTGGGGATCCACATCGCAGCCGCCGCGATCTGGGTCGGGGGGGTCGTCTCGCTTGGTGTGCTGTCGGTCGCCATCCGAGGGTTCAAGGGACTGGACGAGGGATTCCGTTCCCGCCTCATCGTCCACCTCGCCCAGCGTCTCTCGTGGGTGATCTGGCCTGCGCTCTTGGTGGCGATCCTGACGGGGCTCTACAACCTCACGTGGTACCTGCCCGGGGGTCTATCGAGTTTGCCGAGCTCGACCAACCCCTACCTCGTGGCCAAGGTGGGTCTCGTAGGGCTCGTGGTCGTCCTGTCGGCCTTCCACACGCTAACGGTGTCCCCTGCGATCCGCCGAGGTGTCGTCTCGGGCATGGATCCCGCGAGACTGCGTCGAGCCCGCGCGCTCAACGGCATCCTCGGGGCAGTGATACTCGTGGCGAGCTTGATCATCCTCTTTCTTGCGGCCGCGCTTCAGTTCTATTGAACCACCATCGCTACCTCCAGCCTGGGATGGCTACGGGAAGATCGCTCAAGGGAGGCATCCCCCGCGTGCAGACCAAAGACTGCCGGGTGCGCGACCGCCCTGAAGCACCAATCCCCTGAACCACCGTCGCATCTCGACGCAGTCTCACCCTGCGCGTTGGAGGGCGCGTGCCAAGATCCCGGCCCCAAAGCCCGGATAGCGCTCTACGAGCTGTCCGGGGATCTCTCGGCCTCGGCGGAAGTTGGTGTCTCGTCGGGCTGGGGATGATGTCCCGCCGAGGTCTGATCAGATGGAACGGTCGTCTCTCCGCTCCCCTCACGGCCATCCACCGTCGCTGCGCTCCGCCTCCAGCGTCCGTGCCCTGACCCGGCGGTTCCGCCTCTCGCCCGACGACCGGAGCCTGGTGCCCTCCCTACGACGGCGAGCCAGACCACAGCCACGGACACCGCGATGAGACCCCCGATCTCCCACCATTGGAGGGGCACTCCCAGGATCGTCCAGTCGCCCGACGGCGAGGAACCGGTGCCCGTGACCGAGACCGTGACGAGAGATGCCGTAGACACGCTCAGTCCACCCAGAGTGGCCACCAGGATCAGACGAGCCGTCCCCGTTTCCAGCCCTGCCGCGAGCGTGACGTTGAACCCCGTGGTGCCGTTCAAGATGCCGATCAAGTTGTCGATGTGCCAGGTCAACACCAGGTCCCGGGTGGGGCAGGGGTAGGGAAGGCAGAGAGGTAGGGCGACGAAGCGTTGCACCTCCCCTATCGTGAGTGTGACCTTGTTGGGATAGATCGCTACACCGGTAAGCGCAGACAAGGTAGGCGACTGGATGGAGACCATGACGGGGAAGCTCTGCACCTTTGCCCCGTTCAGGCTGACGTTGACGAAGAGCACGTCGATCCCCCCCGTCCCGAGGGCTGTGAACGCGACCTGTGACCCCAGGGTGGAGTTGAGCGTTCCAAGTGCGTTGGTCAAGGACCACTCGAAGCTCGAGCCCTGAGGGCAGGCTCCCCCCAAACACACGGGAAGGGCGAGGAAATCCGCCACCCCTCCTGGGCCCAGTGCCGCGCCTCCAGGGGCCACGGTCACCGAGGTCAGCGTGGGCAAGGCGCCTGGCGCGATGTCGATCAGAACCGGGGCGCTCTGCACCATCCGCCCGCTCAGCGTAGCGTTGACGAAGATCGTCTCCGAGCCCGAGTTCGGTCCGGCCGTGAAGGTGACCGACTGGCCGATGGTCGAGTTCAATCCACCCAACAGGTTGGTGCGCGACCAGGTGTACGTCGCCCCCGCAGGGCACGCTCCCCCCGTGCACGCTGCGGTGGCGGAGAACCCGGCGCTCATCCCCGGAGCGAGACTGTCAGAGGAAGGGGTCACTGTGACGGAGGTGAGGGACGACTGTCCACCGCCGGTGATCGTGATCGGGACGGCCTGGCTCTGAACGGTGGTCCCGTTCCAGGTCGCGTTCACGAAGAGCGTGAGGGACCCGGCGGTCGGGCCCGCGGTGAAGGTGTTGGCGTCCCGGGCCCCCGAGATGACCGCCACCATGGTCGAGTTGAACCCGCTCACGTAGACCTGGCCGCTTCGGGGCTCGTAGAGGTCGGCGAAGTCGTTCGAGTATCCCCAGGCCGACCGGCCGATCGGGACCGTCCCGACGACCGTGTTCGTCGTGGTGGAGATGACGTTCATCACGGTGGTGTTGCTGTCCGTCTCGTAGACGCACCCGTTGCCGCTGTCGTAAGCGACGGACCAGGGGTATCCCTTGGTCCGGATCATCGTGACCAGGGAGTTCGTCGACGCATTGACGACGGCGACGTCACCGTTCCCGGCGGGGTTCTTCACCCAGAAGCTGGCGTCGGCGACGTAGACGTCACCGTTGGCCGGGTCGTAGTCGACCCCCGAGGGGAGCTCATCGAGCGAGACGCGCGTGACCAGCGTATCGGTCCGCGTGTCGATCACCCCCAGGTACGGCGAATTGAACTCGCTCACGAACAGCTCGTGTTCCGGGGGGGCGTAGACCAGTCCCCACGGCTCCCCCCCCACCGAGATCGCCTGGACCACCCTGTCGGTGGTGGTGTTGATCTCGCTCACCGTGCCGTTCCCGTAGTTGGAGGCGTAGATCGAGTGGGAAACGGGGTCGTAGGCGATCCCTGCGAAGTTCATGAACATCTTCGAACCGATGGCGCAACCGGTCAAAGTGAACGGGAAGGTGGCGACCACCGTGTTGGTCGCTCCGCTGATCACGCTCATGTTGCTGGTGCCACAGTCGGTCACGTAGAGGTCGCCGTTGTCGGGGTCGTAGGCGATCCCGGTAGGACTGCCCCCGACCTGGATCAGCCCCAGGAGGGAGTTCGAGCTTGCCGAGATGACGGCGACACTGCTGTCGACGTAGCCGTTCGTCGACTCGTCGTTCGTGACGTACAGGTCTCCGTTGGAGCTGTCGAAGGCGAGGCCGACCGGGACCTCCCCCTCCGTGGGGATGTTCGTGCTGAGGGAGTTCGCGTTCGAGGTGGAGTAGTCGAGCTGACCAAGGGGTCGGGTGAGCGACCAGCTGTACACCACTCCCGCAGGGCAAGGGGAGGGGCTACAGACCGGGTCTGGAGCGAAGGTGAGGTTCGCTCCGGCGGCGAGTGTGGCCGCGGCGGGCGTCACCCCCACGCTAACTATCCCCGTGCCCGACGCGTGAGCCAGGCTCTCGAACCTTGTCGGAGAGGGGGCGTTGTAGGGCCCGCCGATGCCTCCCAGGGGGAAGGTGGAGGACGCGAGCATCGCGAGGGCGAGCAAGGTCAGTGCCACCGCGGCTCCCACGGAGCGTGACCGACGTATTCGTCTTCTCATTCCGCCGCCTCACCCTGGTCCGATCAAAGAAATCCGAGAACCTCTGAGACCCTGCTGAGTTCCACTTGTGCTGTTTGGAGCGCCCCCGTATGGTCCTTCCTCAGCTTGAACCCACTCCCCCGAGACGGCGAACGGAGAACGACTGGCCCGGATGGGAATGTCCCCTGGAGCCGTGTCCCTGTCGGGGGCCGGGGAAGCGCGCTGGAGGACGCAGGAGCCTCTGTGGGAGCGGAATCCCCCTATGGACGGCGGAGCCATTCCGTGCCGAAGAGAGGCCCTGGGGGGTAGTCGCTGAACGTCCCAGTGGGTAGGGCAGTCTCCGCCCGCGGACGGGCCCTGACTAGGAGGAACCACCGTATCCCCCTCTCGAGGGAAGGCAGTGAGAGCGTCTTACGTGTGGTGCCGATTTATAGAGGGTAGAGGGCTGCGTCCTCCTGCCGGGCACTCTCGAATGCCATCCCCCTCCTGCGGAACGATGCGACCCCCGCATGTCTCCCGTCGGCTGCTCCTCGGTAGCCTGCTCGCGGTCGTGGTGCTCCTTCTGTCTGCCTCCGTTCCCGGGGGCGGGGCAGCCCCGACGCGCGCCAACGGTCTGCCGAGCGCTGGGCTCGTCGCGGGCACGAGGTCCCTAGCGACCCCGAGCGCCCACGCGACCTACTTGGGCCTCGGGAACTCCTTCCTCCAGGACCCGTCCATCCACAGCCCTCCCCCCACTTGGAGCGTGGCCTTCCAGTCCCTCCTCCCACCGGGAACCTCCTCTCTCGACGGAGCATTCACCTGGGTGGACGCGGGGTACGAAGGGTCCATCGCGAAGATCGTGGTGACCGTCACCGATCTCGGGAACGGCAGCAGCGTCCGGTACCTGAACGGGACCACGCTCGCGCTGCCCGAACAGTGGTACAATTTCTCCACCTCCGAGGTCCTCCCGCTGAACGTCACTGCCACGTACCGGGTCACCCTCTCCGCCTGGTGCACCCTCTCGGCCACCTGCTTGGTGGGGGACGGGACCACCGCTCGGCGGGCGCTGTTCCTGGCCTTCAACCGTTCCACCGACCTCGAGGTCAACTCCACGCCCCTGATCGCGGCCTCGGTGGGGTCCCCCGGGACCGCGTCGTTCGACCTGCCCGCCGGCACCTCCCAGGTCGCCAAGGTCTCCACCTGGGTGGACACCCTCCCGCTGCTGTCGCAGCCCGCCGGCTGGTCGCTCTTCGTGAACCTGACCCTCGCGGACACGACCCATCCCCTCAACACATGGGGTCAGGCGTCGGTCGTGACCGCGGCGACCGCTCAGGACCTGGTGTTCTGGCCCCTGGTCGAGCTCCGATCTTCTGACCTCTACACCCTGCAGGTCTCCAGCGTCCTCTCCGGAGCGGCGGCGGGAGGCGCGACCGCCTACCTCGGGGGCCCCGGGCACGAGGCCTGGAACATGACCGTCGCCGCCCAGCCGCTCCTGTCGCTCTCGACCACGACGGGGCAGGTGCCGCTCCCCGTGCTCGCGACCAGCTCCCCGAGCCTGATCTCCGGTCCCGGCTCCTACCTCTTCCGGGTCTACTCGGACAACGGCAGCTCCTCCGCGAACTCGAGCTCGACAGGGTCCGGGGGACAGAGCGAGCTGCGCTACAATTGGAGCGGCGACTTCGTCCCCTGGGAGGTGCTTGAAGCGAACGTCACCTCAAGCGGACTGACCTACTGGGCCCTGGGCAGCGCGCCAGGTCCCCTGTCGGTCCACGTCGAGCTGCCCGGGCCCATGGTGGTCCGGACCAACCCCTCGCCGCCGGACGGACGGGGACCGCTTCTCTTGGGGCTCACCGCCTTCGTACCTCCGCGTGGGTCGTGGTGGTACTACACGGTGGACTGGGGGCTGGGGGCACCCCAGGAACAGAACGGGTCCGGGAACGCCTCGTACACCTACCCGGCCTCACCTCTCGGCACGTACACGATCCAGGTCGAGGCGTGCGTCTTCGGCCCCACCCACGTGGGAGGCAACCTCTGCCTCACCAACCCCGTGCCCATCCAAGCGTCCACCGAGCTGCATCCGCTCGTGACCCCCAACCGATCGGTCTCCGACGCGGGGATCCCGGTCGCCTTCGCGCCGTCGGTCCTCGGCGGGATCGGGAGTTACACCAGCTTCTCGTGGGACTTCGGCGATGGACTGCACGCACTGGGGAACCAGACAGAGGTTCACACCTACGCCCTCCCCGGGACCTATCTCGTCAACCTGACCGTCACCGACCAGGCCGGAGACGTCGGAAGCTTCGTTCTACCGTACAAGGTCGACCCTCGCCTCTGGGCCAACGCTTCGGGGCTACCGGTCTTGGGCCCCGCACCCCTGCCGGTCGAGCTCCGCGCCTCGGTCTCTGGAGGGACGACGACGGTCGGCACGGGCTTCCCCCCCGCGCTCGCGAACGCCTCGGTCCTCTGGACCTTCGACCAGGGAGAGAACGCCTCCGGCCCGCTGTTGACCCACGTCTTCCCCTATCCGGGAACGTACCAGGCGGTCCTCTGGGTCAATGACACCGGGGGCTCCCATCTGCGCTCTGCGCTCAACATCACGGTCCTCGGGTCAGCTCGCCTCGCCGACTGGACCACGCCGAGGGGGCCGGTCTCTCAGACCGCGGACTCCGGTGCGCCGGGGCCGACGGACAATCACATCCTGGCGAGCGCTGCGCTCGGTCCAGGCTCGGTCGTGGGTCTGGCCGTGGCGGCTCCCAACCCCTCTCAGGGCGTGGTCGTGGCCGCCGAAGCGAACGGCACGCTGTGGGGCTTGGACCCGTTGACGCTCGCGACCGACTGGCAGACCTCCCTCTCCACGCTCAACGAAGGCCTCCGCAGCGGACCGAGCGTCGCCAAAGGGAGGGTCTTCGTCCTCGGTGGGTCGGCGACCCTTGGACAGACGACCCTCGTGGCGCTCAACGCTTCGACGGGGGCGATCGAATGGCAGACCGAAGTGGATCCCTCGAACTGGCCGTACGGGTTGCTCGGAACCCCGGTCCCGGTGCTGGGGAACGTCTACGTCGCCGGACCGGACCTCCTTTCGGCCGTGAACGCGAGCACCGGGGCGCTCCTCTGGCAGGAAGGCCTCTTCGGTACGCTTCCCAACGAGACCCTCGCCTACGGGGACCTCAACCTCTACGGCCAGGCACCGCCGACAAGCTGGGCACCAGCCTCGGTGAACGCCTTCAGCATCCGGTCCGCGGGCTACCCGTCACTCCCGGACGGGATCGGCGGCGGGGCTTGGGGGATCTACGGCGACGGGATGGTCACCCTCGCGGGAGCGGACGGGCACCTCGAGGGCGCGGTTTCCGGCACCCCTCCCTGGTGGGACGTCGGGATCGGCAACTCCTCCACCCCCCTCCTCCCTGCGGCCCTCGGCGACGGACGGGTCTTCGCGACGAACGGAGCGGGTCCCCTCGTAGCGGTCTCGGAGCTCAACGGCTCGCTCCTTTGGCGCGGCTCCGCACCAGCCCTGAGCGCCCCGGTGGTGGGGGCGAGCTCGGTGTATGAGGAAACGCTGCAGGGGACGCAGCCCGAGCTGGGGTCCTTCGCCGCCCCTACCGGCGCCCAGCAGTGGACCCTCGCGCTGTCCGGCACGCTCACGGCTCCACCGGCGCTTTGTGACGGCGTCCTGTACGCGGCGGAGACGAGTGGGGACCTCCTCGCCGTGGGCGACCTCCCCCTCTCGGTCTCGGTGAACGTCTCCTCCAACCGCACCTCCGTAGGAGCGCCCGTCGACCTCCACGCGTCGGTGTCCGGAGGCTCTGGGGCGACCACCTCCGTGGGCTGGCTCTTCTCGGACGGGACCACGGCCACCGGGGTCAGCGTTCAGCACGTTTTCGCCTCCGCCGGCATGGCTTGGGCGGAGGCGGTGGCCTCGGACACGACAGGGGCCGTGACCTATCCCGCGACGGTGCAGATCCAGGTCCTACCGCTCCCCGCGGCCCCCTCGGTGGTGCTGAGCGGTCCTGTTCCCGGCTCGGTGGACGTCCGTTGGACCCCCTACACAGGCCCGGGCTTCGCGTCCTACGATGTGCTGGTGGGCATCGACTCCGCCCCCCTCTCGGTGAACCAGACCTTCGCCAACCCCGCTCAGACGGAGACGACGCTCACGGGACTGGCACTCGATAGCCAGGCGACCGTGGTGGTGCGCGTCGACTCGCTCTACGGGGGAAGCAACTCCTCCGTGCCCGCGACCTGGGTTACCCCCCTCGTGGGCCCGTCGCTCGCGGTGCAGGAAGCCCCGGGACTTCCGGGCGTCCCGACCCTCAACTGGACCTCGCTCCCCATCGACCATTTCCAGTCGTGGACGGTCCATCTGACGACCCCGTCCGTCGGCACCTCGGGGATCGACCTGGGCCTACCTTCGAGCGCGCGGACCTGGACCGGGACGCCGCTTCCCAACGGGCAGACGAGCACGATCTCCCTCACGGTCTCCACCCTCGACGGCCGCTCCGCGACGAGCGCGCCGATCGACTTCACCCCGCAATGGAGCGCGCCCACCCCCGAGATCGCTCCGAACGGCCTTTCCTTGAACGTCTCCTGGGGGGCGTCCACCCTTCCGGAAGTGTCCACCCTAGAGGTTTGCCTGGCCGACGGGTCCGGCGTCACTCTGGGATGCAGCGCCGAGCTACCGTCGACAGGTCCCGGAAGCGCCACCGTGAACGTACCTTCGGCGGGGGTGTACGACCTCTGGATCCAGGAGACCGCGCCCGATGGGTTCAACGTCAGCGGCCCGATCGTCAGCCTCCAGGTATCCTCCGCATCCCCAGCGATGGAGATGGTGGTGGGAGTGCTGGCAGGGGCGGCGGTGGTGCTGCTCGCGAGCCTGCTGGTCGCGTGGACCCTCCCGCTTCGGCCGCGCGGGAAGCGTTCCTCCCCGCGCCGGCCTAGTCCGACAAGTGGTCGGAAGACCTAGTGGCCCGGCCGTGAAGCTCGTTCGGGGTCCAGACCGCCAGTAATTTCCGGGGGAGCGCTCTCCCCCGCATGGTCACTCGGGTCCGAGACCTCTCCGTTGAGCGAGGGCATTACCCGCTTCGCTTTGCTCGGCACGGTCAGAACGCAATCGAGGGCAAGCCGGCACAGATCTTCCAGATCAGCCAAGCTACTTGATCCGGTAGAGCGCGAGCAGCCACTGGACCCCCGAGCTCCGTGCCCAGACGGTGGGGAACAACGGGAGGGTCCCGACCCCCACTCATGCCAGTCAGCTCACCCCGGTGGAGTGCCACGCGGGGGGTCTGGAAAAGCTCGCGCCGACGGGCGAGCAGTTCAATCCTCCGCGGGTGGTGGGCCATTCGATGGATCGAGCGGCCACCTTCAGGAGCCGAGAGCGAAGGAGACGCGGCAAGATGTTCCGAGACACCGTTAGAAAAGATCGGCGGCGGAGGGCTAAGTGCTCCATCTGGATTCACCCGGGATGCGCGTGTCTGAGGGGTAGTTTCGTATCCAACCTGGCTCTCTATGAGACCAGGAGGAGTCAGAGCTTCACGAGAGCCTTGGCGTTACGGCATTGGAGGCAAGACCGCTCAGCGAACAAGAACGCAATTTCCTCGCCTCGGCGGGTCAACGCCAACTTAGAATTGGGTCAATCTTCCTCGTGATCACCCTCATTGGCTGGACCGTCTTCGCAGCCCTGGTGCTCCTTCATCTTCCCCTCACCCAGGGATCGGGCACGAGGGGGGGGACAGTCACGCTGCCTGGGGCTATCGCTGCCCTTGGCGCCGTCGCGGGCGCGGACGGACTTATCGGGGCATTGGTCTACTTTGCATTCGGGAGGCGGCAGAGACGCCAAGGGCAGGGGGCTCTGCTGTACGCGAAGGTCCACGCTGTCATCGCGACCGCGACCTACCTACGAGCAGGTCGGGGTACCCGCACTTGGAGCTTCGGGGACTGGGACGTTACGCTTCCCTACTCGCTCATGCTTCCGACTGAGGCGCCCATTGAGCTTCAGTTGGCAATCGGAGATCCACCATCCGCCAAATATGGTGGGGGTTGGCTAGTCGCTATCGACAGCAAGCCAGTTTCGCCCCCGATGAGGCTGACCTGGGGACCGCGCTGGACTCCGCTAATCCGAACGCGGTGAACCGTCGCGGTCGCCTTCCCATCTTTCACGGCAAAGCTGCTGGCGCGAGCGGGATCCGCTTTCCCGCCGCCGCAGTCCCCATTCCTCCCTCCGGGAGGGCCCCCTCAAGCGCGAGGCGAGCGCCCTTACCCTACGGCGGGGGGGGCGGCGGCGCGTAGAGGGCGCCCTCGGGCCCAGGAGCGGGGTAGTAGTCGCTCTCCTGGGGGAGCTTCCCCTTCTTCTTTCGCCTGGACAGCACCGCGACCGCGACGATGGCCACGACCACGACGAGGATCAGCAGCAGCACGAGGGGGTTCTCGAGGAGCCCGAGCAGGCCACCCGCACTGGACGGGGCCGACGCGGTCACCTGCGCGGTGGCGATGACGGTCTGCCCGTCCGAGTCGTTGACGAAGACCGTCACGACGTAGCTACCGGACCGGGTGTAGGTGTGGTTCTCGCTGGCGGGGCTGGCCGCGGAGTTGAGCGGCGAGAGCATGTTCGCCCCGTCGCCCATGTGCCAGGAGAGCGTGTAGGGGGCCGCACCACCCGTGACGCTCAGCACGAACATCGCCGGGGACCCGGTGGTGGCGGACCCCGGTCCGGTGAGCGACGCGTGGAGCACGGGGACGTACTGGACGGTGAACGTCCCGCCCCCGCCGGAGACCTTGAGGTTCCCTGCGGAGAAGCTGAGCGAGGTGCCCCCTCCGACCTGGAAGATCGGCAGAGGGGCCTCGTTGTTGCAGGTCCCCGCGACCACCGGGTATGTCCCGGAGGCCAGGTAGTCGGTCTGCCCGCTGGTGAAGGAGGAGGTACCGATCTGGACCCCGATGTTCGAGCAGCTGCTCGGGGTGATCTGGACGTGCACCGGGAACGCCACCTGGTTGAAAGTGGCCGTGAGGGTGCCGTTGGCGCCAAGGACCAGCGTCGTGGAGACGCTGCTCCCCGAGGCGACGGTGAGGAGGGCGCTGCTGGTGCTCCAGGACGAGAACACAAAGTACTGGCAAGCCGCCGCGACGATGGGATACGTTCCCTCAGGGAGGGTCGTCGACCCGCCGTTGTAGTAGGTCGTCCCGTTCAGCGACACCGAGCAGATACCGGTGATCGAGAACGCGAGGTTGAAGTTGGGGACGGCCACGTAGTTCGCCGTGAGCGTGCCGTTGCCGGTCACCGTGGCCGTCGTCGTGGCCGTGGTGGGGGTCGTGACGGCGACCCCGCCGGAGGTGGTCCAGCTGCTGAACCGGTAGCCGGCGCAAGACCCCGCCGAGGCGGGGTACTGCGCGCCCGCGCCCTTGAACGAGCCCTGCTGGCCGTTCAGGAAGGTCGAGGTGGTGTTGAACGTGGTGGCCGCGTTGCACAGCGTCGCGGGCGAGATCGCGAAGGAGACGGTGTCCATCGCCACGTAGGTGGCCGTGAGGGTCCCGGCTCCGGAGATGGTTGTGGTCCCTCCCGAGACCGTGCCCACGCCTCCGCTCGAGGTCCATCCGGTGAAGCGGTAGCCCGGGGCGGGGGCCGGAGAGGCCGCGTAGCTCCCGGCGAGGAAGCTCGAGGACTGGCCGTTGAACCATTTGCTGCCGTTGAACAGGATCCCGTTGCCCTGCCCGGCGGGGAGGACGGAGAAGCTGACGGTGTACTTCGGGTTGATCGCCGTGAAGTTGGCGTAGATGTTGCCCGTGCCTGCGACGGCGGTGGCCGTGCCTCCCGAGACCGAAACGGCTCCCGAACCCTGGATCGTCCCGACGTTGTACCCTGCGCAGGGGCTCGAGGAGACCGGGTAGCTGCCCGCGGAGACCGTGGTGGTCTGCCCGTTGGTGAAGGTCCCCGCGTTGAAGCTGACGCTGCCGCAGGTGGCGGGGTTGGTGAAGAAGTTCACGTTGGTGATGGCGCCGCCGCAGGCCAGGTTGATGTTCACCACGTACTGCACCCCGGCCCGGAAGTACCAGCTCTGGGAGTAGGCGGCGCACCCGGCCGCGGTGGCGGCGATCTGGTAGGTCCCTTCCGCGAACCCGGAGGAGAGGTTCCCGCTCGTGTAGGCTCCGCCGGTCTGGTTGATGCGCCCGGGGTTCGCCGTGATGACCGCGGTCCCGCGGTTCACGACGAACGAGACGTTCGCGTAGGGGGGTTGCCAGTCCTTGTGGATGTTCGAGGTGGTCGAGTACTGGTTCGCGTTCCCGTAGTCGTAGGTGTTGTTCGTCGAGGCGCTTGCCCTGAAGGTGAAGGAGTAGTCCTTCGACTGGTAGACGTACCACGGATAGACGCAGTTGGAGGCGCCGGGGCATCCGGCGCTGCCGTTGACCTCCGTGAGCCCGCCCTGGCTCGAGGAGAAGCCGTAACGCAACGGGTACTGGGTCGCCCCTGGCGCTCCGAGCTGGGGCAGAGAGAGCTGGTTGTCCCCAACGGAGGACCAGGCCGTGGGGCTGTAGCTGTCGCAGGTCCCGTCGCCGGGAACGCAGGACGCTCCCGCGCTAGGGTTGAGCGAGTGGCCGATCTCGTAGGCCCAGGCGATCTCCCCGGGGCAGCTCGCGCCCCAGTTGAGCTGGCACCAGGTCGCGACGTTCGAATCGGGGTTGAGCGTCCCGCGGGGGTCGACGCTCCCGCCCCCCGCCATGACCACGCGGCCGAACTGGCCGGTGTTCAGGTCGTGCACCGTCAGGGCCCAGCCGCTGCCGGTGGTCGAGCCGGAATAGTTGACGTAGAGGTGGTCGCCGGAGTTCATCTCCATGATCGCGGTGGAATCGACCCCACCGCTCCAGTAGTCCATCGGACCCGCGTAGGCGGCCTGCTCGTTGCCCCCTACGACCTCCCAGACGATGACGCAGCTGAACCATTGATTGTTGTTAGGATAGGCCCCGTTGAAGTTCCCGCCGGTCTGGCAGTCGTTGGTCCCCGAGCCGGCTCCGGTGCTCGCGGGCGCAAGGGGATAGAACTGCCACTCGAGGAAGGCCACTCCGTTCAGACTGGCCGAGTCCGCGACCGTCCCGCCGTACCAGAAGGTGGCGTACAGGTCGCCCTGCTCTAGGCTCGCCCCGTTCGCGGGCAGGACCTGCCACCAAGAGGCGTCGGTGCCCGAGTTCGCCGCGCTGGACATGTAGGAGATCGTGGGCTCGTCGTGGCCGTAGCAGCCCGGGGTGTAGGAGATGTTGGGAGTGGGGTAGAGTCCCAGGCACCACGTGGAACTGGCGCCGGCCTTGGCCTCGGGACTTCCCGAGATCGTGGGCATGATCCTCCCGGTGACGTGGATCAGGCCAGGGGTCACGACGTGCGGCAGGGGGGCCGCGGTCACACCGCTGCCCATGGTCGCGAGCAAGGGGGCTCCCGCGGAGAGCAGAACCGCCAGCAGGACCGGGAAGAGGAATCGGCCCCAGCGGCCCCCGTCGGAACCGGAGGGCGTTCGGGCGAAGCTGGCCGGGGAGGGGCGCTCGGTACGGAGGGGCGCAAGATCCGGCATGGCGTAGCCCTTCGACCAACCCCGCCCCCTAATTAACTGAGCGATTCGACGGCACGTGCGGCCTTACCGGTAAGGGGCCATTTGGACACTTCCAGCCTTACCGGCGACTGGGGGACCCCCGCCAGGAAGGTCCAGGGCTCCGCCCGCCCCCGCGGGCGCCCGGGAATCGGGGCTAGCAAGCGTCTTGGCACGATGACCGATTTCTCGAGGTGAAATGGCCGAGATCGTGCCGTGGCTATCCCGAGTTCGCTTGCCGATCTCGACCCCCCGGCTCGACCTCCGACTGCCCACCCAGGAGGACCTGCCCGACCTCCGACGGAGCTTCCGCGACCGGCGTACGGCTCGCGCGGTCGGAGCCTCTCTCCACTCGGACGCGGAGCGAAAGGACCCTGCCATCATGGTCCAACGGACGCGCCGAGAGTACCGCGCCGGCGAGCACCTGTCCCTCTCGGTGATCCACCGCGACGAGGGCCGCTGCATCGGAAGGGTGGGACTCCGCGGGCTGGACTGGCGCTGGAGGAAGGTGGAGAGCCTGTCCTACTGGATCGATCCCCGTTACTGGGACCAGGGCCTCGCCACAGAGGCCTCGTGGTACCTCTGTCGCGCGGCGTTCGGTCCGCTACGGATGCGCCGCGTCGCCTCCCAGGCGCTCGACCGGAACGCGGCCTCGCTGGCCGTGTTGCGCCGCCTGGGGTTCGTGGAGGAAGGTCGGGAGAGGCGGTCCGTCTGCGTCCGCGGCCGTTGCATGGACATGATCCTGTTCGGACTGTTCCCCAACGAACTGCGGGAGTTCCCGCGCGAGGGACGCGCTCAGGAACGGAAAGGCGCCCGCGCCGACGAGAGTGCCACAGGACCGGGCCGCGCTCGGCGGTAGAGGTTCGACCCCCACTCCGCCCCCTTCCCCAGCGACGCGGGACAGGAGCGCCCAGCGGGGAGACGCGCCCCCGCGAGAGAAGTTCTCCGCGCCGCGGCGCACGCGCATCCGGTCCAAGCGCTGTGGCCGGGACCAAGGGGAGGCCAGAGAGAGTTCATTAGAGTCCTTCCGGTCGTCGGGGCCCTGCATGATCGAAGTTCATCTGGACGCCTGGATCCGCGAGTTCGGTCCCAAGGGGGATGAGCTGGTCGAGGCCGCGTCCGTCGCCCAAATGCTGGACGAACTGGAGCGCCGGTATCCTCGTCTCAGGTACCGGCTCCGTGACGAGACGGGACAGCTACGACGCTACGTCCGGGTCTTCGTGGACGGAGAGGACGTCAGCCGGGGAGGAAGGACCGACGCTTCGCTTTCCGGCGCTCGCACAGTAGATATCCTTCACTCCATCGCTGGAGGTTGACCCAGGTCCGCAGGGAGTGAGAAAGATGGCAGACAAGAAGGTCCGAGTGCTCCTAGGCACGCGGAAGGGCGCCTACATCGCAGAGAGCGACACCAAGCGGAAGACCTGGAAGGTCGGGAAGGTGTCGAACTCGGGGCGAGAGGTGTACCATGTGACCGCCGACCCTCGGCACCCCGGTTACCTCTACGCCGCGGTGAACGACTGGATGTTCGGGCCGATGGTCCACATCTCGAAGGACTGGGGGAAGACGTGGAAGGAGGCGGCTACGCCCCTCATGCCCCCGTCCAAGGAACGGAACCCCGAGTTCGGGACCGACTCCGGGGAGGTCCAGCGGCCGAAGCACGCGCTCACGAACCTCTGGCACCTGGAGCCGGGGCACGCGAGCGAACCGGACACCCTCTTCCTCGGGGCGGACCCCCACATGCTCTTCCGGAGCGACGACCTCGGAGCGAGCTGGACGCCGGTCCCCTCGATCAACGAACACTCCACGAAGAAGGACTGGGCCCCCGGCGCGGGCGGGCCCTGCATGCACACGATCCTGGTCGATCCCACCAACGCCCAGCGCATGTACGTCGGCTTGTCCGCGGCAGGGACCTTCCGGTCCGACGACGGCGGCAAGAGCTGGAAGGCGGTCAACAAGGGCGTCGAGACCCCGTTCCTGCCGAACAAGTATCCGGAGGTTGGCCAGTGCGTCCACCACGTGGTGCTGGACCCGGCGGAGCCGCGAACGAGCTACCGCCAGGACCACGGGGGCATGTACGTCAGCCACGACGGAATGGAGAGCTGGACGAGGATCGGCAAGTTCTTCGACGACGACTTCGGGTTCGCCGTCGCCGCCGCTCGCGCGCTGCCCGGCCGTGCCTTCTTCATCCCCTTGGAAGGCCGCTCGCGCGTGACGACCCAGGGCGGATTGCAGGTCTTCGAGTGGAACGACCCGAAGAAGAAGTGGCGGGCGCTGATGTCCGCCAAGGCCATCCCAGGGCACTTCGGGGTCCATCGCGAGGGCATGAACACGGACACGCTCGACCCGGCAGGGATCTACGTCGGAACGACGACCGGGCAGCTCATCCTGAGCCCTGACGCTGGGAAGACCTGGCGCCAGGTCCCGTACCAGTTCCCGAGCATCCACTCGGTCCACGTGGCCAGCCCGGCCCTCTGACCCGAGCCGAGGGCCGCGACGGCGGCCCCCCGGCCCGCCTCGTGGTGGGGTCTGGCCGCGGTGGGTCCCCCTGGAAAAAGGGGGACGGCGCTGGGGTAGGCCGGTCTCACCGCTGTTGCGACATCGCCTGGAAGTCGGCCAGGGCCAGGTGGAAGGCGATCTTCCTGCGCGCTTCCGAGTCTCCCATCTCATCCGAGAATATCGCCTGGGCCTGTTGCAGCGGGCCCGGCTCGGACTTCAGGTCGTTCGACACTTGCGGGTAAACCCCCGCCAGGATCGAGGAGTACCGTGCCCATTTCTTCGCAAATTCCTTGGCGCGCTCGGAGTCGTCCATGCGTCTGGGACCACGCGGGGCAGGGGGTAAGCGTTTCGCCACTCGACCGCGCTCGGGTTCCGGCCCGCGGAGGATGCTGCGCGCGAGATGGGGCGGCAGACTCTCCTCAAGAATCCCAACGACGGGGCTCGCCTCGCGCCCTGGTGCGGGAGGCTCCTGCCGCAGCCCCCGTCCCATCACCTAGGACTCGAAGTCGCTGAACCCCGGCGGCATCCCGGGTGGCGTGGGCCGTCACCGTTCGGATATGCTACGAAACCGTAATAAATGACCCATGTCCCGACCTCGGCTCGATGACCCCCACGAAGCTGACCGTCCCCGGCGATGGCCGAGAGCTCGACGCCTACCTGGCCGTCCCGGAGGGGCAGGCTCGCCGAGGACCGGCGGTCGTCGTCATCCATGAGATCTTCGGCCCCGATGCGCACATCCAGGACGTCTGTCAGAGGTTCGCGGCAGAGGGATACGTCGCTCTCGCCCCCAACCTGTTCACCGGGGAGATCGAGAAGCTCCTCACCCCCGCCAACATCGGCCTCGCCATGAAGGCCTTCGCGACGGCCCCGCCGGATCTCCGCCGCGACCCCACCAAGTTCGCCGAGTTCTCAGCCTCCCAACCTCCGGAGCGACGACCCGTGCTTGGGGCCTTCGCGCGGGTGATGAGCCCCCAGGTCCAGGCCTCCTTCGCCCGCGACCTCCTGTCGGTGGCCCGGCACTTGAGAACCCTCCCCTCGGTCGACCCGAAGCGGACCGGTTCCCTCGGCTTCTGTTTCGGGGGAGCCATGTCGGCCCGCTTGGCGACCGTCGACCCGGACCTCCGTGCGACCGTCATCTTCTACGGACAGAACCCCCCGCTGGAGGACGTCCCGCACATCCGCGCGGCGGTCCTCGGGCTCTACGGGGGCGAGGACGTCGGGGTCACGGGACAGGTCCCGCTCTTCGCCGAGGCGATGAAGAAGGCGGGGAAGAGCTTCGAGTCCCATGTCTACCCAGGTGCCGCCCACGCCTTCTTCAACGACACACGCCCCGTCTACCATCCGGAGAGCGCCAAGGACGCGTGGCAGCGGGTGCTGACCTTCTTCCGCCGAGAACTGGGAACTTGACGCGGCCTTCGGCTCGAGCCCTCCCTCGCAGACGTTCCGGGTCCCGACACGAGCGAGAGCCGGACCGCCCGATCACGGCCGGACTTGGGGCTCCCTGGGAGGACCTCGTGGCCTGCTTCCAGCTACTGAAGCGCGAGATGGGACGGGTCCTGGAGGAGCACGGGATGCTCCTCAGCGGCTACCGCGCTCTGGGGGTCCTGCAGGCGGGCCCGGCGACGATGGGCCAGGTCGCCCAGAAGCTGGGGCTCACGCCCGCCACGCTCACGACCCTCGCGCGGGGGCTCGAGCGGGGGGGCTGGGTCGTACGGGTCCGCTCCCCCACGGACCGCCGCGCCTTCCTGCTCGAGGCCACCCCGGAGGGTCGTCGGGTCGTCCAGAGGTCCCGGCAGATCTACCGGCGGCATCTGCGAGCGTTCGAAGCGTCGCTCCGCCCGGGAACGAAGGTGCGCCTCGGTTCCTCGCTCCAAGACCTTCGGCGGGTCCTCGAACAGGCCGAGCTCGAGTCGAGAGCGGACAGCGAGGACAGGTAGGAGATCGTAATGGTCGAGCACAAGTGGATGGTCCTCTCGAACACGACGCTGGGGGGCCTGATGGCCTCCATCAACGGAACGATCACGCTGATCTCGCTGCCCGTCATCTTCAACGGGCTCGGCATCAACCCGTTCACCCCGTCCAACTTCACGCTCCTCATCTGGGTGCTCCTGGGCTACGGAGTGGTCACCGCCACCCTCCTCGTAACGGTGGGGAGGTTCTCGGACATGTTCGGCCGGGCCCGCCTCTACAACCTCGGGTTCGCCGTCTTCACCCTGGGTTCGATCATGCTCTTTCTCACGCCCAGCACCGGGGCCACGGGAGGCTGGGAGATCGTCGCGTTCCGCCTGGTCCAAGCGGTCGGGGCGGCGTTCCTGTTCGCGAACTCCCCCGCGCTTCTGACGGACGCGTTCCCGGCGAGCGAACGTGGGCTGGCCCTGGGCATCAACCAGGTCGCGTTCATCGGTGGCTCGGTCGTCGGGTTGGTCCTGGGAGGCATCCTCGCCGGGGCCCCCACGTTCTTCGTCGCGGGCCACGCCGTACCCGCGTGGAGGACGATCTTCCTCGTGAGCGTCCCCGTGGGCATCCTCGGGACGGTCTGGGCCTACTCGAGCCTCCACGAGATGGCGAACGTGCGGAAGGACCAGAAGCTCGACCTGATCGGGAACCTGACCTTCGCGCTCGGTCTCACGACGCTGCTCATCAGCATCACCTACGGACTGCTCCCCTACGGAGGGCAGCCCATGGGCTGGTCGAACCCGTCGGTCTGGGCCGGCACGGGAGCGGGGCTCGCGTTGTTGGTGATCTTCCTCGTCGTCGAGAGCCGGGTGGCCGACCCGATGTTCGACCTGCGCCTGTTCCGGGTCCGGGCCTTCGCCGTCGGCAACGCCGCGGCGCTCATGGGCTCCGTGGCCCGCGGCGGGATGATGTTCATGATGATCATGTGGTTCCAGGGGATCTGGCTCCCGCTCCACGGGTACGCCTTCTCCGAGACGCCGTTCTGGGCCGGCATCTACATGCTGCCCATGCTCGCCGGGTTCTTCGTGGCGGGGCCCCTGAGCGGCCGGCTCTCCGACAAGCACGGTGCGAAGCACCTGGCGAGCGCGGGGATGGGCCTGGGGGCGGCGACGTTCTTCGCCATGACCCTGCTGCCCTACAACTTCCCCTACTGGCAGATGGGACTGCTCCTGTTCCTCCAGGGCTGCGGCATGGGGATGTTCGCCTCCCCGAACCAGGCGGCGATCATGAACTCGGTCCCGTCGGAGCGACGCGGTGCGGCGGCGGGCATGACCACCACGATCCAGAACACGGGCCAGCAGCTCTCGATGGCGATGTTCTTCACCATCGTGATCGTCGGCATCTCCGGCGGGCTCTCCTCCTCCGTGGGCGGCGCGCTCGCGGGAGCCGGCACTCCCGCCCCCGACGTGGCCGTGCTCGCCCACGTGCTCTCCAGCGACCCTACCGGGGCCATCTTCGGGGCCTTCCTGGGCATCAACCCCATGGGCGCCGTCCTGGGCGCGTTCCCCCTCCCGGTGCCGATCTCTCCCTCCTCCACGGTCTACGCCACGCTCACGTCCAAGGCGTTCTTCCCCACGGCCATCGCCCCGGCCTTCCTGGACGGGGTGCACGAAGCCTTGGCCGTGGCGGGGTCCCTGACCTTGGTGGCGACGGTCATCTCGCTCCTGCGCGGGGAGCGTTACGTCCACGAGGACACGGTCGCCTCCAAGACGGCCACGCGAGCGAAAGGGCGGCGCGCCAAGGCGGAGACAGCCGATGAGCCCAAGGAGGGCGTCTATCGGGAGGAGAGCCCGGACACGACCACGTCCGAGAAGCCCTCGGTCTTGGCAGAAGTGCCTCCCCTGGGGCCCCATGCGGGTCCCGCCCGCGAGGAGTCCTAGACCGGACCACCCGACCTTGGGGCCTCAGGCCCTAAGGTAGTCACGCGGGGCCCTGCGAATGAGCTCATCCAGCATGGGTGCCACGTCCCTTGTGACGGGCACGCCGTGCCCGGGAAGCAGGGTGTCGACCTGCAGCTTTCTCAGGATGTCGAGCGAGCTCACGGCCTTTGGGAGGTCCGCGGCGAAGCCCGCCGCAGGGAGGGTCAGCTTGCCCTTTCGCTCGACCACGGAGTCGCCCGAGAACAGGATCCGCCGCCCGGGATGGTAGAAGGCGACCTCCCCCATCGTGTGGCCGGGTGCATACACGACCCGGAACGGACCGATCGTATCCCCGTCGTGGAGCGAGCGGCCCACGGCCACGGGTCGCACCCGGAGGAACCATCGCATCACCGGAGGCATCCGAAGGGGAGATCGCCCGTCCACGGCCGGTGCGTCCACCTCGTGGCAGGCGACGCCGGCGTGGCTCGCCTGTTCGACGGCATGGGCCCCCCGAATATGATCGACATGGGCATGGGTCAGGAGGATCGTGCCCACGCTGGAGAGGCTCACTCCCGCCTTGTCGAACGCCTTGCGAACCGGGTTGGCGTTCTTGTTCATCGTGGTGTCGATGAGGTAGGTGTCCGAGCCCTCGCGGAACACGTACGCGTTGACGAATCCCGCGATCCGTCCCACGCCTTCGACCACGGGCGTTCCGATCACGGCCAAAAGGCACCTCCCATCGTCCTGCCGCCGACCTTGGGGTAGGCTTCCTGCCTGCGCGGCGCTCGATGTCCCCCAATCTCTCCCACCCCGCCAGGTCCCTTCCGCGGGACCTCGTCCGTGCCTCGTGGCCTGGGCGGACAGCGCGATGCGTTCGCCCAGTCGCCAGAGCCCCGTTTCCGCGGCGCGGTCGGGTCGAGGGATGCGAGGTCCATACCGAGGCGCACAGGAGGATCCCGAAGGAAATGCTTTGCTCTCGTAGCATAAGCGTGACCGCGTCAAGGTGCGAGGCACGGGGGCCTGGACATGCCCGAAGGGAGGGGCTCGGGGAGTTCCCCCGGCACCCAGCTACGTGGGTCCTGCCTCGCCAGGCCCGATAGGGGCGTCCACGCGGAAGCCCCGCGACGGCCTCACTCGATGTCCAGCTCGGGGTCCGTCACGAGGTCGAAAAGGAGGGAGGTGAACCAGGAGCTCCCGGTCCAAGAGCGTGGGTCGCCCGTCTTCCGGTCAGAGCTGCGAGGAGCCGGGTCCGCGTCCTGAGCGACGGCTTGAGAGCGCGCCTCCGGCTCTCCTTCTTCCAGACCCAGGCGCGAGAAGCGGGCCAGAAGGACATCGAGGTCGTCCGTGAACGGACCCGGTTGGGCCTCGGGCTCCGGGGGAAGCGGCACGACGACCACGGGCTCGGGTCCGAGGGTGAACGTGGACCGCATGAGCGCCTCGCCGACGAGGGCCCAGCATCCGGTCGACCGCTCCTGCGCGGCCGGGCGCTCCACGACTTTCTCGGTCTCCGATCGGGGGGTGGGCGGAGCTCGGGGCTCGTCGAACAGGGCGGGAAGGAGCTCGCTCAGGTGCAGCACTTCCGACTCGAGAGCGCGCATGCCAAGGGCCTCACCCTAACTGAGAGGCCCGAGACTATCTTCCCGCCGTTCAACCGATTCCACCCGACCCAAACAGGAGGGTCAGGAGGCAGGTCCACCGTGGGCCTACCCGATGGAGACCACGGCGTCCCGGAGCTCTTCCAGGCGGCGGTGGATGTCGTTCAGCGCGTACCGCATGGCCTCACGGACCGTCATCGAACTGTCGGTCTCGAAGGTGAAGTGGATGTCGGTGGGGTCGCTGTCGACGGTGATGCTGCCGTGCGTGCAGGCCTTCTCGCAGGCCTCGCAGAAGATGCAGCCGCTCTCGTTGACGACCTTGAGCTTCCCGTCCGCCCACGAGAAGACCTTGCCGGGGCAGAGCGTCGGCATCTTCTTGAGGCATCCGTCAGAACATTCCTTCGCTCGGGAGACCGAGACCTTCGGCTGGTAGCCGAAGCCGACCGCGTGGGCCACCTGCCACTTCGCGTGGGACTTCGCGGTCCCCATCACCGCCGTCGCGTAGACCAGGAGCGCCTGGTCCGCGCCCAAGCGGACGATCGGGATGCTGGGCTCGGCGATCGTGAGCTTCGTGTCCCCGATGGGGACGACGTCCGCGGAGTAGACCGTGCAGGGGCCCTTCTTGTCGATGGAGTAGACGATCTGGCAGTTCGCGCAGCCCTCGCCCTTGCAGACGCACTTGTCCTTGAACCGGAACTGCTTCAGGTCCGAGGGGATCGGGAGGAGCCCGAGCCGGAGCGCGACGTTCTCGTCGAACAGGCTGGTGGCGGAGTCGTAGTCCTTTCCGGAGGCCTCGTCACGGATCGGGCCCAAGTGGAACTCCACGTCCTCGATGGCCATCTTCGGGACGTCCGAGAGCAGGGTCCGCCGGATCGAGTTGATCTGGCTGGCCGTGGTCTTCGTGAAGTGGATGCGGGCGGCGTGAGGCTTGAGCTCCTCGATGCTGATCTCCATGATCTTTCCTCCCTGAACCGGGGCGAGCCGTCCTACACCCGGCGTCCCCGGCGACCACCCTTGGGCTTCGTGCCGTCGTGGGGGATCGGCGTGACGTCCTCGATGCGCCCGATCTTGAGCCCCGCGCGGGCGAGCGCGCGGATCGCCGCCTGGGCCCCGGGTCCTGGCGAGCGGGGCTTGTTGCCGCCGGGAGCGCGGACGCGGACGTGGATCGTGTCGTATCCCTTCTCGCGGATCTCACCAGCGACCTGGTCGGCCGCCTTCATGGCCGCGTAGGGAGAGGACTCGTCGCGGGCGGCCTTGACCACCATCCCGCCGGTCGCCTTCGAGAGGGTCTCGGCGCCGGTGATGTCGGTCACGACGATGTGGATGTTGTTGTACGAGGCGAAGATGTGGGCGATCCCGACCTTCGCCATCAGGCACCTCCCACGGCGGGTCCAGAGGGCCCCGTCGGCGCGGGGGCGGCGGTCGGATCCATCGGGGCGGCCGCGCTCGTCGTGCTGGCGGTCTCGGCCTTCGCCCGGATCGCGTTGCGGATCTGGTGGCTGTCGTCGCTGAGCGGGCTCGACCCGTCGTAGGCGATGCGGGTCTCCTCCTCGCTGCGGACGAAGTAGCCCGGGCGCGTCACCCGGTGGTCGCCGATGGAGATGTGTCCGTGCACGATGAGCTGCCTCGCCTGGTGGGCCGTCGCGGCCAGTCCCTTCACGTAGACGATCCACTGAAGGCGGCGCTGGATGAGGTCGGAGGTCTCGAGGGTGAGCACATCATCGAGGGTCGGGGTTCCCGTCGGCAGGACGCCGAGCCGGGCCAGGCTGTCCAGGAGCCACTTCGTTTCCTTCTCGGCCTGCGCTTCCTTCGCGCGCAGCCGTGCCTGCAGCTGACGGGCCTGCCGTCGGTAGTTACGGAGCAGCGACTCCGCCTTCCACAGCTCCCGCTTGTTCTTCAACCCGTACTTGGCGAGCAGCTTGCGCTCTTCGTCCATGCGGGCCTGTTCCCACGGGTGCTTCGGCCGGTCGTACGTCCTGCGCAGGAACTTGGGGTCGCCCATGTTGACGTTGAACTCCTAGGATACCGAGTTGAAGGACCTTTCAGAAGGGAGGGGGGACCTCACTTCTTTTCTTCCTTGCCTCCGGCGCCCTTCGCCGCGCCGGCCGCTTCCTTGGCTGCCTTCTTGAGGACACCTGCCGCCATGCCGGTCCTTCCGTTGGACCGGGTCCGCTGTCCGCGGACCTTCTGGCCGCGCTCGTGCCGGATGCCCTTGTAGCACCGGATCATTTTCATCAGGTTCACGTCGTCGCGGATCGAGGTCTCGAGGTCCGCCGAAACGAGGTGTCCGACCTCTCCCGTGGTGCGGTCCATGGGATGGTTCAGCATCCAGGGGGGGAGCTTCGTGGAGATCGAGAGGATCGTGGTCTCGATCGCCTCGGTCTGCTCCTCGGTGAGGTCCCCGATGTAGCCGGAGGGGTTGAGCCCCATGACCCGGGCGGTGGCCTCGGCGATACGGACGCCGACGCCGGGGATCTTGGTGAGCGCCATGATGGTCGGGCGCGTTCCGTCCAGGTCGGTGTTCGCGACGCGGACGATGTAACGGAAATTGGGATTGTCGGAGACCTTCTTGGTCTTCTTCTCGGGGGGACCGGATTTCGCGGCCTTCTTCTCGCCGCCCTTCTCGCCCTTCGCCTCCTTGGGCTCCTTGCCTTCCTTGGGCTTCTTGCCCGCATCCTTCGCGGCTGCGGCGGGTC
This sequence comes from Thermoplasmata archaeon, assembly GCA_021802125.1. GTDB lineage: Archaea > Thermoplasmatota > Thermoplasmata > Lutacidiplasmatales > UBA184 > JAKAAX01. The sequence continues at coordinate 191,005 of JAKAAX010000003.1, read as the reverse complement.
CGCCAGCGGGGGCTGCGGTCTTGGATTCTTGAGCGGGAGAAGCGACTCCCTTCTCCTCCTTAGGCGCCGTGCGATCCCTCCTGGATGTTGCCCCGACCTTGCCGGGGGTTCGCCCCGACCTTATTCCCTAATTTAAGCCTTAGCCCTGGGTTTCCCCGATGTAAGGGTCTCCCGGGCCCACGCTCCCCCCGTAACCGGGGGGTCCGGGCGCCTCCCTCAGGAACCCAGGGGCCCGGGTTCACGGCGAAGCCGGGGGACCCGACGCCTTCAGCACCCGATAGCCAGACCTTCGTCCCATGACCTCGACGGAGGCCCAACGCTCCTCGAGCCAGCGCTGGTAGAAGAGGACCCCCTGGCTCCCTTTTCCTACGAGGAGAAGCCGGCCCCCAGGGGTGAGGTGCGCCGGAGCCTCCTCCAGGGCGCGGATCACGAGGTCTCGCCCAGCCTTGTAGGGGGGGTTGGTGGCGATGAGGTCGAACCGGCGCTCGCCTACCGGAGCGAAAAGATCGCCCTGCAGGACCTCCACGTTGCTGAGGTGGTTCGCTCGGGCGTTCTGCCTGGCCAGCAGGATGGCCCGATGGTTCACGTCGACGAGCGTAGCCTGGCCCTGGGGCACGCTCACGGCCGCCGCGATCCCGATGGCTCCCCATCCGCAGCCGATGTCCAGGACGTTCTCGTCCTCCTCGAGCTCCATGTTCTCGATGAGAAGCGACGTGCCGGGGTCCACCCCCTCGTAAGAGAAGATCCCCAGGTCGGTGGTGAAGGAGAGGACCCGCCCGCGGTAGAGGAAGCGGAGCGTCCGGGTGGCGTGGCCCACTTTGGGCTTCGGCGTGAAGTAGTGCTGGAACGGCTGTGCGAGCTCCTCTGGAGTCTCGTCCTGCGGAGGGCTTCCGGGAGGGTCGGGAGGCATGCTCACCCCTTGCGGCGACTGAAGAAACCGCCGGAGCCCTTGTCCCGCTCGGGGAGAGAGGCCACCCCGCCAGGTTCTCCGAACGTCCTCCGCACGGTGTCGCGCTGCTCGGAGGAGAGCCGGTCGGGCAGTCGCACATGGATGGTCACGAAGAGGTCGCCCCGGCTCCCTCCCCCAGGGGGTGGCATTCCCTCGCCCTTCAGGCGGAGCGTGGACTCCGGCTGGGTTGCCGGGGGGACGGAGAGCTCGGCCTGGCCCGAGAGGGTGGGGATCCTCACCGTGTCGCCGAGCAGCGCCTGGGAGAGACCCACGGTGAGGTCGGTGTAGATGTCCCGGCCCTCGCGGTGGAAGGTGCCGTTGTCGACGATCACCTGGACGAAGAGGTCGCCCGCCCTTCCCGAAGGGCCGCGCTCGCCCTCGCCTGCCAGCCGGAGGACGGTCCCGTCGTCCAGGCCGGGGGGGATCCGGATCCGGAGATGGCGGTTGACGCGCAGCCGACCGGCACCCCCGCAGTGCGTGCACGCCTTGAGGATCTTGCGGCCCTCGCCCCTGCACGTGGGGCACGCGTTGATCGTGACGAGCTGGGCGTAGCCGGAGCGGCGCACGTTCCTGACCTGCCCGCTGCCGCCGCAGGTCTTGCAGGTCTCCAGCGCGGTCCCGCCCTCGGCGCCGGTCCCCTTGCAGTCCTCGCAACGGTCGGCACGGGGTACCTCCACATCGCGCTGGATGCCCTGGATGAGGTCCCCGAGCTTCACCCGGATCGCGACCTCCAGGTCGCGGCCCCGGCCTCGGGAGGCGACCTGGAACCCCTGACCGAACATCCCCCCGAAGAGGTCGCCTCGGACCCCGGCCTGACGGAAGAAGTCCCTCAGCGGGTCCATCCCGCCGAACATGTCCTCCAGGTCCCCGGCGTGGGAGAAGTTCTGCCAGTTGAACCCCTGAGGGCCGAAGTCCTGGGAGACCGCGTCGAAACCCCCCATGTCGTAGTGCTTGCGCTTCTGCTCGTCCGCGAGCACCTCGTAGGCCTCGGAGAGCTCCTTGAACTTCTCCTCCGCCTCCTTCGCGTTCTCCTTGTTGAGGTCCGGATGGTACTCCCGCGCGAGCTTGCGGTAGGAGGATCGGATCTCCTCCGGGCTCGCGGTCTTGGGGAGTTTCAGGACGTCGTAGTAGTCTCGTTTGGGCATGGACAGAGCGTGCCTACGCAGGGGCTCTCATGGGGTCGTTCCGCCTAAAAGGGCTCGGTCTCAGGGCCCGACACCCTCGCCCGACCTCGGGTCGGGCGCGGACGGGCCCCGTCTCCCTCAGAGGGAGATCTTCAGCCGGGAGAGGCGCTTCTTGACCTCGTCCTCGGAGTGCTCGTGGAACTCCTTCTCGCTGATCGTGGCGAGGAGGTAGCCGTTGCCGCTGTTGGCGTCGCGCTTCATGGCGGCCGTCAGGGCACGGACGGTCACGTCGGCCCCCTCGTTCAGCGTGAGGGTGGGTTCGTAGGACTCTTCCAGGACCCCGTAGGCGATCGTCGAGCCGCTTCCGACGGAAGCATACTTGTCGGAGATCGCCCCGCCGTCGGCGTCGATGGAGAAGAGGCGGTTGCCGCTGGGGTCGACCCCACCGACCATCATGCCGACGTAGTAGGGGAAGTAGCGGTTCCCGTTCAGGATGTTGGAGAGCAGCGTCGTGGCGGCCTCCACGGTCATCGGGGCGGTCCGGCGGAGGCGGTAGAGCGCGGCCTCGGCGCGGAGGGTCCGGATGAGGGTCTGGGCGTCTCCTACCCCTCCGGCGATCGTGGCCCCGATCCGCTCGTCGATCCGGAAGAGCTTCTGGGCGGTCTTGCTCGCGATGAACCCGCCGTAGTAGGTGGCCCGGCGCTCCGTCCCCAGCACCACCCCGTCCTTGCAGACGAGCCCGACGGTCGTCGTGCCCTTCATCACGCCCGGGGGAAGGTCGTACGCGGTGCGGCCGGACATCGGCGGCTGAGAGATGGCAGGAGTGGACCCGAACATGGCCGGGCTCCCCACGGAGACGAGGTATTTGAGGAGTGGCGAGAGTCCGCGGAGTGTGACCTGGGCCCGAGGCGGGAGCCCGAGGGCGAACCGGTTCCCGGGCACCCCCCAGACCGGTAAGCCGAGCGGGACCGGAGGGGTGAGGCGCGAAGGGCGAGGGGCGATCGGTCGAGCTTCCTGCCCGAAGACTTCGGGAACCGGGAAGAGGGCCCCCGCCCCAGAGGGGGCATCGCCCGCGTTGGGCGCGCGGACCCTCCCCGGAGCAACCGGAAGGGCGACCCGGGGCCTTCCCGGACCTGCTGCGTTACTTCCACTTGACCAGGATCGCTTCGCGTTGGAAGAGGTCCACCGCGATCTGGAAGAGCACCGCGTCGAGCGCGAGCAGTCCCACCGCCAGCACCCCTAGGACCCACACGTTCGTGAGAGCGGAGGTGAGGATCGAGCCCACGAAGAGGAAGATCACGGGAAGGACCAGCAGGCTCGAGACCTCCTGGGCCGACCGGACATCGGTGGAACGGGCGGAGATCACGACCGAGATGGTGATCGCCATGAATGCGAGCAGGGGGGAGAGCGCGAGGAAGGCGATCGCCCAGGTGAGGTTCGGGAAGAGGAGGAAGCCGAGGGGCCCCGCGACGAGGGCGTCGGAGACAATGGCCAGGAGGGTGAAGCCCATCGCGGTCACTCCGAGAGTCGGGAGGAGAATGCCCAGGATCTTGCCCCAGAGCAGCTCCCGGTCCGAGAGCGGGGAGGCCAGGAGGGGCTCGAGGCTCCGGTTGTTCTTCTCGCCCACCAGCGCGTACGAGGCGATCCCGGCGGGAAGGACGGCCGGGATCACCGCCATCAGCAGAGGGTAGCCTGCGAGTATCTGCTCCGCGATCGTCGCCGGTGAGGACCCGTCCTGCTGGAGGACCTGGACGTTCGGGGAGCCCACGAGCATCGTCTGCCAGATCTTGAGGCCGAGCCCGGTGCAGTTCTGCAGCACCGACTTGTGGACGTTGGAATGGAAGAGCAGGGTGCTCGTGGCCACCCCGTTTGTCAGGTTCGACCCGATGACGACGCTATGGTTCATCGAATACTGGACGAGGGTCGCTCCCTCGAGGGTGGAGTTCTGGACGATGACGAAGCTCAGCGAGAGCCCGATCACCCCTACGTGGTCCAGCCGTAACTCGCCGTTGGAAGTATGGTTGGCGAGGTAGGCGGAGGAGTTGTCCGGCCCCAACCATATGGTCGCCGAGGGCCGCGGAAAATGGTCGATGACCTGGGGATCGACCTGGTGCTGCCCGAGGTAGAGGGGCAACGACGCGCCCAGGGGCCCGATGACCGCCAGGACGATCGGCGGCACGAGCAGGGTGGAGAGGATGAACCGCTGTCGACTGTACTCCTTGAGCTCCTTGCGGACGACGGCCCACGAGCGGCCCGGGTCGAAGAGGCTCATGCCGCACCCCCGATGAGCTCCAGGTAGGCCTCCTCCAGGGAGGGCACCTCCTCTCCCGCGAAGGTGATCCGCGCCCCCTGGCGCACGAGCTCGTCCACGAGGGAGGGGATCCGACGCTCCGGCTCGTCAAGGTCGGCGAACAGGGCCGCGCCTTCCACGCGCAAGCTCCGGACGCCCTCGAGCGAGGTGAGCCGCCGGAGGTCCGGCGAGAACCCGTCCTGCCAGCGCAGCCGCGCGCCGCGGCGGGGGAGCCGGCGCGGGAGCTCCCGCGGGGTCCCGACCACGAGGAGCTTCTTCCGCAGGATCCCCACCCTGTCGCAGAGCTCCTCGGCCTCGGGGAGGTTGTGGGTCGAGAGGAAGATCGTCGTCCCGTCCTTCTTCAGCGCGAGCAGCACGTCCTTGACGATCCTCGCCGAGAACGGGTCCAGGCCGGAGGTCGGTTCGTCCAGGAAGAGGATGCGTGGGCGATGGAGGAGGGCCCTTGCGAGGGCGACCTTCTGTTTCATCCCTTTCGAAAAGGTCGCCGTGGCCCGGTCGCGGTCCTTCGTCAGGTCCAGCTGGTCCAACAAGAGGTCGATGCGCGGTCGGCTCTCGCTCGGGGAGAGCCCGTAGAGCTCCCCGAAGAAGGCAAGGTTCTCGCGTGGCGAGAGGGTCTCGTACAGCCCCGGGTTCTCCGGCAGCAGTCCGATCGAGGCGCGGATCTTCGACCCCGCCCCCTCTGCCATCAGGTCGAGACCGGCCACGCGGGCGGTCCCGGCGGTGGGGGCGATGAGGGAGCAGAGCATTCGGACGGTGGTGGTCTTCCCCGCCCCGTTCGGGCCCAGGAGGCCGAAGCACTCCCCGGACCGCACCGAGAGCGTCAGGTCCTCGACGGCCGTGACCTCCCCGAACCTTCGGGTGAGGCCCGCGATCTCGATCAAGCGCGTCGCCGCTCGGGATAGGTGCCCTCCGCCCGATGAACTCTTTCACCAACCCCGCACCCCTGGCGACCGCGGTAGGCGGGGACGGCAGCGGTGACGAAAATCGACACCCCATCTCGTTTCGGGGAAGGTTTACGCCAGGACACGTTGCTGAGGACCCTTACATGAGCGAGTCCGGGGCTCGACGGGTACTCAGAGATGTGGCGGCGAATTCACGGGGTTCTCCGCCAGCGTCGGCCTTCACGGGCTTCGCGGGGCTGGGCTCAGGGATGACCAAGGTCCCGATGGTCCTCCTGCTTTGCCTCGTGCTCGCCGCTCCGATCCTGCCGATGGCCGGGGGGGTCGTCCACGCCCCCCTGCCGACGCTCGCGTCTGCCGCCTCACACCCGCTTGCGGGGGGAGCTCCGAACGCCTTGTCCTCGTCAGCCGGCGCTCACGGCCTCGCGGTGCCGGTCTTCCACAGCCCGGGGACCATCTACGCGCGGACCCTCCCCGCGGGGGGAGAGTCACCCAGCGCCGGGGCACCCACCGTCGTCGAGGCACGGACGGGGGCATCGGCCCGCCTCGTGGGCGTGTTGAGGCCGTTCGCCAGCCTAGGGGAGCTCCCGACCTCGACCCCTTCCGGCGCGTCCGCCGCTGCTACCGCCTCGCCCGGCCCGGCGCTGGGAGCGACCGGGTCCTCGATGAAGAACGGCACGCTCGGCTGGAATGGGAGCGACTACATCGCCGGGAAGCTCTATCCTCCCGACGGAGGGCTCGCGATCGGTCGCGGCTACATCGTCGAAGAGATCAACGCGAACATCCGGATCTGGACCACTTCGGGGACCTACGTCACCCAGGCCAGCCTGGACACCTTCTACCAGAGCACGACGGGCGCGTTCCTTGGGGACACCGCGCTCCTCTACGATGACCAGCACGACCACTTCATCGCGCTCACGATCAACATCACGACGAACCTGCTCATCTTCTCGGTCTCTCAGACCTCCGATCCGACCGGCGCGTGGTGGGAGTACGTCCTCCCGGTGATCGGCGCGAACCTGCCGGACCAGCCGTTCATCGGGATCGACAGCAACACGTTCGCCGTGACCGCGAACGACGCGGGCGGCGCCTACGCCTACGAGGCGTGGTTCCTGAACCTCTCGGACATCGAGAGCGGGGTGGTGCGCCCGGCGACGCAGACGGTCCCGGTGGACAGCGCGCTCAACTGCGTCCGCCCCGCGCGGACCTACCAGCCGAGCTCGACGATCTACATGGCAGGAGACAACCTCGGAGGAGGAACGACGACGGTCAGCCTCTTCGTCGTGACCGGCTCACCGCCGGCGACGGTCACTGTCACGGAGCACGATTTCACCACCAGCACGTCGCCCGTCCCGCAGGGCAGCCAGCCCAGCGGGGTCTCGGTCAATACCGACGACGGGCGCGTCGTCGGGACCGCCTGGAGGAACGGGACCCTCTGGGCCACCGCGAACGACGGCTGCGGAGGGGGCAGCACCGCCTGCAGCCACTTCTGGGAGTTCGACACGACCACGCTCACGCTCCAGCAGGACTTCACCTGGCTGCCTCCAGGGACCGGGATGACCGACTACTACGCCGCGCCCGCGATCGACTCCTACGGTGACCTTGGAGTGGTGGCGAGCTTCTCGAGCTCCACGGTCTTTCCAAGCGTGCTCATCACCGGGCAGTCCGTGACCGACCCCGCGAACACGCTGGAGACCCCGATCGTGGTCAAACCCGGCTACGGGAACGAGATGTACGGCCGGTTCGGGGACTACAACACGGCGGACGTGGACCCGACCAACGGCGTGAGCATCTGGACGGAGGGGGAGTGGATCCCCGGCGACCCCTCGACCGACTACTGGGGGACATGGATCCAGAACTTCACCTTCACCCCGCCCTCCTTCACGGTCAACATCACCGTGACCCCGGCCGGGGCCGGCGCGGTCTCGATCGGGGGGACCCCGTACTACAACGGGGACAGCATCGTGCTGCTCGCGGGCTCCTACCCGCTCGGCGCGGTGACCCATGCGGGCAACCGCTTCTCCGCATGGTCCTCCACCGGTGGCGTCTCCGAGAACGGAGGGACCCTGGTGGTCGCCCGCGGGGGCTCGATCATCGCCACCTTCGTGCGGCACCCCCAGGTGGTCTTCACGATCGTTCCTACCACCTGTGCTCCCATCTTCTTCAACGGCACTCCGGTCTCCAGTGGGACAACGGGGTCCTACGACCTCGGGTCGTACGCGGCCCGGGCCCCCTCCTGCGCGGGGTTCCGGTTCGTGAACTGGACCTCCACCGGGGGAGTGACCCTGACCGGCGCCTCCCTGGCCAACGCCAGCGCTAGCGTGGCCAGCAACGGGACCCTCACCGCGACCTGGAGGTGGATCCCCATCCCGTCGTACACCCTCGGGGTCAGCATCGGAACTCCCGCCTGCGCGACGAGGCCGCTGCTGGTGAACGGCTCGACCCTGAGCAGCGGAGGGTCCGTCTCGATCCGGGCGGGGACGTACGGCCTGAGCGTCTCCCCCTGCCCGCAGCACACGTTCTTCCAGTGGAACGCGAGCGGGCATGCGGGTACGACCCCCTCCAACCTCGCAACCACTCAGGTGAACGTGACGGGGAACGGCACGATCTCGGCCGAGTTCGTCCCCACCGTCTATCGGTTGTCGGTCCACATCGCGCCGGGGAACTGCCAGGTCCGGATCGGTGGGCAGGTCTACGCGAACGGCTCCTTCGCGACGCTCACGGCCGGGAACTACTCCTACGCCTCCCTCCCATGTTCGGGGTACTTCTCCCCGAGCTTCGCGCTCTCGGGCTTCGCCCGGACCAACGGGGCCTCCCAGCTCGAGCTCATGGGCAACGGCACCCTCTCCGCCACGTATCCCCCGCTGCTCACCATGACCATCTCGGGCACGGCGAGCATCCAGCTCGGGAGCACCGCGTTCCTGAACGCGTCGCTGGTCGGTGGCGTCCGGCCGATCTCCCTCTCCTGGCGCTTCGGAGATGGCAAGAGCGCGCTCACGACCGTCACCTCCGGGACCCTCGGTCCCGCCTCCCACGTTTACGGATCCGGCGGGACCTTCACGGTCCACGTCACCGCGAACGACTCGAGCGGGCAGGAGGTCAACGCCACGTGGACGGTCACCGTCCAGGCTCCCGCGAACCAGGGCCTTCTGGCGGCGTTCTCCGGGAACCCGTGGCTCTGGGTGGTCGTGGTCGTCGCCATCGCTGCGGTCGTCGTCGCGGCGGTGTATGTGCACCGGCGCAGGCGACACTCCCAGGACCCGAGCAACCTCGCGCCGCCCGAATCCACGTATCCCGAGCCCGGTCCCTGGCAGGGTAGCCCCCCGGGCTACGCCCCTCAAGGGGGATACGCAGCGCCGCCCCCACCCCCCTCCTGGGCGCCCCCGGAGTATGCGCCCGCCGCGCCCCCGCCGGTCTGGCCCCCTCCGCCGCCCTGAGCCGAGGGAGCGACGCGGGCGCCGGGACGCCAGAGGTAAATCCCTCCGGAGCTGGTCGCGTGCCCGTGGGCATGGGCGCTAACATCCCGGAAGGCTCGGTCGGGTTCGTGATGGAGGTCCTGGGCTCGCGGCCCGAACCGATCCGACGACGTAAGCTCCTCGAGGAACTCGAGCACCGGGGGCACCGGATCTCGCTCGCGGGCCTGAACCGGATATTGCAGACCTGCGCGGAGCAGGGGCTGACCGCGGAAGGCCCGGACGGGGTCCGGGCGCTTCCGAAGAAACCCGCTAGCTGAGCCCGCGCGCCCCGCTCCCAGTCACCAGCGCCGGGAGGTGGGCTGGTAGGACGAGCGGCGCCCCGACGACTGGGAGGAAGGGGAGGGCCCGCCACGTCCGTGGCCCATGGGACGCCCGCCCCTCGGCGGTGGGGAAGGCTCGTGTCGCGGTGGCTCCTCGTACCGGAACCCCTCCAGACGCTCCCGGGGGATCCGCTCACCTAGGAACTGCTCGATCCGGGAGAACTCGTCGTCGTCCTCCCGCGTGACCATCGTGATGGCGATGCCCTGCCGCTGCGCCCGCGCGGTCCTCCCGACACGGTGCACGTAGGTCTCCGGGTCGTTCGGGGAGTCGTAGTTGATGACGTGGGACACGCCTTCCACGTCGATGCCCCTGGCGGCGATGTCCGTCGCCACGAGCACGCGGTGGTACCCGCGCCGGAACGCCTCCAGCGCCTTGACGCGCTGGCTCTGGCTCTTGTTGCCGTGGATCACGCCCGCGTCCACGTGGTTCTGCTTCAGCTGGCGGACCACGCGGTCCGCGCGGTGCTTCGTCCGGGTGAAGACCAGCACGCTCGTGAGCGAGGGGTCCTTCAGCAGGAAGGAAAGCAGGTCCGTCTTCTGGTGCTGGGGGACCGGCAGGGCACGGTGCGTGACCCCCGCCGCTGCCACCGTGGTCTCCTCCACGCGCACCATCCGAGGCTCGTGCAGGAAGTCCCGCGCAAGCTGGACCACCTCCGGGGGCATCGTGGCCGAGAAGAGGAGCGTCTGGCGTCGGGAGGGGAGGTTGCGCAGGATGCGTCGGACGTCGGGGATGAACCCCATGTCGAGCATGCGGTCGCCTTCGTCCAGGACCAGGACCTCAAGGGAACGGAAGTCGACGTACCCCCGGCTCATGTGGTCCAGGAGCCGTCCGGGCGTCGCGACGATGACCTCGGCCCCGCCGCGGAGCGCGCGCTCCTGCGGTTCCATGCCGACACCACCGTAGACCGCGCCACCGCGGACCCGGGTGTGGCGGCCCAGCTGGCGAAGGAATCCGTCCGCCTGCAGGGCGAGCTCACGCGTGGGGGTGAGCACGAGCGCGTAGATGCGACCCGGGGGGTGGTCGATGAGCCGCTCCAGGATCGGCAGCAGGAACGCGGCGGTCTTCCCGCTACCGGTCTGCGCCGTCCCGATCAGGTCGCGCCCTCGCACCGCGTCAGGGATGGTCGATCTCTGGATCGGGGTGGGATTGCGATACCCCATCTCCCGTACGCCCCGGCGGAGCGTCGGATGTAGGGGGAGGTCTTCGAAGGTGGGCTCTTGGGCCGGTGGCTCTCGCGCCGGCGTAACGTCGGGGTCGCTCATGCGTCTCAGGCGCCCCAATTGGCGAAACGTTTGCGTGGGCCGACGGGGGTTCCGGAGGTTCTCTTCACCCGTGACGAGGATATCAAGCTGTGCCGTGCGAGCCATAGGCACGCAACGGGACACCTCAGCGACCGATGGACCGGGCGGTCCTGTTCCTCGTTCCCGCGTGAAGAATGTCAGGGGGACGGGGGCGCGTCGCCCTCCTCCGCAGGAGGACTGGCACCCGGGCCTTCTCCTTCCGGGGGGACGTCGTGGGCGCTTCCCTCCGGACTCTCGCCTCCCGGGCTGGAACCGTCGCTCTCGGGCGTAGCTTCTGGAGCGGACCCTTCCGGCGTGGCTGCTTCCGGCGCCGACGCGTCGGAGGGTGTGACCGCTCCAGCAGCACCGGTCGCCTCGGCCGTCTCCTTATCGGAAGCGGGTTCGGGAGGAGGAGGGGGCGGAGCGGGGGTCTCGGGGGGAGGGGGCGCGGCAGCCTCCGCCCTCGGTGGCTCGGCCGAGGGAGCCGAGGAGGGAGACTCGAAAGGACGCAGGGGTGGAGGCTCCTGCCCAGCTCCGGCCGCATCTCCGTGGCGGCGGAGCCCCAACGCGATCGCGACCCCCGCGACCGCGATGAGCGCGATCAGCAACAGGATCCAGAGGATGAGCGCGTCCTGAGCGTTCGCACCCTGCGACGAGGCCGCGACCACGGTGAGCGGGACGGAGGCCACCGCAGACTGTCCCGCGTGGTCCGTGACCGTCACCGTCAGATCGTACTTCCCCGCCGCCGACGGGGTGCAAGTAATGGTGGAGCTGTTCGAGCTCGTGCATCCCGGTGGGAGCGAGAAGTAGAGGTACGAGTACGGCCCCCATCCTCCGGTCGCGACGGTGGTGACCGTGACCGACCCTCCGACGAGGCTCGTCCATGCCGGATCGGTCGAGAGGGTGGCCTGCAGCGCCGGGGGACCCAGGTTGGTCACGAGAGCTTCCGCTCCGTGGGTCGAACCGAAGGTGGCGTTCACCCACAGGCTCCCGGAGCCCGCGTGCGTTCCTGAGGAGAGCTGGACCACGGGCCCGGTCGTGGCGTTGAGGGTCCCGAGCGAGGAGGGGACGAGCGTCCAGGAATAGCCGAGGCCCCACAGCTCGCTTCCGGTCGAGGCGTAGGCCGAAGCGGTGAAGCTGCTCACGGTCCCTGAGGGCACTGCGACGGTCACCGGCGTGACCAGGACCGAACCGAGCACGATGCCCCCGGGGGAGACGGCGATGTCCGCGACGGCGCCCGCGGAGCTCAGGCCATAGGTCCCGTTGACCCAGAGGGTCCCGCTCTCCAAGACGCTCCCGGCGGTCAGCGTGACGACGTTCCCGAGGCTCGCGTTCAGCGTCCCCAGCGAGGAGGGGGAGATCTGCCACACGTAGGACACCCCGTAGACCGTGGCTCCCGTGGAGGAGGTACCGAACGCCTGGAAGCTCTTGGCCGTCCCGGGGGCGAGCCCCGCGTTAGGGGGGCTCAGCGTGACCGAAGAGAGCGAGAGGCCCACCGAGCTTACGGTGAGGCTGAGCGTGCGCGTGACGGAGTCCGCCGCCGCATCGGTGACGGCGGCGGTCACCGTGAACGTCCCCGACACGGAGGGAGTGCACACGAGCGTCGCGACGTTGGAGCTGCTGCATCCGCCGGGGAGCCCGGTGTACGAGTAGGTGAGAGGCGGCGTGCCGCCGGAGGCCGTCACGGAGAGGGTGGTCGCGCTGCCCTGGTTCACGGGGTTCGGCGCGGCCGTGAAGCTCGAGATCACCGGCGCGGGGTCGACGAAGATGCTCGCCGGACCGACGGAGACGACATCCCCCACCGCGTCCCGCACGGTCGCGTTCACGTGGAAGATCCCCGTGGCCGTGGGCGTGCAGGTGATCGAGGTCACCGACGCGTTCGTGCACCCCGTGGGGAGCCCGCTCCAGGCCATCACGTAGGCCGGGTGTCCACCGGAGATCGAGAGGCTCATCGTGAGGCTCTGCCCCAGGTCGAGCGTCGAAGGGGACGCCGCGGGCCCGTGGACGGCGAGAGGCCCGCTCCCGCTCGCGTTCCGGTACTCGAACTGCCACCAGAGCTCCCCCGGCACCACCGGGTTCCGGACGATGCTGGAGGGGTCCAGCCAGCTCGCGTACGAGGTGGCCGAGATCGACTGGAAGTTCCACGAGTCCAGGGCGAGCTGATTGTCGATCTGCTCCGCCATGTTGTACCAGAGGGCCCGGTTGGAGAGCGAGCAGGCGGGGGGCGCGCAGGTGCCGGCCTGGGCCAGGAGGGTCACCATGTTCTCGTAGGCCGCACCTTGACAGCTGTTGGTCACCGCCGAGTACGTGTAGAGCGTGCCCGGGCAACTGGCCATGTAGTTCGCATGGGCCAGGGAGCCGGTGAGCCCTTCGAGCACTGCGCTCGAGGAGGTGTACGTCGAATCCGGGTAGAGAATCGGGACGGCGTAGTCCGAGGGGTCGGCGTAGTCCGGCATCCAACCGGCCTCGAACATGGGGAACGCGTTCGATCCAGGGGACGCGAACATGTTGTTGACAAGCTGGCTGAAGGTGACGTTGATGGCGAAGAGCTGGACCTCGCCCCCCGAGATGTCGTTCACCCACCAGTTGGTCTCGGCGAGCATCCCCATGTCGTAGGTGTCACCCCCACTGAAGAAGACCGGGATCCGGCAGGGTGGTGCAGCCAGGCACGGAAGGGTGCCGAACAGCGAGTCGGACTTCGCCTGGGTCCACCACCAGGCCGCGCCCCCGACATTGGCCGGGTCCACGTCGGGGTTGGAGTTCGGCCAGGAGATGTTCGTGGGCGTGTACCCCGACATGTAGAGGGGGATCGCTCCCCCGTATCCCACGCAGTAGCGTATCCCTGCGACGGTGCAGGTCTGGGAGAGGGCGCTCGCGTACGGGTACGAATGGACGATGAACTGCCGCAGGTTCATGTCCTGCAGGGCCCAGGAGGGGATGCTGATGTTGGAGGTCGTGTAGGTCTGGGCGACCCCCTGAGCGAAGGCCATGTCGAAGGGCTGGAAGTAGGTGTCCAGGGTCGGCACCTGGGCAAGGGAGACGATCCCCTTCTGGAGCATGTCCAAGAGCAGGGTCTCGTCCGCCCCGGGGATGGTGGCGATGTCGACCGACCGGTTCCAGTACTGGTCCTCACCCGGGACCTGGCTGTAGGTCCAGTTCACCTCCACGCGGGGGATGTAGGACCCCGGCCACGGTAGGCAACCCATCGCCCGGCCACCTTGGCACGTGGTGGCGCCCCAGTCGGGGTTGGCCGCCAGCGAGTAGTTCTGGTACGGCGTCAGGTTCTGGACCATGTAGGGTCCGCTGCCGACCATGTGCCACTGCAGGTACGAGTAGTAGCTGTTGGTCAGCTGTAGGTTCTCGTAGCTGTCCCACGCCGTATCCGGGAGCGAGGTGGGGGTCGGGACGCTCGAGCATGAGGCGGGCGTGTTCCCCCAGGGCGCGAGGGCCACCCCGTGCAGGGCCGCCCAGGCGCAACTGACGACCGAAGCTCCCAGTGGATCGGCGAGCAGCGCGAGGAACTCCGGCCAGACCGCTCCGCTGAGCGAGGTGTGGAAGGTGACGCATCCGCTCCCGGCGAAACTGCCCCCCACGGTGGGGCAGGCCCCGGTCTCGTTGATCGTCATCGAGGAGAGGATACGGAAGGGCGTGTTGTTCTGCGGGTAGTGGAATGCGCCGTCGTAGGTCGAGCTGCCCACGGGGAGGAGGGCCTGGCACAGGACCCATCCGGGAGTCGCCGCGAAGAGGGGTTCGGCGAGCACGCACGCGCGCGCAACGGAGTAGACCACATCGAACGGATGGACTTCCCACCCCGCCCCCGTCGCCGGGTCGTAGAACCTGTCGTTCGGGTTGAGCACGAACGTGTAGTCGCCCGAGCTGGTGACGAGAGGGCTCCCGTAGAGGGCCTGGCACTGGGCGGTGCCCGGCACGCACGTGGCCAGGTCGGGGACGAAAGCGGAGGGGGAGGAGCTCGCTTGCGACCCGTTGTAGGTGATGAGCGTCTGGTAGACGTTCTGGATGACCTCGGCCCCGATGGTCTCGTAGTCCATCGCGGGGTCCTCGGAGACCGACCCCCCGGGGTAGTTCCACGACGCGCGCAGGAGACCCGGGTGCGGGGAGGCGAGGGAGGGCGCCGCGTAGGCCGCGTCTCCCGAGGCGACCTCGATCGCGAAGGTGAAGTTGCTCCAGCCGATCCCCCCGGTCGTCGGATCGAGCACGGGGAAGACCACGGTCGCGTTGTAGAGTCCCGCAGGGGTGGTGGCGTCGAAGCTCACTGTCGTGGTGCTCTCCCCCGAGCTTCCCACGGAGACAGGGGAGAGGGTCTCGTGGGCGCCCGCACGGGGGTCGGGTTCGAACCACGGAGCGCTCGTGTTCCATTCGGGAGTCGTGGGCTCGCTCTGGACGGAGGCCCCCACGGTCACGAACTGGCCCGGGTGGATGGCGCCGGTGGCCGAAAGCGTGGAGGTGGAGTTGGCAAGGACGTCCCCGGAGATGAGGGCGCGGTTGCCGAACGAGTCGTTGGCGTAGGAGGCTTGGACGGGGAAGACGTAGAGCCCTCCCAGATTGTCATGGGTCGTCCCGGCGGTGTCGGTGGCGATGACCTGCGCAAGGTAGATCCCGGGGGTATCGAAGACGTGACGGTCCTGAGCACCGCCGGTGGTCGTGCTTGTCCCATCGCCGTACGTCCAGACGTACTGGGTCGCGGTGACCCCTCCCGGGAGAGAGGCGTTGAACGTACCGTAGCTGCCGGACAGGATGGTGGTGTCCGGGGAGATGAGCAGGGCGTCGTGCGAGACGGAGGTGGCGCTACCAGGAACGCCGGTCGATGTCGCTGCGCACGCTCCGCTCATGCTCCCGCAGAGGTGCATCTGCCCAACGCCCTCCGATCCCGGCACGGCCGCCGCGTGAGGCAGGGCCGGGGTGCCGGACGTCGCACCGGGAAAGGCGAAGAGGCCGCTCAGGAGCAGAACCGCGACGGCTCCCAGGAGAAGCGGCGTGCGTCCGAACGACAGACGTGGGGGCGCACTCGTGGTGCCCGTGCTGAAAGACCGCCGTCCGATCGTAGGGAAGATGCGAAAGACCATACAAATCCCACCGAATTTCATCTAGAAAAACCTCTGTGCGAGCGTCTCTCATCTCCGTCCGTGCCCCAAGATGCTGTTGGGAGCGATGGTCACGGCGTCGATGCCGAGGTCGCGCAGGATCCGGCCGCCGCCTTCTCAGGGGGTGCCCTCGAGCGTGTAGCCCACGACCTGGGTGTCGATGTATTCGAGCACCTTCTCGATCCCTTTCAACAGACCGATCTCTCGCATCTGCCGAAGCAGCGCGGTCCTCGCCTCCGCCGTGGGGGGAGGCACCTCTTCGATGCAGGTCTCCACGGGGTCCTTGTGGCGGTCGAAACACGCGAGGAAGGAGCGCTGCTCGGGGAAGGCCAGCTGGAAGATGCTCACCTGGAGCGCGACGTCCGGCGGCGGGGGCACCGCGCGGAAGGTCTTCATCTCGTAGAACCGTCGGACCCCGTCGGAGAAGTCCGGCTGAGCGTAGACCCCCACCGTCCGGTCGATGAGCACGAGCCGCGAGCGGGGGCGGGCCAGCCCGAAGACCTCGCTCTTCCGAAAGGCCTGGAGGACCCCGGCGATCTCCCGCTCGGCCTTGGTGCGGGCCTCGGGGGAGGGTGTAACATCGGCGTCCTGAAGCTCCTCGTTCAGTGTCCCAAGGGCCATCTTCTGGACCGCGGTCGCCGTGAGCCGCAGGTTCTGCCGCTGAGCGTGGGACCAGTAGGCGAGGGCGGAGTCGATCGCCTTCCCCGTCGCCCGGGCGATCTCGTCGATCTCGGTCGGGGGAGGACGGGGGAACAGATGCCGGACGATCTCGTAGGCGGCGAGCGTCCGCACCTGCGTCATGGCCCTCCCCTCCCACGCGCAGCCGATGCAATGTAATGATGTAGGTGGGTGGGATAGGACCGCCCGCCGAGGTCGTGGAAGTGACGTTGGACCCGCTGACCCTCACGTTGCTCGGTCTCCTGGGCACCTGGTCGCTCGTGATCGGGACTCTAGCTCTGATGTACTGGCAGATGCGGCAGAACCAGGTCCTTCACTCGGCGAACTCGGTGATGACCCTCCGGGAGCGCTTCGACTCGGACCGGATGCGGGCGGCGAGGCGGCATCTCTCTCAGAAACTGATCGCGGGGGCCCACGAGGACATCACCAGCATGGAAGTGCTCACCTTCCTCGAACTCGTCGGTGCCCTCACGCACCGGAAGCTCCTGGACGAGGAGCTCGTCTGGGAGGCCTTCGGGACCTGGACCACGGTCTACTACCTCGCGATCCGACGTCCGGTGGACCTGCTCGCGCAGCTCCGGACCTCGCTCAAGGACCCGCTCGTCTTCCACGAGTTCGAGTGGCTCTACCACCGCATCGACGCCATCGACGTACGCAAGATGGGCGCGGAGCACGCGAGCGCCGTGGAGCAGGAGAAGGAGACCCTCGACATGCTGAAGCGCGAGGCGGTGCTCCTCGAGGGATGGGCCGCGGACCCGATCCGCGTGCCGAAGCCCGACTGACGCGGGAGGCGCGATGGCCGACGTGGTCCCGTTCGCGCTGAAGCTCCTCTACCGCCAGCTCGGTCCATCTCTGTTGAACGACCCGAAAGGCTGTCGTGAGCACCTGCTCAAGATCTGTCCGGAGGAAGCGGGAGAGATCGAGGCCGTGGTCGCCGCCCTCGAGCTCGAGATCCCTCAGCTTCTTGCCGGGACCCCCGACGGACGGATCCCTCCAGGGCTGACCTCGCGGCTCGTCACGGAACGGGGCATCGCGGCACCGATGGCCGACCTCGTCGTGCGGAGCTGGGCGAGCGTGTTGCGTCCGGACGGACCCGCGGTCGGGTCAGGGGCCCCCAAACCGCCAGCGTCCGCCCCCCGCGCACCTCTCGCTCCTCTCGCTCCCCTCACTCCCCGCACTCCCCTCTCTCCGACCCGGAGCTCCCCGCCAAGCCCAACCTTGGCCGACCTCCCGGGTACCGCGACGGGATGGCTCGACAGGGGCGACGCGCTCGAACCCGGGGGGACCGCTCTGATCGGCGGGGAAGAGGTCTCAAAGGTGGAGTGCTACCGTCGCGCGCTGGGACTGGACCCTCGCATGGCCGAGGGCTGGGTGAACCTCGGGGCCGCGCTCGGAGGCGCGACCGGGGTCACAGTGGCCGGGCAGGAGGTCGACGAACGAGCTTGCTACGTTCGGGCCCTGGAGCTCGCCCCCGACCTCCTCCCCGCCTGGATGAACCTCGGGGAAGCCCTCGGCCCGGGAGAGCGCGCGAAGGTGGGCGGCTCCGAGGTCTCCTCCATCGATTGCTACCGCCGCGCTCTCGCCGTCGACGAGCGGACCCCGGCGGCCTGGCTTCTGCTGGGACTCGAGCTCGGGGAGGCGGACCGTGCCGAGGTGGGAGGGAACCCGCTCACGCGACGAGACTGCCTTCTGAGAGCTCTCGAGTTGGACCGGACCAGCCCCGACGCCTGGGGAGCGCTAGGAGAGGTGCTCGGAGCCGAGGGGAAGATCATGGTCGACGAGGAGGAGGTCGACCGGCTCGCCTGCTACCGCAAGGCGGTCACGCTCGACCCCAACGACGCGCTCTACTGGACGGACCTCGGGGCATCGATGGAGGCCGAGGACGGCCACGTCGAGGTCGCCGGAGAGAAGGTCGACCGTCGGACCTGCTTCCTGAGGGCCCTCGCGATCGACGCGAGCCTTCCCACGGCCTGGTCCAACCTGGCCGAGGCGCTCGGCCCTGACGAGGTCGCCGAGGTCGGGGGGACGTCCTTCTCCGGGGTCAAGTGCGTGCAGAAGGCCCTGACGCTCGACTCCCGCCTCCCGCATGCCTGGATCACCGCAGCCGCGATCCTTCGGCCCGAGGAGCTCCTGAGGTTCGGCGACCGGCGCTACACGCGCGTCGACTGCCTCGTCCAAGGGCTCGAGCTTGACGGGACAGCGGAGGACGCATGGGCCGACCTGGCCGCGGTCCTCGGGGACTCCGACACCGTGGTGGTGGGAGGGCAGCGGCTCACGAGGGAGGAGTGCGCTCGGCGCGGAGGTGGCTGGCATCCCTCCGGGCGCTCCCAAGGTCCCGGGCTGCCACGGACCGCCACCAGCCGACCCACCCCGGCCCCCAGCTCCCTGGCGCCTTCGGGGATGGAACTCCCTCCCGTGAGCGTGGCCGTGCGTCTCGCCGAGGAGGAACCCGCGGGACCCTTCGGAGACCTGGAGGTCGCCGAAGCGCTGCAGTCGCTCTGCACGAAGGAGGGGAACGGGCTCCTCGAGGACCCCGCGAAGTTCCGGCTGCTGATGCTTGGGCTCTGTCCCGGGGACAGGGTCACGATCGACGCCCTCACGGTGGGGCTGGAGGAGCAGGTCCCGCAGCGGCTCGACGCCGCCGCCGAGCTCCCCGGCAGTTCGAGCGGCGCGGACCACGCCTCCGCCCTCGCGAGCCTCCTCGAGACCAAGCGAGGCCTTCAGGCCGAGGAAGCCCGCTGGGTCGTCTGGGCCTGGGGGTATGCTCTGGAGCTTCGCGGGTTCGAGGTCCCCGGCGAACCCCTCTGACCGTGGGCCCTTCGGCTCCCGGTGAGAGGACACCCCAGAAGGGGCTCACGCGACGGGCACGCGCTTCCCCGTCACGACCGGTATCCACATCATCTGCGGCGGGACGAGGTCCTTCTGCCACATCGCGCCGATGACCTCCCCCAGGTGGTGAGCCTGCTCGAAGCTGCACTGGAGCAGGACATCGGCTTGCGTGTAACGACCCGGCATCCAGGGAGCGCTCGCGCTGCGACGGAGCTCTTTGGGCGTGAGCTTCTTGATCCGCGCGTCGACCCCTTTCCACGTCTCTCGGAAGTACCGTCGGGCCTCGCTCGGTGTCCGGAGCTTGAGGAAGCTCTTGTGGCTCGCCCTCAGCCCCTCGACGTCCCCGGCGGCCAGATAGTTGAGCCAAGCGTCGTGCACCCGGATGACGTGGATCAGCGTCCTCGTGAGGGAGAGATGGCCGATCCCGCGGTTGCGAGTCGCCTCCTTGAGCGGCATGCGCTCGAGCTTTCGAAGGAAGTTCTCGATCACCTGGCGGTTGTAACCGTACAGCCTCTGGTAGAATTCCACATCGGACATCGTCTTCGCTCCCTCCCATGCGGAGGGCGCGCTCCGAATAGCGCTAGCCCTGTCCCTGACCGCCTGGGGAGGGCGGGGCCCCGGGAACGAGCCCTCGGGCCGTCCCCTTCATCACGACCTCTCCCGCGGGATTGACGCACTCGAACGTCGAGCGGAGGTAGAGGCCGCGGTTGCCCGGCTCCAGCGCGGTCAGCGTCACCACGCAACGGACCACCTCCCCGGTCCAGACGGGGCGGAGGAACTCGTAGGTGATCTCCCGGGCCAGGAAGTGCCAGGCCCCTCCGACCTGCGTCGGGAGCGTGGCGACGAGCAGCCCGTGGACCATGAGGCGACCTTGGGGGTCGGGGCGTATGTGCTGGCGACCGGAGTCGCCTGAGATGCGAACGAACTCGGTCACGTCCTCGACCGAGAAGGACCGCTCGACGGTGAACGTGCTGCCCACCTCGACCGGGGGGTTCGCGTCGGGCGTCGTGGGCCTCACTCCCTCCAGTCCTGCTCTGAGGGCTTGAGGTGCATCCGGGCCCCGAGCCGGATCGACAGGACCTGGTCCGCCCTCCCATGCCCGATCGCGATCTCGGCGAGACCGAAGCTCGACCCCAGGATCCCGAGGCAGCCTTCCTCAAGATCGCTGTAGGTTCGGGCCACGGTGGCCCTCAGCTGGCGCGCCCCCTCCTGGACCAGCGCGTGGGTCCCGAAGGGCCCGATCTTATCGACGAACTCGTCGAAGGGCAGGTTCGTGATGACGTTCCCGAAGGTGTCGATGTGGAGCACCGAGACCTCGGCCGACCCCGGACCGATGTGGGGTTGAGGAAGCTGGAAGGAGAGGGGCTTCGTGGGGGTCCCCAGCTCTTCTGGGGAATGTCCCATCGATAGGAGGGCTGCGGTCGGCGCGAAAAGGTCACGTCCCTCGAAGGTCGCGCTTACGGCCCCCCTCCCGACGACCTTCTCTCGCTGGATCTGGAAGGCCTCAGGGTCGCCCAGATACCGGGCGAGCGGCATCAGCACCCCGTTGTCCGGACCGACCATCAGGGAGCCGTCCCGGCTCCGTACGATGAGCGCCTTCCGGGCGCTTCCGACCCCCGGGTCGACCACGCAGACGTGGATGGAGCCGGGAGGGAACTGCGCTGCGCTGTAGCGGAGGAGGAAGGCCCCCTCCAGGACGCTGTGGTTGGAGACCGTGTGCGTGATGTCCACGATCCTCGCGGAGGGAGAGCCCCGCAGTAGGACCCCCTTCATTTGCGCCGCGTAGGCCCAGCCGATGTCCGTGGTGAGCGTGATGATCGGGGTGGCGGGCGATCCCTGGGAGGCAAGCTCGGGATGGGTGTGGGGATGGTCGTGCGGGGACACGGAAGGAGGGGTCGCCGTCCCCTTCCCCTTCGACGGCGGGGGAGGGGGGTCGCCTCCCTGAATCAACCCCTTCGGGAGCGGGGGGGCTTCGACCGCCGCGCGTTTCTCGGGCATCCTCAGCTCCGGCGCGGGACCGCCCACCCTTGGGACCAGGCGAAGCGAGGAACCCTGGATCGCGGGTCCCCCATCCTCGGGAGCCCTACGACTTCATGATGGCGACCAGGAAAAGCCCGATCGCAGCCAGGGCGCCGAGGACGCTCGCCAGCAGCACCAGGAAGGTGCTCCAGAGCAGGTCCACGAACTCTCCCGAGCGGTAGGTGTGGTAGAGAAGGACCATCAGGACGCCGACGACGATGCCGCCGACGACCAGGCCGATCCCGATCTTCCGGCTCTTGCCGCTACCGAAGTAGGCGGTGAACAGGCCGGAGAGGAGCAGGAAGAGCCCGAAGAGGAGGCCGAAGATCTCCAGGAACTGAAGCGCGTCGAAAGTTAGCCCCATCGTTGTGTCCTCCTCAGAATTTGATTCCGGTCAGGGTCTTGGTGTCGATGACGCCAGGAACGGAGCGGATCTTGTCGACGACCACCTGGCCGAGCGCGTTGAAATCCTCCGCCTCGACCTTCGCGATGAGGTCGTACTCCCCGAAGAGAGGGTGGAGCTCGACGATCTCTTTCACTCGAAGTAGCTCGGAGTAAACCTCGTGCTCCTTCGCGGGGGCCGTGCTGATCAGGACGAACCCGATGGCCAAATTGCGCACCTGGACGCGCCCAAAGTGTTTCGGCTTATAAAGCAACCGCCAAAAACGAGACCCCGTCCCTCTGGCCGAGACGACATCCACGCGCTGCGATCGACCTCCCTTGCCAGCCACCAGGGGGGCGGGGGGGCGGCCCGAGCTACCTGGAACCCGCTCCGCGCCCCGGGGTGCGTGTCGAACCCGATGCTTATCCCGTGAAGGTACTCCTCAAACGCGGTGTCAGAGCGCGCGGCCGGGCGACCGGGGCTGGCCGGAGGGATCGTCGCACGGCCGTGGCTCCTGGTCTTCCTCCCGGTGAACGCCGCCGCCTCGAGCTTCTCGGTCGCGCTGCCACTGCTGATCCTCTTCACTTTCCACGGCAACATCCTCGAGGTCGCGCTCGCCAGCACGCTCTACAATTTCGCGGTCATCCCGGCCTCCCTCATCTGGGGGTTCGTCTGCGACCGACTGGGGGTCCGCTCCCCCCTGCTCCTCCTCAACTACGTGTCGTTCGCGGTGCTGTTCCTCGTCTTGGCGGCGCGTCCCTCGCTCCCGACGCTGCTGGCGGCCTACATGGCCTTCGGCTTCGTCGCTCCCTCCAGCGCAGCCGCCTCGAACCTGCTGATCCTCGAGCGGTTCTCCCCGGAGGAGCGCCCGAGCGCCTACGCCTCCTTCAGCGAGCTCTCGATGATCGGGAACGTCCTAGGCGTGCTCCTGGGGTTCGTCTGGCTCGTGAGCTCCCCCGCCGGCGAGGGGCTCATCGACATCCTCTACATCAGCACCGCCGCAGCCCTGACCAGCGCGGTGGGCGTCGCCCTCTTCATCCGCGACCCGCCGGTGCACCATCCGCGTGCGACGCGCGCCACGCTCGCCCGGCACCCCGAGAGCCTGGACGCGCGTCTGAGGCTCTACTTCCCCTTCTTCCCGAAGCTCCCGACCTTGGGGTCCTTCCGTCGGATCGTCCGGTGGCTCGAGGAGGAGGCGACCCACGAGGTCCCGCTGATGCTCGCGGCCGGGTTCTTCTTCGGGCTGGGCAGTTCGATCTTCAACACCTCCTACGCCCCCTACATGGTCTCGGTGAGCGTGGCGGCCTCCGGGATCTTCCTGGTGAACCTGTCCAACAGCGCGGCCCAGGCGCTGGTCCTCCCCTTCACGGGACGCGCCTGCGAAGGAGGGAAGTCCCCCTCCGTCGTCCAGCTCGCGTCCTGGGGCCGGGTCGTGAGCTATGCGAGCGTCTTCGGCCTCGCGCTCCTGCCGGCCGCGCTCTTCGATCGCAACGCGGTGCTCGGGATCAACATCCTGGCCTACGGGATCATCGGGGTCACCTACGCCTTCTACAGCACCTCCTCCTCGCTGCTCCTCTTCCGCTCCCTGGAGGGGCGGAGCGCCGGGAGCCTCCTGGGGGCGAACAGCGCCCTGGGGGGGCTCGCGGCCGTGCTGGGGGCGGCCGCGTCGGGTGTGGCGAGCCACGAGCTGGGCTACGACGTGACCTTCGCCCTCTCCGCGGCCCTCGTGGCGGTGGCGGTCCCCGCCTGGCTCCTGGCGGTCCGTTCCTTCCAGCGCCGGACCGCCCTTCAGCTCACCCGAACCGGGGCACCCCAAAGGGGATAATCCGGCAGCGGATGGCAAGGCGCGATGCAGAGCCCACCCGTGACCCGAGGACTTGAGGACGTCGTGGTCGCCTCCTCCTCCATCACGTTCATCGACGGGCGGGGGGGTCGACTTCTCTATCGTGGGTACGACATCCGCGACCTGGCCCGGTTCTCGAATTTCGAGGAGACCTGCTACCTGCTGTGGTACGGCCGCCTTCCAAAGAAGGACGAGCTCGACCAGCTTCGGACGAAGCTCGCGGGACGCCGGGACATCCCGGACGGGCTGGAGAAGCTCCTGGAGGCCATCCCTCCCAAGACCTCCCCGATGGAGGTCCTTCGGACGGGGGTCTCGGCGCTCTCCTCCTTCGAGCCGGACGACCTGAAGCGGCCGGAGAGCTCGATCGGCGGCGCGCTTCGCCTCACCGCGGTGCTCCCGACCATCATCACCGCCTTCCACCGGCTCCGTGAGGGTGGGCGGCCCATCGCCCCCCGGGCGGACCTGGACCACGCGGCCAACTTCCTCTACATGCTGACCGGCAAGGAGCCGGACCCGAGCTTGGTGAAGGCGCTCGACGTGGCGCTCATCCTGCACGCGGACCACGAGTTCAACGCCTCGACCTTCTCCGCCCGGGTGACCGCGAGCACCCTCTCCGACCTCTACTCCGCGGTCACGAGCGCCGTCGGGACCCTCAAGGGCCCCCTCCACGGCGGGGCGAACGAGGAGGTCATGCGGATGGTCCACGAGGTCAGGAGCGTGGACCAGGCCGAAGCCTTCGTGACCCAGAAGCTCACCAAGCACGAGAAGGTCATGGGGTTCGGCCACCGCGTCTACAAGGTGGAGGACCCCCGGGCGACGATCCTCAGGGAGTACGCCAAGCGGCTGTCCCAGAACAGCGGCGACACCACCAGCTTCCAGGTCCTCCGCAAGATCGAGGAGGTGGTCCACCACGAGAAGGGGCTCTACCCGAACGTGGACCTCTTCTCCGGAGCCTGCTACGAGGCGATGGGCATCCCGTTGGACCTCTTCACCCCGGTCTTCGCGGTCAGCCGCATCTCGGGCTGGACCGCGCACGTCCTGGAGCAGTACTCCGACAACCGCATCATCCGGCCGACGTCCGACTACAAGGGGCCCACGGACTGCCCCTACGTTCCGATCGACAAGCGCTAGACGCCCTCACCGGATCGGAAGGGAAGCGGCCCCGCACCGCGGGCTCTTGGGCGCGCGCTCGGTTCAGCGGTTCGGGGTCGCGGCGGCCGGCCCAGAGCTGCCCCAGCCGGGGGCGCCCCCGGCGCGCTTGGACGTGGCGAGCGAGCTGAGGAAGGAGAGCTCCTCCGGCCGCATGGCCAGGAGCCGGTCGCTCACACCCCCGACGCGCGTGCCAAGCTCGTTCATCCGGCGGCTGAGCGTCTCCGCGCGCTGGACCAGCGGGCGAAGACCCGGCCCGAGCTCGTATCCCTGGGTCGCCAGGGCCCCGAGCCGGTCCCCGAGCTCCAGCAGGTCGTGCGCGAGCCGCCGCACCTGCTCCGCCGTGCCCTTCATCTCCGCGGGCGTCCGCCCGGCTTCCCCGAGCTTCGCGAGCCTTTCCGCGAGGGGGCGGAGCACCTGCTCGTCAAGACCGGCGAGGCGCTCGCCCACGCCGCGGAGGGCGACGCCCATGTCCTTCCGGACGGGGTCGATCGGGCTGTAGAAGTCTGTGGCGAGGTCGAGCAGGGCTTGACCGGTCGAAGCGGCCTCCCCCTGTTCCAGGGTCAGCAGGTTCGACCCGAACGGCTTCGCCACTTCCCCCCCACCGAATAGACCCATGTGCGTATTTACCCTTCACGGAGGGGCGCGGAAGCAGGTTTCGGAGCGATGTTCACTGCCGGTGGTGCGGGACGGAGATAGGAGGGGTGTGGGGCGGGTGTGGCAACGGGTGTGGGAGCGGGTGTGCGAGCGGTTGCATAGAGGTCCGGCAAGCTCATCCGTATACGGGGGCCGATCCCCCGCCCATCCGTTGGGGGCGCGCGGGCGAGAGCCCCGCCCCTCCCGGCGAGCTCTGCGCCTTCCGCTGGCGCGCGGTGTGGGCCCGGAGGAGGACCGTGAAGATGTTGCCCGCGAAGAGCGCAAGGAACGGGGTGATCGCCCCGATGGGGGCGAGCTGGGTCCACGTGGTGAAGGTCAGGGGGAGAAACGCGTACAGCTCTCCGACCAGCACCGCGAAGATCCACATGTGGCGGGGCGAGGGAGGAGCGGTGCGAGGTTCCGGCACCATGAACAGACCGAAGAAGATCGTGAGCGGCGAGAGGTTCGCCATCAGGAAAGCGCTCCACGAGAGCGAAGGGGCCCCTCCGAGGTCCAGCGGGGCCAGGAGGAGCAAGGGCATCGCGCTCACGAAGAAGTAGAAGGGCAGACGCCAGCTGCTGCGCTGGCGGAGGATCAGGAGCAGCCCCATGACCAGCATGACCAGCTCCAGCTGGGGGGTCGTGCCCACGGCCCATGGGACCTGGGTCCCGATGACGAAGAAGCCGACCGTCAACCCCAGCGCGGTCGGATTGAACCACGGGCGCCCCGAGCTTCGCAGGACCTGTCGGAGCACGTGCGTCGTGACGACGACCGCGACCAGCGGGAGTGTCACGACGGTCGGGTCGAGGAGGACCATCAAGAACCCAGCCACCGCGAGCGCCCCGTCCGGGAAGCGGAGCCGCCCGTACCTGCCCCACTGGAATCCGAGGTCGATCGCAACGGAGGCCCCGATAACGGCGAAGAGGGACTCCCAACCGGCCCGGACGGCCAGCCCTCCGGAAAGGTAGAACAGGGTCAGTAGGAAGATCCAGACGAGCCGGACCGGGGGGAAGAACGCGAGTACCTTCCTCCACCCCCGCTGGACCTTCGCCTTCGCCGAGTTCGGGGGAGGCGCAGCCTTTCGGGCGGGCGCCGCGGAGGGGGCGTGGGGGGTTCGTCCTCTCTCACTCCCCACCGCCCCAGTTGGCGACCGGGGGGTGGAGGGCCGCCCGACGCTGGGCTGGTCCAACGGAGCTGCGGCCGAAGAAGTGACCAATTCTCCGCCCCTCGCTTCGGGGATCCTCTCCTGATGAGCCTGGTCCGCACCTGGAAGGGCGACCGTGCCCGACCTGCCGGGAAGGGCGGGGGAGTCCGGGCGGCTCGGGCCCGGAGCGCCGGGACGTGCCGCGGCCGCGCTCCATCCCACCGCAAGCGTCGGCACGCCCCAGCTGACCCCGCAGGTAGCGCACTCCGCAGACGCACCGAGGGGACCGGCGCAAGCTGGACAGTACCGGAGGCTGGGCCAGGGTTGGACCGAGATGGGGACGGACGGTGGAGGGGGAGGTGGTAGCGGGGGCGGAGGAGGCAGGGGAGGGGGCGCGACGCCCACCGGGACGTTCGACCGCTCGCACGCCCTGCAGAGCAGGACGGGGTCCCCGGCTCCCAGTGGCGCCCCGCAGTGAAGGCACCGACCGTGGACCTCCTCCGACCCGGACGGCGGGCCGTACCTGATCCCGGTCACCATGGGAACCCCGTGCCGCAGAACCTCGGGAGGGGGTCGCGGGATCGGCACCCCGACACGACCGTTCCGGCGGATGCGGATGGCAGACTCGTGGGTCTCACCCTTCCGTGTCCCCGGGAGACGTGCCGCTCGACCCCGACGCCTGCTCGTTTCCCCTCGCGGACGCAGGCCCGGAGGATGTGGAGGATGAGGGCCCTGCCCGGGAGCTCCCGGTACCTGAGATCCCGTTCGGAGCGCGGCCAGCAGGGTGGGCCGGTTTGGACCCCTGCTTCGAGAGACGCTTTCGCCGGCCCTGGAGGACCAGCGCCAGCGCGACGGCGGACATGATGAAGAGGAGCACCAAGCTTGTCTGGGTGGGATTGCCCACCCCGTTACCGAGCCACGGAGGCGGCAGAGGTCCCGTCGGGCCCCCGTTCCCGCTCCCTCCGGGAGGTAGCGAGCCCGCCAGGCTCACATTGACCCAGGTCGAGCCCAGAGCCGCTCCCCCCGCCGAGTCGACGGCGGAGGCGGTGACGTGGTAGGAACCGGCCTTGGTGTAGTTCTCCGAGGCGGTGAGCCCGCCCCGCGTGGACGTCCCGTCCCCGAAGTTCCAGAGGACCCCGGAGGGGTACGAGCCGCTGCCTCCCGAGGCCTTCAGCGAGAAGCTCGCGTGGACCGGAGGGGTCGCGGAGCTCAACGAGGCGTTGAGAACGACCGCGAGGGGAGGGAAGACCAGGAAGGAGCCGGTGCCCGTGACGGTCGCTCCTGCGGAGTCATGGACGGTGGCGACCACGCTGTAGGGAGTGGAGCTGGAGCTGGCATAGACGTGCGAGACGATGGGTCCGGAGGAGGTCGTCCCGTCCCCCCACGCCCACGCGACCGGACCGAAGACCCCGGAGCCGCCGAAGACCGAGCCCGACCCGTTCAACTGGGCGGGCGCGTCGCCTTGAGCGCCGGAGAGGGCGAGGTGCAGCCCGAACCCGACCACGACGATCACGCTGGACGCGGAGACCGTCGTGCCCACCGCATCCTTGCCCGTGGCGGAGAGCGTGTAGTTTCCGGGAGAGGCGTACGTGTGGGTGACAACACTGCCGGAGCCGGTGGTCCCGTCCCCGAAGCTCCACGCGAGGGCGGCGTAGGGCGGGGTCCCCCCCATCTCGGAGCCGCCGACGCTCACCGCCAGCGGGCTCGCGCCGACCGCGGGAGTGGGCCCCAGGTGAAGCGCGAGCGGTGAGGCGGCCGTGCCCGATACCGTCAGGACCGTGGTCGCCGCTCCCTCCGAGCCGCTCGCGTCTCGGACCGTCGCCGTCGCGACGTAAGTGCCCTGGACCGAGTAGGTGTGGGTGAGAGAACTTCCCCACGCCATCGTGCCGTCGCCCAGGTCCCAGGTCACATTGTAGGGAGCCGTTCCCCCCGTCGCTGAGGCGTTGAGGGTGACCCCGAACGGAGCGGGCCCCGAGGCCGCGGAGGAGGCGATCGAGACCGGCAGGGCTGGACCGGCGGCGCTCACGTTCACGAGCACCGTGGAGGTCGCCGCGGTCCCGCCCGCATCGACCGCCCGCACGGTGGCCACGAAGGTCCCCGGGAGGGCGTAGACGTGGCTCACCGACGCGCCGATCCCAGAGCTCCCGTCACCGTAGTCCCAGACCCACGCGTAGGGAGGCGCTCCCCCCGTGGCGCTCGCCGAGAGCGTGACGGGAAGTGGCTCCTTCCCGGAGAGCGGGGACCCGGAGGCCGACACCACCAGGTGACTCGCCGCCTGGACCGAGACGGCGACGGTGGCGATCGCGCTCACCCCCGTCGAATCGGTCACCGTGAGCTTGGCGGAGTAGGCCCCCGACACGTTGTAGACATGCTGGGGGGAGGGCGCGGCCGACCCGAGCGAGCCGTCCCCGAAGTTCCAGAGGTAGGTGTAGGGCGCGCTCCCACCGGCCGCGCTGCCCAGGAAGGTGACGGCGAGGGGTGCCGCGCCGGAGGTCGGGGTTCCCGAGGCGGTCGCGGTGGGGACGTTCGGCGGGGGGACCACGTTCAGGATGTGCGCGACCTGGCTCGAGTGGCCCGGTCCGCAGTAGATCGTGCAGTACACCCGGTTCCCCGTCGAGGGCGTGGTGGGGGCGACGAAGCTCCCCTGGTTCCAGGACCCCACGGGGCCGGAGACGCTGAAGACGTTCCCGCTCCCGGAGATGTCGATGCCCACTCCGTGCTGGTTCACCCCGCCGACGGAAGGGTTGGGCGGGAAGCTGGTCACGTTCACGTTGACGGTCCATCCTTCGTACACCGGCCAGGCGGAGGAGTCGTTCGCCCCCGAGACCGTGTCGGTGACCCAGAAGCCGTAGTCGTAGGCGATGACGTTGAACCACTGCTGTGTGGCTCCGGCTGGCGCCGGCGCGGCGAACGGCAGCAGGCCCCCCGGACAGCCCACGGCGCCGGGCAGCGCGCAGCGGATGTGGGCCGGAAGGAAGGCCCCGTAGCCGGAGAAGAGCAGAAGCCCCGCGAGCCCCAGCACCAGCGACCGGTTCCAGATCGAGGGAGAGAGGGTGCCGGGAGCGAGGGCTCTCGAGCGCTCCTCGCCGGACCGGTGGTGAGGGCGGAGCCGCCGTGGTCTTGCAGACATTCAGGGTCACCTAGCTGGGCATCGTCGAGCGGTTCACCGGCCGACCTCCAGGGTTCGGTCGTGGCATTCTTGCTCACCGCACGGGCGATACAGATGCTCCCAGATTCCGTGCAATGAGGTGCCTTTTGGCGCAAGGTCCGAACGACCTGGCGCACGGTCCGAACGTCGGTGTTATCGAGGCCGGGCCGACGTTCGCGTCTCGTTCGGGGCGTGCGCCAAAAGGGGTATCCTCCACCCCGCGCATGGACCGTGCATGCGTGTCCCAACCAAGCCGCTGGTGATGCTGATCGCGATCGGGGCAGTTGCGCTGATCCTCCCCCTGGTCCCCTCCCTCAGCCACGCGACCCACTCCTCGGGAGCCACGTCGGTGCCAGGGACGAGCCCCGGCCCCACGGCGCCCCCGGTGCCGACCTCGCCGACGAACAGCACGAGCGGTTCTACGGGCGGCGACGGTGGCGGGGGCGATGGCGGGAGCGGCGGGGACAGCGGCTAAGGCCGGTCCTGGGGTCCCGGGAATGGCGGCCCGATCCGAGAGGATGACAACTCGATAGGCGTGGGCCCAACCCACGCGATCCGCGCTTCAGGCGCGGGAGCTCCGACCGTCCGGGTTCATCGCTGGGAGCGGCGGCGAGGTGGCGACCTGGCTTCTCCGGTGGACGCCAGGACCTCCATCAGCGGGTAGTTCAGCTCCTTGCGGAAGGCGAGCCGGGCCCGGACCGTCGAAGCGCCGACCCGCACCTCGATCACGGCGTCGATCATCTTTGCGGTGAGGTAGTGGTACCCGAACCTTCCCGTCCCGCTCTTCCCCTCGGCCCCGGGAGAGATCCGCACCCGGACCTGTCGCACGAAGGGCTGGAGGCCCACCGCCTCCTCGATCGCGCGCGCCAGGGAGGGCGCGGTCTTGGGCGCGACGGGCACGCCAATGAACTGGTGGAACAGCCCGCCGAGCTTGATCCCGGCCTCGAAGAGGGCCTGCTCGCGGTCGGCGGGGAGCCGGTCGGACCGCTTACGCCGCGGGGGACGGACCATGGGGGGGAGCTTCCACCTCCTTCGGGGTCACCAGGGGGCCCGCGAGATAGAAAAGGACAAGCAGGGCGAAGGAGACGACCGTCGCCGCCGCGCTGAAGAGCCACAGGAGGGGCCCACCCCACCGCAGGAAGTTCGAGGAGATGAGCGCCACCGTCAGCGCGAGCGCCATGGCCGCCGAGACCCCTCGCAGCGGCGCCCCCTTCCGGAGCTTCGGGTAGGATATCGGGAGGACCATCAGGGGGACGAACGCGAGGACGAGGAGGAAGAAGAGGGCCGGCTCCTCCCCCAGGAAGCCTGGGACCTGGAAGAGCAGCAGCAGGACCAGGATCCACATCGCGTTCTGGGGCGTCGAGGCCCCGGTGAAATTGTGGCGCTTGTAGGCCACGAGGGTGAAGTAGACCAGCCGGGCGAGCCCCGTCAGAAGGACGGCGGCCGCGGCGACCCAGGCCACCCGGTCCCAGGGCGCCCAGAGAGGACGGTCGAAGGCGTTGACCGCCACCCCCACCGCCGGCGCGAGGCAGAAGGTCACCGCGTCGGAGCAGGAGTCCGCGATCCGACCGAAGGAGGAGGGCGGCCCGCCGGCCCGCCGTGAGAAGAACCCGTCCAGGCCGTCCCAGCCCACTCCCACCAGGATGAGGAAGAGCCCGAAGGGTTTGTTCCCGAGGAGGATGTAGGCGACCGCTCCCGCCCCCGAGAGCCCGTTCGCGAGCGTCGCCAGGTCGGCGGCCACTCGCCAGAAGTGCGGGCGTCTCATGCCAGGACCTCGGCCAGCGTGTCGGTGCCTCCCCGCACCTTCTGGCCGGGCCGGACCACGGGCCGGACCCGCGAGCGGGGGAGGACGACGTCGACGCGGGACCCGAAGACGATGATCCCCATCCGCTCGCCCTTACGGCAGGGGCTCCCCGCCCCCTTCCACGCGACACAGCGCCGAGCGACCATGCCGGTGATCTGGACGACCTCGATGAGCCCGAGAGGGGTGCCGAAGAGGTAGCGCTTCTGCGAGTTCCCGCTCGCGTCGGGGGAGAACGCCGGTTTCTTGGGTCCGCCCCGGTCGTCGACCCGGACCAGGTAGCCGGGGAAGGGGACCCGGTTGACGTGCACGTTGGTGACGTTCATGAACGTCGCGATCCGCAGGCGGTCCCCCTCCTCCGTCACCCCGAGCACCCGCCCGTCAGCGGCGGCCACGATCCCTCCCCCCGGGGCCCTCTCAGGGTCCCGGAAGAAGATGAGGAACAGGACCAGCAGGAACGCGGCAAGGCCGAGCGGGACGAGCCACGGTAGCCAGGGCCGGAAGGCCCAGAGCAGGGCGAGCGCCACCGTCGCTCCCCCGGAGATCAGGAGGAACGGGGTACCCGTCCTCGCCCACATCTTCGGACGCCAGGACGCTGCGGCATAATGCCCTTGTCGCCCTCGCACGTTCGGACCTGGCGAGGGGAGCAGGGTGAGCAAGAGGAGCCGGGCGCGCAGGGGGAAGGCAGAGTCCCTTCGGCCGTCAGTTCCCTACACCTAGGAAGACGTCGAGGCTGCGGACCCCCGAGCACCGGAAGCAGGGTCCCCCGGGGTGAGTGATCCTCCGCTCGCACTTCGGGCACGGATGCTCCCCTTCCAGCCGGACCCGTCCCTCCGAGAAAGCGCGCAGGAAGTCCTCCACGGCGACCTCCTTGTCCTGGCTCCAGAGGGCGCCCGGGCGGCGTTGCCGCACCTCCGCCACCGCTTCTTCAGGGGTGAGGCCGGCCATGACCCCCAGATAAGCGGCCGAGACGACCCCGGCCCGGCCCACTCCGGCGTGGCAGTGGACGAGCACGCAGGCGCTGTCGCTGGAGCGAAGAGCGAGCAGAAGGCGCGAGACCGCGTCCCGGACCGACTCCGACGAGGGCGAGCCCATCTCGTCCATACGGCTCGAAACGAAACGGAGCCCCGCCGCTTCGGACCAGCGCTCCTCGTCCTCGGACTCCACGAGACTCAGGACGTGGGTGACTCCCGCCCTGGCCAGGGAGGCCAGCTCTCGGGGGTCGCGAGGGG
Organism: Thermoplasmata archaeon; assembly: GCA_021802125.1. Taxonomy (GTDB): domain Archaea; phylum Thermoplasmatota; class Thermoplasmata; order Lutacidiplasmatales; family UBA184; genus JAKAAX01. The sequence continues at coordinate 158,682 of JAKAAX010000003.1, read as the reverse complement.
CTCGCGAGGCGAGCAGCCTCCCCCGCACGATCCAGTGGGCGTCCGAACCGATCTCCACGACAGTTCGGCTAGACCCTTCGTGTCTAAAGAACTACCCCGCGAGTCCCTGGGGACGGCGGTCGTGAGGAGGGTCGAGGACGAGAGGTAGGACGGCGGGAACGGAAAGCGTCGGGGCCCTGGAGGGTCCCCGCAGGGCCGTCAGCACGTGCTGGAGGAGCTCGTAGGAGGCGAGAGGCCGGTCGACGGCCTGGGGGGTGGAGGGCTGCTGGTGGATCCGGAGCAGGTCGCCTTCAAGCACGAGCCCCAGGAGCTCTCCCCCGGCGCGGGAGACCCACAGGAGGGTCGTCCGTCGCCCTTCCTCGTAGGAGCCGACCCAGCGGAAGTCTCCGAACCAGCGGCCGGACAGGCGGCCCAGCAGGAGGGAGGCGTCCTCTCCAGGAGAAAGACGGAGCTCGACCCGGGGAGAACCCTCCCAACGGGGAGCGCCCGGGCGCACCCAGCTCCCGCGCGCGTCGAGGGAGCTGTGGTCCGTCAGCCGGTAGCCCTCCTGGGTCCTTTGGACGGCCCCTTCGCGTTCGAGGCGGCGGAGGGCGCGGGTGAGGGACTCGGGGTGGACCCCCAGGGTCCGACGGAGCCCTTGGAAAGCGACGGAGCCGGGGAACTCGGAGAGCAGTTCCCGGACCCTCTCGTCCAGGCGGAGAGAGGGGTCAGGGCCGGAGATCGAAGGTGGGAGCGGGGAGGCCGGGCGGGAGGGCGCCTGGTCCGAGGAGGTCGAGGGCGAGCTGTGTAGGGTGATTCGCGACATCCGAACGGGTGAGGGCACGACCGCGTATATACTTTGGTAGCCTAACTAATTGGCTCGGCCGATACCGGGTTCCGGACCGACCGGACCATCGCCGGGGGAAGGTCCCTGACCGGGGTGTGGGGGACGCGGGCCGTGGGGAAGGGCGGGGTTCTCGCTCGACATCGAAGGAACGTACATCACCGGGGGGGGATGTTGAGCGGACGTGGACCGTCCGAGTCACACCGCGTCACTGTGTCACGGGCATGGGCCGTCCGACCCCAGGGCTTGACGCCCCACTCCCACCTTCGGCCGGCATGCCTAGGGCACGGAAGCGAGCCGGGGGACGCTCCGCCAGGGAGGCGGCGCGGCGCCGGGAGTGGTCCGGGCCGGCCTACGCCTTGAGGACGATCTCGATGTTGACGCCGTCCGGCACCTGGATCCTCATCACGGATCGGAGGGCCCTCTCGTCGGCGTCGATGTCGATCAAGCGCTTGTGGATCCGCATCTCCCAGTGGTCGATCGTGGAGGAGCCGCCGCCGTCCGGGCCCTTCCGGACCGGGACCTTCAGCCGCTTCGTCGGAAGCGGGATGGGTCCGGTCATGTCGATGCCGCTTCGGGAAGAGATCTCCTTGATCTGGGCGCAGACCGCATCGACCTTACGAGGGTCGGTGCCGGAGAGCGCGATACGAGCCTTCTGCGCCATAGTGGTGAGAGTGTCCCGTATCGCACGGAGGACCTTCAGCCCTCCCGCTTCTTGACGTCGATGACGACACCGGCCGCGATGGTCTGACCCATGTCGCGGATCGCGAAGCGTCCGAGCTGGGGGAACTCCTTGTACTTCTCGACCACGAGCGGGCGCTTCGGGGTGATCTTGACGATCGCCGCGTCTCCCGTCTTCAGGGTCGTGGGCTTCTCCGGCATCGGCTGGCCGGTCTTCGGGTCGAGCTGCTTCTGCAGCTCGGTGAACTCGCACGCGACCTGGGCCGTGTGGCAGTGGAAGACCGGGGTGTAGCCCTCCGTCACGACGGACGGGTGGTTGAGCACCTGGATCTGGGCGATGAACGCCTCGGCCACCGTCGGGGGGTTGGAGGCAGGGCCAGCGACGTCGCCGCGCTTGATGTCGTTCTTGTCGATGCCACGAACGTTGAACCCGACGTTGTCGCCGGGGATGGCCTCCTGGACCTGCTCGTGGTGCATCTCGATGCTCTTCACTTCGCCGCCCTTGTTCGAGGGCATGAAGATGATCTTGTCGCCCGGCTTCATCTTCCCGGTCTCGATCCGGCCCACCGGGACGGTCCCGATACCCTGGATCGTGTAGACGTCCTGGACGGGCAGCCGCAGGGGCTTGTCCGTGGGCTTCTCCGGCACCTGGAGGCTGTTGAGGGCCGCCATGAGCGTCGGGCCCTTGTACCAGGGCATGTTGGGCGACGCCTTGTTGATGTTGTCGTCCTTGAACGCCGAGATGGGGATGAAGGTCACCTGCTCGGGGATCTTGAACCCGATCTGCTTCAGGCGGACGGTGAGCTCCTCCCTCACTTCGTTGAACCGCTTCTCGGAGTAGGCGACCTCCTGGCGGTCCATCTTGTTGATCGCGACGATCATCTGCCGGATCCCGAGCGTTCGGGACAGGAAGATGTGTTCCCGGGTCTGCTCCTGGACGCCCTCGGCGGCCGAGCACACGAGCACGGCCGCATCGGCCTGGCTCGTCCCCGTGATCATGTTCTTCACGAAGTCCCGGTGACCGGGCGCGTCGATGATCGTGAAGTAGTACTTGTCGGTGTCAAAGCGGCGGTGCGCGATGTCGATCGTGACGCCTCGCTCCCGCTCCTCCTTGAGGTCGTCCATCACCCAAGCGAATTCGAAGGTGGCCTTCCCCTTCGCCTCCGCCTCAGCGCGGAACTTGTCGATTTCTTCTTGACGGATGACCCCCGCGTCCAACAGGATCCTTCCGACTGTGGTCGACTTGCCGTGGTCGACGTGACCGATGAACACCAGGTTCAGGTGCGGCTTCTGTGCCATGGATAGCTTGCGCTCCCGCGCGCCGCAAGTTCCCTCGCTATTAAAGGCTGCGCGCTCGGTTTTCCCGAGAGAGCCCGAGAGAGACGTTCCGATTTCTCGCCGATAGGGAGGACGAGGGCGGGCAACGCGCTCTTAATACAAGTGGGCCGCTGATGAGAGAACGGAGCGCGGCCGGGGGCAGCCCTCCTCGATGGTACGCTCCGATGAGAAGGTCATCCCCTACCCTGCACAGGCTCCCGAGACGCCTCTGGCAGAGCGCCGGGGCCGGAGCGGTCCTCGCGCTCTTCCTGCTCCTGAGCGTCCCCTCGGGACTCCCCACCTCCCTTTCCGGGGCCAGCCAGTCCCTCCTGGCTCCGCCCGCTCCCTCGCTGCGAGCTCTGGAGGCTCCCGTCGCTGTCGGGGCCCCGGCCCAGCTCGGCGCCTACCACGACCCGGTCCAGCTCCCCACGGACACCACCGTCCACGCCACCCTCACTCTCGCACCCCGTGACCCCTCGGCGCTGGCCTCGTATGCCGGAAGTCCCGGCGCCCCGAAGCTGACCTCTTCCGAGGTGGCCCAGGCCTTCGGCCCCTCCCCGGCCTCGGTCTCCAACCTCCGGGCCTACCTGTCCGGGAACGGGCTCACGGTCCGTGCGCCCGCGAACGGCTGGGTGTGGGAAGTGAGCGGACCGTCCTCCTCCTTCTCGAGGGCTTTCGACACTCCGTTGGTCCAGTACGACTCCGGGAACCCCTCCGCGCCTGCCGCCATCGCCTACGCCTCCGTCCCGAAGCTTCCGGCGGACCTCCCGGTCGTCGCCCTCTCCTCTCCCGACCCGGTGGGCGCGGCCCAGCCACTCGTGGTGCCCGCCTCTCCGCCGCCCACGACGGCCCTCTCTGGGTCTCCGAGCGCCCTCTCGGGGGCTCCGCATGTCACCTCTTCGGCGTGCCCGAACGGCTCGCTCACTCCCGCCTCGGTGCAGGGCGCCTACAACATCACCCCCGTGCTGAGCTCGGGGGACCGCGGCCAGGGGGAGCGCATCGGGATCGTCGACGCCTACGATACCCAGGAGAAGCCCTGGAGGATCGAGCACGACCTCTCGCTCTTCTCCTCCTGCTACGGACTTCCGCAGCAGAACGCGACCATCGCCTGGCCCGTCCCCGGGCCCTCGGGGCTCAACAACAGCACGAGCTCCGGCTGGGGCCTGGAGATCGCGCTCGACCTGGAGTGGGCCCACGCGACGGCCCCCGACGCGGCGCTGACGATGGTCCTCTCCCCGAACAACGCCTACGGGCTGTACTACGGGGTCGCCTGGCTGGTGGCGACCCAGGCCGTCGACGTCATCTCGCTCTCCTGGGGGGAGCCCGAGACCGGGGTGTTCAACTTCGGGCCGTGCAACTACGAGTGCAACGCCTCGACCGACGGGACGTTCGCGACGCTGGAACCGGTCCTCGAGAGCGCGGCGGCGGAGGGCATGAACGTCTTCGTGGCTTCCGGAGACTGCGGCGCGAACGGCGGCACGCTCCAGAACACGGCGTGGTACCCCGCCTCCGACCCCCACGCCATCGGGGTGGGCGGGACCGTCCTCAACCTCACCTCCTCCGGGGCCTACCAGAACGAGACGGCGTGGGACGGGACCTCCTCCTTCTGCCTGAACGGCGGCGGGTCAGGCGGGGGCTTCTCGGTCCTTCCCAGGCCCGGGTGGCAGTCCGGCCCCGGGTTCTCCAGGTACGCCAACACCACCCGCGGGGTACCCGACGTCTCCATCGTCTCGGCGGTCCCGCTCGGGATCTTCTATCAGGGGAACGCGCAGTACGTGGAGGGCACGAGCGACGGGGCCCCCCAGTGGGCGGGGATGGACGCGCTCCTCAAGGAGGGGTCGAACGGGAGCGCTCCGGGGAGGGGGTTCCTCAGCCCCGCGCTCTACCAGATCCTCCGCTCGCCGAGCTACGCGACGGACTTCCACGACGTGACCACGGGCTGGAACGGATACACCGCCGGAGCCGGGTGGGACCCGGTCACCGGTCTCGGGACCCCCAACTTCAGCCACCTCTTCCAGGACCTGACGGGAGGGAGCTTCCGCTCCTTCTCGCCGCCCGCTCCCGGGTCGATGCTCCTCTCGGCGGAGCCCCTGGCCGGCGTCGCGCCGCTGCCCGTGCAGTTCCGCGCCGGGGCGCTTCCCTCCGCCGTCCCCTCCACCTCCTACACGTTCTATTACGGGGACACCGGCGCCCCCTACCAGGAAGCCAACGCCAGCTTTGGCACGACGAACTCGAGCACCTACCTCTACCCGGCCGACGCCGCGGTGAACTTCACGACCCCCGGGAACGGGACCTACGCGGCCTTCGCCACCGCGCTCGACACGGCGGACAACGTGACCATGAGCGTCCCGGTCGCGATCAACGTGGGCAACGCCGGACCTCTCGAGGTGAGCGCGAACGCCACCGCCGCCCCCGCCGGAGGCCTCACCCAGATCCGGGCGACCGCGGCCGGGGGGACGGGCCCCTACCGGTTCAGCTACTTCTTCGGCGACGGCACCTACGAGAACACCTGGGCCGAGGACGGCCCCTCGATCGACCACGTGTACCTGCGAAACCGGTCCTACCTGCTGGGGGTGGTGGCCAACGATTCCTCCAGCCCGATGCGGGGAGGAAGCACCACGCTCTGCATCGTGGTGGGCCCCGGCCCGGCGAGCTGCCCGGTGGTCCCGCGGACCCTCGTCGCCGACATGGTCCCCTCCTCCAACCTGCTCGTGGGCGGAGCGACCACGATGGTGAGACTGACCGCCACCTTCGACGGCCTCCCCGTCCCCGGCGCCCAGGTCCAGCTCTCCCCCCTCCAGGGGACCTTCTCCGCGAGGTCGGGGACCACGGGCCCCTCGGGGTCCTTCTACGTCAACTACACCGCTCCGCAGGTCAACCACACGGTGGTCTTCGGGATCTTCGCGAACCTCTCCGCTGCCGGGTACGCGACGGGGATGGGGGAGGCGCTCCTCCGCGTGGACCCGACCACGGGCCCCTCCATCACGCCCTGGGTCCGGTTCGGGGGGACCCCCGCCTATGGCGGAAGCTCCGAAGCGATCGTGGTCGGGGGGCTCAAGGCGTATCGCGGGTACCCGGCATCGAACGCCTCGCTCAGCATCGCCTTCTCCGGAGGCGCCTCTGGGAGCCTCGCCGGGTCGCTCGATACCTCCGGGCTCTACGCGACCACCTGGACCGTGCCGTCCGTCACTTCACCCACGGAAGCGACGCTCACGGTGACCCTCGGGCTGCCGGGATTCACCTCGGCCTCCTTCCGCTTCCTCTTGCCGATCCTTCCCTCGCCGACCCCCGATGCGGCCGTCGCCGCGCTCACCCTCGGAACCGGATCGATCGTCAGCATGGGGACCGTCCCTCTCTCGGTGAACGTGCACGGCTCGACGAGCGGGAACGGCCTGCCGGTCAAGGCCGCGAACGTCACGCTGAGCTCGCAGCCCTACGGGGTGCTCAGCCACTGGACCTCGCCCGGCGCCGGTCTCGTCCAGGGGCTCTTCTCCACGCTCATCACCCCGACGGCGACGGGGGACATCCTCGTCGTGAACGTCTCCGGGGGCGGCGGGTCCTCCTCCGGGTGGTCGAACGGCAGCGCGGCGACGGTCCTGGAGGTCCACGGAGGGTACGGGCCCCTCTCGCTCAAGCTCGTCACGGACCCGGTCGTGTTCCGCCCGGGAGAGCACGGGAACCTCACGGTGCAGGCCTCCTCCCTCTACTTCGGAACGCCCCTCACCCGGGTCTTCATGCTGGTCAGCCCCGACCAGGGGAACCCCTCGCAGAAGCAGGGCAACTCGGTGTTCGGCTGGACCAACGCCTACGGGAACCTGAGCTTCGTCTACACGGCTCCGCGCACGAACACGACGGTCGTCGTGAACGTCCAGGCGGTGGGGTTCGTCTACTCGTTCACCCAGGACAACTTCTCGATCCCGGTTCACGTCATCAACGTCACGACCCTCCCCTGGACCGCGAACTTCACGGGCCAGGCGGTGCTGCTCGTGGGCGCCGTGACGCTGGCCTCGGCCCTCACGGCCGTGCTCCTGGTCGAGCGACGGCGGCGCCATCCACCGGTCGAGAGGCTTTCCCACGCTCCTCCCGCCTCCAGCCCCTCCGCCCAGCACGACCAGGTCGCGGGCGCAGGAACCGGGACGGGGGCGGGAACGGGAACGGTCCCTGCGCCGCCTGACGTGGGCCCTCACGGGTGAACGGCCCAGCCCAGGGCCGGTCCGGGCCCCTAGGTCGGCGTCGTCGCCGGTTTGCCGCACTTCGGGCAGTGGGTGATGCCGGCCTTGAACGCCGTCCCGCATCCCTTACAGTACTGCGGCGGCTGGAACATCGATTGGGCCCGGGTCTGCGCCGGGGTGGCCGCGGGAGCCGGGGTCCCCCGGATCTTCGCATCCTCCCGGGAGGGAGCGTTCACCGGCTTGCCGCACTTGGGGCACGCGTTGGCCTCCGGCTTGATCCCGGTACCGCAGGCCATGCAGAACTTCGCCGCTCCGAACTTCGACTGCGCGAGAGGGTTCCCCTGGCTGATGGGAGGGGCCGCGGGAACGAGAGGCTGCGAGGCCGCGGGCTTGGGGCCGGTGCCTCCGCCCTGCGCCTTGAGCTGCGCGGCGTACTGGGCCGCGGTGAGGACCTTCTTCCCGGTCCCCCCGCAGGTGTCGCACGACGCCCCCCGGGCCCGGTAGCCGATCCCCAGGCACTCGGGGCACTTCTGCTCCCGGGCCTTCGCGGTGAGGAGAAGGTCGATGACGTTGCCGTCGGCGTCGAGCTCGAGACGGCCGGCGCCCTCGCAGTGCTTGCAGGTCCCTCCGACCGAGTTGCCGCTCCCCATGCAGAACCGGCAGGCGACGGTGGGCCGGGCCTCGAAGGCCTCCCAACCCTTGGCCCCGCAGGCCCCGCAGGGCTCCCCGGACTTCAGCTTCCCCTGGCCGTCGCAGAGCTCGCAGGGTTGTCGGGGCTGGCCTTCGAACGTCTTACCGAGCCCGGCGCAGTGCTTGCAGCGGCCGCCCAGGGCGGCGCCCGACCCGATGCAGAACCTGCAGGTGTCCCCTTCCTTGAGCCACGAATAGGCCCTGGGCATCGGCATGTTCGCGAGGCACGAACTCGTGCCCTCTTAAGGGATGGGCCGGGGCGGACGGCGACCTCGGAAGAGAAAGTAAATAGGCGCCCGGGGCTTAGAAAGGTCCGTCCTCAAAGCTCTGGAGAGGAGAAGGCGCCCATATTGGTCGGACAGCGCCTCGCGACCCCCCGACGGGAGGTCCAGGGGTCTAGGAGGAGGGTCGAGCCCGTGACGGTCCGTGCAGGGAAGACGACGACCCACCGGGCCCCGCGCGCGAGCGCCCCCCGCCCGGAGGCCCTCCCGGTGGAGGCCGTCATCTTCGACCTCGGAGACACGCTCCTGGACGAGGGGAAGGGATGGTTCTCCGACGAACCTCTTCTGCCGGGCGTCCGGCGCGCGCTGGGAGAGCTGGACCCGCAGTACCGCCTGGCCGTCCTCTCGAACACCCGGGCGGCCACGCGCTCGGACATCTCGGTGGAGCTCGACCGCCTCGGGATCGGACGGCACTTCCGCGCCATCGTGACCTCCACCGACATCGGATGGAGGAAGCCGCATCCCCTCGCCTTCGAGGCCGCGCTCGCGGCCCTCCAGTCGACCGCAGGGACCTGCGTCATGGTGGGAAACGAGCTCGACGCCGACGTCGCGGGCGCGAAGGCCATGGGCATGCGGACGGTGCACTTCCGCTGGAGCCCGCGCTACCGGCTCGACCCGAGCTCGGAGGAGGAGCGCGCCACGGTCACGATCGAGGAGTTCGACGAGGTCCCGGTCGCGATCGAGCGGGCCCGGGGCGAGCCGTCGCCGCCAAGGACCGCGGTGATCCGCGAGGAATCGTTGTTCCGAGAAGGACTGGAAGAGAAGGAGGAAGAGAAGCATGCTGTGTGAGATGTGCGGCAAGGAAAGCGAAACGGTCGTCCGTGTGAAAGTGGAAAGTTCGGTGCTCGAGGTGTGCACCGCCTGTAGCCGGTTCGGGAAGCCTCTGGCCCCCACCCCGGGGGCGACGGGCGGCGGCAACGGCGGCGGTGCCCTCGGCACCGACGTCCAGGACCGCATCGGGTCCCACCAGAAGCGGATGACCGAGCGGGACCTCTACGCCGAGCTCCCCGACCTGGAGCTCGACCCGCAGTGGAGCCGGAAGGTCCGGGAGGCCCGCGAGAAGCTCGGGCTCACCCAGGAGCAGTTCGGCGCCAAGATCAACGAGAAGGTCAGCGTTGTCCACAAGCTCGAGAGCGGAGGGATGGTCCCCCCGGACGCCCTCGTGCGCAAGCTCGAGCGGACCCTGAAGGTACGGCTCACCGCGCGCCCGGAGGCGGCGGAGGCCTGAGCCGGAAAGGCGCAGAGCGTCGCCCTCCACTCCCGCCCGCGCGGGCGGAGGGCGCCCCACCCAAACGCCCCGTCGGCACCATGCTCACGCACCGGGGCGTGCGACCGCCGACGGGAACAAGGGCGGGCGTGAGAGGGGGGGGAAGTTCCCTACCGGGCCCGCCGAGCGGGACCCGGTCGGGTCCGCAGAAGGAGCTCCAGGATCGCCTTCTGGGCGTGGAGGCGGTTCTCCGCCTGGTCCCAGATCGCCTGGTGCTCCCCGTCCATCACGGAGTCGGAGATCTCCTCCCCGCGGTGGGCCGGAAGGTCGTGCAGCGCGAAGGCCCCGTCCTTGGCGTGGCCCAGGAGGAGGTCGTTGATCTGGAACCCGTGGAAGGCCTCCTTGCGCTGGGCCGCCTCCGCCTCGTCCCCCATGGAGACCCAGACGTCGGTGTAGAGCGCGTCCGAGCCGCGCGCCGCGGCCTTCGGAGTGTCCACGATCTCCACCTTCGACCCCTTCTTGGCCGCCAGCTCGCGGGCCTTGGCGAGGGTCTCGGTGTCGGGCCGGTAGCCCTGGGGGATCGCGGCGACGAAATCGAGGCCGACGATGGCGGCCCCGTACATGAGCGAGCGAAGCACGTTGTTCCCGTCGCCGATGTAGGCCAGCTGCCTTCCCTCGAACTTCCCGCCCCACCGCTCCCAGAGGGTCTGCAGGTCGGCCACGATCTGGCAAGGGTGTTCCCGGTCGTCCAGGGCGTTGATCACGGGGATGGAGGACCACTTGGCGAGCTCGGTCTCGTCCTGCCAGCGGAACGCGCGGTAGCAGATCCCGTGGTAGTACCTGGAAAGGACGCGGGCGGTGTCGGCGATCGTCTCTCCGCGGCCCAACTGCATGTCCTTCGTCGAGAGGTAGACCGCGTGGCCCCCGAGCTCCACCATGGCGAGCTCGAAGGAGCTCCGGGTGCGGGTCGAAGGCTTCTCGAAGATCATCGCGAGGGCCCGCCCTTCGAGCGGGTGGGGGAGCTTCCCCTTGTTCCGGAGCGCACGGAGCTCTGCCGCGCGACGGAGGAGCGACGGAAGTTCCTCCGCCACGTCCAGAATGGAGAGGAGATCGCGCTTCGTCGGGGTGCTGGCGGGTTGCGCTTTGGGGGCCATCGAGCTCCCCCACCACCTCCCGGGGATAAACTCTGGGGACCGGACCTCCGAGGGAGACCGTGAGCGGAAGGGGGGATGGAAGGACGGCGGCCAGGAGTTCGGGTCTCCCGCACGAACGGATATATGGGCGAGTGCCGGGCTGAGGACCCCGTGAGACGCGGGCGTCGTGGGGTTCCCTCCCGGCGGTGGACCGCCGCGCTTCTCCTCCCCGTCGTCCTGCTCGGCCTCGGGCTCTCGGCGTGGGGAGCAGCGCCCTTGACGACCCAAGCGGGCGTCGGCGCATCCTCAGAACATTCTTCGGCCCACGCCCCCCTGACCTCCGCCCGTGTCCTCTTGGGCCCGAGGGCCCCGCCGGACCTGGGCGAGACCTGGACGTCCCAGAAGGTCGGGCCGTCCCTCGCGCTGGCCCCGATCGCGATCTCTCCCTTCCGCCTGGATGCGGGGCTCGCCCTCAACCTCTCCACCACCGCGAGCGGAGGGGCTCCCCCGTACACTTTCCATTGGAGCGGGCTGCCCATAGGCTGCAGCTCGGTCAACCGCAGCGCGTTCAGCTGCCGCCCATCGACCCCGGGCAACGTCTCCGTTATCGTGAACGCGACGGACTCGAGCGGAGGCTCATCCACCTCAGGACCGGCGACGGTCGTGGTCCACCGCGACCCGCGCATGGGTACCGTCGCCACCACTCGCGCGGTGCTGTCGGTCGGCGGGACGGTCGTGTTGACCGCGGCGGTGTACGGAGGAGACGGACCGGGAGGGTGGGTCTGGTCCGGGCTACCCTCGGGATGCGCGACCGCGAACTCCTCGCGGATCTCCTGCAAGCCGACAGCCTCGGGGTCGTTCTCGGTGCACGTCGTCTACAGCGACCTGGCAGGAGCTTCGACCGCCGGAGGGGTGGCCGTCCAGGTCGTTCCCGGGCCCACGGTCGCGAGCTTCACGGCCTCGCCGTCACCCAACACGACGCTCTCCACGCCGCTCACCCTGACGGTCAACGTCGTGGGCGGCGCTCCCCCGCTGACGTACGCCTATGCCGGGCTCCCTACCGGCTGCTCGAGCGCGAACACGAGCACCCTCTCGTGCACCCCCGGAGCGGTGGGGTACTACACGGTCCGGGTGACGGTCACCGACGTGGATGGGGAGGTCGCTTCCGGCGCTCTCCCGCTGCAGGTCCTGAAACCGGGCTCCTCCGGGAACGGCCCCCTGGGTGGCCTCGCACCGGCGGCGTACGTTTTGTTCGGGCTCGCGGTGGCCCTGTTGCTGGTGGTCGTCCTGGTGTTCCTCTTCCGTCGCCGCCGATCGACGACCGGAAGTGCCTCCGACGCTGCGAGATCCTCTGCCTCTCCCTCATCCACCGCCACGCCCGCCGAGCCGACCTGGGTTCCGCCCGCGGAGGACGCGCCATCTCCCCCTCCTAGCTCGGAGCCGGGTGTGCCCGAAGCAGGGGCCCCGACCACCCCGCCCTCCTCACCTCCCCCACGGAGGAGGCCACCCGTGGCGTTGCCTCCCCCCACGCCGCTCGCCCCCCCCAGGGGGGATTCGGTCTGCGTCGTGTGCGGCGGCTACGGGCAGATCGACTCGGAGACCGGGAAATACTACTGCGCCCGGTGCGACCGCCACTACTGAGAAGGACCAGGCCAAGAGGGACCCCGCGAGCGGGGCCACCGACCCCCCGCGCCCGTCCATCCGTTTTTTGAGCCGTTCGAACTCCCTCGGGATGTGCCGAACGACGCGGAGAGGCTCTTCTCCCTCGCGGAGCTCCTCGTCCGCCGCTCGACGGTGACCGGTGACGCGGCCCTCGGCCTGAAGGACGTCGAGGAGTTCTTCCGACGGGCCGGCATCCCCACGGACCGGCTCGTCCCCCCTCACGTCGACCCGGTGCTGGTCGCGGGGGCCCCCCCGCGCCCCGGGCGCCCGACGTTCCTGCTCGCCACCCACCTCGACACCGTCCCCGTGGTGGGAGAACCGACGCGACCTCCGGGCACGGTCGAGGAGGGTCGCCTCTACGGTCGGGGAGCTCTGGACATGAAGTCGGGGCTCGCGCTCGCGCTCGTCCTGATGCAGGAGTTCTCCGGGGACCCCCGCTTCAACCTGGGCTTCGCCATGACGACGGACGAGGAGGCCGAGTCCGCCGGGGCCTGGGCCCTGGTGGAGCACCTCCCGACGCCGCCGGACCTGGTGCTCGTCCCGGAACCCACGTGGGAGAAGGTCGCGCTCTCCGCCAGCGGGCGTGTGGTCTGGCAGGCTTCGCTCGAGGGCAAGGGTGGGCACGGGCAGGGACTGCGGACCGGCCGTCCGACGAACCCGCTCCTCGCGCTCGCGGAGCTCCTCCGGGACCTGCCCCGGGGGTACACCCCCCTCAAGGCCTGGACCTCGGGGGAAGGGGAAGTGACGCTCCCTCACGCCGCGCACGTGCGCCTGGACCGCCTCCTCCCCCCAGGGGCGAGCGTCGAGGCGGACCGGCTGGCGCTCGAGAAGCGGGTGACCGCCGTGTCCCGAAAGCACCCCGGTCTGCAGGGCAGCGTGAACCTGGCTCCTCGCAGCACCCCCTGGCTTCCCGCCTACACGACCGACCCGAAGGAGGTCTGGACGCGGCTCTTCCTTTCTGCGACGCATCGCGAGGGGAAGCGGGTGGAGGTCTTCCACGAGGAAGCGGTGGGCGACTTCAACGTGTTCGGCTCCCAGTTCCCGACGATCGTGCTCGGCCCCTCCGGAGAGGGCGCTCACGGGGACGACGAGTGGGTGGACCTGATCTCGCTCGAGAGGTGCTGGCGGGCGTACCGACGGTTCTTCATCAGCCTCCCGGGGAAGGGAGGAGGGAGCTCCACCGACCTCTCCGAGGAGACGAGCGCGCCTCCGGCCCACGCGGGACGTAGAAAGGCTAAGAGCGCCTAGGCTTGTGCCGCCGGCACAGGTGTTGAAGCATGGCCCAAGGCAGTTCTAAGGCCGGCGCCAAGAGCAGAGAACGCGACGTCTTCTCCGGCACACCGACCCCCTCGTCCACCAAGCGGTCCGGGCGACGGGTCTACATGGTGGCCGGCGGAGTGACGAAGTTCGCGAAGGCCCACCCCGACATGGACTTCCGCCTGATGTGCAAGAAGGCCTTCGACAAGGCCCGCTCGGAGGTCCCGAACCTCCGGATGGACGACATCGATGGGACCCGGATCTCCTACTTCTCGGACCACTTCAGCCGCCAGCTCAAGGCGGCGAGCATGGTCCAGGACTTCCTGGGCCTGAACCCTCGCGGCTCCGTTCGCATCGAGTGGGGAGGCGCGACGGGGGGAGAGTGCTTCCAGGCGGCCTGGGAGGCTGTCGCCTCCGGTCGGATGGACACCTGTCTCGCGGTCGGCTACGAGACCATGAGCCGCGTCCAGACCTGGAAAGGGAACGAGTTCATCGCCCTCGCCTCGGACGTGAACTACGACTTCCCTCTGGGAGGGTTCTACACCGGCTACTACGCGCTGATGGTCACGCGCCACATCTACGAATACGTCCGGAAGACGAAGTTCGCGAACATCAAGGACGAGCGGGAGGCCCAGAGGAAGGCCACCGAGTACGCGAGCCGCGTCATGGCGATGGTCTCGGTCAAGAACCACCGCAACGCGCTCAACAACCCGTACGCCCAGTATCCGAAGAACCTCACCCTGGACGCCGTGCTCAACAGCGAGATGGTGAGCTATCCCATCACGCGCGAGGACATCTGCACGATGTCGGACGGAGCCGCCGCCACGATCCTCTGCACCGAGGAGAAGGCCAAGGAGCTCACCGACAACCCGATCCTCGTGAAGGGCGTGGGGTGCGGGACCGACACGATGCGTCTCGCCGACCGCCCGTTCGGCAAGGTCCTGCTGATGCCCCACGAGAAGGCCTCGGACTACGCCGACCTGCAGTATCCGGGGGTCCACTCCTTCCGTGCGGGACGCGCCGCCTCGATCGAGGCGTACCGCCACGCGGGGATCGAGAACCCGAACAAGGAGCTCAGCTTCGTCGAGCTCCACGACGCCTACGCGTCCAGCGAGATCCAAACGTACGAGGACATGGGACTCTGCCGGTACGGCGAGGGGTACTCCTTCGTCGAGCGGGGGGACCCATTCCTCAAGGGGGTCGACTACGGCTTCCCCGTCCCCAAGGCGGGCACCACTCCGGTGAACCCCTCGGGCGGGCTCATCGCCTGCGGCCACCCGGTCGGGGCGACGGGGCTCATGCAGGCGGTCATCGCCTACTGGCAGCTCCAGCACACCATCGGGAAGAACTTCGGCTCCGAGAAGCTGCAGATCCCGAACGCCAAGCGCGGGGCCATCCACAGCCACGCGGGCACCGGTTCCTCCGTCACCGTCAGCATCCTTGAGAGGGTCCGGCCATGAGCACGCCGGGGTCGGCCAAGGGCGCGTCGGGCACCAAGAACAACGAAGGAGGGAAGGGCAAGATGGGCGGGAAGAAGGAACTGAAGCGCACGTCGAAGTTCACCGAGGTCCAGGAGGCGCTGGGAAAGGACGGCGCCGCGATCTTCGTGGACAAGAAGGGGACCCAGAACCTCTACATCGACTACCCCTACCACGTGAACTACATCCACAGCTACGCGCAGGACTCGCCGTTCTTCCTCGGGCTCGCCGAGGGCCGTCTGAGGGGGACGCGGTGCGAGGGCTGCAAGTACACCTACGCGACCCCGCGGACGTACTGCCAGTTCTGCGGAGAGGAGGCGAAGTGGGTCGACCTGCCGCTCGTGGGGAAGGTCCACTCGTGGACCACCTGCCACTACGGGAGCGAGGCCTTCCTCAAGGAGACCCCGTACAACCTGGTCATCGTGGAGTTCGAGGGCGCGAACAGCGTGCTCCTCTCCCGGCTGAAGGGCTGCACGGAGCAGGACATCTACGTGGGCATGCCGCTGGTGGCGAAGTTCGCCGCCGAGCCGAAGTACCTCATCACCGACGTCTGGTTCGAGCCGGCGCCGGGGGCGGTCAAGAGGTAGGCGGACCGGCCCGGGGGGGCCCTCAGCAGCCGCCGTCGCTGCAGTCGAGGATCCCCATCCCCCAGCAGTCCACGCAATCGACGAAGCCGGTGCCCGCGCACGGCGGGCACGGGCCCTGGCTCCGGGGGGAACGGCCCTTCCCGGCGCAAGGCGGGCAGGGGACCCTGCCCTTGCCCATGCACTTCTCGCACATCATGGCCTTCCTCCGAGGCCGGGGACGCGTTTGAACCCCCCGGAGGTGGTGAAACGGAGGGCCCGTCCGCCCTCAGGCATCTCCGTCCGAGGCGAGCTGCCCGCCGACTTCGGGGTGGCGGAAACGCGTCCAAGGGGGACGGGTTCCCGCATCGCCCCTCGTCGCCAGTATCGGGTGGGCCCTCCGATGTCCGTCAACCGCGCGCGCGCCGGTGCCCCGCGCGTGGGACCTCGCCCGCGTCGTGGACCACGGTGGGAGCGGCCTCGGGCCGGCAGGAGACCGTGACCACAAACTTCCCCTCTTCCCAGTGGATGTCCTTGACCTCGCCCTGGTGGAGCTCGAACGCCCGGGCGGCGAAGTGGTTGAAGTCCGAGGTGGAAGGGAACGCCAGCGTGAGGTCGAGCTCGGACGCCTCCGGTGGAGCGTCCTGCATCCGCCGACGAAGATCTCCGACGAGCTCGAGCGCCCGGTCGGCGGGGTCAACAAAGCCTCCGAGCCCCTGGGTCGAGCCGCCCCGACGCGTGAAGGCGTCGCGGATCGTGCGGAGGACCTCCCCGGGTTGGAACGGCTTCTCGATGTAGCTGTGGACCTCGGCCGTCAGCACCGCGGCCAGGGCGGCCTGCTGGGTCGAGTGGGCGGTCATGAGCATGCGGAGCGTGTGCGGGTGGTGGGCCTTGACCTGAAGGAGGAGGTCGACACCGTCCATCCCGGGCATCTTGTAGTCGGAGATGACCAGGTCGGCGGGGTTTCGCTCGAGACGCTCCAGGGCGGACTTCGGGTCGGTTTCCAGGACCAGCTCGTTCGGGAAGTCGGTGGCGTTCCGAAGTGTCTCCCCGAGCAGCTGGAGAATGTCGGGATCATCGTCCACGATCAGGATCTTTGGATGGGACTCCTCTGCTGACACGGAGGGGAGAGAGAGGGGCTGGGGCATGAAGCATTCGGAGCAAGAGCCGTCCCCTCCAGGGGCGCGAGGAGATCACGGAAGCTTCGATCCATCCCTGGGGGACATCGCTCCCGTGCCCACTTCGGCGAGCACGGCGCATGGAGGGCGGAGCGAGACACTTCCCCGACACTCCTCTGAAAGAGGGCTCGCATCGTCGAGCGGGGCGACCCCGTGTCCAGGGCCCTCCCGATAGGCCCCAGAGGGCGATGAGAAAGGTTTAGACATGTAAGCGTACGTCCCACCTCGTGCCGAGCGACCTGCTTCGAGCCCTGCGCGAACACCTCGGGCGCGAAGTACGCGTGGAGACCGTCCGGGGCGACGAGTTCCGGGGGACCCTGGTGGACGTCGACCCTCACTTCAACCTCATCCTCTCGAGCCCGGCCGAGGGTAAGCCGAGCGGAGCCGGCTCCGCGTCCGCGCACCCTCGAGCCCAGACCCGGGTCATTCGCGGAGACGCGGTGCTCTACCTCGTTCTCTGACGGAGCGGGCCCCTCTGCGTCCCCACGATCGCGGCTCTTCGCCGGCAAGCCTGCGGGCGACGAACGCCCTCGAGCTCTAGAGTGCGGGGCCGACCTCACCGCTGCCGCTTGGGGCGATCCTTCTGAGAGGAGCGCTCGGGCTTGGGGTCCTGATCTCCGGAAATGGGGGCGGGGCTCTCCTTCGCTGGCGGTGCGCCGCCCGAGGGGAGTCGTTCGCCCGCCGAGGCTGGGGAGCTCGCGGACGGAGTGTCCCCCCCGTTCGTGGAATCCCCCTCTTCCTCCAGCGACAGCAGGTCTGCACGGGCCAACGCCCAACTGCGCTCCGCATCGGTCTCCCGCGGGACCGAGGGCATTCCCATGACGAGCCCCACGGTCATGACGACGTTGGTCCCGATGATCACCATCAGCGCTGGAAAGAGCAGGACCGAGGTCCTCGGAAGGGTCTGGAATGCCAGGATGAGGAGGACCGCCGAGGTCAATCCTCTGCCCAGGAGACTGGAGGCGGGATTGACCCAGCCGCGTGGGGCTTTCTTGGGATGGCTCACTCCCAGGAAGATCGCACGTCGGAGGGCATAGAGGACGATCGGCACGGCGATGAGGATGAGGCCCTCCGTGAGGCTGGGAAGAAGGGGGACGACCAGCATGCCGATCAGGAACAGGAAGAAGGCCCGGAGAACGAAGCCCATCTCCTGCTCGATCCTTCGAAGGTCCTTCGAGATCTTGAACGGCCGAGTCCGGCGAAGGAGCCGACGCACGATGGGCTCGTTCCCGAGGACCCCTCCGAAGACGATCGCGGCGAGGATGCCCGAGCCTCCCAGCGCCTCGGTCGCGGCGTAGACGAGGAACACGAAACCGAGCGTGGCCAAGGCGGCGAAGCGCCGCGTCTGCCACTCGTAGAGGAACAGCAGCCAGCCCAGCCCGGCGGCGATCCCCGTGAGGATCCCCACCGGAAGCGGGAGCACGAGGGAGAGCGTCAGCCGGAGCGCGAGATCGGGGGACGAGGGGGTGACCCAGAGGAGGATGGTCGTGACCGCGATGATGGCGAGAGCGTCCTCCACCGCGCCATCCAGCTGCAGGAAGCTGCCCAGCCCTCGGGTCAGACCCAGGCGGTGCGACAGGGGGATGATGACCGCTCCCGAGACGCATCCCAACGAGGTCGCAAGGATCAGCGACAGCGTCGGACGGCCCGGGAAGAGCAGGAGGTCGCTGATCCCGAAGAGTGCGACCGCCCCGATCGCGTAGCTCGCGATCGCGAAAAGCAGGGCCGAGCCCGCGAGAGGCCGGATGAGCGAGATGCGCAGGTCGATGCCGGCATCGAAGAGGATCAGCAGGAGGGCGGTGGTCCCGAGGATCGGCGCGACCAGGAGCAGGGACGAGGGGGAGATCAGCCCCAAGGTCGGTCCCGCGAGGAGACCCAGGGCGATGAGCCACAGAGCGTCCGGTACGCGGAAGCGGACCGCGAGCCAATCCGCCCCGAACCCGACCAGCAAGGTCGCCCCAAGGAGGGCGACGATCAGCGTGGGCCCGGAGAGGTCTAGGAACGTCAAGGGGTCACCCCCACGAAGCACCGCAGGGGTAGCCACCAGTCGTGGAGTGAGTCCCTGGGTCTCCGGCGGCTCTCCCGCCTGTGATGGCGGAGGATATCTACCTGTCGAGAAGCGCCCTCAGGCCCACCTGGAGGCAGGAGGTCCCACGGGCCCGCCCTGAGGTAGCTGGTCAGAGAACTGGAGACCGACCCGTCCAGTTCCCCGCCGTTGGTGAGCCTCTTGATAATCGGACTGGGGAAATCAGGGGCGCGGGACCGGTAGAGAATCGATGGTGGAGGATCGGCCCGCTTTCCACTCGACCCAATCCCGCTTCAGACGACGTGCTTCGCCGAGGGTAAGATAGAACCTACACCTGCCGGTCTCATTTCGGAGCTCGACGCTCTGAGCAGAGAGGACGCAGACTGACTCGATGCGGGAGTAAGGGATCGTGAGCGTAGTTGCGCCCAACTGCTTGGCCGCCAGGCCGCAGACATGGACGACCAGTCTCCGTTGATCGAAGCGAATGTCGATCGGCGACCACACCCAGTGGCCGGGAATCTGAGCCCCAGTTAGTGCACCATAGCCAGCGACCAGGAATACGAGCGCACCGAGACCCCATTGATGTTGACGCCAGATCAGAACTCCTACGAGAGCGACTCCAAGCGCAGTCAGCGGAAGCACCGAAAGGAGCAACTGGTGAAGGCAGCGGATTACTCGGGAATCCAATGCGATTCTCCTCTTACCAGGATCTGGAACGCCTTTCCCGGGTAACAATGAGGCAGAGGGTGGGGGAGGGGATGGGGACACGGGGATTTGAACCCCGATATGCGGGTCTCTCCTTGGCGCGCTCCAGTCACTCGTCATAGACCTTCGTGGAAGGTCTCCGCTGACCCGTTAGGGTTGGTGCTGCTCAGGGGGACCCGGTGAAGAGTACGCCCCTGACTGGAGCCCGCTGGTCTGCCAAGTTAGCCTATGTCCCCGTTACCTCTCCCCGGATTCGGGGAGGGGACCGGCAAATAACCCTATCCGCTAGACGTAGGAGCAGAGGGGTCCTCAGCGCCCTGAGGTGCACGTCCACCTGCTTCCGAGCGGCCACGAACGACCGACCCCGCCCCGAGGCGACACTTGTCGGCGCGGGGCCGGCTCAGCTTTTCCCCGGGTGAAGCGAGAGGACCTTCAGCACCTTGCCGCTCGGGACCCGTGCGAAACCTTCCGGGAAGGCCTGCACCATGAGCTCGACGAGGATCTCCACGGTCCCGCCGTGAAAGTGTCCTCCGACGACGCGGTACTCGGGGTCCCCCAGGAGGGCATGCAGGTGGATGTGGGGTTGGCCTTCGTACCACGCGATGCTCCCGGTCATCGAGAGGAGCTCGTGAGGTTCCCGGAACGTCCGCTGGACGTAGCGCTCTCCGTCGAAGAACCCGAGCGTCGTGTCCCGAAGGGACCCGATTCCCACGGTCACGAAACCCCCGCGAATATCCTGCTGCTCCACGACCTCGGCGAGACGTCCAAGGACGTCCTCGCCGGGGTCCAGCCGGACCGCGCACAGTCGTCCTCCGCCCGAGGTCGCTAGGGTCTCCATGGGCCCCCGAGGGCCCCGCGCATATCTCGACTGCGCGGGACCCCGTCGCTCCCGGCCCGGGCGCGGCCCCGTTCAGCGGTCGCCGCCCGGGGAGGTCGCGGCCTCGGCCCGGGCGACCTCCTCGCGCAGCGCGATCTTCCTGCGACGTCGGTGGTAGGTGATCGCGAAGCGGTGGGACTCGTCGCGCACGTGACGGAGGAGCAGGAGCGGGGGCGAGTTCGGGTCCGCAGCCACGGGCCTGGAACGGCCCGGCAGGAAGACCTCCTCCCGCTGCTTGGCGAGCGAGGCGAGCGGGACCTCCACCTCGATCCCCAGCTCCTTCAGGGCCGACAGCGCGGCGTCCAGCTGACCCTTCCCCCCGTCGATCAAGAGCAGGTCCGGCAGCTTCTCCTCCTCGGCCAGGAGGCGGCGGAACCGCCGGAGCACCACCTCGTGGACCATGGCGAAGTCGTCGGTCCCCTCCACGGTCCGGATGCGGAAGCGGCGGTAGTCGTCCTTGGACGGGGCCCCGTTGCGGAAGACCACGAGGGAACCCACCGCGTTCGTCCCCTGGATGAGCGAGATGTCCACGCCCTCGATGTGCCGTGGGACTCGCGGGAGCTCCAAGAGCCCCATCAGCGAACGGAGCACCGGATCGGGGGCCGCCGGCCGGGCGTGGGCGTCGAGGTGCGCCCTCGCCATGCGGCCGGCCATCGTGACCAGCTCCTTGGGTCGTCCCGCCTTCGCCCGCACGAACCCGATCCCCCGTTCCTCTCCCAGAGCCTCGAGCGCCTCCTCCAGACCCTCGATGCGGTCGGGCAGGAGGACCTGCTTCGGCGGGTCGGGCACGTCCCCGTAGTACTGCAGGAGGAACGTCGCGAGGAGCTCGGTGGTGGGGGACCCGAGGTCCGCGGGGACCTCCAGCAGGTGCGGGTCTCCTCCCGAGATGCTCCCTTCCCGAACGCGAAGGACCCCGACCGCGGCGCTCAGCGAAGTGGCGTCGGTGGGCAGCGCGATGTCCACCGCGTCGGTCCGCTCGCGTCCCAGGTCGACCACGTGCTGGCGAGCCTCCAGGTCGCCGATCCCGCGTATCGCGTCGCGGAGCACGGCCGCCCGCTCGAACTCCTCCTCTTTGGAGGCCGCGAGCATCTCCTGCTCGAGCCCCGGGAGGACCTCCTTGACCTTCCCCTTGAGGAGGAGGCGCGCCCGGTCGACCTGGCGCCGGTACTCCTCCGGGGAGATGGCCCCGATGCAGGGAGCGGAGCAGGTCTTCAGGTGGTAGTAGAGGCAGGCGCGCTTCGGCAGGGTCCGGCACCTTCGGACCTGGAAGCTCTCGGCGATGAGACGGACGAGGCTGCGCGCCTCCCGCGCCGACAGGTAGGGCCCGAAGAGGGTCATCCCCTCCTCGCGCTTCGGGCGACGGACGAAGAAGACCCGGGGGACCTCCTCCCCTTCCGTGAGAGCGAGGTAGGGGTAGCTCTTGTCGTCGCGGAAGATGACGTTGTACCTCGGGTGGTACTGCCGGATGAGGTGGGCCTCCAGGAGGAGCGCCTCCCGCTCGTTCCGCGTGGGAAGGAACTCGACGTCCGTCGAGTGCGAGGTGATGTGGCCGTCCTTTTCCGTCTGCAGCCGAAGGTGGTCGGTCACCCGCTTGCGGAGGTTCCTGGCCTTCCCGATGTAGAGGACCGAGCCGTCCTTCGCCTTGAAGAGGTAGACCCCGGGATGCGACGGGCCGCGGGGGAGCTCGACCCCGTCGGCACCCGGTTGGATCGAGGGCATCCTCCGCTCCGGCGCCGTGTCCCGGCTCGACCTCAGCGCGGAAGGGCGGCCACGCCGGAGGGGCGCGTTCCGCCGGAGGCGGAGGCCCCTCTCCCCTTCTCCGCGAGGAGGGGACGGAGGAACCGCCCGGTGTGCGAGGCGGCCACCCTGGCCACCTGCTCCGGAGTCCCCTCGGCGGTGATCTCGCCCCCTTTGTCCCCGCCCTCGGGCCCCAGGTCGATGAGCCAGTCGGCGGACTTCAGCACGTCGAGGTTGTGCTCGATGACGACGACGGTGTTCCCGCCCTCGCGGAGGCGGAAGAGCACGTCCAGGAGCCGGCGGACGTCGTCGAAGTGCAGCCCCGTGGTGGGTTCGTCGAGGAGGTAGAGCGTCCGACCGGTCGGGACCTTCGAGAGCTCGAAGGCGATCTTGATCCTCTGGGCCTCGCCGCCGGAGAGGGTCGTCGCGCTCTGCCCGAGCTCGACGTAGCCGAGCCCGACGTCGGAGAGGAGCTGGAGGCGCGTATGGATCCGGGGGTGGGCGGAGAAGAACGCCAGGGCCTCGTCCACGGTCATCTTGAGGACCTCGGCGATGTTCTTGCCCTTGTACGTGACGGCGAGCGTCTCCTGGTTGAAGCGCTTCCCGTGGCAGACCTCGCAGACGACGTAGACGTCGGGGAGGAAGTGCATCTCGTGACGGATGATGCCGTCCCCCTCGCAGGCCTCGCAGCGGCCACCGGCGACGTTGAAGGAGAACCGTCCGGGAGCGAACCCTCTCGACTTGGCCTCGGGAAGCTCGGAGAAGAGCTCACGGATGGGCGTGAAGAGCCCCGAGTAGGTGGCGGGGTTGCTCCTCGGCGTGCGGCCGATCGGGGACTGGTCGATGAGCAGGACCCGGTCGAGCTGTTCGACGCCCTTGAGATAGTCGTGCTTGCCCGGAGGCGGCCCCCCCTGGCCGAGCGTCCGCCGTAGGGCCTTGTAGAGGATCTCCTGGATGAGCGTGCTCTTCCCGCTGCCGGAAACGCCGCTCACGCCGCAGAACGTGCCCAGCGGGATCTTGACGTCGATCGCCTTCAGATTGTTCTCGCGGGCGCCGTGGATCTCCAGGTAGGCCGAGCGACCTCCCACCCGCCTCGGGGGGAGCGGGATGGACCTCCGCCCGAGCAGGTAGTCCGCCGTGAGCGACCGGCTCGCCGTCCCCACCTCGGCGGGGGGGCCGGAGAAGAGGACCTCGCCTCCGTGGATCCCCGCGCCAGGTCCGAGGTCGACGAGCCAGTCGGAGTGCCGCATCGTGGCCTCGTCGTGCTCGACGACGACGACGGTGTTCCCGAGGTCCCGGAGGGACTCCAGGGTGTGGAGGAGCCGGTCGTGGTCCCGCGGGTGGAGACCGATGGAGGGCTCGTCCAGGATGTAGAGCACCCCCACGAGCCCGCTGCCGATCTGGGTCGCGAGCGAGATCCGCTCGGCCTCGCCCCCGGAGAGGGTCCCCGCGGCCCGGTCGAGCGTGAGGTAGGTGAGACCGACGTTCTCCAGGAACCCCAGGCGGGAGAGGATCTCCTTGACCACCTGTCCGACGATGCTCCCCTCGCGTTCGGAGAGCTGCATCGAGCGGAAGAAGCGCAGCGACTCCTCGACGCTCATCGCCGAGATCTCGGCGATCGAGCGGTCCCGGACGGTGACCGCGAGGACCTCCGGCTTGAGGCGCTTCCCCTCGCAGACGCGGCAGGGGGTGAAGGTCATGAATTCCATGTAGTAATCGCGCATCCCGGCGCTCTTCGTCTCCTTGAAGCGCCGCTCGATCACGTTCGCGATCCCTTGCCGCAGGAGGTGGCGGCAGTGCCAGTGAAGAGCGATGCCGTCCGGCGCCCCCCAAAGGAGGGCCTCCTTCGCCCGCTCGGGCATGTCGGCGACCGGCTTGCCCGCGTCGAAGTGGAAGTGCTTGCCGAGCCGTCGCAGGCACTCCTCGCAGATCGGGATCCCCGCGACGGAGAAGGCGCCGCCCGTCAGGGGACGGTCCGGGTGCCGGAGGATGAGCCCGGGGTCCGCGTGGAGCGTGGCCCCGATCCCGGAGCATGAGGGGCAGGCTCCGAAGGGGGCGTTGAAGGAGAAGAGGCGGGGTTCGAGCTCCTCCAGGGAGAACCCGCAGGTGGGGCACGCCCGCGCGAGGGAGTAGGTCAGACGGCTCCCGTCCGGGCGGGCAATGTAGATCACTCCGCCTCCGAGCTTCTGGCCGAGCTCGATGGCCTCGGCGAGACGGCTGGGCGCCTCCTCGGAGACGACGAAGGCATCCACGACGGCCTCGATCGTGTGCTTCTTGTTCTTCTCCAGCCGGACGGCGCTCGTGCCCAGCCGGACCTCGACCCCGTCCACCAGCACCCGCCGGAAGCCCTGGTGACGGAGGTCCTCGAGCAGGTCGCGATGCTCCCCCTTCTTCCCTCGAAGCACGGGGGCGATGATCTGGATGCGCATCCCCTGGAGCGTGGTCTGGACCGCGGAGACGATGCGGTCGACGCTCTGCGGGGTGATCTCGACCCCGTGCTTCGGGCAGTGCGGAACGCCGACCCGGGCGTAGAGGAGCCTCAGGTAGTCGTGCACCTCGGTGACCGTCCCGACGGTGGACCGGGGGTTCCGGCTCCCCGCGCGCTGCTGGATCGCGATGGCAGGGGAGAGCCCGTCGATCGAGTCGACGTCGGGCTTGTCCATCTGGCCCAGGAACTGCCGGGCGTAGGCCGACAGGCTCTCGATGTACCTCCGCTGACCCTCGGCGTAGAGCGTGTCGAAGGCGAGCGAGCTCTTCCCGGAGCCGCTCACGCCGGTGATCACGACGAACTTGTTGCGCGGGATCTCGAGCGAGACGTTCTTCAGGTTGTGCTGACGCGCGCCGCGTACGATGATGTTCCCCTCGCTCATGTTCGTCACTTCCACGGGGTCACGGCGGGAGGGCGCGCTCTACCGTCTCGACCAGGCGGTCGAGGACGTGGACCTGGATGCGCTTCCCAAGCTCGGCGGAGGCCCTCGTGGTGTCCCCGATCACGCTCTCTCCCCAGTGCTCGTCCGTGATGGGGCCCACGAGAGAGGGCGGAACATCGTAGCGCGCCGTCGGGCGCACGGTTCCGACCAGATCCGGTGCAAGGGCCATCACCCGGGAGGTCTCGAGAAGCCCCCCGTGCCCGTCGTCGGGCGGGGACTCCTTCCCGCGAAGCTCGTAGACGAACTCGTAGTCGCAGAGCGCGGCGACCTTCAGGTCCTTGGGGTGCGCCTTCAGGGTCCGGGCGGCCCCCTCCCGAAGCGCGGTCATGTGGCTGCCGGCCCCGTGGCCGGAGAGGATCAGCACCCGGCGGAACCCGAACCCGTAGAAGTCCTCGAGGAGCTCGTGGACGGTCTGGGTGAGGGTCTCGACGGAGTGAGAGACCGTCCCGGGGAACCGGTGGGTGCCCGGGCAGACCCCGTAGGGAAGGGCGGGTGCGACCAGGGCGTCCAGTCGGTCCGCGAGAGCGAGGGCCGTCTGCTCGGCCTGGATCACGTCGGAGGCGAGGGGGAGGTGCGGGCCGTGCGCCTCCAGCGCGCCCACCGGCAGGATCAGGATGTGGCCCTTCCGGGCCTCCTTCTCCAGGGTCCGGGAGTCCATCTCGTCGATGCGACGCCGCCTCTGAGACACGGGCTATCGAGGGAGGGGCGGTATTTACGCAGTCGGGGGGCCTGAAACGGTCAGGCGCCCGAAGCGGGGGCCTCTTC
Organism: Thermoplasmata archaeon; assembly: GCA_021802125.1. GTDB lineage: Archaea > Thermoplasmatota > Thermoplasmata > Lutacidiplasmatales > UBA184 > JAKAAX01. The sequence goes on along the minus strand of JAKAAX010000003.1, from coordinate 133,200 downwards.
GGGCGTCCGCTTCGGCCGGCCCTTCCCGCGGACGATCGCAGGTCCCGCCTCTTCGCCTGTCGCGACCTCCGCGCCCGCGGGAGTGCGGCTGCGCGGGGCGCTGCGGCTGCGGGGCGTCTTCGTCCGGGCGGTCGCGGGTGCCCGAGGCTCGGCTGAGGCCGCCGACGGCTTCGTGGTCCGCCCCCTTCTGGGCGCCGTCCCGGCGGGTCGGGTCGAGGAGGAGGGGGATGGGGAAGCAGAAGCCCCACCCACGCCACCCGCAGGGGCCGCGAGCGCGACGGCGGCCGTGGCGGTCGTCGGCGTCGCTCCGGGGACCTCGGGCTGGGCCGATCCCGGGGTCGGCTTCGCCGCCGGGTGCGGCGCGTAGGGGGAGGCCCCCTTCCGCGTCGGGCACTCGGGGTTGATGCAGAGCGTCCAGGGAGGACGGCCCCGCTCGATGGCCGTCACGATGGGGGCCCGGCAGACCTCGCAGGGAGCGTGCTCCTTGTCGAGGTGGCCGCGTTGCGGGAGCGGGTAGCTCACCTTGCACTTGGGCCAGCCGGTGCAGCCGACGAACCGGTTCCCCTTGAACGAGTAGCGGATGTGGAGCGGGGACCCGCAGGAACTGCAGATGCCGATCTGGTAGGCCTTCTTGTGCTCCTCGCAGAGCGGCTCGATGCAGTAGAGGGCTGGGCGCTGGCCGCGGAAGGTGATGCGGACCTTCGGGGTCTTGCAGGTCGCGCAGAGCTCCGGGGAGGGTTCGATGAACCCCGCGGCCGGGAGCGCGTAGCTCGCGGTGCAGGTGGCCGGGTTGTTCGCACACTGGACCCACCGCGTCCCCTTCTGGGAGCGGAGCATCCTGAGCGCGCTTCCGCACTTCGGGCACGGACCGACGAAGTGCTGGGCGTCCAGGGCGGTCTGGAGGGTCGCCTGGATCCCCCGGGAGTTCTTCTGGAGGACGTCGTAGACCTCGCGGAGCATGCCCCGCGACTCCTCCACGACGTCGTTCAGCCCCTTCTGCCCCTGCGCGATCTGGTCCATGTCCTTCTCGAGCTGGGCGGTCATGTCGGGCTTGGTCACGAACGAGGCGTGCGCCTGCAGGGCCTCGGTCACCGCGACCCCGCTGTTCGTCGGCTCGAGCCCGCGGACCTGGATGTAGTGGCGGTCGAGGAGCTTCTGGATGACCTCGTGGCGGGTGGACTTGGTCCCCAGCCCGAGCTTCTCCATCTCCTGAACGAGGCTGCCTTGTCCGAAGCGGCGCGGGGGCTGCGTCTTCTCCTCCACGGTGTAGATGCGCTCCACCGCGACCTTCTCCCCCTGGGTGAGGACGGGCAGGTCGACCTCGTCGGGCTGGCGCATGTAGGGGTAGATCTGGTACCAGCCCGGGTCCAGCATGTGGAAGCCGTCGGTCTTGAACGGCTCGTCCGCGATCTTGAGCTCCCCGTTGCGGTAGCGTCCCTTGGCCTCGGGCCCGACGGTGGCCAGGAAACGACGGCAGACCAGTTCGTAGATCTGGGCCTTGTCCCCGCGCAGCTTCTTCGGGTCGGTGGCCGCGGTGGGATAGATCGGAGGATGGTCGGTCGTCTCGGTGCGACCTCGCGTCGGGCGCATCTTCTCCTGGGATAGGACGAGGGTCGCCTCCTTCTGGAAGGCTCCCGCCTGGAGCTTCTCGACCAACCCGCGTATCCCGAGCGAGTGCGGGTACACCGTGTTGTCCGTACGGGGGTAGCTGATCAGTCCGGAGGTGTACAGGTCCTCGGCGATCCTCATCGCCTGCGAGGCCCCGAAGCCGATCTTCGTCGCCTCGGCGACGAAGAGGGTGGTGTTGAACGGGACCGGGGGTCTCAGCCCCCGCTCCTCCTCCTTGAAGGAGGTGACCTCCGCCTGCTTGTGCGGCTCCAGCTTCTGGAGCAGCTTCTCGACCTCGGGGTGCTCGAAGAACGGGCCGTGGGTGTGCTCCAGCCGGAAGGGCGTGCCATCCTTCGTCGCGTCCGCGCGCAGGTTCCAGTAGGGTTTGGGGACGAAGTTCTTGATCTCCTGGTCCCGTCCGACCAGGAGGGCCAGCGTCGGGGTCTGCACGCGCCCGACCGACAGGAAGCCTCCGCCCTGGGACCCGGAGGTCCGGCCCCCGCCCATCTGGGAGGTGAGCGTGAGGTAGCGGGTGAGCAGGGCCCCCCACATCAGGTCCACATGCTGGCGGGAGAGACCGGCGTCCGCGAGGTTCCGGTCGAGCTCCTTCAGGTTCTTGAAAGACTCCTCGATCTCCGAGCGAGTGAGGGCGCTGTAGTGGGCCCTCTGGACGGACAGTTGGGGGTTCACCCCGTGAAGGATCTCGAGGCACTCGGCCGCGATGACCTCCCCTTCCCGGTCCCAGTCTGTGGCGAGGATGACCCGGTCGTAGCTGGGGGCGAGCTGCTTCAGGGCTTCCACGATCGCGGGCTCGGTCACGCTCCGATGGGGGGTCGTCTCCAGGAGCTTCGGAAGCGTCGCGAAGTCCCACGCGCTGAGCTCCTTGGGGTAGTCGAGCTCGACGATGTGGCCCCGGAGCCCCACGACGGCCCACGGGTCCTCTCCCCGCTTGAACCGGAAGATGGCGACCGGGCCACGTCGCTCCCTCTCCATCTTGCCGTCGGAGAGCACCACCGCGATCCGAAGGGCGGTGTTGAACTTCTCAGTGGTAACGAGCGTCCGCACGGCCCCTAGCAGGTTCCGTGGGGGAAATAAAGGGAGCCCGCCTCCGCCGTGAGCGGGCCCGCTCTCGAGGCCCTGAACGCGCGGGCGGGCGCGCGTGGGCGCGCGTGGGCGCGCGCGAGGTCCGGGACCCCGACGGGGGACCGCGCCCGGTCACTCGGGAGGGTGCGGTCGACCGGTCCAGGGGGACCTAGGGAGTGCGCCGACCGATCTCCTCGTTCTGTTCGAAGCGGGCCGCGACGTTCAACCCCGCCCCGATCCCCAGGAGCACCACGCCAGCTCCGGCGACGTCGATGCCGGTGATGGTCATGTTGTAGTAGGAGTTCTGGGCCTGACGCAGCGCCTGGCCGCTGAGGGTGTACCCCGCGTTGCCCGCGAGACCGATCCCCAGCCCCACCAGGAGGATGCCCACTCCGACCAACGCAACGCCCACGATGAAGAGCGGGACGCCGACCTTCTCTCTCCGGCGTCGGGCGCGTCCGTAGTACGCCGGGGGAGGACCCCCGGGCCCGGGGCCGGCCCAGGCGCCGGGCTGTCCGCCCTGAGGTCCCCCGCCTTGGGGGCCCCAGTTCTGGTACTGACCGGAACTCATGGGCTCACGCACCTCCGAGGGTGCTGGTGGCGGCGGTGTTCGTCTCGATCCAGGGTGCGCTTCCTTCGCTGCTCATCTTGATCCTGCCTCCGATCCTCGAACTTCGATCCTCAAGCCTCAGTGGGCGCCCTGGCCCAGCTCCTGGTTCTGGTCGAACCGAGCGGCGGCGTTGATCCCCGCTCCCACGCCGATGATCATGACGCCGACCCCGACGAGGTCGATGCCGTAGAAGGTCTCGTTGATGTAGCCGTTCTCGACCTGGGCCGCGGCTCTCCCTCCGCCCAGGCCGTAGGGGTTGAGGAGGGTGTTGAAGATCCCCCCGACGCCCAGCCCGACCAGAAGGATGCCCACACCCGCGACGACGAACCCGGCCATGAAGAGCGGGATGCCGATCTTCTCCTTCCGGCGGCGACCGTACCTGGGCATCGGGTAGGAGGGCGAAGGCCCCGCCGGCCCTGGGCCGTACGGGCCGGGACCTGCCCCGCCCCCGTAGTAGGGATGCGGGCCCGGTCCCCCTTGGGAAGGTGCAGGCTCTGGATACGCCGTCGAAGGACCGCTGGCCATACGGATAATGAGCAAGATACGGGTATTTGTTTGTGTTCACTCGCTTGAAAGCAAAAAGAGGAGATGCGGTACCGCAGGGTCCACGCTGCCCAAGCGGTCCGCCGGGCGCCTGCGCCCGAACAGACGACTTTATCACCGTCTCCGTTGTCGGCGGCCGCGAACGCCGCGGTAGCTCAGTTGGGAGAGCGACAGACTGAAGATCTGTAGGCCGCTGGTTCAAGTCCGGCCCGCGGCATCGGCCCCGTCCCTGGGCACCTGCTCTCGCCCTTCTCCCAGGGCCCACTGGTCCCGGTGCGCCTGAGGACCCGGCTCAGACCTTTCTGAGCGCGAGGACCATCTTGACCGCGGCCATCACGGCATGCGGCCCTCGATCGATCCTCGCCACGGCCTGCTCCAGGGTCTGACCCGGGCCCGTGATGCCAAGCGCGACCGGCTTCCCGATGTCGATCTCCAGGTCGAGGAGCTTCCGAGCGACGGCGTGAACGATGACCTGGTCGTGGTCCGTCTCTCCCTGGACCACCGCGCCGAGGGCCACGACCGCGTCGACGTCCTCCCGTTCCAGCAGCCGCTCGACCGCGAGAGGCACGTCGAAGACCCCGGGGACGCGGACGACCTTCCCCACGGTGGCGCGGTGGCGCTGGGCTTCCTTTCTCGAGCCCGCCAGCATCGCCCCTGTGACGTCAGCATGGTACTCGCTCACCACGATCCCGAGGCGGATCCCCCGTCCGTTGAGGGGGGTCTCACGGAATGCGGTCCGGGACCGGTCCTTCGCCAACTCACCACCTCATCATCCGAAGGGGCTGGCGCGAGGGGAAAGTGCGCCCCCTTCACTCCCGGACGGGGCCCGCGTCCTCGAACCCCTGGCGCAGACCCTGTCCCGCGCGCTCGATCATCTTCTCCGGGTGGAAGAGCATGAGGTAGGCGTTCTCGGCGTGCTCCTCCGTCCGACGACGGGCGAGCCACGCCAGCTGCTTGTCGTCCTTGGCCTCGTCCATGTGGACGAAGACCTCGAGGATCGGCCGCATCTCCAGGATCCCCACCTGCATGATCCCCTGCGAAGCCTCGTGGGCGCAGGTCTTGTCGACCTCCGCGGCCCCGGGCATCCCCAAGGCCATCACCAGGTCCGCGTTGCGCTCTCGGAACATCTTGCGGACCGCCACGGGGAGGTCCTTGATCCCGGGGACCGTCGAACGCTCGATCTGGATCCCCTCTCCGAACGCCTTGAGCGCGTCGATGGCGATCTGGCCCATGTTGACGCGGGAGAAGGTCGTGTCCACGATGCCGATGCGCTTCATGCCCCTGGGTCCCTCCGAGGCCGCGCGCGCGGCTCGTCCTCCTCCTCCAGCTCCCGGCGGGCGCGGGCGTAGCGGGAAAGCACGCGCTCCAGGATCTGGCGGGTGGCGAGCAGGTCGTTCGGAAGCTCTCCCAGCCGGACGACGCGGATCTTCAGACCGCGTCGGGAGCACTCCCGCTCCACCTCGGCCTCGTCGAAGTGCTGGTCGTACCCCAGCGCGATGATGTCGGGGCGGAGCTCCTCGACGGTGTGGTAGATGTCCGTGAGCGAGCCCAGGACGGCGCGGTCCACCGGCTTCAGGGCCTCCACCATCTCGCGCCGCATCTCCTCTGGGAGGATCGGCTCCCGCTTGAGCCGCGAGGCGGTCCGGTCGCGGGCCACGACGACCACGAGCTCGTCGCCCAGCTTCCTCGATTGGGTCAGGAAATAGAGGTGGCCGGGGTGGAGGAGGTCGAAGACCCCACTGGCCATCACGCGGACCATCGGGACCAAGCCTCGACGATCTCTTCGCCCTCGACGAACGCCCAGCCGTTCCGCCGGGCCACCGCGCGCGCCTGCTCGGGGGGGACCGCGTGTCCGTCCCGGCCCAGCATCTCGCAGAGAACGAGCGAGCCGGGCTCTCCGGCGAGCTCCGCAAGGGCCGGGGAGAGCTCGGTGTGGCCGCGCCGCTCCCGGAGGAGGTGGGGCGCGGGGTGGAGAAGGGCGACGTGCCCCGGAGCCTGGAACTCGCGCAGGAACCTCTCGCGCAGCTCGGTGTCGGAGAGGGAGGGGCCGTCTCGGGCGAGCTTGCCCAGCGCCCGGATGGTGAGCGCGCGGTCGACGTCCGGGATCCCGGTGTAGGTCTCGCGGTGGTTCACGAGTATCCCGAAGGGGCTCTTCCGGTCGTACTTGAAGCTCTCCGGTACGAGCGCGGGCAGGATCGGGTGGGCCCCCCCGCTCTGCTGGTAGAGCTCGGAGAGGTACGGGAGGCCAAGACGGCGGCGAAGGTCGTCGGGGAAGGTGACACAGATGAACCCCCCGGCCGCCTCTCGCAGGCGGCGGACGGAGGAGGCGGTGACCGTCTCGGCGAGCTGGACGATGTCGGTCTCCCCCTCCCTCGAGGGGGCGTCGAAGACCAGCACCGGCTCGCCCTGGCGGAGGGACCGCACGGCGTTCTGGAGCGAAGGCGACAGCTCACCGGTCCGAGAGGACAGGCGGTTCACCGCGATGCCGGCCATGGGGGCACGAGACCAGCACAATATATAATGACCTGGTAATTACCAAAATTCTGGTAGGATTTTGGGGTTTTCGATGGCCCGAAAGGGTCGGGGAAGGCGCCATGCGCGTGACACGTTCAGAGTCTATCTTTCTGAAACACACCGAACGCCCTAAAGCGTTCGTTAGGAGGTGATCCATCTGCAGGTTCCCCTACAGATACCTTGTTACGACTTAGTCCCCCTTGCTGAACCTAAGTTCGAACGACCCCAAGGGGTCACCCTCACTCAGGCCCAACTCGGATGACTTGACGGGCGGTGTGTGCAAGGAGCAGGGGCATATTCACCGCGGGATGTTGACCCGCGATTACTACGGAATCCATTTTCGTGAGGGCGAGTTACAGCCCTCAGTCCAGACCACGACTGGGTTTCGAGATTGCCTTCCCCTTTCGAGGTCGGAACCCATTGTCCCAGCCTTTGTAGCGCGCGTGTTGCCCGGGAGATTCGGGGCATACGGACCTACCGTAGACCTCTCCTTCCTCCGTTTTAGCAACGGCGATCCCTTCAGTGTGCCCCCGGGATCTCTCCCGGAGTTGCGACTGAAGGCGAGGGTCTCGTTCGTTATCTGACTTAACAGAACGCCTTACGGTACGAACTGTCGACGGCCATGCACCACCTCTCGGAAGATCGAGCAAGCTCTTCAGGCTGGCCTTCATACTTCCGTCGCTCCCGGTGAGTTTTCCGGCGTTGAATCCAATTGAACCGCACGCTCCTCCCGTTGCGGTGCTCCCCCGCCAATTCCTTTAAGTTTCAGCCTTGCGGCCGTACTCCCCAAGTGGCAGACTTAACACCTTCGCTCCGGCACCGGGAGCCCCCACAGGACCCCCGACACCAAGTCTGCAGCGTTTACACCCTAGACTACCGGGGTATCTAATCCCGTTTGCGCCCTAGGGCTTCGTCCCTCACCGTCGGATTCGTTCTAGGAGATCGCCTTCGCCACTGGTGGTCCCCCTCGGATTACAGGATTTTACCCCTACCCAAGAAGTACCATCTCCCTCTCCCGATCCCAAGCCGAGCAGTGTCCCTGGTGTTCGGACGGTTGGGCCGCCCGATTTACCCAGGGATTTACCCGGCCGGCTACGGACGCTTTAGACTCAATAATAATGAGTACCACTCGGGCCGCGGGTATTACCGCGGCGGCTGGCACCCGTCTTACCCGGCCCTTACTTCTCGAGCTTTTTAGGCTCGGGAACAGAATGCACAAAGTGCATACACTTGGAGTTCCCCCATCGTGGTTGCCCACATTGTGGAGGTTTCGCGCCTGCTGCGTCCCGTAGGACCTGGGTTCATGTCTCAGAACCCATCTCCGGGCAACTTCTCTCAAAGCCCGTACGCGTCTTCGGCTAGGGGGTCCGTGACACCCCCTACGACCTGATACGCCGCAGTCCCATCCTCGGGCGCCTGAACTTTCGCCGTCCCAGCCTTCCATCACGGAACGGCTATGGGGTATTTTTCCCAGTTTCCCGGGGTTATCCCCCACCCGAGGGCAGATTGACCGCGTGTTACTGAGCAGTACGCCGAGGTCTTGCACCTCTCGACTCGCATGGCTTAAGCGAACTCCAATAGCGGTACCCGCCGGCAGGATCAACCGGATTTCTGAATTGAGTTTCTTCCGACCACGATCGGTCGGAAGGGTTTGTACAGCCTCTGACTGTCATCCGGACCTTTCGGTCCGGTCGCGTCATTTCGCCTTCCCCTGTCGGTCCCGAGAGGGCACCCCGCATCCCTGCGGGGGGTTTCTCGGGGCTCCACGCCCCTTTCGGGCCATCTGTGGCGCCTCATGGATTCGCCGGTTCACCGATCCCCGGCGCAACGTACGGGCGCCCCGAACGAGCTGGACCCGAAGGCCCCTCGTTCGGTAAGCGGAATCAGAACAGGCTTCGTATTTAACGATACCATCAACGCCGGCTCATCCGGCACCCACGACACCGCCCACCTCTCACCTCGGGGGCCCCCCTCCTCCCCGAGGCCCGCGCATCCTACGCCTCCCCCTCGGGAAATGATGCGAACGAACTCCGGTTCTCCTCGGTGTCGAGCGCTTGCGCGCGGTTGCATGTCGACCCTTCCGAGCTACTGGAAGGTGCGGATCTGGAGCTCGGTCCCTTCCGTTCCCGAGTTGGGGCCCACCTGGCCTTCACCGGGAGAGGCTCCCAGGGACGTGCCCGGCGGTCGCCTCTCGCGCCCAGCGATGGATCCGAGCCTCCCCTTTCGGAGGAGGATGAGCCAGGCCACGATCGCGAGGACGAGGCTGGTGAGGAGTTCACCGGCGACCCAGGGGCCTTGCAGCAGCGGTCCGGTGAAGGAGCTCGAGGTGGGAGTGACCGTCACCTCGACCAGGGTCGAGGCCGACTGGCCGAAGGAATCCGTCACGGTGACCTGCACGTCGAACACGCCGGACTGCGTCGGCGTGCAGACGAACTGCGCGGTGTAGAAGGGCCCGCAACCCGGAGGAAGGGACGACCAAGAGAGCGAGTAGGGCTGTGGCGCTCCAGTAACGACAGCGGTGAACTGCACGCTCTGACCGAGGGAAAGGGTCTGGGGCTGGGCGTAGGCCGAGATGCCCAGCACCGGGGGGGAGCCGGTGACGGAGATGTTCACCGTCTTCTCCGTGACGTTGCCTCCAGAGTCGAAGACCTCGGCGACCGCCATCCAGACCCCCGGCTGGACGTAGATGTGACTGGTCGTCTGGCCAGTGCCCGTTCCACCGTCCCCGAAGCTCCAGGAGACGCTGTAGGGCGGCCGACCCCCGCTCACTTGCACCTGGAACCCGACCGTCAACGGGGCCACGCCGTTGATGGGGTAGGCTTGCAGCGAGACCAGGAGCGACGGAGGCGTGGAGTTCGAGACGTACCAAGTCGTGAGGGAGCCGTTGAGCCCAGAGGCCACGACGTCCGCGGTCGTGACGGGCTGCCCCGGAGAGAAGACGCCTATGGCCCCGGAGGTGTTCCACGCTCGGAAGGAGTAGCCGCTGCAGCTGTAGGCTTGGATGGTCGTAACCCCGATGTAGCCCTGGAAGGACGACCCGTTGAGCTGGGTCGACATCCCCCAGAGCACCGGGCCGCAGAAGTACGGAGAGATGTCCACCGAGATGTTGACGCGACTGATCGGTAGCTGGAAGATCGCGGTGAGGTTGCCGTTCCCGAACAACTGCATGCTGGCCACCGCCGAGGTCCCGTACATGATGATCCGTCCGCTCGACCCCCATCCCTGGAAACTTCGCCCCCCGCTGCAAAAGGCGGGGGCGGAGAGGGAGTAGTTCCCGAGCGGTAGCGCGAGGGACGAACCGTTCCAGACCGGGGCCCCGTCGAGGGAGAAGCTCCGGCAGCCCCAGCCGCCCGGAACGACGGAGATGTTCAACCACCCGATGGCGGGCAGGGTCGCGGTCGTGATCGAGCCCGAACCGTAGTTGGCCACGTAGAGCTGACGGCCGTTGCCCGGGCCGAGCGCCTCAGGGTGCAGGCCCACCTGGAACGTTTCGACCGGCGCCAGCGAGGACCCGGAGAGGACGGTCACGTTGTTCCCCTCGGCGTTGGCGACGGCCACCTCGCCCACGGTCGGAAGGTAGCTGACCGCCGACGGTTCGCTCCCCAGAGCAAGCTGGACGGAGGGCTCGTAGGCCCCCGTCGCGGCGTTGAGGACAGAGAGGTTCCCGGAATAGTAGTTGGCCACGACGAGCCGGTTCCCGACCCCATCCAGGGCGATCGCGTACGGAGCGTTCCCGTACACGGGATAGGTGGAGACCGAGGTGTGGCCTACGCCCCGGAGAGCGAGGACATTGTCGGACAGCGGGGCGGTGACGTCGACGCTGTCATCGACCGGATCGTAGAGCAAGGCCATGGGGGTCTCCCAGATGGTCACGTTCTCGACCACCTTGTTCGTGAGCGCGCTGATGGCGCTGACCATCCCGGCGCCGGCCACCGCGACCCAGACCAGGTCGTCCTTCGCGTCGAAGGCGATCCCGTACGGAGAGGGCCCCACGGGGACCGTCGCGACGACCTTCTCGGTCGCCCCGTCGATCACCGAGACGTTCCCCGACCCCTGGTTCGTCACGTAGACCTCGCCCGTTGTCGGGTCGACGCAGATCCCCCTCGGGTCCTCCCCCACGGTGATGTTGGCGGAGATCCTGCCCCCCGACATGGAGAGCGCATTCACCTGGTCGGTCCCATCGGACGTGATGTACGCGACACCAGAGCTGGGGTCGACCGCGAGGGCCGACGGGCCGGGCCCCGGCACGGTCACCCCCTCTACCCCGAAGGTGGTCGCGTTGACGAAGGTCACCCCGTCCGACCTCTCGTCGGTGACGACGATGGATCCCTGAGGGTCGTACGCGAGCCCCCACGGGCTTATCCCGACCGGCACCGAGGCGAGCCGGCTGAGCGAGGTCGGAGCGAAGACGCTCACGTTCCCGTTGCCGGCGGGGACAAGCCCGGATCCGTTCATCGTACCGACAAAGACGTCCCCGCTGCTGGGATCGACGGTCAGCATCCAGGCGAGCTGGGGTAGGCCGATCGAGTCGACCTGGGCGAAGGTGATCGTGGACAACACGACCATCTCCTGGGATCCGGAGCCCGTCCATCCGACGAGGTAGAGGTCTTCGTCCATCGGGTCGAGGACCATGTCGATCGGATAGTCCGAGAGAAGGTAGGTGGGCCCGAAGGCTCCCGTCGTGGCGTTGATCAGGGAGAGGTCCGACGGGGAGTGGATCACGTACAGCTCCTGATCGCCCGGCCCCATCACCAGGAGCGAGGGGCTGCCCGACAGACCGTACACTCCGCTGAGCACGAGCCCCGGAGAGGTGTACTCGATCACCTGGTAGACCGGGATCGGGGAGTAGCTCGTGACGAACACATGGCCGTGAACGGGGTCGACGGTCAGAGACTGGAACCCGCCCGAGACGAGGACGCTCGCGAGGGTGAGCCCGGTCGAGGCCTGCACCGAGGTGAGGCGGTAGAAGGTGGAGTTCCAGCTGGAGGCGACGAAGAGGGCGTCATGGCCCGGGTCGAAGGCGAGCCCACTGGGGTTCACGAACCCCGGGATGTAACCCTCCAGCTGGTGCGTCGCCTGGGAGAGGACGAGGATGTTGTTGGACCAGTACCCCGCCACGAAGATCTTCCCGTCGACGGTGTCCACGACCGCAGCGATCGGGGCGGCGCCGTTCTCGGGGAGGAAGTTCCCCGCGACGACCGAGTTGTTCGAAAGGACGAGCGTGCTTTCGAGGGGCAGGGACGCTCGGGGGGTCGGGGGGCTGGGTGCATCCCGCGCCGGAAGCTCCTGGGAGAGAGACGGGGTCGTGGCCCGCAGCGATGCCCGCTCCGCCATGCCGTCCCCCGTGTTCTCACTGGCAGGACGCGCGTGGAGCGCTCGCGGGACAGCGGTCGCCGCCTCCGGTGGGGGAGCGCGGCCGGGAACCGAGCCCGTGGTCGATCCGAGGACGGGCACAAGAAGCAGCAGGCAGACGACCGCGACCGGCAGCAGTCGACCGAGACGCGTCACGGCGTGCGGGTCGTGTCGGAGCCCTCGGGACGGGAGGGCGACCTCGCGAGCTAGCTCGGTCCGGGACAAAGGGAGACCTCGCTGTGGCACTAGGCCCAGGCCTGCATAAGGGACTATGGGCGCACCCGGGGGGCGCCTCCAGGCCAGGGACAAGCGGACCGGACCGGAAAGGAGGGGGGGAGGCCGGCGTCCTCGCGTCACGCCACGTTGACCGAGATCACGTCGCTGTGCCTCATGAGCACCGCGCGGGCGATCTTCAGGTTCTTCCCTTGCTTGCCGATGGCGCGCGCCTTGAACTTGGGGTCGACGACCACCGTCGCGTGGCGCCCCTGCGGCTTGTCGGAGAACTCCACGCGCTGCGGGGAGAAGGGGTAGAAGAGGTTCCGGACGAACTTCGCCGGGTCCTCGTCCCAGACGACGACCTGGATCTCCCGCTTGAAGAGCTGCTTCAGGCGCTCCACGATCTGGCCGTGGGGCCCGACGGCCTTCTTCAGGTCCTCCGGGTGGATCACGTAGACCAGCTTGTCCTCGGCCTCCAGGACGTCCATCACCTTCGCCTGCGTCAGGTCCTCGAAGGCCCGCATGTAGCCCAACTGGGCCGTGTCGAAGGTGATCTCGGGCATGGGAGAGGCTCAGGACCAGTGGGCCAGGGGCACCCGTTCGAAGACCCCTTCGAGGCTTCCGGGTCCCGGGGAGGAGCGTCCGGCCCTAGTTCGTCTCGAGCGAGAGGATCGCCGAGGAACCGGCGTCCAGGATCGCCAGGGTCGAGATCGGGAACGGCTTCCCGCAGGCCGCGCCCAGCTCGGCGGCGGTCCCCTCGTAATGGTAGACCGGGACCCCGTTGAGCTTCTTCTCGGCGAGCAGCTTCTCGTCGGGGCAGGTGGAGGAGACGACCAGGAGCTTCGCCTGCTTCTGCTTCACCGTGACGAGGGCCTCCTCGAGACCCATCTTGACCTTTCCCGTGCTGAGGGCGAGCTTGAGAGCGTGGGCGATGTCCATGTTCGTGCCTCCCTTCTCCTAGCTCCCGGGTTCTTGAGGCTTGAGGGTCCTCACGGAGCCGGGGGGACGGGGGCCGCGGGGGGCTCCGGGGTCTTGGGAGCCTCGTGGGTCTCGGGCGCGCCGGGGGCCGGCTTCGCCTTCGACCGCGTGTGGTTGCCGCTGCTCCCTCCCGCGGGGCGGTAGATGAGGTCGACGGCGCCGGTCCCCAGGGCGATGGGCTGCCCGACGATGATGTTCTCGGCGACGCCCTTGAGCTCGTCCACCTCGCCCGTGATGGCGGCGCGCAGCAGGTGGTTCGCGGTGATCTCGAAGGCGGCGCGCGCGAGCACGCTCGTCTTCTTCCCGCTGATCCCGTGCCGGCCGATGGCGCGGATGTCCCCCTCGTTGGTCATGAGGTCGGAGACCAGCATGATGTGGCGGATGTCCACGGTCAACCCCTGCTCCGCGAGCGTCCGGTTCGCCTCCTGGATGAGCGCGGTCCTCGCCGCCTCGACGCCCAGGACGCGGTAGATCTCGAAGACGGAGTTGGTGGTCGTCCGCGCCCGGTCGACGCCGGCGATCTCCAGGACCCCAGCGAGGTTCGACCCTTCGGTGTAGATGACCCACTCGGCCCCTTCCTTCTTGATGAGCGCTCGCTTGATCGAGGAGAGCCCCTTGATCCGGATCCCCCGGACCTCCTCCGCCGCTGCGAGGAGCTTCTTGAACGGCATCTCCTCGTCCGGCTCCTTCCCGCTCCTGGGGGGAGGGGTCTCGGCGAGGTGGATCTCGAAGGTGCGCCCTTCGCCTCCACCGGAGCCGTTGGACACGGTCCAGTAGCGCTTGTCGAGCGATTCGCTCAGCACGCGGTCCAGGTCGGACCGGGCGAGGCCACGCGCGGCCAGGAGCGCGGGGCGCGGGGTCACGACGACCTTGAGCTCCTCGACGACCGTGCCGATGGCGGCCACGTCCGGGACGTTCGTGACCTCGATCTTGAGCGCGATCTCGTGGACCTTCTTCTCCTCGGCCCGGATCCCGCGGTCCAGGTAGACCGTCATCATCGGCGTGGACGGGACGCGCCGGGCGTCCACGAGCTCGATGAGCCGTGGCAGTCCGAGCGTGACGTTCATCTCCGCGACACCGGCGTAGTGGAACGTTCGCAGGGTCATCTGGGTCCCTGGCTCGCCGATGCTCTGGGCCGCGACGATCCCCACGGACTCGTGGGCATCGACCTCGACCTTGCGGAAGCGTCGGACGAGCTCCTTCGCGACCTTGCGGACGTCCTCGTTCTCGATCCCCCGGTGCTGGGCGAGCTTCTCGCTCGTGTCGGTGAGGATCACGGTGGGGAGGGCGACGCCCTCTCCCCGCGCGAGCCGGTCGATCTCCTGGGACAGCTTCTCGGCCTTTGACTCCGTCATGATGTTCACTCCCCTCCGCCTTCGCCGCCACCTTCGCCGCCCTCGAAGCCGCCGCCCTCCTCGCCTTCCTCTTCCTCGACCTCTTCCTCTTGCTGGGCCTCGGCGAGCAGGTCCTGCTCCTCTTCTCCGACGACGGTGGTGCCGGTGATGCCCTCGCCCCGGAGCTCGAGCTCCGTGCGGTACTTCTTGCCCAGGGCTTCCCGGAGCACTTCCTCGATGACGAGAGGCTTCCCCTGGACGCTGCGCGAGGGGTCGACCCCGTCCTCTCCGTACTTGTACTGGATGATGGTCCCGGCGGTGTTCCGCACGGTCCCGTCGGCCTCGACGCGCAGGTCCTCGAGCGCGTTGATCAGCCGACGCTGCATGTACCCGGACCGGCTCGTCCGCACGGCCGTATCGACGAGACCCTCACGGCCTCCCATGCTGTGGAAGAAGTACTCGGTGGGCGAGAGCCCCGTCTTGTACGAGGACGAGACGAACCCGCGCGACTCCGCGCCCAGGTCGCCCCGGGCAAAGTGCGGGAGGGTCCGGCTGTAGTACCCGCGGAGCAGGCGCTCGCCTCGGACCGACTGCTGGCCCACGGCGCCGGTCATCTGGGTCAGGTTGAGCATCGTGCCACGGGCCCCGGACTTCGCCAGAATGACGGCGGGGTTGTCCAGACCCAGGAAGCGACCGGCGATGTCTCCCGCCTGGTCGCGCGCCTTCGACAGCGTGCTGCGGATCTGCACCTCCAGCGTCTCCTCCAGGGAGCGTCCGGGCATCTGGTCGAGCTTGCCGTCGTGGTACTGGTCGACCAGCTTCTCGACCGTCTCTCGGGCGTCGGACATGACCTTCGCGATGTGCTTGCGCGCGTCGGGAGGGACGTCCTCGTCGTCGATGCCGGTGGAGAGGCCCTTGAGCGAGATCGCGGTGATGCACAGGCGGCTCATCTCGTCCAGGAACTTCCTGGCACGGGCCGGTCCGCTGTTCCGCGCGATGGCGTCCAGGATGACCCCCTTGCCGGCGGCGATCGCCTTCGCGTCGATCGTCCCGGACAGGAGCTGGCCGTTGTCGACCACGACCAGGCAGTCGTCCTGGGCGTGCTCCTTCGGGTCCGCGCCGCTCTTGTGGCTGCAGATGGAGGAGCGGAACTCGAGCGTCAGGTCCTCCGGCAGGGTGAGGGAGAAGAGCTGCTTGCCGGTCCAGAACGGCTGCCCGTTCTTCTCGTGGCCCTTCGGCGGAGGCATCGGCATCCGGCTCTTCGACAGGACGTAGCAGGTCTCCGCCTCGTTGAAGTGCGGGTCGTGGTGCGTCAGCAGGAACGACGCGGTGATGTGGTCGTGGATCATCCCGATGATCGGGCCGCCGTAGCGGGGGGACAGGATGTGCTCCTGCACCTGCATGATGACCTTCGCCTCGGCCCGGGCCTCGTGCCCCTGCAGGACGTGCAGGTTCATCTCGTCGCCATCGAAGTCCGCGTTGTAGGGCGTGCAGTCGCACAGGTTGAACCGGAACGTCTTGTAGGGCAGGATCCGCACGAAGTGCGCCATCATGCTCATCCGGTGCAGCGAGGGCTGCCGGTTGAACAGGACGATGTCCCCGTTGATGAGCTGCCGTTCGACCCGGCACCCGGGGGTGACCATGGCCGAGCAGGCCTCGGCGTTCTTGTCCATGACCTTGATCCTCTGGCCGTCGGGCCGGACGAGGTAGTTGACGCCCGGCAGGTAGACGCCGTCGGTCATCGGGGGCGCGGGGCCGCGCTTCACGAGCGTCTGGGCGGCCTCCATGTTCTGGGGCGTCACGTCGAGCGGCACCGTGAGCGCACGGGCGACCTCGACGGGGATCCCCACCTCGTTGATCGAGAGGAGCGGGTCCGGACTGATCACGGTACGCGCGGAGAAGTTCACGCGCTTGCCTGACAGGTTCGACCGGAACCGTCCGTCCTTCCCCTTCAGGCGCTGGACGAGCGTCTTCAGCGGGCGGCCGGACCGGTGGCGGGCGGGTGGGATGCCCGAGGTCTGGTTGTCGAAGTAGGTGGTGACGTGGTACTGCAGGAGCTCCCAGAGGTCCTCGACCACGAGCTGGGGGGCCCCCATGTCGCGGTTCTCACGAAGCCGCTGGTTGATCCGCAGGACGTCCACGAGCTTGTGGGTGAGGTCGTCCTCGCTCCGCTCCCCGCTCTCGAGGGTGATCGAGGGACGGACGGCGACCGGAGGCACCGGGAGGACCGTCAGGACCATCCACTCGGGCCGTCCGAACTTCGGGTTGAGCCCGAGCTGCCGGCAGTCGTCGTCGGTGATCCGCTCCAGGCGCGCGCGGACCTCCTTCGGGGTGATCTTGTGGCCGCTCTCGCGGAAGGTCGTCGGCTTGTCCAGGACGATCTTCTGCTGGACCTCGTGGCAGTGCGGGCAGGCGATGTCCTCCTTCACGGGGCGGGAGAAGCCTCCGCCGGAGTCCTCGATGCCGCTGAAGGAGACCCCGCGGCCCGTCAGGGCCTCGGGGATGATGCGCCCGCAGGCGCGGCAGGTGCTCTGGAGCAGACGCTTGATCTCCTTCGCGTACCCGACGTGGATGACGGGCATCGCGAGCTCGATCAACCCGAAGTGCCCGGGGCACTCGTTCACGCGTCCGCCGCACGTGCGGCAGCGGAGGTTGGGCTCGATGACCCCCAGGTGGAGGTCCATCAGTCCCATCTCGATGGGGTACCCGTCGTCGTCGTAGGTGTCGGCCGTGATGATCTTCACGGCCGCCATCCGGCGGATCTCGTCGGGCGAGAGGAAGGCGAACTGGAGGGCGCGGATGCGCTTGGCAAGTCCTGTAGCTGGCATTTCCTAACCTCCGACCCTCACTTCATGTCCTCGAGCTGCAGCCGCATGATCACGCCGAGGCTCACCAGCTCGTCCAAGAGCAGCTTGAACGAGTAGCTCATCTCGACGGGGTAGATCGACGAGGTGTTCCCGCAGGTGGCGCACCGCAGGGACCCCGCCTTGTGGTCGGGGATCGCGATGTGTCCGCACGAGGGGTTGCCGCAGACGTACTGGACGGTGCCGTCCGACTCGTCCAGCAGGCGGTCCTTGATGACCATCGCGACGCCGTGACCGATGAGCGTGTCGCGCTCCATCTCTCCGAACCGGAGACCCCCCTGGCGGCTCCGACCCTCGGTGGGCTGGCGCGTCAGGATCTGCACCGGGCCACGGGAACGCATGTGGAGCTTCCCGGCGACCATGTGGTGGAGCTTCTGGTAGTAGATGCACCCCATGTAGATCTGGGCGTCCATCTTCCGGCCCGTGAGTCCCTCGTAGAGGACCTCCCGCCCGGTGGGCGCGTAGCCCAGCTCGACCAGGGACTCGCGTAGCGCCTCCTCCCTCTCGCCGCTGAAGGCGGTGCCGTCGATGTACCGACCCTCGAGCGCCCCGACCTTGCCCCCGAGCATCTCGAGCACGTGGGCCACGGTCATACGGGATGGGATGGCGTGCGGGTTGATGATCAGGTCCGGGACGACCCCGTCCTTCGTGAACGGCATGTCCTCCTGCGGAACGATGAGGCCGACGACGCCCTTCTGCCCGTGGCGTGAGGAGAACTTGTCGCCGAGCTCGGGGATGCGCTCGTTGCGCACCTTGACCTTGACGAGCTTGGAGATGTTCTCCCCCTCGGTCAGGACGACGGAGTCGACCCAGCCCGCCTCGCCGGCGCGGACCGTGACGGAGGTCTCTCGCCGCTTCTGCGGGGTGAGCAGGTCGGTCTTCTCCTCCAGGAACCGGGGAGGGGAGGTCTTGCCGATGAGCACGTCGCCCTCGGACACCTGGAGCTCGGGGAAGATGAGCCCATCCTCGCCCAGGCTGCGGTACGCCGTGTCGACGCGGGCGCCGGCGACGTCCGGCCGGGGGATCTCGAAGCGGTCCTCCTGGCCTCCGGGGTACTTGCGCTCCTCGCTCCGGTACGTCCGGAAGAAGGAGGAGCGGCCGAGGCCGCGGTCCACCGCGCTCCGGTTGAGCACGAGGGCGTCCTGCATGTTGTACCCCTCGTAGGAGAGGACGGCCACGACGAAGTTCTGCCCGGCGGGGCGCTCCGTGAAGTGGACGTAGCGCATCGTCTGGGTGCGCAGGAGCGGCGCCTCCGGGTAGTGGAGGATGTGCCCGCGGGTGTCCGGGCGGCGGCGGTAGTTGACCGATTCGACCCCGAGCGACTGCTTCGCCTGCCCCGCGCCCATCGTGTTGCGGGGCGTGGAGTTGTGCTCGGCGTACGGGATGAGCCCCGTGCAGACCCCGAGCATCAGGTTCGCGTCGATCTCCAGGTGGGTGTGGTCCTTCGTGAGCTTGAGCTCGGTGGGGAACTCCTTCTGGCAGCGGTTGCACAGGAGCTTCGCCTCCGTCGCCTTCTCCCCGATGTTGAGCCACTTGATGTCGCCGCGGGAGAGGGCGCGCTCGCAGTGCGGGCAGCGCTCGGTGAGCTGGTAGGGCTCGACCGCGATGAGCGTGTCCTCTTCCTCCTCGGCGTCGAGCCACTCCACCTTCCCGCCCCGGATGAGGTCGGTGAAGGAGAGCGAGCCGCGGGCGAGGTCGTCCAGGTCCTGCCGGGCGAGCCGGGTGACCCCGTTCCGCACGACCAGGAGCGGGCGTCGGAGACGGCCGCTGTCGGAGTTGACGATGACCTCGTTCATCTCCGAGTCGTAGCGGACGTTGATCTCGTAGGCGCGGTCGCCGAGCGTCGGCGAGAGCGTCCCGCCCCGGCGGCGCTCGCGGATCTCCCGGACGAGCTCCTCAGGGTTCGAGTGGAGGCCCACCAGGTTCCCGTTGACGAAGACCCGGGCGGCGCGTCGGCCGCGCGCGGGGGTCCCCTCGGTGAAGACCTCGGGACCGATCTCGCGGGTGTTGAGGTCGCGCAGGATGAGGGTGACCTCGTCCTCGTCGCACCCCTCCGAGACGTCGACCGCGAGCGCGTAGTTCTTCACGAGACCGCAGTTCTGGCCTTCGGGCGTCTCGTTCGGGCACAGCCGGGAGAACTGCGTCGGGTGCAGGTCGCGCGCCTCGAAGTGGGGCTGGCTCCGCGTGAGCGGGCTCGTGACCCGTCGAAGGTGCGAGATGGTGGACATGTGGCTCGTCCGGTCCAGCAGCTGGGAGACCCCCGCGCGTCCGCCCACCCAGTTGCCCGTCGCGAGGGCGTGGATGAGGCGCTGCGTCAGGAGGTCGGGCCGGATCGCCGAGGCGATGCGCAGGTCCTTCTTTCGGGCGAAGGAGCGCTCGAGCTGGTACTTGAGGTCCTTCAGGAGCAGCGTGAACGCCACCCGGAAGAGGTCCTCCATGAGGTCCCCGGCGAGCTTCAGGCGCTTGTTCGCGTAGTGGTCCTTGTCGTCCTCGCCGCGCTGCTTCAGGTACAGTTCCAGGACCGTACGGGCGATGCGTCCCAGGTAGAGGGCCTTCTTCAGCCGGTCCGTGCGGGTGTCACCCAGGTGCGGGAGGAGCGCCCGGTCGAGGATCGCGTCGACCTTCCTCTGACGGTACTCCTTGGCCTGCCCGGTCGCGAACTTCTTCTCGAGGAAGAGGAGCGCGTCCTCGACCGTCATGATCCCCTCGGGGGGGTAGGTCTTCTTGGACGTGCACTCCTCGAGGTTGACGTTGAGGAGGTGCTTCATCGTCTGGACGAAGGGTTCGTCCAGCGGGAGCAGCTCTCCCAGGACCGCCTGGTAGATCTCCTCGTCGTTCTTCATCCCGAGGGCCTTCATCAGCACGACCAGAGGGATCTGGCCGCTGGCCGACGGGACGGAGACCTGGAGGATCCCGTCCTTCTTCTTCTCGACGACGGTGAGGGAGCGGTAGCCTCCGCGCTGGGAGAAGACCTTCGCGCTCTCCACGGGGGTGCCGTAGCGCTCGTTGAACTCCGCGAAGATCCGGTTAGGGGCCAGGTCCTCGAGCGAGATGATCGCGCGCTCGGTCCCGGCGATGATGAAGTACCCGCCGGGGTCGAGTGGGTCCTCCTGGTACTCGACGAGCTTCGCGCGGTACTCTTCCGGGTACAGGGAGAAGCCGGTGTCGCGCTCGATGTTCGCCCGGTGCAGGTTGCACGGGCGGCTCTTGACCATCACGGGGAGGTCCCCGATGTGGACGTGCTCGGGCGCGCGCTCGACGCCGTTCTCCACGACGGTCACGTCGAGGAAGATCGGGGCCATGTAGGTCAGGTTCCGCAGACGGGCCTCCATCGGGGTGAGGGTGGGCTTCGACCCGACGGGCTCCTTCACGAACGGGCTTCCGACGAAGATCGTCGGCTCGGCGTTGGGGTCGACGTAGCCGCGGGCGTCGCGCCGGCGGCCGACACGGACGTAGATCGAGCTCTTCGTCTTCTGGACGTCGAGCCGGATGATCCCCCGGTCCGTCGCGTCCTCGGTGACCCGGGCCTCGTCGACGATCCGCTGCATCCGGGAATCCGGATTGTCCGGGGTTGGCAGGAAGTCGTTGAAACTGGCCAGGTGGTGGTTGACGATCGAGCGCTCTCGGAAGAACCCGTCGATGATCTCGCGCATGGACATTGATCTCCTCTCTCCTGGGGTGCTTTGGCTCAATCCTCGCGCGCGGCGGCCCCACCCACCACGACGCGATAGACGGCGGCCTCGCCCGCCGTTGGAGAGGGACGTCGGACCCGGACCAGCCGTCCGACGAGGGAGCGCGCGCCCTCGGCAGACTCGGCCACCGTTCGGTAGGCCGGGTCGGTCTGCAGGCCAGGGTCATCGTAGAGGATCTTCGGGAGGCGCTCGGGGGCGGTGTCGAGCTTGTGGAGCATTTTCTGGGTCTCCTCGGCGGAGAGGACCTCGTGCGTCGGGACCAGCGCGTGCTGGACCGGGGGGAGCTTCGGCGCCTCGGGGGCCGTCTCGCCGGCGGCGCCCTTGGCGGCGCCCTTCGATCGCTTCGGGGGTCGTGCGCTGGATTTGCTTGGGCTCATGCTGGACCTCGGAGGGGGGTTTGTCGGAGCGGGAGGGCAGGGTGGCTGGGGTGGCGGCGCGGGCTTGGGGTCGGGGGAGCGGGGGAGAGCGTGGAGGGCGGGTCGGACGGGGAGGGTGAGGGAGCGGGAGAGGGAGCGGCGGCGGGGGTGGGGATGAGGGTGAGGGTGGGAGTGGGAGAGTGGGCGGGACGGGCCCGCGGGGAGCTTCGGGCCTCGTTCCCCGGACGAGGGGACCTGGAGACCTTTCGAACCCCGGACCACCCGGTTAAAAGCCGGGTGCTCTTCATCGGGGCGGGAGAGGTTACTCCCGTCCTACCGACCTGAGCTACGGGCCCACCTTCAGCCCGAAGAGCGGGCAGCAGCGCCCGGGGCATAACTCTTCCCGATGGCTTGGGGCTCACTGGAGGCTCTCCAGTTGGCTGATCAAGGCCCAGATCGCCGTTCGTCCATGCACCGGGATGTTCGAGTCGTTGGCGAGATCGTCGAGGAGGCTGACGGCCCCCGCGACGCGGACATCGATGGCGGAGTTCCCCTTCGTGAGGGCCTCGCGTGCGCCCTGGGCGCCGCGCCGGATGTTCCGGGGGAGGGAGCCGTCCTCGGCCATCTGACCGAGAGAGACCAGCACCTTCTCCAGGTTGGGGTTCGCGGGGAACGCTGGAGCGACAGGGGCGGCGGGGCTCGTCGCGACGGCGTTCACGGGGACCTTCGGCGTGCCCGGGGTGGAGCCCGGCCGGGGAGAGCCCGCGTTCGGAGAGCTGGGAGAGGAGGACGAGGAGGACGAGGAGGAAGAGGAGGAGACGCTCATGGTTGCCCCTTGCGCTCGCCGGCTTCCTTGTAGGCGGTGACCACGAGGAGCGTCTTCGACTCGCGGATCCCCTTCACGTCGGGGAGCCGGCGGATCACGAACTCCTTGAGCTCGTGGTAGTTGACGAAGCGGACCTTCAGCATGATGTCGGTGTCGCCGGTCACGAGGAAGACGTCCTCCACCTCGGGGAACTTCGAAGCTTCGCTCGCGACGTGGTCGGCCTCGCTGGTCTCGACCTTCAAGGCGACCAGGGCGACGACCGAGTCCTCGCCCCAAACTTTCGTGAAGGCTCCCTCGACCGCAGCGCTTACGGGCGGGTTCCCCCCGCCTGACTTCGGCATGCCTCCCGTACTCCGGGCCCGCGACATCCTTCGGACGACCTAGCTCGGTGGAGCGGACTCGAACTCTTCGCGGAGATCGTCAACCACCAGATCGATGACCTCGCCGGGGGAAGGTCCGCTGTACTCCCGGACCCCTCCCGCCTCGCTGGCCACCCGGGCGACGACCTTCTGCTTGGACCGCAGAAACTCCACGGAGAGAATGAGTTCCTCCACTGACGAGAGACCTCCCGAAGGCGAGGTGGGGACAAAAACATCCAATTAAGCCTTTCGCGCAATTCTCTGCCTCGCACTTATAAACATTCCGGCAGTGCCGAGCCACCTCGGAGGCGGAAGCAGGTGGCGAGGGCGGCCCCGAAGGCGGCGCCGAGGAAGATCCACCGTGTCGAGGTGCGCGTCGAGCTCAAGCCCGGGGTCATGGACGCCGAGGCGGAGGCCGTCAAGAAGGCCCTGGACCTCCTGGGCTTGAAGGGACTCCAGCGGGTCGGGGTCGCACGGTCTTACACTCTAGAGTTCTCCAACGTGGACGCCACCGAGGCGCGGCACCGGGCCGAGGTCGCGGTGGAACGCCTCCTGGCGAACCCCGTCATCCATCGGGTCGAGATCCATGCGGGCGGCGCGACCGGTCGTTGAGAGCAGGGCGCGAGGCCGGGGACGGGCCGCGCCCGGCCCGGTCGTCGGCCCCTTCGTGCATTTCCGCGGCGCTTCCGCCCAGGAGCTCCTGCGCACGAGCAGGTCCCTCTCCCTGGGGTTCTCCCCCTCGGAGCTCTCCCGACTCCAGGGGTACTTCCAGAAGGAGGGGCGCGACCCGACGCAGGTCGAGCTCGCGGGCATCGCCCAGTCGTGGAGCGAGCACTGCTCGTACAAATCTTCCCGACCGTTCCTGGTGAAGCACTTCGGTTCGCTGCCCCCCGACCCTCGCGTGCTCGCGCGCGGCGACGCCGGCGTGATGGTCCTCAACGACGAGCTCGCCTACGCCCTGAGGATCGAGTCGCACAACCACCCGAGCGCGGTCGAACCCTACGGAGGGGCCGCCACCGGGATCGGGGGCATCCTCCGTGACGTGCTCGCGATGGGAGCGAAGCCCGTCGCGCTCGCGGACCCGCTCTTCTTCGGGCCCCTGGACCTGCCGCTCTCCCGACTTCCCGGGGGCGTGAAGCATCCCCAGTACCTCTTCGCGAACGTCATCGCGGGCATCCGCGACTACGGCAACCGCGTGGGGGTGCCCACCGTCGCGGGGTCGATCACCTTCGACCCGGCCTACACGGTGAACCCGCTCGTGAACGTGGGGTGCGTCGGGGTGCTTCCCCGCCGGAACCTGCGCCCGAACCGCGCCACCGCCGCCGGCCAGGAGCTCGTCCTCGCGGGCGGTCTCACCGGGAAGGACGGGCTCGGGGGCGTGGCCTTCGCCTCCCGGGAGCTTTCCTCGAAGAGCGAGAAGGAGGACCGCGGAGCGGTCCAGCTCGGCAACGCGATCATGAAGGAGCCGCTCATCCACGCCGTCCTCGAGGCGGTGGAGGCGGGCCTCGTCGCGGGGATGAAGGACCTGGGCGGCGGGGGCCTCGCGAGCGCCTCGGGAGAGCTCGCCCACGCGGGAGGGCTGGGCTCCGAGGTCCACCTGGACCGCGTGCCGCTGCGAGAGACCGGGATGTCGCCCTGGGAGATCTGGATCTCGGAGAGCCAGGAGCGGATGCTCATGGCGGTGGAGAGCTCCAACGTGAAGGAGCTCCTGGCCATCTTCGCGAAGCACGACGTTCCGGCGACCGTCGTGGGTCGCTCCGTGCGGGGCGAACGGGAGAGGCTCTACTTCCACGGGGAGCTCGTGGCGGACCTGGAGCTCGCCTTCCGTGTGGACCCTCCGCCGGCCTCTCGCTCGCTGGCCGCCCCGCCTCCGCCCCGCCACGAGCCCTCCCCCCCCTTCGGCCGCGACGGCACCGAGGTCGTCGAGCGGCTCCTCCTGCACTCGGACGTGGTCAGCCGTGAGCCCGTGATCCGGGTCTACGACCACGAGGTGCAGGGACGCACCGTGGGCAAGCCGCTCGTGGGCACGCTCTCCACGCCCTCCCACGCCGACGCGGCGGTCCTCCAGGTCGACCCTCCCGGGTACCTGGGGCTCGCGGTCGCCGTGGGGAGCCAGCCCTTCCTCTGCGCGACGGACCCCCGGCGCGGGGGCCAGGGGGTGGTGGAGGAGGCGGCCCGGAA
Organism: Thermoplasmata archaeon; assembly: GCA_021802125.1. GTDB lineage: Archaea > Thermoplasmatota > Thermoplasmata > Lutacidiplasmatales > UBA184 > JAKAAX01. The sequence continues at coordinate 108,684 of JAKAAX010000003.1, read as the reverse complement.
CCTCTACGCGGTCGGAGCGCGCCCGGACGCCTTCACCAACTGCCTCAACTTCGGCAACCCGGAGGACCCTCGGGTCCTGGGCGACTTCAACGCCGTCGTCGCCGGCATGGCCGAAGCGGCCCGGGACCTCGGCATGGCCGTCCCCTCCGGGAACGTCAGCTTCTACAACGGAGGACTTGGAGCGGCGATCCCGCCCACGCCCGTGGTCATGGCCACGGGGATCGTGCCCGACGTACGGCGTCGCGTGAGCTCCGACCTGAAGGAGGCCGGGAACTCGCTCTACCTGGTGGGGCCGACCGACCCGGGCCTCGGGGGCTCCCTCTACGTCCGGGTCTTCGGGGGGCACGCCACGCGCTCGTCCCCGTACCAGGGCTCCCTCACGCGGGAGGTCGGCGAGCGGCTCCTCTCGCTCGGGGCCCGCGACCAGCTTCGCTCGTGCCACGACATCTCCGAGGGCGGGCTCGCCGTCGCGCTGCCGGAGATGGCGTTCGGGGGGGCGCTGGGATTCGATGTCGACCTCGCGCTGGAGCAGGGCATCGAAGCGTGGCAGATGCTCATCGCCGAGGGAGGTTCGCGTTTCGTGGTCGAGGTCCGGCCCGAGGACCAGGAGGCCTTCGAGCGGGGCCTGACCGGGATGCCCTGGATCCGGCTGGGGTCCGTCACCCGGGGCCGGGGGGTCTTCCGCCGGGGAGAGCGGGTGTTCGCCTCCGTCGACCTCAAGGTGCTCTACGACCGGTGGCGGGGAGGGCTGGGGTCCCGCGAGAAGCGGGCCCACCGGCGCCCGAGGCCAAGGGGTCGGGCGTGAAGGTCGCGGCCCTGCTCTCCGGAGGCAAGGACTCCCTCCACGCCGCGTCCCTCCTGGAGAACTGGGGCTGGACCGTCGAGGAGCTCATCACGCTCGAGCCCTCGGAGCCGGACGCCTGGATGTTCCACACCCCGAACCTCCGGTGGGTGCCGCTCCTCGCGCAGGCCTGGAAGAAACGGCTCCGAAGGGTGCCGGTCGAGGGGACCGGCGAGGAGGCCGAGCTCGAGGCGCTCGAGATCGCGCTCGAACCGTTGAAGAAGGCCGGGCTCAAGGGGGTCTGCGCGGGGGCCGTCGGGTCCTCCTACCAGTGGGCACGGCTCCACCGCGTCGCCCACGACCTCGGGCTCTCCGTGTTCGCTCCGCTCTGGAGGGTGGACCCCGCCCGGGTCGTGGAGGAGGAGATCTCGAGCGGCCTCGACATCCGCATCGCCCACGTGGCGACGGAGGCGCTCGGCCCGGAGCTCCTGGGCCAGCGACTGGACGAGAAGGTCCTGGGAACCCTCCGGGAGCGCTCGAGGTCGATCCGGGAGTTCAACCTCGCTGGAGAGGGAGGGGAGTACGAGACCTTCGTCATCGGGGCCCCCTTCTTCCGCGGAAGGATCTCGGTCCTGTCGAGCCACGTGGAGACCCGCGGGAGCGCCTCGACCTGGGTGATCGACGGGGCCCGCTGGACGCGCTGAGGCTCTGAAGGGTCCGACGACCCCCTGACGCCACCTTTTTTTGCCCTCGGGACGGTCCCTCTCCCGATGGCGGGGACGAAGGCCTCGGTTCCGACGACGCCCCCCGCGGAGCGCTCCGCGAAGGTCCCCCCCGAGCTCGCCCCGCTCGCGCAGGCGGAGCGGAACTGGGAGGAGGAGACCCTGCGACCCGCCCTCCAGAAGGGCCCGGAGCGCCGCGACCGCTTCGAGAACCTCTCCTGGGTGCCGATCGAGCGGCTCTACACCCCGGTCAACTCCCGCCGCCCCTTCGAGCGGATCGGGTTCCCCGGGCAGTACCCGTACCTTCGCGGGGTGCACTCCACGATGTACAAGGGCCGCGTCTGGTCCATGCGGATGTTCGCGGGGTTCGGCACCCCGGAGGACACGAACCGCCGGTTCCACTACCTGCTGAAGCACGGAGAGAGCGGGCTCTCCATCGCGTTCGACGACCCCACCCTCTACGGCATCGACGCCGACCACAAGGAGGCCCTGGGGGAGGTGGGGAAGTGCGGGGTGAACGTCTCCTCGCTCGAGGACATGGTCCGCCTGCTGAAGGGCATCCCGCTCGAGCAGGTCACGACCTCGATGACCATCAACGCCCCCGCGTCGATCGTCTGGGCGATGTACATCGCGACGGCGGAGTCCCACGGGACGCCGATGGGCGCCCTGGGCGGCACGACGCAGAACGACATCCTGAAGGAGTACATCGCGCAGAAGGAGTTCCTCTTCCCCCCGCGCCCGGCCTTGCGCCTGGTCACGGACACGGTGGAGTTCGCGACCGAGAACATGCCGCGCTGGAACCCGATCTCGGTCTCGGGCTACCACATCCGGGAGGCGGGCTCGACCGCGGTCCAGGAGCTCGCCTTCACGCTGGCCGACGGCTTCGCCTACGTCGAGGAGGCGGTCAAGCGCGGGCTCGACATCGACGAGTTCGCTCCCCGCATCTCCTTCTTCTTCAACTCCCACACCGACTTCTTCGAGGAGATCGCGAAGTTCCGGGCGGCGCGCCGCATCTGGGCCGAACGGATGCGCGGGCGGTACGGGGCGAAGAAGGAGCGCTCCTGGTGGATGCGCTTCCACACCCAGACCGCCGGCTGCTCGTGCACGGCGCAGCAGCCGGAGCTCAACATCGTGCGGACGGCGCTCCAGGCGCTCGCCGGGGTCCTGGGCGGCACGCAGTCGCTGCACACGAACTCCTACGACGAGGCCCTGCAGCTCCCCACGGAGGACGCGGTCCGCATCGCGCTCCGGACCCAGCAGATCATCGCGGAGGAGAGCGGGGTCACCGACTGGGTGGACCCGTTCGGAGGCTCGTACTACGTCGAGTGGCTCACCGACCGCATGGAGGAGGAGGCGAACCGCTACTTCGACCAGGTGGACGCGATGGGCGGCGTCGTGGCGGGGATCGAGCGCGGGTTCTTCCAGCGCGAGATCCAGGAGGCGTCCTTCAAGTTCCAGCGCCAGGTGGAGCAGGGCGAGCGGAAGATCGTGGGCGTGAACGCCTACAAGGTCGAGGGCTCCGTCTCGGTGCCCCCGCTCCGCATCACCGAGGAGGCGCGTGAAGCGCAGTCCCGGCGGCTGGCGCGGCTGCGCGCCTCGCGCGACAAGAAGAAGTGGGAGGCCTCGCTGGACCGGCTGAAGAAGGTCGCCGCGACCGAGACCGGCAACACCATGCCCCCCATCCTGGACGCGGTGAAGGCCAAGGCGACGCTCGGGGAGATCGTCGTCGCGCTGCAGGAGGTCTTCGGACCGTACCGCGAGCGCGCGATGTACTGACCCGCGCCTCGCGCTCTCCCTCTCTCTCCCTCTCTCCCTCGCTCTCTCTCGCTCTCGCTTCCGCCCCCGACTCCGCGGTTCGCAACCCCCCTACGCTCCGGGGGACGGGGCCGCGCCGCCCGACCATGCGCTAAAATAGCACGCGTCGGTCAGACGGAGCGATGCGCCCCCTCCGCTCGGCCCTGACCGGCTTCACCGTGTGCCTCGTCGTCCTGGCCGCACTCCCCGTCGTCTTCCCGGGAGCTCCGAACTTCCTCGCGCCCGTCGAGGAGCCGCTGCAGGGGGCCATGGAGGCGATGCTTCCCTCCTTCGTGCAATCCTTCCCCGGCTCGGTCGACCAGGGAGTGCTGCCCGGCACCACCCCCATCACCGTGGGGGTCTCGTTGCCCCCGCAGGACCCGGGCGCCGTCGACCAGCTCATCCAGACCCTCTACACGCCGGGCTCCCCCTCCTACCACCACTTCCTCACCCCAAGCGAATACCGCGCGCTCTTCTCCCCCACCCCGGCCCAGGTCTCGGCCGTCCAGCAGTACTACGCCTCCTACGGGCTCCAGGCGACCCCCAGCGCCGACCACCTGATGTTCTCGATCTCGGGCCCGTCGACCTCCGTCGGGGCCGCGTTCCACACCCACTTCGACCGGTATCGCCTCGCCGATGGGTCGGAGGCCTACGGGCCGGCCGCGAGCGTCGTCGTTCCGCGCGGGCTGGGGATCTCGGGGCTCACCGGGTTCACCAACCACATGGGGATCCAACCGCTCGACACCGCCCCGCCGATCCTGCGCGCGCCTTCGCCCCCCGGGGTCCCGGCCGCCTGCAGCTCCCTCCCAGGAGGGAACACCGTCTCCCAGCTCGAGGGCCAGTACAACGAGACCCCCGTGCTCGCCACGGACAACGGCGCCGGGGTCACGGTGGGGATCGTGGACGCCTACGACAGCGGCTTCACCCAGGCCCAGGCCCAGAGCGACATCACGGGCTTCGCCTCCGGATGCGGGCTTCCGACCCCCAAGATCAACTTCCTCTACCCGGAGCGCACCACCGCGAACCTCAACAGCTCCTCCTCGAGCGGATGGGGCGGGGAGACCCAGCTCGACATCGAGGTCGTCGACACCATGGCCCCCGGGGCCACGATCGACCTCACCTTCGCTTCCGACAGCTCCCTCGCGGTCTACGAGTCCGTGGACTTCCTGGTGGCCCACAACGTGACCCAGACGATCTCGATGTCCTGGGGCGAGCCCGACTCCGGCACGATGGCGGCCTTCCCACCGCCCTGCCTTGCGTTCTACTCCTGCAACGCCTCCTGGGACGGTTCCTACGAGTTCCTCCACCCCGTCTTCGCGGAGGCCGTCGCGGAGGGCATCAGCCCGTTCGCGGCCTCGGGGGACTGCGGCGCGTACGACGGGACGGGCATCCTGACCACCGACTACCCCGCCAGCGACGCGTACGTGACCGACATCGGCGGAACGGCCTTCAACACCTCCGGGACCACCTACGGGGGAGAGGTCGGCTCGAACGGGAACGGGAAGAACTGCGGAGGGAACGCCGGGGACGACGGCGGGGGCGGACCCGCCCTCTGGGGCAAGCCCTTCTGGCAGTACGGTCCGGGGATCCCCACCGGGAGCACCCAACGGATGACCCCGGACGTCGCGGCCTCCTCCTCCGACGGGACGAGCGAGGCGACCCCGATCTGGGCCGGGCTCACCGCCGTCGCGGACGAAGCGCACGGCGGCACGGGGTTGGGGCTCCTGGGGCCCTCCCTCTACTCGATCCTCCGCTCCTCGCACTACACCAAGGACTTCCACGACATCCTGGTCGGGAACAACGGCTACGCCGCGGGGCGAGCCTGGGACCAGGACTCCGGGATGGGCAGCCCGAACATCGCCAACCTCATCCCGGACCTGTTCCGGAACCAGAGCCAGCCTCCGCAGCCGGGTGCGTTCACCGCGAGCCTCACCGTTTCCCCCGGCAACACCGCGATGGAGCGGTTCACGACCACCGTCGTCGGCGGGACCCCGCCGTACCGCTACGACTACGTTCCCACCCTCTACGCCGGGCAGTGGAGCACACAGTCGGTGCTCAACTACACCTACACCGGGACCGGGACGTTCTTCCCGGTCGTCGAGGTCTGGGACGCCCACGGGAACTGGACCCAGTCCTTCCCGCAGCAGGTGGAGATCGGAGGGACCGTGCTGGCGCCCACGCTCGCCGTCTCGAGCACGACGGTCACCCTCGGGAGCCCCGTTACGTACAGCACGACGGTGAGCGGAGGGACGTCACCCTACCTGTACACCTACCAGTGGGGCGACGGCAGCTACGGGTACAACGAGACCGCCACGGGGATCCACACCTACTACGCCACCGGGACCTACTGCGCGACGGTCGAGGTCGTGGACAGCGCCGCGACGACCGACGGGGGCTGGGCCAAGGCGCCCTGCGTCACCGTGACGCGAGGGACCCCCGGGGCCCTGTCGGCCTCCTTCGTCCCTTCCTCCTCCAGCGGGACCGCCTGGCTGCACGTGAACTTCACCTCCACCGTGAGCGGCGGAACGGGCCCGTACACCTACACCTGGACCTTCGGCGACGGCTCGACCCCGTCGGTCCTCGCCTCCCCGTCCCACGTGTACACCCGCACGGGCACGTTCCAGGTGAACCTCACCGTCTCCGACAGCGCCGCGGCGACGGTCGGGGCCACGCCCTGGAACATCACTGTCACCTCGCCGCCGCTCACCGCAAGCCTGGTCGCGACCCCGGCCACGGGGCAGAAGCCCCTCACGGTGAGCTTCACGTCGGCCCACACCGGCGGCACTCCCGCCTACACCTACCTCTGGAGCTTCGGCGACGGCTCTCTCGGGTCCCAGGCGCAGGACCCCAGCCACATCTACAACGTCTCGGGGACGTACCCGGTGGTCCTGCGGATATCCGACAGCCTGTCGAACCTCGCCTACGCCTACACGAACATCACGGTGCTGAACTATCCGCTCCTCGTCGCGACCGCCACCGCGTCCGTCGGCACGGGACCTGTGCCCCTCGCGGTGACCTTCACGGGCGGTGCGACCGGAGGGTTCGGCACCTACACCTGGGCGTGGACGTTCGGCGACGGGGGCACCTCCACCCTCCAGTCCCCCACGCACACCTACCTGCGGACCGGGACCTTCCCGGTGGTCGTCGCGGTCACGGACCAGCAGCCGGTGAAGGCCTACGCCTACCTCAACGTGACCGTCACGCCCGCCCCGCTCCTGGTCAACGCCTCCGCGCTACCCCAGGCCGGGACCGCCCCGCTCGCCGTGACCTTCAACGGGACGGGGTACGGCGGGGTCGCCCCGTACACCTGGAGCTGGAACTTCGGCGACGGGTCCGCTCCGTCGCTCCTGCAGAACCCGTCGCACGTCTACGCGACGACCGGCACCTACTCGGCCACCCTCACGGTGACCGATTCGAAGGGGACGGTCGCCACCGGCACGTCGCTCACGATCACGGTGAACCCGTACACGGTGACCGCCTCCCCGACGGGGCCGACCGCTCTCACGGTGGGGGCCCCCGGGCACTTCGCGGTGAACGGCTCGGGGGGAGTGGCCCCCTACACCTTCGCCTGGACCTTCGGGGATGGAGCGACCTCCTCCCTGCAGTACCCCTCGCACAGCTACGCCAGCGTCGGCACGTTCCCGGTGACGGTGGTGGCGACGGACAGTGCGGGAGTCTCCTCCACCTCCGCGACGCTCAGCGTGAAGGTCACCTCCGTCGCCCCGCTGGTCGTGACGATGGGCGGGACCGGGAGCGTCCACGTCGGTTCGCCCGCGAGCCTGTGGGCCAAGGCGACCGGGGGAACCGGGAGCTACAGCTACTTCTGGTCCTTCGGGGACGGCCAGACCCTTTCGACGGCCTCCGTGAACACCACGACCCACACCTACGCCTCGGCGTGCACCTGCGAGGTCACGGTCACCGTGACCGACTCGGCCGGGTCGATCGCCACGAGCGCCCCTCCCTTCCCGGTGGACGTGACGGCCGCCGTGATGGTCCAGCAGCAGGGGTCCCAGGGCCTGTCGCTCGTGCTCCTCGCGATCATTGCCGTCGCGGTGGTCGCCGCGGTCGTCGCGGCGCTCCTGCTCCGTCGCCGGTCGAAGGGCTCGCCTCCCCCCGCCGCGATGACCCCCTACCCCGGCTACGGCGCTCCCCCGACGGCGGTCAACTGGGGCGCCCCGCCTGCGAGCGGCCCGTACGGTCCCGGAGGCGGTCCTCCGGCCCCTCCCCCCACCGGCTGAGCCTCCGGCAAGCCTCAAACGACCGTCGAGGTCGAGCCCGCCCGTGAAGGAGTTCCAGGAGGCCCTCTCGTACCTCTGGGGACTGAAACGCCTCGGAACGAGGCCCGGGCCGGAGACCACGGCGGCGGTGCTGAAGGCTCTCGGGGACCCCCACCGCTCCTTCCGGGCCATCCACATCACGGGAAGCAAGGGGAAGGGCTCGACGGCGGCCATGTGCGCCGCGGTCCTCCAGGAGGCCGGCTACCGTACGGGGCTCTACACCTCCCCCCACCTGCTCTCCTTCAGGGAGCGCGCGCGGGTCGACGGGGAGATGGCCACCCCCGAGGACCTGGTCGTGGGGCTCCAGCGGGTGCGCGACGCCGTCGCGAAGGTGCGGCGCAAGGGGCTGCTCGACCGCGACCCCACCTTCTTCGAGGTCACCACCGCCTGGGCGTTCGACCTTTTCCACCGCCGGGGGGTGGAGGTCGCCGCGATCGAGGTGGGGCTCGGAGGGCGGCTCGACTCCACGAACGTGCTGCAGGCTCCCGTCGCGGTGGTCACCACCCTCGAGCTGGAGCACACGGAGCTCCTGGGCCCGACCCTGCAGGACGTGGCGCGGGAGAAGTCCGGGATCTTCCACCCGAAGGCCTGGGGTGTGACCGGCGCCTCCCAGGGCCCGGGGCTCGAGGAGCTGCGCCACCAGGCGTTCCGCCAGGGCGTGCCCCTCTGGGAGCTCGGACGGGAGGTCCGGCTCCTGCCGAGCGGCGCGGGCGACGACCGGGGGCAGATCGTGAGCATCGAGACCCCGGGAGGCCGGTTCGAAGACCTCCGGCTGCCGCTCCTGGGCGCCTTCCAGGCCCGGAACGCCGCGCTCGCCGTCGCGGCCCTGCAGCTCTTCTCGCGTGGGACGGGCCTCTCCGTCCCCCCCGAGGCCGTTCGCCGCGGGCTCGCCCGGACCCGTTGGCCGGGCCGGCTCGAGCGCGTGGGCGGGCGCCCGCCGACCTACGTCGACGCGGCCCACACCCCGGAGAGCACGAGCGAGGTGGTGGCCGCCCTGCGCGCCCTCCATCCCCAGGCCCTGCCGGAGGAGAGCACGGTCCTCTTCTCCTGTCTCGCGGACAAGCACGTCCGGGAGATGCTGGCCGAGCTCTCCGTCCTGGCCCATCAGGCGGTGGTCTTCCCGCTCTCCACCGAGCGGGCCCTTCCGATCAAGGACCTGAACATCGCCGCGCGGGCCGCGTTCTCGAAGGTCATCGTGGCGCCGGACGCGAAGGAAGCGCTCGCGATGGCAAGGGCGACGGTGGGGGACCGGGGGCTCCTCCTCGCGGTCGGGGGCGTCTACCTCGCCGGAGCGGTCCTCTCCGACATGCGCGGCATCCCGCCGGAGGGCCCGGACCTCTCCGACCCCGTTGGGCGTTCCCTCTGGGAGGAGCCGCGAGCGGCTCCGAGCCGGAAGCCTTCCCCCCGGGCCGCCTCCCCCACGCGTGCCGCCTCTCCCCGAGCCCCGCCCGCAGGACGATCGCGGGCGGTCGACCGCCGCCGCTCGTCGGCCTCGGCCCGCGGGAGCCCGGGTTGAGCGCGGGGAAGCGCCGACCGCAGACCTCCGCGACGCGGCGAGGGCGCCGCAAGCCCGCGCCCATCGAGGTCCCCTGGGAGCAGCTCCTCACGACGCTGCGCCACTTCTACAAGGATGGAGGGGACTGGCGCGTCCCCTACCTCCGAGCGCATGCCGAGACCCCCTTCCAGGTCCTGATCGGGACCATCCTCTCCCAGCGCACCCGCGACGAGACCACGGACGTGGCCTCCGAGCGGCTCTTCCGGGAGTTCCCGACCCCCGAGGCGCTGGCCCAAGCGCCCGTCCCGAAGGTCCTCCGCCTCATCCGGCCCGTGGGGTTCTACGCCACCAAGGCGAAGGGCGTCCGGGACTGCGCCCGCGAGGTCCGCGACCGCTTCGGGGGGAAGGTCCCGACCTCGATGGAGGAGCTCCTCTCGCTGCCGATGGTCGGACGGAAGACCGCGAACTGCACCCTCGTCTTCGGGTACGGGATCCCGGCCGTGCCGGTGGACACCCACGTGCACCGGATCGCGAACCGGCTGGGCGCCGTGAGGACCCGGACGCCCGAGGAGACGGAGGAGGCGCTCATGCGGGTCATCCCGATGGACCTCTGGGTCCCGGTGAACCCGCTCCTCGTCCAGCATGGGCAGAACGTCTGCCGGCCCATAGGCCCCCAGTGCTCCCGCTGCCCCATCGTCGATCTCTGCGAGACCGGGCGGAGCGGGGGGGAAGGGCCGGGCCGGGGAGAGAAGAAGCGCGGAAGCGCCCCGAGCGGGCGGCCCCGGACACGACCGAAGGGAGCGCCCCTGCCGTAGCCCGAAGGCGCGCCGAGGGAGGGGCGGGGCGGCGGGGGGCTGGAGGCCGCGGGGACCCTCAGTTCTTGGTCATCAGGGTGTAGCGGACGCGCGAGCCTGCCAGCAGGCTGTGCATCTTGCGCACCGTGTTCCCGTACTGCTCGGGGGTGTGCCACTCGACGGAGAAGTCGTAGTCGCCGACCTCCGCGCGGAAGCCGATGTTGCGCATCTGGTCGACAAGGTCGAGCGGTCCGGCGCCCTCGCTGCTGAAGTAGAACTTGACGTAGGTCCTCATGGTGGTCGTCCCCGGAAGGGCGACCGCGCGAACGGTGCCTTAAACCCTTCGGAGGGTCGCGTGACGCGCGAAGGCAGGGGCTGCGAGGGCTTTTCTCTCTCCCGACGTAGCCGCCCGCGTCCATGGAGCCCCGAGAGTACGAGAACCCCTACTTCTCGAAGGCCGGCTTCCGCCGCCGGGCCTGCAAGAAGTGCGGGGAGGCGTTCTGGTCACAGGGCGAGCAGGAGGTCTGCTCGGAGACCCCCTGCACCCCGTACTCCTTCCAGAACAACTCCCCGTTCAAACGCTCCTACGACCTCTCCTCCTTCCGGGAGCTCTACCTCTCCTACTTCGAGAAGCACGGGCACACCCGCCTTCGGAGGTACCCCGTCGTCCCCCGCTGGCGGAACGACGTGATGTTCGTCCAGGCCTCGATCTACGACTTTCAGCCGTGGGTGACCTCGGGGGCCATCCCCCCGCCGGCGAACCCGCTCACGATCTCCCAGCCCTGCATGCGCTTCACCGACATCGAGAACGTGGGGGTCACCGGGCGCCACCTCACGATGTTCGAGATGATGGCCCACCACGCGTTCAACTCCTCCGAGCACGAGGTCTACTGGAAGGACCGCTGCATCGAGCTCTGCCACGAGCTCGTGACGAGCGAGCTCGGGGCCACGCCCGGCGAGGTCTCCTACAAGGAGGAGGCGTGGGAGGGCGGCGGGAACCTCGGCCCCTCGGTCTCCGTGGGTCTGCGCGGCCTCGAGATCGCGACGCTCGTCTTCATGCAGTACGTCCGCGACGGCGACAAGCTGCGGCCCATGCCGCTGCGGGTGGTCGACACCGGCTACGGGCTCGAGCGGTTCACCCACATGTCCCAGGGGACCCCCACGATCTACGAGGCGGTCTTCCCCGGGATCCTGAAGGACCTCCCCTCCGACTTCTCGCTTCCCGAGGCCGCCGTCCTCGCGGACCACGCGAAGAACTTCCTCTTCCTGTTCACCGACGGCATCGTCCCCTCCAACGTCAAGGAGGGGTACCTCGCCCGTCTCCTCCTGCGGCGGATGCTCCGGACGCTCGAGAAGCACCCGGGAGCCCTCGCGCTCCCGAAGCTCATGGACGTGGTCCTGCGCCACGTCTCCAAGGACTTCCCCGAGCTCGCGGGAGACCCGAAGGGGCTGGAACAGGTCCTCCGCATCGAGGAGGAGCGCTTCTCTGAGGCGATCACCCGAGGGCGCAGCCAGATCCGGAAGCTCGAGGAGCGGCTGAAGAAGGAGGGGCGGGCCCCCGGCGTGGACGACCTGGTCATGGTGTACGACTCGCTCGGGGTCACCCCCGACGTCGCCGTCGAGGAGCTCTCCCACCGCGTGGAGGTGCCCCCCGATTTCTTCGCGAAGGTGGCGGAGCTCCACACGAGGGACGCGACGGCGGCCGCCGGGTGGGGAGGGTACGGAGCGGACGCCGCGGCCGAGACCCGGGTCCCGGAGCCGCCCTCGAACCTGCCGGGGACCGTGGTCCACTACCACCGCGACCCCTACACGCACACGTTCACCGGGAAGGTCCTCTGGCGGTCGGGGCCCTGGGTCATCCTCGACCAGACGTACTTCTATCCCACGGGCGGCGGGCAGATCACCGACCGCGGCCATCTCGCGGGCGTCCCCGTGGAAGAGGTCGTCCGGCACGGCCCCTGGGTCCTCCACCGGCTCTCGACCCCCGAGTCCCCCCTCCCCGAGGTCGGCCAGGCCAGCGAGGGGAAGATCGACTCGGACCGCCGCCGGCAGCTCATGCAGCACCACACCGCGACGCACCTGCTGAACGGGGCGCTGCGGCAGATCCTCGGGCCCCACGTCTGGCAGGCGGGCGCCTACAAGGGCCTCGAAGGGGCCCGTCTGGACATCACCCACTGGCAGGCCCTGCGTCCGGAGGAGGTTCGCGCGGCCGAACGCCTCGTGAACCAGATCGTCCGGGAGGACCGCCCCGTCAAGAGCTACTTCGAGCCCCGGCCGAAGGCGGAGGAGAAGTTCGGCTTCGGGCTCTACCAGGGCGGGGCCGTCCCGGGAAAGGAGCTGCGCATCATCGAGATCCCCGACTTCGACGTCGAGGCCTGCGGAGGGACCCACTGCACGCACACCTCCGAGGTCGGGTTCGTCAAGGTCCTCTCCACCGAGCGCATCCAGGACGGCATGGTCCGGTTGAACTTCGCCGCCGGAGAGCGCGCGCTGGAGCTCATGCAGCAGCACGACGCGATCCTCGCGGAGACCTCGCAGAAGCTCGCGGTCCCCTTCGAGGAGGTCCCGCGTGCGGTGGACCATCTCCAGGAGCGCCTGAAGGAAGGGCACAAGGAGGCGCGCGCGGCCGCGAAGGCCGACGTCCGCGGGATCGCGGAAGGGCTCTGGAACTCCCCGACCGCCGCCCACCCCCTCTCCGGCGGTCGCTATCGGATCGTGGTGGGCACCACCGACCTGGACCGCGAGGGTCTGCAGGCGCTCGCGAGAGAGATCACGTCCCACCCCGGTGGGGTCGCGCTCCTCTGCGGCGAGGACGAGAAGGGGGCCGTGCTCTTCTTCGCCTCCGCGAGCCCGAAGGAACTTTCCGCACGGGACCTGCTCGCGCCCGCCCTCAAGGCCTGGGGCGGAAAGGGTGGGGGGAACCCCTCCGCGGCAACGGCCTCCGGACCGAAGGGCCCGGCGGTCCAGGGCGCCCTGGACGCCGCGCTCGCGGCGGCCAGGCAGCTCGCGCAGGGCTCCGGTAGCTGAGTCCGGGCTCTCCGGAGCCCCGCCTCAGCGAATATATATGCGGCGTTCACTCCCAACCTTTGTCTCCGGGGGAGAGTACTTTGGACGCAGGGACCCGTCAGCGCGCCGGGATTCCGCCAGAAGTTGTCACGTTCTTGAGTGGTAAGGGGGGCCGCAGCCTCATCGTCAAAGGTGGGGCCGGTACCGGTAAGACCACCTTCGGGCTCGAGCTGCTCGAGAAGGCCGGCCGTCCTGGCCAGAGCTTCTACCTCTCCACGCGCGTCTCCGACGAGGCGCTCTACCGACAGTTCCCCTGGCTCAAGACCACCGAGATGCGCACCCGCGTCTTCGATGCGGGGAAGATCTTCTTGGAGACGCTGGTCGGCCGGGACAAGGAGACCGCTCCCGAGCCCTCCGCCGAGGTCAAGCAGAAGCTCCAGCAGGCCCGCGACTTCCTCCGCGCCGTGGGGGAGGAGCGGGGCGCTCCGACCAAGGTCGACCGCGGGCAGCTCCAGTCGCTGCTCCAGCGCACCCGGATGCCCGAGCTCGAGCACATGTACGACCGTGTCGAGCGCGTGCTCCCGGAGAAGGCGCTCCTCGTCGTCGACTCTCTCGAAGGTGTGACGCACAAGTACGGGCTCGAGATGGAAGAGCTCGTCATGTGCCTGCAGAAGGACCTGGTCGAGAACTCGAACACCAACGTGGTCATGATCCTCGAGAAGCCCGAAGCGGGCGGGATCGAGTACCTGGTGGACGGGCTCATCTCCTTCTCCCGGGAGGAGCTCGACGAGCGGCGCGTCCGCCACATGCGCCTGGACAAGCTCCGGGCGACGGCCATCCCTCGCCCCCGCTACGCGGTCACCCTCGCCGGAGGCCGCTTCGAGGCGCTGGGCATCGCCCCCCGCCCCGAGACCGGACCGGCCGCCCCCAAGCCCTGGAAGGCGATCCCGGACACGGAGCGGCACTTCTCCACCGGTATCCCCGACTTCGACGCTCTCCTCGGAGGAGGGTACAAGCGCGGGTCCTACAACGGGTTCGAGATCGACGTCCAGGTCTCGATCGACGACTACTACCTGCTCTTCGCCCCGACGTTCATGAACTTCCTCGCCCGAGGCGGCGGGATCCTGGGCGTCCTCTCTGGAGGAGAGTCCCCCGAGAAGCTCCGGGAGCTGCTCACGCAGCACATCCCCACCCAGACGTTCGACGACCGGGTGCGGATCACGGACTACTTCGCGACGGAGGCCAAGGCCCCCTACATCCTGCCGATGCTCCGGGCCGGCCGCGAGGAGGCCCAGAGGACCCTGCAGGGCGCCGAGCGCGCCGTGCGCGGTGGCGAGGGCAAGCCCTTCATCGAGTACACCGGGTTCGACACCCTGGAGTACCTCCAGGGCGACCAGCTCGCGATCAAGAGCCTGTTCATGGGCGTCGAGCGGACGAAGATCATGGGCGACCTGGGCATCGGGCTGCTGAAGCCGGGGCTCCTGGTCACCTCCGAGATGATCAACATGATGGACACGTACTTCCGCATCGTCAACATCGACAACAGCCCGTGCGTCTACGGGATCCGTCCGAGGACGATGGTCTACGCCATGAGCGTGGACACGGAGAAGGGCCCGCCGCACGCTCGGCTGACACCGATCGTCTGAAGTGCACGGGGACGGGCCCCCGAGGCCGAACGAGGGGGGACCCCTGAAGGGTCTCCCCGCCCCCCGGGCCCGAAGGTCCCACGACGGGACCGGCCCTTGGTAGCGTAGCTCGCGGTCGCCGTGGGTCAGCCCCGGCTCATCCAGGGCAGGTGGAAACCGAGAGGCGTGGCCCCCGGGAGGACCGCGACGAGCCCGATCCAGAGCAGGGCCGGGAGGATGGGCATCAAGAGGTCGTCGTCGAGCCATCCCATGACCCTCCCTTCCACGGCGGAGGCGAGGACCGCGCCCGTCGCGCCCAGCAGCAGGCTGAGGACCGCTCCCTCCGGGGAGAGCCAGAAGAGGAGCGCGCCGGCGACGGCGGTGAACGGGACGAAGGCGCCGATCGCCCGGCTCCTTCCCCCCGACATCTTCCACCCGCGACGGAGCTCCCCCGCGATGACGTCCGCCACGGAGGCCGCGATGAGGGCGCTCACCGCGAACGATTCCGGGAAGAACGCGACGAGCAGCGCGAGCGCGGCGCCCCAGTACACGTACCCGGCCGGTCTGTGGTGCTCGTAGGCCCGGAGGGCGGGGATGGGGAGCACCCCCGTGACGCGCGCGACCTCCACCACCAGGACGATCGCCGCCCCCAGGGGGATGGCCCAGTAGACCGGGACCCCGAAGACCTTCTTCGGCAGGAGGTAGTAGACGAGGATGAGCAGCCCCGCGAACTTCAGTCCCCGGCGAAGGAACGCGTCGCGACGGGCGTGGGGGTTCGGGTGGGGGTGCGGGGGGGAGTGAGGGTGCGAGGAGGGGGAGGCCCCCTCGCCTGGCCCGGGAGGCGGCCCCGGGGTCGTCTCCGTCTCCTCTCCCACGTTCGAGCCCGGTCGGCGGGACCTCACTCCTCAGGGGTGAGCCAGAACTCGTTGCCGTCGGGGTCCTGGAAGGTGCAGTACCAGCCCCACTCGACCTTCTCGGGGGGGTGGGTGAACTTCACGCCGTTCTTCTTCATCCGCTCGTAGGTCCGCGTCATGCCCCGACCGGTCCGGAACATGATCCCCGTGTTGCCCTTCTCGAGCTTGGCGTTCGGATCGTAGTCCGACGGCTGGCAGAGGTGGAGCGCCATCCCCGAGCGCTTCGACCCCACCACCACCCAGTGCCCGTGGTCCTCGAGCACCTTGAGCTCGAGCGCGCGCGTGTACCATTTCAACGCCTTCTTCCGGTCCTTCACCACCACGGCCACGCTCGTCGGCCTCAGCTTGGGCGCCATGAACACCTACTGCGGGGCGCACGGGGCCCCGACCCCAAAAAGGCGAGGGCGCCGCTCCCGCACGTTTATGGGTCTACGCCCCTGGGGCGACGCGTGAAGGACCCGAAGAGATTCCTCGAGGAGGCCGTCCCGAAGGTCCGGTCCCAGGTCCCCGAGCCGAAGCGGGCCATCGTGGCCGCCTCCGGCGGGATCGACAGCACCGTCGCCGCGGTCGTCGTGGCGCGGGCGATCGGCGACCGGGCCACCGCGCTCTTCGTCGACAACGGGTTGCTCCGCAAGGGGGAGATCGAGCGGACCGAAGAGGTCCTCTCCGGAGCCGGCGTGAAGCACCGGGTGGTCCCGGCGGCCCCGCGGTTCTTCTCCGCGCTCAAGGGGGTCGCCGACCCCGAACGGAAGCGCAAAATCGTCGGGGAGACCTTCGTCCGGGTCTTCGAGGAGGAAGCGAAGGCGCTCCAGGCCGACTACCTCGTGCAGGGGACCATCGCGCCCGACTGGATCGAGAGCGGCGGGAGCTTGAGGGACACGATCAAGACGCACCACAACGTGGGTGGCCTTCCCGCGGACATGCACCTGAAGGTCGTCGAGCCTCTGCGCGACCTCTACAAGGATGAGGTTCGGGCGCTGGCCAGGCACCTCAACGTGCCCCAGCCCGAGCGGCAGCCCTTCCCGGGCCCCGGCCTCGCCGTCCGGGTCGTGGGAGAGGTCACTCCCGAGCGCACGGAGACCACGCGCGTCGCGTGTGCCGTCGTCGAGGAGGAGGTCGAGCGTGCCGTGAGCGAGGGGAAGATCCCGCGCCCGTGGCAGTACTTCGCGAGCCTGCTCCCCGTCCGCACGGTCGGGGTGATCGGCGATGCGCGGACGTACGGCGACGCGGTCTCGGTCCGGATCGTGGAGTCCATCGATGCGATGACGGCGACCTCGCTCGCGGTGCCCACCGAGGTCCTCCGCCGCATCTCCGAGCGGATCACGCGGGAGCTCTCGGGCAAGGTCACGCGCGTGCTCTACGACGTGACGGACAAGCCCCCCGCCACCATCGAGTGGGAGTAGCCTCCCCAGGAGCGCGGACTACCTGCCCGCGCGCCCGGGTGGAAAGCGGGCCCCGTGCGTATCGCCGCGCTCAAGAGCGCCCTGGGAGCCGGCCACCACCCTGGCAAGGCACCAAGGGATCGCGTTCGTACCCCTGCAACGAGATCCAACCCTTCCCAAATCCTATCCCCAAGCGGGCGACGGGGGCCGACTGGACCCTAGCCAGGGAGTGCCCGCCCCCCCCCGCCCCTCCGCTCCCCTCCCTTTCCCTCCCCTTCTCAGGGGTGAAACCTCTCCTCCGGACCGCCCCAGGGCACGGTCTGCGGTGCTTGCCAGGGGAACGGTTTCCCCGCTCCAGGGGCCTCGGAACCCCCGGACCCACCGTGGCATGCGTCACCTTCGATACTGGAACAAAAGCTAACTACCTGAATCGCCGGTTCAGAGGTAGGGCGAACGAGGAGCTCGCGCCCCGATCCCCCATGTCGGCCCCTACCGCTTCTGCAGGCCCTAATGGGGGGACCTGCCCGGGATGCGGACATCCGCGCGCCGTTCGCGAAGGACGCACGGGGGAGCTCGTCTGCCCCCACTGCGGACTCGTGCTCGAAGCGACGGTCCTCGACATGGGCCCCAGCTTCACCCGCGACGGGACCCTCGCCAACACGCCGCAGGGGCACGGGCCCTCGCAGGCGCCCTTCTCCCCCAAGAAGCGCGCGGACACCGTCTTCCCAGGTAACCGCGACGCCCAGGGGAACCGTCTCCCCGCCGCCGCCCAGCGGGAGTTCCGTCTGCTGCGCCGCCGCGCGCGGGAAGGCTCCGCCCGGGTCCACGCCCGTCCGGGGATGAGCCTGAAGGGCGAGGAGATCGTCCGTCGCCTGTCGATGAGCCTGAGCCTGCCCCCGCTGGTGCAGGACGCCGCGCTGCTGGTCCTCGCGAAGGGAGGCGAGGCCCGGCTCTTCCGCGGACGCTCTGCCGCCGCCGCGGCCGCCGCCTCGGTCTATGCCGCGTGCCGTCGCTATTCCCTGCCTCGCACCTGGAGCGAGATCTCCGAGGCGTCGAGCATCACCCGGGCCGAGTTCGGACGGGCTTACATGGCGCTGAGACGCGGTCTCAACCTCGACCTTCCCCCGGTCGGGCTCGCGACCTACGTCCGGCGGTTCTCCACCGAGCTGAAGCTCTCTTCCCAGACCCTGGGCAAGGCCCTCAACATCCTGGACGGGATCGGCGACCATCCGGACGCCTGCGGGGTCTCTCCGAACGGGCTCGCGGGGGCAGCGTTGTACCTCGCGTCCGTCGAGTGCGGCGAACCGCGCCGCCAGAGCGACGTGGCCCGGGTGGCGCAGGTGACCGACGTCACGCTCCGCCACGCGTTCCGGCGTCTGGGACGCATTATAGGCAGCAAGGAATAGGGCCCTCGAAAGGGTCCCCATGCCGGAGCCCACCACCGTCCCGGTCCAGATCCCGAGGGAGCTCCGGGACCGCATCCAGGAGCGGATCAAGGGCACGGGGTTCGCCTCCGTCGACGACTTCGTGGCCTTCGTGCTCGCCCGCCTGACCGAGGTCGCGGCCCAGGACGGCGAGCCGCTCTCGGCGCGCGACGAGGCCCGGGTGAAGGACCGCCTGAAGGCGCTGGGCTACATCGACTGACCCGCGCCCCGGCCCTTGGCAGGCGGCGAGACCCTCACCTGGCAGAGGGCTCCGCCGTGCGAAAAGGCCGAATATCCCCTTCGGGATGGTGGCCCGGTACTCCATGAGCCACAACCCCAGCCACCGCCAAGCTGCGACCCACCCCAAAGCTCCGGCCACCCGCGGCGTCACCGCGGTGAGCCCTCTCCTCTTCCAGGAAGGCGTCAACCTGGCCACAGGGGTGTACGCCCCGCTCCATGGGTTCCTGGTCCGCAACGACCACGACCGCGTGGTCAAGGAAGGACGGCTGCAGAACGACAAGCCGTGGCCACTGCCGGTGAACTTCCCGCTCCAGGACCTGGGAGGCCGGGAAGCCGGATGGAAGGAGGGCGACGAGGTCCTCCTGGGGGTCGCGGGGACCGAGGCCTCGGCCGTGCTGAAGGTCGAGGAGATCTTCTCGTGGGACAAGGAGGCCTGCGCCAGCGGCGTCTACCGCACCACCTCGAGGGAGCACCCGGGGGTCCGGCGGCTCGACACGCTGGGAACGGAGATGGTCGGGGGGAGCTTCCGGCTCGAGAAGGCTCCGGCCGACCCGTACGCCTCGCGCTCCCTCTCCCCGGAAGCCGTCCGGGCCGAGTTCGCCCGGAGGAAGTGGAAGAAGGTCGTCGGGTTCCAGACCCGGAACGCGCCGCACGTCGGGCACGAGTACCTGCAGCGGCACGCGCTCGAGCTCACGGACGGGCTGTTCGTCCACCCGCTCATCGGCGAGAAGAAGAGCGGCGACTTCAAGGACGAGGTCATCGCCTCCGCGTACGACGCGCTGGTGGAGAACTACTTCCCGCCCGAGCGGGTCTTCTTCTCCTACTTCCGGACCTTCATGCGCTACGCCGGGCCCCGGGAGGCGCTCTACCACGCCCTCGTTCGAAGGAACTACGGCTGCACCCACTTCATCGTCGGACGCGACGCGGCGGGGGTCGGGAACTTCTACGGGCCCTACGACTCCTGGGCGATCTTCGGGGAGTACGACGACCTCGGAGTGACCCCGCTCTTCTACACCAACACCTTCTGGTGCACGAAGTGCATGGGGATCTCCACCGAGAAGACCTGCCCGCACCCCGCCTCCGCGCGGGTCACGTTCAAGGGCACCGAGGTCCGGGAGCAGATCCTGAGAGGGGAGCGTCCCCGGCCCGAGGTGATGCGTCCGGAGGTCGCGGACGCGATCCTCCGGTTCCCCGCCCCGTTCGTAGCCTGACCGTGGCGGCGCTTCCGAGCGGGCTCACGAGGCCCCGACTGCAAGGCTGGGCCCCGGTCCTCCCGGGAGACCCCCCGAGCCTCCTGGAGCTGGGGTCGACCTACCTCCCGTACGAGCGCGAGCTGCGGGAGAGGTGGACCTCCTGGCTCCACAGCTACCGGCAGACCCCGTTGGGTCAGAGGGTCCCCTCCGACCTCGTCGCCGTCTTGCGGGAGGCCCCCGCGCCCCCCGGGCTCTTCCGCGCGGTCGGCCGCCGAGCGACGTTCCGGGCCTACCCCCTCCCGGCCCGACCGGTCGAAGGCCCCTGGATCGTCCTCGAGGACCCGGAGGAACGGCCCCACGAGGGCCGGTGCTACCGGATCCCCCGGCCCCGCCGGCGGGTGGTGGTCTGGAAGGACGAGAAGCGCGGCCTGCTCTCCGAGGACGTCCTCTGGGCGGAGAGCCCCGAGCGGGTCGCGGAGTCCGAGTTCTTCCCCCCGCCCACCCTCTCCGCGCGCGAAGCGGAAGAGGCGGTGCGGGGCTTCTCCGACGCGACGGGCCTGGACCCGGGACTCGCGCCGCTCCTGCTGCTGCCGTTCGTCGGGGCGCCTCCGTTCCACGGCCGTCCCCCAGGGCTGGACGTCGTGATGGGCAGCTGGGGGGTTCCCACCGGGGTGCTCTCGCCGGCGGTGGCTCCTCTGCGTGCGCTGCTTCCCCCGTGGCAGGTCCGACTGGCCCGGGGGAAGGGCCGTGGAGCGCGAGGGTCACGAGGATCGCGAGGGTCGCTCGGCCCCTCCTACTCGGCTCCCTACTCCGTGGTGATCGACACCCTCGGCTCCCGCGCGTGGGACCGGGTCCAGAGCAAGGGGAGCGGCTTCGAGTCCTCGCACCTGCTCTACGGAGGGGCCGACGGCGACGACCTCTACCGGGTGCTGTTCGACCCGCACGTCCCGCTCATGGAGCCGGCGGACCGATGGCAGGAGCTCGCCATGACCCGGGTCCCCGAGGAGGCGGCGGGGGAGTGGGCGGACCATCTCGTCCGGGCGCACTTCCACGAACCGCAGCTGCCCGAGACGGAGGAGCTCCACCGGTGCCTCGACCTCGCCCTGGGGAAGGTGCGCGAGGCGCTCACCGACCTGCCGACCCAACTGGGGCTCCCGCGATCCGACTTCGATGGCGTCCTGCTCCACGCCCGGGGGCTCCGCGACCATCTCGTCCAAGCCGGGACCGGACGGGCGAAGCTCGTCGGTCGCGCGGCGGTCCTCCCGGAGGACCTCCTCGCGATCGCGGACCGGTTGGTGGCCGCGGTGTCCGACCCGGCGCTCGGGAGCTCCCGCGCGACGCGCGAACTGCTCTCCAGGGGCGGGCGCCTGCGGTCGAAGAGGTCCCAGGCGCGCTACTTCGTCCTTCGCGCGGTGCTGATGGAGCGCGGGGACATGTCGCTCGCGGACCTGTGGTCGCGGCTGCGCTCGAAAGGGCTCTGGTCGGACCGCGAGGAGCTCGAGGAGCACTTGCTCCAGCTCTCCGAACAAGGGGTCCTCTTCTCTCTGCGTCCCGGCAGCTTCCGTTGGGAAGGGATCTGAGGAGCGATCCTCTCCGCCTGCGCATTGGCCGGTCCACGTGGGGCCGGGGTCGTCGAGGAGCCCCCTCCTCACCGCGTATAACGTTCCACTGTAGAATTGCGGTTAAATACCCCCGCGTGGAAGTAGTATGTAGGAGTACGTATGGAGAGCAAGGGGCGCTCGCCCGCATCGAACCCCACGCAGGAGACCTCACCCTGCCCGATCTGTCGGGGAGAGGGCGTGGAGCGGCGGTGGCGGTACGATGAGCGCGCGAGCGTACTGGAGGAGGTCACCCGCTCCTGCACCTACTGCGGCGGGTCCGGCCACGCCCCTCCGCGAGTGGACATCCGCCCCGACGACCCGGCCCCCGGCTGGGCCTGGGAGATGGGCAGCCTCGTCTGAACGATCCTCTTCGTCCGACGAGGCCCGCGAGGGCGCGAACCCTTTGAGCTCCGGCGCGTGAGCCGTGTCGGAGCCCGGTCCTCTTCCGGGTCGGAGTCCCCATGCCGAAGCTGAACTGTCCCTTCTGCGGCGCCCCCGAGACCGAGCGCCTCGTCATGGACGAGCGGCTCGTGGTCGTCTTCCCCTGCATGTTCTCTCCCGTCCTCGAAGCCTCGGCGAAGGAGGAGGAGCTCCCTGCGCTCCTATCGGAGTTCGCGAAGGAGGGGAGCGGGTACTTCCAGAAGCAGTGCGACCGTCTGCACTACTTCGTCACGAAAGGGGCCACCGCGGTGCTCCCCGCACCCGCGGAGACGCGGGAAGCGGGTCCGTAGGCGTTCGACCTCAGCGCTTCGGACGCGCCGAAGGTCGCCCCAGGAGGGCGACCAGCCCGTCCGCCAGCGTCTGCCTCCAGCACCCGTCGTCGTGGCCCCCATCGAACTCGGAGTAACTGAGCGGGTACCCCTTGGCGCGCAGCACGTCCCGCAGGTGACGGTTCGAGGACAGGATCGTCGGGTACCGCGTCGCTCCGAAGGGCAGCACCGTTTCGCGTAGCCCGACCTCGAGGTGGACCCGGATGGGCACCCGAGGGTGGTCCGCGACCCAGCGGGCGGTCCAGTTCGGCTCCTCCCGGAAAGGGTCGGGCGCGTTCTGGAACGATCCGGATTGGGAGAGCACCGCGCCGAAGACCTCGGGGCGGCGAAGCGCCCAGAGCAGGGCGGTCTGACCCCCCAGGCTCGCACCGGCCAGAACCGTCCGGGTAGCGGAGAGCTTGGACCACCCGAAGCGGCCGCGGGCCCAGGGGAGGAGCTCGTCGGCCAGGAACTCCCCGAAAGGCTCGTTCCACCAGAGGTCCACCCCCCGGTAGTTCTTCGGTCCGTGCTCGACGAAGAGGGCCGCGGTGGGTCCGATCGACCCGCGCCGGGCGAGCGCCTCCAGGGTCGACGGGGCGGCGAGAACGTGCGCGTAGTCGAAACCGTCGAGGAAGACCACCAGGTTCCTGGGGTCCACGGACCGAGGTCCTGCTCCCGTTCCTGCTCCGCCCGGAAGATAGACCCAGACCCGTCGTCGGTCGTGCCGACCGGGGATCTGGCGCTTCTCCCACCACGGTCGGGGAAGCTGACGCCGGAGGGCGCGGCTCTCGATGCGCTCCTCCACCAGCCGGCCCTGGACCCGGCCGGTGAACGCCTCGCGGAGCCAGGCGCGGTCCGGGGCCCGGGGCATGACGACCTCGGAGGAGGCGAAGCCGTGCGGGCCCCCGGGGTCGCCGGGGTCCGTGGGGTCGAGGAACCGCCGTGGGTTCAACGGGTCCGTGATCGACCGGCGCGTTCGCTCGATCCAGGACAGGTTCGAGAGCGGGCCGCGCGCGGGGAGGTTCACGACGAACCGGTACGAGCCACGGAACCGGTCGCTCAGTCGCCAGGTGCGGTACCACACGTCGGTGCCGGGCAGGAGTTCGAGCCGCGTGGGAAACTTGCTTCCGAAGGAGCACTGCACCTCCACGGAACGGACGTCGCTCTTTCCCCGGAACAGGAGCGTCACGAGGTGGTCGTGGTCCGTGACCGTCCTATCCGGGTCGGTGGAGTCCCCTACCGCCCTCGGGTCGTTCCGGGCCACCGGCTCGACGAGCGGGGTCCCTCTCCGCTCGATCTCCTGCCAGAAGCGATCGAGGGCCCGCTGGGGTGCCCGACCCAGGTCACGCTGGAGCCGACGGAGCCGGGGGCTCTCGGGGGCGGGCGCCCGCCGAGGATCCGCCACGGGGCGCCCTCGCCCTACGCCGGGACGCCCACGGTCCCGAGCTTCTCGAGAGCGCTCGAGGTGTCGACCAGGTGGCGCTTGACGCCCAGCGCGATGGGGTCCATGCCCAGGGCGAGCCCCACCAGCTGCGGGAAGTGGAAGACGGGCATCTGCAGGTCGTCGCCGACCTCGCGTCCGGCTTCCTTCTGGTAGGTGTCGAGCGAGATGTGGCAGAGAGGACACGGGGTGGCCATGGCGTTCGCGCCGTTCCGCTTCGCGTCCAGGATCTGCTTACCTGCGAGCTTCTGACCGGTCTTGGGCCGGACGAACTGGATCGGGAAGCCGCAGCACATGACCCGGCCACGGTAGTCGACCGGCTCCGCCCCGAGCGCCCGGATCACGTCCTCGAAGCTGTGCGGGTCCTCCGGGTCCTCGAAGTTCATCGTGTCGTGAGGGCGGAGGATGTGGCAGCCGTAGAAGGCGCCCACCTTCAGTCCCTTCAGCGGCCGCTTGACGAGCGGCCGGAGCTTCTCCGCTCCCCCGAGGTCCTCGACAATGAGCTGGAGCATGTGCTTGGGCTCGACGGTGCCGCGGTACTCCATGCCGATCTGGGCGAGGACCTTGTCCGCGCGGGCCCGGAGGACCTTGTTCTCCGCAAGGTTCCGCTTGGCGAGCTTCAGCATCCCCTGGCAGGTCGAGCAGACGGTCATCACCGTCGCGAGCCCGGCCTTCTCCGCGATCGCCAGGTTCCTCGCGTTCAGCGCGGTGTTCAGCGCGTAGTTCGACTCGTCGATGAACCCGCTGCCGCAGCACGAGAAGCTGGGGAAGTCCTGGAGCTCGATCCCGAGGCGGGGCGCGACGGCGCGCGTGGCCAGGTCGAGCTCCTTGCCCGACTCCTGTGCGACGCAGCCAGGGTAGTAGGCGACCTTCATGGATGGGCCTCCTTCGTCTCGCCGGAGGGGCGGGGTTTCGCCGCGGCCGTGGTCGTGGCCGTGGCCGGAGGCGGAGACGCCGCAGCTGGAGGCGGCGTGGGCGCCTTTCCTCGGACCCCTCCCTCACCGGACATCGGGCGGTGCTGGAGGTCCTCGCGCCCGCTCATGGCGTTGTAGATGACATCGAGCTGTTCGCGGCCCTGGATCGGGGGGTGCTTCTTGATCGACCGGCCGTGCCGCATCATGGTGATGGCCTTCGGGAGCTGGCCGAGCGTCCCGATGAGCCCGAGCGAGTCCATCGCCAGGCGGCGCTCGTTGAGGAGGCCGCCCTCCTGGATGTTCTCGGCGAACCCGATGGAGTGCTTGCTGCCCGGCTCACGCTTGCCGATCTCCTGGTTGGCCATCCACTTGAGGTCGACGATCCGCTCGGCGGGCCGAACGTCCTTCGGGCAGGCCTCGACGCAGAGGTTGCAGCGCAGGCAGAGCCAGAGCGACTGGTTCTGCACCGTCTCCAGGCGCTGATGGAACGCCCCGTCGCGGGGGTCCACGACGAACCGGAAGAGCTTCGCGAGCGCCATCGGGCCCAGGAAATCCGGGTCGGAGTCGAGAGCGGGGCAGGCGGAGAAGCAGGAGGCGCAGGCGATGCACCGAGGGGTCTCCTGGAACTGGGCGACCTGCTCGGGGGACATCGGGTTCTCCTTTCCCACCGGCATCGGGTGCGCGGGGTCCGGGATGAGGTAGGGCTCGATGCGGTGGTAGCGGTCCCAGAACGGCTTCTGGTCGACGACCAGGTCGCGGAGGACCGGCTGGTTTCCCATCGGCTCGATCCGGAGCTTTCCGCGCTTCGCGAGCTCGGGGCCGACCTGCGTCACGCACGCGAGCCGGCTCTTCCCGTTCACGCGCACGGCGCAGGAGCCGCAGATCGCCTGGCGGCAGGAGTAGCGGGCGGCGAGCGTCGGGTCGATCTCGTCGCGGATCTTGAGGAGCGCGGTCAGGATGGGGGTATGCTCCTCCAGCTCGAGCTCGAACTTGTCGAATCGGTTCGGGGTCCCTGCCCCTCCCCGGAACACCTCGATGGGCACGCGCACCATGGTTCTTCCCTCCCTTCCCTTTCCGCCCCGGTCCACCGACTCAGTAGTGGCGCTCCATCGGCTGGTAGCTCGTGACGGTCACGGGCAGGAAAGAGAGCTTCGGGCCCGCCGGAGAGGCCTGGACGAGGATGTGTTTGAGCCAGTTCGCGTCGTCGCGCTTCGGGAAGTCGAGCCGGACGTGCGCACCCCTGGACTCGGTCCGGAGGATCGCGGCCGCGACGATGCACTCCGCGAGGTCGAGGAGGTAGCCCAGCTCCAGCGCGTCGGTCAGGTTCACGTTGTAGGTGGTGGACTTGTCCTGGACGTAGACGTTCGCGTAGCGCCCCTTGAGCTCGGCGACCTTCTTCTGCGCCGTGAGGAGCTCTTCCGGGGTGCGGTAGATCCCCACGTTCTCCTTCATGACCTTCTGGAGGTCCTGGCGGATCTTCGCAGGGGACTCCCCCTGCTTGCGGTCCCAGATGACGTGGAGCTTCTTGGTCGCGAGGTCGACGTCCGCTTGCGTCAGCCCGCTCTCGGGGGCCTTCGCGGCGTACGTGGCGGCGTTCGCGCCCGCGATCTTCCCGTAGACGAGCGTCTCCAGGAGCGAGTTCGCTCCGAGCCGGTTCGCCCCGTGCACCGAGACGCAGGCGGCCTCCCCTGCGGCGTAGAGCCCGGTGATGTTGGTCTCGGCGCGGGGGTTGGTGCTCACCCCGCCCATCATGTAGTGCTGGCCAGGGTAGACCGGGATGGCCTCGACCACGGGGTCGATGCCGGCGAAGTTCCGGCAGAACTCCACGATCTCCTGGAGCTTCGTCGTGATCTTCTCCTTGCCGAGATGCATGAGCTCCAGGTGGCAGGTCCCGTCGGGGAAGCCCCGGCCCTCCTTCACCTCGGTCGCGATGGCGCGGGAGACGACGTCGCGGGAAGCGAGCTCGAGCTTGTTCGGGGCGTAGCGCGTCATGAAGCGCTCCCCCTTCCCGTTCTTCAGGATCCCGCCCTCGCCGCGGGCCCCCTCGGTGATGAGGATCCAGGAGCCGGGGAGGCAGGTGGGGTGGAACTGGACCATCTCCATGTCCTTGAGGAACGCCCCGGCCCGGTAGGCGAGCGCGGTGCCGTCCCCGGTGGAGGCGTGGGAGTTGGTGGTGTTGGGGTACATCCGGCCGAAGGGGCCCGTGGCGACGACGACGGCGCGGGCGGAGAACCCTTCGATGGCCCCGCTCTTCCGGTCCAGCGCGACGACCCCCTGCACGACGCCCTGGCGGGCGACGATGTCGATCGCGGTCCACTCCTCGAAGACGTGGATCCGCTTCTCGCGCGAGAGCTCCTCGTAGAGCCCCTGGAGGAGGGCGAGACCGGTCCGGTCCGCCGAGAAGATGGTGCGGTTGTAGGAAGCCCCGCCGAAGGCGCGGCGGTCGAGCGAACCGTCCGGGGCCCGGTTGAAGATGGTGCCGAAGTGCTCCATCTCGATGACGGTCGGACCGGCATCGTTGCAGAGGATCTCCACGGCGTCCTGGTCGGCCAGGTAGTCGGAGCCCTTCACCGTGTCGAAGATGTGGTCCTTCGGGGAGTCCTGGGGGCCCAGCGACGCGTTGATCCCGCCCTGGGCGGCTGCCGAGTGGGAACGGAGCGGGTGGAGCTTGGAGAGCACCCCGACACTTCGGCCCGCCCGGACCGCTTCCAACGCGGCCCGTTGCCCGGCCAGGCCGGCGCCGACCACGAGGACATCGTGCTTCTGCACCCGATCGCCTCGGTCGCGCGTTAGAAGAGAGTGACCATAAGACCTGCGGACCGAACGGGTACGTAAGAGCGCACGGGAGCCGCGGTTCAGCGCGGAGGAACCGTGGGATGGGCGCCGTCCTTCTCCTCGCGTACCATCGACAGGTAATCGTCCGCCATCGCCTGCCACGTCCTCTCCGAGAGCAGCTTCGAGCCCCGCTCCGCGAGTCGGCGGCGACGGGTCTCGTCTCCCAAGAGCGAGAGCAGCGCTTGGGCCCACGCCGCGGGCTCAGAACCCGGCACCTCGAGGAAGTCCTCTCCGGGTCGTCCGGTGTCGAGCCCGCTCTCTCGGCTCGCGACGAGCGGAAGTCCGAGCGCCGCTGCCTCCTGGGCGATGCCGGGGAATCCCTCGTATCGGCTGGGCAGGAGCAAAACGTCCCCGGAGAGCAGGACCTGCCGTTTCCGCTCCTCGCTCACGCGACCGAGCCGGACCACCCCCTCCTCCGAGGGACCGGCATGTCCGATCTCGAGCAGGGTCACCCGTCGGCCCTCTCCCCGCAGTCGGCGGACCGCGGCCTCGGCCACGTCCAGGCCCTTTCGGTAGGCGTCAGCCCCCACGACGATCGCGTACCGCTCGTCGTCGCGCAACCCGAGCGCCGCGCGGGCGTTCAGGCGCTCCCCCGTCTCCGCCGGACGGACCGGGTCGGTGCCGTTGTAGATGACCCGCGCTCGCCCTCTCTGCACTCCGTAGGTCGCCTCCGCGTCCTCGAGCACCCGATGGGAGATCGCCACGACCCGGTCGGCGCGCTCGATGGCCTGGCGTTCCAGCTGCTTCACGGCCCGGAGGTCCGCGTAGAACCCCGCTCGAGGGCGAAGCCCTCGTCGCGTGGCTCGTTCGAGCTGCATGAAGCGGAGCGCGAGGCCGTGCAGTGCCACGACTCCCAGGGAGGCGCCTCCCTGCCGGCGGGAGGGCAGGAACGCCCCGAACTCGTTGTTCGCGATCGCCACGTCGGCGCCCCGCTCCACCTCGCGCGCAAAGGCGCGCCCGGTCTCGGCCTCCAGGCTCTTCGGGACGTGGGCGCGGGGCCGGACCTCCATCGGGACCGCCTCAACGCCCTCCCAGGTCCGTGGGAGCTCCCGGTCGTCCGGCCCCCGCGGGAAGCAGACGCTCACGGCGTGCCCCTGCTTCGCCCAGACCGCGGAGACCCGAGCGGCCACGTGGGCCACCCCGGTGGAATGGTCCGAAGGATGGCGGGGGGAGAGGAAGCGGATGCGAAGGGTCTCCATGCTTACCGGCCCGGACGCTGGGGCCGAGAGGCCCCGCCCCCATCAGGGTATGGTTCGCCCGCAGGCTCTTCCGACAGAAGGGAGGGAGGGGGGAGGGGGGAGGGGGGAGGGGGCGGCGGGGGGGAACACCCCTAACGCACTCCACCACCGTCGAGGGCCCAGCGACGTGACCCGGTACCGACCCAGCGACCCTTTTTATACCGGCCCCCCTAAGCACAGATGGTTCTGATGTTCTCATCGGACGCGGTAGCGTTTCCGACCTCTGGGAACCCTGTAGGTCTCCCGGACGGCGCGCTCAAAGGCACAACCACGGTAGGTATCGTCTGCCGGGACGGGGTCGTCCTCGCCACCGAGCGGCGGGCCACCCTGGGCGGGGGATTCATCGCCAACAAGGTCGCCCAGAAGCTGTTCAAGATCGACGACCACATCGGCATGACGATCGCCGGGTGGGTGGGCGATGCCCAGGCCCTGGTGCGCTACCTGAGAGCCGAGGTGAACCTCTACCGGCTCCGCCGGGCCGCCCCGATCTCCGTGGAAGGCTCCGCGACGATGCTCGCGAACATCCTGTCGGGCAACCGGATGATGCCCTACCTCGCGTGGGTGCTCATCGGCGGCGTGGACGGGAAGGGCATCCATCTGTTCTCCGTCGACCCCGCGGGCGGGAGCATCGAGGACAACTTCGTCTCCGTCGGCAGCGGCTCCGCCATCGCCTACGGCATCCTGGAGGAGGCGTACAAGGAGAACCTCACGGTCTCCGAGGGCGTCGACATCGCGCTCCGGGCGCTCACCGTGGCCATGAAGCGGGACTCCAACAGCGGCGACGGCTACCTCCTCTCGACGATCACGGAGAAGGAGTACCGGGAGTACTCCGACGACGAGATCAAGAAGCGCCTCACGAAGCTCAAGCTCGACTGAGCTCTGACCTCAAGATCCACGCCTGACCCGCCCCTCGCCCGACGAGCGCCACGTTCCCGACAGGAACGAGTCGGCCCGTCGCGGGTGGGTCGAAACCCCTTCCCCGACCGCCCAGCCCCAGC
This sequence comes from Thermoplasmata archaeon, assembly GCA_021802125.1. Lineage (GTDB taxonomy): Archaea > Thermoplasmatota > Thermoplasmata > Lutacidiplasmatales > UBA184 > JAKAAX01. Next base: position 79,261 of record JAKAAX010000003.1, on the reverse strand, counting down.
GCGTCAGACGCGCGGGGCGGGAAGCCATCCACCTCCCCAGAGAAGCACGCCATGAGCGTAGAAGGACTCCTCCAGCAGACGCGGGAATGCCTGAACGATGTACTGCCCGAAGGTATCGAGGTCACGACGATCGAGCTCGAGGGCCCCCATGTGGTGGTCTACACGAAGCAGCTCGACGCCTTCCTCTCCGGCGGTGAGCTCCTCCGCCAGATCGCCCAGCGTCTGCATCGCCGGGTCCTGATCCGCAGCGACCCCTCCGTCCTCGTCGACCCGAAGGAGGCCGAGGCGGTCATCCGCGAGCTCGTGCCGCCGGAGGCCGAGGTCAACCAGATCTTCTTCGAGCCCGAGACCGGGGAGGTCACCGTGGAAGCGGCGAACCCCGGGGCCGCCATCGGGCGCCAGGCCGCCGTCCTGAACGAGATCAAGCGGCGCATCGGCTGGGTGCCGACGGTCGTCCGTACCCCGCCCATCCCCTCGAAGACGGTGGAGGAGGTCCGCACCTACCTCCGCAGCGTCTTCGACGAGCGCCGGAAGATGCTGAAGAAGGTGGGCACGCGCATCGTCCGCGACCGCCTACCGGAGAAGCTCTGGGCGCGGAACACCTCCCTCGGAGGCTACCGCGAGGTGGGCCGCAGCGCCCATCTGCTGACCACCCAGAACTCCCGCGTCCTCATCGACTGCGGGATCGACCCGGGTTCCGAGCGGACCCCCTACTTCTCCGCCCCCGAGGCGATGCCGCTCGACAGCCTGGACGCGGTCGTCGTGACCCACGCGCACCTGGACCACTGCGGCCTCGTGCCGGTCCTGCTGAAGTACGGCTACGACGGGCCGATCTACTGCACGCCGCCGACGCGGGACCTGATGACGCTCATGCTGCTGGACGCGATCAAGGTCTCCAACCAGGAGGCCCGCAAGGGGCTCTACGAGTCGAGCCACGTCCGGGAGCTCGTCTCCCACACGATCCCGCTCCGCTACGGGGAGACCACCGACATCGCCCCCGACCTCCGCCTCACGCTGCACAACGCGGGGCACATCCTGGGCTCTTCGATGTGCCACTTCCACCTGGGCGACGGCGACTACAACATGGCCTACACGGGGGACCTGAAGTTCGAGCGGAGCTGGTTGTTCAACCCCGCGACCAACCGGTTCCCGCGCCTGGAGACGCTCATCATGGAGTCCACCTACGGGGGGTTCCGCGACGTCCAGCCCCCGCGTCAGCAGGGTGCCGAGGAGCTCGGACACTTCGTCGAGAAGATCATCAGCCGGAGAGGGCACGTGCTCATCCCGGTCTTCGCCGTCGGGAGGAGCCAGGAGGTCATGCTCGTGCTCGAGGAGAAGATGCGGGAGGGACGCATCCCGCGCGTCCCCGTCTGGCTGGACGGCATGATCTTCGAGGCCACCTCGATCCACACGGCCTACCCCGAGTACCTGAACAGCCAGCTGCGGACCCAGATCTTCCAGCAGGGGGACAACCCGTTCCTCTCGGACGTCTTCCACCGCGTCGAGTCCCAGCAGAAGCGGATGAGCGTCATCGACGACAACGACCCTTCGATCGTCCTCGCGACGAGCGGGATGATGAGCGGCGGGCCGGTCCTGGAGTACTTCAAGGCCTGGGCGCCGCAGGAGAAGAACGGGATGGTCTTCGCCGGTTACCAGGCGGAGGGGACCTTCGGACGGCGTCTCAAGCAGGGGATGAACGAGGCCACCCTCATGGACGGCGGCCGGTCGATCTCCGTCCCGGTCCGGTTCGAGATCACGAACTGCGAGGGTTTCAGCGGCCACTCCGACCGGGTGCAGCTCATGAACTACATCGCGACGGTCGAGCCTCGGCCGCAGAGGGTCCTCCTGTGCCACGGTGAGGAGCAGAAGGCGCTGGACCTCGCCTCCAGCCTTCACAAGCGCTTCGGGTTGGAGACCCGGGCCCCTTACAACCTGGAGACCGTTCGGGTCCTCTGATGGCAGGGGAGAGGCCCAGGACCCTCCTCATCGGTCTCGATGGGGCGACCTGGGACCTGATCACGCCCGCCGGCGCGGCGGGAAAGCTCCCGAAGCTGCGTGCCCTCCTCGCCCGGTCGGCCCGGGGGAAGCTCAGGTCCGTCGACCCCCCGGTGACGATCCCTGCGTGGTACTGCGCCATGACGGGGCGGTCGCCCCCCGCGCTCGGGGCGTGGGGGTTCAGCGCGCCCGGAGAGCGCCCCGGCAAGATGGCGCTCGTCTCCACGTACCGACCCCAGGAGGCGCTCTGGGACCTGCTCTCCCGCCGAGGTTCCCGGGTCGGGGTCGTGAACTTCCCGGCGCTGCCAGCTCCGTCGGTGCACGGATACTACGTGGGCGGGATGCTCGGGCCTCCGGGGAGCCGGGCCGCGACATATCCGGCCTCGCTCACGGAGCGGCTGGACAAGGAGTTCGGCCCCTGGCTCTACGACGTGCCCGGGACAGGTCGCGGGAAGCTCGGCGGCGCGGTCCGGTCCCTGGGTCAGAAGGCCCGGCTCATCGAGGCCCTCGAGAAGGAGGCGCCCTCGGACCTGCTCTTCGTCCTGCTGTGCGAGACCGACCGGGTCCAGCACGACCTCTACGACGATCTCGTTCGCTCGCTCCGGGTCCCGGACACAGAGGTCGACCGCTACTGGGAGGCGCTGGACACCACCGTCGACCGGCTCGTCCGTGCGTTCCACGGGGACCGGGAGGGATACACGCTGCTGCTCTCCGACCACGGCTTCGGCAGCCAGACCGGGGAGTTCTACACGAACCGGTTCCTCCAGCGCGCGGGGTTCCTTGAGGTGGGCCCCTCGGCCCCGGGAGAGCTCGGTCCCCGACTTCGGGACCTGGCGGCGTTCGTCGACCGGCTCGTACCCTTGGGAAAGCTGCGCCAGCGTCGGGGGGCGCAGGACGGCCAAGATGAGGAGCTCCCCAAGCCGCTGGAGCAGGGCGCGGAGGACGGCGGGAAAGGGGACCGGACGTTCGGATGGTACAGCCAGTTCGTCGACTGGGAGCGCACGCGCGCCTTCAGCTTCCCCATACCGGAGGGGATCTACGCCAACTTCTACCGTGGCGAGCCGACGGAGGAGGAGCGGCGCGCTCTGAAGGAGGAGCTCACGCGCGCCCTCCGGGGGTTCGCGGGGGCCAAGATCGAGGTCGTCGACCCCGAGGTCGCGTACGGCAGGCCGACCGGGCCCCGCGACCCTCTGCTGCTCATCTACGCAGAGGACCACGCGTGGGAGACCCACGGGCACTTCAACCATCACCGCACCTTCCTGAACCGGCGCCCGAGCTTCTTCGGACGGCAGGGGACCCACCGACCGGACGGGATCGTGGCGCTCTCGGGGCCCGGCGTGCTCCCCGGTGAGCTCGCCCAGACCATGCCGCTCCTCTCGATGGCCCCGACGCTGCTCGACCTCTGGGGCTTGCCCCCCATCTCGCAGGCGGACTCCGTCCCGTTCGCTCCGCTGCTCAAGATGGCGCGAGGCGGCTGAGCGAGGCGCGCGACCCGGTCGCGCGCGGGGCCTTCTCGGCCGTTCGCACGAACCTTTTTCCTCACAAGGGGAGGTCGGGGAAGCACTTCGATGGAGAGCCTGCGGATCGCATTCGTCTCCTCCCATCATCCCGCCGAGCAGGCGATGGGGCTCGCGCACATCGTCTCCGCCCTCTCCCGGTGCATGGCGAGGGATGGGCACGCCGTCCGGGTGTACTACCCCACCTACGGGGCGACCGGCGCCGGCCAGGTCGCCACGAGGGGGACCCACGACAAGGTGGAGACCGTCGGGGTCCCTACCCCGCGGGAGTCCTTCTGGCCGTTCGGCCCCGAGACCCATTTCTCGCGCCGCGTGGCGCGTCTGCTCGAGAGCGACCTCGACGTGGTGGTCGTGAACAACGAGCAGGGAGGGGCGGGCGTGGTCCGGCAGGCGCTGCGGATGGATCGCGCCCCGGGAGGCGGACACCCCCTGGCGGTGGACGTCCTGCACGGGCTCGGTCTCCGCTTCCTCGAGGTCGGACGGGCCACGCGCCCGAAGACCTTCCGCACCTACTACGCGGGCTTCTGGGCCGACCGCTTCTTCCTACGAAGGCTCGAGGGAGGCGGCGCGCGAGAGGTGGAGGTCTGCATCGCCTGCTCGAAGGCGGTGAAGGAGGACCTCCGATCGGTCTACCACGTCGACCTGCGCCGGATCCACGTCATCTACAACGGGGTGACGCCGCGGCAGCCTCGGACCCGGGAAGAGTACGAGCGCGCCCGCCAGCGGCTGGGGATCCCGCAGGGGACCCGGGTCCTCTCCTTCCTCGGTCGGGACCCCTACCGCAAGGGGCTGGACATCGCTCGGCACACCGTGTCTCGCCTGCGGAAGGAGGGGATCCCCCTCCTCCTGCTGAACGCCGGCAACGACGAGCCGTCGGAGGAGGGGGTGCGCACGCTGGGCTCGGTCTCGGAGGCGGACCGCGCCGCCCTGATGGACGCCTGCGACGCGTTCTTCCTTCCCACCCGGTACGAGGGCTTCCCCGCCGTCGTCCAGGAAGCGGCCGCCCGGGCCATCCCGGTCGTGACCTCAGGAGAGGCGAACGTCGAGCTGGGAACCCCGGGCCGCGACTTCATCGAGGTGCGACCGAACACGGTCGACGCCCACTCCGCCGCCCTCCTCGAGGCGCTCAAGGACCCCTCCGAGCTGTGGAACATGGGCGAGCGCGGGAGAAGGACGCTCGGCACCCGGACCTACGAGGCCCAGGCGGAGGAGTACCTCGCGTTGTTCCGACGGGGGCTCAGCTCGACGAGCTAGGTCGGAGATGTCCCTCGGCCGGGACCGGACCCGAGGCTTCCCCCGGCGGCTCCCGCGCGACGTGCGCCCTAGGTCCCCTCTGCATCTTTGGTACGTTTGGAACTCCCCGCGTCTTCGGGGCTCCCGGCCCCCCTCGCATCCCTCGACCCCCCTTCCTCAGGATCCGGGTCGGATGCGAGCTCCTCGATCCTCCAGAGACGGGGGTCGATCGGGCGTCCGCGGGGGCCCCGACGACGGGGGCGACGAACGATGCGCCACTCGACCCCCGGGGGGAGCAGGCCGGTCTCGAGCATCGCGAGGGACTCGACCAGGTGGCGCTTGAGCGGGCCGAACGCCTCTTCCTCTCGGGCGGCGGGAAAAGGCCCGACCGCGCGGAGCTCTCGGACCTGGCCGGAATCGAGGTACCACACCCCCACGGCCTTGGCCGCCGGTGGCGCGCGCAGTCCGAGGACCTTCTCCGCGAGGCTCCGACGCGGCAGGAGGACCGCGACCCAGTCGCCCCAACCGCGCCGGACAAGAGCCTGCTCGAAGACCCGCCGCCAGTCCGCGACCTTGAGCTCGACGAGCCCCACCTCCTCCCCCCGGAGCGCGACCGCGTCGAAGTACCCGGATCCGTCCGGGTCGAAGTGGAGCCGGAACCCCCTCGGGGCCAGGTAGGCCTCCAAGGGAGCACGCAGCTCCTCTTCTCTCACGTCCGGACCTCGTAGAGCTGGACCTGCTCGCCCCAGAAGGCGTGCTCGCCCGACCGCCACCCCGCCGCGCGAAGGCGCGGGAGCCGGTCCCCGTCGATGGGAGGGAATCCCTCGAGCTCCGCACCCTCGGACCGGTAGACGGCGCTGGCCGCCTCGAAGGTCCCGAGGTCGTCCTCCCCGAGCGTCGCGAAGAGGCGCATGACCCGGGTCTCCGCCCGGCTCGACGGACCGGGAGGTCCAACGACGCAGAGCCCGGCGCGGAGGTCGTCCCCGGCGACGAGGAGGTGACCCGCCTCCGCCATCCGGACCAGCCGTTCCCGGCTCGCCCGTACGAAGCGCATCGGACGGGGCGTGGTGGTGAGCAGGAGGCCGTTCATCGCCCGGATGCCCCGGAGCTCCCGCGGGTCGGGGACCTCTCGGGGGTCCACCGGTCTCAGGGGAGCGGCCGCGAGGCCGGTCGCGCTCGCGGGCGCGGGGGCGATCCCCACCGAGTGCGACATGGAGGCGACGGAGCGGAACCCGTTGCTCTTCGCGAGGGCCCTCGAGGCGACGTTGTCGTCCTCGATCACCAGACGGACCGTGCTCATCCCCATCCCCCTCGCGACGTCGATCGCCCACTGGGTCAGTCGGCGCCCCCATCCCTCCCTGCGTCGTTCGGGGGCGACACGGATCGCCCCGATCCAGCCTTCCCCCTCCCCGAGGTCATCCAGGCGCTGGATGGCGACGAGCTCGTCACCGTCGAACCCGCCCATCACGCCCCCGGCGGCGAGCCACCGGTCGAGCATCGAGAGGAGGTAGTCGTCCGGCACCGCGCGCGCCAGGAGCCGGTCGACCTGCGCTCGGTCGGCCTGGGCGTCGAGCATCCGAAGGGTGGTCCGCCCCTCCACGAGGGGAGGAGGGAGCGCCTTGCGGGGGGCGTCGACCTCCGCGGTCAAGGTCGCAGGAACCACCGGTCCAACCGGTCGCGCGGAAGCGTGAGCATGATGGGCCGCCCGTGCGGGCAGGTGAAGCTCTCCGGGCAGGCGTAGAGGTCCTCCAGCAGCCGGTGCATCTCGTTCATCGAGAGCACGTCGCCCCCTCGGATCGCCATGTGGCACGCGGCGCTCTTCGCCACCCGCTCCCGGAGCGGGTCGCGGGGGGAGCCCCGGCCCGCATCGGCGAGCTCGTCCAGGAGCCGCAGGATGGCCTCGGGCTTCGCCCGGTGACCACGGAAGAAGGGCACGGAGCGAAGGCGGAAGCTCGTTCGGCCGAAGGGCTCGAGCACGAAGCCGGCACGCAGCAGCTCCGTGCCGTAGCTCTCGAAGGTCGCCCGCTGGCGCGGCGTGAGCTCCACTTCGAAGGGAGAGAGGAGCTCCTGTCGGGCCGGAGGCTCGGCGGAGCGGAGTCGCTCGTAGAGCACGCGCTCGGAGGCGGCGTGGGCATCGACGAGTACGAGGGCGCGCGGAGAGGACTGCGACTCGCCGACGATGTAGAGGTCACCGACCTGTCCGAGCACCAGCAGACCGGGATGGACCGCGGTGGCTCCCACGACGACGGGTGGGCCCGCTCCGTCCAGCGGTCGGGCCCTCGTGAGCGCGAGGGGGCGCTCGGATGTCGAGATGAAGGGGCGGACCCCCGAGGCGTTCGCCATGCCCGCTTCCGAGCCCAGGGGCCGGGTCAACGGAACGGGCCCGAGCTCGTCGGGAGTTTGGTGCCCGGGAAAGAGGGATGAAGAGGAGGCAGAAGAGGAAGGAGAGGGCGCGGCGCCTTCCTTGCCGCTCGGGAGGCCCGAGGAGGGGAGCCGACCCTGGGCCGGCGCGTCCCGGGGCTGGTCGCGCAGGCGCGAGCGGATGAGCGACTGGAGCGCGTCGCGGAGCTCTCCCTCCCGCTCGAACCGGACCTCCCGCTTGGCGGGGTGGACGTTGACGTCGACCCGGCCCGGCTCCGTGCGCAGATGGAGCAGTACCACGGGGAACCGGCCGGAGGGCAGCACCTCGTGGTAGGCGAAGCGCACGCCGTCCTGCAGCGACTTCGAGGCGATGACGCGCCCGTCCACGCAGAGGACGATCCCTCGGCCCGTGCCTCGCGAGAAGGCCGGATGGGAGGCGACCCCCTCCGCCCAGAGCCCCGGGCCGGCCGCTCCGGAGAAATCGAACGCTCCCTCGACGAACTTGACCCCGAAGACCCGGGCCGCGGCCTCCTTCCGCGAGGTCGAGGCGGGGTAGCGAACCTCGGGGCGGTCCTCCTGGGCGATGCGGAAAGAGACGTCCGGGTGCGCGAGGTAGAGCCCCTCCAGGACCTCGACGATGCGCAGGCCCTCCGTCGTGCCCGACCGCAGGAACTTGCGCCGCGCTGGGGTGTTGAAGAAGAGGTCGCGAACCTCCACCGTCGTCCCGAGGGACCTCGCCGCCGGCTCGACGTCGCCCTGGATCCCGCCCTCCACGCGCAAGCGGGACCCTTCCGGAGAACCCGGGGTCCGCGTCGTGAGGGTGACGCGGCTCACGGCGGCGATCGCCGCGAGCGCCTCCCCTCGGAACCCGAGGGTCCGGACGGTGGGAAGGTCGCGGGCGTCGGAGAGCTTGCTCGTCGCGTGCCGCTCGAAGGCGACCGGGAGGTCGGTGGGGAGCAGGCCGCAACCGTCGTCGGCGACCTCGATGAGCTCGAGGCCTCCGGCCCGGACCCGAACCCCGACCTCGTGAGCTCCGGCGTCGAGGGCGTTCTCCACCAGCTCCTTCACGACGGACGCGGGGCGCTCGATGACCTCCCCGGCGGCGATCTCGTGGATCGTGCGCTCGTCCAGCTTCCGGATGCGGGGCCGGGTCGGTGGGATGGGGGGGGCGTCGGGGCCTGCACCTGGGGTCATCGTGTAAGAGGGAAGGGCGTCGAGGGGGGCGCCCCCAAGAGCCTTTCCCGGGGCGCTCACACGCCGGGAGTGCGTCCCGGCTCTCCGGGCGCGGCTTCTCGGCCGGAGGTCTTGGTACCCTCGGTGGTATCGGTGTTGTCGGTGGCCTCGGTGGCCTCGGGTCCCTCCCCGCTGCCCGCCCTTCGGGGCGCCGCCTCGGGACGCGCCCGCTGGACGACCTGGTGGAGCCGGTTCAGGGCTTCCACCGGGGTCAACCGGTCCACGTCGATCGCAAGGACCTCGCGGAGGAGCTCCCGGGCGCGCTCGGTCTCCGGGTCGTCGAGGAAGAGGGCCTGGGTGTACCGACCTCCCCCGGAGGCGGCCGAGGTGGTCGGCCCGGGCCGGCGGCCGGCCCGTCCCTTCTCCGTTGGCGGCCCTCGCTCGGAGGCGCTCTGGCGCAGCACCCGGCGCGCCTCCTCGAGCACGGGCGCGGGCACCCCGGCGAGCTGCGCGACGTGGACGCCGTAGCTCTTCTCCGTCCCTCCGGGGAGGAGGGTGCGCAGGAACGTGATCCGGCCCTTCTCCTCCCGGACCGCGAGATGGGCGTTCCGGGCCGCGGGGAGACCGTCCACGAACTCCGTGAGCGCGTGGTAGTGCGTCGCCACGAGCGAGCGGGCCCTCTTGCCGTCGTGGAGGTAGCGGATGACCCCCCAGGCCAGCGCGAGCCCGTCGGAGGTGCTGGTGCCTCGCCCCACCTCGTCCAGGAGGACCAGGCTGCGGGCGTCGGAGCGGTCGAGGATCTCCGCCACCTCGCTCATCTCCACCATGAAGCTCGACTTCCCGCGACCGATGTCGTCGGTGAAGCCCATGCGGGTGTGCAGGGAGCTCACCCGTCCGATCTCGGCGTACTTCGCGGGGACGAAGGAGCCCGCCTGGGCCAGTACGACGATCAGCCCCACCTGCCGCATGTAGGTGGACTTCCCGGCCATGTTGGGACCGGTGAGGAGCAGCAGCCGGGGGCCCTCCTCCCCCGCATCGAGGTCGACGTCGTTGGGGACGAAGGCCGGGCCGAGCGTCCGCTCGAGGATCGGGTGGCGGCCCTCTCGGACCTTGAGCCGCGTCCCCTCGTGCACCCGGGGCCGGACCCACGAGCGCTCGAGCGCGATGCGGGCGAAGTTCGCGACGGCGTCGAGCCGGCCCAGGGCCTCGCTCGTCGCCTGGAGCGACGGCGCCTCCCGGTCGACCTCTTCCAGGAGCTGCTCGTAGAGCTTCGTCTCGAGGACGCGCGAACGGTCCTCCGCCTGGAGCACCTCGGCCTCCCAGTGGGAGAGCTCCTCGCTCGTGAACCGCTCCCCGCCGGCGAGGGTCTGCTTCCTTCTCCAGCGGCCCTCCGGGACCTTCGAGAGGTGCGCGCGAGTGACCTCGAAGTAGTAGCCGAAGACCTGGGTGTAGCCGATCTTCAGGCTCTTGATCCCGGTCGCCTGGGCCTCGCGTTGCTCGAGCTCGGCAAGAGCCCCCCTCGCCCGACGCTCGACCGAGCGCAGCGCCTCCAGCTCGGGGAACGCCTCGGAGCGGAGGACGCCCCCGTCGCGGGCGTGCGCGGGAGCGTCGGGGCGGACCGCGCTGCCCAGGCGCTCGGCCAGGGCCGATCGCGGGTCGAGGTCCTGGAGGATCGTCTGCAGGAGCGCCGGTAACGCGCCCGCCTCGCGGGAGGAGAGCAGCAGGGCGCGGAGCTCGGGGAGGGCCTGCAGGGACCGGGCGAGATGCAGGAGCTCCCGCGGGCCCCCGCGCCGGGCCACGAGGCGCGCCGTCAGTCTCGAGACGTCCCCGATACCCTTGAGGCGGGCCGTCAGCGTGAGGAGAGTGGTCCGCTGCTGGACCAAGGCCTCGACGGCATCCAGCCGCTCGTCGATGGCCCGCACGTCGGAGAGGGGGGAGCGCACCCACATCTCCACGGTCCTCCTGCCGGGGGCCGTCAAGGCCTCGTTCACCACGTCCAAGAGGGTCGGAGGCCGGTCCGGCCCGGGGTTCATGGGCTCCGTGATCTCGAGGTGTCGGAGCGTCTTGAGGTCGAGTCCCATCCTCTCTCCGCTTCGTCGCCAGACGGGTGGGGCCAGGAACGGAAGGATCCTGGGCTCCGTCGCGCGCGCGTAGGCCGCCGCCCTTCCGAGCGCGTCGGCCACGGCGGAGGATCGGGCCGCCTCTTCCCTCCAGGGCCCGGGCAGCTCGTTCAGCGCGGCGGGGAGCGGGGCTTCCGCCCTTCGCGAGCCCGGGCAGTGCAGGGTGCAGAGCTCCTCCAGCGGGATCCCGCCCTCTTTCGCATCTCTCGGGAGCAGGACCTCCGCGGGCTGGAAGGGCGCAAGGTCCTCGAAGAGGGCGACGGCCTCTCCGAGAGGACGCGCCCGGAGCAGTGTCTCGCCCGTGGAGATGTCGACGAGCGCGGCGCACCACTCCCCCTTTGCCGACCTCTCTTGGGGACCCCCCTCGCTCGCGCCCCAGGTGCACAGGAAGTTGTTCGCCCCATGGGGCAGGAGCGTTTCCTCCAGTACCGTGCCGGGAGTGACCACGCGCGTGACCTCCCGTCGGACGAGGCCCTTGGCCGCCCGGGCCTCCTCCATCTGGTCGACGACGACGACGCGGTGGCCCTTGCGCACGAGCTTCGCCAGGTATCCTTCGACCGCGTGGTAGGGTACGCCCGCCAAGGGGATCCTCTGGCCCTGAGGGTCGAGCTGTCGGCTCGTGAGGGTCACCTCCGCATCCCGGGAGAGCAGTTGGGCATCTTCCCCGAAGGTCTCGTAGAAGTCCCCCACCCGGAAGAGGACGAGATGGCCCGGGTACCGGTCCTTGACCCCCCGGTACTGGGCCATCATGGGGGAGGGTTCCGGCACGGCTCGCGAGACGGGGGGAGGGGATAATTCCCCTTCGGCCGCGGGAGGCTCGACGCGGCAGGGGCACCGGAAGCGTCAATCGGAGGGGGAGCTCATGGTTGGCCGTGGAGCGCTCGCGCCGGCCGAAGGACGGGCGAGGGGCGTCGGACCCGGGGGTCGTTCGGGAGTTCGCTCGCTCTCCAGGGGCGGTGTGGATCGAGCGGTCGAGGACGGTCTCCCGGAAAGCGTTCGAGAGCGCGGCCCGCCGGGCCCGCCGTGGAGGGTTCGGCGTCGCGGTGCGCATCCACGACGTCCGGGGCCGCGTACTTCTGGTCCGCATGGCCCCCGGCAAGGCCTGGACCCGGGGATGGGTGGTCCCGGGCGGGGGAGCGGAGGAGGGAGAGTCCCCCCGGGCCGCCGCCCTGCGCGAGGTGAAGGAGGAGACGAACCTCCGGGTCACCGACCTCCGCCTCTGGAAGGTCTACCATGAGGTGGTGCGGGGCCCGCGGGGCGGCGGCTCCATCGCGTGGGACTTCCTGCAGTTCACCGCCAGGCGGGCCTCCGGCACGGTCCGGTCCAACGTGCCCGAGGAGATCGCCGAGGCGCGGTGGTTCCGCGGCCTACCGAAGGAGACGGCCTTCCGCGACGACTGGCTGCGCCCGCCGGCCCATCTCAGCCGAAAGGCCGCGGCGTCCTCTCGCGGCAGAGCGTGAGGACCGCGTCCATCTTCTGGTTGAGCTGCGTCATCCACTCCTGGAGCTGGGCTTCGGGGAGAGGTCTCGGGTCCTCGATCTCGACCCTTAGGTCGATCTTGGGGGTGAGCCAGTCGGGAAGGGCCGCGTCGGTGGGGAGCGCGAGCGCGATGACCACGCGCATGAAGCTCACGAGGTCCTTCTCCACCGCCCGCGTGACGGCTTCGGGGGCACGATAGCCCAGGGCGGCGAGCGTCCGCTCCGCCCGAGGGTCGGGCTCCGCGGCCGCCACCAGTCCCGCCGAGGTCGCGCGCCATCCTCGGGGAGCTTGGGCGTTGAAGAGCGACTCGGCGAGACGCGAGGTCAGCGCGTGGTCGGAGCAGAGGAAGAGGCAGGTGGGCACGGCATCCCCCACAACTTCAAAGGATAAGTCCACGCCTTGGACGGTGGGCAAGGACCCCCCCTGGCCCCCTGCGGGGAGGGACGATGAAGGGCCCGCGGGCTCTCCCTGGAGCACGCTGAGGGGGAGATTTGAACTCCCGAGGGGTTGCCCCACCGGCTTTCAAGGCCGGCGCCTTGCCGGGCTAGGCTACCTCAGCGCGACGCGGGGGGAACGTGCCTGGCGGAAAAACCCGAGCACGGTGCGGGGGAGGGCCGAGGGGGGCATGCAGGCGCCGGGAGTTCCGCGCGCCTGGGATGTCCAGGAGCCGCTTCGAACCCGGGTAGTCAGCTTGGAAGGCTGAAATCCTGCCACTAGATTACGCCTGCTCGCCACCCTCGGCCGGCGGCCCACAGAGGTCGCGGGATTAACCCTTGCCTCTCTTCGCTCCGCCCCCGCGCGGCAGCTCCACCATGGCCCCCGCCTCGATCGCGAGGAGCTCCCAGGACCCCCGGGGCACCCGCTCGTGGGCCGCCGGATCGAGGCCCAGACGCGCCAGGACCTCCTCGGTGGGAGGGCGGGGATAGACCGAGGGGTCCTCCTCGAGCCCCGCGCGGACCAGCAGCCCGTGCAGCGGTCCGGGAGGGGAGAGGACGAGCACGACCTCGCGGGTCTCCGCCCGCACCCCCGCCCGTTGGACGGCCTCGGGGAACTGGTCGGAGCCCGCCAGGTAGAGGAGGAACTCCGCCCCCGGGTCCGAGAGGTGGGCCCGACCCTTGGCCCTCGCCCGAGCGGCCCGGGCCAAGGCTGCGGCGAGGTGGCGTTCCCCCGCGACGGCAGCGGCGTCGACCAGTTGGGTCATGGCCTCGGGGTCCGGTCGAAGCAGGCGCACCGCCTCGCGGAGCGCCGCCCGAAGCTCCTCCGGGCCCCGGTGGTCCGAGGGCGCGCGACGGGCCCCGACGGCGACGAACGGAGGCGCCATGAGAGGCACCGGGGTGTCGGGCGCTGCGGGCTCCTGCCCCTGGGGTGGCGTGTGGTCGTCCGCGCTCATGACCTCATGAACCGTACGAACTCGGCCTTGGTGCGCGGCTTCAGCACGTAGTTGTTGAGACGCTCGAACGCGATCGTGGAGCTCGGCGTCCGTCCATAGTCGTGACCCGGGAGGACCACCGTCGCGTCGTCGAGCTTCAGGACCTTGCCGAACAGGCTGTCGTACAGGTCCTCGTTGCTCCCCCCCGGAAGGTCGGTCCGACCGCACTCCCCGACGAAGAGGGTGTCCCCCGTCGCGGCGCGGCCCTCGAAGAGGTACACGACACTGCAGGGAGTGTGGCCCGGCGTGTGAAGCACCCGGAAGGGGATCCCCCCCACCGTGAGCTCGTCCCCGTCCGAGAAGGGGAGGTCCTGCTCGAGCTTGGCCGCCTTGTGGGCGCCCACCTTCGCCCCCGTCCTCGCGCGGACGTCCTGGTTCCCCGCGATGTGGTCCGGGTGGGCATGGGTGTTGAGAATGTAGCGCACCTTGACCCCGAGGTCATCGATGGCCTTCAGCACGGGGTCGATCCCGAACGACGGGTCGATGACCACGCCCTCGCCCCCCTCCTTCGCCGCCACGATGTACGTGAAGTTCTGATAGGGGCCGATCTGGAACGTCTTCAGCAGCACGGAGGGTCCATCCGTTGGAGCGGAAAACGCCACCCAACGGCACCCGGAGGTACAGGGTAGGTAGGGCCCCGGAGGGCTCGACGCGGAGCCCACCGCGGGAGGGCGGCTACTCCCCCGCCTCGCCCGGGTCCATGTCGAGATGGACGGAGAGGCCCGTGACCGCGTCCAGCACCTCGCGCCCGTTCCAGGCCTCCACGATCCAGTGAGGGACCCAGACGAGCGCGTGGGCCCCTATTCGAACCTCTGCGGCCTCCAGCGGGTGCCGGTGATGGTCGATGACCAGGACCCCGTGGACCTTCTCGGCGCGCTCCTCGCTCCGGGCGTGCCGCTCGCGGACCGCCTCCAGGGCGAGCTTGCGCGCCTCCTCCTGCCGGATGCGTCCGCGCATCCGGTGGTAGGGCTGCGGCAGGGCAGAGACGATCTCGCGCTCCCCGGGCGGCCAGAACTGGGGTGCGCCGCCGACGGTGGGGACCGCCACGAGGCGCGGGGGCGTGGAGGAGCTCTCCTCGTCCTCGGGCAGGGCGTAGGCGAAGAGGTAGAAGGGCACGAGGACGAGCCGGGGGGACCCGCCCCTCCAACGGCTGTGCGCCATCTGATGGATGTCCTCCTCGTGGAGGCGGGGCCGGACGATCCGGTCGGACTCGAAGACCAGGGCCGGGAAGAGGGAGGGCTCGCCGGGCAGCATGGGCAGCGGGGGCTCCCGACGAAGGAGGAGCGGCTTCTGCGCCGGCGGGGGCGGGGACTCGGCCGGGGGTGTAGGGGGGGCTGAGGCGGAGGAGCCCTGCCGGGAGTCGGCGCCCTCCAGGAGAGGAGGGGGCGCGGGCTGCGCGGTGGCGGTCGCGGGCTCGAGGACGGAAGGGCTCTCGAGGGGGAGGCCGCCCTCTTCGACCCCCACCGCCTCCGGGGCCCGGACCTCAGGCTGCAGGGGGGCGGGAGCCCCGGAAGCCAGCGCCGTCCCCGTTGTCGAAACCTCCTCCTCGCGGGGTTCGGAGGCAAGGTGCAGGAGCGCCACGACGGTCCCGGGGACCTCCTCGGGGTCGATGGCCCGGGCCCCGGTGATCTCGACCCGGTCGCGGTCCCGGTGGTCGGGGGCGTGTCCGAAGAGCACGAGGATGTCCTGGGCGTCCGAGGGGTAGTGCCGCTGGAACCCCGCAGGTAGCCCCCCATCCAGGTAGGCCAGGACGGTGGTGCCCTCGGGGCCTCGGCGCGCCCTCCACCCTGCGGGAATGTCCTCGACCTTCCAGCCTGCCGCGACGAAGAGTCGCCGTAGGAAGCTGGAGCTGGTCTGGGGGTGGGGCATCGTAGGGGGAAGGAGGTCTTCAGGTTATGAAACGGGAAGCTCGAGCCGCGGGGCGGGATGCCCGTCAGGACCGCGCGAGGGGCCCGCAGTCGTCACGATACGCTTATCCAACGGAACGGGTTCGACCGGACATCATGGCGGACACGGTGAACCTCAAGGTCATGGAGGCGACGCAGAACGACGTCGGCTTCGGGGTGGCCCGTGTCGACTCCGCGACGCGCCAGCGGCTGAAGGTGGCCGTGGGCGACGTGGTCGAGGTCCGAGGGCGGAAGACCACCGCGGCGGTGGTCCAGAAGGCGAACCCCGAGGATGAGGGGAAGAACGTCATCCGCCTGGAGGCCGTGATCCGCCGGAACGCGCGGGTCTCCATCGGCGACCGCGTCGAGGTCGCCCGCGTCGAGGCCCCCACCGCGGAGGCCATCACCATCGCTCCGATCTACTCGGGAGCCCCCAAGATGGACCTGGGACCGGGCCTCGAGGCCTTCGTGGCCAAGGCGCTCTCCCGCCGCCCGTTCGTCCGCGGCGACGCGTTCGTCGTGCCCGGAGTGTTCCTCATGGGAGGCTCGCTCCTCTTCCTCGTCATCTCCACGACCCCGAAGGGGATCGTCGTCGTCGGGCCGAACACCCTGGTCACCATCCGGGAGGAGACCGTCAACGAGGCGGAGATCACCGCCCCCCGCGTCTCCTACGAGGACATCGGGGGGCTCCGCGAGAAGCTCTCCCGGGTCCGGGAGATGATCGAGCTCCCGCTCAAGCACCCGGAGCTGTTCGACCGCCTGGCCATCTCCCCCCCGAAAGGGGTCCTGCTGTACGGTCCCCCGGGGACCGGGAAGACGCTCATCGCCAAGGCCGTGGCGAGCGAGGCCGGAGCCCACTTCATCTCCATCGCCGGGCCCGAGATCATCTCGAAGTACTACGGGGAGAGCGAGAAGGAGCTCAGAGAGAAGTTCGAGGAGGCCGAGAAACACGCCCCCTCGGTCATCTTCATCGACGAGCTCGACTCCATCGCCCCGCGCCGCGACGAGGTGGTTGGGGAGGTGGAGCGCCGCGTCGTCGCCCAGCTCCTGACGCTGATGGACGGGCTGTCCGGTCGGGGGAACGTCATCGTCATCGCCGCCACCAACCGCGAGGAGGCGATCGACCCCGCGCTGCGACGCCCCGGCCGGTTCGACCGGGAGATCGAGATCGGCGTGCCCACGGTGGAAGGACGACGGGAGATCCTCCAGATCCACACCCGAGGGATGCCCATCGAAGGGAGCGACAAGGAGCGGGAGAAGCTCCAGGACGAGCTCGCAGGGGTCACGCACGGCTTCGTCGGCGCGGACCTGGCGGCGCTCGCCCGCGAGGCGGCCATGCGCGCCCTGCGCCGGTACCTCCCCGAGATCGACTTCGACCGGCCGATCAGCGTCTCGCTCCTGGAGCGGATGAAGGTCACCCCGGTGGACTTCCGGGAGGCGCTCAAGCAGATCGAACCCTCCTCGCTCCGCGACGTCGCGATCGAGGTCCCCTCGGTCCGCTGGGAAGAGGTGGGGGGGCTCGACCGGGTCAAGCAGGACCTGCGCGAGTCCGTCGAGCTTCCGTTCAAGAACCCGAACGCGTTCAAGAACTTGGGGATCGACCCGCCCCGCGGGATCCTGCTCTTCGGACCCCCCGGCGTCGGGAAGACCCTCCTCGCCAAGGCCGTCGCCACCGAGAGCCAGGCGAACTTCATCTCGGTCAAGGGCCCCGAAGTGATGAGCAAGTGGGTCGGGGAGAGCGAGAAGGCCATCCGGATCATTTTCAAGAAGGCGCGTCAGGCCTCTCCCGCCATCGTCTTCATCGACGAGGCGGACGCCATCGCTCCGAAGCGCGGGCTCCAGAACTCGAGCGGCGTGACCGAGCGGATCGTGAACCAGCTGCTCACCTCCATTGATGGTCTGGAGACGCTCGAGCGCGTGGTGGTCCTCGCGGCCACCAACCGCCCGGACATCATCGACGAGGCTCTCCTTCGGACGGGCCGCTTCGACCGGCTCATCTACGTCGCGCCGCCCGACCTCACCGCCCGCGTGGCGATCCTGAAGGTCCACACGAAGAAGATGCCGCTCGAAGGCGTGGACGTCCAGGAGTTGGCCTCACGCACCGACGGGTTCGTCGGGAGCGACCTGGCGTCGATCTGCCGGGAGGCCGGGCTCCAGGCGCTGCGCGAGACCCCGAACGCGAAGAAGGTCACGGGCCGACACTTCGACCTCGCGCTCCAGAACGCCCACGCGAGCGTGGACAAGGAGACGCTCAAGTTCTACGAGCAGTTCGCCCGCTCGATCTCCTCGGTCCGGGTGACCACCCGCCGGGAGAGCGCGGAAGAGGTCATCTACCGGTAGGGCGGGAGGGCGGACCCTCCCCTCACCCCTCAGCAGTTCGCGGCGGCCGGGGGCTCCACTTGGACCTGCGCGCTCCCGGTCGAGGTCGAGCCACCCGAGGAGTACGAGACACTCACGCCGATGTACCCTCCCGCCGGGTCGTTCGCGGGCACGTCCCCCGTGATCTGGGAGAACTGGACCACGCCGGCGGCGTTGGTGTACAGGCTCGCGGACGGCGAGGCGGTGATGGAGACCCCCACCGCGGCGAGGGACACGCTCGCGCCCGCCAACCCATTCCCGTTCTGATCGAGCACCGTGACCTGGAGCTCGTACGGGTTGGGATTCCCCGTGAACGTGCAGTCGCCGCCGACCTGGGGGACGAAGCAGACCGTGTCCCCCCCTGAGGTGGGGTTGCAGGTGGGATAGGTGTTCTGCCAGAGGGCCCCTGCACCTTGCCCCCCGACGTTCAGTTGGATCATGCCTAGTTGGACCGTGGGCGGACCTCCAGGGGGGATGCCGCCTCCGTTTCCACCGCCGCCCTGGCTCGCCTCGACCGTCCCCTGATAGTAGTCAATGGCGAGGAACGATCCGAGGACCACCCCTACGACCAGCACGATCGACACGACGTTCGGGAGGCCACCAAGCGCGGGCGCAGGGTTCGAGCGGATGGGTGCGGACGAGCCGTAAGAAGACCCCATGCCGTATGGATGGGTCTAGGCCCCCATCAATGCTGCGGCGTCGTTCCCGTCCCTGGCCAATGCCTGGCGCGGGCCATGGAAGGGTCGTACGGAGCCCGCTCGAAGGACACGAACGGCGCTTTCGGACCCTGCGCCGCGCACCCCCTCTCGGCCCCGTAGGAGCCTCGCGTAGGCTGCAGTCCTGGTTCCGCATGACGGAGGGACCAGGGACCATGCATCGCCTCGCGATAGGTCTATGCCCAGGTAGGACGATCGTGACCAGGTTTCTGGGATGCGGAACACTGCCATCTGTGCCTCCTTTACGCTGGTACTGGGCCTTGTGCTCATCTTTTCGGCCCCCCCCATTTGGGGTGCCCCCTCGAACCGCGGGTCCGGACCGCCGCGACCCTTCGACCCTTCAGCCCCCCGTGCGATGGGAACTCCCCGCGACGTCCAGGGCGAAGCCGCTCGCGTGGCGGCCGCGGGTGCGCTCCCTGCCCATGCCCGCCCTGAGCAGGTCCGAGCGGGATCGTGGAGCACCGCGTACACCCTCTTCTTGGGGAACGGGACGCGCCTTCCCGGAGACGTGTTCATCCCGCAGATCGGTTCGCCGGAGTTCGCGGCGTACGACCCCGACAACGGCATGGTCTACGTCTCGTCCTCCCGCGGGTACATCTTCGAAGTGGACCCCGCGACCCTGGCCGTCGACCGGGTCCTGACGAATGTCCCTGCGGGAAACCTGGTCTACCTTTCCTCCACCCACGATCTCTACGTGGAGTCCTATGGGAACCTCACGGTCCTCGACCCCGTCACCGACCAGGTGATCTCCAACATCCTGGTCCCTCAGGCCTCCCTCTCCACGGACGGCACTCTGGTGTACGTACCGGGAAGCAACGCCTTCGTGGTGGGCAGCGAGTACGACACCGCGGTCGGGGTGGTCTCGCTCACGACCGGAAAGGAGATCGCGAACGTGACCGCGGGCACGGGGGTGGCCAACATCATGGATGGGAGCTACGACCCCGTCAACCACGAGGTGTACCTTGCGAGCTGGGGAGGGAACGAGGTCCTGGGCCTAGACCCAGCAACCTGGACGATCACCCAGACCTTCCTCATGAACGGCACCTACGGCATGGAGGTCTCCGCGGTCCTCGCCGATCCGACCAGCGGGGACCTCTTCGTCTCCAATCTGTTCCTCGGCTGGGGATGCGGAGGCACCGACTACCTCCTGAAGCTCTCGAGCGCCGCGGGGACCGTCCTCGGCTCCCTATCGGTGGGGAGCTTCACGAGCGGCATGGCCCTCGACCCCTCTTCGGGAGATCTCGTTCTGGCCGACGCCTGTAGCGAATCAGCCTACACCATCGACCCCTCCAACATGACCTTGGTCCACACGGCATCCATCGGCGGGCCTGCCGGTTTCCTCCGTGGTCAAGAGTGGCCGATCGACCTCCCGGTCCAAGGGAGGGTGTTGGTCCTAGAGGGCTACTCGCAGACGATCGCCGAGGTCGATCCCTCTTCCGGGACCGTACCCCTCGCTCGTCCGACGAACGACCAGCCCGACGTCATGGCCGCGGACCCCGAGTGCGGCTGCCTCCTGGTCGGCGATACGTACCTCAACCGGATCGACTTCGTGGACGAGCAGACGCTGCAGGTCCGCACCTCCGAGACCCTGGTCTCGCCCCCCCGTCAGATCATCTATGACCCCAACCTCCACGAGGTGCTCGTCCTTTGCAACAACGTGGCGGGCTCGGTCATTCTCACCCTCAACGCCTCCACCGGAAGCTTGGTGGCCGACCTCCCCTTCCGAGATTTCGTCGATGACCTGGCCCTGGACCCGTCGAACGGTCACCTGTTCCTTGGGGCGCAGATGGCGTCCAGCCTGGTGGTCCTTCAGGACTCGAACCTGACGGAGCTCGCCAATGTTCCGGTTCCTCCCTTCCCGTTGTATGTCGCGCTGGCTCCCAACGTCCAGCAGGTCTACTTCACCACGGGAAGTGCGACCAACGTGAGCCGGGTCGACACGGTGACGGACCGACCGATGTCCAACGTCACCCTCGGGTGCGGACCGAACGGGGTCTACGCCGACCCGGAGGACGGAGACCTCTACCTCCCGTGCGGGGGAGGCGTCGTCGTCCTGGATCCCCAGACGGGCAGCAGCGTGGGGTCGATAGGGGCAAGCAATGTCCTCGGGATCTCCTCGGACCCGACCAACGGCCAGGTCTACCTGACCAACGGCACGGACCAGGTCGCGGTGGCGGGGACCCCCGCCGGACCGGTCGCCTCCGTGAGCGTCGGGAACGACACGGTCGCCACGGCCCCCTTCCCCCAGGGGTTCTTCGCGGGGGACCCAGAATCCGGGGCCATCTACGAGGTCATCAACGGCACTACGTCCAGCGGGGCCCCCACGATCTCCTCCTTCTCGGCGGTCCCCTCGACCTTCTCCCTCGGGGACCAGACCTCCTTCCAAGCGGACGTCGTGGGAGGGACCCTCCCTCTCACGGCCACGTATGTGGGCCTTCCCGCGGGGTGCTCCGCCCCGGATGCGCTCGCATTTTCGTGCACGCCCACCGTCACGGGAAACTTCACGGTAGTTCTCACGGTCACGGACGCCAGCGGGCGCACCGCCACCGCCTCCGCTTCGCTCGCTATCGGGCCCCCCGCGTCGCTCCTCTCCGTCGCGCTCAACCCCACGGTCGCGGTGGTCGAGATCGGACACACGGTCAGCTTCAACGCCACGACCACGTGCAGCGTCTCCCCCTGCCCCTCGACGCTCACGCTGGGCTGGTCGGTGAACAACACTCTGGGGACCCTGAGGTCGACCTCGGGCGGGACCGGCACCTACCAATCGTATACAGGGACCCAGGGGGGCGCCGTCCTCCTCAGCGTCGCCGCCACCCTCGGCAATGTCGAGCGGTTCGCGAACGCTTCCATCCAGGTCGTGGCGACCCCGGTCGCCGTCCTGAGCGGGGTGTCGATCTCGCCCTCGACCGGCTCCGTCGTGGTGGGCGGGTCCATCACGCTCCAGGCGGTGGCCACTTGCTCGGGGGGAGCCGCCTGCCCGAGCTCGGGGCTCCTCTTCGTGTGGTCGGTGGACCGGGGAGGCTCGCTCTCCTCCAGCGGCGCCTCGACCGTCTTCACCGCCACCGCTTCGACGGGAGTCGCCAGCGTCTCGGTCCTTCTCACCCTGAACGACGTGTCCAAGCGCGCCTGGGCCAACCTGTCGCTCGGGCCCGGTATCGCCGGGCACTCCTGGATGTCGCCCCTGCTGCCGCTGGCGGCCGTGGCGGGCGTCCTCATCGTGTTGGTCGTGGTCGTGGTCGCGGTCTCAAGCCTCAGGGCCCGACGGAAGGGCCGGCGTAACGTGGAGAAGAGCACGGAGGAGGAGCACGCGGCTTCGCCCTCGAGCGCCCGGGCGGCTGCGCCGGGGACGGCGGCGACGGACCCCGCTTCGTCCCCCTCGACCGACACTGCGGGCTCCTCGGAGGAACCCCCACCCAAGGGGACCGATTCGACCTCATCCGATCCGGTCAGCTAGACCATACCTCTTCTACACCTGGGAGGCCGCAGCGCCCCCTGGGGGGGGTCCCACGCGGTCGTGGGGCGATTCGGTCGCCGTCCTCGGTCAAACTATATAAACGGGGCCAAATTGGGCCGCGCGGCCCTCGATAGGGGGCCATCGAACCGAAGGAGTGAACGAAGAATGCCATCCGGGGCGCAGCGCTGGGCCCTTGTCGCCACCCTGGTGATGTTGTTTGTGAGCATTATGGCCCCGACCGGCCAAGCGATGCCCGCGAGCAACGCCACCGTATCCGTCATCGTCCGAACCGCCGGAGGGAGCTTTGCCCCCGTCGGGGTCAACGTGACGCTCACGGTCGGAGCGACGGGTGAGAGCTGCACGGGGACCACCTCCCTGGGCGGCGTCTACACCTTCGTGAACGGCCAGAAGGACGTCTTCGGCCAGACCTGCTGGCTCTTCCCGGGCTGGTTCACGGTCTCGGTTCCGGCCGAGGTCGACCGATCGAGCGGCTCCTCCATCCCCATCGCGGTCCTCCCCGGAGGCGGCAGCTCCTCGACGTTCAACGCGACGCAGAGCCAGCTCAACAGTGGGTACATCACCTACCTTAGCGGGCTCACGGCGCTCCCCATGACCTACACGCTCACGGGCGCGATCAACAACACCCTGGGCTCGAACGCGGGGAACACCACCTCGATCCAGGTCCTGGACCCGGCCTTCCCCGGCCTCGTTCTCGCGCAGCAGACCGCGGTCTCGTCGTACTCCTTCCACAACCTCCCAGCGGGGACGTGGACGGTCTACGCGGCGAGCACCCTCTACAACGGCTCGACCGAGACCAACTACAGCCAGGTCACCGTTCCCGCGGCCCGCAACGTGTTCAACATCACCCTCGCCTCCTACCTGGTGCAGGGATTCTTCATCCCCCAGGGACAGGCGACCTTCTACAACGGGACGAACCTCACCCTGTACGACCTCACGAACTCGAAGGCCTACAACTTCCCGATCCCGGCGTCCCAGACCAACGCCAGGAACACGTTCTTCCAGTTCGGCAGCTACAGCGGACTGACCGGCAACCGCGCGGGTCCCACGCACTTCGCGCTGCTGGTGGCCCCGCAGGGGAACTCCCCCGCCTGGACCTACTTCACGGTCTCCCCCACCCAGCGCACCCAGGACCTTTCGATCCTGACGTCCCCCTGGGCCGGGAGCCCCCCCACGACGGAGAGCACGAACCTCGCGTTCAACGCCTCCTTCGCCAACGCCTGGGTCAACAGCACGGAGAGCCTCTCCGCAGGCAGCACCGTCGCCCAGCTGCCCAACGCCTACGTGAGCGACCTCTACTCCCAGGTCGGGATGGACTTCGCGGGCGGCGCGCTCAACGCGACCCCCACCGCCTGGCACGCCTTCGAGAACTGGCTCAACGACAGCGGTGCGATCTACCCCGCCCAGCAGGCGAACCTGATGGTCAACGCGACGAGCTACTCCGAGTACGGGAACCAGACGGGCGCGGTGGCCTTCCACGACGGACCCACCCCCTCCGACCTCTCGCTCTCCAGCGCGAGCAAGTTCGCCTTCGGGACCAACGAGTCCTACCAGCTCGCGAAGGGCCTGACCACCAAGACCTCCACGCACACCCTGACGATGGGCTTCCGCTACCCGATGTCCACCGAGGCGCTGACCTACACCGTCCAGCTCCCCACCAACTGGGTGCTGCAGGCCAACACCCCCGTTCCCGCGGGCACCTCGCTCGCCCCAGCGGGTCCGGGCGGCACCTGGTCCTCGTTCACGCTCTCGTCCCTGCACTCCCCCAACGGAGCGACCAACGGGACCGCCACGTTCAACCTGGTCAAGATCCAGAACGTGACGGCCGTGGTGAACGTCAACTCCCCGAACTTCGCGTTCGCGAACAAGACCAACGTGGTCAGCCCGACGCACTCGAACTACACGGTCATCGTCGGTGAGAACCAGAACGTGAGCTTCTCCTCGGCGGGCTCGCTCTTCCCGAGCGGGTTCAACGCGACCAGCTACACCTGGGACTTCGGCGACGGGGCCTTCAACACCACCTACCGGTTGAACACCACCACGTACCACACCTACAAGACCGCGGGGCTCATGCACGGGAACCTGTCCGTCCTCGCCAACGGTGGACAGCGGAACCAGCAGAGCTTCGAGGTCCTGGTCGACAACGTCGCGCCCACCCCGATGATCACGACCAACAACACCCACGTCAAGTCGATCAGCGCGAACGACTCGCTGCTCTACGTGAACTGGGGCACCTCGATCCAGATGAACGCCACGCACAGCTCGGACGCGATCGCCTCCTCCGAACCGTGGCTCCCCTCCGGGCGCATCTCGGTCGCGATCTGGAACATCTCGGCGGGTCCGACCTACTCCTCCTCGTACTCGAGCACCAACTTCTCGATCGGCCGGCAGGCGGCCAGCGTGTACGGGAACGTGACCTACACGTTCAACGGTGCCGGGGCCTGGCTCACCTCCCAGACGATCGACGGGACGACCTACAAGGTCAACGGCTGGGTCTACCGCATCGCGCTCGAGGAGTTCGATGCTGGCGGGAACAAGGGCTACTCCACCCTCTACGTGATCGTCAACGACACGGAGAAGCCCGTCCCCATCGGCCACCCGCAGGGAGGCTCCTACTTCAGCCCCGCCAACCAGGCCGGCAAGAACGTGACGAGCGGTGTCGCCGTCGCGAACTCCTGCCCGATCAACCTGGTGGACAAGTGGTCGTTCGACCCGCACAACGGGACCGTCGCCAGCTACTCCTGGCACGTCACCAACGCGGGCTGGTCGGCCTTCACGCCCCGCTGGTTCAACAGCAGCACCGCCAACGACACCCAGACAAAGCTGCCGGTGCCCCAGACCGCATCCACGGTGAAGAGTGCAGCGTACAACCTCACGCTGAACATCACCGACGGCGCGGGGAACTTCGCGAACGTGACCTACCAGTTCACCTGCCAGCTCAACAGCACGATCGCCCCGATCCTGCAGCTGCTCAACATCACGGTGCAGGGCACGAGCACCCTCACCGAGGGCCAGCAGTACACCCTGTATGGCAACGTCACGGACGTGGGCGGGGTCCAGTCGGTCGCGAACGGCACGCAGGTGCAGTTCTACTACGAGACCACCGCCGGTGGCTCGCAGAAGACCATCGGCTACGGCTCGCTCTACGGGTTCACCGGCGGGGTCCTCAACAGCTCAGCCGAGAGCTGCAACACCCAGTGCAACCTGCACTACAACGTGAGCTACCGTGCCGAGATCAAATGGACCGTCCCCGGTGGCGGGATCACGGGCGGTATCGCCTCGGGCCAGTACAAGATCTGCGGGAACGCGACCGCGGCGAACGAGTACCCGGGC
The DNA here is from genome assembly GCA_021802125.1 of Thermoplasmata archaeon. Classification (GTDB taxonomy): domain Archaea; phylum Thermoplasmatota; class Thermoplasmata; order Lutacidiplasmatales; family UBA184; genus JAKAAX01. Next base: position 54,189 of record JAKAAX010000003.1, on the reverse strand, counting down.
AGCTACAAGACCGGCGCCAACATCGGCTGCACCACGGTCACGATCAACCAGTCCACGCTCCAGCAGTACCTGGTGGCGATCATCGCCTCCGCTGCAGTGATCGCGGTCCTGGCGATCGTCTTCTTCGTCTACCGCCGCCGCTCGAAGGGCGGGTCCAAGAAGCCCTCCAGCGGGAAGGCGAAGAAGGCCGCGCTCGACGAGGATGAGGACGAGGAAGAGTCCTCCCCGAAGGGCGGGAAGTCCAGTCGGGACGAGGACGACGACTGAGCCCGCGCCTTCCCACCCTCGCTCACGGGCCTCGACCGCGCCGCGGCTCCCGCCTCCCCGGGGGCGGGACCTCCCCCCTTTGGGGGACTGAGGCCTGGGCCGCGCCATGAACCGGTGGGAGCGACGGAATCCCCGGGCGGGACCCTCCCAGCGCCGGGAGGTCCTCGGTACGACATCTTCCCGTGGGGGGGGAACATGCGCTCTGTCCCGCGTCGGGGGTCCACTTTGAGCTCACCACCCCACTAGTGGGCACCGTGTAGTGAACAAACCGTCGCCGCAAGCGACACTGTGGATAGGTCGAACTGGGCGAGAGGACGGGCTCAAACTCCTCTGGGCGCCATGCAATGACTACAGGAGCTCGACCGTTGGGTTTGGTTCACTCGCAGTGGAGCCTGGATCGTTCGAACCGGCTGTTCTGATCTCCTCTCCAACGACGGGCACCCTGGCAACCTTCTCGCGAGCGACGACGGGCCCAACGGCGAGCTTCGCCCCACCCTTCCCGTGCGAGCGGCGACGGGACTCGAAAACAAACGCGAGTACACCAACTATGCCGATGGCTCCTCCCGCACCGAGCAAAACGATCAGGGTCGTTCCCGATGATGACGGGGAAGAGCCAGGAAGCTGGTGCTGGGTAAGGTACCCGCTCATGATGACCGGGCCGTTGACGGAGTCCGTGAACCCGCCGATCGCTGTAGTGACGTTCCCCCACCACCATTCTTGATAATGGAACTCACCGCTGTCCCACACTTCCACGAAGCTCACAGAGCCGCTCAGGGTGGAGCCAAAGGTGAAGTCGCCTTGGAGGGAGAAGTTGTGCGGGCCGTACTCGCCAATCAGGGCCTCGAACTCCGAGAAATGGCACGTCAGGTTCCACAGCTGCAGCGTCTGAGAGGCTATGATGGAGGCCACGGTCGAATTCTGCGAACCCTGCGACTGAATGGCGCTTGACTGAGTGCTTTCGATGACGGACTGGTTCAGGAGATAACACACGCCCTGAGTCAAAGAATGCGTCGATTCTCCGAAGATGTGCGTCGGGCCGGACGGAGCACTTGGGGCATCCGGGAGCCCAAGCGCTGGAACCGCAGTCGCGCTTGGCCCTGGAAGGAGGCCCACCACGAGGCAAACCGCGAATGCGATTGCGCATCGAACGCGCCTGGTCACGAGCCTCGAACTCTCCGCTCCGACCGACCGGCGCGTGCGCGAACTCCTCTGCGGGCCCCAGAGGGGGAACGCAGGTATCTGGGGCCTCATTCTCTCAAGAAGATAGAGAAAACCTTGGTGCAAATGAAGCGGACGGGCATGTTTCATCTCGAAAGTTGTACTTCGCACCCCTAATGAGCCCCTCCAGCCCTTCCCCGGCGTGCGATCCCTATCCAGAACGGAAGCCAAGTGCATTTCTGGGCTTCTGTTGAACTCGGATCTGGGGGAGTCGGACCGCCTGCGAATTGCCGGGGTCGCGAGGTCGACGTTCCGGGTGGTCCGTCAGCGGGCGCTCGACAGCGGCTGGCTCAGGGAGCGGTTCGTCCCTCACCCGTCGCTGCTCGGTCTCGATGTGGTGAGGGTGTCCCTCTGGAAGCCCTTCGCAGAGTATCGCGATCAATGCCTATCCGAGATGCTCCAGCGGCCCGGGCTAGTCAACCTGTGGGCCTCTGGAGAGATGTTGTTCTCCATCGAGTTTGATGTTGCCGATCAACGTCCGTCCTCAAACCACGAGGATGCACAGGGTATACGCGGGTCCGTACCTCGACTCGCCCAAGCTTGGACGGTAACGGCTCGCATTTCCCCGGACTCAATCCCGATTTACTTTGACTTCGCGGGCGCATGGTCGCGGTTCACTCGGGATTCACCGGCTCCGGGGTATCCGATGGGGCTCTTGCCCCTGGATGCGAGTACACTCAGAGGCGTCGGGCACTCAGATCCCACCCTCTTCGAGGTCAGGGAGCTGCTCGTCCGGCCCCATCGCACGCAGTCGGGAACCTCTGCCTGGATCGGAGGGTTCCGCAGGCGCCATACGCGGCTCCAACGAGAACTTCTTCGACAAAAATGCGTCTTCCGAAGGGTCTTGCCGCGATTTCAGGACATTCCGCCGTTCGAAGGTCGACGGGTGACCACGTTCCGATTCGTCACGGGAAAACGGGTGGCCCGCTCGGGGAGCATGGTCGCGAGGATCATGGCCGAGGCCAACCTGCACCCATTCTTCGCCGCCATGGATGAGTCACGGGTCATCTTGGCCCTGGTCTCTTCCGATAGGGATGACACGGGACGGACAGACTCCCCTCCAGTCCCGGTGTTCGCGGAGGAACTGCGCCAGATCGAGATCACCAGTGAGTCGGTCTATTCTATGCTTCCCCTTGTGGATCACCGGTACGAGCGGCTCATCGTAGATCGAGATGAACTGAACTCCGACCTGCCTTCAGGTGGGTTCGGGGAGCGGGTGGCGGCTCGAGACCCCCGATAGCCCGTAAATCGCTCCTCGCCTCCACCCGTGATCGCCTCCGGTACGACCAGAACCACCTCTGGGAGCTCGCCGGGAGGCGTATGGGCCCCGATTGGCACCGTCTGCAGCTCCGCGCCCTTGCCGCGGGCGGCGAGGGCCTGGAGGCCTCCTGCGAGGCGGCCGTGGACCTCTACTTCAGCACGGCGCGGGCCTTCCGGGGCCTGCTCACCCCGAACCAGCGGGAAGTGGTGGGGCTGGTCGCCCGCGCGGCGGGCCGGGACCCCTGGGATCTCCCGATCAGCCGTAGGGCCCTACGTCGTCCAGAAGGTCGACGTGGGAGAGGAGCATCCGGCGGCAGCAGTACCGCTTCACGCCGAGCTCGTCCAGGATGATCCGGGGCTTCTCGCCTCGCGCGGTGCGCTCGCGGTAGGAGTCCCAGTGCTGGCCGACGAGGCTGCCGCAGGTGAAGCATCGGACGGGCATCATCATGGTCGTTCCTTCCTCCTGAGGTTCTCCGTCGCTCGCCCCTGGCCTAACGGTACGACTTCTGCCGGCGCTTCCGGGCACCGCGTCCCTGGGGACGCTTCGGGAGCTTGCGGCGAGGGTCGTTCACGAGCAGGGAGCGGTCGTGGTGCTTGAACATTTCCGCCAGGGCGGGGTCCTTAAGGTACTCCACCAGGCCACGGGCGATCGCCGTGCGGGCCGCAGAAGCCTGGCCCATGATGCCACCACCCTCGACGAGCACCTGGACGTCCAGGCCCAGGGCGCGGTCGCCCGCCAGAACGAGAGGTTCCTGGATCTTCCAGCGTGCGAACTCGGGCTCCCAGAGCTCGAGCGGCCTCTGGTTGATCCAGACGCGACCTTGACCGGGGTTGAACACCGCCCGGGCGATGGAGGTCTTGCGCTTGCCGCTGGTCTGGACCATCGGATTGGGCAGCTTCTTCACCATGGACCGACACCTCCCACGTGACGCGAGATCTCTCCCAGCGTCATGGGCGCGCGGAGGGAGGGGCGGGGGCGCGCGCCTTCCAGGGTCTCCCGGGGGAGCTTCTCCAGCTCCGGGGGGATCCCCACGTAGGTGATCAGTCGGGCCCAGGCCTCGTGCCCCTTCGTGTGACGGAAGGGCAGCATGCCACGGACCGTCCGTCGGAACATCCGGTCGGGGCGTCGAGGATAGTGAGGGCCCTTCCGGACGGAGCCTCGGGCGACCGCGAGCCGGTACTCCTCGAGAAGGCTGGCGTAGCCGCCCAGGACCACCGCACGCTCGGTGTTGACCACGGCGATGTGCTCGCCCTGGAGGAGACGCTTCGCGATGAGGCTCGCGGCCCGGCCCAGCACGAGACCGCTCGCGTCCACGACCTTCGGTAGGGGACCGGCGGGGGCGGGCGCCTTCTTCTCCCACTTGCGGGGAGCGGGGGCGCTCTTCTTCTCGGCGGGCTTGGCCTCGACCTTCGCCGCGGGCTTCTTCTCCGCGGGCTTGGCTGCGGGCTTAGCGGTGCCCTTCGACGCGGGCGTCGTGGCGGGGGCGGGCTTCGCCGGAGCCGGGGTCGAGGTCGATGTGGAGGGGGAAGCTGGAGTCGAGGGAGATGCGGGCTTGGGCTTCGCCGCGGGCGCGGGCTTCGAGGTCGTTCCCGCAGGCTTGGGCGTCGAGGAGGCGGGCGGGGTCGAGGAAGCGGTCGTGGTGGTGGTCGAGTTTTCAGGCAATGAGACGCACCCCCTTCGCATCCGCGTGCTTCGTGAGCATCTCCTCGAGAGAGAGGACGGTGCCGCCCGCGGCCAGGACCTTCTCCCGGGCCCCGGGAGAGTAGGCGAGAGCGGCGACGGTGAGAGGCTTGCGGAGCCTGCCCGCGGCGAGCAGCTTCGTCGGGACGACCAGGATCTCTTTCGGATGGGCGACGCGCTCCAAGTGCCCGACGTTGACCGGGCGTCGAGAGTGCCGCGACCCGTCCAAGTGCTCTGCCGCTGCGATCCAGAGGGGCACGCTCTCCTGGCGGCCGTGGCGATGGAGCCGCCGGATGAGCTTGCGCAGCTCCGGATTGTTCTTGTTCTCAGCCACCATGGATCGGCGAGGGAGCCGAGGCACTTGGGGTCCCCCTATTAAGCTTACGTGAGGATTTTCCTCTCGTTGCGCCCTCGGGCGTGGCGCTCCGAAGGTCGAGGTACATCAGGTCGGAGTCGATGTAGCTCTTCCCGCGCTTGAGCCCGTCGGGGAGCGAACCGTACGGGCGGAAGCCGAGCTTCCGATAGAGGTGCTTCGCTCGAGCGTTGTCCGCGAAGACGGAGAGGATGACGATCTCGAACTTCCCTCGGCAGCGGGCCAGGACCTCGCGCAGGAGGGCCTCTCCGACGCCGTGCCCTCGGTGGGCGCGCTGAACGAGGATGCCGAGATCGGCCACGTGGGCCGACTCATGGTCCGGAGAGGATGGGCCGTGACGCGTCGCCTCGCAGAGTCCCACGGCATGACCGTCCACCTCGGCCACCACGACGATCTTCGCGCCGCTGGCGACGGACCTCTGGACGCTCTCGAACCACTTGAGCTCCTCCTCCCAGAGCGGCGGCGTCGTGAACAGGAGGATCCCGATCGGCTCCCCCGCTTCCCGCTCGCGGTAGAGATCGAGGTAGCCCCGGATGAGGTCCTCTCGGTCCTTGCTGCGGAGGTCCCGCAGGATCACGTCGCTCGCCACGCTCCCCGCAAGCGTACTCTGCCTTGAACTGTCCGACCCCTGGGGCCCGGCTCTCCCTCACGCTCGAGGAACGGGTGTTCCACCCTCGAGATGCGAGTGAAGGAAAACGCTTAATTAGCCTCAGACCGCTCGGCTTTCCTCGAGAGAGGCCAGACTCATGCGCAAGTTCTTCTCAGAGCTCCGGGGCAAGACGGTGATGACCAACGAGGGCGACATCCTCGGGTTCATCGACAACTTCGTCATGGACACTTCCACCGGTAACATCCATCACGTCCTCGTGATGCCCCACAACGAGGTCGACGCCCGCCTGTTCCAGACGGACGGCGACGGCCGCCTTATCCTCCCCTTCAAGAGCATGCGGGCGGTCCGTGACGTGGTGGTCATGGAGCTTGCAGGCAGATAGGAAGGACGAGCCACCCTTCGTTTCCATCGCCCTCACTGTCCGCAACGAGGAGCGGCATCTCGCCGCTCTTCTGGACAGCCTGCTCGTCCAGACCCCTCCGTTCGAGATCGTTGTCGTCGACGCATTCTCGGATGATCGTACCTGGGAGATCGCCCAGGAGTTCGCGCTCCGCTATCCTTCGCTGATCCGGGCGTTCCAGCAGCGGGGACACCGCGGGAAGGGCCGCAACGTGGCCGTGGAGGCCTCGCGGGGGGAATGGGTCGCGTTCATCGACGGCGACTGCAAGGCGGACCCGAACTGGCTCACCGAACTGAGGAAGGGCTTCGCCCCGGCGTGCGTCCTCGCCGGGCGGACCGTGGTCGAGGGCCCCCGGGCGTTCCAGCAGCTCGAGCGCGTCGAGCTCCTTCAGAGCGGGGTCGACGTGACCTATCCCTCCTGCAACCTCGCCTACCGCCGCGAGATGTTCCTCCGCCTGGGAGGCTTCGACGGGAGGTTCATCACCGCGGAGGACATCGACCTCAACCTTCGGGCGGTGCGCTCGGGAGCGAGCATCCGCTACCTGCCGGGGGCGGTCGTCCTGCATCGGACCCGGGACACCGTGCCGCGCTTCCTCCTCCAGGCCTTCTGGAACGGCTACGGGAGGAAGCAGCTGACCGAGAAGCACGGCCAGCTCTGGGCCAACTACCAGTACCGCCGGATGCTCCGGACCCAGGCGACCCCCCTCGCCTACGCGAGGCTCGCGGCGGCGCTCGTGGGGTACTTCACCCGCCTCGTCACCGTGAGCCAGACCCCGGGAAGGATCCCCCCCGAGAATGTCGAGATCCCCGCCCCGTCAAGGGGGGGGAAGAAGCCCCGCCGAGCCTGAGGTCCGGCTCGGAGCTCGAAGGGCGGTCTCCCGCCCACCTACGGTATCCGAAGGTGACGGGTGAGGAAGGAGACCTCTAACGCCTCGGCGCGGTGGGCAGCGCTCGCGCTCCAGTAACGGGTCCCGAGGGCCAGCGCGCGGGGGCAGAGGGCAAGACCGAGAGGTCTAGCTCGTCTTGACCATCTCGGCGACCTTGACGACCTCGTCCAGGACACGCTTCGTGTCCTGGTTCTGGTCGACCACGGCCACCAGGAGCGCCTTCTTCCCGCTCCCGACAACGACGGTCTTGGAATCTGCTCCTTCGATGATGATCCGCTCCGGTGGAGAGCGGTTCAGCTCCGTATTGGCGGTCGCCGCCGCCCCGAGGATGGTGGCGCACATGATCGCGAAGGTCTCGGTGTAGACCCCCGCAGGCACGTCCGCGTACAGTACCAGCCCATCCCGAGAGACGAGCGCGCTCGCTACCGCTCCGATCCGGGCCTTCAGGTCCTTGATGACCGCGCCCACATTTCCCGCCGCTGCCATCATCTCTCTCGTTTTCCTCCCTTACATCTCCTCGATACGAAACTGACAGGCGTCCTTACCCAGACTTGCACACTGCTCTTCGGTGCAATTCACCCGATTGCCCTTCTGGCGCTCATAGACCTCTCGGATGATACCGCGGAGGCGGTGGCATGTCGGAATGTCACTTTGTACGACCTCCACACTACCCCGGACGGTAACCGCCTTCTCCGAGAACTGAATATCCTCGACCCATCCCCTCTCCTTAAGGATATCGGCGACGGTGGGGAAGTACCTCTCCCGGTTCTTGAGCCCTTGCTCGGCAAGGTCGCTCCCGAGGACCGCCCCCTCCCGAAAGAAAAGGCCGTGGCAGGCGTGCGACATGACCCCCTCGTAGAGGTCCTTGATCTTCGCCAGTTCGGTCTGGCTGATCCTGACCCACCGCATCGGACGGCGTGCCCACCCTGCCCGTGAATATAAACTCCCGGTCAGGGGCCGAGCGCCCGCCGAGAGGGGCGCTCAGCGCGCGCTCTTCTGGAGGGCGAGCATGTCCTCGGTGGAGATCTTCCCGCCCTTCCTGAACCGCGCGAAGAGGTCCTCCTCCTTCGGCGGCTCGAGAGGGGCCACCGGGATCCCGCTCTTCGTCTTCGCAGCGTAGAGCATCTTCTCGAGGTCGCGCACCTCCTCGATCGCCGCCATCGCGGCCTTGTGCTCGTCGTCGCTGGCCGTCTTGACCTCGACGAGCTTCTGGTGCACCTCGTCGGCATCCCGACGGAGGCGGTCCACCTCCTCGAAGAGAAGGACCATCGACTCGTGCTCCTTCTGGGCCCTCACCGCGAGGTCCTCCACGGCCTTGTGGCACGACTCGGCCTCTTCCCGGGCCTGCTCGGCCTCCTTGAGGGCCGACTCCACCTCGGGGTCCTTCCGGAGCTGGTCGTCCTGGGACTTGATCTCCTTCTGGAGCCGCTGCATGTCGGCGATGAGCCGGAGCTCGGCGTCCTTCGTGAGGGAGCTCGTCATGTGGCGGAACTCGAGCTCCTTGAGCTCCTTCCGCATCCGCCAGACCGGCGGCCCGTTCGTCCGAGGAGCGTGCGTGCGCTTCAGCTCGGAGACCTTCTCGGCCATCATGTCGGCCTTGCGGTTCGCCTCTTCCCGGGCCCGCTTCGCCTCTCGGACCCCCTCGTTGAGCTGGTCCCGCATCCGGCGGTGGTCCTGGGCCTCCGCGCTCTTGGCCCGGAGCTCGTCAACGACCGCGGCTCGCTTGTCGGCCCACTGATGGGCCTCCGCGTTCAGCCTGTCACGCTTCGCCCGGTGCTCATCAGCACGGGTGTTGCACTCGGCCCTCTTCTTTTCGAGTTCTTCGATCGCGTCGGCCATTCACACCGCGCCCGGCAAGGCTCGCGCCGAGACGAAAACAGCGCAGGGCCTCCTGACACCGAGAGTATAAAGGCGTAGCGCAACGGGCGGAGGCGACCGCCTCCCCTCGCCGCGAAGAGGCCGCGGAGGGGTCACCGGGAAGCTCCACCGGCCCTCCGCCCCCTCGAGCGACCTGGCTCGAGAGAAAGCGGAACCCTTTTTCGCGCCCCGCGAGTGAGGAGACCGTGGCGATGCCCGCCGAGGAGGTCGGCCGGATCTTTGGCGACGTCGGTCTCGGGACCTTCCGTCTCACGCTCGCGCGCCCCCTCGAACGGGGCGAGTACCTGGCGGTCGTCGACGAGTCGAAGCGGGCGGTCCTCTGCCAGCTGGACGACGTCGAGCGCCGGAGCGACCTCAACCTCGAGAAGGCCAACCGCCTGGCCCACGGGGACGCGGTGCCGGTCGAGGAGACCTTCTTCGGACGCTCGGTGATCCTCGGGTACCGCGAGGGTCCCATCGTGAGGGTGCCCCAGATCCCGTTCCGTCCGGGTTCGCCGGTGTACCGGGCCGACGAGCCCCTGATCGCCCAGGTCCTGGGGCTCAAGAGCAACGGGGGCTCCTCGGCCTACCTGGGGCTCCTCAGGAACCACGACCTGAAGGTCGAGCTCGACATCAACGCCCTCTGCCAGCGGCACGTGAGCGTGCTCTCCAAGACCGGCGGCGGGAAGAGCTACCTGGTCGGGGTCCTCCTCGAGGAGTTCCTGAAGCACAAGGTCACCTGCGTCATCATCGACCCGCACGGGGAGTACGGCTCGATCCGCTACCGGTCCGAGCACGCCCCCCGCGAGCACGCGCGCTTCGGCATCGACGCCCAGGGGTTCCGCGACCAGGTCCAGGAGTTCTCCCCCGACACGAACCTCAACCCCGAGGCGAAGCCCCTCACCTTCTCGCTGGGCCACCTGGACGCCCGGGAACTGCTCCTTTTCATGGGGATCACCAACGTCCGCGGGTTCGTCGCGCCGATGAAGGCGCTCCTGGACCGGGTGGCGGTGGACAACCCGGAGTACACGGTCCGGGACCTCATCCAGGCCGCCCGGCACGGGGAGGAGCGCTCGCCGCTGCTGGAGGCCATCGCCGAGAGGCTCGAGTACGTCGACGAGACCCACCTGCTCGCCCCCCGGGGGACGAGCCTCTCCGAGCTCGTCTCCCCCGGCAAGATGACGATCATCAACCTGCGGGGGTCCGCCCCCGACGTCCAGGAGCTCATCGTGACGCGGATCGCGACGAGCTTCTTCGAGCAGCGGAAGCGGGGGAAGATCCCTCCCCTCTTCATGGTCCTGGAGGAGGCCCACAACTTCTGCCCTCAGCAGGGCCAGGCCCTCTGCTCCAGGATCCTCAAGACCATCGCCAGCGAGGGGAGGAAGTTCGGGCTCGGCATGTGCGTCGTGAGCCAGCGCCCGGCGCGCGTGGACAAGAGCGTCCTCTCCCAGTGCGCAACGCAGCTCATCCTGCAGGTGACCAATCCCCTGGACGTTCGCGCCATCGCCCAGAGCATCGAAGGGCTGACCGACGGGATGACCGAGATCATCCAGGGGCTCCCCATCGGGACGTGCCTGGTCACGGGAGGCGGGTTCCAGACCCCCCTCTTCTGCGAGGTGCGGCCCCGGGCCAGCCGCCACGGCGGCGAGTCGGTGAAGGTGGTCCCGGCCTCGTGAGCCGGGGCCCCCTCGATGCCAGGCGAGGCGTGCGGCCTACCCTACAGTTCCGGGATGCAGCGATAGACCGAGCCGTGGACGCCCCAGCTCTTTCCCGTCTTTCCCCCGACCATCTCGGTCAGGAGCAGGACATCGTTCCAGGGCTTCAGTCTCGGGTCGACGGACCACAGGGTGAGGGTGGTGGTCACGATCCTCCGGGGCGGCTTCGCCGCCGCGTCGAGGATTGAGAGCCCGTCCATGGTGAAGTAGGCGTACTCGCCCTCCGGGGTCTTGAGGATCCCGCGAAGGGCGGGGGTGAACTGGTCGTCCGGCCGCTGTCGGGCAAGGTTGGTCGCGTTCAACGCCCCTCGAAGGTCTCCCACCTCGAGCGACCCGGTGAGGGTCCCGTAGACCTGCCCCCCTTCCTTGAAGGGGAACTCCACGTCGATGTCGGTGTAGGTGAGCTCGATCTTACCGATCTTCTCCAGACGCATGGCCTTGCCTCGAGGGATGCAACAAAACCCCCTACCTCAATCTGCCGACGGCTGGCCAAATGGGAGTTTGGCCAGGTCCCCCCCACCCCATTCCGTTCCCCGGACCTTCTCGGGGGGCGATGGGGGTTTGGGGCGGACTGGGGGGGAGGCGAAGGGGGGTCGGGGGGGGAGTCGGGTCGGACCGAGGGCTCAGCCCATGCCGCTGAGGTAGCGGCAGAGGAGACGGATCCCGAACCCGTTGAACCCTCCAGGGTTGTAGGGAGGTGCGAACCGGGCCCCGGCCCCGCTGACGTAGGCGGTGCCCGCGATGTCGAGGTGGGCCCAGGGCGTGTCTCCCACGAAGGCCGACAGGAAGGCGGCCGCGGTGAGGGCCCCGGCGGGTGGGGACTCCGTGGAGTTCCTCACGTCCGCGACCTCGCTCTTCACCATCTCGTGGTGGAGCGAGGTGACCGGCATGCGCCAGAGGGGTTCCCCCGAGGCGCTGGAGGCCTTCAGCAGCTCCGCCGCGAGCCGGTCGTCGGTGGCCATGAGCCCCGCGTTGTCGTAGCCGAGCGCGACGACGCAGGCGCCCGTGAGGGTCGCGAGGTCGATGATCTCGTTCGGCTTGTGGGTCGCGTTCACCCAGGAGAGCCCGTCAGAGAGTACTACACGCCCCTCGGCATCGGTGTTCAGCACCTCGATGGTCTTGCCTCCGAAGGTGCGAACGACGTCGCCGGGGCGGTAGGCGGTACCGCTCGGGACGTTCTCGGCGCAGCACATGACCCCCACCACGCGGGGGGCGACCTTGAGCTGGGCCACCGCCCGCATCGTGGCGAGGACCGCGACGGCCCCGCTCTTGTCGAACTTCATCTCCGCCATGGCAAGGGCGGGCTTGATCGAGATCCCTCCCGAGTCGAAGGTGATCCCCTTCCCCACGAGCGCCACGGTCTTGGGGGGCCTTGCCCCCTTCCCCGCGTACTCGATGGCGATCATCCTCGGCGGGTGGTGGGTGGACCCGCCCCCGACGGCGAGGATCCCTCCGCAGCCCATCTCCTCGAGCTGCTTCTCGTCGAAGACCGTCACCTTGAGCCCGAACTCCTTCCCGAGCGAGAGGGCCTGTTCGGCCAGGAACTCCGGCGTGGCGGTGTCCGCGGCCAGGTTCCCGATGTCGCGGGACCAGAGCACGCTGTCCGTGATGAGCCGCTGCCGGTCCAGGGCCTTGCGGACCGAAGCGGCCGCGGCCGCGTGCTCCTTGCCCAGCGCCCCGACCAGGTTGTCGAGGGGGGCAGGGCGCGGGGTCGTCTTGTAGCGCTTGAACTCGTAGCTCGCGAGCTCCGCCCCGTCCGCGAACGCGGCGAGGGCGTCGGGGACGGCCAGGCGCCGGACGGCGATCGACGCCGCACGGACCGCTCCGACCTTTCCACCCTTGCCCCGGAGAGCCTTGCTCACGAAGCCCCCGGCGACACGGCAGGCCTCCGCGCCGTAGCGCTCGGCCTTGCCGAGCCCGAAGACCAGGAGGCGTCGGGTCCCGCCCGTGAGCGTGAGCACGGTGATCTCTCCCCGCTTGCCCCGGACCTCGCCCCGGGTCCAGGCCGCCGCGAGGGCCCCACCGGACCGGGCGTCGTCCGCCGCGAGGGACTTGGGGAAGGGAGCGTCCTTGTCGGCCTCCAGGAGCCCCACGAGGACAACGTCCGCATCGGTCTCCCAGGCGTCCTTACGTTCCACGGTCCACTGCATCGTTCGTTCCCTCGACCCGGTGTCGGGAGACCGATTGGGCTAAAAAATTGCGGAGAGCGGCCCTGAGGCGCTCCCGCGATGGCCGGGGCGGTCGAAACCCCCCCGCGGACCGAGGAGCGGCCGAAGAAGGGGAGGGGGGACCGAGAGGGGGGAACGGTCGCGCGGTCGGGAGGAGGCCCGCCTGCTTGCGCGTCCGAAGGGAGCGTTCGCGCTCACGCTCCAGAAGGATCGAGGAAAAGAGGGCGGGCGGGAAAGGGTTGGCCAGGGCGCTCCCCGAAGGGAGCGCTCCGGCGCGCGGCGGACCTAGTAGCCCGCGCGCACCTTGTGGCGGTCGATCTTGATCCCGGAAGGGGTGATCGCGATCAGGTTCTTTCCGATCCCGGCGACGTCGCCGCCGGTGTCGCGGATGACGTTCTTGAGCTCCGCGTTCATCCGGTTCAGCGTCACCTGGTCGTTGGCGATGGAGGTGTAGTCCAGAAGGACGACATCCCCGCCGTAGGCGTACTTGGTGATCGTCTGCAGGTCCTCGAAGCGGAAGATCTCCGCGCAGCGTATCGTCGACCGCGCGTTGGCCAGCGCGGCCTGTTCGTCCTCCCAGTGCATGGACCCTAGGTCCAACACCTGGGTCTCTTCGAGCGTCTCGTCGTCGTGCTTCCGGAGGAGGCTGATCTTCGACATGGGCGGTTCCCTGGCGTAAGCGAGCGAGGGTGCCGTTAAAATACTATCTTTTCGACTGGTGCCGGGCGTCACGAGCCGGGCGGCCCCCGCGAGGGGCCCACCAGGCCTCCCGCTTCCCCAAGACGAAGGGCAGCGTGGGTTCGGTCACGGTCTCCCCAGGAGGGAGCTTCCCCGCGGTTGCCGGCACCGGCGGGAGGTCCCCGTAGAGAGGGAGCTGATCTCCGGAGGTGGGGTCTCGGACGAACGGAGGACCTCGAGGGGGGCGTAGGAGCGCGAGGGAGGTGCGGCCCTCCGGCCCCGAGACCAGGCGCATCCGGGCGACCTCCTCGTTCTCGACCCGTCGCTGGGCCCCGTCCTGGACGTCCCGCATCTCCACCCCGCCCTTCTCTCCCAACGAGAAGACCTCCCACAGCCTCCCGCCCTGCTCCAGGTGGTCCCCGATCCCGACGGGGGGCAGACGCATGAGGAACGTCACGCGGTGGACCTCGCGACCGTTCTTCACTCCCCAGAGCGAGGCGGACTCCTTCACCTGGGCGCTCGAGCGCGCCTTGAAGGAGCGCGCGACGGCGCGGGCGGCCGCGGTATCGCTGAAGAAGATGTCCCACCCCTCCTTGAGCTCCTCCTCCCGCGAGACCGCCTCACGCTGCACCTCGGAGCAGGCCTTCAGGTGCGAGTGCCAGATCTGGAGGGCCCAGGGCTTGAACTCCTTGAGGGCGCGCGGCGAGCCCTCCTCCGCGCTTCGGATCTGGATGCGGGAGGTGAAGTAGTGGCCCCCTCGACGGCTGCAATCCGGGCAGCTGTGCAGGATGATGTGCACCTCGGTCCGGGCGGGAACCTCGATCTGGCTCCCCTCCACCTCGACCAGGAGCTTCGCTTCCACCTGGCGGAGCCTCGGGTTCTGCCCAGACACCTCCCAGGTGGCGCGGAGCAGCCTACCGGGGGGCGAGACGCGGACCTGGGGATCCAGGTCGGAGCGGCGGACCTCCTCGGGGTTCGGGCCGCGGGCCTTCTCCCAGTGGTTGCCGACCTGGCGCGAGCCGCACGTGGAACAGAGCACCACATCGACGTAGGGGGGGAGGGAGGCGAGCGGGGTGTTGCGACTGAAGCAGGGCACGCACTCTGCGCCGATGAACGGCGGGGTCGTCGACCCGCACCGCACGCAGAAGGTCGCCCCTTCGTCCGCGAGCTCCATGGTCCTCTACCGTTCCTCCAGGGGTTCGACGGGGCGTCAGGTGGCCTGAGAGGATAATCCTCGCCCGAGCCCGAGAGCCCCCAGCTCCGACCCCAAATCCCGCCCGGTCCACGAGGATGACGACCCTGCGCGGTGGTCGGGGGGCGAGGAAGGAGCGGGGGCGAAGGAGGGGAGCGGGCCGGAGGCCTACTTCCCCTTCTTCGCCGGGGCCTTCGCGGCCTCGGCCTTGGCGGGCTCGGCCTTCTTGCCGGCCTCCCCCTTCTTCCCGGCGGCGGCCTCGTCCTTCTTTCCCGCGGCGCCCTCCTCCTTCTTCTCCTCGGTGGCGCCCTCGGCGGCGGCGCCCTCGGCGGGGACGGCTTCCTCCTTCTTCTTCTCCTCGATGATGGGAGCGACGGCGGCGGCGCGGACCTCTTCGACGAAGTCCTTTCTCTCGAGGACCTCGACGCGGATGGGCATCGGAAGCTTGCAGGAGGCCTTCCTGACGGCCTCCTTCGCCTCGGGGATGTTCTCGGAACGGCAGGAGAGCGTGATGAGCGGCTCGCCGATCTGGGCGCGCACGGCGTGCCCTACGGGCTTGCCGAAGGCTCCGCGCATCCCGTCGGAGATACGGTCAGCCCCCGCCCCCGTGGCCATTTTGTGTTCGCGGAGGATCGCGTGGGGGTACCTTCGCACCTTGATGTGGAAGTTGTTGGAAGCGGCCTTGTCCATGACACGGACGATGGAGACGCGGGCGGCTTCGAGCGCGCGGTCCTGGACGTTCCCGGCCTCCTCGGCGCGCAGGGTGAAGCGGAACTTGTACTGCTGGTGGACGTTACCGGTGTCGAACTGCGTGATGCGGCAGTGAGGGATACCGCCCATGTACTCGGTGCGGGTGTAGATCTGACCCTCGATCTCCCGGTACATGCGGTTGGGCTTGCGGGTCATGGGTCCCCCCGTGAGAGCGAATGGTTCTTGAGCCTTTTGAGCGAAAACCCCCAGCCGGGCGGAGGGGTGGAAGGGGGGTAGGGACCCCCGTCCGGGGAGTCACGGAGCCCGGGATCAGCGCGGGTGGAGCGGGACCAGGCCCGCGCCGCGGTCGCCCACGTGCACCCGCCACGGCGTGAGGTGGGCACGCCGGAGCGTGGCGAGCAGCTGCGCCTCCCCATCCTCGTCCGCCGCCCAGACCAGGAGGGTGTTCCCCAGCATCGCTTGGGCCGCGTGGCAGCCCCCTCGCCGCAGCTCCTCGATGACGGAGCGGAGGGCCGGAGGGGCGAGGCCGAGGTCGTCCGTGAAGTGCTCGAACACCTGGATCGTCGACTCCCACGAGAGGGGAGGGGACCCCAACGAGTCGATCCAACGTCGCGCGGCTGCGCTGACCCGTTGGAGGAAGGCGGGGTCGGAGAGGAGCGGAGGGGAGGGCATCGGGGCCCCGGTGGTCCCCAGGAAGAACCCCATCTCCATCGGGGTTCGCTCGATCCGGCCGTGCGGGGGCAGTCCGGGGGCGCGACGGACCTCGAGACCTCCGCCGAGGATCGCCGGGACCCCGCCCAGCCCACCGTGCATCTCGAGCTCGGCGCGATGGGCGGCGGAGTACGCGGCCTCGGGGGGCGCACCCATCGCCGCCGACACGGCCAGGCTCGCCGCGAGGGCCCCCGCCGCGCTCATGCTGAGCCCCTGGCTCACGGGCAGTTCGTGGGTCAGGTCGACCCGGAGGAGATGGTCGGACGCCCCCGGCAACCAAGAGAGCGCGCGCTCGGTGATCGGGAGGTGGGTGGGCCGTCCCCGCTCGCAGAGTTCGACCCGTCCGTGGCCGGGCCGGACCGGCCAGACCTCCGCTCGGGCCCTCGCTCCGATGTCCAGGACGACCCCGGCCCCGATGGACCCACGAGCCAGCGGGTCGCGGGAGGTCAGGACCGGCTCGAAGATGCCGGTCACGTGTCCGGGAGCGAAAGCGGCCGCCCAGGAGCCGGTCCCAGGGACCGCAGGGAACATCGAGGCCCGCACCATCGGAAAGCTATAGAAGGTGAACGGAGGGCGGCCCTCGCAGCCGCGCCAAGTCGTGGCGGGTCAGACCTGGCGCCCTCGGGTCGTCAAAATTGAGCGTATCCTCAAGTATCGGAGCGCCGCTTTATAGCCCAGAGACGTGTCTTCGAGGGCGGGCACCTCCGGAGAGGGCCCTCGGGGACACGGACGCATACATGGCCGAGGATGAAGCGGCTCCTCCGAACCGGGAGGAGACCGACGACCGTCTCAACTTCCTCGAGCTCCGGAACAACCAGCTCGCCGAGGCGATCAAGCGTGTCGAGAGCGAGCGGCACTACATGGAGGCGGAGATCCTCCGGCTCCAGCGCGAGGTCAAGCGTCTCAAGACCGAGCTCGACCGGCTCCGCTATCCCCCGCTGATCGTCGGGACGGTCCGCGACGTGCTCACGGACGGACGGCTCGTCGTGAAGAGCTCGACGGGACCGGACTTCGTCGTGAACGCGGCGGAGACCGTCGAGCACGAGAAGATCTCCGTGGGAAGCCGGGTCGCGCTCAACAAGCAGACGCTGGCCGTCATGGGTGTCCTCCCCGCTTCGCTCGACCCGCTCGTCACCGCGAGCGAGATCGTCTCCCGCCCCACGATCGCCTACGACGACATCGGCGGGCTCGGCGAGCAGATCCGCGAGATCCGGGAAGCGGTCGAGTATCCCCTGCTGCGCGGGGAGCTCTACCGGAAGGTCGGGGTCGAGCCCCCGAAGGGCGTCCTCCTGATCGGTCCCCCGGGAACGGGGAAGACCATGATCGCGAAGGCCGTCGCTCACCACACCCACGCGACGTTCATCCGGCTCGTGGGAAGCGAGCTCGTCCAGAAGTACATCGGAGAGGGCGCCCGGCTCGTGCGCGAGCTCTTCCAGCTGGCGCGGGAGAAGGCCCCGACGATCATCTTCATCGACGAGATCGATTCGATCGGCGCGAAGCGTCTGGAGGTCGCGACCTCCGGTGACCGCGAGGTCCAGCGCACCCTGATGCAGCTCCTCGCGGAGATGGACGGGTTCGAGCCGCTCTCGAACGTGAAGATCACCGCGGCGACGAACCGCCCCGACATCCTGGACGAGGCGCTGCTGCGCCCCGGCCGCTTCGACCGCATCGTCGAGATCCCGGTGCCCACGTTCCAGGGCCGCGTCGAGATCTTCAAGATCCACTCCAAGGCGATGAGCCTGAAGGATGCTGTTGACTGGGAGGCGCTGGCCGCCCGGTGCGACGGCTGCACCGGCGCCGACATCAAGTCGATCTGCACGGAGGCCGGCATGTGGGCCATCCGGGAGGAGCGCGACGCGGTCAACATGGCCGATTTCGAGCGCGCCATCGAGAAGGTCATCGGCGAGGAAGACACCGGCAAAGAGACCGTCGGCATGTTCGCCTAGGTCGGGGCTGCGGACCCTTCCTGCGCCACCCTGCTTCCTGGGCCCGGAGCGCGTGGCCCCCCCAGGTCCGTCCGGTTTCGGGAAGAATTCACGGACCGTAGGGGTTCATCAAGGGGTCCGTGCCTTTCCGACGCCATGAACGATGGGCCTTTCCTGCCCGTTCCATCGGCGGCCCGGCTCGCAAAGATCGCGTTGCTCGCGTGCGTGGCGCTGCTCCTGGTGGGGCTTCCCACCCCGTCTATCCACGCCGCCGCCTTGCCGAGGGCCGCGGTTCCGACCGACGTACGCGGGCCCTCCCCCTCGCCTTCCGTCGTCGCGCACCCGGCGAACCTCATCTCCTACCGCTCGGGGACCCCCTTCAACGGCGGGGGGTACGGGGTCGCGTTCGACGCCTACCACAACACCTTCGACGTGGCCTCGACCTCGGGGCTACAAGTGGTGAACGAGGGGACCTGGACCTCCGCCGGGTCCGTGAGCCTCCCCCTTGGCAGCTACTGCCGGGTCGTGGTGGACAGCGCTCGGCAGCTGGCCTTCGTCTCCGGCGGGAACAACGGGGAGATCTACATCGTCAACACCACGTCGCTCGGCCTGGTGGGCACGATCACCACCTCCGGCGGCGCTCAGGGAATGGCGGTGGACCCCAGCCGGACGCTCCTGGTCTACACGGACACCGTCGGGGTGAGGTTCTACGACTACGCGACCTTGGCGCTGGTCGCGACCGTTACCGCCCCCGGTCCGACCCGCGTGGCGATCGACCCCGTTCACCAGGTGGTCGCCGCGGGCTCCCCGGGCTCGAAGAACCTGTGGCTCATCAACGAGACCACCCACCAATGGATCGGGAACCGGTCGATCATCTCCTCCGCCTTGCCCATCACGTTCGTCCCGGGCGCCCAGTCGTTCGTCGCGGGCAGCAACGGCAACGACCAGTTCAGCGTCGTCCCGGACACCACGGTCGGTTCGCCCGGCAACGGCACCATCCCGCTGATGACGACCCTTCAGGACATGACCCCCGTGGGAGGGGGGACCGACGAGGTGCTCGTGTGGGGCATCTCGGAGCTCGCGGTCGTCGCGGCGAACAACCTCTCGGTCCTCCAGAACGTCGTACCCGCGGGAGGGACCAGCTTCCCCTACGGCATCGCCATCGATCCCACCACTGAGGTGGCGCTGGGCGTGGACCCCTCCCTGAACCTCGCCACGCCCTTCGTGCCCTCGATATCCTCCGTCCCCTCCGCTCCCTCGAGCGTGACCTTGACCCCCGCCAACAACACCGTCGTGGTCCGGTGGGGGGCATCCCTGGCCTACCTGCTCACGAACTACTCGGTGCAGTACGGGAGCTCGCCCACATCCCTCACGCATCAGCTCTCGGTCGGCAGCAGCACCCGCACGACCGACACTTTCCCATGGCCGGACGGTAGCTCGGTCTACGCCACGGTCACCGCGTGGAACGGAACGGTCCCCAGCCCCCCGTCCTCCCCCGTGGCCAGCACCGTACCCCGAGGGGTCCCCTATCCTCCCCAGAACGTGACCGCCTCCGCGGTCGGATCGTCCTCGGCGGAGGTGCAGTGGGACCCACCGGCTCATGACGACGGAAGCGCGCTGACCTTCTACCAGGTCGGCCTTCGGGCTGCGTCCGGCTCCCCCTGGAGCTACGTGCGCGTGCCGGCCTCGGCGACCCTGGAGGTCGTGGGCAACCTGAGCGCAGGGGTCGCCTACGAGCTGAACGTGAGCGCCATCAACGCCGCGGGAGACGGCAACTCCTCCGCCCCGGTGACCGTCACGATACCCCCCGCCCCTTCCCCTTCCCAGCTGCCTCCGCTGCTCTCGACCCTGACGAGCTACCCCGGAGTGCTCCTGCTGGCGGCGGTCCTCGTGGGGGTCGTGCTCTTGATCCTTCTCCTGGTGGCGAGGTCGCGACGGCGCGGCAAGTTCTCCCGGGCCCCTCCCAGCTCTAGCGGCGGGGGACAGGCCGCGCCCCCCGCGGCCCCGGTCGCGCCCTACGGTTCCTATCCGCCACAGTACGCACCACCGCCCTACGGGGGACCCCCCTACCCGCCGCCCCCTTAGGCGACCGACCCGCTCGCCCCCGACGGGATCGCGCCGTCGCGAAGCTCGCGAGATGTCGCGGACCTGACCCGCTTAGTTGGACCCGCCCCGACCCGGCGGAGGGGGCGGCGAGAGCTTGGAGCGGAGGGCGAGTCCCTTCTCGGTAAGGAAGTAGGACTTCAGACGGCGGCGGGCGCCCTTGACGTGGCGGAGGTCCGGTCGGACGAGGCCACCGTCCTCGAGACGCTTCAGGGTCACGGCCACCGAGTTCGGCGTCGTGCCCAGGGCCTGGGCGATCCCGGCCTGGGTGACCTCTGCGGGGACCACGGCCTCGTCCCTGTGGCCGTGGAAGAGCCCGAGATGATGCAGGACCGCATGGCTCGCGGGGAGCTCCGACAGTCGGGATCCTTGAGCCGAGGGAGAAGGAGCAGGGAGAGCGGTGGCCGGAACGACCGAGCCGGGGGAGGTCGTTGCAGGAGCGCTCCCGGGCAGCGATCGTTGCAGCAACGACCTTCCAGCCGGCGTGAGCGCGAAGGTCCCGTGCGCGCCGCCTTCGCCTTGAACGCGGGTGATGAGCTTCGCACGAACGAGAGCACCCATGAGGACCAGCAGCAGATCGTCCTCGAGCCGGGTCGACTGCTTGACGGCGTCCAGCGAACGCGGTTGCGTGGCCAGTCCACGAAGGACGGCGTAGGCGTCCGCGCCCGAGAGAGGTGGGACCGGGGGTTCCTCGAGATCGCTGGCTGGTGAGCCCGCGGGTCCCGGGACCTCAGCCCCGGTTTCGCCCTGCTCTTGGAACGCGGCCTCCTCCGCCTCGGCCCGCGGGTGGTCGGGCTCGACGGTGGCGGCGGGGGTGGCGGCGGAGGCGGAGGCGGCGCCGGACGGGATCGTCCGCACCGGGGTCAGCCCGCCCCCCCGAGTGACCTGCTCGACGCGGATGCCTTCGGGGCGCACCGTAAGAACGTAGGGCACGAAGGGGGAGAACTCGTGAGGCTTCTCCTCGACGGGCCGGGCCGTCGGCGCCTCCCTCGGCTCGCTCTCGCCCTCGTACCACTCCGGCTCCGGGAGCGCGAGCGGATAGCTGCCGTAGGCGGGGGCCACGTCGTCCGAGCTCACGGTGGAGGCGATGCCGGGCAGAAGCAGGGGAGCCGAAGAGGCTCCACCGCCCAACTCTCCCGGCCCTGGCCTCGGCCCGCCGCGGTGGTCGCGGCGTCTGCGTCGAGAGAGGAGCAGCGCGAGAAGGAGCACCGCAGCGACCGTGATCAGAAGGAGCAGGAGAATGCCGAACGTGCTGGTGAGGACTTGCGCGGGCGAGAGCCCGGCGGTCGGGGTCCGCAGGCTCACCCATTCGGTGGCGTTCCCCGTTCCCACCGCGTTCACGGCGAGGACGCGGAACGAGTACGTCGTGCCCGCCGAGAGGCCCGAGAGGTCGTAGAAGACCACGGAGGGACCCAGGGAGATGGTCTGGGTCCCCGCGCCTCCGATCGAGTACTCGAGGATGTAGCCGGTGAGCGAACTGCCGTCGAAGGAGGCCGGAGGCGACCAGCTGACGTTCGCGGTGGAAGAGGAGACGAGGATGGCCGAGATCCCCTGCGGCGGATAGGGGAGCCCCACCGGGATGCCCACGTGCACGGGAAGGGCGGAGCTGTTCCCGGCGGAGTTCTGCGCGACGATCGAGACGTAGTAGGCTTGTCCGTCGAGGAGCGGGTCCAACCGTACCAGGCAGGCACAGGGCGAGGGGCTCCTTAGCGTCGGTCCTATTCCGCCTGGGGACGTGCTGTAGTGGACCCAGTAGCTCGACACCGGTGCGCCGTCATCCGTGAGGGGCGCCGACCAGTTCACCGATAAGGTGTCGTTGGACGGCTGAAGAAGGACCCCGCGAACCGGATAGGGGACACCGGCCGGCGTCGCACTCCTCGGGCCGCTGGCGCTCCCTACCCCGACCGAGTTCCAGGCCCGGACGACAACGTAGACCATGACCCCGTTGGGTAGGTTGCGGAGCGTGGCGTTCGTCACGAGGGCCGAGCCGGTAGAAAGGTAGGGAACCAGGGAGGTCGGGGAGGGGCCGATCTCCACGCTGTAGTTCAGGACGGGAGTGCCCCCGTCGTAGGCGGGAGCGCTCCACGCCAGGGCGAGCGAGCCGTTCTGGGGAATGAGCACGACACCCTCGACGGGGTAGGGTGTCCCGAGAGGGGTCGCGCTCACCGTCGCGGAGGGGGAACCCCCGCCCACGGAGTTCCAGGCGCGGACCGAGACGTAGAGCTGCACGCCGTCGGCGAGGTCCCAGATCGTCGTCGAGCGGGCGCTCCCGGACGCCGTCGAGTAGTTCCAGACGAGCGACGAGGGGCTGGTCCCCACCCCGATGCTGAAGTTGGTGATCGAGGCTCCGCCGTCGGACACCGGAGCGCCCCACGCCACCTTGAGCGAGCCGTTGGCCGCGGTGGCCTGGACCGAGACCACCGGGTAGGGCACGCCGCAAGGGGTGGCGGAGACCGGGGTCGACGCGTTCCCTCCCCCGATCGCGTTCCATGCGCGGACGGACGCGTAGTAGGTCGTGCCGTCCAACAACCCCCCGACGACCAAGGAGGACGCCGTCCCGGAGCCGGTCTGGTCCTGCCAGACGAGGTTCGAAGGCGTCAGTCCGACCCCGATGCTGTAGTTCACGATGGCGGACCCATCGTTCGACGCGGGGGCGCTCCACGTGACCAGCAGCGACCCGTTCATCGAGTAGAGGGCCACGTGCTGGACCGGGTAGGGGATCCCCTTCGGAGAGGAGCCCACGGGTGTGCTCGCGGCGCTCCCACCGTTGAGGTTCCAGGCCCGGACCGAGACGAAGAACGTGGACCCGTCGGTGAGTCCGGTGAAGCCGAACCCCCGCACGGTGCCGGAACCTGTCGAATAGGTCCAGGAGAGCGAGGTGGGGGTGCTCCCGAGGCCCAGGCTGAAGTTGGTCACGGGGGAGCCGTCGGTCGAGGAGGGCGCGGACCAGGAGACCGCGAGGGTCCCGTTGTAGGACTGGACGGTCACTCCCTGGACGGGATAGGGCACTCCGCTCGGGATGCCTTGGGCAGGGAGCGTCGGATGGCTCCCCCCGATGGCGTTCCAGGCTCGGACCGCAACGTACTCGAGGACGCCGTCCGAGAGCCCGCTCACCTGGAGCGAGGTCGACGGCCCTCCCGTGCTCCAACCCCACGTGAGCGAGTTGGGGGACGTCCCGACCCCGACGCTGTAGTTGAGGACCGGGAATCCCTCGTCCGAGGCCGGGGCCGTCCACGAGACGCTGAGAGAATCGTTGGAGGATTGGACGGCAAGCAACTGCGCGGGGTAGGGCACCGCGCCGGGGATCGTCGACACGATGGGTCGTGTAGGGCTCGAGGGCTGGGCCCCGGCCCATGCCGTGACCTCTGCGTAGACGGCCACCCCGTTCGACCACGGGATGGTGGCGCTTGAGGAGGTGCCGCTTCCGGTCGAGAAGATGCTCGTGAGCGAGGAGGCGCTCGGACCGTAGTTCACGGAGTAGTTGCTCACGGTCGGGGTCGTGCTCTTCGTCCAGGACACGGTGAAGGTCCCGTTGCCGCGGGTCGCGACGGCGGACGTCGGGGGAAGCGGGCCACTTCCACCGTTGACCACCACTCCGTAGTACGGGTAGTCGCTGGCGGTCACCGGGTCCACACCTACGGCCGTGAACGTGGCGGGATCCTCCGCGATGCCGTACGGGAAGCTCGCGCTTCCCGAGAGGGTCTGAAGGACCGACTGGTTGTTGATCGCGAAGACGATGAGGTCGCTCGGACCCCAGAGCAGCGCCTCGTCGCTCCCCCCTCCGACCATGCAGAGGTCCTGGATCGACGTCAGAGGAGGGAAGGTGAGGTTCGTCACCGGGTTGCTGGACTTGATGTGGAACAGGCTGAGCCCGTCGTTCAGGTTGCTTCCGGTCAGGACCTCGCCCGAGACGTTGTCGAAGCCCACCGGCAGATTGGACGCGACGACCGACACGTTCGTCACCCATTTCCGGGTGGTCTCGTTGATGATCGAGACGAGGCCCCCGCCGCCCGTCGCGACCAACTGGTCGGAGGGGTCGATCGCGACCCTGAGATTCGCGGTGACGGCTACATTCACAGGAGCCGCGAAGGTCTGGTAATCGAAGAACGAAACGCTCGACCCGTTGAGATAGACCAAGAGGTGGCGACCGGGATCCACCGCCAGGCCCTCAGGGGTGGAGGACGTCGCCAGGGTCTTCACCACCGCCAGCGAGGTGGTGTTGAAGATGTACAACCCACCGGCCGTACCGCCCGAGATGAAGCCGAGCTGGCGGCCGCTGTCGATCGCGATCCGGGTGTAGCTCCCAAGGCTGAGAGAGATGGACCCCCCGGAGGTCCAGGTCCCCTCGTTCACGACCTGAAGCCCGGAGCGGCCGACCACGTCGAACGTGCTGTGGTAGGCGTCGAACGCCACCCCGTAGCCCCCGCCCGCGAAGGGGGTCCCGGCCGTGAACTCCACGGTGGGGTAGCCCGAAGCGCGCGGGGCGACGGGATGCTGGGAGATACGGGAATGGCCGTAAGGCTGGGCCTGGAGCATTTCTGGGGGACGCGCGGTCGAGGCGCTCCCGGAGGTCCCCGGGAGAACGAGCTGCAGCAGGAAGAGGAGGACGAACCCTGCGATCATAGCGCAGGAAAGAACAGCGGGTCCCCGCATCCTTGCCGACCTATACCTACCGGAACACAGCCTAGCACGATGATAAATCTCTCGAGGTGCGCCCCGATAGTTGCCGGGGCCCCCTATCCCTCGTGACAGGGACGCCAAGGGCCTGACCAGAGCCTTGGGCTGGACTCCCCCCTCCTTGGGGGAAAGAGGACAAGCAGGGATGCGAGGGGACGCGAACCTCCCCCCCTGCGCGAGCCGCCCGTGCTTCTCGCGGGCCTGTGGTCGGGGCTGGCACCGGAAAGGCCGTTGAAACCCCCCCGGGGCCGTTCGTTCGTTGAATCCAACATGGTTCTCCGACAGGGGTTTTTGAACCCGTTTCCCCCAAGATTAGGTCGATGACCTCCGCTTCCGCCCGATCCCCCCGGACCAGGGTGGTCTCAACTTGGGCCTCGACCGCCGCAGTGTTGGTCCTGGCGATCACGCTGGTGGTCGAAGCCCTTCTCCTCCTGTCCCTTCCCGCAGTTCAGAGCGGGGGCGTTCCTGCTGCCTTCCACCCGGGAGAGCCGACAGGACCGGCCCTTTCCTTGGGGTCTCGAGCGGGTGCTTCCCCCGCTCCCGCTCCGGTGACCGGGGTCGGGAACATCTCCACCGTCAGCTACGCGTGGGGTCTCACGATCGACCCTACCACCAACCGCGCTTTCGTCATCGGTGCTGCCAACACCCCTAACGACAACATCGCCTCGGTCGACCTCGCCTCCAGGTCCAACCTCCTCACCTTCCCCGTCGGCGGTAACGGCGAGGCTCGCGCCAGCTGGTTCGACCCCGCCTCCAACGACCTCTGGGTCCCCTACCTCAACTCCAACCTCGGCACCTTTGACACCGCCTCCGGGAACCTCCTCCAGAACGTCCAGGTCGGTGTCAACGGCACCCAGGCCGCTCCCTACTCCGTCGCCTACGACCCCTCCACCAACCGCCTCTGGGTTACCGACTTCTTCAACTCCGAGGTCTCGGTCGTCAACCCCGCCACCGACCAGGTCGTCGCCAGCGTCTCCACGGGAGCTGGCAGCTGGCCCTACTGGATCGTCCTCGACCCCTCCACCCAGCTCGCCTTCGTCACCGACACCGGCTCCAACACCCTCCACGTCCTCAACACCTCCACCGACACCCTGGTCGCCAACCTCCCGGTCGCCGACCTCACCTACTCCTCCGAGGCCCTCGACCCCGCCCACCACCTGGTCTACGTCTCCGGCTCCTCAGGCTCCCTCCTCACCGTCATCCAGGAGAACCCCCTCAAGGTCCTCACCACCCTGCCCACCGTCGGTCAGGTCTTCGGGGTCGCCGTCGACCCCACCCTCAACCTGCTCGCCACCACCGGATTCTCCACCCAGGGCGAGGTCTACTGCGCCTCCACCCTCGCTCCGGTCGCGTCCCTCCCCTACGCCGTCCCCAGCCCCTACCAGATCGCCTTCGATCCCGCCCTCGACCTCCTCGCGGTCGACCAGAACCCCTCGAGCGGGCCCGGTCAGCTCGCCCTCTTTGACGTGAGCGGGGCCGCCAGCACCTGCGCGAGCCCCCCTCCGCCCCCGCCCACCCTCCAGGCCACTTCCTCCGCCTCCCCCACCCAGGGGACCGCTCCCCTCACCGTGAGCTTCACCGCGAGCGCCTCCGGAGGCACCGCGCCTTACACCTACAGCTGGAGCTTCGGTGACGGGTCCACCAGCACCCTCCAGGACCCCTCGCACACCTACAGCAGCGCCGGGAGCTACTCCGCTGTCGTCTCGGTCGACGATTCCGCAGGGGGGAGCGCGACTGCCCCCCCCATTTTCATCTCCCTCTCGGCCGGGGGGGGCGGTTCTGGAGGAGGCAGCGTCACTGGCGTGGGCAACATCTCCACCGTCAGCTACGCGTGGGGCCTCACGATCGACCCTACCACCAACCGCGCTTTCGTCATCGGTGCTGCCAACACCCCTAACGACAACATCGCCTCGGTCGACCTCGCCTCCAGGTCCAACCTCCTCACCTTCCCCGTCGGCGGTAACGGCGAGGCTCGCGCCAGCTGGTTCGACCCCGCCTCCAACGACCTCTGGGTCCCCTACCTCAACTCCAACCTCGGCACCTTTGACACCGCCTCCGGGAACCTCCTCCAGAACGTCCAGGTCGGTGTCAACGGCACCCAGGCCGCTCCCTACTCCGTCGCCTACGACCCCTCCACCAACCGCCTCTGGGTTACCGACTTCTTCAACTCCGAGGTCTCGGTCGTCAACCCCGCCACCGACCAGGTCGTCGCCAGCGTCTCCACGGGAGCTGGCAGCTGGCCCTACTGGATCGTCCTCGACCCCTCCACCCAGCTCGCCTTCGTCACCGACACCGGCTCCAACACCCTCCACGTCCTCAACACCTCCACCGACACCCTGGTCGCCAACCTCCCGGTCGCCGACCTCACCTACTCCTCCGAGGCCCTCGACCCCGCCCACCACCTGGTCTACGTCTCCGGCTCCTCAGGCTCCCTCCTCACCGTCATCCAGGAGAACCCCCTCAAGGTCCTCACCACCCTGCCCACCGTCGGTCAGGTCTTCGGGGTCGCCGTCGACCCCACCCTCAACCTGCTCGCCACCACCGGATTCTCCACCCAGGGCGAGGTCTACTGCGCCTCCACCCTCGCTCCGGTCGCGTCCCTCCCCTACGCCGTCCCCAGCCCCTACCAGATCGCCTTCGATCCCGCCCTCGACCTCCTCGCGGTCGACCAGAACCCCTCGAGCGGGCCCGGTCAGCTCGCCCTCTTTGACGTGAGCGGGGCCGCCAGCACCTGCGCGAGCCCCCCTCCGCCCCCGCCCACCCTCCAGGCCACTTCCTCCGCCTCCCCCACCCAGGGGACCGCTCCCCTCACCGTGAGCTTCACCGCGAGCGCCTCCGGAGGCACCGCGCCTTACACCTACAGCTGGAGCTTCGGTGACGGGTCCACCAGCACCCTCCAGGACCCCTCGCACACCTACAGCAGCGCCGGGAGCTACTCCGCCGTCCTGTCCGTGAGCGACTCCTCCGGACAGAGCGCGCAGGCCTTGCCCATCCTCGTTTCGGTGAGCGGCGAGAACCGGACGACGCTCCTGACCCTCTCGATCTCCGTGAGCTCGATCACCGGCCCGGCTCCTCTGACGGTGGGTCTGGTCGCGACCCCGTCCGGAGGGCAGTCCCCGTACACGGTGAAGTGGGTGTTCGGCGATGGAGGGGTCGCGACGGGACTGCAGACCTCGCACACCTACACGGTGCCCGGGAGCTACCAGCTGTTCGCCTCGGTCACGGATGCGAACGGCGACATCGCCGCCATCTCCCCCGTGCCGGTCACCATCACCCCGTCGAACGACACCGGCAACAACCTTGGCTCGGGGCTGACCATCTCGGCCACAGCCAGCGTCGGCTTCGGCGAGGCCCCGGTCTCGGTGACCTTCGTCGCTTCGGCGGCGGGAGGCACGGCGCCCTACACCTTCGTCTGGAGCTTCGGAGACCAGAGCAGCGGGATCGGCGCCCAGGTCAGCCACACGTACACGAGCGCCGGGGACTACCTTGCCCAGGTCTCGGTAACGGACGCGCATGGGAATTTCGTCGCCTCCCACGGCCTCACGGTCCGGGTCCAGAGCTCCGCCACGGGAGTCTCCGGCTCGTCGCTCGCTTCCTCCTCGGGACCGGCCCTTTCCATCGGCCTGGCCTCGATGTCGGGGCTCGGGGTGGGGCTGGGCTATCCGATCCTTGCCAACCGTCCATCGACCGGGAGTTCGGGGAGATCCCGCTTCTCGGTCCGGAGGCGCCTCTAGCGGCACGGCCTCGAGCCGGCCTTCCTCGTCGTTCCGGGTCACCCCAGGCTTCGGTGGCACTTCTCCCCCTGAATGCTGCCGGCAGCACCCCCCTCACCTGGGGCCCGAATGGACGCGAGGAAGGCCCAGCACGAGGCGAGCGGTCTGCGGAACCGCGTACGGTCGGGCCGCTACTTGGCGGCGGGAGCGGCGGCCGGGGTCTTCTCGGCCTCGAGATAGAGGGTCTCACCGGGCCGGTTGTCGAGCCGGTCGATGTCCGGGCACCGGCCGACGCGGAAGGACCGCTTCTCGATCTTGGAGAAACCCGCGCTTCGCAGGAGCTCGGTCATGTCGCTCGTGTCGAAGATGTACATGTGGGGCGCGATCCCCGCCAAGCGGAAATCGACGGAGTCGAGACGCGACCCTTTCTGGACGTGGTCGCGCGTGTAAAAGACCATGTTGAAGTCGCGTGCGCTCATGGGCTCCCGCTGCTCCGGCGTCAGCGCGTCCGGGGACGCCCCCTTCGTGAGCAGGAACCGGCGGCAGATCACCTCCAGGTCGGGGACAGTGACGCGCATGACCCCCCCGGGGCGGAGAACTCGGTAGGCTTCCCGCACGACGCTCTCGGCCTGCCAACGCGGGAAGTGTTCCAGCGTGTGCGAGGTGAAGACCGCATCCGCCGAGCCGTCGTCGAACGGCAGCCGTCGCTTGCCGAAGTTCCAGGGCAGCAGGTTCGGGGGGGCCCGGACGCCCTCGTACATCGCCAGCGTCGACCCGGACATCGCCCCCAGTTTGCGAAGGAGGCGAAGGATCGGGAGCGCCCAGCGCATCCGGAGCTTGGGGTCGGCGTCCACGTTGACCCATCCCTCGATCCCCGAGGCTCCGCTGCCCAGATTGATCCTGAGGGGGGTGACGGGGGGGACCCGGACCATGGGCGCTCGAGCACTCCCCGATATTATATCGTTGGACTAGACCGCGCACCGACGGAAAGCAGGGCGGTCAACGGGAGGACCGCTGTTCCCGCGCGATCAGGGTCCGGTCATACCGGTGGTTGACCACCGTTCTCAACGTACCTAGGGGCATCCGGAAGACCTCGATGTCCTCCAAGTGATCTCCCAGCGTCCTGGAGACCGAAACGGAGGGCACTCGCTTGGCCAGGAGCTCCGGGGGAGCGGGGGAGAGCGAACCCATCAGGACCTTCGAACCGTCGCAGGCGTAGAGGAAGGGAGTGACCCCGCAGGAAAGCAGGAGTTCGTCCAGAAGCTGGCGAGGATCTGCCCCCGGGCGAAGACGGCCATGAACAAAGACGAGGGTCTCCACCTTCGGAGCGCCCATGTCGGCGAGTCTCGTAGGATCGAGGAAGACCCGTCGCTTGACCCAGGATCGGTCGAGCACGCGCTGCTGGGACGGGGGCAGAAAGAACGGAGCGGTCAGGATGGGATTCCGTCCCTGGTCCACGATCTCGAACGGCCGCCGAACGATGGCCTCGAGCGCGGACCAGGCCGCCGGGGAAGGTTGCGCAACTTGGTCGAACCTCGGGCCCGGGGTGGTGCTCGGCCAGGCCTGAGGGTAGGATAGCGAACCGGGGAGACCAAAGAGCCTGGACCACGAGGCCTCGAAATCCATGTAGATGGGGGTGGGACGTTCTCGGACGTCGTCCGTCATGGCGAAGGCTCTGCGCATCGCCTTGGCGTTGGCCACCTCCGGTGGGCCCGGGAGGCCCGCGCGCGGGTCGTTCCCGAGCCGCACGGCGACGAGGCCCTGCGCGGACCTCCACATGTGGACGATCGTCGGATCGGCCACCCAGGCCTCGGCCACCGCGTCCATCCGCTCGACGTAAGGCTCGACGAGGAGAAACGAAACGAAGGGGCGGCGGACCACGACCGGATCGGGGAGGTATCGGTCCACCAGCCATCGCTCGGCGTACAAGCGCGCGCGGACATCTCGGAACGTGCGGGACGGGATCCCCGATCGCGAGATCCGTTCCCGCTCGGAAATGGGCTGGGCCGCGAGCATGGACCGAATGACGGCCGTCTCGGCCGGCGTGACGTTCTTCACCGGGCGTGACCCCCCGTGTCAGAGTCTAGCAGGCGCGGCAATGGTCCCGAGGAGCCCATGCCGCCCCGTTCAAGTAGTTCACGGCCGGAGACTACCCTACCATGACGCGAAGCTGGCGACAGACCCTGGCAGTTTTTCCCGGTGAGAGCCCGTTCTGGCGCGCCGGAGCCTTCGGGAGCGCCGTAGCCTGCGCGATCGCGTTGCTCATGATCATGCCTATTCCCGGCAGCCTAGGGGCCTCCGCTCACAGCCCCTCCCCGCTCCCGTCTAGCGCGTCCCCCGCCTCTCCGACCCCGTCCTCTAGCGCCGCCACGCCGGCGGCCACCACGTGGCACGAGTCGTGCTATCACTGCGGGCCTTCCTCCCGTGCCGACGCGGGGATCGCCTACGACAGTGTCGATGGTTACTCCTTGCTCTTTGGCGGGGTCAACTCTACTCGGGTGGCGGACACTTGGGAGTTCCATTCGGGCTCCTGGTTCCTACTTCACCCCGTGACCTCCCCGTCCGCCCGTCAGGGCGGCATGCTGGTGTACGATCCCACCGACCACGAGTTCGTGCTCTTTGGAGGGCTCGACAACACGCTCACGTTGCTCAACGACACCTGGGTCTTCTCCGGCGGGAACTGGACCCAGCTCGTGACCCCGCACGCGCCCGCCCCCCGCTTTGACGCCGGGATGACCTGGGACGCCGCGGACGGGTACGTCCTCCTGTTCGGCGGATGCGGCGTATCTTGCACGGGAGGGTTCGCCGACACCTGGAAGTTCCTGGGAGGTCAGTGGACGCAGCTCTCTCCGCTCACCTCACCGTCGGCCCGCGGCTGGGCCCCGATCACCTACGACGGCGCCGACCACGAGGTCCTCCTCTTCGGGGGATGCGGCCCGAGCTACGTTTCGCTCTCCGACACCTGGACCTACCAGGGAGGGAACTGGGCCCAGATCTTCCCCGCGAGCCGGCCTCCTGCGCGGTGCGACCAGATGGACCTCGCCTACGACGCGACGCTGGGGTACACGACCCTTTTCGGCGGAACGGACAACGGCACCGACCTGGCGGACACCTGGGAGTTCCTGGGCGGGAGCTGGACCCAGATCATCCCCAACGCCTCACCCGATCCCAGGACCTCGAACGGCATGTGGGACGATCCCACCGAGGGCGGTGTGGTCATCTTCGGGGGAGATGTGGGATGCAACAGCTGCGCGACGAACGAGACGTGGGTCTACCAGTCTGCGGCCAGCGTCCCGCTCGCCATCTCCGCCTTCGGTGCGACCCCGTCCGGGGTTGCGCTCGGTCAGAGCCTGAGCATCTCCACCTCCGGCACCGGAGGGACCCCCCCGTACACCTTCTCGTACACCGGGCTCCCGACCGGATGCGTGAACCTCTACACCGCCGCGCTCTCGTGCACCCCCACGGGTCGCGGGATCTTCGACACCAGGGTCTACCTCAACGACTCCGCCTCCGCGAGCGTGTCGGCGACCATCGAGATCCAGGTGTACCAACCGGTGTTCCGCAACTGGACCCAGATCTGCGGGTTCTGCGGCCCGTCTCCCCGTCAGGACGCCGGGATGGCCTTCGACCCGACGGGCGGCTACACGCTGCTTTTCGGGGGGATCGTGGGATCCACGCGTCTCGGCGATACCTGGGAGTTCAAGGGCGGGAACTGGTTCCAGCTCCATCCGACGACCTCCCCCTCGGCGCGTCAAGGGGGCACGATGGTCTGGGACCCTGTCGATCAGGAGTTGGTGCTCTTCGGGGGAGTGGACAACACCCCGGCCGTTCTCAACGACACATGGGTGTTCTCGGGGGGGAACTGGACCCAACTGGCCACTCCGCATGCGCCCGCTCCACGGTACGATGCCGGCATGACGTGGGACGCGGCCGACGGATACGTCCTGCTCTTCGGAGGATGCAGCCTGGCCTGTTCGAGCGGGCACGGCGACACCTGGAAGTTCCTTGGCGGAACCTGGACCCAGCTGTCCCCCGTGAACGCGCCCTCCGCGCGGGGATGGGCCTCGCTCACCTACGACGCTGCGGATCACGAGGTGCTTCTCTTCGGCGGATGCGCACCGGGCTACGTCTCTCTCGGTGACACCTGGACGTTCAAGGGAGGCCTCTGGACCCAGGTGTTCCCGCCCCTGCAGCCCTCCCCGAGGTGCGATCAGCAGGATCTGGCCTACGACCCGAGCCTCGGGTACACCGTCCTCTACGGGGGAACCGACAACGGTACCATGCTGGGCGACACGTGGTCCTTCTTGGGCGGGGTCTGGACCCCGGTCACGACCGCCGTCTTCCCGTCGGCGAGAACCTCCAACAGCATGGTGGACGACCCCGCCGTGGGCGGCGTGATCATCTTCGGCGGGACCGTAGGGTGCAACTCTTGCGAAGCGAACTCGACGTACATCTTCGGGCCCTGGGCCCCTTCTCCGCTCTCGGTCACCCTGGCCGCGACCCCGAACCCGGCGGACGCAGGCTCCAACGTCTCGGCTCAGGCTGCGACCACCGGCGGCGGGGGGACCGTCTCTTACGCCTTTGACTTCGGCGACGGGACCTTCCTCAGCAGCGCCACGGGAACGGTCAACCACGCGTTCTCCGCCGCGGGTCACTATGTGATCGCGGTCTGGGCCAACGACTCGGCGGGCCAGAGCGCCACGTCGTCGGTGATGGTGACGATCGACCCGCAGCTCACGGCGAGCCTTGCCGTCAATCCGAACCCCGCAGACCTGGGATCCCCCGTGAACTTCACCAGCTCCGTCAGCGGCGGGGTTGCGCCCTACACGTACTCGTGGAGCTTCGGAGACGGAGGGCTCGGGGGCAATCTCCCCAACATCACGCACATCTACACGACGAACGGACCGTTCGTCGCGGTGCTCACCGTGATCGACGCGACCGGTGCAATGAGGCAAGCGTGGGCGAGCGTCTCGATCGCGCTCCAGGTCTCCATGTCCGCCAACGTCACTCTGGGAGCCGCCCCGCTTGTCGCCGGCTTCCACAGCACGGTGGCCGGGGGAGTTCCGGGGTACACCTACGCCTGGACCTTCGGAGACGGAGCGACGAGCGCGGTCGCCTCACCGACCCACACCTACCTGTCCGCGGGCACGTACTCCGCCCGCCTCCAGGTCAAGGACAGCCAGGGACACTCCGCCACGAGCACCTGGAACATCACCACGACCCCCAGCGGCCCCTTGACCATCGCGGTGTCCGCCAGCCCGGCGCAGATCTATCTGGGCAATCTCACGACCATCACCGCCTCCCCCTCCGGCGGCAGAGGCGGGTACACCCTCGTTTGGAGCCTCCTCCCAAGTTGGTGCTCTGCGGAGGGTCTGGCGAAACTGCTGTGCCTGCCCGCCGTGAGCGGGACCTACACGTTCCAAGCCCAAGTGACCGATGCGTCCGGGAGCCGGGCGGTCGGCCAGGCCACGTTGTCGGTCTTGCCCAACGAGCCCTCGAGCGGGAACAAGGGGCCCACCCTAGGGTTCCTCGGGCTCCCGGGATACTGGGGGATCGGACTTGTGGTGCTGGTCGCGATCGCGGTGGTCGCGGCGGCCCTGGTCGTAGCGTATGCGTCCCGCCGGCGCGAGTCTCGGAAGATGGCGACCGGCTCCGCGACCACACGTCCGAGCCCGCCCTCGACGAGCCAAGAGCCCTCCGGACCTTCGAGCGGGAACCGACGGCCCCCCTCGCCGCCGGGGGAAACGGACTCCCTTCGGGACCTCTTCTGAGCCCGGGGCGGCGACCTCGGGCCAGCGCTAAGCGGGGGTGGCGCCGCCGGAACGCGGCTCCGCCCTCAGGATGCCCTGGATGTCGCCCTTGCGCTCGACGCGATAGCCCAGGTCCTCCAGGAGATGGATCACGTCCTCGACGGGCGACCCCATCTCCGGCCGGTGGTACTCCATCGCGATGTGCGGGTGAAAGCGTCGGAGCGTCGCGGCGCCCCCCTTCAGCGCCTTCAGTTCCGCGCCCTCGATGTCCATCTTGAGGACGTCGAGGCGGGTCAAGGGGGAGCAGATCTCGTCGATCGTCCCCACCTTCACCGAGAAACTGTCCACGTCGTTCTCGAGACGCGGTCCCGTGTGGGTCGTGGCGGAGTAGAGCGCGTGGTGATGCAGCTCCATGGTCCCGGGCTTGTCGGAGACCGCCACTTCATGAACGCGGTAGGAGCCTTTGATCCTCTCGAGGTTCGTCCGCAACAGGCGGGCGTTCCTCGGGTCGGGTTCGATGCAGATGACCAGACCCTTTTCGCCGGCGTGCTTCAGCGCGAAGGAGGAATAGGCCCCGATGTGGGCGCCCACGTCAAGCACGATATCGCCCGGTTGAGGGGTGACGTAGAGCTTCTCCTCCCAGACCTCCTCGAAGGCCCCCTTGTCGCCCTTCCAGGGGCGGTATCTGAGCCGTTCCCCCGACTCCAGCACAAAAGTGGAGTGGTAGGACTCACGGATGCGATCGACGAGGTTCCTGAGCGGTCCAGCGTGGCTGAGGACGCGCTCCATCCAGTAGTGGTAGTTCGTCAAATGCGCTCGAGCTCGAGATTTCAGATACACCTCACTAATCAAGGTTGTGAACCGACACGCCCGGTTCGAGAGGTTCGAAGGTCCTCCGCGCG
This sequence comes from Thermoplasmata archaeon, assembly GCA_021802125.1. Taxonomy (GTDB): domain Archaea; phylum Thermoplasmatota; class Thermoplasmata; order Lutacidiplasmatales; family UBA184; genus JAKAAX01. The sequence continues at coordinate 19,392 of JAKAAX010000003.1, read as the reverse complement.
AGTAGGAGAGGGATTATCACCCCTCTAGCGCCTGGGCACTTCGCCGGTCGGGCGGAGGGGGCGCCAACTTGTACACCCGTCACCTCGTGCCCTCGTTCAACGAGCGCAAGGAAGACCCGCGAGGTCGGCGACGGATACTCATCATCCCACCCCTCGGCGTGGCGGTCGTGCTCATCCTCCTTGGACTCGTCATCTACCACAACATCGAGGTCACCATCGTCGGGATCGGGCTTGCTGTCGCCGTCGCCCTCGTCTCGTTCTATCTGGAGGCCCAGGAAGAGGGACCCACCGAGAAGGCCGAGGTCGTCCTGGACCGCGGCGACATCATCTCGATCGCGCTGGGCCTCCCCGCCCTCGGGGTCCTTGCCGCCGGATTCCTCGTCAGCGATGGCTACGTCATCCTGATCGGGTTCGTGCTGATGGTCGTCTTCTTCGTCACGATGGGCCTCCACGACCCCCGAGCGAGCCGACCGGAAAGCAAGGGGCAACAGTCTGAAACGCCCGCGCGTTGAGGTCGCGGGTGCCCGCTCCCCCCCACCGGCCTGGAGCCGGTACGGTCAAGGGGCAGGGTCAGGGGTCAGGCGATGTTCCCGGCCCCGGCGATGCGCGGACCCGTGCCGGTGCCCGAGAGCTGCAGGACGAACCCGCGGTCCCCTGAGCTCCAGGCGAGAGGCCGGTCGCTCGTGAGCGTCAGGCGCTCCCCGTCCACCCGCGAGATCTTGGCCGGGACGACCTGGAGCCCGACCGCCAGGTGGACGTGGTCCCCTTCGCCGGCCTTCCCTTTGAAGAACCGGCAGGACTGGTACCCCGCGAGCTCGACGGTGTCGGAGACACGGAGCGTGTCGTTCGGGGCCAGCACCTGTCCGCGAGAGACCTCCTCCGCCTCCACGCCCTTCAGAGCCAGTCCGACCCGAGAGCCGGCCTCGGCCTCCTGGACGTCGACGTCGTGGACCTGGATCGACCGGACCTCGACCCCCTTGTCGGAGGGGAAGAGGCGCAGCCGGTCGTGGACCTTGACCGTCCCGCTCTTCACGACACCGAGGACGACGGTCCCCACGCCCTTGACGGGGAAGGCGTGGTCGATGGGCACCGCGGTCTCGCCCTCGGGAGATGCGCCGGACCAGCTCTCGACCACAGGGTTGATGGACTTGCCCTCCAGGGGGACCGCCGGGATCTTCTCCAGACGCGTGCCCTTGAGGATCCTGCGCACGTCGTCCTCCCCGATCGAAGGGGAGAGCGCCAGGAGCCCCTCGTTCTTCCCCGCGAGATCGGCCGTGACGATGGCCTCGGCGAGGTCCCGTCCGACGGACTCGACCGCGAGGAGGACCTGCCGACCGATGGCGAGGGAGACCAGGAGGGGTGGGAACTTCTCGGGGAACTGCGTCGGCTCGATGAACGTGAGGGCAAGGTCGCCCTGGACCCGGTTGTAGAGGGTGATGTCGGAGGAGGTTCCCTTCTTCGCGAGGTCCTTGCCGATCTCCTTCGAGCCGAGCAGGCTCACCAAGATGGGGCGGGTCATGGAGCTGTGGACCGGTCCTCCGGACCGGACGTGGGGGTGGAGGGCGCCTCCGCCTTAGCCTTGCGGGTCCCGCCGGAACCCCCCGGTTGGACCCGGAGGACCCCGTCCTTCGCATCGATCAGGACCTCCGAGCCGTCCCGCACCCCACCCTCCAGGAGCTTCGTGGTGAGCGGGTCGACGACCAGGCGCTGCACGGTCCGCCGAAGGGGGCGGGCCCCGAACTCGCTGTCGAACCCCGCCTCGGCCAGGAGCTTCTTCGCTTCCGCCGTGACCTTGAGGCGGACCCTCCGCTCCTTCAGGCGGGCCTCGACCTGCTGGAGCTGCAGGTCGACGATCCCCTCGATGTCCTTCGGCGTGAGCGCCCGGAAGAGCACGATGTCGTCCAGGCGGTTCAAGAACTCCGGGCGGAAGAACGAGCGAAGCGCTTTGTCGACCTGGGCCCGCTTCTCTGCTTCGGGGAGTTCGCTCCGGAGCGCCTCCGTCGCCAGGTTGCTCGTCATGATGACGAGGGTGTTCCGGCAGTCCACCGTGTGCCCCTTCCCGTCGGTGAGCCGCCCTTCGTCCAGAAGCTGCAGCAGGACGTTCATCACCTCGGGGGCGGCCTTCTCCACCTCGTCGAAGAGTAGGACGCTGTAGGGCCTACGACGGACCGCCTCCGTCAGCTGGCCGCCCTCCTCGTACCCCACGTAACCGGGGGGCGCTCCGATGAGGCGCGCCACCGAGTGCTTCTCCATGTACTCGGTCATGTCGATCCGGACCAGCGCCTTGGCGTCGTGGAAGAGGAACTCGGCCAGCGTCTGGGCGAGGAAGGTCTTGCCGACCCCGGTCGGGCCCAGGAAGAGGAAGACCCCCATCGGCCGGTTCGGGTCCGCGAGCCCGCTGCGGGCGCGTCGAACGGCCTTCGCCACCGCCGCGATCGCCTCCTCCTGACCGACGACCTTCGAACGGAGCGCGTCCTCCATCTTCAGGAGGCGCTGCATCTCGCCCTGCATCATCCGGGACACGGGGACCCCGGACCATTTCGCGACGACCTGCGCGACGTCCTCCTCGTCGACCTCCTCCCGAAGGAGGTTCTCCTGGGAGGTGGCCTGGCCCTTCGAGGAGGTCTGGGAGGTGATCCGCTCCACCTCCTTCTGGAGCTCCGGGATCCTGCCGTAACGGACGCGGGCCACCCGCTCGAGGTCGCCGGAGCGCTCGGCCTCCGCCTCTTCCGTCTTCGCCTCGTCGAGCTCCTTGCGGACCCGACGCAGCTCGTCGACCTTCTCTTTCTCCTTCTTCCAACGGGCGAGGAGCTTGTCCTCCTGCTCCCGGAGGTTCGCGAGCTCTCGCTCGAGCCGGGAGAGCCGCTCCTTGCTCGCCGGGTCGCTTTCCTTCTTGAGCGAGACCCGTTCCACCTCGAGCTGGCGGATCCGGCGGACCAGCTGGTCGATCTCGGGAGGACGGGAGTCGAGCGAGAGCCGGACCATGCTCGCGGCCTCGTCGATCGCGTCGATGGCCTTGTCGGGCAGGTGCCGGTCGGGGATGTAGCGCGCGGTGAGCGTCGCCGCCGAGACCAGGGCGGAGTCGTGGATCTGGACCCCGTGGTGGAGCTCGTAGCGCTCTTTGAGACCTCGAAGGATGGAGATCGTGTCCTCCACATTGGGCTCGGTCACCGGGACCGGCTGGAAGCGCCGCTCGAGCGCGGCGTCCTTCTCGATGTGCTTGCGGAACTCCTCCGTGGTGGTCGCCCCGATGCAGTGGAGGGTACCTCGGGCGAGCGCGGGCTTGAGCAGGTTCGAGGCGTCCATCGCCCCTCCCTCTGTCGCACCGGCTCCGACCAGCGTGTGCATCTCGTCGATGAACAGGACCACGCGGCCGTCCGAACGCTCGACCTCCTTCACCACCGCCTTGAGGCGCTCCTCGAACTCGCCCCGGAACTTGCTGCCCGCGAGCAGGGCGCCCATGTCCAGCGCGGCGATGGTCTTCTCCTTCAGCCCCTCGGGCACGTCGCCCTGGACGATCCGCTGGGCGAGCCCCTCGACGATCGCGGTCTTCCCGACCCCGGGCTCGCCGATGAGCACCGGATTGTTCTTGGTCCGGCGCGAGAGGATCTGGATGACACGGCGGATCTCGTCGTCCCGCCCGATGACCGGGTCGATCTTGTGCTCCCGCGCGAGAGCGGTCAGGTCGCGGGAGTACTTCTCCAGGGCCTTCAGCTCCTTCTCGTGCTCGCGGCTGTCGACGGTCTGCCCCTGCGCGCGGAGCGCTTCCAACCCCTTCTCGATGGCCGCGCCTCGGACCCCCGCCTCCTCCAGGAGGTCCTTCGCCCCGGACCGCTCCTTGAGCAGACCGAGCAGGAGATGCTCCACCGCGACGTACCGGTCCTTCCGCGACTCCGCCTGCTTCTCGGCGTTCGAGAGGACGTTCCCGAGCTCACGCGAGATGTACTGCTCGGCGGGGGCGACGTGGTCGGCGGTGGGAAGCTGACCGGCCCGGGCGGCCACCTGGGCGCGCAGGTCCGCCACGTTCACGCCCTGTGACGACAGGAGCTCTGGAACGAGCCCGCCCTCCTCCTCCAACAGCGCCTGCAGAAGGTGGAGAGGCTCCACCCCCTGTTGCCGGGCCTCCAGCGCGGCGCGGAAGGCGCTCTCCAGGGCGCTTCGCGCCCCTTCGGTGAGACGGTCGAGCCTCATCCGGGAAACTTATCGGCCACGCGATTTAAGGAGGACGGCCGAGCTCCCCAACCCTCGTACCGCGACGGGCGCTCTTTTGTACGTCCCTCCGCTCGCGCGCCCTCGTGGCGGACCTCTCGACGACCGTCGCCGGCGTCGTCCTCCCCCGGCCGGCGCTGCTCGCCTCCGGGATCTGGGGGGAGAGCGGAGCCTCCCTCGCCGCCGCCTTCCGGGCCGGAGCGGGCGGGGTCGTCACCAAGTCCATCGGCGTGAAGCCGAGGGAAGGGTACCCCAACCCCACCATCGAGCAGTTCGGCGAATGGGGCATGCTGAACGCGATGGGACTGCCGAACCCCGGGATCGAGGAGTACCCCAAGGAGATCGGACAAGCGCTCGCCGCCGGCGCCCGCGTGGTGGGAAGCATCTTCGGCGGAGACGCGGACGAGTTCGCGGCCCTCGCGCGCAAGATGGAAGCGACCGGGGTCCACGCGCTCGAGCTCAACCTTTCCTGCCCCCACGCCAAGGGGTACGGCAGCGAGATCGGCCAGGACCCCCAGGTGCTGGCGGAGGTCGTGAAGGCCGTGAAGAAGGCCACCACCTTGCCGGTTTGGGCGAAGGTCACCCCGAACACCCAGGACACCGCGCTCCTCGCCGAGGCGGCCGAAAAGGCGGGCGCCGACGCCATCACGGCCATCAACACCGTCCGGGCGCTCGCCATCGACCCGGTCCTCCGCCGCCCCGTCCTCGCCCACGGTTTCGGAGGCCTGAGCGGTCCCGCCATCAGACCGATCGGACTGGCCTGCGTTTGGAAGATCTACGAGCGCGTCCGCATCCCGATCGTGGGGGTCGGAGGCATCACCACAGCCCAGGACGCCTACGAGTACATCCTCGCGGGAGCCCGCGCGTTGGAGCTCGGGACGGCCGTCGCGACGAAAGGGATCAACGTGTTCCGGGAGGTCCACGAAGGCCTCGGCCGGCTGCTGGACGAGGCCCATTTCGCCACGATCGAAGAGGCCGTGGGTCAGGCTCACCGCAAGTGACGGCGGGTCAGCCGTCGGCGCGGCAGCAATCCTGAGGACGAGGCCCAGGCCCCAAGGGTTCACCGTGCGGGGGAGGGCAGTTCCACCTTCCACCTCAAAGCCTCGCACCTCGAACGCGGGGGCATCTCCCTATTCGGGGGAAGGGTAGATTCTTGGTCCCCCTACACCATACCCTGGCTCGTGAAGAGAGCGGTTGGTGCCACCCTCCTGCAACCGCCGTTCCTTCTCCGAGCGGGCGCCGTCCTCTCCTTCGTCGGTGTGGTCGTGCCGCTGCTCCTGCTCACATTCTCGCACGTGACCCCCCCTCCGACGCCGACCATACAGACTCCCTGCGGGGACGGGGGGCTCTGCTTGGCGCCTTTGTACTACGACGCTCCTTCTTGGATGATCGACCTTGAGGTCGTCCTCGAGCTGACGGGGTTCGTGGGAGTGGCCATCTCGGTGGTTCCCGCGGTCCTGCCTCGGCTTCAGCGCGGGGGGATCATCGGTGGTCTTCCATCCCTCGTCAGCGCGGTCGGTCTCTCTGTGCTGGCCGTAGCCGAGCCGTCCTACATGTCCTTCTTCCCGCTGCTCTGGCCCGCCCTTGCCCCCTACCTCGTGGTCCGAGCTTACGGCGGCGCCCTCTCCATCTTGGGCGGTACCGTCCCACCGCTCCCCCGAACCCCCTCGCCGTCCCCTATTGGCGGTCTGTCCGACCGCCCGAAAGGAAGGGGAACAGATTCAGCTCGACCCGTGTCCCGCTCGTGAGCTCCCGCTCATCTGACGTTCGGGACCGGTGACGTGGTCGTGGTGCCCGGGCTGCCCAGGGGTGGGCGAGGGAGCGTCAGGGTGCCCGTGAGGACCTGAGGGACCGGTGCCATGGAAGATCCCGGGCTGGCATGCGCAGCCGCACTGCAGGCACTGGGACGGGATGCGGGGAGAGCGCTCCTCGCCAGCGCGCTCGCAATCCTGCGTCGTGCGATGTCCGCACACGAGGCATGGATGGCTCGGTCGCATCGACCTCCCCCCCTCCGTGGAAGCCGCGGGAGAACCATCAAACTTCGGTCAAACGCACCGGTCAAGCTTTTGGGCACGGCGGCCGTGCCTCCCCTCCGTGCGGACGATCGCCCCAGTGGTCGAGAAGCGCTGGGAGACCCCGAGTACCGTCACGTTGCGCTTCGACTACGCCCCTTTGGCCCGACCGGGCCAGTTCGTGATGATCTGGCTCCCGGGGGACGACGAGGTCCCCATGTCGCTCTCCTACACCTCCGAAGGGCGCAAGGGGGTCACCATCAAGGCCATGGGAGAGACGAGCCGGCACCTCCTCCAGCTCGAACCGGGCACCCGAGTCGGGCTCCGAGGGCCCTACGGGAACACCTTCGACCTCTCGCCCCGCCGCCTCCTGGTGGTCGCGGGCGGGTCCGGAGGGGCGGTCGTGGCCCCGGGGGCGGAGGAGGTCCGCCGCAAGGGCGGGTCGGTCACCGTGGCCCTTGGCGCGACCACGGCGAAGGAGCTCCTCTTCCGCGAGCGGTTCACCGCCATGGCCGATGGAGGCCTCGAGATCGCCACCGACGACGGCACCGCGGGGCACCGAGGCTACGTCACCGACGTCGCCGCCCGGCTCGTGAAGGAGCGGTCCTTCGATGCGGTGTGGACCTGTGGGCCCGAGGTGATGATGGTGAAGCTCGTCCGGTCGGCCGAGGAGGCGAAGGTCCCGATCTTCTGCTCGGTGGAGCGGGAGATGAAGTGCGGGATCGCCATGTGCGACGCCTGCGCCTTCGGGCCCTACCACGTCTGCTCGGACGGTCCGGTCTTCTCCGGGGAGCGGCTACGGGACATCCCCGACTTCGGACAGTTCAAGCGCGACGCTTCCGGCCGGCGGGTGCGGGCATGAGCGTCGCGGCACGTCCTTTTTCGCCGGAAAAGTTCCCCGGCCGGCGCGCGGCGGAGGCCTCTCCGAATTCGGGGAGGGAGGCTTTATCGTTCTCGCGCATCCATGCGACCCTGGAGGTCGTTCTGTGAAGTTCGTCGTGGTAACGGGGGGGGTCATCTCCGGGCTCGGCAAGGGCATCACCACGAGCTCCCTCGCGCGCATCCTGAAGTCGCGCGGCATGGCCGTCACGGTCGTCAAGATCGACCCGTACCTCAACGTCGACGCCGGCACGATGAACCCCTACCAGCATGGGGAGGTCTTCGTCCTCGACGATGGGATGGAGGTCGACCTCGACCTCGGCAACTACGAGCGCTTCCTCGGAGAGAGCCTCCCGGGGAGCCACAACATCACGACGGGGAAGGTCTACCGCGCGGTCATCGAGAAGGAGCGACGCGGGGACTACCTCGGGAACACCGTCCAGATCATCCCGCACGTGACGGGCGAGGTGAAGCGCATGCTCCGCGAGGCCGGACAGTCGGCGGGAGCCGAGGTCGTCCTCGTCGAGGTCGGGGGCACCGTCGGAGACATCGAGTCGATGCCCTTCCTCGAGGCGCTCCGAGAGCTCCAGCAAGAGGTGGGCGGGAAGGAGAACATGGCCTTCGTCCACACGACGCTCGTCCCGGTCGTCGGGGCCGTCGGAGAGGCGAAGACCAAACCGACGCAGCACTCCGTCCGCGAGCTGCGGTCCATCGGGATCGCCCCCGACATGGTCATGGCCCGCGGCCCCGCCTTGCTCACCCCGGAGCTCAAGGCGAAGATCTCCCTCTTCTGCGACGTCCCTGCCGAGGCGGTGATCTCGGTCCCCGACCAGGTGACGGTCTACCACGTGCCCCTCCACCTGGAGAGCCAGGGGGTTGGCGACTACCTGACCAAGCGCCTGAAGCTACCCACCCGAACGGCCGACTGGACCCGGTGGCGCCAGTTCCTGGACACCTACGGCAAGGCCACGCGGGAAGTGCACGTGGGGTTCGTCGGGAAGTACATCCAGCTGAAGGACGCCTACCTCTCCCACCTGGAGGCCTTCCACCACTGCCAGGGGAACCTCGGCGTCAAGATCTCCGTCGAGTGGTTCGACGCCGAGGACCTCAGGAAGGACCCGGCGACCCAGCAGCGCCTGCGGGAGGTCGACGGGATCCTCATCCCCGGCGGCTACGGGGTCCGCGGGATCGAGGGGAAGATCCTCGCCGCCGAGATCGCCCGGACCCAGAACATCCCGTTCCTGGGCATCTGCCTCGGGTTCCAGCTGGCGACGGTGGAGTTCGCCCGCAACGTCCTGCAGCTCAAGGACGCCAACTCCTCCGAGCTCGACCCCCACACGCCCCACCCCGTCGTGACGCTCCTGGACACCCAGGAGGGCGTCGCGAACCTGGGAGGCACGCAGCGCCTGGGGTCCCAGCGGGTCCTGCTGACCGAGGACTCCCAGGTCCATCGCCTCTACGGCCGAAGGGAGATCTTCGAGCGGCACCGCCACCGCTTCGAGGTGAACCCCACCTACCTGGAGCGCTTCACCAAGGCCGGGTACGCCGTGACCGGCACCTCCCCCGACGGCCGGGTCGAGGTCTTCGAGCTCCCGGACCACCCCTTCTTCCTGGGGGTCCAGTACCACCCCGAGTTCCTCTCACGACCCGAGTCCCCGCACCCTCTCTTCGCGGGACTGGTGCGGGCCGCGCTGGCCCGTCGGGAGGGTGTGAGCACCTCGAAGGAGGAGGTCCCACGTGTCCCCACCCCGTCGATTGTCGCGTGAACTGCCCTCGCTCGTGGGGCAGGAGGTCCGCGTCGCGGGGCACCTGCAGGACTACCGTGCGCTGGGCGGGGTCTCCTTCGCCCTCGTTCGTGACCGCGCGGGGCTCTTCCAGCTCACGCTGAAGAAGGGCCAGTCGCCCGAGACCCTCTTCGAGCTCTTCCAGAACCTTCCCCGCGAGTCGGTGGTCCGGGCCCAGGGGACCGTCGTCGCCAATCCCCGTGCGAAAGTGGGGGCGGAGGTCTCCCCCACCGCCGTCGAGGTCCTATCCCGCTCCGCGGTCCCGCTTCCCCTTGGGGTCTCCGACAAGGTCGGGGCCGACCTGGACACGCGGCTCAACCACCGCGTGCTCGACCTCCGCAAGCCGGAGAACCAGGTCATCGCGGAGCTTCGAGGGACGATGCTCTGGGCCCTTCGCGAGAGCTTCGGCGAGCTGGGGTTCACGGAAGTGGAGACCCCCAAGATCCTCCGCCAGGGGGCTGAGGGCGGGGCGACGATGTTCAAGGTCGATTACTACGGATCGCCCGCCTACCTCGCGCAGAGCCCTCAGCTCTACAAGCAGATGCTGATGGCGACGGAGCTGGAGAGGGTCTTCGAGATCGCGCCCGCCTTCCGCGCCGAGCCGTCGGACACGAACCGGCACATGACCGAGTTCACCTCGATCGACGCGGAGATGGCCTACATCGACGGCCCCGAGGAACTGTGGGACACCGTCGAGGAGCTCATCGCCGGGACCTTCCGCCGGACCCGTGAGCGCCTGCTCGCCCGGGGGTCCCCCTTCGCCGAGAAGATCCCCGAGGTGGAGCGCCCGTTCCCCCGGGTCACGCACCGGGAAGGGTCCGAGCTCCTGGGCCGCAAACCGGGCACGCCCGCCATCGACGCGGAGATCGGCTCGGAGGAGGAGCGCGCGCTGGGCGACCTCGTCCAGAAGAAGTACGGGAACGATTTCTATCTCCTGACCGAGTTCCCCACCTCGCTGAAGGCGGGGACGTTCTACGCCATGCGGCAGGACGCGCACCCGGAGCTTACCCACTACTTCGACCTCGAGTTCCGGGGTCTCGAGCTCATGTCCGGGGGCCAGAGAGAGCACCGGGTCGACCGGCTCGAGGCCAACATGCAGGCGGCGGGGGTCGATGCGAAGAACTTCGCCGGATACCTGGAGGCCTTCCGCTACGGCATGCCCCCGCACGGGGGCTTCGCCCTGGGCCTCGACCGCATCGTCCAGCGGCTCGCGGGGCTCACCAACATCCGTGAGGCGCGGCTCTTCCCGCGCGACCGGTTCCGCCTGGAGCCGTAAGGGAGAGGGGAAGGGGGTCGGGCAGAGGGCATGGCCATCGCCGCGACCGCCGCGCTCTCCAGTGGGGAGCAGACCGCCCGTTGGACCGCCTTCCTCGAGGAGGCGGACCTTCGCAGGAAGATCCTCGAGATCGCGGAGTCCTACCCGGAGGAGCGGTCGCTCACGGTCTCCTTCGGCGACCTGGAGCGCGTCGACCGGCTCCTCGCGGACACGCTGCTCGACCGGCCCGAGGCCTGCCTCGCCGCCGGAGAGGTGGCGATCCGGGAGATGCTTCCGGCGACCGTCGCGCTTCCCGGCCCGCTACGGCTGCGGGTCATCCATCTCCCCGTCGGGCTCCACGTTCCGATCCACATGATCCGCCGAGAGCACCTCGGCAAGGCCATCGCGGTGGAAGGGATCGTCCGCCGGTCCTCGACCCCCCAGCCCCAGGTGGTCGATGCGGTCTTCGAGTGCGGAGCCTGCCGTCAGAAGATCCACTGGCCCCAGGAGCGCACCCTCCCCACGCTGAAGCTGCCCACCGAGTGCGACCCGCGGCAGAACGGCTGCGGCAAGCCGGCCCTGAAGGCCCGCTTCTCCTTCCTCGAGATCGAGAGCACCACGGTCGACTTCCAGCGGCTGGACCTGCAGGAGGAGCCAGAGCGACTCAAAGGGGGGACGAACCCCGAGAACCTCGCGGTGCACCTTTCGGAGGACCTGGTCGAGCAGATCTACCCGGGGACCCGGGTCACCGTGAACGGCGTGCTCCGCGCCGTACCGCGTCCGGCCATGGGCCGCGGGCTGGGCGCGACCTACAGCCTCCTCGATGTGGTCCTGGTCGCGATCTCGATCGAGAAGCGGAGCAAGGAGTACTCCGAGATCGAGATCGCCGACGCCGAGCGGGAGGAGATCGAGCGCTGGAAGGGCGACCCCGCGGTCTTCGATCGCATCGTCGATTCCCTCGCGCCCAGCATCAAGGGCATGCGCTGGGAGAAGGAGGCCATCGCGCTCCAGCTGTTCGGCGGGGTCGAGAAGCTCCTGCCCGACGGCGTGCGCGTCCGCGGGGACATCCACTGCCTCATCATCGGGGACCCGGGGCTCGCCAAGTCCCAGTTGCTGCTCTACGTCTCCCGGACCGCGCCCCGGGGGGTCTACGCGAGCGGGAAGGGCACGACCTCCGCCGGGCTGACGGCGGCGGCGGTGCGCGACGAGACCACCGGTCGCTGGACGCTGGAAGCCGGGGCGATGGTGCTGGCGAGCGGGGGACTCCTCTGCCTGGACGAGGCGGACAAGATGTCGAAGGAGGACCGCTCGGCGATGCACGAGGGGCTCGAGCAGGGCCAGATCTCCATCGCCAAGGCCGGGATCACCGCGACACTGTCGGCCCGATGTCCCGTCCTCGCGGCGGCGAACCCCAAGTTCGGCCGGTTCACCATGGACCAGCCGCCCCACCTCCAGTTCGACCTCCCTCCGACGCTCCTCTCCCGTTTCGACGTGATCCTCCCGCTCAGGGACAAGCCGGACGAGGCCGCGGACCGGTCGCTGGCCCGGGCGATCCTCACCCAGCATCAGGAGGCCGAGGCGCGGGAGGGAGAGCGGCACCGCACCGGGAGCGTCGAGGCTTCCACCCCGAAGGGGCTCTTCTCCCAGGAGTTCCTGAAGAAGTACATCGCCTACGCGCGCCAGAACGTCCGGCCGGTGATGGACGGGGAGGCCTACGCGAAGCTCGAGGGCTACTACATGGAGATGCGCAAGGTGCTGCCGCAGGAGGAGGACTCCGCGGCGAAGGGTGGCATCGCCATCACCCCCCGTCAGCTCGAGGCGCTGGTCCGGCTCACGGAGGCCGCCGCGCGCGCTCGGCTGAGCCCGGAGGCGACCCTGCTCGATGCGGAGCGCGCGGTCCGGATCATGGAGCACTTCCTCTCGGAGGTCACCTCCACCGGGGAAGGGCGGCGCGACATCGACCTGCTCTTCACCGGGATCACCGCGAGCCACCGCGACCAGATCGGCAAGGTGCGGCAGCTCCTGCACCGGATGCAGGCGCAGCACCCCCAGGGGCAGGGGGTCTCCGAACGCGACCTGCTCACCGAGGCGAAGGCGGAGGGGATCGGCGAGCAGGAAGCGCGGCGGATCCTCGACGAGCTCGAGCGGGGCAACGAAGTGTACCGTCCCCGCCAGGACCTCGTGCGTCTCATCTGAGAAACGCTGTCGTCCTCTGGCCAAAGAAGGCGCTCGTCGCCCCCAGTGGACCTGTATTTGAGCCCTCGTCGGGGGGGCGCCGAAAGCAGGATTTGAAAACCCCCTGACGACGTACCTGTCGCGTAGGTGCGCGCGCACCTAAGGGCAAGGAGGGGGAGTAGGGAGTACGATGGCGCCGCCAGCATCCAACGCGGGACCCTCCGGGGATAACGGGCATTCTCGCGCCGAGAACGCGGACCTCCCCCCGCCGCTTCCCGGGCGCGTCGTCATGCGCGTCCATCGCATCCGCGGGGAGGTCGTGGTCGCAGCGTGCGACAGCGAGCTCGTCGAGACCGAGCTGCGCGTCGGGAAGAACCCCGTCAAGATCACCTCGCACTTCTACGGTAGGATCTCCGTCAGCGAGGAGGAGTTCGTCGCCCAGGTCCGCCACGGGACGATCGTGAACCTTCTCGGCGAGCGGACGGTGGGGTGGGCGGTCAAGGCCGGCCTCCTGCCTCCCGATGGCGCAGGGGACCTAGGCGGCGTCCCCCACGCCGAGATCGTCGATCTCCCACGGTAGGGCAACGTTCCTCGGCCTCGACGTGGGCGGCCCGTCCGGCTTATGTGGGTCCCGCCTCTTCTCCTCGTCTCTCATGGTCGACAAGTGCGCGCGTTGCGGCTCCCTCGACCTGGTGTGGGCGCGGGAGATCATGACCTACAAGTCTCTCACCGTCAAGTCGATCCTCTCCCTGAACCCCGGAGCGCTCCGCAACGAGGGGGTCTTCAAGGCGAAGATCTGCCGGGAATGCGGGTTCGCGGACCTCTACATCGCCGACCGGGAGTCGCTCAGGACCGGCAGAGGACTCCCCGCGGGGCTGCTCATCCCGGTGAACGCCACCGCCCCACAGGCCCCCGCTCCTGCCTCGGGACGGGTCTCCGGGGGTGCGGTGAACCCCAAGCCTCTCCCCGTGTCTCCCGCCGAGCGCGCCCCTAACTCCGGCCTCAGCGGCTCGACTACCGAACCAAGGACCATGGGGCAGCCCGCGACGGCCCCTCCGCCACCGTCGCCCCCACCGTCGGCCCCGCCCTCTCCCCCTCCGTCGGCTCGAGGGACCCCCTACCTCGACCTCCCTCCGCCCAAGATCCCCGCGGTCGTCTCCCAAGCCCCCCACTCGACCCCCGCCACGGCACCACCTCTGGCCCCCGACCAAGCTGCGAGTCCTTCGGGACCCGGCGTTGTCGGTACGAGCACGGAACGCGTGGCACCCCCTCCCCCTCCCCCTTCGCCTCCCGATTCGGCGTCAGCGGTGGTGGAGCCCGCGACAGCATCCCCATCCGCGGTGGCTGCGTCCCCCACTCCAAGGGCAGAGGAGATGGCCCCGCCGGTTCCCGTCCAGGAGCCTGAACCGCCCTCCCCTCCGGAGTCCGAAGAGGCTCCCGAGCTCACCCACGAGTCGGTCGCTCCATCTCAAGGGATGACCGACACCCCGCCCGTCGCTCCGACCCCTCCTCCACCCACGTTGGTCCCCTCCGCTCGGTCTACCGAGGAGACAGCCCCGGTGGTCGCGGACGAACCTCCGCTCCCGACACCGGCGCCGTCCCCTCACGGCACCGAACCCGCTCCCGCCCCGTCCCCGACCCCGGAGACGGCCCAGGAGTCGGGAGAGATCTCAATCGCCGAGATCCCCGCAGAGAGCGAGCCCACGCCGCCCGCCCCGGTTCCTGCGAAAGAGGACGACGCGCCAGCACCGGTCCTCAGCTCGTCCCCGAAGCGATCCCCCGTCGTTCCCGCTCCGAGGTCCACGCCGGCCCCGGCGAAGTCCAACTCGAAGAAGAACGCCCCAGCTCCGCCCTCCAAGGGCGGCGGTGTGGTGCGCCGCGGAAAGCCCGCTTCCAAGAAACGGTAGGAAGCGGGACCTTCGCTCGCCGTGCGACGCTCCGCTCAGGAGGTCGGGACGACGAGCGTTCCACCCGACTTCTGGTGCGAGGGGAGCTTCGCCGTCGCGGTGCCCTTCGTCTTCCAGAAGATCTCGGCGAACTCCTGAACGCATCCGAGGAGCTCCTCGGCCGCGGGCAGGCCCGGCTCCTGGCGGGCCTTCGAGGCACACTTCAGGATCCGGAGCACCAGGTCGCTGACCCCGGGGTTCGCCTTCAGCATGTCCGCCGTGAAGTAGTCGCCCCAGATGACCCGCACCTCGTGCTTGACGCGCTCGGCGTGGGTCTCCTTCACGGAGGTGTAGCGCTGGAGCTTGTGGACGTAGGCCGCGCGCTCCTCGGGCTTCGCGTCGCTCGCGGGCGCCTTGAGCTCCGCGATGAGCTGGTCCATCCGGAGCACGGTCAAGGCGGAGATCTGGGCCTCGTGCGGGTCGTAGATGCCGCACGGGATGTCGCAATGAGCGTACACCTTTGTCGGGGGTGAGAGGGCGTCCAAAGCTCGGTCGAGGCCGTTGCGGAACTGGTCGAGCGCGTGCATGCGAGCCCCTAACCCATATGGTCGATAAGCCTAGCCAGGGGGGGAAGGGTCTGGACTTGAGCTCCGGTTCTGGCTCGTGGGTGGAACGGCTGGCGCGCCGGCTGAGAAGCCGGAGGTTCCTCGTTCAGGACCACAGCATGGAGCCGACCTTCCTTCCGGGGGACAGGCTCCTGGCGCTCCGCGAGAAGCGGGAAGCCCCTCCCCCGACAGAGGGGCAGGTCGTGGTCGTCCGCGACCCCGAGCGCCCCGGTCGGCTGCTGCTGAAGAGGGTGGTCGCAGTACGGCCCTCCCCTCCGGGGTCGGGGGGTGGGGGCGGTGTCGAGCTCGACCTCCGAGGAGACGCCTTGGCCTCGAGCCGCGACTCCCGGGACTTCGGATGGGTGCCCGCGGGAGAGGTGGTCGGACGCGTCTGGTACCGTTACGCACCTCCCGAACGGCGCGGAGACCTGTCAGTCGAACACGGGCGCACGCGCCCCTGAGGACCCCGGCACGCTTCGAGCCGAAGGACCGGGTCGACCTGTCGGACCGCAATGTCCGCGGGGAGTTGGTGGGGAACGCGACAGAACCGCTTCCCCACGAGGGGAGGGAGGGTTCAGCGCTGGAACGGTTCGTCGTCCCGCTTTCCCTTGGGCGCGGGCTCCATCGGCAACGGCCGCACCGGAGAGAGAAGGAGCGGGAGGTCGCCGAGGGAGAAGAGCCTCAGGACGGACCGGTTGCGCGCGCGAAGGCCGCGGGGAGTGACCCGGTCGCTCTGGTCCTCCTGCATGATCGTCCTCGCTCGGGCGGACGGAGCCTGGATGTCTCCGCGCGGCCCTCGTTCCGTTGATACGTCGACAAGTGAAACGGCTCGCGGCTTACCGGTGCGCTCTCGTTCAAGGGTAAGGAGCGACACGCCGATCTTCACGCTCCGAACGGAGGCGCGAACGCGTCTCGCCGAGAACTGACGACCAGTACCGGGAGTGACCGACAGGAGCGTCAGGAGAGGGATCGAACTGGCCGGGCCCGGTCGCATGACTTCCCTCATCGGTTCCGCGCGCTGAGCAAGAAGACCTCGATGCAGAGCCCACCCGGCAGGAGCTGCCCGCAGCTCCCATCGCACACCTTGGCACTCTTGTAACAGGTCGGGAGCCCCGCAGCGCGGGTCGGAGCCGGTATCGGGACCGGTCGACCCCTACGTGGGGGGAGGCGGATCGCTCGACCCAGCTCAGTCGACCAGGTCGACACCGACGTTCGCAGGTCCACCGTTGGCGTCCGGTCTCCTCCCTTCGGGGTCAGATCTTCCACCATGTTCCCAGACCTCGTTCAGTTGAGGATGCCGCCTTCCACGCGATGGGCGCAATCCTCGCAGACCCAAGCCCGCGCTTTGGAGGGTTCGCGAGGGCACCACCTCATCGGCCCGGTGCATCGAGGGCACCTCGGGGTCGGAC
This sequence comes from Thermoplasmata archaeon, assembly GCA_021802125.1. Classification (GTDB taxonomy): domain Archaea; phylum Thermoplasmatota; class Thermoplasmata; order Lutacidiplasmatales; family UBA184; genus JAKAAX01. The sequence goes on along the minus strand of JAKAAX010000003.1, from coordinate 3,178 downwards.
GCACCGCGAAGGCGGCGCGGACGGACGGCAGGAGGCGTGGGATCGCGGCCGGGACCGGCTGAAGAGCAGGAGCCTGCCAGGGATCCTGGCCACGACCGAGGGAACCCACGGGCTCGCAGTGGACGATGACCGACCCCCGGGTGGAGTTGGCGGGTACCGTCAGAGCATAGGTGGTGTCAAGGACCGAGCCCGGTGGGAGGTCGCCGGTGGTCGCTAGGCCACCGCGCTTGGGCCCCCCGTCCGTGTCGGTCAGAACGAGGAGGCGCACCGGTGTCGGCGAGCCGCCAGCGTTCTGGACGATGATCCGAGCTTCGACGGGTTCCCCCGGCGGAAGTACCTGCAAGGGCACCTCGGCGGCGAACCGCACGCCGGCGCCGGCGTCGGTCCAGAACATTCGCAACGACCCCGGGCGGGGCTGCTGAGCAGAGAACAAGACCGCCTGCGGCTGGGGAGGGGAGGGCATCGCAGACGTGGAAAGAGGCGTGGATGGCCGAGGTCGTTCGACGCGGAGATCCTTCTCAACAACTGGAGAGGGTGGGGGGACCTTCTCCCGGTGCTCTCCGAAAGGCGCGAAGCCACAGTGGTCGCAGACGTAGCCCTGCGGGCCCTTCTGGAGCCGACCGGAGTGACAGCTTCGGCACTCCAGGACCGTCCGAGGCAGCAGCAACGCGTCGGCCACAATGGGGGTGGGTGCCAGGAGGTATGACAATCCTGCGTCAAGCGCAGTTTACCGAATCTGCGCGCCACTCCCCTGGTCCGTCCACATGTCTCGTCCCCCGAGCGCCCGCCGCGCACCGCCCGCGGATGCTCCGGTCACTCTTGATATGCCGAGCCCGGTCGCTCGTCGGAGCCCCACGAATCCCGCTCCCTCGTGACCAACGGGGGAAGAGCTTCGGAGACCGAGCACATGGGACAAACGGCAGTGAGCAGAGGCCGGCTTCCCTCCGTCACCTCGGTCACGTTCCGTCGGGGCCTCTACGCGGGGAGGCTCTTCCTGGGTGTCGGGCTGATGGTCTCGCTCATCCTCACGACCGTCCTGCTTCGGAGCCCCAGGGGCGCGGTGGTCTTCGAAACCACGTTCCCCTTGGAGGTCCCGCTCTTCGCGTCCCTCGGGGCCATGGGAGGAATGATGCTCTTCGTCAGCGACCGCTCGAAGGGCGTCCTCGAGTACCTGATCGCGTACGGGATCCGACCCGGCACGCTGTTCGTCAACTGCCTCCTCACCACCGTCGGGCTTTCGTCGATCGTCCTTGGCAGCGCCCTAGCGGTGGGCCTCGGGGGCTTCCTCGTGACGGGCCACCCCCTCACGACCGACCTCGAGAACTCCGTCCTTGGATACACGATCCCGATGACCTACGCGAGCTCGCTCTTCGCCGCCAGCTGCGGGATGATCTGGTCGACCCTCTCGACGCCGCGCATCGGTTACAACAGCCAGGCGGGCGTCGCTCCCCTCCTCGGGGTGGCGCCCCCCATGCTCGTGCTCATCTTGGCCGAAGCGGTCGACCGGTCCCAGTACTACTACGTCACAGTGGGGGCCTCGCTGGGGTTTGTCGCCCTCGTCGCGATCCTCCTTCTCGCCTCGACGCGGCTGATGGGTAGAGAGCGGTACCTCTCGGCCATGTGAGAGGGGAAGATGGTGGCCACCTCCGGAGAGCACGCCTCAGATCGCCCCGGCCTGGAGATCGCCTGCCGGAACTTGAGCTCCGGGTATCTCGGGAAGAAGGTCCTCGACGGGGTCAGCTTCACCGCCTCCGAGCCGGCGATCTACGTGGTGCTCGGCCCCAACGGAGCCGGCAAGACCACGCTCTTCCGCACCATGGCCGGGATCCTCCGGCCGTACTCGGGCCGGATCGAGATCGGTGGGAGGTCCATCGAGGAGCAGGCCACACGCGACCGGCTGCACTTCCTCTCGCACGTCGACGGGATCCCGGATGGGCTCACCGTCGAGGAGGCGCTCCGGTTCTACGCATCGGTCGAGCGGGCGGGGGAGGAGGACGTCGAGCGCGTGCTTCGCCTCCTCGAGATCGAACCGCTGAGAAAGAAGTTCTACTCGGAGCTCAGCGCCGGCCAGAAGAAGCGCGTCTCGATCTCACGGATCTTCCTACAGGAGAGGGACATCTACCTGCTCGACGAGCCCACGGCCAACCTGGACCCCAAGGTGGCCGCCGAGATCCGCGACCTCATCCTGAAGCTCAGCCGGAACAAGGTGGTCCTGTACTCCTCGCACAATCTCTTCGAGGCCCGGGAGATCGGCAGGTACGTCATCGCGATCCGGGCCGGGAAGATCTCGCTCTTCAGTCGGATCTCCGAAATGAGGTCGAGCCGGTACACGGTGGGCGTGCGCGTGATGGGAGGGGAGGCGTCGTTGCCCCCGGAGATCCGGAAAGGGGAGTACTACATCTTCGAGCTGAGCGGGCCCGAGAAGGTCCCGGGTCTCTTGCAGGACCTTCAGTCGAAGGGTGTCCAGGTCCGTGAGGTCAAAGAGATGGGAAACCCGCTCGAGGACCTCTTCGCCTAGCGCGGTCCGGAGCAGGCCCGCGCGAGCGGCCTCGACCCCACTCCTGCCTCCCTCGTGGGTCACGCGGGGCCCGGTAGTCCCGTCGCGTGCGGCTCCCGGCCCCGCGCGAGCGGGAGGAGAGCGTCTGGGATCTTGCGGGGAGCTACGGTTGCGGCCGAAAGGCCTACCAGTCCCTCTCGCCTAGGGACGGCTCGACCGGTGACTTCACAGATGTCCTCGTCGAGGAGGTAAGGCCGTGTCCCGATTCGAGACCCAGCTCCAACGGGTCGACCCCGGCTTCGCCCAAGTCCTCCAGGAGGTCCCCCTCCTCGACAACCCCCCGCTCGCGCCGGATTGGCTGAGATGCGAGATGCTGGAGCGCTACCAGGTCCTTCAGCACGCGCCGGTCGACATCGGGAGCACCGTCCTTGAGGTGGGAAGCGGTGGTCACGGGATCGCCACGGTCCCCCTTGCTTTCCGGACCGGCGAGACCGGCCGTGTGCTCGCCCTGGAGCGAGAGCGGTGGGGCATGTTCCGAGAGATCGTCACCAACGCGGGCTATCGGGACAGGGTCCGCCCGGTGAAGGGCGACGCTCGACAGCTACCCCTGGCCCCAACCACCGTCGACCTCGCGCTTTGCGTTCACGGGATCCGCTCGCTTCGAAGCGAGAAGATCATGGT
>JAKAAX010000010.1 GCA_021802125.1 Thermoplasmata archaeon | reverse complement strand
CCACGTCCCCGCCTCCTACCCGAGCCCGGACCCGCGCGCGGTCGCGGGTCACGGCGCGAGAGGGAGGCCCGTCCTACCGGGCGTCGGAGCGGCTGGCGTCCGCGCCCCGCCGTAGCGCTGGTCCGTGGCCACGCGCATGGCGAGATCGGGGTGCTCCTCCATGACCTCCCTCCAGGAGGCGAAGTGCTCCAGGCGCCACAGCGTCCGTGGCGGCTCGTCGCCGTACTCCTCCATCGTGTGGACGACGAACGTGTGCGGCCCCTCGCACCGGTAGAGCGTCCGCTCCTGCGAGAGCGGGCCCTCGGCCGGGAACGCGGTCGCGGTCGGGGAGGTGGTCCGGACCCGGGCGACGACCTCCCCGACGATCTCGATACTGTGGGGGGGAGGGCCGACATCATAGGCGATCCCGATGGCCAGATGACGATGCTCCATCATCGTCCTATCCTCCTGCTTCGAAACCCGTTCCCTGCGGCCCTCTCCCGGACCCCTTACCCCCGCACTGCTCAAGAGCGGTCGGTGGAGGGGAGTTCACCCGCGGCGCGCCGGCCTCGGCGCCCCCTCCCCGGCCGTCGGTGGCGCGTCTCCCGGAAGGACGCTCCTCGGCAGCGCTCGTTCTCCCAGCTCGAAGCGGGCGCTCCCCCACGGAGAACGTGGGGTGCCGGGCGACAGGTCCTATCCGGCAGGGCATAGCCATTATCGGGGAGAAGTCCCCATGCTTCACGGGCCCGAGCCGCGGGATAGCGCGCATGTTCGATGGATCCTCCTCCTCAACGACCGGCAACCCCTCCCAAGAGCGGAGGAAGGAGGAGAGAGCTGCGACGGAACCTACGGAAGACCCCCTCGAGCAGGCCCTGGCCGAGCTGACGGCCCAGGCCGAGGAGGCTGACCCCAGCCCTGGAACGGCGGAGCTCACGTCGAGCGAGGTATCCGACCATGAGGCCGCCCCTCCCGCCTCGGAAGGCGATGCGGGCGAGGAGCTCGAGCGCGCAAGGGCCGAGCTCGCGGCGGCCCTCAGAGAGCGCGACGCGGCGATGGGCGACGCGGAGCAGATCGCCACGGAGTCCCGCCAGCTCCAGGAGAAGCTCGCGCTCGCGCAAGAGGAGCTGGAGAAGGGGAAGGCGGAACTGAGGAACGAGCTCGAGACCGAGCGCGAGCGAAGGTCCAACCTGGAGCAGGAGCTCGCCCGCTCCCGCCAGGAGCTCTCCTCAGCGCTCGAGGCGCCCAAGCCGGGGACGGGCGAGGAGGAGGTCGACCGTCTGCGCTCCTCCTGGGAGGGGACGCAGCGCGAGCTCACGGAGCGGGAGGCGGAGCTCGCCACCCTCCGAGGCGAGCACGACCAGGAGCGCGAGCGGCGCTCCCAGGCCGAAGGGGAGCTCGACCGAGAGCGGACCGAAGCGACCCGGCTCGCGAAGGAGCTCCAGGATTCCTCGTCCAGGATCGCGCAACTGCAGGCGGAGGTGGAGGAGGCGCGAGCCGCTTCCGAGCGCCTCCGTCAGGAGACCGAGAGCGGCGCGGCCGACCTCGCCCGCACGAGGGAGGAGCTCGAGAGCGTCCGGAGGCAGCTCGAGGAGGAGAAGGGACGGGCCGCGGCCCCGGACGCCACGAGCCCCGCCCTGGCTCCCGCCACCCCGGCCCCGGCCCCGACCCCCACCGCCGCCCCGACCTCCCGCGTGGTGCCTTCGGTGCCCGTGGCCTTCCTCGCCGCTGACGGCCGCTCCATCGCGAAGCAGGCCTTCTTCGCGGTCGGGAAGGGCGAGGCCCTGGAGGCCTTCCTCTCGACGCTGCTCGCCCAGTGGAGGGGCTCGAAGCTTCCCCTCGTCCCCTCCGTGGGCCCGGAAGGATTCTCGATGCAGCTGAAGGGCGACCCCTTCCGCCGCTCGCTCCGGATCCTGCCTTCCGGGGCGATCCAGATCCAGCTCTCGGCGCCGGAGCTCAAGGAAGTGGCGGACCTGCCTCCGCTCGTGTCGCGCAAGAGGCCCTCGGCGCCCAAGGCGACCTCAGCTCCCTGAGCGGTCGTCCCGGTGGGCCCCCCCGCCGAAATGCACCGGCGCCCGACGGGCGCCTCTCCCTCTCCCCCTCCCTCTCCCGCGCCGTTCTACGGGCGGGCCTCGCGCTGGAGGAGCGCGGCCCAGGACGCCTGGACCTCGTGCTCCACGGTGTCGATCTCCGCGTCGGTGAGGTGGCCGAACCGGCCCTGGACCTTGATGTAATCGCGCACGGGCTTGAGCTGCCCCAGCTTCCGCGTGACGCGGAGCTTCCCGTTCTCCACCTCGTAGAGCGGGAAGATCCCCGTGTCGGTCGCGAGGCGGCCGATCTGGACCGTCTGGTCGGAAGCGAACTTCCATCCCGGCGGGCAGGGCGCGAGGACGTGGAAGAAGCGGGGGCCCTTGAGCGAGGCCGCCTTCTGGGCCTTGCGGAGGAAGTCCTCGGGGTACGCCACGTTGAGGGTGGCCGCGTAGACCGGGTGGTGGGCGAGGACGATCCCCATGATGTCCTTCTTCGGCTCCCCCTTGCCGCGCGCCATCCCTTCCACCGGGGTCGTGGTGGTCCAGGCCCCCTCGGGAGTGGAACCGCTCCTCTGGATGCCGGTGTTCATGTACGCCTCGTTGTCGTACATCACGTAGAGCGCGTCCGTCCTCCGCTCGAGCATCCCGCTCAGCGACTGGAGGCCGATGTCCACCGTCCCTCCGTCCCCGGCGAAACCGACGACCTGCACGTCGGACATGTGCAGGGCGTCCAGCGCGGCCCGCAGCCCCGAGATGGAGGCCCCGGTCGCCTCGATGGGCGTGTCGATCATCGGGAGCCGGAGCGCCGTGGTGGGGTAGCCGGTGGCGATGATCGTCCAGCAGGAGGCCGGGACCGACACCACCGTCCGCTCCCCCGTGCCCTTCAGGAGGTAGCGCATGGCCAGGGCCGGCCCGCATCCGGGACAGGCCGAGTGCCCCGAACGGACGAGCTCCACGGGGGGCAGCGTGAGCTTAGCCATGGAGCGGCACCTCCTTCGGGGGGTCCATGTCCAGCCAGCGCAGCCCGCTGGGCTCCTTCGACAGCAGGTCGCGGAACATCTCTCTCAGGAGCGCGGTCCCCACGTCGCGTCCCCCCACGCCGGCCAGGAAGCTCGACAGGCGCGGCCGCCGGGGCGAGGACTGGATCGCCGCCGCGACCTCCGTCGCCGCGCTCCCCATCTGGCCGAAGGTCCAGGAGCGGTCCATCACGCCCAGGCGGTCCACGCGGGAGGCCAGGTCGCGGACCTCCTTCGCCGGGAAGGGGCGGAAGACCCGGATGCGCGCGAGCCCGACGCGCTTCCCCTCCGAGCGCAGCTCGTCGACCACGGCGCGCGCCGTGGTGGAGGCGGTCCCCATCGTGAGGAGCACCGCGTCCGCGCCCTCCGTACGGTACTCCTGAACCAGCCCTCCGTAGGTCCGGCCCATCCGCCGGCCGTAGTCCTCCTCGATCGCCGCGAGCGTCTCCGGCACGCGCTCCATGGCGCGGGCCTGCTCCCGGCGGAACCGTACGTAGTCCGCCGGTCCGACGTACGACCCCAGGCGGGTGGCCTTCCCCGGGACGAGGGTCCCCTTCGGGACCCGGGGGGGCAGGAACGCGTCGACCTGGGCCTGGGAGGGGACCTCGACCGGCTCGACGGTGTGCGAGAGGTAGAACGCGTCCTCGGCCACCATCACCGGGAGCCGGATGGCCAGGTCCTCCGCCAGCCGGAAGGCCTCCAGCACCGAGTCCAGGACCTCCTGGTTGCTCTCGGGGTAGATCTGGACCCATCCGGTGTCGCGCTGCGACATGGTGTCCGTGTGGTCCGCGTCCAGGGACCAGGGAGGACCGACGGACCGGCTCACGACCCCCATGACGATGGGCGTGCGCATGCCGGAGGCCCAGTGCAGGAGCTCGTGCATCAGCAGGAGACCCTGGCTGGAGGTCGCGGTGTACGTCCGCGCGCCGAGGGCGGCAGCGCTGACGCAGACCTGGAGGGCGCTGTGCTCGGACTCGACCTTGATGAACTGGGCCGGGAGCTCCCCGGAGCTCACGAACTTCGCGAGCTGCTCGACGATCGTCGTCTGCGGCGTGATCGGGTAGGCGGAGATGACCTGGACCCTGGCGAGACGGGCGGCGTAGGACTGGGCGTAGTTGCCCGAGAGGACGAGCCGCGTCACGCTCCTCCCTCCACGACCATCTCGATCGCCACGGGGGGGCACTCGACCGCGCAGAGCCCGCAGCCCTTGCAGTGCTCGTTGCGGACGACCGGGAACCCCTCGGAGTCGAGGTCGATCGCGTTGTCCGGGCAGAACTTCCAGCAGAAGTTGCAGCGCGTGCACTTCTCCCGGGTGATCACGGGCTGGAGGGTCCTCCACGAGGAGGTGTGCAGGACATCGCTGGCCATCGACGCGATGGGCCCCTCGGGGACCTCGGAGGACAGGGCGGGGGCCACCGGTCCCGAGGGGGCCTTCCCCCCGGGAAGACCGGGGAGCTCGGCCACGCGGACCGTGTGGAAGCCCTCGATGGCGGCGAGGCCGTTCTCCGCCGGGCGGGCGGGCACGTGCTCGTCGATCGCATGCTGGACCGCCGAGAGGGAGACCACGCTCGACACGCGGGAGAGCGCCCCCAGCATTGTCGTGTTCACGATCGGCATCGTGCGCGAGCCGACCCCATGGGAGAGCGCGATCTGCGTCGCGTCCAGGGTGGCCACGAACGCCGGCTTGGGCGTGGGGAAGCGCTCGGGGGGGAGCGGAGAGTTGACGAGCAGCGTCCCTCCGGGCTTGAGCCCGTCCATGACCGGGGCGACCTCGACGAGCCCCGGGTCCAAGACCACGACGATGTCCGGGGCGGTGATCGCCGTGCGAAGGCGGATGGGGCGGTCGTCGATCCGCGCGTAGGAGACCACGGGGGCCCCGCGTCGCTCCGCCCCGTAGAAGGCGAAGCTCTGGGGGATCTTCCCGTCCAGGTTCGCGGCCTGGGCCAGGAGCTCGGCCGCGATGACGGCCCCCTGCCCTCCCCGGCCGTGGAAGCGGATCTCGATCATCGGAACACCGTCCCTCTCCGCGCTGGGGACATGAGGCGGGAGTGAACCGTGTTTCACCTCACCAATGCGGGTGCGACGCCGTCTCACCGCCGAAGAGCGAAAAACCGGTCGAGGTTGCCGATGACCCCCCTTGACCCCCCGGACCTCAGGAAATCACGAGGCTCTGGGGGGACGCCTCCGCTCCCCCGGGGGAGCCCGTGCGGCGCCCACCCTCGGGGCTCGCCCTCGCGAGGACCGGGGGTCGCGCTCGGTGCGGTCGCCCTCTGCGTTCGCTGCCCTAGGACGCTCGGTCGCCCCAACGGGAGGGGGCCTTCGCGCTCGATCGGACGCACGGACTCGAGGCTCCGTGCGCTCGGGCCCCCTTCTCCCGCCAGGGTCCGGATCGCTCGATGCGTGAACGCCCGAGGACCGGATTGCTCCTCTCCATGGCCCCCGTCCCCTCAAGTCCCTGCGGTGGGGTACGTTTGAGCGGGGAAGCGCGCGTCGCGGCCTCCCGACCTCCCGGCCCGTAGCGGACGGGCTTGCCCCGGGGCGGCCGACGCCGCACCCCGGTTCCAGAGGGACCGCCCGGACCACGATGCGGATGGGTCCGCATCGGTCCGCGCACGGACGCGGGCCGGAGCCTGTCCGGAACTGCGCGGTCCGCTCGCGCGTCCGGTCCTCCCGTACCGGTAATGGCCCCGGGCCTGTACCTCGAAGGTCGCGGCACGGTCGCGCCTCCCCGTTGTGCCATCCCTACGTATTATCTGGTCGATAGGCCCTGTTTTCCCACGGGGGGACGCGTGGGGGAGGCTCGAGGCTCAGGCCCCGCGGGCCACGTGAACGACCAGGCGTGGGTCGCGGTGTGCGAGGCCGTGGACGAGTTCCTCGCGCGTAACGGCCGGGCCTCCCCGCCGGACCCCGACGACGGCGTGAACGACCGGATCCATGTCCTGCGGGTCCTCGGACGACAGGACCTGGCGGCCGAGTTCGGAGAGCTTCGCATCGCCCTGCGGGGGAGCCGCGTCGCGGAGGACGGGGGCGAAGAGGTCTCCACCGTGCTCGAGGAGGCCGCCGACTTCGTGGAGCGGCTGACCGGTCGCGCGGTCAGCGTGGCCAGCTTCTTCCATCCCTCGTAGCGCTCCTCGAGAGCTTCGCGCCCCAGGGCGCACGTGCACCGGTGCTTCACCGAAGGATGCGGTGGATGAGGTTGGGTGGGCCGCGATGGGCCCAGAGCGTGGAGAGGTGTGGAGGACTGGAGGGGAATGGAGTGGAATGGAGTGGAATGGAATGGAGTGGAGTGAGGTGGCCTCGCGGCGGGCGGCCCGCCCTACCGTCCCCGCGCGCAGCGCTGGAGCAACCTCTGAGGCGTCTCGGTGAGCACCCGCTGGACGTGGGCGAGCGGCACGCCCGCTCCGAGGGCCACCTTGCGGGCGAACTCCTGCCGGAGGAGATGGTCCGGCGAGTGCGCGTCCGAGTCCACGACGAGCTCCGCCCCGAGCTGGAGCGCGAGCTTCGCCACGCCCCCGTTCCCCAGGCTGTGGCCGCGTCGGGAGGAGAGCTCCAGGACCACGTCGTGGGCCTTCGCCAGCCTCGCCTCCTCCTCCGTAAGGAGCCCCGGGTGCGCGAGGAGGTCGACCTCGTTGGAGGAGATCGCGGCCCGGTTCGTTCCCGGGGGGACCGGCTCGACCGGGGTCTCTCCGTGGACGATGACGATCTGGGCCCCGGCCTTCCTCGCGGCGCGGGCGATCTCCGCGATCCGCGCGGGAGGGGCCATGGAGACCTCGACGCCCACGAGCGTGTGGAACCCCTCCACCTCGAAGGCCTTCTGCTCCTGGAGGAGCCGCTCCATCATCGGGCGCGGGTCCTCGGTGTAGAGGTGGTCCGTGATGGCGAGCGCCCGGTGGCCGAGGCGGACCGCCTGGTGCCACATGTCCGTGGCGGCGGTCTCCCCGTCGGTCAGGAACGTGTGCGAGTGGAAGTCGTACCGCTCGTCGACGGTCCGCCCTTCGCCCCCTCCGGGGAAGGGAGGTTCCGCGCTCCCTCTCGCGAGCGCCGGGCCCGTCGGTCCCCGCAGGACCTGCGGTGCGATGGGGAGCGTGCCGGGTCCACCCCGGCCCACGACCCCGCTCCTCCTCGGCATCGGGCGACCATCGTGACCGGGGCCCCGCGTATATCATGGTCGCGCCCCTCGACCGGCACACCGGCGCTCCTCTCGAGAGGCCGGTTTCACGACCTCCTCCCGGGGGTTCATGATGGCCCTTCCGCCTCGTACGAGTGCTCGCCGCAGGCGAGGAACCTCGAGGTATACCGAACATGGGCGCGACCTCCGACCCCTCCGAAGGAATTGTTCCACCCGCCCTCCTCGGGGCCGCGGCAGGGTCCCTCTCCCCGCCGCTGCCCGGCTCCTTCCTGTTCCCGCGTCCGGAGCTGCGTCCGGCCTCCGAGCTCCTGGCGCGTGAACGCGACCGTCAGCGCCTCTTCCCCTCCGCTCCGGCCCTCTTCCCGTGGCTCGAGCGCGCCTTCGCCCCGGGGAAGGTGACGGCCCTGGTGGGCCCTCCCACCCTGGTCTCCGGATTCCTGCCGTTCCTCCTGGCCACGGTCGCTTCCCACGGTGGGGAGGTCTCCCTGCGGGAGGGATCGAACCGCTTCTCCCCCTACTCCGTGGGGGCCCTCGCCCGTCGCTGGGGCGTCGACCCCGAGGAGGTCCTGGGCCGGGTCCGCCTCGCCCGGGCCTTCACCGCCCATCAGATGGTGTCGCTCGTCGAGACCTGGAGCGACGTGCTCCTCTCCCGGACCGTGCTCCCGAGCCTCCTCGTGGTGAGCGATCCCACGCTCCTCTGCCAGGACGCCGAGGTCCCGCCGGACGAGTCCGTCGCGCTCCAGATGCACATGGCCGAGGTCCTGGGCCGGGTCGCCCGCTCGCTCCGCCGTCCTCTCCTGGTCACCCAGGAGCGGACCGGGGGACGGCTCGTCTTCCCCGGCCTCGCCCGGCTCGGTCCCCCGGTCCACGAGACGCTCCGCCTCCTGCACGGCCCCGACGGGGTCGTCCGCCTCACGGCCCAGGAGCGGGCGGAATCGCTGACGCTGCTCGCCCTCCCGCCGCACCAGCGGCACCTGGAGGAGTTCGACGCCGACGTGCCGGCCGCGGCCTCGAGCGACCGGTTCGAGCGCCCGTCGGAGGTGACCCCGTGGCCGGCCCTCTTCCCGTGATCTTCGGGGGCACGACCGGGGCCCCGCTCCTCGACGGCCGCAACCGCAGTCGCGATCGCAGCCGTGGTCGCAGCGCACGCGGGAGACCGGACCGGCGACCCACGAGCCCGGGAGGTGAGGTCCAATGGGACGGACGGTCCCGACGTACCGCGACGCTCTAGAGGCGCGGCTGGCCCGGTGGGACCGGGAGTTCGGACGGGCCCTGATCGATCCCGAGGACCGGGAGGATTTCCAGGAGCTCCTGCAAGGGGCGCGCCGGTACGTGGCGCCGGGAACGATGCTCTCGAGCGGGGACCTGACCGAGCGCGTCTTCCTATCGATGCTCCTCGACCTGGAACGGCAGCTGCGCCAGCGGGAGAGAGGGAAGGGCACCAGCTCGGTGCCCGCCGAGCTCGCCGCCCGGGCGCTGTGAACGTGGGGCCCGGAGGGACGTGCGCCGAGCGAAGGCGCGTGTCGGCGGACCTCGGGATGGGGGAGAGAAGACCCGGCCCGGGGCGCCGGCGGTGAACGATGCCCGAGGGTTGGCTCCTGGACGTCCACTCCTCCCTGGCCGGGGACGCCGTCGTCCTGTGGCTGAGGGAGCGGAACGGCCCCGTCCACCGCAAGGAGGTGCCCTGGGCCCCGCCCTTCTACGTCGCCGGCCCCTCCGACCGGCTCGAGGACCTCGCCCGTGCCCTCGGGGACGAGCAGGGGTCCATCGCCGCGATGGGGTGGGCCGACATCCGCACGAGCCTCTTCGAACCGGCGGACCGGACGCACCGGGTCCTGGCGATCGCCCCCGCCCCGCACGGGGCGCGCAGGTCCCTCGCCTCGGAGGTCGATGCCCGGGGCGGGTTCACCACCTTCCAGCTCTTCGACGTGGACCTCTCCGCTCCCCAGCTCTTCTACCTGGACCGGGGGCTCTACCCCTTCGCCCCCGTCCTCTGGAGCGGGACGGAGGTCCTCGCGAAGGAGCCTCCCGAGGTCCTGGAGTACGACCCACCCCCGTTGAAGGGCTCCCGCCTCCACGTCGAGGTGACCGGGGCCGCTCCCGGCCGCCCCGCGCGCGAGGAGGACCCGGTCCTGCGCGTGCGGGTGGGGGACCGGGTCTTGGAGGAGGAGGGGGAGGAGGCGACCCTCCTCGAGATGCTCGCGGAGCTCCGCCGGCAGGACCCGGACATCGTCTGGACCCACGGAGGGGACGCCTTCCACCTCCCGCACCTCTACCGGCGGGCCGCGGCCCACGGCTGGGACGAGGGGCGCTTCTTCCTCGGGCGTGAGCCCAGCCGCTTCCGCCTCCACCAGCGGGGGCAGACCTTCGAGAGCTACGGGCGGGTGCTGCACCGCGCCCCGATGCACTTCCTCTCCGGCCGCTTCCACCTGGACGTCAACGAGCGGTTCGTCGAGGACGTGGGGCTCCTGGGGTTCGTCGACACCTCGCGCCTCTCCCGGCTCGGGCTGCAGACCGTCGTCCGCCAGTCCCCCGGGACCGCCTTCAGCGCCATGGAGCTCGCGGTGGCGCTCTCCCTGGGCGTCCACATCCCGTGGAAGAAGAACCTCCCCGAGCAGGAGAAGACGGCCGCCCAGCTCGTCGCCGCCGACCGGGGCGGGCTCATCCTCACCCCTCCCGTGGGATTGCACGCGAAGGTGGACGAGTTCGACTTCGCCTCCCTCTTCCCCTCGATCATGGTCCAGCACAACCTGTCGATCGAGACGCTGGACTGCCCCTGCTGCCCCGACTCTCCCCACGTCGCCCCGGGGCTGGGGTACCGCTCCTGCACGCTGCGCGAGGGCGTGGTCCCGCGGACGATCCGTCCCCTGGTCGAGCGACGTCTCCACTACAAGCGGAGGAAGAAGGCAAGCCAGGGGCCCGAGCGGGAGCGCTACGACGCGCTCGGGAAGGCGTGGAAGTGGGTCCTCGTGACCAGCTTCGGGTACCAGGGGTACCGCAACGCCCGGTTCGGACGGATCGAGTGCCACGAGGCGATCAACGCCTACGCCCGGGAGGTCCTCGTGGAGCTGACCCGCACCGCGCGGGAGGGCGGATGGGGGGTGGTCCACGGCATCGTCGATTCCCTCTGGCTCCGTCCTCCGGAGGGCGGGGACCCGGAGGCGTTCTCCCGCCGGGTCACCGAGCGGACCGGTCTCCCGCTCGGCTACGAGGGACGGTACCGGTGGATCGTCTTCCTCCCGAACCGGGAGAACGGGTTCGGCGTCGCGCAGCGCTACTACGGGAGGTACGAGCACGGGGAGTTCAAGGTCCGGGGGATCGAGACGCGACGGGGGGACGCCCCGGCGTTCGTCCAGAAGGTCCAGGAGGAGGCGCTGGACCACCTGGGGGAGGCCGGGGACGCGGAGGGGTTCCGCGCCCGGATCGTGGGGGCGCTCGAGGTCGGGCGTCGGCACGTCGAGCGCCTGGCCGGCGGGGAGGTCCCCCGGGAGGAGCTCCTGCTCACCCACCGGATCTCGCAGCGGCTGGAGGAGTACCGGGTCTACTCGGACGGCGTTGCGGCGCTGCGCCGCCTGAAGCAGGAGGGGATCGCCCGGGAGCCGGGAGAGGACGTCTCCTACCTCATCCGCGACCAGCGTTCCCGCGACTACCGCGAGCGCGCGGTCCCGGTCGAGCTCCTCGCCGGTGACGAGCGGTACGACGTGGGCGCCTACGTCGAGCTCCTCGCCCGCAGCTTCGAGACGCTCTTCCTGCCTTTCGGCTACGACGTGGACCGCATCCTGGAGCTGTGGGGCTGGAGGACGGCGGGGAAGGAGGCCCGCCCGAGGCCGAGGCACGAGTACCGGTCGCTCGAGCGACCGGGGCAACGGCGCCTCCTCGACGCGGAGCCCGTCCCTGCCTCCGCCTCTGCCCCCGCCTCTGCCCCCGCCTCCCCCACCGCCCCCACCCTCGCCTCCCCCACCGCCCCCACCCCCGCCTCCGTTCCTGTCGGAGAGAGCGAGAAGGCCCCCTGAGGGCAGCCGTCCCTGGAGGTGGAGAAGCGGGAGCACCGTGCGCAATCCGCGAGCGCCGTCATCGATTATCCCCGAGGAGGTCACCGCCCGGGCCATGTCGCACCGACGGGCCTTCCCCTCTGCGTCCGCTCACCCACGCCGACGAACTCGACCTCCGACGGATACGACCCGTGCCCTCGCCGGGGAGAACGGACGGGTCGACGCGGCGCTGCACGCACCATCCTCCCGGCTCACCGTGGGTGAGGTTCACGAACGGCGCGTCCGCGCCGACGCGGTGACATTTGTGGTCTCGATCGGACCGCGCTCCCCGAACTCCTGCTCGGCCACCCCCACGTCGACCCTCCCGGGCCCCGCGAGGAACTGAGCATGGCGCCCGATCGCCGGGACCGTGCCCGCAGGAACGCCGCGCGAGACCCCTCGGACGATTCCTGGGTCGACCGTGTCGCCGATACGGTGCAGGACCTCCTCGCGGAGGAGGGTCTCGAGATGGAGATGTGCGTCTGGTACGACCCGGTCACCGAACAGCTCCACGCCGTAGGTTTCGATGGTGCACCCGCACGGTACTTTCGTTGCGCCGCCGGTGAACAACCCTCTCCCGCCCCTCGGTCCGAGCCGGACCCGCGCAGCGTCGCCGCCCCTCTCACGGCGATGTCCGGGGTAGGTGAGGAGGCGGTGTCCACGTCGTCCCCCGGGATGACCGTGAGCTCTCGCTCGCTTCCGATGGGCCTTCTCCCGCTCCCGCAGGGATCGAAGCTCGGGTCGTCCTCGTCGGAGGAGGAGGAGACCGAACGCGGCGTGGAGCGCGGATCTTGAGCTCTCTTCTTTGAGACGAGGCCATCCTCCCGGGGACGATGGCCCGTACACCGGGCCTGGTCGCCTTGCAGTGTTCGGCGGAGGACGCTCAGCCCTCTCGGATCTCGCGGGCTTTGATGAACGTCCCGTGGCGGAGCTCCGACATCGCCTGGCTCAGCTGCTCTTGGGTGTTCATCACGATCGGACCGTACCAGGCGACAGGTTCGTGAAGAGGGCGTCCGGAAACCAGCAGGAGGCGCGCTCCCTCCGCGCCCGCCCGGAGGCGGACCGTGTCGCCGTCGCCCAGGAGCACCACCCGCTTCGCGGGCACCAGCACGTCACGCCCTTCGAACTTGGCCCCGCCGTCCACCACGTAGGAGAAGACGGTGTGCCCCTTCTTGACCGGCAGCTCGAAGGCGGCGTCCGGGCGCAGCGCGACGTCGAGGTACGTCGGGTCGACCGGTATCCCTTTGACCGGGCCTTGGACGCCCTGGTGCGTGCCGGCGATGACCTTGACCGTGCCCGAATCGTTCCGAATGGACGGGATGTCCTGCCCGGAAAGTCCGCGGTAGGCGGGGTCGGCCATCTTGAGCTTCGAAGGGATGTTGACCCAGAGCTGGAACCCCTGGAACTCGCCTTCCTTGCGCTGGGGCATCTCCTGGTGGAGGATCCCGCTGCCCGAGGTCATCCACTGCACGTCGCCGCTGTCGATGCGTCCCTTGTTCCCGAGCGAGTCCTCGTGGTCGACCTGGCCCTCGAGCATGTAGGTGACGGTCTCGATGCCACGGTGCGGGTGCCAGGGGAAGCCCGCGACGTAGTCGCGGGGGTTGGCGGAGCCGAAGTTGTCGAGCAGGAGGAACGGGTCGAAGAGGGGGACCTCCCCGTTGCCGAAGGCGCGCTTGAGGCGCACCCCCGCCCCCTCGAGGGTGTCCTCGGCCTTGAGGATGTGCTGGACGCTTCTCAGGAGTTCGGGCATGATCCCCTCGTGGAGCTCCTCGTACCTCGCGGACCCCTCTTGAAGAGTAGCTTCTCCGCGGAGGAGCGACGGGAAGGTGGGGCGTATCGGGAACCGCCCACGCCACGCCCTCCCTACCGGGCGGTGGTCCCTAGCGGCCGACGCCAGCCTTGCGACGGAGGGCCTCTTCGTCCTCGCGGAAGACCTCCGCCAGGTACCGGTGAACGGCCGCGGGGACCTCCCCCTCCGGCAGGGACTTCGAGACAAAATCGCCCACGACCAGGACCTCGGTCCTCTCCCCTCGCGGCAGGTAGTAGTTGAAGAACTTCGACCCGGCGAACGGCCCCTCGAGCACCTCGACGGCGAACCCCAGGGGAGGCAGGAGGGTGATCCGGTTGGAGACCTTCACCGCGGCCCCCTCCACCTCCTGCTCCCACGCGGCCAGGACCTGGTTCTCGGAGAGGAGCCGGAGCGAGCCCTTCCTTTGCCGATGCACCCGCCCGTGCTCCTCCGGGCTCTGGAGGAACTTCCAGACGACCGGGAGCGGGGCCTCGAAGGTCCCGCTCTCGTCCTCTACGAGCACCATGGGCTCCCTCTCGGAGCGCACGGACGGTCGCCCAGGCCCTCGCCCTCGGACGGGTTCATGGGTTCGTGATCTCGCGCTTCAGCCGCTGGAAGTGGTGCTTCCGGAACTTGGCCACCTTCGGGGCGATGATAGCGCGGCAGTACCCCTGGCCGGGGTTGCGCTTGTAGTAGTTCCGATGGTACTCCTCCGCCGGGAAGAAGGCGAGGAACGGCTCGAGCTGGGTGACGAGCGGGTCGTCCCAGAGCTGCTCCTTCTCCACCTCCCGCATCACCTTCTCGGCGGACGCCTTCTGCTCGGGGGAGTGGTAGAGGATGATCGAGCGGTACTGCGTGCCCGTGTCGTTCCCCTGCCGGTTCGGGGTGGTCGGGTCATGCACCGAGAAGAAGATCCGCAGGAGGTCATCGAAGGAGAGCACGCGGGGGTCGAAGACCACCTGGACCACCTCGGCGTGCCCGGTGTCGCCCTCGCACACGTCCTCGTAGCTGGGGTTCGGGACCGTGCCCCCGGAGTAGCCCGGCATCACGCTCTCGACCCCCTGGAGCTCGGAGAGGACCTCCTCCGTGCACCAGAAGCAGCCGCCGCCGAGCGTCGCGGTCTCGAGGAGCCGCCCGGGCGGATGGGGGGTGGGTGTCGCGTGAACAGATGGCGCGCTCGGCATGAGGGGTCCACGCGGGCACGGCTATACAAGGCTCGTCGGCCCTCGTTCTTCGATGGCCAGGCGTCGGGCCCCTGCCCCCGCTCCCGAGATCTCGCCCGCCGCGGTGATGGCCTTCCGGGTCCGACGGCACCGCCTCCTCGCCAGGGCTCCCCACGCGCAGCTTCTGGCCATCACGGGCCAGGTGGGCGGGGTGCAGGCTCAGGTCCTCTCGGCGGCGGGCCTCTCCCTCTGGGCCAGGATCGAGGGGGTACGGCCGGACGACGTGGACAAGGCGCTGGGGTCGAGCCGCCGCCTCGTCCGCGCCTGGTGCATGCGGCGGACGCTCCACCTGCTGCCGGCCAGCGACCTCGCGACCTTCGCTCGGGGAACCGCCAAGCGCGCGGAGCGGGATGTGCTCTGGCTGAAGAACCGCGGCGTGTCCGCCTCCCAGCTGGACCTCCTGATGGAGGCCGTGCTCTCGACCCTCGAGGTCCCTTCCACCCGGGACGAGCTCGCGGTCGGGGTCGCGCGGTCCACCGGTGGTCGGATCATCGAGCAACGTGGCGGAGGGTGGGGGAACACGGCCCGGCTGTCCTGCGTCAAGTTCCAGGGCTTCACCTACCCCGCGCACTGGTTGCTGCATCTGGTCGGCGCGTTCGGAGTGGTCTGCTACGGCGAGGAGCGAGCGGGACAGCCGACGTACGTCCGGGGGGACCGATGGGTCCGGGGCTGGCGCGACGTCAAGGTCGAGGAAGCCGAGGAGTCCCTCCTCCGTCGGTACCTCTCCGCGTACGGACCGGCCTCGGCGGAAGACTTTGCGAGTTGGACGCAGATGAGGCTCCGTGACGCGAGGGAGGTCTGGGAACGTGTGGGGGACGATATCGCTCCCGTCTCGTTGGAGGGACGGGTCGCAGGGGTCCTTCGCCAGGACGTGCGGGAGCTCGGGCGCGAGCTCACGGGCGAGGACCGCTCCTCCGTGAGGCTCCTGCCGTACTTCGACGTCTTCCTGCTGGGTCACCGGAGCAAGAGGCATCTGCTCGCGGCCGAGCACCATGGGAAGGTCTACCGCCCCCAAGGGTGGGTGGCTCCCGTGGTCCTCCTCGATGGGAAGGTCGCCGGGGTGTGGGAGCATGCGACGCACCGCGGCCGGCTGACCGTCACCGTCCACCCGCTGCGTGGCCCCCCCACGGTGCCGCGGTCCCAGCTGCGGCAGGAGGTGTCCCGGCTCGGACACTACCTAGGCGCGACCGGCTCGGACCTCCGGATGCGGTGAGGCTGAGCCTCCTCGCCTCGGGACCGGCGCGGCGAGCCGACCCTCCCGCTCCGCCTGGCCGTGCGACGGCCGACCTATCGTTTGGACCTCAGACGCTTGGAGGCGTAGGCCCGAGAGTCGTTGGCCACGCGCCGGAACTGTGCCCGCTGCTCCTCGCGGGTCTTCTGAGCGGGGCGCCCAAGCTCGCGCTCGTACGTGGGAGATGGCCCCTCACGCCGGTCCTCCCGACCGAGGGGCCCTCCCCCGCCCGGGCCCGCCGTGCGAAGCTTCGGGCCCTGGATCATCTCGTCGAGCCACCGTACCTCTTCGCTCTCTCCCATCTCCTCGGCGATGCGCCGCGCTTCGAGCAGGTGACGGCGGGTCGATCCAGGGTCGGGGCTCACGCTCGCCGCGGCGAGCTCCTCCTCGTAGATGGGCCTCAGGACGCTCCTGCGCACCTCCGACAGCACGGAACGGACCACGACGATGTCCGGTCCGAGGGCGGACGGCTCGGCGACGGAAAGGGCGGCCCTCAGCTCCGTCTCGGCGCCCGCCACGTCGCGCTTCTTCAGGGAGCGCGCGGCGTGGTGCAGGTGGAAGGCGAACCGCTGCTCCCCGGTCCTGCAGGCGCCGATCCCGAACAGGCGGGCCATGACCGGCACGCGGCGCCGCAGGGCCCCCAGCCGGTCGGCGAGCTCGCGCGCGGACCGGACGGAACCGGGCTCCTTGGAGGGCCGCTGGAGCATGGTCGGTGGGCCCATGGAGCTCCGACCCTGGCTTGAACGTGTCGAGCCCCATCCAGGGGCGAAACTCGGCATCCGGGGGCGCGTTACGAGGTCATGGGGCGTGAGGGCCCTCGAGGGACCGTGGGCCCCGGGCGCTCGGAGAAAGCTCCCGAGCCAGCTCCTCGACCCGGCGGCGAAGGTCGTCGCGCACGCGCCGGAACCCCTCGTCATCGAGCTTGGCAGGGTCCGGGAGCCCCCAGTCCCGGAGCTCCAGGGTCTTGAGCTGGGCGGGGCACTTCTCCGTGTCCAGGCAGCCCATCGTCACGCGGACGGAGGACCCCGTCATCATCGGTGACGTGAGCGGCTGGGGCGGGTGCGAGGGCAGCTCGAGCCCGATCTCGGCCAGCATCCTGGCGGTCCTCGGGTTGGGAGCTCCCGCGGGCTCGGTGCCCGCAGAGGTGGCGCGCCACCCGTCCGGTGCCCGGGCGTTGAACATGGCCTCCGCCATGAGCGAACGGCACGCGTTCTCGACGCAGATGAAGAGCACCGTCCTCTGGGGCACGGCCGCTCACTTCCGGGGCTTCTTGGCCCGGATGTCGGCGGAGTACACGCCCAGGCTGGATTGGCCCTTGAGAGAGGGGGAGTCCGAGCCGGAACCCTTGAGGTCGACCTGTACGTCGGTGAACCCGACCCCCTTCAGGATGCGCTTCACTTCCACCAGCTGGAGCGCCCCGGAGGAGCAGGAGGACCAGAGCGTCGGGTCTGCCCGGTCCTTTGCCGAGATGGGGCGGGTGGCCACCACGTCGGAAATGGCGAGCTGTCCGCCGGGCCGCAGGACCCGGAACGCCTCTCGGTAGACCGCCTTCTTGTCCAGGGCGAGATTGATGACGCAGTTGGAGATGACCAGGTCCACGTCCTCGTCGGCCACCGGCAGGTGCTCGATCTCTCCGAGGCGGAACTCGACGTTCCGGTAGCCACCGCCCCGCGCGTTCGAACGCGCCTTCTCGAGCATCTCCGGGGTCATGTCGACCCCGATCACGCGTCCGGACGTCCCCACCTTCTTGGAGGCCAGGAAGCAGTCGACCCCGGCCCCGCTGCCCAGGTCGAGGACCCTCTGGCCGGGTCGGATCGACACGAGCGCCGTCGGATGGCCGCAGCCGAGCCCCAGGTCCGCACCCTCCGGGAGGGCTGCGAGGTCCTTGGCGGAGTATCCCGACGGGGTAGGCGCGCGAGGGTCGCCACAGCATCCGCTCGAGTCCTCCCCGCCGCAGCAGGACGACGTGGTCCCCCCACAGCCGCACCCGTTGCCCGTGGCGATGCCCGCGTACCTCTCGCGGACACTTGCTCTCGTCGCATCTTCCGTCGCGGCTGTGGGTGCTCTCTCCTTCCTCATGGAATGCTGACCTCTGCCTTGCGGTTGAGCCGATAGTACGTCCACTTGCCCTCCCGACGCTTCAGCACCAGTCCGGCGAGCACGAGCCGGGACATGTGGTGGCTCACGGTGGCGTGGGTGAGCCCCGTCGCGGCCTGGATCTCGCACGCGCAGAGCTCCTTCTGCCTCTTCAGAAGGGCGACCGCGAGGAGGCGGTTCTCGTCGGCGAGGGCCTGGATCCCCCTCGAAGAGGTGCGGAAGCGCTCAGACCGCACGATCTTCCGCGCCATCTCCCCGTATCCCGGGACGCAGCAGGAGGCCTCCTCTCCCGTGAGGCGCTCGAGCCTCTCCGCGAGGGCGGGGTCCGTCCTTGCGGCGGTCATCATGTTGAGACATATCAACATGATATATGTAGACAACTATCGACATGAGCAAAAATGGAACGGGGGTTCCCCGACCGGCGTGCCGAGGGGAGTGGGATCTGCAGTGACGGGCGCTTACGGGGGGTCTACGAGGTGTGCCCCGCCGTGACCGTCACACCGACGCGCCCACCGCGCGTTGACCACAAACGTGAGTTCCTACCCTCTCCGGCGCAGCTGAAGCGGGAACCATCTCACGCCGTGCGGGGTGGTGGCAGCGATCCACGCGATAGGTGGGGAGATGGCCTGTGGAGAGGTCGCAAACAACCTCAACGATCGGGGGCTCCAGACGGGAGTGACGAAACCTTTCGACGCGCCCCGCGTCGGCCTCATCTGTCGGAAGCACCACGTCGAGATCCTCTCCCAGTCCCTTCGCAAACGGGCCCGACCGTCGCGGCGCCGGTACCTGGGTGACTGCGAGTCGCGGACATGACTGGGAGGCTCGGGCTCTGGGAGAGGGGCCTAATAGACGCGGCTTGCTCTCGTGTATGATGTCCTGGCGCCTTTGTGTCGTACCCGGGTTCGCGCTAGTAGCAGTGGCTCTAGTAGCGATACCTGGGGCTTGGGGATGGGGGCCAGCTGACGGGACACTGCCGGGCCCTCGAGCGCCTTCGCCGGATGTCCCATCGGGTGCATTCGGGGTCGTGGCAACGGTCCGCGTGGGGCAGGATCCGTTCTCTGTGGCCTACGATTATAGGAACGGGTGGATGTACGTTCCCTGCGAAGCAAGCGGCTCGGTTACCATCCTGAACGGCACCTCGGTTGTTGCCAACGTGTCGGTCGGGGGCGATCCGTACCAGGCGGTCTACGATAGCCTGCATGGTCTGGTCTTCGTGGGTCATGGCGTGAGCTCCTACAACTTCACCTCTGTGCTGAACGGCACTTCGCTGGTCGAGACGATCCGCGCGGGGGGCGGAGAAGGGCCCACCTACCCTGTCTATGACCCGGAGAACGGCCTAACGTACTTGCCCAATGGCATCGACGGGAACATCACCGTGATGAACGGCACGCGAAGGGCCGGAAGCGTGAACGTAGGTGGCAATCCATGGACTGGTGTCGCCGACGCGTCCAACGGCTACGTATACATCACGAACACCTTCGAGAGCGCCATCAACGTGATCAGCGGGACTACGCTGTTGCGGACCGTTCCGGTGGGGAATTCACCGCAGTTCCCGGCCTACGACCCTCTACACGACTACATCTACGTCCCGAACCTGAATTCGTTCAACGTTAGTGTGCTGCGAGGGACCTCGGTCATCGCGAACCCTGGGGGCGGAGGGTATCCCGAATCTGCGGTCTACGACCCGGCGAACGGCGAGGTGTACGTCATCGATAACTCTCACTCGGTGACGATTCTTCACGGCACGGCGCTGGTTGCTACGGTCCAGGCCGGCCCGCGCCCCGGTTGGGGAGTCTACAGCAATCGATCGGGTGATGTCTTCGTTGCCAGCACGGCCTACCCTCCGGGGGGGGCTGACACGAACACGACGGTCTACAACGGTACTACCGAGGTGGCCAGCGTGAACGTGGGTGCTCGACCCGCAATGCCCGGATTCGACCCGAGCAACGGATACGTCTACGTTCCGAACTTCGCCTCGAACAACGTCAGCATCATCGGCCCAGCATCCTCTCTCACCCTTTCCTCCGTCAACGTCTCCCCTTCTTCCGTCTCTCTATCGGTCGGCGGAGCGCAGACCTTCACTGCCTCGCCCGCGTGTGCTGGCGGTCCGTGCCCCTCGGGCACGACCTACGCCTGGTCGATGAATCGCGCGCTGGGGAGCTTCAACTCTACCACGGGATCCGTCGTGAAGTTCACCGCGGGCGCGTCCTCAGGGACCGCTTACCTCTTCACGAACGCGACGTTGAACGGTGTCGTTCTCCAGAGCGGGGCTGCGGCAATCGCGGTCCTCCCACCGCTTGTTCCCGGCTCCTGGACCCAGCTTTCGCCCTTGACCCCACCGTCCCCGCGCGATGACGCGAGCATGACCTACGACGCGGCGGACGGCTACGTCCTGCTCTTCGGCGGGATCACCTCGCGACATGTCTGGAACGGGGTCGTGAACGACACCTGGGCGTTCCAGAATGGGACCTGGACGAACCTATCGGGTCCTTCTTCGAATGCACCTTGCCCCCGCGCGCGAGCGCCCATGATCTACGACGTCAGGGACGGCTACGTTCTCCTCGTCGGAGGTTGGGACGGGGGGAACGTTCCCGGATGCACTATCTACCACCTCAATGACACCTGGGGATACCGGGCCGGCAGATGGTTCCGTCTTCCCGGAACGGTACCCGTTGGGGACTACTCCGGACTGATGGCGTACGATGCAGCCGATGGCTACCCTATCTACTTCGGGGGAAACAACTCCAACTCCACGTTCAAGTACGTCGGGGGGAACTGGGTCCTCCTCCACCCGACCACCTCTCCCGCGGGCATCCAGTGGCTGACCTGGATGGCCACGATGACCTACGACGCGACAGCCCGGGAGGTGCTCCTCTTCGGAAAAGCCCATACGCCGGGGGGGAACCAAACCTGGGCCTTCTCGGGCGGGAACTGGACCCCGATCACTCCCTATTCTGTCCCCCCGCAGGGCGGAGGAAGAGTGGGCTCCCTCTCCGACTTTGCGAGCGGCGGCTACGGACTGCTCGCCGAGTCGCCTTCACCCTTCTACTCGAGTCCCACCACGACGTGGGGCATCGCCGGCGGGGTGTGGGTGAACCTCTCGAGAGGACCTGCCCCCTCCCCCCGGTCCGACATGGCGAGCGTGTTTGACCCCTCGCTCAACGCCTCTATCCTTTTCGGTGGGGAGGGTCCAACCGCGCGCCTCAACGACACGTGGATGTACTCGATGACCGCCCCCGCCAGCCCTGTCATCTCCTCTTTCACGGCGAGCCCCTCCCCCCTCACCCTGGGATACGGAGCCCAGCTCTCCGTAGTCGTCTCCGGAGGGTTCGGGCCGCTCAGGTACGCCTACGCAGGTCTGCCGCCGGGGTGCGTAACCCGTAGCTCGTCGTCTTGGATCTGCACTCCAACCGCGCCGGGGAGCTTCGTGATCCGAGCGTACGTCAACGATTCCGCATTCCACAGCGCAATGGCCACGGTCGCCCTTCTCGTGGTCACCGGGGGAGGCCCGCTAGCGAGATACACGATTACGTTCTCCATCGTCTCCCCAGGGGGCATCTGCCCTTCAATCCTCTTCAACGGAACGACCCAAGCCGATGGCTCGCAGTTCTCGTTCCTCGCGGGTACCTACATCGCTCAGGCCTTCCCCTGCTCAGGATCCAGCTTCTCCAACTGGACCTACGCCCAAGGGGCGGTCGTCTACCAGACCGTCTACGCCGCCTCTGCGTCCATCACGCTCGTCGCCAACGGGACCTTGTCCGTGGACTACATCCTCGCGGCCGGAGCCCTTACGGTGAATCTCTCGGCGAACGCTACCTCGACCTTAGTCAGTCGCCCGGTCACTTTGACGCCCTCGGTCTCACACGGAATGCCACCGTACTCGTGTCTTTGGGCCCTCAACGGAACGAACACGACCCTAACTGGCTGCCTTCCGTTCTCCCTGTCTTGGGGACATCCGGGCACGTACACCTATGAGGTGTGGGCGAGAGACGCGAACGGAACCGCGGTCCCGTCCAACCCCGTTGCCCTCACTGTCTCCGCCCTTCCCGTGGGCCCCTCCAAGCTCGTCGCGTTCGCGAACTACACGCTGGTCAGTTCCTCAGGGGGCGCGTCCTGCACATGCCAGCCCTCTACTCCGTTCGTAGCCAACTACAGCTTCCGAGGATCGGTCCGTGGAGGGGTTGCGCCGTACCTCTTCACTTGGACCGCCGAACCAACCGGACCTTCCCGGTCCGGGCAGAACGTGAGCCTCGTCCTCACCGATTTCTGCGGTGTGGTCAGTCTTGAAGTGACCGATGCCCGGGGAGCACACGCGTTCGCCAACGAGTCAATCTACTGCTCGGACGCGGTATGCGCGCGCCCGGCATGCGCCGGGCCCTACCCAATGTTGTACGTGCTCGTGGCGACGCTCGCGACAGCGGTCCTCCTCGCAATCGTGGCCGTCGTGCTCCTCCGCCGCTCGTGGAGGGAACGTCCCCCTCCGAACGTGCCCGCGCCTGCAAGCGGAGACGCACCTCCTGAGCCGAACCAAGACCTTCAACCAACAACTACGTCTCGAGTGTAGGAGACCGTCCCCCTCAGAAACGACGGTTCGCCGCAAACGACAGCATTGACAGGTGCAGTACGAAGAGCACGCCCTCGTCTGCGTGAATCAGTTGATCTCGGAGATGGGCGCTCCCGCGGAAGCGGCCATGGCCGACTGAGATCCGATTCTCGACTTCCCGTTCAGCTTTGTGGTCTCCATCGCGAGGTGACGAAACGGTCAAAGGGGACTTCTTCCGATGCAGTTGCGTGTCGACCCCGCTCCCTTCGGACACGCCGCGGTGCCGCCAGTGCGGAAAGCCTCTAGAACCGGGCCAGCTCTACGGGGAAGGCCGGGGGACGGTCGGCACGCTCATCTGGGCACCGGACGACGCGTCGGGAACCTCCGCGCATGTGGGCGTGATGCTCTGGCCGGGATCCCTTCGCGGGCAGGAGATGCTCGACAAGGAGGCGCGCTCGGTCTTCAGCAAGCCCACCACCTTCCGCGGATGGCGCTGCACGGGGTGCCGTCTGGTCGAGTTCCATTACCCCGCAGCGGCTCCTTCGTCGTAGTTGGTCGCTGGAGGCGACGGCCGTTCGTGCTGACGATGCCGCGCGCCAAGGGCGGTCTCCGAGGTCGTATCTTCATCACCGGGGCCTCCGGGTCGGGGAAGAGCACCCTCGCTCGTCACCTGCGGCAGCACGGGATCCTCGCGATCGACGCCGACGCCATCCCCGGGTTGATGCGCGAGGTCGACCCCCAAGGGCGCCCGCTGAGCAAGATCACCCACGAGCAGTACCTGGCGGTGAAGGGCTGGCAGAACTTCTGGGACGAAGCTACGCTCCAGAGGTTCCTGTCACGGAATCCCGACATCGTCGTCTGCGGCGCCAGCGACAACATGTTCGACCTGGACCTCACGCACCTCTTCGACCGAAGGATCTTCTTGCACGCCCCATGGTCGGTCATACACGCGCGCCTGAACGACCCGAAGCGAGACAATGATTGGGGGCGGGACACGCGTCCCGCCCAGCGAGCGTGGGTCCGTAGAGCCGTCCGCACTTGGCCATCCCTGGCCAGAGCTGCAGCCTTCGAGTTCGTGGACGCCTCTCTTCCTCTTTCCGAGATGTTCCGACGCATCGACGGGGGGACCCTCCGCTCGCGGGTGCGGCCATGGATGGGAGACCACGGGTCGTCGCCGGTCAGGGTCGCCCAAGTGGCGGTCCCGGAGTACACAGTGGCCACGGAGCCCGACTACCACGCTATCGGTGTCCAGGTCGACCGGGTCATCGAGTCGATCTTCCCGAACGGGGCGTACATCGTCCGAGCCATCGGCCTCGATGACCACCCGGGGATGAACCATGATGATCTGATGGCCATCGTCCTCGATACGGGGACGGACAAGTACGACGCTCGCCGGAAGCCTGTCGGCGACGAGGAGTTCTCGGGGTACGACTACGACATCCAGGCCGGCGAGGTGGAGATCCGGGATTCGCGCCTCGTGCTGGTGGGCGTAGAGCGCAAGAACAACGCTCGGAGCTGGTTCGGAGGTGTGGCCTGGCACTTCTACAACGGAGCTCCCCTCGACAGGGGCCACCCGGTCCGGCTCGACCTGCTGATGCTCTACGACCCTCGGAAGGTCCTTCGGGCCCGGAAGCTCCGTCCCCGCGCGAAGGGCGTGAGACCGGGACTCGCTCAGCATCTCTACCGGTTCAAGGACCGCGAGAACAAGCGGGGCGCCCTGCTGGGTCTCGTGGAGATCCTCCGGTAGGGGTTGTTTGCCCCCCGAGCACGACGCCCGTCGAATCTCCGTGGCTTGTGGGGAGGGGCGCATTTCCCCGTTGGGGCTACCCCCGCATCGGGCGCCCTCAATTCGGGAGTTCGCAACCTCCGCTCTACCGCCGTACCCTGCGGCGGTGTCCGTCACACCCTGACGTGCCGTTCGCCCGTGACCCGAGACTCCGCCCTCCAGAGGATCCCTGGCCTGACCACCGAGTCGTACTGACTCCCCTACCGGGGGTCGGAGGCGGCCGACCCCGACACTCTTGGCGCAGGGGCCGGGGCGGACCCATCCGAAAGATCGAGCGGGTCCCCCGGCCTCGGGCGCTAGATGTGCCCCTCGACGCGTTTCAGGACACGCAGCGCTCGCAGCGTGACCATCTTGCTAGGCTTGCCCGCCACCTCGAAGGTGAGAGGGGTTGGCCGCTTCTCCGGGTGTTCCGCGAACCATCGGGCTCCCTCGGGGTCGGGGTCCGTCTGGACCGCGTCGAGGTTCCACCTTCCATCCCCCCGCCGCTTCGAGCGGAGCAGGTCGAGGGCGTACTCCAGCCGTCGGTCCTTGCCGTAGCCGAGTGCGGTCAGGCAGTCCAGTCCCACCAGCAGGTCGTAGTAGTAGTGGGTCGGCCAGTGGAAACGGTACCAAGGCTCGTACCGGTCGCCTTGGAGGTGCAGTTCGCGTTCGAGGAAGTACTCTGCGCCACGCTCGACGCAGTCCTTCATGGCCGAGGTCCACTTCGAGCGAGGGTAGGCGGCGAAAGCGCCCAACCCCTCCCAGGCGTCGAGCGTCCGGCCCGGGGCCGGGGTGTCGCGGTTCCAACGGCAGGTCCATCCTCCCTTGGGATGCGCCGTCTTGACCAGGAATTCGATGGTCTTGCGGACCCGCGGGTCGTCCTCGTACCCCATCAAGAGGAGGGCTCGTGCCATGTTGGCGGTGAAGCAGTGGTGCCCCTTCCCTTGCCCCAGCCCCCCCACGCCCCCTCCGATGAGCGGGGACTTCGTCATCCAATACTCGCACGACTCACGGATCTG
The DNA here is from genome assembly GCA_021802125.1 of Thermoplasmata archaeon. GTDB lineage: Archaea > Thermoplasmatota > Thermoplasmata > Lutacidiplasmatales > UBA184 > JAKAAX01. The sequence goes on along the minus strand of JAKAAX010000010.1, from coordinate 80,653 downwards.
CGGAACGTCACGAGTGGCGCCGAGGTCAGCGAGGGCGAGCATGGTCCAGTGGGTGCCCAGGAACCGGGGTTCCATCCGCCCCCCGTCTCGCACCCACCAGCCTCCAGGGTCCCGACGCGCAAGGGTTTCCGCAACCCAACCCACGTACGGTACCCTCGCCTTGGCCTTCCGAACAGCAGGGTCCCCCTCGCCCTTGTCCAGAAGCTGGGTGAGAGCGAGGTAACGGACCGAGGGTTCGGAATCCTCGAGCAGCCACTTGACCACGCTGTCCGTCGACATGGAACGCAGGAGGCCTGCCCGAGCTATAATCCCAGAGCGAAAGTGCGACTCGCCGTTCGGGCGGCCGTGGGCCCTCCCGAACTCTCGCGAGCACCCAAAGTGGCCCGGGGCGGACCCATCCGCGAGACGGGTCGGGTCTCCTTTTCCTGAGCCTGGAGGCAGCGGCCCGAGTCCTTCTCTTGCCTGCTGAGTCAGGGAGACTGAGACCAGATCGCCACCGCGGTCCGCTTCACCTCATACCGACGGAAGACCTCGTCCAGATCGGGCCAGGTCCCCTCAGGGACCACGATCGATCCCCGCCCTGTCCGCCAACCTCCCGAGCGGTCGACCAGCCCTTCACGATGGGACGTGTAGGTGACCTCCCCCCTCCGCTTGTGGGTGATGTAGCCGTCGAGCTCGCGTAGGAGTTTCGCCCTCGGGCCCGGGGCGAGGGACTCCGCCCAGTACGAAACGAGGCGCATGGGACGAAGCCCCAGGTCGCCAGGGGTCAGCGGCGGGAGCTTTCCGATCAGGGGCCGCCCATCGCGAACGATGGACTCCAGGAATTGCCGATCGGACCGGCCGAGATCGCGATAGGAGACGAACACGGGGGTACCCCACACGCCGTACTTCTCCCGTATGGGCCACATGGCCTCGCGAACGGCGGCCTGGGCCCGGGGCGAGCAGTCCACGAGCAGGTCCATGTCGCTCCCCTCGCGACCTTGGCCGCGGGCCAGCGAGCCGAACAGGACAACATTTCGGACCCCGGGAATCCGGCTCAGGGCCCGGCGCATCGCCTCGATCGCCGGCTCGAATGAGCGGGAGGTCACTTCAGGCGCGCGCGACATCTCTCCTCAATGACCTCAAAGCAGCGCTGGGCTTCGTCAAGGTCCTTGCGGGTCCCTGAAGAACCGTAAACGAACTTGCTCCTCGCGACGTTATCCAGGTGCCGGAAGGCCTTTGCCACCTCCTCGGAAGCCTCACCCAGGATGGTGGGGTTGCGGAGGAGCTCGTCGGGAACTCGTTGATGCTTCATGATGTGGACGCGAGCCTTGGCCGCGCAGGCCTCGATCCACTGGTAGGCGCTCTGGAACCACATCTCGACCCGGGGCGCGATGAACTCGGAAGACCTCGCCGTTGCAGCGAACTCCTCGGCCCTCCGTAGATGGGTCGAAAGCTCGGACATGGCCGTTCGCGTAGATGTTACGCGACAAGCCCTTATACCGATGAGGGGCACCTTGCGGATCCGAGGTCCCGGTCCACAGCCCTCGGTCGGGACGGGCCCTTTCGAACGGTCGATCGGACCTACCCTGGGCCGGGGCGGAATCGAACGCTTGGGGGGTTGGGGACGGCTCAACCTCCCTTGCTGCGGGGGGAGGCGAGGCGGCGAAGCGTCTCCTTGAGGTCCGAGAAGAGACGCGGATCGAGGAAGTATCCCTGAGCGACCAATCGGTCGAGGTCCTCTTGGGCCTGGGCCGTGGTTAGGGCACCCACCCTGGTCCCCTCGAGAAGGAGGTAGGGGGTGCTCAGGACCCGGAACCCGAGGTGTTTGGCCACTCGGCGAGCAGGGGCCTCGTCGATGAGGAGGACCGGGTCCTTGAGCTCGGAGGCGGTCCACAGGACTGCCCGCTTCCCTAGCCCAAGTGCGGGGTGGAATCCGACGGGTACTCCGAGGTGGCGCACCTCGAGCCGCCCTTCTCGTACCCAGTTCTCGACACGACCCACCGTGTCGGGGTCCTTATTCCTGCCCCGCGTGAACTCTGCTAGGACCGGGGCAGGGATGACCACGTTTCCCAGGAGTTGAGCCAGCTCCAATCGTCGAAGCCGTCCTAGGAAGATCAGTGCTGAGGTGTCAATGACGGTGGCGCCCACCTGCCTTCACCCTGGCCTTGAATCCTGCGAGCTCCTCCGCGATGCCCTCGTTGTCCACGAGATAGGGGAGCCGTCGCGCCCGAAGCTCATCCAGAAACTCGAGGTAGCTCACCCCGGCCCACTCGGACGCCGCTCCGGCACTCAGCTCCCCCCGAACGTACTGGGAGAGCGCCTCGTCCAACAGGACCGCACGGGCACCCTTGCTCAAGGCGCGGCGCAGAAGGGTCGACCGCTCGACCCCCAACTTCCGGGCCATACGGTCGAGCAGTACCAGGGTGTCCCGTCCAAGCCGGACCGTTGTCACGGAATCGGAGGTCATGTGACTACGTACGACTACAACGCATTAAAGGATTCCCAGGCTCCCTGGGACAGGGGAACGAGCACCCTCGGCCTCGGCGGATTCGAACGCTTGTGGGGCATGGGCCGGGGCGGACCCACAAGCAAACCGGTTCGAGTCCCCCGGGAAAGCGTCCTCCAAGTCTCGGCCCCGCACCGACCTGCCAAAGAACTCCCATCGGCGGAGGACCGATATGAGCTCCAGCCAATTTCCGCCGTCGGATGCCCAGGGAACACGTCTTCCTCGACCTCGGGGGCACGCTCGTTCAGCAGGTCGGCGTGCGGTCCGTCTTTGAGAGGGCCGCTAGGGAGCTTCACGTCCCGCTCGACCTGGACGCGTACCTGAGGGCGAACCACGTGGTGTGGGGTCTACGATGGCCCACAGCTCCAAGTCTTCTCGGGGGGCTACCTTCGTTCGCGGACCAGGTCCATGAGGAGGCCCTTCGCCGAGTGGGCTTCAAGGGAGACATCGCGGCCATGGTCCAGAAGATCCGGGAGCTGGCCGTGTCCCGGGAGTGCCAGCCCCCGTTTCCAGAGGTGGAGGAGGTGCTCAAGATCCTCATGGAGCGGGGAAAGCACCTTCACCTCTTGTGTAACGGCGTGGACTACATCCCTCACATCCTCCACAACCTTGGGTGGGATGGGTGGTTCGATACGGTCACCTTCGCACAGGAAGTCGGGGTCACCAAGCCGGACGGGAGAATATTTCGCGTTGCGCTCGAGCGGGCGAAGGCCGAAAGATGGACAGCTATCCATGTCGGTGACTCTCTTACAGAAGACGTCGCGGGCGCTCGGGGCGTTGAGCTCGAGGTCGTTTGGGTCAATCGCGGTCCCCCAGCCCCCGAGTTCGATGGGCTCACGCTTGCCGACCTGTGCGGCTTGCCCGATCTCCTAGAACCGTAGGCGGGGCTCGAAGTCGGGCCGGGGCGGATTCGAACGCTTGTGGTGGTGGGGACGGACGGTCGCCTCAGGTCCGAAGGCGGTCCGAGACCCATTTCACCACTCGCTCGGCCTGGGTGACGAGCCGTCCCGCCTGCTCGGGTGAGAGCCCTTCGCCGCCATACTCCACCGAGCTCTTGGCAGAGAGGACCTGCGACACCTGCTTCTTGAGGTCCGTGGACCTGACGTCGGGGATCCGTTCGAGCAGCTGGAGGACGTCGCGGTGATCCTCCCCTCGGCACCGGAGCTCGAGACGTGCTACCGTCAGGGCATCGCATGCGGAGATGACCGCATGGATAGCCTCCAACCCGGCGCTGTTCAAGCGGAGGTCGTCCATGGCCTTTCGGGAGGTGTCCACATACTCCAACGCCTTGCGCAGGAACCCTTGGTGCTCGCGCCTGGGCAGCGGTTCGGTGCGGGGAGGGTTCTTCGTCAAGCGGCCTCCTTGATGACCTTCCCTTCCCGGTTCACTGTCGCCAGGAAGCTGGGGCTCATCGCTCCTCGCTCCTCGGAAGGGGCGAGCACGATGGGGGCAAGGTTGAGACCGTACCGCCCGCGAACCTGGCTCGCGAGCGGGATGATCGAGTCCCACACCCTCTCACGATCCGCAGCCTTCCGGAGCTCGATGAGCACGTCGACGTCGCTCCATCCCTTCTCCTCCCCCCGGCTCACGGAACCGAAGAGGAGGGCCCGACGAACGGGAGTTCTGCGGAGCCCGTCGGCCAAGTCACGTTGGAGCTGCTCGCTCAGCCCACGCTCCACGTCAAACAGTCCCTTCAACGGAGGTACCAAGACGTTGCCCGAGACGATGGACCAGAGGTGGGTCCTCCCCGCCACCCGACGGTCGACCAGGCCATGGCTCTCCAAGAGGGCCAAAGCCCCTTGAACGTGCGAAAGCGCTAGTCCTCCCCGACGTGCGAGGTCCGGAGCCGCGAAACCCTCCTGCGGACTCCGGCACAGGACGCGCAGCACGTGGAGGGTCCCCTTCCCTCGCAGGAGGTCGTCCAGGGGCTGGTGCAGTTTCATCAACCTGAATATAGGTTGTAAGACCTATAAAGAGGTTGAATGGGCCGGGGCGGATTCGAACGCTTGTGGTGGTGGGGACGCTCTTCGGCCTACTTCGGGAGCGTCTCGTAGACCGACCTACGATGCCCGAAGCGGACAAACCTTGCCTCATGTCCATCCCATCGGAAGATGCCTCGGTACGCGGAGACGCGAAGGGTCCAGAGGTGGTCCCCTCCTTCCAGGGCATGGGCATCCCAATGGCCCGGCAACCTGAGGCGGGGCGCGTGTAGCATGGCTAGGATCAGGTGGTCGTACTCCTCCTTCACCCCGGGCGGAAGGCGCCGGAAGGAGGCGATCGCCTCCGGGCTCATCGCTACGAGAACCATTCAGTCCCTGCGAAGTCCAAGGCGGGATCGCGCCTCGAGATAGGGGACGGCTGGTCGGTTCAGCTCATCTCGAACCCACGCCAGGAACCTCTCGGGGGGAATCGCATCCATGAACTCCTCCAGGACCTCAGCGTAGGTCTTCCCGCCTGACTTGTAGAGCTTCAGTCTGTTCAACACAGAGTTCGGGACCGTGAGGGTGGTGGGGGGGTCGGAGATCATCCGTTCAACATTGTTCCAATTGGACATAACAATTACTCAGCGGTGATCCGCCGAACAGCGCGCCTGCTCGTCCGAAGTCCAGGTCGGACTCGAACCGCTGACGGTTCGATTCCAAAGTGGGCCGGGGCGGACCCACAAGTAAACCGGTTCGAGTCCCCTCAACTTCGATTGCGAGAGAGCCGTACGTACGCCCAGAGGCTGGATCCGACAACCGAGATTCCGAGGCTCAGATACCCCACCGTCACCGCGATTGGAAGACCGCCCCCAACCTCGAACTGTGGCTGGGTATTGATGATGAGGCGCAGGACGATTCCGACCAGCCCGAGGGCAGCCGCACCGAGGAAGCCCCGGGGCCGCTGACGGAGCTCGAGAACGAGGAAGAGGGCTGACAAGGCGATGACGGGAGCGACAAGCGCTCCGGCGAGCAACTTGACGGGAAGCGCGACCGACCAGAGCGTTATCGCGAGCGCGGTGAGAATCGCGGCAAGGAATAGAAGCAGGAGGGTGGAAGCGAGGAGTCTTGCCGTCCGGTAGTGATCCTTCGCCAGGCTCGGCATCCGGTGGCCCTCACAGAGGCACGAGGTAATGACTGCGTCCCCGAATGAACAAACTGAGGGGGTCCCGGCAGGTCAGATTGAGGATAGCGCCCGATTGTTGGGACTACAATATCTTATCAGGGTGTACATCTTCTAGAGAGTATGGCGCTCTCTCGTCATGCGGTCCGAGTGGACATCACGTTGGGGACGACCGAGGTCGTGATGTCGCTCCTCGCAGAAGCGGGGGATCCCGTCAGTCGCAATTGGATCCTGGAAAGGCTCCAGGAATCCGGGCACACCACGAGCCGAGCTCGCCTCAACCGTGCGCTCCAGTTCTGCTTTGACCTCAGGCTGGCCATCGAGGGGTCAAAGGGGATCCAGTGGACTCACACGACGAGCCCAAGCCTACTTCGCAGCCTAGCGAAAGGAAAGAGAGTCTGAGGGTTGGGCATGCCATTCCGGCCCGACTCGATCCTCATTCATGAGGAGGTGCAATCCTCGTATGACTCCTGGGAGGCCCTCGCTCAGCAAGGGCGGCAGCCTGCCCAAGCCGTCTGGAAGAGTTTGCAAGCATGTATCTCTCGCCTCCGGAGCGACGCGCAGTGGGGCGAGGTAGTACGGCAGCCCTTCATTCCGACGTACTTTCGGGAGAGGTACGCGGTCGCCAATCTCTATTGCGCGGACCTGGCCGCATTTCACCGTTGTTTCTACACTATTGCCAACGGCGCGGTCATCTTGCTCGACATCGTGGACCACCCTGCCTACGACAGATGGTTCCCAGGGAGACGTGCGCGCTAGGGCTGTTGTCACGATCTGGATCTGAAACGTTCGATACGGGTCACAATGGGCCGGCCGGACTCGCTAGTGCACCGGTTTGCGTCCCTCATGGGCCGGGGCGGATTCGAACCGCCGATCTGCGCGTTGTAAGCGCGCCGTCTTCACCCCTGGACTACCGGCCCTCGGACCGGGCAGGGGCGGACCCGGTACTTCAACCGGCCGTTCGGGGAGCGTCCGCCGGGGCGGGCTCGGAGGCGTCCGTCGCACCGGCCCGTCCCTCCCCGTGAGCGCGGTGCCTCACCTTCACCACCAGGCCCCGGGGTAGGCGGCCCATCCAGGGCCCGGGGACGCGGGCCTCGCCCACACCAAGCACCTCGCCGTTCCGCACGAGGATCACGTCGTCCCCGATGCGCAGCTCGGGGTCGGCCTCCAGGACGCCCGGGGCGAAGAGGTCGCCTCGCAGCTCGACCCCGGGGCGGACCTGCACCCGGCTCCCTCGCGCCTCCGCGAGGACCTTCCGTGCTCCCGGGACCGTGAGGCGCCAGAGCCCGACCTCCTCCCTCCACGTGGCGAGGTCCTCCTTGGCGGGGGAGAAGAGGTGCTGGAACCAGGGACGGCCCATCAGGCGGACCCCGTCCTCGAAGAGGCGGTCGGCCATCGGGGCCCCGAACTGGAACTGGGCGATCGACCGCAGCTCCTCCCGGACCCGCGCCAACGGTCCTCCCGGAGGCCCCCGCACCCCCGAGGCGTGCGCGGCGTGCAGGGCGCTCGCGAGATGGGCGAGGGAGGCCCCCGAGGTGGTCGAGCCGCCCTCCACCGTCCATGGGACCTTCTCGGGAGGCAGGAGGTCCTCGAGCCACCGGTACTCCTCTCGAGGGAGGTGCACGACCGTGTGCTCGTAGCTTCCGCTCCGCTGCAGGTGCCCCAGCGCCTCCCGCACCCATCCGCGCTCGTCCTCGTCCCAGCTGCCGGTGACCGGGATGTCGTAGTTCCGCGCCGGGTAGAAGCTCTCGAGCTCGCGGGGGACGATCCCGAGCGGGGAGGTCACGGAACCCCAGTGGATGCCCATGCCCCCCGGGACGCCCTCGATCGCGTGGGCGATGCGGCGGTGGCTGGGCGAGTTGGCGTAGGGCTTGGTCATGGAGCAGGGCACGAGCAGGAGCGTCCGCTTCGAGGGAGGCGGTCGGTAGCGCGTGAGCAGACGGCGCCGGAACCTCTCCACCTCCGGTCGGCGGAGCGCCTCCTTCGTGGTGTAGGGCCGGGTCCCCGAGCCCACGATCGGGGTGTGGGCCTCCTGGAAGGGGCCCCCTATCCCGTCGAAGTACCGCAGGACCTCCCCGCGCTTCGGCTCGGGCACGAGCCGGGCCTCGACGAGCTCCCGCAGACGCCCCGCCCGGGCATACCGTCGGACCAGGGCGAGCTCGGAGAGGTAGTCCCCCGCCAGCGCCTTCCCGCGCTCGACGAGGGTCCGCCCCTCCCCGACGGCCTCCTCCAGTCCCTCCGCGTCCGCGGAGAGGAACGCTCCGTCGGCCATGGCGAAGAGCCCCTCGGTGGAGTCGAGGAGGTCAAGCCCGAGCGCGTAGAGCTCGGAGAGCCGTCCGGGGGTCGCCACCCGGGGCGCCCAGATCATCGGGGCCGGTCCGGCGACCTCCCGCAGTTCGATCGCCTCCCGCACGAAGCGTTCGCTGTCGGTCCACGCCGCGCGGGCGTTGAGCCAGACCACCAGGTCGTACGCGCCTTGCCGGAGCTGCGCTTGAGCGGACGCGGAGAGCGGCGTCCGCGCTCCGACGACGCGCGGGGCCATCTCGAGCAGGGCCTCCTCCCCTCCGGCGACCTCGGGGGTGGCGACGGCGAACTGGAGGTCGAGCGCCTCCGTCCCCTGGGCGAGCCGAAGGGCCCTCCGCATCCCGCCGGACGGGTCGCGCTCCTCCAGCCTCGCGGCCCCCGGGGGGAGCTCGAGCGGAGGGGAGCCACGGGGGGAGGCGAAGAGCAGCCCGGGCAGCGCGAGCCGCAGGCCCCCCACGGTGCCTTCTCCGACGAAGGCGGCCCCGTCGGACCTCAGTAGAGAGCGCATGGAGCAGGGTCAGCACGAAGGGGCTTGAAGCTCTTGGAAGGCGGGCGGAGAGGGGGCCCCCCCTGGGCCCCCATCTCGGAACAGGTTGGGAGAGGTCGTCCGAACTTGGGAGTGGGCCTAGCTGGCCTTCCGAGCCCGGGTCGACTTCTCCTGGGACGGGAAGTAGCTCTGCCAGGCGTTCAGGAGCGTCTCGCGCCGCTCCGCGCCCGCGTCCTTCCGACCCTTCCTCCCGAAAAGGGGGTCGTGGTTGTCGCGGACAACTCGGAGGAAGCTCTCGGGGTTCTGGCTCGCGAGCTCGAACCCGTAGAGCATGAACTCCCGGAGCAGGCTCGAGCGTCCCCGCCATCCGATCCTACGCCGAACCATGGGGTTCAGCGAGCGCTTAGCCAGTCGCCACACGTCGGTCGTCGTCTTGTAGTCTTTGCCGGAGAGTCCTATCATCACCTGCGGCATGTCCCCTCGAGGTCCCCACTTTAAGGCGGTATTTAACGGGCCGGGGACGGGAGGTATAGATAGTACACGGGACGATTGGCGGTGTTCCGGTGCGAAAGCCACCCAGTACCCTAGGTTTCTCGCAAGAACTTCTGATTTTGCTTAGATTTGAGTTGAGATGTAAAATAGTACGACTCCCAGAAGGAACCAAGCTCCCATCACGAAGTGCAGGCGGAAGAGCCGCAGGAGCCTCTCCCGTCCGCGCAGCAGACCCCGGAACTCCAGGACCACGAGGGCCCCCATGCCGACCCCGATCGGAAGGAGCCAGAGGGTCTCCCCGAGCGTGGCCCAGAGGAAGGCGAGCAGCAGCGCCAGCGCCCCGACGAGCAGCCCGCCGACCAGGTAGGGTACCCGCGCGGCGCCGACGCTCAACGGCAACGACCGGAGCCCGTGCTCCCGGTCCGACTCCAGGTCGCCGAGCGAGTGGACCGACTCGAAGGCCGTGCCGAAAAGGAGCATCGCTCCCGCGGCGACCCACGCGGGGAGGGGCATCCTCCCCTCGACGGCGAGGTACACCGCGGCCGGGATGAGCGACTGGACCGCCCCCAGCAGGACCGTGGTGGCGGGGGTGTAGCGCTTGGTGTAGGAGTAGCCGAGGACGAGCCCCAGCGCCGGCACCGCGAGCAGCGTCAGCCAGAGGTCGATGAGGGCCGCCGCCACGAAGAAGAGCCCCACGTTGAGGAGCACCACGACCCCGGCGGTGCGCGTCGAGAGCGCGCCGGTCACCAGGGGCCGGTCCCGGGTCCGGGGGTTCTTGGCGTCGAGCTCTCGGTCGACGATCTGGTTGAACGCGTGGCCCGCGTTCCGGGCGCCGATGAAGGCGAGGAGGACCAGGGCCGCGAGCCTCCAGTCGGGCTGCCCCCGGAGGACGACGAGGAGGAACCCGACGACGAAGAACAGGTTGAGCCCCAGGTTCGGGACCGTCAGGAGCTGAGAGAGGGCCTTGAGCTTCCCGCCCGCCCCGACGCCCCGCGACGGGGCCCCGACCCCGTCCGTCACGACCTGGCGTTGGGCGGGGAGGAGGGTCGAAGCCGGGCGAGGTCAGGGTCGGACCGGAGGAGGGCGTCGACCTTGGCGACGACGGCCGGGTCCATCCGCGCCTCCTCGGGCCACGCCCGGGGATAGCCCTCCTCCTTCCACTTCTTCGTCGCGTCGATGCCCACCTTGCCTCCCTGGTTCTCCACGCGGTTGGAGACGGAGAGCTGGTCCACGGGTCCGAACACGTGCTCGAAGTCCTCCTGCGGGTCGGCCTGGAGGCCCACGCGGTAGAGGACCTCCCGGTGGTCGTGGGGGTCCACGTCGTGGTCCACGACCACGATGTAGCGCGTGAACATCATCTGGCCGAGCCCCCAGATCGCGTGCATCACCTTCCGCGCGTGCTGGGGGTAGCTCTTGCGGATCGAGACGATGGCCACGTTGATCAGGATCCCCTCCTGCGGGAGGTCCAGGTCGACGATCTCGGGCAGGACGGCCTGGACCACGGGGAGGAAGAGGCGGGTCACCGCCTGTCCCAACACCGCGTCCTCCGTCGGGGGCTTCCCCGTGACGGTCGAGAGGAAGACCGGTCGGGAGCGGCGCGTGAGGTGGGTGACGTGGATGACCGGGAAGTTCTCCGCGAGCGAGTAGCAGCCGGTGTGGTCGCCGAAAGGCCCCTCCAGGTGGGTCTCCTTCGGGTCGACCCAGCCCTCGAGCACGATCTCCGAAGCGGCCGGGACCTCCAGGGGCACCGTCCGGCAGGGAACGAGCGGCAGGCTCTCGCCCCGGAGGAACCCCGCGAAGGCGAACCGGCTGATCCCCTCCGGGACGGGGGCGAGCCCGGCGAACACGGTGGTGGGGTCGGCGCCGATCACCACTGCGACGGGCATCTTCTCGCCGCGACGCTGGTAGCGACGGAAGTTCTCCGCCCCCGCGCGGTGGGTCTGCCAGTGCGCCCCCAGGGTCGTCGAGGAGTAGCGCTGGAGCCGGTAGATGCCCACGGCCTGGTCCCCGGTCTCGGGGTTCTTCGTCACCACGAGCGGGAAGGTGATGGTGGGCCCGCCGTCCTTCGGCCAGCCGGTCATGATCGGGAGCTCCTCCAGGTTCGGCCGGTCGGTCTCCTCCTCCTGACAGGGGCCCTTGCTCACCCGCTTGGGCGCGAGGGCCCTCAGCTGGGAGAGCTGTTCGATCGTTCCCCCCGGGTCCGAGAGGATCGCTCCGAGCCCCGCGGGGGGGCGGAAGCGGAGGAGCCGGCGGATCTTCTCCGCCGGTTCCTCGATCGAGCTCGCTCCCAGGGCCATCGCGATGCGTCGGGGCGACCCCAGGACGTTCAGCGCGACGGGGAGGGAGGAACCCTCGACGTTCTCGAAGAGGAGCGCGGGGCCGTCCGCACGGAGGGCGCGCTGAGCGATCTCGCTCATCTCGAGCCGCGGCGAGATGCGGCTCTTCACCCGGAGAAGGTCCCCCTTCCCCTCCAGGACCTCGAGGAACTCCTTCAGGTCCTTCCACGCCATCGGCCCGCTCCCCCTCCGCAACGAAGGGCGGTCGAGCGGGACGCGGGACCCTCTATTTGAACGGAGACCAGGGGGACCACCGAGGCGCCGGCGCGCCGAAAGCCGTCCGTCCACAAGCGACTTGGGGAGGGTGGTGGTGGGGCGGGGGGATGCCTCCAGCCCCGCCCCGTCGTCGGAGCCCCGGTCCCCGCGGGTCCCGGGCGACCCCTTCCCGCCCCGCCCCGTCCAAGCGACACGCGACGAAGATGCGGACGACGGTCCTCTCCGTCGACCTCGAGCGGATGCCGGACGCCCCGGGCGCCCGGATGCCGGAGATGGCGACCGCCGGGAGCGCGTGCTTCGACCTCTACGCCGCCGAGGACGCGGAGCTGCTCCCGGGGCAGGTCACCCTGGTCCGGACGGGGCTGCGGATGAGGGCCCCTCCTGGGACCTTCCTGGAGATCCGGCCCCGGAGCGGGCTTTCGACCCGGGGGGTGATCATGGTCAACGCGCCAGGGACCATCGACCGTGACTACCCGCTGGAAGTGAAGGTCCCGCTCGCCATCCTCTTCGGAGGTCCCCGGACGCTGCACGCGGGCGAGCGGGTCGCCCAGATCCGGGTGGTGCCCGAGTCCCCGACGGCCTTCCGGTGGGGCAAGGTGGAGGTCACCACGGACCGGACCGGGGGGTTCGGGAGCACGGGGGCCTAACCGGAGCGTCCGTTCACCTTAAACCGAACACCGGTGTCGGCTCCCGAACCACCATGTCGCCCCTTGTTGGCATCCTCATGGGCTCCAAATCCGACTGGCCCACGCTCGAAGCGGGCGCGAAGGTACTGGACTCGCTCAAGGTCTCCTACGAGGTGCGGGTCCTCTCGGCCCACCGCGCGCCGGACGCGCTCGCGGAGTACGTGAAGGGCGCGGAGAAGCGCGGGATGGAGGTCCTGATCGCGGCCGCCGGGGGCGCGGCGCATCTTCCGGGGGTCGCCGCGGCCCACACGGTCCTCCCGGTCCTTGGCGTGCCCATCGAGACCTCCGCGTTCAAGGGCCTCGACTCGCTCCTCTCCATCGTCCAGATGCCCTCGGGCATCCCGGTCGGCACCCTCGCCGTAGGGAAGTCCGGCCCCGTCAACGCCGCGCTGCTGGCCGCGGAGATCCTCGGGGTCAAGCACGCGGAGATCCGGGAAGCGGTCCGCCGCTACCGCGAGAACCTCACCAAGGATGCCCTCGCCCATCCCGACCCTCGGCAAGCCGCTTGATCCACGTTGGTGAGAGGAGGGGTCGTGACGGACGCAGGCGCGCGCGGGAAGCCCTACACGGTCGGACCGAACGGGAAGAAGCTGGTCACGGTCATCCCAGGTGACGGCGTCGGACCGGAGATCGTCCGGGCGACGCGGCGGGTCCTGGAGGCCGCGGGCGCCCCGATCGAGTGGGAGGAGCGTCTTGCCGGCGCGGCCGTCTTCAAGGCCGGACTGGCCTCGGGCGTCCCGCCGGAGACCATCGAATCGATCCGCAAGACCCGCGTGGTCCTGAAGGGCCCCCTCGAGACCCCCGTCGGGTTCGGGGAGAAGAGCGCGAACGTCACGCTGCGCAAGCTCTTCGAGACCTTCGCGAACATCCGTCCCGTCAAGGAGCTGCCCGGGGTCCGCACGCCGTTCAGCGGCCGGGGCGTCGACCTGGTCATCGTCCGGGAGAACGTCGAGGACGTCTACGCCGGGATCGAGTACCTGGAGACCCCCGGGGTCGCGGAGGCGCTCAAGATCGTCACGCGCAAAGGGTGCGAGAAGATCGTCCGTCTCTCCTTCGAACTGGCCCGGGCGGAGGGGCGGAAGAAGGTCCACTGCGCCACGAAGTCGAACATCCTGAAGTTCACCGAGGGGCTCCTCAAGCGCACCTTCGAGGAGATCGCGAAGGAGTACCCCGACATCGAGGCGAACCACATCATCATCGACAACTGCGCCCACCAGCTGGTGAAGGCGCCCGAGCAGTTCGACGTCATCGTGACGACGAACATGAACGGCGACATCCTCAGCGACGAGGGGAGCGCCCTCGTGGGTGGGCTAGGCTTCGCCCCCTCCGCGAACCTGGGCAACCACGTGAGCATCTTCGAGGCGGTCCACGGCTCCGCGCCGAAGTACGCGGGGAAGAACGTGATCAACCCCACCGCGCTCATCCTGACGGCGGTGCTCCTGCTCCGCCACCTGGAGGAGTTCGAGATCGCGACGAAGGTCGAGAACGCGGTCGTCTCGACGCTCGCCGAGGGGAAGGTCTCCACGCGCGATGTCGTCGGGGACGCGATCGCCGCGAGCACCACCGACTTCGCGGAGGCCGTCGTCCAGAACCTGGGGAAGGCCCCTCCCAAGGGCTGGCACGTACGGGACTACCGCGCGCTGAAGTTCCACTCCGTCCCGGCCACCCCGGCCCTGGTCGTCGCAAAGTCCCAACGGACCGTCGGCGTGGACATCTTCCTGGAGAGCTCGCTCGACTCGAAGCGGCTCGGGGAGGCCCTGGTCGAGCTCACGAAGGGGACCTCGCTCAGCCTCCACGGCATCTCGAACCGGGGCACCCGGGTCTTCCCGCCCAGCGACGCCATGCTCGACGTGGTCGACCACTGGCAGTGCCGGTTCTTCGCCAAGGACGGCAAGGGCGAGGTGTCCGAGCCCGCGCTCCTGGAGCTCTTCCAGAAGGTGGGCGCGCACCACCGATGGATCGGCCTGGAGCGTCTCCAGGAGTTCGACGGTCAGCCCGCGTTCACCCGCCCTCAGGGCGAGGACTGAGCTCGCTCGGCGGCAGGGCCGCCGGAGGGGGCCCTCCGCTCTGCCGCGCAAGCGAGAAGAGCCGTCGCCGCAGCCGAGGCTGCGGCCGGGAGGACGAGATGGAGAGCTCTCCCTGGGTCCTCCGGATCACGCTCGGGACCCATCGGCCCTCGCCCGGACAGACCTACCGGGGGATGGTCTATCTCCACCCCCCCGGAGAACGCCCGCAGGTCCGCTCCCGCACCTGGGACGCGGACGGGCTCCCGCTCTGGTTCCTCACCCCCGCGCGCACGACGCTCCGGGACCTGCGGAGCCCGGGGGAGCAGGTCCCCCCCGACCGGCGCCACCTCCGAGGCTGGGCCCGGGCGGTCAGGTCCATCGAGGTCAACGTCGAGACGAGCGACCTGGGAACGGTGCTGCACGGGCGCTACGCGCTCCCCGAAGGGCTCTGGGTGCACGCGCTCTTCCACGGCGAGGTCGAGGGGGCCCCTCCGCTCCGGGCCGAGCGGCTGGAGCGTGTCGGGGACCCTCCCGGACCCGCCCTCGAGCTCGCTCACGGGACGGCCAGGTTCCTCATGCGAGTGGAGCGTCAAGGACAAGAAGGGGGACCGTAGTGCGCTTAAGCGAGGTCCCATGATCCGCCCGGGCGAACCGATCGGCCCCTCGAGCTACCACAAGCCGTACATGGCCGTCGTCTTCGACCTCGACGGCACGATCCTCGACTCGGCCCTGGACTTCCACGCCATGCGGAAGGCGGTCATCGAGACCGCCCACCGCGAGGGCGTGCCCCCCGGAGAGCTCCACACCACCGAGAACGTCCCCCAGCTCGTCCTCCACGCCAAGACGAAGCTGCGTCAGATGACCGGGGCGGACGTCCTGGGGATGCGGTTCGAGGCCGAGGCCAACCGGAGGCTCGACGAGATCGAGATGGCCGCGCTCCCGACCGCGAAAGCGAGCCCGGGCGCGAAGGAGACCCTCTCGACCCTGCACCAGGAGGGCTACCGCCTGGGGGTCCTCACCCGGAGCTGCGAGGGGTTCGCCAAGACGTCGCTGCACAACACCGGCCTCCTCCCGCTCTTCATGAAGCTCCGTACCCGGAACGACTCAGGGCCCGTGAAGCCCCAGCCGGAGAGCCTGCTCCTGCTGCTGAAGGACATGGGCGTGGCGAAGGACCGCGCCCTCTACGTCGGCGACGGCACCCAGGACATGGAGTGCGCGAGGGCCGCCGGAGTGGACTTCGTCGCCATGGTCCACCCGGGGGAGAAGTCCCAGGTGAGGGAGGAGGAGCTCCGGCGCTTGGGCTCCTTCCACGTCGTCCGGTCCTTCCCCGAGCTCCGTCGGCACGTCACGGGTCGCTCGTAGGGACCCGCGCGGCCCCGCCGTCGGACCAGGCCGGGCCGGGCCGGTCGGTTCCGTCCCCCGGCTACGGCTCCAGCGTCCTCGGGCGCGCCTCTTCCTCCAGGTAGAAGGCAAAGGCGTGGATGATCGCGCGCTCCGCGGTCGCCCACGCCTCGGGCACCTGCTTCCAGCCGTCGCGGATGTCCCCCGCGGCGTATAGCCCCGGGATCACGCCGGACCCGTCCGCCGCGAGCACGCGCCCGTCGTCGTCGGTGGGGACGTACCCTTCGTCCGTGACCTTGGCACCGAGCGCCCGGGGGAGATCTCCGTGCGTCGAGTACCAGCCGAGGGCGCAGAACCCCTTGTCGAAGGTCTCCCGCGTCCCGTCCTTCAGCACGACGCCGAACCTCTTCTCGCGGATGCCCTCGAAGTCGACGATCTCCTGGGTCACCACGCGCACATGGTGGGCCGCCAGCGACCGCTCGAGCTCCTTCCGCTCCTCCCCGTCCGCATCCTCGAGCAGCCTCTCGCCGTGGGTCAGCAGCGTGACCGACGACGGTTGGAAGTGGAAGAGGTCGAGCGCGGTCCGCACGGCGTAGGTCCCTCCCCCGACGACGCCGACGGACCTTCCGGGGAGCGTGTGCCCGTCGCAGAGCATGCAGAAGTCCACCACACCGTTGTTCGCCCACGGGAAGATGGGCTCGATGCTCCCGTGGACGTGCGGGATCCTGTCGACGACCCCGAGCGCCAGGAGCAGCACCTTCCCCCGGACCGTGTGGACCTGCCGCAGCCTCTCGAAGACCACGACGAACTCGGCCCCCTGCCGCTCGACCTTCTGGAGGGTGACCGGAGAGAGGTACGCGGTCCAGGAGGCGACCTCCTTGAGCTGCTGGATCTGGAGGTCCAGGAGCTTGTGCCCCGAGATCCCGCCGGGGAACCCCGGGATGTTGTCCATGCTGGGCGCGTAGTAGGAGCGGCCGTACTTGGGCCCCCGGTCGAGGATGACCGCGGTCTGGTGGAGCAGCCCCGCCTTGAGGCCGGCCTGGAGTCCGGCGTGGCCCCCTCCCAGGATGATGATGTCGTAGCTCGGCTTCACCCGGACGAACCCGGCCATCGAGAGGACGACCACGCCTCCCTACTTGAGGAAGGGGAGGAGGGTCGCGCCGCCGTCGGTCAGTGCGAGGGGGCGAGCGCGTTCCGCCTCGCTTCCAGCCGAGCGGCGTGGGAGAGCGCCCCGCAGGCGCGCAGGAGGCCGAGCGATTCGTTCCATCGCCCGCGGGCCTCGCTCACCCTCCCCTGCTTCTGCAAGACCTCTCCCAGGTCCTCCAGGGCCAGCGCCTGCTCGTACCTCCTCCCCACCCGCTGCGTCTCGTGGACGATCTTGTTGAGGAGCGCTTCGGCGCGGAAGGTCTCCCCCCGCGCCGCCTGGACCACCGCGTAGGTCCGCGCGGCCAGTCCCCCGCCGAGCCCGGAGAGCTGCTGACCGCCCTTCTCGGCCTCCCGCCAAGCCGCGTCCAAGTCCCCCTTCGCGAGCAGGATGCGGGCGAGGGTGGCGTGCCCCTCCCGCCCGGCGTCCTCCTGGGCGGCGAGACGTCCGGCCGGGACGATCGCCTGCAGCAGCTCCTCCGCCTTGCCGAGGTTCCCGCGCGCGAGCTCGAGCCGGGCCTGAAGGGGCGTGTTCATGGCCATGATCTGGGAGAGCCCCGCGAGCTCGCAGAGCCGGTTCGCCTCCTCGAGCCACTTCCCGCCCTCCTCCAGCTCCCCCATGTCCAGCAGCACCTCCGCGTAGTTCGACGTGTTGATCGCCTGGTTGGTGACGCCTCCCCGTCGCCGCCACTCCTCCGCCGACTGCTCGAAGATCGCCCGGGCCATGCCCAGGTCGCCCATGCTCAGCGCGAGGATGCCGAGGGAGGTCCGGGCGTTGGACTCGGTGGTCTCGAGCCCGCTCCTCCGGGCCCGCGAGAGCGCGTCCAGCAGGACCTCCCGGGCCTTCGGGAACTCCCCCTGGGCGCTGAGCGCCGTCCCGTAGGAGACCCGGACCCGCAGCTCCTGCCGGGGCTCCAGGTCGTGCTCCCCCCGCTCCAGGTCCTGGATCAGCAAGGGCGCCTCCTTCGTGATCTCGTCCCAGCGTTGCAGGCGGGCGTGGAGCTGGACGCGGTAGACCCGCACCCGCAGGGACGCGTTCGCCTTCTGTTCCGGAGGGACCGGTTCGGCGTCGGCCCGGTTCAGGATCGCCATCGCGCGTGTCGGGTTCCCCCGATGCGTGTCGAGGAGGGCGAGCTCGCAGAGGACCTCCACCCTTCCCAGCCCCGGCGAGGTCCCTTCCATCGCATCGACCAGCATCTTGGCCGCGCGCTCGACGTCGCCGTTCTGGAAGATCCCCGTGGCCTCCCTGCGCTGCCAGAAGAGGAGGGTGTCCGGCTGCTGGGCGGTCCTCGCCATCTCCTGCGCCTGACGGGCGAAGCGGACCGTCGCATCGTTGTCCCCCCGGTCGGCGGCCGCCTTCCAGGCCCGCTCGAGCCACGGTAGGGCGAGCGTCGGCTCGGCCGCCTCGTAGTAGTGCATCGCGATCTTCTCGACCGCATGGGGGTCGTGCGCCGACTGCCACTCGCCCGCCCGCCGATGGAGCCGGCGGAGCACCTCTCCGGAGAGCTCGGAGCGCACGACGGAGGCGAGGAAGCCCGGCACGACCTGCCAGACGCTCGGCCGAACCTGCCGCAGCAGGCCGTGCCGGGCCTCGAGACGCTCCATGGCGGGCTTGAGCCGGGAGGCCATGTCGGGCACGAGCGCCGGGAGCGCGCGGGGATCGAACTCGCTCCCCAGGACCGAGATCGCCTCCAGGACCGTGCGGTCCCCGGGCAGGAGCGACTGGGTCTTGCGGTGGACCCACCAGCGCAGCAGGGTGGGGACCTGGAGGTCCTGCGCGGGCTCGAGGACGCGGAAGGCATCGCCCCGCCGGGCGATCCACCCGTCGCGGAGGCCGGCGCGGACCACCTCCTGGAGGAAGAAGGGGTTCCCGCCGGTCCGTCCGAGCACCTCGGGCAGCGGAGCGGAGGGCTCGAGGTCGAGCGGACCCCCCAGGATCTCCTCGGCGAGCTTCCGGACCTCGAGGTCGCTCAGCCCCCGAAGCTGGACCCGGATCGTCCCGCTCTCCCGCTGGACGCTCCGGGCGAGCTCGTCGAGCGTCGGCCCCTCCCCCCCCGGCCTCGGCTCCGGGAGGGCCTCTCCCGCATCGTAGCTCACCACGACCAGGAGCGCCCTCCTGCGCGCCTCCCGGGCGAGCGGGCGCAGGAGCGAGAGCGAGGCGGGGTCCGCCCACTGGAAGCAGTCCAGGGTGATCACGACGGGCGCCTTCGGCGCGAGCTCCTCGATGCGCTCGAGGAGCCGGACGACGGCCCCGGTCGGGGGCAGCTCCTCGAGCCGGACCTCCTCTTCCTCCGAGGAGGGCAGCAGGTCGCGCATCGCCGCGGGCCCCCAGTCCTTCGAGATCCCCACCCGGGAGGCGACGGAGCGCCCGTAGTCCCGCAGGCGCAGTCCCCCCTCTCCCGCGACGGCCGCGGCGGCCAAGGGGAGCGAGTCGCCCACAGCGCCCTCGTCCTTGGGCCGGGCCCGGCCGCGACGGGAGGCCTCCTCGAGGGCGCGGTGGAAGGGCATGTAGGGGCGGCTGTCGCCCTCCGCCGCGTTCCCCTGGGCGACGAACGCCCCCATCGCCTCCGCGCGGCTGGCGATGTGCTCCAGGAGCCGGGTCTTCCCCGACCCCACGGGCCCGGTCAGGAGGAGCATCCCTCCCCGGCCCTTGGCGAGCCCCTCCAGCATCCGTTCGAAGAGGGCCTTCTCCGGCTCCCGCCCAATGAGCGGGACGGAGACGGGATATCCCGCCACGGCGGGGAAGGAGGCGGGCCTCGAATAAAGGAGGTCCCCGCGGGCGGCGGCCCGGGAGGACCCCGGGCGGCCGTCCGGACACGTTCCTGTCGCAACCATGACGTGAGGCTTATTACCGCCACCCAAGTGCGACCCGCTTGGGTCGCCTCTGACGCGGGGAACCCAGCAACGGAACACGCCCACGCCCGGCCTGCTGGGACGCCTTGTTCTCGAGGACGGGACCGCGTTCGAAGGCGAGGGTTTCGGCGCCTCGCGCACGGTGCACGGGGAGGTGGTCTTCACCACCGGCATGGTGGGGTACCCCGAGTCGCTCACCGACCCGTCCTTCCGGGGCCAGATCCTCACCTTCACCTACCCGCTCCTGGGCAACTACGGTGTCCCTTCCCCCGAGGGCCGCGACCGCTGGGGGCTGCCGGACGGCTTCGAGTCCCCCGAGATCCAGGTCCGGGCGGCGCTCATGCAGAGCCTGGAGCCGCCGCACCACTGGAACGCGCGCACCTCGCTCCCGGCGTGGGCCGCGAGGTCCGGCGTCCCCCTCCTGGTCGGCATCGACACGCGCCGCCTGACCTCCCTCCTCCGGTCCCACGGCGTGATGCGGGGCACGGTCGCCGTGGGAAAGCAGGTCCCGAGCGTCTCGGCCCTCCGACGCGAGCTCGAGCGCGCGCCCCGGTACGAGGACGAGGACTTCGTGGCGGAGGTCACCCCGAAGGCCCCGCACCTCCTGCGCTCCGGCACCCGAGGCGCCCCGCTCGTCGTGGCCGTGGACTGCGGCATCAAGGCCAGCATCCTCCGCTCCCTCCTCCGCCGGGGGGTCGACGTCGTACGGTGGCCCTCCCACCAGGTGGTCGAGGACCGGTTCGACGGCCGGAAGGTCGCGGGGATCCTGGTGGGGAACGGCCCGGGGGACCCGTCGACCCTGGGCGCGGTCGTCGACACCCTGCGCGACTCGGAGAAGCGCGGGACCCCGGTGCTGGGGATCTGCCTCGGCCAGCAGCTCCTGGCCATGGCCCACGGCGGCTCGACGTTCAAGCTCAAGTACGGCCACCGGGGGCAGAACAAGCCCGTGGTCTTCCCGGACGGCCGGGCCTTCATCCTCTCGGAGAACCACGGCTACGCCGTGGACCCCACCTCGCTCAAGGGCACCGGGCTCGAGCCGTGGGCGCGGAACCCCGACGACGGCACCCTGGAGGGGCTGCGCGACCGCCGAGGGAGGGTCCTCGCGCTCCAGGGCCACCCCGAGGGGGGACCGGGCCCCCGCGAGGCGGGCTTCGTCTTCGACCTCTTCGTCGAGAAGCTTCGGAGGCGCGCGTGAAGCTGGACCTCCCGAAGCGCGTCGTCGTCCTGGGGAGCGGCGCGCTCAAGATCGGGGAGGCGGGCGAGTTCGACTACTCCGGCAGCCAGTGCCTGAAGGCCCTCGAGGAGGAGGGGGTCTACACGATCGTGGTCAACCCGAACATCGCGACGCTGCAGACCGACCCCCCCCGGAAGGGACGGACCTACTTCCAGCCGGTCACCCCCGAGTTCGTCGAGCCCATCCTTGAGAGCGAGAACGCGGACGCGATCCTGCTCTCCTTCGGGGGGCAGACCGCGCTCAACTGCGGCGTCTCGCTCCACCAGCGCGGGGTCCTGCGCCGTCTCGGGGTCCGCGTCCTCGGCACCCCGGTGAAGGGGATCGAGGAGACCGAGGACCGGGCGCTGTTCCTGAAGCTCATGGAGCGCTCGCAGGTCCCGGTCCTCCGCAGCCACCCGGTCTACTCCGAGGAGGAGGCCCTGGCCCGGGCGAAGGAGATCGGGTACCCGGTCATCGTCCGCGTCGCGTTCACCCTCGGGGGGAAGGGGGGCGGGATGGCCCGCGGGCCCGAGGAGCTGCGCGAGGTCGCTTCCCGCGGGCTGCGCGCGAGCCCGGTGCACCAGGTGCTCCTGGAGCGCTACGTGGGCTCCTTCAAGCAGATCGAGTACGAGGTGGTCCGGGACCGCCTCGGGAACACGCTCACCGTCTGCAACATGGAGAACGTGCTCGCGATGCGCGTGCACACCGGCGACAACATCGTCGTCGCGCCCTCCCAGACGCTCTCCGACTCCGAGTACCAGCTCCTGCGGGCGGCGGCGATCCGCGCCGCGAACGCGTGCGGGATCGTCGGCGAGTGCAACATCCAGTTCGCCCTGGACCCGCGCAACGAGGAGTACTACGCGATCGAGATCAACGCGCGCCTCTCCCGCTCGAGCGCGCTCGCGTCCAAGGCCACCGGCTATCCGCTCGCCTACGTCGCGGCGAAGCTCGCGCTCGGCTACACGCTCCCCGAGCTCAAGAACCGGGTCACCGGGGTCACCACGGCCTGCTTCGAGCCCGCCATGGACTACGTCGTGCTGAAGCATCCGCGCTGGGACCTGGAGAAGTTCCCGCGCGCCCGCCGCGAGCTCGGTCCGACGATGAAGTCCGTCGGGGAGGTGATGGGCGTCGGGGCGACGTTCCCCGAGGCGCTCCTCAAGGCCGTGAGGATGACCGACCCGAGGAGCGAGCTCGGCCCTCCGGAGAAGCCCCGGGCGAAGGCGGCCATCCTGGAGGACCTCTCCCGCCCCACCCCCCAGGTCCTCTGGCACGTGCTCGAGGCGCTCGAGGCGGGGATCTCCCCCGCGCAGATCTCCGAGACCAGCTGGATCGACCCGTGGTTCGTCGGACAGCTCCAGCAGGTCCACCAGGTCACCCGCGACCTCCAGAGCTCCAAGGCCGACCCGCTCACGCCCGCCCTGCTCCGACGGGCGAAGCGGCTGGGGCTCTCCGACCGCGCGGTGGCCCGGGCCACGGACCGCGACGAGGAGGCGGTCCGCCGCGACCGGCTCGCGAAGGGGATCGTCCCGCACATCCGGATGATCGACACGCTGGCCAACGAGTGGCCGAGCCGGACGAACTACCTCTACCTCACCTACGGGGCGGACACCGACGAGGTGGGGCCCTCCCCGAAGGGGAGCGTGCTCGTCCTGGGCGCCGGCCCGTACCGCATCGGCAGCTCGGTGGAGTTCGACTGGTCGACGATGAACCTCGTCGAGGGGCTCAAGGCGGAGGGGGTCGCCTCCGTCGCGGTCCTCAACTCCAACCCGGAGACCGTGAGCACGGACTACGACCGCTCCGACCGCCTCTACTTCGAGGAGATCACGCTCGAGCGGGTCCGGGACATCTACGACAAGGAACGCTTCCGGGGGATCGTCACCTGCGTCGGCAGCCAGCTCGCGCAGAACATGACCCCTCTCCTCGCCACCTGCGCCATCCCGATCCTTGGCACCACGAGCGACTCGATCGACGCGGCGGAGAACCGCAGCCGGTTCTCCCGGCTCCTGGAGCGCCTGAAGATCCCCCAGCCGGCCTGGCGGGCCTTCACCACGCTCGAGGAGGCCGAGCAGTTCGCGGACCAGGTCGGCTACCCCGTGCTGGTCCGGCCCTCCTACGTGCTGAGCGGGGCGGCGATGCGGGTCATCCCCGGCCGCACCGACCTGGAGCGCTTCCTCTCCGCGGCCGTCCGCATCTCCCCGGAGTACCCGGTCGTCATCTCGAAGTTCCTGGAGGGGGCGGGAGAGATCGACCTGGACGCGGTCTCCGACGGGGAGCGCGTGCTCGTCGCCGGCATCCTGGAGCACGTCGAGCAGGCGGGCGTGCACTCGGGGGACGCCATCCTGGTCCTCCCTCCGCGCTCGACCCCTCCCGCGGTCCAGGAGAAGATGGTCCAGGCCTCCCAGTCCATGGCGCGCGCCCTCTCCATCAAGGGCCCCTTCAACGTCCAGTTCCTCGTGGTCGGGGAGGACGTCTACGTCATCGAGCTCAACCTGCGCGCCTCCCGCTCCCTTCCGTTCGTCGCGAAGGGGACGGGCACCCCGGTCCTCCGGGAGGCGGCCCGGGCGCTGCTGGGCAAGGGGCTCTCCCGCGCGGGGAGCGCTCCGGTCCCGTTCGGCCGCTGGGGCGTGAAGGTCCCGCAGTTCTCCTTCTTCCAGGTGGAGGGGGCGGACCCCCTGCTCGGGGTCGAGATGCAGTCCACGGGGGAGGTCGCCTGCTTCGGGCCCACCTTCCCGGACGCGCTCGTGAAGGCGATGATCGCGACCGGGGTCAAGTTCGTCCCCGAGGGGGGGCGGGCCTTCCTCTCCGTCGGGGGCCCGCGCCTGAAGGAGATCCTCCTTCCGGCGGCCCACGTGCTCGAGCGCCTCGGCTTCCAGCTGCTCGCCACCGAGGACACGGCCGCCTACCTGCTCGGGCAGGGGCTGAAGCGCGTCACGGTCCTCTACAAGATCATGGAACCGGACCGGGAGCCGAACATCCGGACGGTGCTTGAGAAGGGGGAGGTCGACCTGATCCTCAACGTCCCCGCCTCCTTCACGCAGGAGAAGTTCGAGCGCATGCTCGAGGACGAGTACGTGCTCCGGCGGCGCGCGATCGAGCTCGCGATCCCCCTCTTCACCAGCGTCGAGACCTTCTCCGCCTACGTCGGCGGGCTCGCCTGGCTCCGCGAGCACCCGCTCACGGTGGAGGCGCTCTACGGCTCCGACGTGTCGCCGGGAGGACGGGGCGTGCTCGACTGGAACCAGCCGAGGAGCGTCTCCCTCGTCCGCGCCTCGCGCAAGGCCTCCTCCAGCAAGCGCCGCCGCTGAGGCGAGGCCCGAAGGCGGACCTCCTGGAACGGAAAGTCGTAGGCGACGTCCATCAGGACCAGCCCTCCCGGAGGAGCGAGCGGGAGCTGCAGGACCTTCCGGCCGGAGAGCGCGCTGTCGACCTCCGCCTTGGAGAGCGCTCCGCGCTCGAGGAGCTCGAGGGTGGCCACGATCTTCCGGACCTGGTTCCACAGGAAGGAGGGTGCCCTGAGGTCCACCACGAGGTTCGCTCCCTCCCGCCCCACGCGCACCTCCCGAAGGGTCCCGCGCGTCCTCCTCGGGGGGTCGTCCCTCCGCGAGAAGGAGCTCAGCTCGTGCTCCCCCTCGAAGAGCGAGGCCCCCTCCCTCCAGCGCGCGAGGTCGTGGCCCTCGGCGGGGAGGAGGTAGCGGTACCATCGCTCCCTGGCGTGCCGGGGGTCGAACCCCGGCGGCACGGGAGCGAAGGCCGAGCAGTGGATCCGGGGGTCGATCGAGCCCAACGCCCGGGCGGCGGCCTCCGGGCGCAGCCGCGTGGGGAAGCTCACGACGTTCCCGAGCGCGTGCACGCCGCGGTCCGTTCGGCTCGCGGTGCGGAACCGGCGCTCCCCCTCCGCCTCGAGGACCCCCCGGCGGCGGAGCCCCTCCCGGATCGTCCCCTCGACGGTGGGAAGTCCGGGCTGGCGAGCGTACCCCTGGAACCCGTCCGCCAGGTAGCCGAAGCGGAAGGCGAACTCCGCGACGGGGGACAGCGCGCTCAAGGGCGTCGGTCCGAGCGGGCGCGTCGGGGGGCCGAGGGCTCCCCGCCTAGATCGGGAACTTCGTGACGGAGTATTCCGGGATCATCGTCGAGAAGTCCTGGACCCCGGGGATCTTCGCGAGCTTCTGCAGGACGAAGTCGAAGACCTGGCGCTTGCCGGCCCCGGGACCCGTGGGGAACTCCAGGACGAGGAACATGTCCCACTCCCCGGTGATGAGATGGATCTCCTTGACCTCGCTGAACCCCATCAGGGCCGAGCGGACCGTCTCGACCTCGTGCGGGTCGACCTTCAACTGCGTGAAGGCCCGGGAGTTCCGGAGGTCCGCGGGCAGGAGGCCGAGCAGCGTGGACTCGGTGAAGGCCTCGGCCCCCTCCAGCCTCTTGCCGGTGGCCGGGGAGACCAGCACGGGGTAGCGCTCCACCCCGGAGAGGTGCGTGTCCAGGATCTTCTTCATCAGGCTGGCACGGGAGACGTCGATGATCTTGAGCGAGTAGCCACGGGAGGGGGCGAGCTCCTGGACCAGCGCGGTGGCGCGGGCCTGGTCGTCGGGCAGGACCAGGGACGTCTCGGCCTCTCCCACGTCGGGAGAGAGGTTCGTTCCGCTGGAGGAGGCCGCGCCCTGCGGGATGTCGCGACCGGGCGAGGTCGTCTCGAGCTGGGCGGCCGACCCCCGGTAGAAGCTTGTGATCTGCTTGCGGCTCTTGACGTAGAGCAGGACCTCGCGGGGATGGGACGCGTTCATGGGCTCGAAGGGGGACCGTCCGTCCGCCTATAAGTGGATTCTTTTGCGGCGGAGCCCGCCCCGAAGGGCGGGCCCCTGCCGCACCCCGGCGTTCGCCGGGGGAATGGTTGGGTCCGGTCGCTCGGTTCAGAAGCGCCGAGGGGAGTCGCCCTCGCCGCCCCGGTCGCTGCGGCCGTAGCCGCCGCGGCCCCCGAAGCCCCCGCCGCCGCCCCCGCCACCGAAGTAGCGGCGCTCGGACTGGAACTCCTGGGCGCTCATGTCGAGCGCGGTGTTGACGCTGGCCATCGCTTCGGTGGACTTGTTGAGGTTCCCGTAGCGGCCGACGTTGAGGCGGATGTGCCCCCGGACGAGGGAGACGTATCCGTTGTCGATCAGGATGATGTCATCCTTCGCGATCTGGCCGATCTGGTCGTTCCAGAGCGACAGCGTGACGGTGGCAGTGTCGTCGCCGATCACGGCCTCAGCGACCTTTCGGGGGTCGCCGTACTTGCCCATCACTTCCTTGGCGTCTCCGACGGAGACCACCTTGGCGAGGATGTTCACTTGCTTCGAGCTCGGCGTCAGGTCCTTCACTTTTGTCAGGGGCTTGTCTACCATTGGCGTTCCCTTCTTTCGTTCGCGTTCTTGTCGCACCCTCGTCGCATCCCCGCGAGAAGCACGACTTCGCACTCAGCAGAAGTTCGGAAGAACCCCGGCGCAAGGGCAGTGTGTCGAATCTTCGGGCGGGAACGTTCCTTGGGTGGCCGCTACACACGGAACAGGGTATTTGAGCCTGGCCAAGCGACGCTCTCGCACGGGGGACCCACCGATCGTGAGCATCTCGACCCCGTATCCGGGGACCCATCCCCCTCCGAGACCGCGTTCACGATCCCGTTCGCCACTTCGTCGTGCCATGGCGGGGGCGGTGGGGGTGGGGTGCACGTTGGGGTGGGGGTTCCCCATGCTCCGATGTTGGGCAGCGTCCGGTTCGCGAAGGCGTTGAGGACGTTCTGGGAGAACCCCAGAGGGACTTGGACACACGGTCCTCACATCATCGATGAGGAGAGCTTCCGAGCAACGTCCTCAGAGGTCTCGATTCGCCCCCAATCTACGATTCGGGGGCTGCTCCTCGCTTGCCTGCCCGAGTAACTTCCCACGGCGACGGTTACATCGAATCGTGGGGGCGAACTCGAATAGAACCCCTGTAAGACCGAGTGCCAACCCAGCACCGGTTCCAGCGGTGTATAGAGTTCGCGTGAACTTGAGGGCGCCGGTGTCGTAGGCTTCGGATAGGGACCTGACGCTGAAGCGGCTCGTTGGGGCGGAACCCTGGTTCATGGTTGCAGTGCTCAGTACCCAGTGAGGCCAGACCCAGGAGAACTGTGTCCGCGCTCATGACCGTGATGGCAGCTGCACCAGCACGGCCAGGGGAGGCGGGTCTGAATTCGAATGCTGCAAAAGTGGCTCCGAAACGACCGACAAGCCTTCGACGACCTAGCCACCCCGCCATCCACCTTTCTCTTCCCCCACCGGGGGGGCGCCCGAGGGATGCTTCTCCTGCGTGGGGCTCGCCTATCTCCGGCAACGGCGAGCCCGTCACAAGCTAGGCTAGGAAGTTCCGGGTGACCGCCACTACTTGTGAGGAGCCCCTTCGATCGCGGAGTCGATCCACTTCTCGACCTCCGCGCGCTTTTCCTTCTGCTGGGCGAGGAACGCGTCCACCCGGGGTACGAGGCGGGCCTTGCATTCCCCGCAGAGGAGCTCTCCGCTTCGGCAGGTGCGCGTGATCTCCTCGAACTCCTTGGCCTCCGGGGCGAAGCGGCTGCGCCAGAGGGCCCACACCGAGCAGACCTCGGGGGTGGCGCCAAGGCGCCGCTGCTCCTCCACGGTGGCCCGTCCGCCGGTGAACGCGTGGGAGATCTTCCTCTGCACGTCCTTCGGGCTGTCGGAAAGGAAGATCGCGTTGTCGCGGCGGTCGGCCGAGGAGCTCATCTTCTCGTCGCCGAGGAGTCCCGGGAGCATCCGGTTGTGGAGCAGCGCGGGCTTGGGGTAGCCCAGCCCCTCGGCCACGTCGCGGGTGATCCGGAAGTGCGGGTCCTGGTCGACCCCGCAGGGGATGAGGCAGGGGATCGGCCGGTGGGCCCGGGCCGAGGGGAGGAAGGCCGGCACCGACTGGATGGCCGTGAAGAAGATGCTGCCGATGTTGTTGTCGTTCTTGAACCCGAAGACGGCCTTGGCGGTGGAGAACGTCACCCGCTTCGCCACCTCGAGCGCCAGCGGGTAGAGGGTGGGGATCGACACCGTGTCGAAGAGGATGTGCGTCTTCTTCGGGTCGAAGCCCACCGTGAGGAGGTCCAGAAGGTTGTCCCGCCCGAGCTTGTAGGTGTCCGCGAGCGTGAGGTCGTGGCGCCCCCCCGCCCCGGAGAAGAGGAACTTCTCGTCGTCGGTCACCTGGATCCAGAGGTCCACGCCCAGCTTGCGCTGGAGGTAGGCGCAGAGCTCGAAGGGGATGAGGTGGGCGAGGTGGATGTCGCCGGAGGGCCCCCGGCCCGTGTAGAGGAAGAACGGGTCGCCCCGCTCGTAGCTGTCGAGCACCTGGGGCAGGTCCCGGTGCGTGATGTAGATCTCCCGCGCCAGGAGCGGGTGCAGCGGGCTTCCCAGGAGGCGCTCGAGCCGCGCGAGGAGGGGGGCGTCGACGGGGGAGGTCCCGAACTGTTCCCGCAGGCGGTCGTAGTCGATCTTCCCCTTCACCTCCCAGGGCGTGACCTTGAACGCGGGCTGGGCCGGGTGGTGGGCGTGCGGCTCGGGGGGGTCGACGGGATCGGTCATCTTCCGCTGCTCCTCTCGCCCGGCCCTACTCCGGGAAGCTGATCCGCCCCAGGAGCTTCTCCCGGTCCGTGGTCGAGATCCCGAGGCTGGTGAGGTTCTCCCCGACGCAGAGACGGTCGTGCATGGCGAGCACGGTCTCTCCGCAGGAGGGGCAGGGGGTGCGTCCCTCCGCCAGGCGGTTCAGGTTCTCCCGGGGAAGCCCGCGCTCCTTCGTGTTGAGCTGCCGCAGGAGCGCGGTCAAGGCCGCGCCCCGGTCCATGTTCGAGAAGGGGACCCGGACGGCCGCGTTGCAGTTCGGGCAGTGCGGCAGGTTCCGGCAGGTGCAGGACACGAGCGCGGCCACCGAGTTCCCTACCAAGAGCCTTACGGAGCCTCCGCGCCGCGGTAACGGCCCTCCCAGAGCCCCCGGGCACCTAGCGCCAACCTCAATTTATGAGGAATCTTATATTCCGTTCCAAACCTCGAGCCGCCGTTGGGTCCCATGTCCTCCTCGAGAGACCGCCCGCTGCCGAGCCTCCTTGCGCCGATCACCATCCTGCTGCCCCTGACGCTCCTCGCCACGGTCCTTCTCCCCGGGGTCGGGGTGGGCGTGGGCCCTCTGGGGACCGCCCCTCAGCCCAGCTCGGGCGGGGCCCCGGTCCAGTCCGCCCATCCCGGCTCCGGGTTCGCGCCCAAGGACGGAGCGTACGTCAATGTGGCCATCGCCCCTCCGTCGTCGGTCCTGGTCGCCGGGACCTCCGAGGTCCTGAGCGCTCAGGTCTCTCCCTCTTCGGACGGCGGGGTCGTCGACGTGACCTCCTGGCTCTGGAGCCTCTCCCCGGGGGCCCCGGGCTACCTCGGGCCGCTCGACCAGTCCTCGGCCACGTTCTACGCCGCGTCGGTGACGACGCCGACGGAGGCCCTCGTGACGGTGGACGTCCGGGGGTTCGTGCTCCCCCTGTGGGAGGGGGAGTTCTTCTCCGTGGAGGCCACCTCCTCGGTCACCGTGGTGGCTCCCCTGACGGCGGGCCCCATCTCCGAGACCCCCGACCCCGCCTCGCCGGGGGAGCCCGTCACCCTCAGCACGGACGTCGGCGGGGGATCCTCGCCGTATTCGATCTCCTTCCAGTTGGGCGACGGGGCGAGCGCGACCCTGACCTCGGACGTTCCGGGGCCCGTGTCGGTCACCCACGACTATGCCGCGGGCAACTACGCACCCACGGCCTCCGTCACGGACGGTCAGGGGACGGAGGTCCCCACGTCCTCCGCGGGCTCCCTCGTGGTGACCTCGCACCTCGGGGCGGCCCTCCTCGCTCCCGCCGTCGCGGACGAAGGGGCTCCCCTGGTCGTGCGGTCCAGCGTCGGCGGCGGGGCCGCGCCCTACTCCTACCTCTGGTCGAACTCCTGGGGAGGCGCATCCTACGCGACCGGCGCGTGGACGTTCGTGCCCGGCCAGGAAGGACCGCTGAGCCTTCAGCTCACGGTCACGGACGCGGACGGGCAGGTCGCCGTCGCCCCCCCGCTCACGGTCCAGGTGGTGGCCCCTCCCGCCCTCACGCTCTCCAGCAGCGCTTCCGTCGCCGACGTCGGAAGCGCGTTCCCCCTGACGATCCAGGTGACCGGAGGCGCCGGGCCCTTCCAGCTCTCCTGGGACCCGGGCGAGAACGCCGGGACGCTCTTCACGGAGGTCCCCTCGGACGGGACGTACTCGGAGCCCTACACGTTCTCGATGCCGGGCGCGCTCTCGGCCACCGCCCAGGTCCAGGATGCTCTGGGGGTCAACTTCGGCACCAGCGCGTCCGTCGGGCGGATCGTCCCCGCCCCTTCGATCTCCTTGCAGTCCGCCCCGGGGGTGCCGACGGAAGGGCAGCCGTTCTCGCTCACGGCGATGGTGGGCGATGGCGTTCCTCCCTACGACTGGAGCTGGAGCTTCGACGGCCCCGTCGTCTCCTCCTCGCCCATGAGGGGCACCCTCACGGGCGCCGGGAGCGTCGCGTGGAACGGGACCCTCCCGGCGGCCGAGGACCTCGTCGCGGTCCTCCAGGTCGTCGACGCCTCGGGAGGTGTCGCGAACGGGTCCATCGACCTGGAGGTCCTGGCCCCGCTGCAGGTGTCGGTCTCCGCCCAGCCCACCCGGGGCGAGGTGGGCCGCCCGATCTCCGCCCAGGTCACCCTCGTCGGGGGCCAGGGCCCGTACAGCCTTTCGCTCTCCGCCTCCGACGGCGAGACGCTCTCCTGCGCGATAGCCCTCCCCGGGACGCAGACGTTCACGCTCATGCCGCAGGTCCCCGGGAACCTCACCGTCGTCGCCCGGGTCTCGGACGCGCTCGGCCACTCCTACATCGCGGGGACAACGGTCCCGATCGCCCCCGCCTTCCGCGCACTGCTCTCGATGAACGGCACGGAGATCGACGCCGGCGGGCAGGCCACCGTGGTCCTCCTGCTCCAGGGAGGATGGGGCCCCTTCCAAGGGGACGTGGCCCTCTCCGACGGCCGGGTGTTCCCGGTGCAGACCTCCTCCACGAGGGTCGTCCTTTGCCTGCCCTTCCCCGTCCCGGGGAGCTTCACCGTCGGCGCTCAGGCGACCGACGCGCTGGGGAGCTCTTCCGGCAGCTCGGTCGTGGTCACGATCGCCCCGGACCCCTGGGTCGCGCTCACGGTCGGGATGGCGCAGTCCGATGTCGGCGCCCCTCTTGCGTTCCTGGCGACGGCCGGAGGAGGTTCGGGGGCCTTCCCCACGCTCTCCGTCAACTTCGGCGACGGAAACCGCACCGGCGCGTGGGCCTCGACCCACGTCTACGCGAGGGTGGGGAACTACGTCGCCAACGCGAGCCTCACCGACTCCGTCGGCGGCCACGCGTCGTCCTCTCCCGTGGACATCGCCGTGGTCCCGGCCCCCCAGGTGGCGGCGGAGCTTCTGGTGCCAGGGACCGACGCCGGCCTCGCGGCGGGGTTCTCCAGCGAGGTCTCCTTCGGCACGCCCCCGTTCTCGTACCGGTGGGACTTCGGCGACGGGACGGTGAGCGCGTTGGCCGACCCCTCCCACATCTTCCAGCGTCCGGGGCTCTACCAGGTCGCGCTCACGGTGACCGACAGCGTCGGAGCCTCCTCGGTCGCCCCGACCGTCAACGTCACGGTCTCCGCCCCGCCCGCCCTTTCGGTCTCGGCGAACCGTTCCTCGCTCGAGGTCGGGGCCCCGGCCCTCTTCCAGGCGACCGCGCTCGGAGGGGCCACCCCCGAGCAGGTGACCTGGAGCTTCGGCGACGGCTCCGTCGCCACCGGCATGGTCCTGGTCCACACCTACACCGTTCCGGGAACGTACACGGTCGTCGCCTCGCTCTCCGATGCCGCGGGCGGCTCCGCGGCGATGGACCTCGTCGTGAGCGTCGCGCCGTCTCTCGCCTCGGTCGGGGTCGTCTCCGGTCCCGGCGCGGCCGAGGTCGGCGTGCGCACGCTGCTCTCCGAGGTCCCGGTGGGAGGGCTCGCGCCCTACCTCATCTCCTGGGCCCTCCCGGGGGTCCAGGCCTCCGGGCTCGGACTGACGTCCTGGTCCTTCGTGCCCAACGCCTCGGGGCCCCTGGCGGGATCCGTACGCGTCACCGACGCGGACGGGCTGTCGAGCAGCGTCAGCTTCGCCCTGTCCGTCGCTCCCGCGCTCCAGGCCTCTCCCCACCTCCTTCCCTCCACTCCCGAGGCCGGACAGCCGTTCCAGATGATCTCGGGGACCAGCGGCGGTGTCCCTCCGTACACCTTCCTCTGGTCGCTCCCTCCCCCGCTCGCCGACCCGGGGAACCGGACCACGTGGGAGGCCTCCCTCCCCTCTCCCGGGACGTATCCCGTCGGGCTCGTGGTGACGGACGCCGAGGGCCGGTCCGTCTCGAGCTCGATCTCGCTCGACGTGGCGCCTCCGCTCCAGGTCGTCCTCCCCGAGGGGGGGCTCGCCGCCGACGCGGGGGTCCCCTTCGTGCCGCACGCGACCATCATGGGAGGCGTGGGGACCGTGAGCGCCACGATCACCACCCCGTGGGGGACCTTCCCTCTCGCCTCCGGGTCGATCCTCTTCCCGACCCCCGGGGACTTCCCGGTCGAGGTCCTCGCGACCGACCAGGTCGGGGCCGTCGCCGTCGCCCAGACGAACCTCACCGTGAGCCCTCCTCCGGTCGCGGCCCTTTCGCTCGAGACGACGAAGGTCGCCGTGGGGGCGAGCGTGACCTGGTCGGCCGACGCCCTCGGAGGGCGGGCTCCCTACCTGTTCCGCTGGCAGGTCGCCGGTCTCGGCGCCTGGGAGGGAAGCTCCGTGAACCTGACCTTCCCGAACCCGGGGACGTACGGCGTCACCCTGACGGTGCAGGACGCGGCCGGAGGGAGCACGGTGTTGCGGAGCAACGCGACCGCGGTGCTGGACGACCTCTCCCTCGGCGTGAACCTCACCCGGACCGAGGGCCTCCTCCCGTTCCGGACGACGCTCGTGGTCACGGTCTCGGGGAGCGCCGCCGCGGCGGCCGCGTCGGTCTACCTCGACGGGGAGAGGTCGGGAGCCCCCCAGGAGCTCGCGACGGGACTGCCCTGGGCCCTGCCCCTCCAGTTCGACACGTGCGGCACCCACACGGTCGAGGTGGTGGCGACGGACACGCTCGGAGCCACGGCCCGTTCGACCTTCTCGCTGGGCGCGTTCGACGGGCTCGGGCCGGTCCAGATCGCGCCGGACCCGGCCTCCGCGCAGGCGGGGGTCCCGCTCACCGTGTCGGCCGCCGCGACGCCGGAGAACGGCACGTGGGCGTCCGGAGAGTCCGTGGGACTCGACTGGTGGGGCACCGGGATCTCCCCTCTTGGGGGCGACGCCGCGAGCTTCCTCGCCGATCGGAGCGGCACGACGACCGTCGACCTCACGGGCACCGTGAGCTCGCCGGACGGGACGCTCCTGGAGAACCTCACGCTGCCCGTCCCCATCGCGGTGCTGGCCGCGAGCGCGACGCACCTCTCCGTCCGCGAGGGCCCCACGCCGCTCCTCGTCGGGTCGAACGGCACCGTGGTGCTCTCGGCGGAGGACGACTACGGCAACCTCAACACCTCGTACTCGGGGAACGTCACCGCGCGTCAGGTCGCGGGCCCGACCGAAGGGGGCGGCGACGTCGCGGGGAGCTTCCTCTCGGGGGAGGCCGCCCTGACCTTCACGTCGACCAAGGCCGGGACCCGTTCCTACATCCTCGAAGGCGCGTTGGCCCAGGGTCTCCTGCTCCAGGTCTCCTGGCAGGCGGACGCCTCGCGAGCGGTCCTCCGTCTCCTGTCCTGGGAGCGCGTGGGCTCCTCCCTGCTGCTCAACGTGAGCGCCCTGGACGTCTACGGGAACCCGTTGACCAACGTGACGGTGACCGCGGAGGCCCCGGGGGGTTCCACGGTCAGCGGCACCGTGGTGGAAGGCAACGTCTCGCTGCTCCTCCCCGGAGCCTCCGGGGTCTCGAGCCTCGAGCTTCTGGGACCGGGCGGGGCCCAGACCGACGTGGTCCTGCCCTCCGGAGGCGACCCGGCCTCCGGGGAGACGGACCTCGTGCTCGTCGCGGTGGGCATCGGGGCCGTCCTGGCCGCGGGGCTGCTGCTCTCCTGGCAGCGGAGGCGCTCTCGCGCGCACCGGAGCTCGCCCAAGTCCGAGCTCCCCTCGGTCCTGGAGGCCAAGGGGGCCATCGAGGAGATCATCGAGCACCTGCCGGGAGAGGACCGGGACACGCTGCTTCTCCTCGCGGAGGAGCACGGCATCCCGCGCAAGGAGGCCGAGGAGGCGCTGGTGCTCCTGGAGCAGGACCACCGCGCGACGAGGAGGACGGACAGCGAAGGGGTCGAGCGTTGGGACCCGCCGGTGCCGATGGAGGCCGGCGCGGACCGGACGGGCCCCGCGCCGGAGCCGATGGCCGGGCTCGCCTCTCCGGAGGGTAGACCATGAGGATCCCGGGCGCGCGCCTCGCCCCCTCCGTCCGCTGGGCCCTCGTCGCGGTCCTCCTCTCCGTCGTTCCCGGGCTCTTCCTCGTCCCGGGGGCGCCCGCCCACGGGACCCCTCAGGGTCTCCCCCTCGCCTCAGGGCTCCTGTCGGAGGAGTCTCCGCTCCACCCGAGCGGGCCCGGTCTCCCCGGGCCCCGCGCGGCGACGAACGCCACGGGCAACCTCTCCGCGGTCCTGAACCGCGGGGTGATCCTGGTCGGCATCGCCGCGAGCGGCGTCATCACGCTCGTCTGGTCGCGCGTGGCGATCTCCTGGTTCTCGCACGACCCCACGAAGAAGGTGCAGGCGAAGGAGCGGGCCCGCGACGCGCTCGTGGGCAGCATGGTCCTGCTGGCGGCGGTGAGCGGCCTCGCCTGGGGTCTCGCGCACTGGGTCCTGACCGGGACGTAGCCTCCTCTCCGAGCTCGACCTCCGGGGCCGACCATGGACTACGGGCCCATCGTCAAGGCGATCCTCTTCGCCCTCTTCGGAGCGCTGACCGCGGCGGTCTCCGTGGTCACCGGGCCCACCTACGACAACCTGTTCGTGCCGGAGATGGACCCCTCGGCGGCCTACGCGTCTTGGCAGGGCGGGAACGTCTTCGCCGCGGCCGCGAGCTTCAGCAACGCGCTGCTGGTGGGCCTGGTCGATCCCCTCTGCGTGTTGGTCATCGCGGCGGTGGGCCTCCTCTACCTGGTGCGCTCCGCGCACCCCACGCCCAAGCTCCAGGGGTTGGCCGCGAAGCTCGTCATGGGCATCCTGGTCGCCAACCTGGTCCTCCCGATCACCTCGGGGATCTGGCAGCTCGCGGCCGGGGTCTACCCCTCCTTCTACGATTACGGGGGCGGGGCCTGGAGGTCCTACACCGCCCTCGTGGGGCCGGGAGCGATCTCCCTCTCGTGGGACAACGGGGTCCTCGCGTTCGTGGTCTCCTGGACCCTCTTCGGGATGGTCCTGCTCCTCGCCTTCCTCCTGGCCTTCCGGGGAGCGATCGTCGCGGTCCTGCTCGTCCTCCTCCCTCCCCTGACGCTCCTCTGGCCGATCCCCGGCGCGGGATCGCTCGCGCGGAAGGTGTGGGTCCTGTTCATCGAGATGACCTTCCTTCCCTGCTTCCTCGTGGTCCCTCTCGTCCTGGCCGTGGGCTCGACGAGCGTGCTGCTCACGATGGGCCTCTTCTCCGTCGCGCTCGCCATGCCCCAGATCCTGTCCATCTCCGGGGCCTCGCTCTCGCACGCGGGGTTCCCGAACGCGAGCTTCGTGGTGGGGAGCAGCCTCCTGAGGAACTCGGAGGCCACGCAGGGATGGACCTCCGGGCTCCTGCGGAAAGGAGGCTCCTCCTTCGCACGGGGCTTCCGCTCCCCGTCGTCCTCCAGATCGAGTGGCCAAGGAGCGGCTGGGGCCCCGGCGGGGGCCGGCGCTCCGGGCGGCTCGCTCGCGGGGAAGGCGGCCCCGGCGATGCGGGCCGGCGGCGCGTCCTCCTCGGGGCTCGCCCTGGCGGGTCCCGCGGGGCTCGCCGCCTGGGGTCTTCAGGAGGGCCTTGGAAGGTTGGCCGAGCTCTTGGGGCGGCGAGCCGCCCGGAGCGTGGCCACGAGCGCCACCAACAGCTCGGGGGGCGCGCAGGGCTCGGGAGAGGTCGCTTCCCCCCCGCCGCGCGCGAAGGCCGACGAACGTTTCGGAGGGACCCCGCGCCCTGAGGCGAACGCTCCGCTCCCTTCGAGGGCGGCGCGGGCGGGGAACGCGAGGGGACGCCCCGCGCCCCGGTCCGCGGGCGCCCGGGGTGGACGTACCCGCTCCGGGAGCTCTGCCTCCTCCGCCACGCGCCCCCGCAGGACACCTCCCTCCTCCCTCCGCGCCGAGAGCGAGCCGCCGGTTCCACCGCCGTCGTCGGAAGGCGGACCCGCGCCGGCGCCCCCGAACGAACGGGACCCACGGCCATGACCTCCCCTGCTTCCGGCGTGGCGCTCCCCGAGCGGCTGGGACGACGGATGTCCATCGGCCCGTTCGAGGACCCGCGCGACTTCCTCCGATGTCTCCTTCTCGTCTCCGCGGGCGCGGTGCCGGCGGTCCTCTTCGGCGCGTGGGCCTGGGCCCCTTTCCTGCTGGCCGCGGTCGTCCTCACGCTGGTGCGGAGCGAGGAGGAGACGCTCTGGACGCGTCTCGGCCATCGGGTCGGGTTCCTTCTCCGGAGAAGGGCCGCCCGCGGCGGTGAAGCTGCGGCACGCCGTGGCGCCCGTCGCCCCCTCCCGGAAGCCCAGAGGCCCAGGGGGGTCGGCGGGGGCCCGGGCCCCTGGTCGGTGTGGGAGCATCCGCCCTGGCATTTCAGCGGCCGTTCGTCCGAAGAGCTGCTCCAGGAAGCGCTCGGTCTCCTCCGCCCGCTGGGGAACGCCAGGGGGGAGGTCTACCTCGCCCGCATCCCCACCGAGTGGGACGTGCGGCGCTTCCTCCCTCCATCTCCCACCTCTCCTTCTCCCACCCCCGACCCCGGAGAGGTCCGGCTCCGGAACGGGTACGCCTCGCTCCTCCGCCTCGTGACCGAGGGAAGGTTCCGCGCGCGGGTGATCCTGGTGCTCCCGTGCACGCCGCCGGGACCGCTCGCGCCCGCCGGGTCCGTGGACCCCGCCGAGGGTCTCCACCGTCTGGGATGGCGCCGGCTCGGACCCTCGGTCAGCGGGGGCAGCATCCTCTCGATGCTCCGGTCGCTTCCGCACTTTCCGGAGGACGCGTGACGTGGGCCCGAGGGCCCTCGTCACGGGCGCCCTCCCCTTGCCCCCTTCCGCTGAGCGAGCTCGAGCCCTTCGCCGTGGGCGTGACGGTGCTCAGCGGGACCTTCGGGCTCTTCGGTCTCTGGCCGGGAGCGACCCCGTCGCTGGTGCTCCTCTGCTGGTTCCTTCTCCTCGTCCGGGGTCCGAGCCCGGGAGCGGGCGGACGGCGCCAGGGGAGCCCCACCACACTCCGATCGGTCCTGCCGTGGGTCCCGTCCCTCGTCCTCGCCGGGGTCGGCTGGGCCGTCGAGCTCGCTCCCGCCCTTCCGCTCGACGCGGGCGCCCGCGGCCTTCTCCTCGCGGTCCTCGCGGGCGCAGGGGCCTATCTTCTCGCGCCCGGCGACGATCGCTCTCCCTTCCATTTCGGCGCCCGGGCCCGCAGGGATGGTCTCGCATGAGCCATGGAAGCGGAGGTCACTCGGGAGCCCGCCCCCCGCTCCGGGCCCGCGCGGAGACCCGCCGGGACCGTGCACCGTTCCCCTGGACCCTCCGCGGACCTCCCGTCCGGGAGGAGACGGTGCGGTCGGTGCGGGTCGGTCCCCGCTGGTCCTCTCCCCTCCTCGTGCGCCGCTTCCCCCGCGCGGTCGAGGTGCCGGCGCTCGCTCCCGTCGGAGCGACGAAGGCCCGGGTCCGCACGCTGCTCCGGCTTCAGGTGGATGCCCCGGAGGCGGCGGTCGCCCGCGTCCGGGAGGACCGCGCTCACGTCGACGCCGAGATCTCCTCGCTCCGCTCGGAAGCCGACCCGCGGTACGCCGTCCTCCGTCAGGAGGAGGAGGGGCTCGAACGGCTGGAACAGGAGCTCGTCGCTCGGAGGACCCGGCTCTGGAACGTCCTGTTGAGCTTCGAGGGGTTCGGTCCGTCCGAGAGGCAGGCGACCTCGGAGTCCGACCGGCTCCGCTCCGAGCTCGCCGGGCGGGGCTTCCGTTTCCACCCGTCCTCCTTCCAGGCCCGCGTGCTGGAGGAGGCGGCCGAGGTGGGAGGGGCGGCCCGGACGGACCTCTTCCACGCCCTGCCGGAGGAGGGCGTTGCGGCCCTGCTCCCGCTCTGGGAGGACCGGCTGGAGGAACCCGGGGGTGTGCTGGTGGGGCTGCACGCCTTCCAGGGGACGCCGTTCTTCATGGACCGGTTCCGGCATCCGAGCCACTCCTCCGCCATCTTCGGGGAGACGGGGAGCGGGAAGTCCTACGCCAGCGCGCTGGGGTGGATCCGCTCACGATGGTTCCGGCCCGACCTCTCCGTCTTCGTGCTGGACCCGCTGGGCGGGCTCGCCCACGTGGTCGAGGCGCTGGGCGGCTCCGTCCTCCGCGTGGGCGCGGGAGAGCTGGAGCTGAACCCGCTCGACCCCGCGACGACCGGGGGCGACGTGCGGGCGAAGGCGGTCCAGGTGGGGGTCATGTTCCGGGCGCTGTTCCCCTCGCTCTCCGACGAGGAGGTCGCGCTCCTCGACACGACGCTCTCCAGGATCTACGCGGAGACGCGGTCGGAGCCTCCGCTCCTGAGGGAGCTCTTCGCGCGGCTGTCGGCGCTCTCCCCTCCGCCCCGCCGCCTGCTCACCCTCCTGGAGCGCGCGACCCTGGGGTCGCTGCGAGGACTCGACCGGCCGAGCAGCCTGGACTGCTCCGCGCGCCTGCTCGGCTTCGACCTCTCCCGGGTGACCCCCGAGGAGCTGCCGTTCTTCCTGACCCTCCTGCTCGACCTGGTCTACGGCGAGGTCCGGCGGCGGCCGGGCCCGAAGCTCATCGTCCTCGACGAAGCGCACTACCTCGCAAGGGCCCCCTCCACCGCCGCCTTCCTCGACCACCTGGTCCGGCACGTCCGCCACTTCCAGGGGGGGCTGGAGCTCCTGAGCCAGGACCCCACGGACTTCCTGCGC
The DNA here is from genome assembly GCA_021802125.1 of Thermoplasmata archaeon. Taxonomy (GTDB): domain Archaea; phylum Thermoplasmatota; class Thermoplasmata; order Lutacidiplasmatales; family UBA184; genus JAKAAX01. Next base: position 41,807 of record JAKAAX010000010.1, on the reverse strand, counting down.
GACGAGGGAGGGCGCTCAGTGCTGCGCAACCTGGACGCCGTCACGCTCCTCCGGCTGAAGGACGGAGGGCAGAGCCTCCAGGAGCTCTTGGGGCTCCGCGAGGAGGAGCTGGACTTCCTCCGCAGCGCGGCCCTGCCTTCGACCGCCGGCTATTCCGGGGGCCTGCTGCGGACCGGGCCCCTCCACCTTCCTCTCGCCATCGTCTCCTCCGACGAGGAGGACAAGCTCCTCCGGGCGGCCTTCGGGCGCGAGCGGGAGCTCGCCGCCGTTGCCCCCGGGATCAACCCGAGCTGAAGGCGAGTCCGACGGTGGCCACCGTGAGGTAGACCCCCGCGTCCACGAAGGGGATGCTCACCTGGCAGCTGTTGAAGCCGTTGTACTGGACGAAGCAGTCGTGGATGTACGGGCGGGAGGTGACCACGCTGGAGTACCCGCGGGCCCACGTGGACCACGCCCCGGGGAAGTTCGTCGTGACGTTCAGGTACTGCGGGTTCGTCAGGACGTAGTTGCCGTTGCTGAGGTTCGAGAACGTCCCCGTGGGGAAGAACTCCGTGCTCTCCGACACGAGCCAGGTCTGGACCCCCACCACCCCCTGTCCCTGTTCCACGGTGAGGTTCTGCACCTGGAAGTCGATGAGCGTCAGGTTGGCGTAGTATCCTCCTCCCGGGGCGGGCATCAGGGAGAGCTGCGGGCCCGAGAGCATCGTCGAATCGTTGATCGGATTTCCGACGATCACCGCCCCCTCCTCGTAGTTGACGGAGACCACGGGGCTGTACCGATTGCTCAACTGGGCGGAGAGTCCCCCAAAATTGCCGCCAAATATGTCGGTGATCCCGTTCACGTACCAAGCACAACCTATGGGCAGGGACTTGTTCTGGTACTGGAGGTAGCCCTTCTGGTACTTCACCAGGTTCGCGTTGGAGTTGTAGCCGAGGGCGTTGAACCAGGTCAGGTTCTGCTGGTTGGAGTTCCCTCCCGAGATCGTGACGTTGTAAGTGTCGGTGGCCGACAGGTTCAGCAGCGGGCACCGGATCGTGCCGTTCTGGAACCCGATGAAGGTGGTGTTCGCCACCTTGTGGTTCCCGCTCATCGAGACGTTGTAGGAGTCGCGCTGGCCGAACAGGAAGATGTTCGGGGAGCCGGCCCCGCCGTTGTAGCTGAAGCTGAAGAAGTTGTAGTCGCCCTCGACCAGGATGACCATGTACTGGAAGTTCTGGCTGGGCGCGCTCACGGAGATCACGTTGTGGTTGCCTGTGAAGTTGAGGAAGTAGCAGTTGTTCGCGCCGTTCAGGGAGACGGTCCAGGTCTGGTCCGTTCCGGAGAAGTTGTAGGTCTGGACGGGCGTACACTTGCCTTGCGAGCCCCCCTGCGTGCAGCTACCGGCGACGACCGAGCAGAGGTTCCCCTGCCCCCACGTCGGGGGCTCGTAGTTGACCTGTCCGAAGGCCATCCCGAAGGTGGCGTTCTCCGCCCGCGCCAGCGGGGGAGAGAGCGTACCGGTGGACCCGGGTCCCAGAGGCGGCACCCCCTTGCTCCCCAGGGTGATCGGGGTGGTCATGACCACGTGCTGCCCGGGGTGGCTCACCTCCGCGTAGATGTCCCCCTGGAGCTGTCGGAACTGGTTCTCGACCAGGAGGGCGTGCTGGAACTCCTCGTCCTCCATCTGGTTCGGGAACTGGACGGCGAGGTAGCTCGCCAGCATCAGGGCCACGATCATGATGGAGAACATGGTCGCGACGGCGCTCGCGATGCCGCGGCGGGAGCTCTCGATGTGCCGGCGGAGCCGACGGGTGGAGGACCTACGCATGCGCATGGCCCGGACCGTGGAATCCCTCTCCTGACCAGATATACCTATGGAGCGCGCCGGGGAAGCTCCCGGGCGGAGCCGCCCCCTCGCTGGGGGGGCCTGCCGATGGGTTGCGGATCGGTCGTCGGGCATCTGCGCTACACGTCGCAGGGAACCCGCAAAAGGCCTACGGGGCTCCCGCTGCAGTAGGTACTCTCTCGCGTCTATTTGAATGAAACGCGTGGGCCGGGCCCGGCCCTTCGCACCTCGAGGGGCGGTCTCCCCCCCCGGGCCCCGCCCCGTCGTTCCCCCGTGGCCCTGCCTTTTAGGAGCGGGTGTGCTTCTCCCGTCCGCCCAGAGAGTCCGCGAACCCATGGAGGACGACTACAGCCTCCTCGGCGTCCGTCCGAACGCAAGCCCCGAGGAGGTCCGTGCCGCCTATCGTCTGTTGGCGAAGCGGTACCACCCGGACGTCCACCATGGGGACGGCGCCCGGACGGTGGCGGCGAACAGCGCGAAGTTCGCCGAGATCACGGAGGCCTACCTCCGGATCAAGGACGGGGCCCCGCGTCGGGGCCCGGCCGACGGGAGGACGGGGCCGGCGGCCCCCCGGCGCGCCGCCCCTCCGAGGCCCTCTCCCATCCCCTCCCCGCCCGCGAGGGAACCGACGCGCCGCCGGGTCCCCAGCGTCGACCCGTCGATCCCCTTCGACTGGGCCGGGTGGGGCGGGAAGGAGGGCGCGCACGCCTCGCTCGGCGACGCCTTTGCCCGGGGAAGCTCCTACGCGGCGCTGAAGGTCGAGCGCGAGGAGGGCCACGGGGACGTCTCGGCGTTCCTCGACCTCACCGTGCGCGAGTCCCTCCTCGGGGCGGTCAAGCGCGTCGTGCTCCTCGACGAGGAGACCTGCCGCGCCTGCCAGGGGACCGGCCGGGTCGAGGCGCGGACGCTTCCGTGCGCCGCCTGCGGAGGGAGCGGTCGTCGGGAGGAGAGCCGGTTGGGGGGCGCCTGGAGGAGCATCGACCGGTGCTCGCACTGCAAGGGCACCGGCCGGGTGAGCCGGGAGGAGTGCGAGGTCTGCAACGGCAAGGGCAAGGAATCCCGGCACGACATCGTGATGGTGGAAGTGCCCCCGGGCTCCTCTCCCGGACGGCGCCTGCGGCTCCAGGGCCTGGGCCGGTGGGACGCGGCCCGGCGCGCGCGCGGCGACTACTACCTCTCCTTGGCCCTGGCCGAGGGCCCCGAGGCGTGGCACGAGGGAGGCGCCCAGCACATGGCCTTCCCCGTCCCCCAGACCATCCTCACCAGCGGCGGTCAGGTCGTCGTGCCCGGGAGGACCGGTCCAATGCTCGTCCCGGTCGCCGCCGGCACCACCGACGGGGAGACGGTGCGCCTTCCGCACGCCGGCCCGGTGCTCCCGCTGAACGGGGAGGCCGGGGCCCTCGTCCTGCACCTGCGCGCGGTGGAGGACCCAGGCGAGCTCCCCGGGATGTCCATCACCATCCCCAGCTTCCTGAGGAAGGCGGTGCCCACGGAGCCCGGCGAGCGCACGGTCGCCGCCTGGTCGGCCTACCTCGACTCTCCGAAGAACCCCGGGTTCCTCATCGTGACGAGCCGGAAGCTCGTGTTCCTCAGCAAGGAGAACCTGGAGGGCGTCGGGATGGAGTGGTTCGCGCCCGTGAGCCGCCTCGCGCTCCAGCCCCTCGAGGCCCCTCCGGACGTCCCCCGGGACAAGACCGCGCTCTGGGCGGTCACCATCGCCGGGCGCCGGGTCTTCCTCCGGAGGACCTTGGCGCAGATCGAGAAGATCCACGCGCTGCTCGAGGACCTTCGGCGGGAGAGCTCCTACGGGCCCTCGGGGCTGTAGCGCCGCGCCGAGGAAGGGCGACCCCCGCTTCCTTACGGCGGCGAACGCGAAGCGCTGCTCTCTCCCGCGGTCGGCGGGGGCGCGGAGGGGGTCTTCCAGCGGGCCCCGAGCTCCTGGGAGCGCTTGGTCGCGGCCTCGACCGCGTCCAGCAGCATCGCCTTGAGCCCGCTCTTCTCGAGGGAGTGGAGCGCGGTGATCGCCGTCCCTCCCGGGCTCGTCACGAGGTCGCGCAGCTTCGCGGGATGCTCCCCGGTCGCCTGGACCAACTGGGCCGCGCCCACCAGCGTCTGGATCGCGAGCTCGGAGGAGACCGCGCGAGAGAGGCCCACCTTCACCCCCGCGTCCGAGAGCCCTTCCAGGATGAGGAAAAGGTAGAGCGGCCCCGTCCCCGAGAGGCCGGTCACCGCGTCCATGAGATCCTCCTCGACCTCGAGGACGAGCCCCACCGCCGAGAGCAGCCCCCGGGCCCGCTCCAGGTCCACCGGTCGCGTGCTCCGCCCTCGGGCGATGGCCGTCGCGCTCGCGCGGACGGAGGCCGCGACGTTCGGCATGGCGCGCACGACGCCCGTGCCCGCCCCCGCCCCCGACCCCGCCCCCGACCCCGCGCCCGCCCCCGCGGCGACCCCGAGACCCTCCTCGATGACCGAGGTGGGGACGCCCGCCGCGATGGAGACCACGGTGGCCCCCGGCGAGATCGAGGCACGGACCTCGGCGAGGACGCCCGGAAGGATCTGGGGCTTCACGGCGAGGACCACGACCTGCGCGCCCTCCACCGCCTCCGAGTTCGTCTCCGCCACCCGAACGTTGAGGCCGCGCATCCGCTCCCGGAGCCGTCCGGCTTCGCGGGAGCTTACCACGAGGCGCGAGGCCGCTTTGGGGTCCCTCGCGAGAAGCCCACGGACGAGGGCGAGGCCCATGTTGCCCCCGCCGAGGACCGCGATCGACCCGCGGTCCGCTCGGGAGGCCCCCGCCGTGGCGCCGGTCGACGCTGCGGCAGATGGAGGGGCTTCGGTGCGCTTTCGCCGGGTCGTCACGGGGCGGGCGACCTCCGAGGGGACGATATACTGTGCGCCCGAAGTGCGGCTCCGGGCCACCCAAGGGCCCTTCGGAGCTCCGTACGCCTCGAGGAGGTTCATCTGAAACGCCGGGCTTTATCTACATGGGCGACCAAGCCCTGTCGGACGGATGTCCGACGAGTCTGTCGAGGGGACGGCGGAAGCTCCCCCTAGCAAGAAACCGACCCCGTGGTCGGTCCGGAAGATCGTCGAGCAGGTGACCGGCCGCCCGCTCGAGTCGATGCAGGACCCTCCGGGCACCCGGAGGCCATCACGGTCCGCTTCCCCTCCCCCGCGGGAGGAACCCCCCCTGGAGCGCTACCACCAGGAGCCGGGCGGAGCCGCGCTGGCGCTGCTCGCGAGCCCCGAGGAGACGCCCCAGCCCTCCGAGGACCGGGAGGCCTCCGTCTCTCGACCGGCCCTACGGGCCCCGGAGCCGGACGAACCGGAGCGCAACCCCACGCTGCGGGCCTTCCTTCCAGGATCGCCCTCCCCTCTCGGCCGAGGACGGACCGGCCGCCCTCCCTCCCTGCCCCTCACCCGCCCGCTCCCTCGGGAGGTCGTCGAGGAGGTCGAGCGCATGCGGGAGGAGGAGTCTCTCCCGTCCCTCGAGAAGACCGAGCCGCACGCGCGGGGCCACGCGGCGACGCGGGAGCTCGAGAAGGTCTACCTCTCCTACCTCCTGATGCACATGGACCGTCTGACCGAGCCCGCGCTCAAGTACCTCCGCCACGCCGTGGAAGAGGAATGCGAAGAGCGCGGGATGATCCGATAGGGGCCTCGCCCCGAACTTCGGACCCCTAGGTCGGGGTCGCGGCGGAGGCCGAGCGCGATCCTTCCGGGGCCGTGTCCCGGAACAGAAGCACCGGGCAGGGAGCGGCGGAGGCCACCGCCATCGAGACGCTCCCGAGCAGCAGGCGATGGGTCCGGGAGAGGCCACGGGAGCCGACCACGAGCAGGTCCGCCTTCTTCTCGTCCACCACGGCGAGCAGGACGTCGGTCGCGGAACCTTCCCGGACGAGTCCCTCGGCGTCGACCCCCGCCGCACGGGCCCCGTCGACCTTCCGGCGGACCAGCTCGTCGTACCGCTGACGGAGCGAGGAGGTGGCGTCGGAGGACGTGGCGAAGGCGGCCGTCCCGCTGGGGTCGATGAGCGGCGGAGCGTAGGCCGCGACGACGGTCAGGTGGGCCCGGAAGAGAAGGGCCATCTCGACGGCGGCGGCCACGGCCTTCTCGGAGGGAGGGGAACCGTCCACCCCGACCACGATCGACCGCATTCCCCGGCCCCGCCCCACGTTCCTCGAGGGGCTACCGACCTCCGTTCAGAGGAGGCCCAGGAGGGAGGAGAGCCCGCCGTGGATGACGAAGTAGGGCGGGCCGATGGGCTGGGCCCCCGGCTCGTGGATGAAGAGGATGCGGTAGAGCAGGAGCCCCCCGATCATCAGCAGGATGAGGATCATGAACAGCACCCCGAAGGCGATGGGGTTGTCGGAGTACGGGTCCATCCACCAGGGCCAGAAGCTCTTCCTGGTTGGAACGGGAGGTGGGCTCGACAAGGGAAGGGGACCTACCCCCCTGGAAAGATAACGGTTCGGGCCCCGCTCGCTTTTTTACTGGGGAGGGGGCTACGCCTTCCGCTTTGTCGGGAGTCTCTGGGCCCACCGTCACCTGCCCCAAGTGCAAGCAGGGCCAGATGGTGAAGCTCTCCCAGGGCTGGACCTGCAACAGCTGCGGCTACGCTCCCTTCGCCAAGACGTCGAGCGAGTCCTCTTCCTCCTCCTCGAGCGTTTCCTCTGCGGCTCCCGAGACCGCCCCCACCTACGGTTCCCCGGACCCCGCCACGAACCCCCCACCGGAGAACCCCATCGGTCCGGGCGCGCCCCCGTTCACCCCCGAGACCTCTCCCCCGGAGGCGAACCCCTCCCAGCCGTTCCCCCCGACGGTCGCCTACGCCCCTCCTCCTTCCGCTCCCTACTCCGCACCCCAGGGGCCCGGCCCTTCCCAGGCCCCCGCACGACCCATCCTTCCTCCCTACCTTCCTCCGCAGCAAGCCCAAAGCAATCCCTACGCGGCGCCTCCACCGGCCTACGGGACGCCAGCCTGGGGCTCGTCGGGCCAACCCTACCCTCCCCCTTCCTCTCCGCCCTCCGCTCCCTCCTCACCCCCTCCTTCCTACGGCTACGCCGTGGGATCGGCGTCCCCCGCTCCGGGGACCGCGGGGCCAGGCCCTTCAGCTCCCCCTGCGGGCACTCCCGTCGCCCGGTCCAGGGCAGGATTCGCCTCACGACCCGGCGCGCCGCCCTCCGGGGCCCCGCCCGCCTCGCCGCCGCCGCCAGGACCAGGCCCGGCCCCCGCGGCCGCGGCTCCCCCGCCTTCGAGCTATCCCACCCCTCCCCCTCCCCGCATCCCAGCTCCCCCCTCGCCCCCGGTTTCGTACCCCGGCTACGCTTCCGCGCCGCCGCCGTCGTCCCAGGGCCCCGCTCCTTCCTTCAACCCGCCGGACCCGGTCTTCCCACCCTCCCCTTCCACTTCCCCTTCCATCTCCCCTTCCACCTCCCCCTCTCCCGCCCCGCCTCCGTCAATGCAACCCTACCCGCCACCGGCGTCCGCTCCCTCCGCTCCTGCGTCCTCCCCGGCGTTCTCCTTCCCCCCCTTCGTTCCACCGGGCACGGCGGCTCCCTCGACCGCGCCCCCGACCTCCCTCCCCCCCGGCCCGTCGAAGTCCCTGTTCCTCTACACCGAGCGTCAGGGCGTCTACGAGTCCCTCTCCTGGCGCCCGGCCGGCGGGGGCATGCGCTTCTCGCGCGACGTCCCTCTTAGCGTCCTCCCTCCCGGAGAACCCATCTTCGTCGAGGTGATGGCCCACAACCAGGTCCAGACGCCGCTGTCGGTGACCTACTACGTCGTTCTCACGAACGTGAACCTGCAGGGGACGCGGCTCCAGGCCGAGTCGCGGGACATCCCTCCCGGCCACGTGCTCGACGTCTCGCACACCCTCGCCGCGAACCTCCAGCCCGGGGAGTACTCGCTCACCGTCTTCTGCATCCCCAAGGCGCCCGTCGGGCAGCCCCAGGACCCGCTCTCCTACCCCACGCTCTCCCCGATCGAGGGGGCGATCCCTCCGGGCCTTCCCTCCCTCTACGAGGTGCTGAAGATCCGGGAGGAGGTCCCGTGCCCCAGCTGCGGAGGTCGTCTCCTGTGGACCCCCGCGGGCATGGGCGGCCGCCCTCGCGCCTGGGTCTGCGGGCGCTGCGCCCACCGGGTCGAGAACGGGACCCTCTGAGAAGGGCGGGACCGCTGCGCCGCGCTCCCCCTAGGGGGCGACCCAGCGTATCGGCAGGTGGAAGTCCTTCCGCGCGAGCCCCTCGGCGAAGCCGATCCTCGGCTCGAAGCCCAGAGCGCTGCGGGCGTACCGCATGTCCGCCACCGCGCTCACCGCCGGGCCCGGCGGCGCCGCGACGGATTCGGGCTCGATGTCGACGCGCCCCAGGGCCGTCGCCACGGCCTCGGCGGCCGCCCGCAGGGGCGTCCCGACGCCCGTGCCGACGTTCGCGAGGGTCCAGTTCCCGACCCGCCGCTCGAGAGAGAGACGCATCGCGTTGACGGCGTCCTCGACGTGCACGAAGTCGCGGGTGATCTCCCCCGCTCCGTGCACCTGAGGGGGCCGGCCCTCGGCGACCTCCCGGCCGAAGAGGGCGAGGACCCCCGGGGTGGGGCTCGTGACCCGCCCGGGGCCGTAGACGTGGAAGAAGCGCAGCGCGACCGCCTGGAAGGCGCCCTCCTCCGCGAAGGCGCGCACGATGGCCTCGCCCCCGACCTTGGAGGCCCCCGTGAGCGTGACCGGGCCCGGCGGACGCGTCTCGGCCATCGGGGGAGACCCCGAGGTCCCGTAGACGGAACACGCGGAGGCGTGCACCACGCGCGCGACCTTCGCCGCCCGGCAGGCGCGCATCACCGCGAGGGTCCCTTGGACGTTCACGTCCATCCCTTCGGTGGGGGAGCCCGCGGGGACGGGGCGGTCGGCCAGGTGGACCACCGCCGGGCACCCCTCCATCGCCGACGCGAGCGCGACCTCGTCGCGGACGTCGCCCCGGAGCAGCCGCCCGGGAGGGAGCCCCGGAGGGAGGTTCGATTCGCGGCCTCCGGAGAGGTCGTCGAAGAGCCGGACCTCGACCCCGAGCTCCAGGAGACGCCGGGAGAGGTGGGCCCCCAGGAAGCCGGCGCCTCCGGTGATCAGCACCCGGGATGGGAGGGTCATGCCGCCCCCGCAGGCGAACGGGGGAAAAGGCTCGCGTGCTCCCCTGGCCCCCGCGCGGCCCTGGCCTCGGGTTTATCCCGAGGGAGGGTTGGACTCCCTTCGTGCCGTCCGCACCGGCCCAGGAGAGCCCGGGGGAGAACGCTTGGTTGCCCCCGTCGCTCGGGCCGAAGGAGGTGCGAGGGGGGACGACCTCGACCGCCCACGCGGTCGAGGAACGCCACCCGCTCGCCAGCCTCGGCCACGGTTCCGTGGTCACCCTGATCGGGCAGGTGGTCATGGTCGGGGCGCTCTTCGGGACCCGCGTCCTCCTGGTCACCTCCCTCAACGCCCAGTTCTACGGCGACCTCGCCCTGGGGCTCGCGATCACCGGCCTCCTGTCGAGCCTGGGGAGCCTGGGACTCCCGAGCGCCGTGGCGCGGCAGCTCGCCCACACCACCGACGTCTCCGAGCGATGGAGGATCGTCGTGCATTCGCTCATGCTCACGATCCCGGCGGCGACGCTCACCGGGGCGATCGTCTTCGTCGCCGCCCCCGAACTCGCCCTGTGGTTCCAGGGGACCCCGGTCGTCTACCAGTTCCTCGCCGTGAACCTGTCGCTCGGGCTGATCTCGGGCGTGGTCACCTCGTTCTTCCAGGGGAACGAGGACGCGTTCCCCAACATGCTCTTCAACCAGATCCTGAACCCGGTCCTGACGATCGGGTTCCTCATGCTCCTGCTCGCCAGGGCGGCCTCGATCGAGTCGGCGCTATTGGCCTACGTCGTGGCGGGGATGCTCACGCTCGTGGGGGCCACGGCCTACACCGTCTCGCCCTTCGGGTTCCCGTGGAAGCGCGGCGAGCTCGCCTCGAAGGGGCAGAGCCTGGACCCGAAGGCCTCGACCCTCCTCGCGCTCCTCGCCTTCTCGCTCCCCCTGATGCTGGTGGGGCTCTCCACCGCCGCCGTGGGAACGGTGGACACGATCGTCCTGGGGGCCCTTCGGGGACCCGCCCCGGTCGCCGCCTACAACGCGGTGCTCCCCCTCGCGCGCCTGGTCGCGCTCGCGGTGACCGCCCTGGGGTACATCATGCTCCCAGTTGCGGCGCGGCTCCACCGGCTGGGCGACATGCCCGAGCTCGGCCGCAGCTACGCCACGATCACGAAGTGGGTGATGCTGATCTCGCTGCCGTTCTTCCTGCTCTTCTTCCTGCTCCCCGCCGCGTCCCTCACCTTCGTCTACCGGGCCGGCTTCCTCGCGACCCCCGGGTACGGGAGCGCACCTCTGCTGCTCCAGGTCACCTGTCTCGGCTCCTTCGCCTTCACCATCGCCGGCCCCTCGACGGCGGTCCTCATCGGGCTCGGGAAGCTCCGGCTGCTGGTCGTGAACACGTTCGTGAGCGCCGGGGCCGACGCGGGGCTCTCGCTGGCGCTCGTCCCGTTCTGGGGCTCGCTCGGAGCGGCGGTGGCCTTCGCCATCGCGACGGCCCTCCTGCCGATCCTCTGCACCATCCAGATCTACCTCCTCACCGGCATCCACCCGTTCTCCGGACCTCGGCTCCGCCCGCTCGTCGTGGTGACGGCGCCGACCGTGGTGGTCCTAGGCCTGCTCACCTGGTGGGCCCACTGGGTCCCCTCGAACCTCGAGCTGGTGGGGCTCTTCTTCGTCCTCTTCGCCGCCTACCTGTTCGCCGTGCTCCTGACCCGCAGCCTGGAGGCGGGAGACCACCACCTTCTGCGGGTCGTGGAGGGGTACCTCGGGCGCGAGCTCACCTTCGTCCGCCGCTTCGGCCGGCGGTTCGTGCCCACCCCCGAGGATGCGCCCGCGGCCCCCGGGCGCACCTAGGGCCGGGGCGGGGAAGGACCCGCGCGCGGAGTTAGGAAGCCGTTTCAAGCCGGCCGTGCTGAGGACCTAGGGAAGCATGGTCGAAGAGATCGGACCGGAGGAGGTGGCCGCGTTGCTCGACGGGGCCAATGGAGGGCGCAAGAAGGTCGTCCTGCTCGATGTGAGGGAGCCCTGGGAGCGTGCCCACGCGCGGATCGAGCCCTCGCTGCACATCCCCATGAACGACGTGCCCGACCGCGTGGAGGAGCTCCCCCGCGACCAGCCGCTCATCGTCTACTGCCACCACGGCGGGCGCTCCGAGGCGGTGGCGGGTTTCCTGGAGAGCCAGGGATTCGCCCGGGTCATCAACCTCCGAGGAGGCATCGACGCCTGGTCGGTGACCGTGGACCCTGCGGTCCCCCGGTATGGCTGAGCCCCGAGCGGCCTCCCCTGCGGCGCGGTGACCGCAACGTCGAGGGACGAGCCGTCCCTTGCTATTGCAACGGGGATCCGGCCGAGCGCCCCCGCTCCATCTTCGCCTGAATCCTCTCCTTCTCAACCTCGGTCGAGGTCGGGCCTAGCTGCCGGGCGCGGGGAGGTCCGCCGTCCGACGCGATGCCGTCGCCCGCTGGGCCCGCGCCCGCGCCTCCACGACGCGCACATATGCATAGAGGTGAACACCCTGCCGGAGGGGGTGTTCTCTCTCGATTAGTTTATGTATTTGTGTGTCGCTTCATTTGGCACCATGACACGCCGGCCCACGGGTCCATCTGCTGGTCGTTCCTTCTGGGGAGCTCGTCTCTTGATCGGCGGGGGGCTCCTTGTGGCGCTCCTCGCGGCTTCGGTGATGGGGTACGGCTCGGCCATCCCGGGCGTCTCCTACTGTTACACCTCCTGCGTGCTCTCCGTCTCCTCCTCGATCTCCAGCGGCGGTACCAGCTCGACCACGGCGCCCTTCACGGTCATCTTCGCGGGCACGGCGAGCGGAGGCACCGGCCCCTACACCTGGTCGTGGAACTTCGGTGACGGCTCGACCTCGGGGCAGCAGAACCCCACGCACACCTTCGCTCAAACGGGGACGTTCAACGTCGTGCTCACCGTCCAGGACGCGAACGGCAACCGCGGGACCGCCTCGGCGCTCCAGATCTGCGTCGGCGGCTCCAGCTGCCCGAACAACCAGCCCCAGGGCAACTCCGCCGACAACACCAACTGGGCGATCCTCGTCGCGGGCGTGGTCATCGTCATCGTCGTCGCCCTGGCCCTGGTCCTCCTCATCCTGCAGCGCCGCCGGCGCTCCCGGGAGGCCGAGCTGGCCATGCAGAGCGGCGCGATGGCGGCGGCGGCCTACGAGCCCGCTCCCCAGATGTACGTCGGTGCGCCCCCTGCGCAGGACCCCACCTCGATGGAGCCCCCGCCCGAGGGCGCCCCGGGCGCGGTCCTTCCGCCTCCCCCGACCTCGGACGACATCCCCGCCGGGTCCCCGAGCGCCTCTCTCCCTCCACCCCCGCCCCCGAGCTCGGACGACATCTCCGGCGGCTCGTACGGCGCTCCTCCCGCGCCCTCGCCACCGCCGCTGAGCTGAACGCGGGGGGCCTTTCGCCCCGGGGGCGTGGCCCCGCCGTGGGCCGGTCCTCCCAAAGCTAGAAGCGAGCCGGTCGTTCTGGACCTGCTCCCAGAAGCCCTTTCACCGCGGGAGACAGGGGGAAATTGAGCTCGGCCAACCTCCCGGGAACGGGCGCGCATCCTGATCCTGGTCCCGACCCTGGCCCGGGCCCTGGCCCTGACCCGGATCTGGTCCAGGCCGCGGACCTTCGGGCGTTCCTCCGGGACCCCCGCACCTGGCTCGCCCTGATGGTCGCGCTCTTCGCCGTGGTCCTCTCGGCGGCCACGGTCCTGCGCTATTGGTCCTTCCAGACCTACGCCTGGGACCTCGGCATCTACAACCAGGCGATGCACACCACCCTCTTCGGCGGGCGGTTCTTCTACTACACCGCGGACCTCCCCGCGGGCACCCAGGGGAGCCTCTTCGCGGTCCACTTCTCGCCCTTCCTGTTCCTCCTCCTGCCCTTCTACGCGGCCGTGCCCTCGCCCGCGACCCTGCTGGTGGCCCAGGCCGTGGGCGTGGCGCTCGCCGCGGTCCCCCTCTACGGCATCGTGAAGGACCGCCTCGGCTCCGCGAGGTGGGGGCTCGCGGTCGCCGCCGCCTACCTGGTCTCCCCGGTGACCCAGGGGCTGGCGTGGTACGACTTCCACCCGGAGGCGTTCCTCCCCGTGACGGTCCTGGCGGCGTTCTACTTCCTGGGGCGCCGGCGCCCGCTCCCCTTCCTGCTCTGCTGGCTGCTCGCGCTCGCGGTCGTCGAGGAGATCGCTCCGTTCCTGGCGCTCTTCGCGCTGCTCTCCCTCCTCCCGTCGCTCCCCTTCTTCCGCAGGGTGATGGTGGTCCGGCACGGCTCCGCCGCGTTCCCCCGGAAGTGGTACCTGCTCGCCTTCCTCGCCGCGTCGCTGTGGATCGTCGTCGCCTACGAGGTCCTGGTCCACGCCGGCGCGATCGGAGGGGGCGCCTTCGGCGCGAGCTACGGCGTGAACTGGTCGGTCCTCGGAGCGGCCAGCCCGCTCGGGGTCTATCCCCAGGCGATCGTCCACCCCTCCCTCGCCCTCGCCGCGCTCTCCTACCAGGCGCCGCAGAAGCTGGTCTACCTGGCGCTCCTCTTCGGGACCGTCGCGTTCCTCCCCTGGGTGAGCGAGGACCGCGCGCTCTTCCCCGTGCTCGCCTGGGTGGGACTGGCGGTGCTCTCGAACAACTCGGCGTACTACACGCTGGGGGACCAGTACTCCGCCTACGCCCTCCCGTTCCTCTACCTCGGTCTCGTGGACGGTCTCGTGCACGTGCGGCCCTGGTGGGCCCGTCTCCTTCGATGGGCCCGCTCGCTCCGCCCGCCCCTCCCCACGCGGGCGGAGGGGGTTCCCTCGAGTCGCCGCCGCGCGTGGAGCCGCGCGCTCTCCGGAGAGCGCCCGATCGGTCTCGCGGTGGTGGGCCTCGCGGTCGTCGGGGCGCTCGTCGCGAGCCCGCTCCTGCCCGCCCCCGCTGGGAGCTTCAACGAGATCACCTACGGGGTCCCCTCGGTCAGCGCCCACGCCCTCCTGCTGCACCGGGTGATCGACCTTCTCCCGCCCTCGGCCTCCGTCCTGACCACCACGACCCTCTTCCCCGAGGTCTCCTCCGGGACCCACGCCTTCGTGCTGCCCACCTCGAGCTACTTCGTCGGCGACTCGACCTTCGGGCAGGCCGTCGGGCGCTACGTCAACGAGTCCCGGTTCCTGCTCATGGACTACCGGCTGGACCCGTACTCTTCGGCGATCCTCGCCGCCAGCGTGAACTTCACGGGCTTCGGTCTCTACGCGGAGGCGAACGGGGCGTACCTGTACCAGCGTGGTTGGACCGCCCCTCCGGTGCTCTACGTGCCTTGGTCGAGCGTCGAGGTCTCTCCCAGCTCGCTCCTGCTGGGGAACGCCGTGCTCGATTCCAACGTGCCCGGGATGCCGCTGCACCACGCGCCGGGGACCGCGAACGGCACGGAGATCTGGTCCGGGGTGGGGCTCTACCCGGTCCCTCCGGGGACCTACAACGTCACCCTGGACCTCCGGGTGGTGGGACCGGCCGGGGAGCCCTCGCTGCTCCTCGACCTCCTGCGGACCCCGATCTCTGTCGGGCTCGACCTGGTGAACCCCTCCTCGACGGGCCACGACTACGGCTTCGTCCTCTCCGCCGACGCCTCCAAGAGCCAGGTGGCGTCCCTCTCGCCGGTCTCCCCCGCGGGCGGCGGGGGATGGGAGAACGTGACGCTCACCGGCTCCTGGCCTTTCGTGGGGACGCTGGACTGCCAGGGGTGGACCCTCGCGCCCAACGCCGACATCTGGCTCTACGGGATCTCCGTCCAGCAGACCTCCGCCGTGCCTCTCGGGGGTGCGCTGGAGTGAAAGGCGGTCCTCGCTCCCGCCGAGGGTCGTGCTCGCGGGGCGGACGCCCCGCGGGAGGGTAGGGAGAGATGGGAAGGGCCCTCGTCGTCGCCTCCCTGCTGAGCGTCCTCGTCGTGACCGCGACCGCGATCGCCCTCATGGTCGAGCTCGTGGCGAGCCTGGTCCGCGGGGCGGTCGCCGCGGCGGGGGGCGCACAGGTCCCTTGGAGCTCCTACCTCCGACCCGGTCCGGCTTTCGACGTGTGGCTCTACTTGGTCATGCTCTACCTGCTCATCGTCGTTCCGCTCGTGGTCCTGCTGGTGCTGCTGGGGGGGCTGGGGGCGTCCCGGCGCGGGCCCCGGAGAGCTCTCCCTACGACGTGGGACATCCGGGGGAAGCGCATCGCGGTGGTCTTGACCGCCCTCGATGACGAGGCCTCGATCGGGGGCGCGGTGGACGAGTTCCGCGCGCTTCCCGAGGTCGGCACGGTCCTCGTGGCCGAGAACGCGAGCCAGGACCGGACCGCCCAGGTCGCCCGGGACCACGGGGCGATCGTCGTGACGGTGCAGCCCCGCGGCTACGGACACACCTGCCTCGGAGGCCTCCGGGCGGCGCTGGAGAGGACCGACGCCGAGGTGATCATCCTCTCGGAAGGGGACGGTACGTTCTTCGCCGAGGACCTGCGGAAGCTCGTCCCCTACCTCGCGGACTGCGACATGGCCCTGGGCTCGCGCACGAACCGGGAGCTGAACCGGCCCGGTTCGCAGATGGACTGGTTCATGGCGTGGGGGAACCTCTTCCTCGCCCTCTTGGTGCGCCTGCGCTACTGGGACTCCGCCTTCTGGGGCGAGATCCAGATCACCGACGTGGGTTGCACGTTCCGGGCCATCCGTCGGGGAGCGCTCGAGCGCATCCTGCCCCAGCTCACCGTGGGCGGGATGTACTTCTCTCCGCACATGATCCTGATCGCGCTCCGCAACGGCCTCTCGGTGGTCGAGGCGCCGATCAAGTTCCGCGAGCGCGTGGGCCCCTCGAAGGGAGCGGGCCACAGCCGACGCCGGGCCCTTTCGATCGGCCTGGAGATGCTCAAGGAGATCACGTTCCACTGACCGCGCGTCCTGCCCCCACCCTTATGGTCGGGGGGCCTCTCGAGCCGGTGTGGAGGCCGGCACTCCGCGCACGGGGCGGTCTCGAGCCAACTCCCCGGGCACTCTCTCCTTCCGTGTCCTCTTGACGGTGGGGATCCTCGTCCTGGGGTCCGCGCTCTTCGCGCTCACCCAAGGGCCAGGGGCCGGGGGCGCCGCCCTCGGCCCCGACCTTCGCTCGAGCGGGCCGAGGAGCCCCTTCTCGGGCGGGAACGCCCCCTTGGGTTGCTTCGCTCCCGGCTGCGGCGCCTCCCCGAACCTGACGCAGGCAACCGGCTGGACGAACGTCACGGGGAACGCGAGCGGCCCCTCGCCGCGCTGCTGCTCGATGATGACCTACGACGCCCACGACGGCTACCTGCTGCTCTTCGGAGGGGGAGGGAGCAGCTGCGGAGGCGCGTGCAACGACACGTGGGCCTGGCGCGACGGTCACTGGTTCCAGATCGGGACCTCCCGCGCGCCCCCCGCCAGGGAATGGGGGGCGATGACCTACGATCCGTTCGACGGCTACGTGCTGCTCTTCGGGGGCCTTTCGCTTGCCAGCGGCGATGCCCTCTCCGACCTGTGGGCGTACAGCAACGGGACCTGGACCCGCCTCTCCGCCGCCGCCCCGCCTCCGGCCAGGTGGGCCGCGGGCATGGTGGCGGACCTCTCCGACGGCTACGTCCTCCTCTTCGGGGGCTACTCCCCCTCCCAGGGTTTCCTCTCGGACTCCTGGTCGTACGTGGGAGGGGTCTGGCAGCAGCTCGACCCGCCCAGTTCTCCCTCTCCCAGGTGGACCCCCTCCATGACCTACGATCCGCAGCTGGGAGGAGTGCTGCTGTTCGGCGGGTTCAACGGAGTCCAGGGGTTCCTGGGGGACACCTGGACGTTCCAGAGGGGCCTCTGGCATCTTCTGGTCCTCTCCCCGTCCCCCGCGCCGAGAGAGAAGGCGACGATGGGCTACGACGCCGCGGACCAGGCGGTCGTGCTCTACGGCGGCGACGCGTGCCTGGTGGGGTGCGGGCCCGGCCGTCCGCTGCACCTGTTCAACGACACGTGGTTGTTCGCCCAGGGCGCATGGACGAACGGCACGGAAGCCCGCGGGCCACCTGCCGCCTGCTGTGACGTGCTGGCGTACGACTGGTCGGCGGGTGAGACCTTGCTCCTCTCCTCCAACGCCACGACCGACGGACGCGCCCCGACCTGGCGGTTCCAGCTCACCGCTCCCCCCACCGCAGGACCACGGGTCCTCGGCCTCCTCGTGGTCCCCCCGGCCCCCGTGAGGAGCTCCTTCACGACGTTCCTTGTCGAGGCGAGGCCCGCGAACGGCACGCTCTCCTTCGCGTGGACCGGCCTCCCTCCAAGCTGCCTGGGAGGCGACTTCCCGGTCCTGAGCTGCCCGGGGACACCGCCGGGGAACTACACCGTCCAGGTGGTCGTGAGCGACGGGACCGGGAACCACACCTACGGCACGGTGACCTTCCAGGAGCTCCCCTCGGTCGCGGTCCCGTCCAAGGGCCCCGTGGTCACCGCCCCCTCCGGCGCTCTCCTCGAGGTGGTGCTCGCGACGGCCGCGGTCCTTGGCCTCATGGGCGCCGTGATCCACCGGCTCCTTGCGAACGGCCGCGACCCTCCGAGCGCTCGCGGAGGCCTCCGCCCTTCGGCGAAGGGGGGGAGGGAGGGCCGCCCCTCGCCGAGCGGCCCGAAGGCCGACGCGCCGCCGAACCCGGCGGGCAGGGTCTGAGGAACGTGCCGCTCTCCTTCCTCATCCTGGCGGCGCACGACCGGGCCCACCCTGGCGTGACCGGCGGGGACCTCCACCTTCAGGGGATCGCGGAGGAGCTCGCGTCGGCCGGCGGGGTCGTGTCGATGTGGACCTCCCGCGCTCCCGGTCTTCCCTCTCAGGAGCGGGTGAACGGTGTCGACCTCCGGCGGTGGAACGGGGGAGCGCTCTTCCCGCTCCGGGTCCGCTTCCGAGGGTGGCTGCACGGGGCACAGGGCTTCGACGTGGTCCTGGAGCAGGTCATCGGCTCCCTTCGCCTCCCGTTCCGGGCCCGTCGGTGGGCGAAGGAGCGCGCGGTCGGGTTCTGGTACCAGGACAACCGTCCGCTCTTCCGGGCGGCGTTCCGGTCGTCGCTCCTCGTCGCGGCGGCCGACCGGCTCCAGAAGGACCTCCTGCGGTCGTACGGTCAAGGGCCGCTCCTCGTTCCCTCCGAGACGACCCGGTCCTGGCTTCTCTCGCAAGGGGTTCCCGCCGAAGGCGTGGCCGTGAGCCACCCCCAGGTCGCGCTCCCGGAGGGCGCGGCGCGGACCGTGAGGCCCTACCGAGAGCGCGCGAACCGGTTCGTGGTCATCGGGAACTTCCGTCCCATCAAGCGCTTCGAGGAGGCGGTGGAGGTCCTGCGCCGGCTCCGACAGGACGTCCCCGAGGCCGAGGCGATCCTCCTCGGACGACCGCAGGACCCGGCCTACCTCAAGCGGCTGCGCGAGGTCGCCCTCTCCCCGGAGCTCGCCGGACACCTGCGGATCATCGTCGGCGCGGGGGAGGAGGAGAAGTTCGAGCTCCTCTCCCGGAGCAAGGCCCTCACCGTCCACAGCCCGATCGAAGGGTTCGGTTGGACGGTGCCGGAGGCCGGGGCCATGGGCGTCCCCGCCGTGGTGAACCCGGGGGTCCCGCACGACCTCGACGTCGAGGGTGCGGGCCTGGTCCGGGTCCCCGCGGGGGACGTCGACGCTTACGTGAGGACCCTCGCGCGATGGATGCGCGACGAGGAGGAGTGGCAGCGGGCCTCCTCCTCGGCCTTCGAGGGGTCCCGGAAGTTCCTCCAACCCTTCGTGGGTCCCGAGGCGCGTGCGCTTCTGGACTCCGTCGGGGCGAGGAAGGGCAAGGCCCCTGCCTCCCACGTCCCACCTCCGGGGGATCGCGTCGGCCGCGCTTCTCCGCCCGAGGCCCGTCCTCCAGCGACTTGAAGAGCTCTACCGGCGGTGAGGGGGACCGAGGCCTCCTTGGCGTCCCCTCGGCCCCCTTCACCGTCGCCGGAAGAGGGCGCGCATGGCCCCGGACCCGCCCCTCTCCCTCCCGGTCGGCTCCAGGTGTTCCCGGTCTCTTCGCGCGGGCACGCGAACGGCACGTCGCCGCAGCCCAACCACGGGCTTCCGTTCGGACCGGACATCCCCGGGACGACCACCGGCGGCATCCAGGAGGCGATCCACCGCGCGCTCGCCCTGGGGGGAGGCGTTGTCCAGCTGGACCCTGGCGCCGTTTACGAGCTCAGGTCGCCCATCTCCCTCCGGTCCCACGTGATCCTCGAGGGCGGCGGCGCCACCCTCCGTGGGCCCCCCGGCCAGGAGCCGGTGCTGCAGACCCTCCCCGACGCGGTGATCCGCCGATGCTCGGTCCGTGGGCTCGTCGTCGACGGGGGAGGGGTCCCCGACCGCTGGGCGGTCTCGCTCTCCTCGCTCCAGCAGAGCGACATCGACCTCATGGTCGTCAACGCCGGGCACGGCGTGCGCCTGCACGCCCCCGCCACCGCCCAGGGCGCGGACCCGCTGCTCCACGCGAACGTCTGCGCGAACCGGTTCCGCTTCGTCATGGACCGCGTGGCGGGAACGGGGCTCCTGCTCCAGGGCACCTCTCCCACGGCGGTGGTGACCGACAACACCTTCCCGGAGCTCTACATGACCCGCGTCGGCCGGGTGGGCCTCGACCTCGCGGAGTGGACGGACTCCAACCTGTTCGGCCACGTGTTCGTGAGCCTCTCCGGGAACGGCGGCGTCGGTGCGGTCCTCAACTCGGTCGGGGCGGCGCAGAACCACGGGGTGTACAACCACCTCTTCGCGAAGCTCTCGGTGGACGCCTTCGGGATCCAGGGCGCCACCGCGCTCCGGCTCTTCCAATCGAAGCAGAACGTCTTCTCCCAGCTCTACACGAGCCCGGAGGGCCCGCAGTTCCCGGGGAAGATCCTGGACGACCGGGGGAGCGAGAGCGCCTGGGTCCTCTCCGCGGGGGAGTCCCGGACCTACTCGTGGGGATTGGCAGCGCCCACGCCCGCGTGCCGGTCCGCGTCGGTGACCCGCTCCGCTCAACCGGTCACGCTGATCTCCTACCAGGTCCCGCGCGACGGGACCTACGAGCTGCTGCTCGGCTTCACCCTCCTCCAGCTACGGACCGGGGCGCCGCGGCTCGACGCCTACTGGGTGGACGACAGCGGCACGTCGCAGTCCGCCTCGCTGGGGCTCTCCGCGCCGGGGCGTCGCTCGGAGGCGATCGCGCTGCGGGCGAAGGGCGGGTCGCTCATCTCCGTGGCCTCGATCGGACCCTTCGAGGCGATGTACAACGCCGTCGCCACGCTCAAGGAAGTCGGCTGAGGTCGCTCGTCCCCCCCGTTCCACGGGTCCACAGGAGGAAGGAACATGGGACCGCTCCCCGCCAGGACCGAGCGCGACCCGGCTCCCAGGTCCTCCTCCCGCGCGGAGCGGGTCCTCTCGCTCTCTCGCCCGCGCGCTCTCTCGCTCTCGCTCGCGCTCGCCGTTGCCCTCGCGCTCGTGGGGCTGGCGGCGGACCACGCCTCTCCCGCGGAGGTCCCACACCTTTCGGGGCCGATCCTGACCCTTCCCCGCAGCGCGGCGATGGCCACCGCCCCCTCGGTCGCCTGGGAGAACCTTTCGCTCCATGCGACCGGCGGCCCGACCCCCCGGTGCTGTTCGGCCTCGGCCTACGACGTGGTGGACCAGGAGTGGGTGCTCTATGGCGGCGCCAACGGCTGCGGGAACTGCAACGACACGTGGGTCGAGGCCAACGGGACGTGGACGAACATCACCGCGACGGCCGGCCCGGCCCCGCCGGGGCGCTCGTGGGCGACCATGGCCTACGACCCGGTATCGGAGGACCTGGTCCTGTTCGGTGGTCTCCTGGCCTCTCCGAACGCGAGCGTCGCCTTCGCCGCGCAGGACACGTGGACGTTCCAAGGCGGTCGCTGGACCCCTCAGGCTCCGCTCCAGAGCCCGCCGGGGAGGTGGGCCGCCGGGATGGACTTCGACCCGACGCTCGGAGCGGTGGTCCTCTTCGGGGGCTTCTCGCCCTCGGGAGGGTTCCTCTCGGACACCTGGGCGTACGCGAACGGCTCGTGGGCGCCCCTCTTCTCCTCCGTGAGCCCGCCCCCCCGCTGGGCCCCCGCCCTCACGTTCGACTACGCGGACCAGGGGCTCCTCTTGTTCGGCGGGCTCGGAGAGAACGGCTCCGTCCTCAACGACACCTGGCTCATGACCGGGACGCAGTGGGCCCCGGTCCCTCCCGGCGTCGCTCCTCCCGCCCGGGAGAAGGCCGTGATGGCCTTCGACCCTTCGCTGGACCGCGTCGTGCTCTTCGGGGGTGACGTGTGCGCCTCCCCCTGCCTCCCGTCCTCCGTCGTGCAATACTTCAACGACACCTGGACGTTCACCGACGGTTACTGGCAGGACCTCACGGGGAGCGCCGGGGGCGCCCCCATGGCCCGGTGCTGTTCCTCCGTCGCGTACGACCCGTACCGCGCCGCGCTCCTGCTCACCGTCGGGGCGGGGGCTCTCGGAGCGGAGCCTGTGGGCACCTGGGCCCTTGAGGCGCCCCCCTCCGGTACGCTCGATCTCACCGTGGCCACCGCCGTGCCGAACCCCGTCCTGGTGGGTCAGCCCACCACGCTGGTCGTGGGGATCGCGGGGACCGCGGGCCGGCCCACGTACCTCCTCGCCCAGCTCCCCTGGCCGTGCCTTCCCGAGGCGCTCCCGGAGGCCGTGTGCGCTCCGTCGGACCCCGGCACCTACGGGCTGTCCATGGAGGTCCGCGACCCCTCCGGAGGGATCGTGTCCGTCTCGATCGTCCTGTCGGTCCTCCCCTCGGAGGGCAACGCGAGCGCTCCGGTCCCCTCCCCGCTCGCCGCCGATGCGTCCTCGATCACGTTCGGGGCCGGTGTCGCCATTCTCCTCGTGGGAGCCGCCCTCTTCGTGCGGCGCCCGGGTCGGCTCCTGGGGGCGAGCTCGAAGCGAGGCGGGGGCCCTCGCCGCGAGGGCCGCGCGGAGGGGCTCACTCCTGAGAGAAGCGCCGGTTCATCGCCCGCAGGAAGTCCATCGGGAGGAACCGGCGGTCGAGCCGGTTGACGGCGAAGACGCTGAAGAGCCCCGCGAGCATCACCGGGGCCACCCGGGAGAGGCGGAAGTGCGTCGCGTGGTGGTAGCGGTAGTTGACCGCCATCTCGCGCAGCGCCTCGCCGGAGGCCCGCACATGGTAGAGCATGCAGACGTCGAAGACCCAGTTGGTGACCTTCACTTCCCGAAGGACCCGGTCGACGATGTCGTGCGTGAAGATCTTGAACCCGCACTCGGCGTCGCGCACGGGCAGGTCCAGCAGGAGACGGGAGAGCGCGTGCCAGACGTTGCTCGCGTAGTACTTCGGGGCCGGGGCCCGGACCCAGTTGCGGTGGGGTTCCAGGCGTCTCGAGGCGACGACGGCCCGGTCACCGGAGACCGCGGACGATAGCAGCCGGAGCATGTCCGGCGCCGGGACGCTGCCGTCGGCGTCGGAATACCCGACGATAGAGTAGCGCGCCAGGCGGAACCCCTCCAGGATGGCGAGCCCCTTCCCCCGCCGGGCGTCGGTGTGGACCGAGAGGACCCCGCGGTGGGCGTACCTCCGGGCGATCTCGGGCGTGGCGTCCTTCCCGCTCGAGGAGACGATGACCTCGAAGGGAAGGCCCATCCCCTCCAGGACGGGCAGGTAGGCGTCCAGGGTCGCGCCGAGCCGCCCCTCCTCGTTGTAGGCCGGGATGATCCAGGAGATGCCGCGCGGACGCGAGCTCTCGGCAGAACGGCGGGACCCGGCCCCGCCCATGCCGGGAGGGGGGTACAGCACGCTCCCCGGGGTGTCCTGCGACATTGCCGGTGCGGTGGGGTCTTCGAGCGTCCGCCGCCTCAGAGAGGAGCCTCCCGGTCGCTAGGGGCTAGCTGCCAGGCGGTCATCAGGTCGCCGACGGTGTTGACGTTGATGTTCCGGCCCGAGATCCGCAGCGCGAGCGCGTCCCGTCGACGGGCGCACATCTCGATGAGGTCGCTCAGGCTCGCCGAGGGCCGGGCGGAGAGCGAGTCCTGCAGCAGCCGGGAGAGCTCCGGTCCCCGGAACAGGTAGAGCCCGCACCCGCGCAGTCCCCAGCGCGGTCGAAGCGGCTTCTCGTGCACCTCCAGGATGTGGTCGGTCCGGTCGACCCGGACCTCGCAGGCGCCGCGGATCCGTGCGCGATCGCGCTCCCGGATGACCGCCTGGGCGACGGAGGCCCCGGAGCGTTCGAAGCGGCCGCACCACCCGGGAAGTCCCCCGGAGACCGTGAGGTCGTCTCCCAGGACCACCGCCACGGTCCCTCCCGGAGCGCGTGCGGGCAACGTCCTCGCGAGGGTCTCGAGCGGCGACCGGGTCGGACGCCGGAACTCCACCGCGCGTACGGACCGGAACCCCAGCTCCCTCGGGGAGAGGGAACGGAGGTAGCGCTCCGCGGGCTCCGAGCCGCTCAGGATGGCCACGCGGACGTCGTCCGCTCCGAGCTTGGCCAGCGTCCCCAGGGCGAAGGAGAGGAGCGGCCTCCCGCGCACGGGGACCATGGTCTTGGGGAGGATGCCGCCCAGGTATCCCATGCGGGAACCGGAGCCGGCGGCCAGGACGATCCCCAGTGTGGTTGGTCGACCCATGCCTTTGTTCTTCGAGGGGCGACGTCTGCATCAAGGTTCGCCCGAACGGTCGACCTCGCTCTCTTCGGGGCCCGTTCCAGAGCTTTTTCATCGGGCAGGGGTTTGCCGCCGGGACCCTACCATGCCCCGTCCGTTCCTTCAGGTCCTCCGGGGGGACCAGGTCCCGCTCGCGCGGGGCCTGCGCGGGCTGGCCCTCGTCCTCTTCGCGCTCCTCCTCGTGGGACCGGGCTTCGGCGGCGGGGCCAGCGGCCCGTGGAACACGTCGTTCGCGGGGGGCCCCTCGGCCGCACGGGTAGGCGCCTCGCCGGGGGGCGAAGCCGCGCAGACCGGTAGGCTGCTCTGGCAGAACGTCACGTTCCCTCCCGGCCACCTCCCTCCTGCCCGTTGCTGCGGGGCGATGGCGTACGACGCGTTCACGCAGGAGATGGTGGAGTTCGGAGGGATCGGGGTCTGCGGCGGCTGCAACGACACCTACGTGCTGAGCGCAGGCCGGTGGCTGGACCTCCCCGCGTCCCAAAACACCGCCCCTCCCTCCCGCAGCTGGAGCTCCATGGCCTACGACCCCGCCCTCCAGGAGATCGTCCTCTTCGGGGGCGAGTCCTACGCGGGCCAGCCCCTGGGCGACACCTGGACCTTCAACGGGACCGTCTGGAGCCAGCTCGCCCCGGCTCAGGCCCCGGCGCCGCGATGGTCGGCCGGTCTCGCCTGGGACGGGCAGGACGGCGCCCTCCTCCTCTTCGGCGGGTTCTCTCCGAGGGCCGGTTTCCTCGGGGACACGTGGGAGCTCGTCGGCGGTCAGTGGCAGCCGGTAGAGGGGTCGGTGGCCCCCTCCCCGCGCTGGGGCGCGTCGATGGCCGACGACCCCGCGGACGGACAGGTCGTGCTCTTCGGCGGCTACACGCCGTCCCATGGGTTCCTGGGGGACACCTGGGCGTTCGTGAACGGCTCGTGGTCCCTCCTCGCTCCTGCCGTCGCACCTCCTCCGCGGGAGAAGGCCGTGATGGCGTTCGACCCCGCGGTGGGAAGCGTCGTCCTGTTCGGCGGGGACCGGTGCCCCTCCGGCTGCGTCGGCGCGAACCCCTACGTCTTCCTGAACGACACGTGGCTCTTCGTGAACGGGAGCTGGCAGAACGCGACCAACCCCGCGGACGCCCCTCCGGCGCGATGCTGCTCGCAGCTCGCGTTCAACGGCGCGCGGGGGATCCTCATGCTGTTCAGCGGCCACTCGAACGCTCCCTACTACGTCCCGGACGCGTGGTTCCTCGCGCCCTCCGTCCCGTCCCTGACGCCGGTCGGGCTCTGGGCCGTGCCGCAACCGGTGCCCCTGGGTGACGGGGTGACGCTGACGGTGGGGGTCGAGGGCCTACGCAGTCCCCCCTCCTACGACTACACCGAGCTTCCCCCCGGCTGTTCCGGCGCGAACGTGTCGACCCTCTACTGCGTCCCCGGGGCGAGGGGGAGCTTCCCCGTCTCCGTGACCGTGACGGACCTCGGCACCGGGGCCCAGGTCACGATCAACGCCACGGTCCAGGTCTCATCGGCGGGGCCCCTGCCGTTCCCGGCCATCCCGGGCGGCGCGGTGGCGTCGGCGGCCGTGGGGGGGGTCTTGCTGGTGGTGCCGCTCCTCCTCGCCGTGCGGGAGGCTCGCCTCCGGCGAGGGCCCCCGTCTCACGCCTGAGCGGTCCGGCGGGCGCCGGCGCCCGGCCTCCCGTGCCCGGTCTCCTCCCATAGCGAGCGGAGCTCGAGCAGACCCTCGAACGGGCCCATCATCAGCGCGAGGACCTCGCGGTCGGGCGACCTCCGCCGGGCCTGCAGCGCGCTGCGGCGCTGTCGCAGGAACGCGCGGTCCCTCCCGAAGCCCACGACGCCCTGCAGGACCGCCCGCGCGTGCTCGCGGTCCCCGCGGCGCCAGAGCAGCAGCGCGCGGGCGAGCGCGAGGAGACCGGAGAGCGGGAGGAAGAGGAGGAGCCGGGGCGCGCCGTAGCTCGTGTAGAGGGTGGCGAGGCGGTTCCGCGTCGCGGCTCGGAGGACCCGGGGGTTCCTCTTCGTCACGCTCCCCTCCTCGGTGCCTCCGCGCGCGTGCCAGGCCACCGACGCCGCGATCTCCGCGACGCGCCAGCCGAGCAGGTGGGCCCGCCAGCAGAGGTCGACGTCCTCGCCCAGCATGTAGAACTCCTCGGGATAGAAGTAGCCCAGGTCGTCCAAGAGCGCGCGGCGGACGAAGAGCGCCGCGCCTTCCGCGTAGAACACCTCCCGGCGGGGCCCGGACGGGTCGGGCGACGGGTGGGCGAAACCGAAGGGGTCCACCCGGTTCCACACGCGGTCGGGGACCGTGCGGTCCGACAGGCTGTAGAGTCGGCTCTGGGCGACCCCGAGCCGGGGGTCCTCCCGGAACGCCTCCACCACGGGCGCGATCCACCGCTCGGAGACCTCGATGTCGTTGTTGACCACCGCGATCACCTCCCCCCGCGCCTCCCGGACCCCCGCGTTGTTCCCCTGCGAGTACCCCACGTTCTTCGGCAGCCGGACGAAGCGGACCGCCACCTTCGGGAAGGAGCGCGACAGCTCCCGTTCGAACGCCTCCGCGCTCCCGTCCGTCGAGCCGTTGTCGACGAAGATGAGCTCGCGCCGGGGATACCCCTCCTTGAGGAACGAGGTCCAGAGCGGCAGGAAGCGGCGGCCGTTGTAGTTGAGCAGCACCACGCTGACCAGGGGCCCCTCCGAGAGGGGCGGGGGGTCGGGACCCGGCCCCGGGGTCACGCGTACCCCCAGGAACGAAGTCGTCGCTCCACCTCGTTCCGGTTCGAAGCGCCGGGAGGGAGCGTCCCGGGCGCGGAGCGCTCGAGGATCCTCCCGGCCTCTTCGACAAGCTCGTCGGTCCGCGGGTCCTCCGGTCGCGGCCGGTAGAGGATGCGTCCGCGCTCCTCGACGAGCCCCTGCTCGACCACCACGTCCCGGTCGCCCTTCCAGATCCGGAGCCTCCGGACGAGCGGTCGCCGCTCGGACTCGGGTCTCGAGGTCCCCACGTCGAGGAGGTCGGGTCCCTCCCAGTAGGAGAGCGGCGGGCCGCGCTCGGCAACGGCCTTTCCCAGCGCCGCCGGCAGGCCTCCCTCCCCTCCCTCTTCGAGGCTCCCGAGGAGCGCATCGTGGAGATGCCGCAGGTCGAAGGGCTCGGCGTACGGCGCTCGGTCCCGGACCCCCTCGTTCCTGCGGAACCGCCAGAGCGCACAGGGGACCCGGACGATCTCGTCCTGGAGCGAGTGGCCGTGGCCGAAGAAGCCCTGTTCGCCCAGGGCCTGGCCGTGGTCGCTGAGGAGCACCACCCAGGCGTCGCGGAGCACGCCGCGACGGGCGAGGACCTCGAAGACCTCGGAGAGGCGCTGGTCGAGCTGCGTCAGGGTCCTGAGGTAGCCCTCCTCGACCCATCCGCGCGCCTCGGGGACCGAGGTGAGCCGCGCCGTTCGCGGAGCGAGGCTCATCATCGGGAGCGAGAAGTCCTTCGGGACCGGCCCTCCCCCGGCGGAGGGGCGGAGCCGGTAGGGTTCGTGGGTCTCCATCAGGTTCACGAAGAGGTGGAGGGGCTTGTCGCTCCGTCGCCGCCGGAGGTAGCGGTCCACGCCGGAGATGAGCATGCGGCCGCTGAGGAGGAAGCGCACGCCCAGGTCCGCGAGGGACCCGGCGACGCGCGAGCCGGGGCCGGCGGCAGCGCCCTCCTGGGACGGAGCGCCCGCCGCGCCCCCTGCGCCCCCGGTTTCGCCCAGGAGACGTCCTCCCTCTCGGGGCCCTGCTTGGGCGAGGGGGTGGAGGGCCTCCCAGGCCCAAGGCGCGACGGTCCGGTTGAGCGCGTAGCGGTTCAAGGACCCGTACTCCCGGAGGAAGCCGTACTCCGGCGCGAGGAGCCCGTTCGCCGAGTAGGCGGCCGATTCCCCTCCCGCTTCCCGGAACCGGTCGGCGAGGGTCGGTCCCCGGGGCGCCCGGATCTGGGCGCCGTGCCAGTGGACCTGCCACGGGTCCGAGCCCGCGAGGAGGCTTGCGTGGGACGGGAGCGTCCAGGGCGAGCTCGCGATGGCCGTCGGAAAGACCTCCGCTCCGGGCGAGGCCCCCTCGAGGAACGGCATCGTGCTCTTCCCGCCGTAGCCCGGGACCGTGGAAGGCCGGCGCAGGGTGTCCGCCACGATCACGACCAGGTTCCTCATGCTCGGGGGGGACCTCCGGCCGCGGCCTCGGCCCCCGACGCGAGCCCGCGACGGCGGCGGCTTCGGCCGTGGAAGAGCGCGTCGATCATGGAGAGAGCTGCTGGAGCGTGAGCGAATACAGCCGGACGGAGCTCGACGGGGAGAGCGCCCATCCGTAGTTGGTGAGGATCCCCAGGCCGTTCCAGGAGAAGACCAGCGTCACGTTCCCCGTGGTCGGGACTCCCTCCGACGTGCTCACGACGGCCGGGGACCCGGGCAGGTAGCTCGACGGGGACGGGACGACCACGAAGTAGAACTTCCCCACCCCCGTGTAGTTCGTGCGGGCGACGGCCTGGTAGTAGATCGGCGTTACCGCGGTGGAGATCGCGAGCTGGGTTCCCGGCTGGGGGGAGCTCACGGAGACCCAGGCCCTGAGCGAATAGTTCCCCGGCGGGAGGTTCCTCACCCCGAGCCCGGTCCAGAGCAACGTCCCGTTGGAGGTCCCGGGGGCGTGGTACAGGGAGGGCCCGAGCGCGGTCGCGTTCCCCGGGTCCACGACCGCGTCGCCCGCGTTCGTGTCCCCGCCCGCGAGCGCCATCGTCCAGGGGTCCCACACCTGCAGCGGTCCGGAGTATCCCCGCTCCCAGAGATAGGTCCCGTCCGCCGCCGCGAGGAGCCCGAAGTCGGAGAAGTTCCCGTACTGGAGGGTCAGCGCGGAGTCCTGGTAGGCGAGGCGCCAGTCGAGCAGGATGTAGGTCGATCGGTTGATCGCATTGTCCAGCAGCCCGGCGAGCGTCTGTCCCTTGACCAGCGCTGCGGCCCACGGTGTGACCCAGGCGTTCGCCCGGTCGGAGACCATGGAGAAGTCCTTCCCGTCGCAGACGATGCCGGCGTTGGAAGGCACGAGCGCGAGGACCTTCGCCGTCCACGCATCGTGGGCCGTGAAGTCGGGCCATCCCGACGGCGTCGCCCAGAACAGGTCGATCGGCTGGGAGGCGAGCGGGCTCGCGATCACGTTCGTGACGACCACGCCGGTCAGGAGCAGCGTGAGGAGGCCCAGCGCCGGGGCGGACGCTCTCCAACGGTGGTGCACGCGAAGGGCTCGTTCCGCCGATGGGGCTTCCTTCGGAGCTCGCTCGGCGCGGCGCTCGGACCACTTGCGCGCCCGGGCGAGGGCCGCCACCGTCGCCGCGATGAAGAACGGGAGGAGATAGCAGGCGTACATGTCCCCCGTGTAGAAGAAGTCCGCATTGGCCGAGAGCACGATGAGCCCGATCCAGAGGTACCCCGGGACCGTGTACTTCCACGGGCCCAGGAGCGGAAGGAACCCGAGGGAGCCCAACGCGAGCAGGACGTAGACCGCCTTCTGCTCGCCAAAGATCGACAGGGCGGGGAGGATCGCTCCCGGATGGAGCAGGGCCATGGGGTACACCTGGTAGGCCGTCGCCGCGCCCAGCTGCGGCCAGTAGTCGAACGCGCCTCCGAACGTCGCGCCGAGCACGGAGTTGTGCACCGCGACCTCGAAGGAGAGGACGAGGTAGGCACCGGTGACCAGGAACCCCAACCAGTGGAGCCGGTCGTCGAACAGGCCGCCGCGCCGCCGCAGCCACTCCCAGCCCGACGGGACGAGGGCGATGGCGAAGAACGCGAGGACGAACGGCGCGGCCGTCTCCACCGACATCAGACCGAGGACGAGGCACACGAGGAGGGGGACGGGGCGCTTCAACTCGAGGAAATAGAACACGCCCAGGATCGGCGCCACCATGAAGACCTCCGGGTGGAAGTCGTACCACGCCGGCCAGAACGTGAGCGGGGTCGCGAGGTAGACCGCGGCCATCCCCAGGGCCCAACGGTCCGAGCGGAGCAGGCGCTGGGCGAGCCCGAAGGTGGGGAGCGCTCCCGCGGCGAGGGCGCCCGCCTGCAGGAAGAGCAGCGCCGGAGGCCCCGGAGCGATCGCATAGAGGGGCACGAGCAGGACGAAGATCGGGGAGAAGTGACCGAGGACCACCCAGCCGTGGCTCCCCTGGACCGAGTTCGCCGTGGTGAAGAAGAACTGGTGGCCTTCCGCGGTGGTCCAGAAGATCTGGTTGTAGTTGCCCAGGTCGTAGGCGAAGGTGAGGAAATCCTGGTACTTCAGCGTGCAAAGCTCGCCCAGGAAGCTCGCGTAGGCGACCGCCGCCCCGAGCACCGCGACCCAGGCCCCGAGCGACGGATGGCGCAGGAGCCCGCGGGTACGGGGGGTCGCTGCGGAGCCCGCCCCTCCCTCGGTGGGCGGACCGTCCGGGGGAGACTTCGACCCCGTACGGCTCTCGGGAGCCGCCGGTTCGACCGGAGGCTTCCCCCTTCCCGGTCTCGGCACGGGTGTGGGATCCGGTCGAGGGGAGCGGTGGAGGGGGCCATATAGGTGCCCCCGGGACGCGCGCGCCTCCCCTCCACCGCCTTATCCCTCGGCTCCCGTTCGCCGGACCGCCGGTCATGGAGACGCTGCGGATCGGGATCCTCACCGACATGTGCGGGCCGGTCTTCGGCGGAGGGTACCAGACCGTCCTCTGGGAGATCGCGCGGCGCCTCGCGAAGCGGCACACGATCCGCATCTTCACGAGCCTGCCGCAACCGCGCCTCGAGGTCGAAGGGGTCGAACTCGTTCGGGCCTTCCCCATGGGGCCGTACCCGGACCGGTCCGGGACGCGGGGGCCCCTCCAACCCGCCATCTTCGGGCCGATGCTCGCGCACGACCCGCTCGGTCCCTGGCGCCCGGACGCGCTCCTCGTCGAGGCGATGCCGTTCTCGCACCTCCCGTTCATGGGGCGCTGGGTGCGCGAGCGCTCCTTCCTCCGCCTCCTGAAGGTCGACGAGGCCTGGGTCCACTACTCCCCGTTCCGGGGGGCGCTCGGCCCGGCCTCGCTGCGCCTGTCGCGCTGGATGCTCTCCCAGGGCCTCGCCTGGTCGGACGCCGCGCTGCCGGTGAGCCGCGCCACGGCCGAGGCGCTGCGCAGCGGGTACGGGTACCGAGAGGTCCTCCTCTTCTCCAACGGGATGGACGTCCCGCGGCTCGAGAGCCTGCTCCCCTCGCCGGCGCCCCCGAGGGACCTCGACGTCATCACCGTGGGGAGGCTCGTGCCGATCAAGCGGCAGGGGGAGCTGCTGCGCGCGCTGGGGATCCTCGCTTCCCGGGGGTGGAAGGGCCGGGCCGCTGTCGTGGGAGAGGGCCCGATGGCCCCGGTCCTGCGGGACGCCCTCCGTCCGCTCGGGCTCGAGGGCCGGGTGGACCTTCCCGGACGCGTCAGCGAAGCGCGGAGGATGGAGATGCTCTCGCGGGCGAAGGTCTTCGTCCTCCCCTCCGAGCGCGAGGGGTTCTCGCTCGCCACGCTCGAGGCGATGCTCGCCGGTGCCCTCCCCGTCGTGGGGCGGCCGCAATTCCCCGAGGTCTTCGGCGCGGGGGACCTCGTCGAGGAAGGCCGGACCGGTCGCTGCTATCCCGTGGGCGATCCCGAAGCCCTCGCGCAGGTCCTCGAGCGGGCGCTCGCGGACGAGGGCGAGCGGACGCGTCTCTCCTCCGCCGCCCGCGCCAGGGCCCGGGATTTCGACTGGGACGGGCTCGTGGGGGCCTTCGAGGTGGAGCTCCGCCGACGCCTGGACGCACGCTCCTCGCCGGGTGCAGGGGGCCCGCCCCCTTCCTCCTCGCTCTCAGTCCCGGGGTGAAGGGAGCACGACCTTCCCGGCGTCGCCCATGACGAAGGCGGCGCCCCGGGGGGTCCGTTCCCGTTCGACGACGCGGCAGCCGCGCCCGAGGATGCTGTCGATGATCCTCAGCCCCACGTCGACCTGGACCTCTTCCATCAGGATGCTCCGCTCGATCTCCGCGCGGCGGACCACGCTCCCCTTCCCGATGGAGGTGTAGGGACCCACGTACGCTCCCTCCTCGATCCGGACCCCCTCGCCGAGCACCGCCGGGCCCCGCACGGTGCATCCAGGGCCGATCACCGCCCCCGCCGCCAGGCCCACGTGACCGCTCACGTGCGCCGCGGGGTCGACGTGGCCACTGGCCACGAAAAAGGAGCGCGGGCGGCTCGCGAGCACGCGCTCGTTCGCCTCGAGGAGGTCCTCCGGACGGCCCGTGTCCTTCCACCACCCGTCCAGGTGCAGGACGCGGACCCGGTGCGTGCGCTCCTCCAGACCGCGTATCGCGTCGGTGATCTCGAGCTCGCCTCGGGAGGAGGGCTGGAGCCCCCGGACGACGTCGTGGACCTCGGGGGAGAAGAGGTAGGCCCCGATGAGCGCGAGGTCGCTCTTCGGCGACGAAGGCTTCTCCTCGATCGAGACGATCTGGTCCTTCGACCCGAGCTCGACCACGCCGTAGTGAGAGGCGTCCCGGACCGGCACCGCCCCCACCACCGCCGAGGCGTCACCCCGGGCGAACCGTTCGACGTACGGCCGGAGCCCGTGCTCGAGCATGTTGTCCCCGAGGTACATCAGGAACGGGTCGTCGCCGAGGAAGTCCCGGGAACAGAGGATGGCGTGGGCGAGCCCCTTTGGCTCGCCCTGCTGGATGTAGGTGACCTTGAGCCCGAAGGTCGAGCCGTCCCCCACGCCGGCCTCGATGCCTTCGCGCAGAGGTCCCAGGACGATCCCCACCTCTTCGATCCCCGCCTCCCGGAGGTGGTCGAGGCCCCAGTAGAGGATCGGGCGGTTGGCGACGGGAAGCATGTGCTTGTTCCCGGTGAACGTGAGCGGCCTCAGCCGGGTCCCGCGGCCCCCCGCCAAGAGGAGACCCTTCAACGCACGACCTCCACCCGGTCCCAGGAGAACGGTCGGCCGCCGTCCGACGCAAGCGGCACCTCGGAGAAGGGGACGCGTCCCTCGTCCTTCGCGTCGTAGAGTCTCGTGGGGAAGTTCTGGATCACGACGGGGTCCGACGGGTGCAGGTTCCCGATGGCGTGGTAGATCCCCTCCGGGACGCTCACCAGATGCGTCAGCATCTCCCCCTTCTCCGACGACTGCGGCCGGAGCGGAGAGGCTCCCGCCATGCGGAGGAGGTCGAGCCGACCGTGGGTGCGGCTCCCGGTCCTGGCGTCGTAGAGGGCGAGCACCATTTCGCCGAGGACCACCACGAACCGGTCCTGCTGATGGCGGTGGAAGTGCCAACGGTCCCGGTCGCGCATCTCCCCGGCGACGGTGAGCGAGGTGTAGGTCATGGAGAACGGCCGCTCCCCGAATGTCGCGTCGTCGGACCGCAGCGTCTCGACGAGGAAGCCGCGAGGGTCCTGGTGGACGGGGCGGGGGACCACCTGGACGTCGGCCACACGGACCCGGGGAGGGTCGATCGTGCGGAGGTCCGGGGTCCCGAGGTGGGCGCGCATGGGTGAAGCGCGAAGAACGTCGGGGCTACTAAGGTTCGTTCGAAGGGGGAACGGCCTGGGCTCAATCGTATCCCCAGCGCGTCAGCCGCTCCTCCACGGACCTCGCGCGGGAGTCCAGGCTCCCCTCGCGGACCGACATCATGGCGGCGGCTCGTCGCAGGGGGTCCTCGAGGTCGAGCACCCGTCCGCGCTGCATCCCCCAGATGTCCCGGGTCTCTCCCGGGTCCTGCAGGACGTCGAAGGCCTGGATCTTCTCGGAAACGGCGTCGAACTGGAGCTTGATCGGTCCGTAGTACGCCGCCGTCCGGACCCGGTCGAACCGCTCCCGGGAGACCGCGGCCATGGGGGCGTTCCCGAAGGCGCGGGTCGAGCCCTCGGAGGCGGCCAACACCTGCCGCGGACGGGCCCTCCCTCGGCGGAGCTCCGAGAGCGGAACGCCGGGGCCCCGTGCCATCTCCGGGCCCCCCGCCGCCTCGAGGAGCGTCGGCTCGAGGTCGACGAGGCTCGACCACTGGGGCACCCGCTCGCCGTGCCCTTCCGACCCGGGGAAGCGTACGAGCAGCGGGACCCTCAGGAGCGGCTCCGCCACGTGGAGGCCGTGGTAGAGGAGCCCGTGCTCCCCGAAGGCCTGCCCGTGGTCGGCGGTGAGGACGAACAGGGTGTTCTCCCACCGGCCGCTCTTCTGCAGGGCATGGACGATGGAGCCCAGGGAGAAATCCATGGAGCGTACGGCCTGCTCGTAGAGCGCCCGCAGGCGGACGAGGTCCTTCTCGTTCGGCACGTACTCGAGGGAGAGCCAACCCTGCTTGTCCTGGCGTGAGGTCAGGTACCAGCCCCACTCCGTCAGACCATGCAGGGCCCCGGGATTGGGGTAGTACGGCTCGTGGGCGTCGAGGAGGTTGACGAACCCGAAGAGCGGCTTGGAGGCGGGGACCCGGGCCACCGCCCGGGAGAACTCCGGGACCACCCACGGGGCCACGTGGCAAGGGCCGTGGGACTGCGGCGCGAGCACGCGCTGGGCGATCCTCGACCCGAGGTCCAGGTAGGCGGTGTTGGCCCAGGCCGCTTTCGAGAACCCCTTGAGGACCTTCCGCGCCCCCTCGGACCTGCGGAGCCGGAGCAGGGGCTCAAGCCCCTCGGGTTGGCGGTAGCGCTTGGGGGCGCGCGACCGCCGGCCGGTGCGCAGCAGGAGCTCCCACCACCCTCCCCAGTAGGCCGACTGGAAGCCGTCTACCAGGTTGGTGATCGGGCTCACAAGGTCGTTGGCCGAGAAGGAGAGCGTCTGGTAGCCCAGGGCGCGCATCTTGCCCGCCAGGCGGGGGGTCCTGGAGTCGAGCCAGTTGCCTCCCCGGGCGTGGGCCCGATGCTCCCAGGGGTAGGCGCCGGTGAAGAGGCTGGCGTGGGAGGGCAACGTCCATGGAGCAGGGGCCACGGCCCGTTCGAACGCCACGCACTGGGAGCGGAACCGTCGGAGGAAGGGCATCCCGGAGAGCGTGCGGGAGCCCAGCGCGAGCGCATCCGCGCGGACGCAGTCCAGGACGACGACCACGATGTTCGGGGGATGGGAGGTACCCGACAACCGATGTGCCCCTCCTGAGGCACGTGCGTATTGCCGAATGTCACGATAAACCCCTTCTTTCACGCATCGATGTCCCACCCACGGTCTCCCGAGCCGGGTCCCTGCCCATCACGGCGGGCTCCGGCGGGAGCGATGGTGCACGTTCTCGAGGGTGGAAGCGGGAGCTGCAGCCGTTGGTGGAGGGGGACCTTCCGCTCCCGGGCCTCCAACGCCACCTCCAGTCTCGCACATTTGCAGAGTGAGGACTCGCGTCGGCTCGTTCCATACGCAGCAGCGCCGCCGCTCTTCAGGGGGAGCCGCCGGACCCGGTGCCCGCCGAAAGCAAGACAACAAGCATGCCGGTGCGGAGGCCGCTCGAACCCGTGGAAAGGATCTGTGGGGCACGGTGCTTGGGAGGGGCTCCGTCGGCGAGCCATGCCTCCGGGTCCGGCCTACGCCCGTGCCTTCTCGTGGGCGACGGTGTGATGGGCGTGCACCTCGTTGTCGACCCCGAAGAGCCCCTTGGCCCGAGCGACCCGATCGACCGCGCGCGCACCTGCGGGGGTGAACGAGGAGTCTCCGCAGCGCCCGCAGACGTAGACCTCGAACTCCCCGAAATCCACGCCACGGAACGTGTAGCGCTCCTTCCCGAGATGGATGGCCCCCCCGCACTCGGGGCAGAGCTTTCCACGGACGACCTTCCCTGGCATCGGTCCTCGCAGGCCGTCTTGACCCTAATAAGGCGCGGAAGGAGCATGACCTTCAGGTGCCACGACCGGTAGACCACGTCCCAGCGGACTCCTCCCTCCGGGATCCAGCGCCCCTCGCGAACCATGCGCTCGAGGTCGTGCTGGGAGAGCCCGCGGGCGAGGCACATGTCCAGGGCATGCCTCTTGGGAGAGACGGCGCACCTCCTCCTGGGGTCCATCGCCTGACCTCACTGCCGGCAAGGCAGGCGAGGGAGATCCGTTTCGGTCCTCCGCGGAAGTGAAAGATGCTCTCGGGCGCAGCTAGCGTCGGCCACCGCTCAAGGCAAGGTCGAAATGCCCGGAGGCGAACCCTCTCACGATGCCCGATCCGACGACAGGGATCATCCTGAAGGGAATGCATCCCCCCGGGGAACACGCGCAGGTCCTCGCCTGACGTCGTGACACGCCTCGCTCGTCCCGGCGCCTGCCTCCCCCCCGCTTCCTCCGTTCCCTCTTCGCCCTCGAGCTCCCGCGCCGACGTCCGGAGAACCTGGTCCGCCCGATCACCGAGGACCCGGGCTTCGGACGCTACGTCGGGCCCAACGTCATCCCCAAGACCGCCGAGCTCACCGACCACTCCCGCCTGTCCGGACCGAAACCGGTCCGGACCCTCCTCACAGAGGTCGTGCACGGCCGGTCCCAAATGGGGCGCTTACCGATAGCGCCGACGAGGGGCGCGACCAGCGCCGGCGAGCAGGGGCTCCCACCAATGGCGATGGTCCAGGTACCACCGGACCGTCCGAGCGATGCCCTCCTCGAAATGGACCTGAGGCCGCCAGCGGAGCGCGCTCATGGACCGTCGGGGATCGATCGCGTAGCGGCGGTCGTGTCCCTGGCGGTCGGGAACGCGCTCGATCGCCTTGCCCATCGCGGTGCCCTTCCGACCCATCGTCGCGAGCAGGGTCCGGACCACCTCCAGGTTCGACCGTTCCTCCTCGGCCCCGAGCAGGTAGGTCTCCCCCGCCCTCCCCCGACGGGCGATCGCGTCGAGCGCCCGGCAGTGGTCCTCGACGTAGATCCAGTCCCGGACGTTCCTTCCGTCGCCGTAGACCGGGACCCGGAGGCCGGCGAGGAGGCGCGTGATCGCGAGCGGGATGAGCTTCTCCGGATGCTGGTAGGGCCCGTAGTTGTTCCCGCAGTTGGAGATGGTGACCGGGAGCCCGTAGGTCGCATGGTAGCTCCGAGCGAGGTGGTCCGCGGCCGCCTTGCTCGCGGAGTACGGGTTGCGGGGCGCGTAGGGGGTCCCGGGCCCGAAGCGCAGCTTCGGGCGCCCCAGGGGCAGGCTGCCGTAGACCTCGTCGGTGGAGACGAAGTGGGTCCTCCCCACGTCCAACTGCCGCGCCGCCTCCAGGACCGTGAGGCTCCCCAGGACGTTCGTCGTGAGGAAGGGCGCGGGGTCCTCGATCGACCGGTCCACGTGGCTCTCCGCTGCGAGGTGGACCACCAGGTCCGCGCCTCTCAGGGTCCGGCGCACCACCCCCGGGTCCGAGACGTTCCCGCGCACGAACCGGAGCTTCCCCGCGCGTTCGAGGTCGACCAGCGAGGACCGGTGGCCGGCGTAGGTGAGCGCGTCGAGCGTAACGAGCTCGTCCTGCGGCCGCTCGCGGGCCCAGTAGTGGAGGAGGTTGGCGCCGATGAACCCGGCGCCCCCGGTGACGACGACCTTCACGCCGAGGGGACCCACGGGCAGGCCATCAAAGTTGGCCTGGGCCGCCGTCGCCCTTTTTCCCCTCCGTTCCTCCCCCCTCCCGATGCCCTCCACGGTCCTGGTCCTCGGCGCCACCTCCCGGGTCGGGAGCCACTTCGTCGCCCACCCCCCCGCGGGATGGAGCGTGGTCACGGCCGGGCGGACGGACCCCCGGTCCCGGGGGCTCACGGTGGACTCGCACGCCCCCCTGGACCTCTCGGACGAGGCCCAGGTGCGCGGGTTCCTCAGGAGCGCCAAGGCCGACGCCTGCGTCAACTTCGCCGCTCGCACGGACGTCGACGGGTGCGAGAAGGAACGGTCCGACCCTTCCGCGACCCGCCCGACCGGCCTCCCCGGCAGCGCCTGGACCCTCAACGCGGAGCTCCCGCGGTGGGTGGCCGAGGAGGAGGAGCGCGCCGGCCGCTTCTTCGTCCACATCTCCACCGACTACGTCTTCGACGGCACCCACGGTCCGTACCCGGAGGCGACCCCTCCCAGCCCGCCGTCGGAGAAGGTGAGCTGGTACGGCCTCACCAAGGGGATCGGAGAGTCCGCGGTCTTCTCCTCGAAAGGTCCCCGCTCGGTCCTCCGCATCTCTCATCCCTACGGGAACCCCTCCCCGGGCCGGACCGACCTCGCCCTCACGCTCCTCGCCCAGCGCCGGGAGGACCGCCTCCACCCGCTGTACGTCGACCAGAGGATCACCCCCACCTGGATCCCCGACGTCTCCACGGCGCTCGGAGCCATCCTCGACCTGTCGTCGACGCGGATCTACCACGTCGCTTCCCCCGAGGTGACCTCTCCCTACGGGTTCGCGAAGGCCCTCTTCGCCTCCCGGGGATGGAGGACGGACGACCTCCGCACGGCGAACCTGGCCTCCCAGGCCCGGGAGCCGGGCCGCGCCGCACGCCCGGTCCTGGGCGGGCTGCTCGTCCGCGAGGTCCACAAGCTCGACGTACGTCCCCGCTCCTTCCGCGAGGGGATCCGGGAGCTCCTCGACCTCGAAGGTGTCCCGGCTTCCTCCGCCCCGGTGCGGGCCCGCTAGGCGGAGACCGGTTCCGGGGGGGAACCCGCGGGCCGGGCGGGCCCGGTCAGCAACCGGTCGTAGCGGTGGTCCAGCCATCCCGTCAGCTCGGCGGCGCGGACCTGTACGACCTCGATGCTGCGCAGGTGCTCCTGGAGGGTGGGAAGGACCGGCTTGCGTGAGGGGATCGTGGTCACGGTCTCGCTGGGTCCGGTCGCGGACTGCCCCTGGGCGCCGAGGAGGACCTTGCCCCGGTGCTCGACCAGGAGGAAGGGGTAGACCCGGCACTGCTCCGTCAGGACGGGAAGCAGGCTCGCCGCGCTTCGGCCCTCCAGGAACTCCCCCCGGACGAAGACGGTCAGGTCCGCCAGCCGCCCCTGGAAGGAGGGGATGCGGGCGGGGTCGGGCAGGACCCTCCGCTCGACCCACGCCTGGTCGACGAGCCGGCGCTGGGAGCGGGGGAGCCCGACGGGCCCCAGGAGATGGCCGGGCCGGCCATCCGCCGGTCCGGTGAACGGGCGAAGGAGCAGTTCCTGCGTCGTGCGCCGGATCCCCTCGGAGGAGAGCGGCGCCCCGCGCCGGGCCCCGACGGAGTTCGGTCCTCCCAGTCCCCGGGGGTACGAGGTCGTCCCCGGGATGCCCGCCATGTTCGCGAAGAGCCCCTCGTAGTCGAAGTACACGGGGACGGTCGCCTCCCGCAGCGAGGGGGTGAGCAGCAGCATCTCGGAGGCGAGGTCCTTCCGCTCCATCCGCTGGGTCGCCTTCGCGGCCTCCGCCGGGGAGGTGTGCAACACCGCGGCGAAGATCGCCGCGGCCGCCTGCCAGAGCACGACCGCCCCGGTCTCTGCGGCCCACGCCCGCGCCAGGTCCTGCGCCTTGTCGGCGTACGGGCGGGCGAGCGCGAAGGTCGCGTGGGAGAAGCCGTAGAGGAGAGGGTCCGGCAGGTAGCGGTCCTTCACCCATCCCTCGGCGTAGGCCCTCTTGCGCACCGCGTGGTAGGTGGAGCGGGGAAGCTCGGTCTGTCGGAGCCGCTCCCGCTCGTTCTCCTGGCCGGCGGCGAGCAACGCCCGAAGGACCCGGACCTCGGCGTCGGTCAGGTCTCGCGTGGTACCCCCCGGGTGGACCGGAGACACCGTAGCACGGTGTCCAGCCCCTTTCCGGCCGCATGGGACAGGTCTTCTTGTAAGGGTATCGGCGATGCTGGAGGGCGGGAAGGACGAGCCTTCCCGACCTACCACCATGTCCGTCACCCTCCGCCCCCCGAGGTGCGCCCTCTGGCCGATCGTTGGTCTCCTCTGCGTCGCGCTCCTGATGCCGCTGAGCGCGGCGGCAGCTCCCTCCCCGGGATTCTCGCCCCCCAACCCGGCGGACCCCGCCCAGTCCTGGGCGTGGGGCGCGGTCTTCGCGAAGACCGACACGGGCGCGCTCTCGGGGACGACGCAGAACGGGGTGCCCTGGTCGCTCTCCTACACCCTCCACGCGTTCCTCGCCTGGAACGTGATCCTCACCCAGACGAACCTCTCCACCACCGCGTTCGAGCTGAGCGGACAGCGCGTGGTCGTGGAGAGCTACTTCCTGTCGGCCCAGGGCTCGCAGGGCCCGACCACCGCGCAGCTCAACGTGAGCGTGCAGGGGTGGGAGCAGGACCATGAGTTCTCCAACTTCACCACCAACGGCTCGGTCCTTCTGAACGGCACCACGCCGGTCCCGGCGCTGGCGATCGAGAACGGGCACAGCCGCGTGGAGGGCAACCTCACGGCCTCCGAGTCCGTCGCGCTGTCGGGGGCCCAGACCGCCTCCTTCAACGGGTACGCGAGCGGGGCCGTGAGCGCCGACACCACCGTCTCGTTCACGCCCGCCCTCAACCTGATGCCCCTGACCCCGGTCAGCGGAGGCCAGTGGAACTCCTCGAGCGTCTACCTGGCGCAGGGGACCTACTCCAACGCGTGCCACTGGGCCTTCGACGGACGGACCGTGCTCGGCGCCACGAGCTCCGGCTCGGGAAGCTGCGGAGGGAGCGGCACGGTCTACGCGGACACGACCGTGTGGCTCGCGGGGACCGACGAGGGCGTGAGCTACCTCACCGGCTACGGCCACTACCACATCGTCGGGCTGTCGCTGCCCGGCGACTTCGCCTTCCACCTCTACGACGGGCTCTTCATGGTCCCGACGTCCGTGGACCTCCTCGGCGGAGGCGGCGCCGCGCTGGGGGGAACGAACGCGGCCAACTCCGACGGCACGGAGGCGTTCACCGCCTTCGTGGACGTCGACCCCCACACCGGCCATGTCGGCGTGGTGGCCGCGAACACGCGCTTCGGTCCCCAGGTGGGGACCGCGACCAACCTGCCCTTCGCGTTGAGCAGCTCCCGCGGCTCCGGGAACCCGGGCGCCCTCTCCCCCGCCGCCGCCTCCTCCCTAGGCCCGGCGGGGGCGAGCGGCCTCCCGACGTACGGGATCCAGGGCCACCCTGAGAGCGTCGCCGAGGCGCAGGCGAACAACGCCTGCCTCCTCGACCCCGGCTCCTGCCTGAGCCCCACCTCCGGCCACACGATGCTCCTGCTCCTGGTGGTGGTCGTCGCCGCGGCCGCCGTCGTCGTTGCGGTCGTGGTGGCTCGCAGGGGCGGCGGACCGAAGCCTCCCTCGGCGGGCGGCTCGCGCTTCATCCCCGTCGCCACGAGCTCGAGCCCCGGCCCGAGGAGCACCTCTCCCGGCGGCGGCAACGCCCCGAAGGGCCCCCCTCAGCCGAGCCAGGACCCTCTGGGCCACCTCTGGTGAAGGCCGAGCTCCTTACCATTCCGCGAAGAGCCTCGCGGACCCCAGGACACCCCGGAGGGAGGTCGCGCGCTCCCGGGCCCTGACGAGGGCGGGAGCGTTCAGCCGCCCGCGATCGAGGCGGCCCACATCACGACCAGCCAGACCGTGAGCACGATGAGCAGCGCCGAGCCGCTCACCGCGAAGGCGAGCTTCACCCATCGGGCGGGGAACTCGTACACGGGGTTGCCGAGGGACCGACGTTCTTAAGCCTCACCGGGCGCCCCTCCCGGGCGTTCGGGAGAACGGGAGCGCAGTTGCCCGTGGGAAAGGTCCTCCTCATGGGCGGGGGAGGGGGGGTCGTCGGCAGCGGCATCCTGGCGGAGCTCGCGGGCCGCTACCCGATCCGCTCCTACCACCGGACGCCCACCCCCCTCGAGCAGGGCCGGGTCGAGTTCGTTTCGGGGAACGTCCTGGAGACCTCGCGCTTCCCCTCCCTCGTCGAGGGCGTCGACGCGATCGTGAACGTGGTCTGGTACCGCCAGCCGGGCCCGGACCGGCTCTTCGCCCGGACCTCCACGGCGCTCCAGGCGCTGGTCGAGGCGGCGGTGCGGTCGGGGGTCCACCGCTTCGTCCAGATCTCGCTCCCCCCCGCGACGCCCCGCCTGGAGGCGAAGACCCCCTACCTTTACCGGAAGCGCGAGTTCGAGCGCGTCCTCCTCCGGAGCGGGCTCGAGGTCACGCTGCTGCAGCCGTCGGCCATCTTCGCCCCGAAGGACCGGCTGGTCTACGTCATGCTCGACCTCATGAGGAGGTACGGGCGCTTCCCGATCTTCGGAGAGGGAGGTTACCACCTCACCCCGGTCTGGAACCGCGACGTCGGGTGGTTGGTCGGCGAGGCCCTGGAGGGCCGGCTCTCCGGGACCGTGCTCGTGGGCGGGCCCGAG
>JAKAAX010000009.1 GCA_021802125.1 Thermoplasmata archaeon | reverse complement strand
CCTTCTCGTCCTCTGCGAGGTGAGCTTCCCACTCCTCACGAGAGAGAACGATGCGGCCCGGGAGTTTCCGGTGGCTCACGCGCAGACGTGAATCCCCGTCCGGGATAAACCCATGGGTGACCGTCGAAATTCGTACCCGCGGTCACGTCGGGCCGAATCGTGAAGGGTTACGTCCTGGGGCCGTTACCATCACGACGAACCACAGGACCGCGAAGGAGGCATCCCAGGACAGGTACAGCTGGGAGGTGTCGCC
This sequence comes from Thermoplasmata archaeon, assembly GCA_021802125.1. GTDB lineage: Archaea > Thermoplasmatota > Thermoplasmata > Lutacidiplasmatales > UBA184 > JAKAAX01. The sequence continues at coordinate 105,928 of JAKAAX010000009.1, read as the reverse complement.
CCACTCGAAGGAGACGAAGAACAGCAGGTTCAGCATGAACCCTCCCAGTCCAGCCAGGCGGGTCATGAGCCCGAGGGTGGCAGAAGAGGCCAGCGCGAGTTCCAGGGCAATGACCCCGTAGATGAACGGGGCGGGATCTGCTGTTACCTGGGCGCCCAGCGATCCAAGAGGACCTTGGGGAGCCCACTGTCCCGCAAGGACGTCCGGGGGGACCGAAAGATGGCCGAGCGCCGCTTGGAAGAAGACAACAGCCAGGTAGGCCCGTATCGCGAGCAACCCCCACACCCGCGTTTCGCGCAGGGGCGCGAGATAGGGGTGGGCGGCGAGGCGCTCGTGGGCGCGCGCCACGAAAAGTCCCAGACGGGACGTCTCCATCCGAACATTCGTTGTCGCCATTTGAGCATCAACTCCCCGGTGCGATAGGTGAATCGGAGACCGTGACGGGGGAAAGGAGAGGAGAAGTCCCGACGCCACAGGACGGGTGGATGCGATACTGGAGAAGATGGCGGGTCGCGAGCAGCAAGGCCAGGCTTGACATGATCATCAGTCCGTTCCAGAGTTGCGCATTCTGCCCATAGAGGAGAGGCAGGGCACCCGCCCCCGGGACGAGGCCCATGACCAAGACCAGGGCCCAGGGCGTGCAGCAGCAACAGGCGTTCATGCCTCCGGCCGGCAACCACGAGAGCAAGCCGGCCCAGGAGCGCCCGTGGCTTCCGGGTCGCGCCCGGGGGGTACCCTGCCACCTGGGGATGACCCAGAGGAGGGTAAGGCCCGTCCATAGGAACGCCAGCGTCCCGAACGTCCCGAGCACCTCCAACGAAAGGTAGCCTTGGACCTGGAGGCCAGGGACCAGGAACTGTAGGGAGTCCCACGCCCCGAATGGGGTGAGGACCGGAGCCACGTAGACCTCTCCCGAGGCGGTGCCAACGCTCCCCGGATCGGCCAGAGAGATCACGTTGGCACCGGCCAACCATCCTAGGAAGGACGCTCCGAGGAGGCCAGAGAACAGGAACCTCGTCCTCCAAGATCGCAGCATGGGGTGAAGGTCCCTCCACAGGGGAAGCAGCACGCCCCTCCCAAGCACGGCCAACAGGGCAACGAGGAGGCCGTTCCCCAGCAGCGACCAACTTCCACCGTAGTTCCAACCCTCGTGTCCGAGCGGCGCGATCCAGTACCAGCCCAGGCATCCGGCGAGGAATCCCAGCTGGAGCACATTGCGATGGTCAGGACCGCGCACTGGCGTGTCGATCAAGGGCGACCTCCTCCAAGTCGTGCCGCTGCGCCCGGGTCCCGGGCAGTGGGATGTGAGGGTGATGCAGCTCCCGGATTCGGCGTGGGGCCCGAGGGCGGATCACCCGGGCTTTTCGCTGCGGTCGAGACCAACTGGCGTCGGCGAGGATCGTACCGCTCCCACACCGCGGTTAGGAACAGGGTCCCGAGACCCAGGATACCCATGCCTGCGAGGAACATCAGCACCTCGTTCGGCACTGGACCCGGAGCGGTTCCTCCTCCGTTCCCGGACCCGGGACCCCCTCCCGAGGGGGCCACGACGCTCACGGTGAGGTTGGCGGCGACCTTCCGTCCGAGCGAATCGTTCGTGGAGACGCGCACCGTGAAGTTTCCGGCATGGGTGTAGGTGTGGGACTGGGGGCTTCCTCCGATGACGGTGGAAAGATCTCCGAAGTCCCACAGGATGGGCGCGAACCGGCCGGAGCCTCCCCACACGGACGCGGCGAAGGTCAGCGAGGCAGGGATGGTCAGTTTCCCTGCCTGGAGCTTGAGGGCCGCATCGGGAGCGGCGTACGAGGTGATGTTCGTGGTCGAGGACGCGACCTGTCCCACCGCGTCCTGCTCCGTCGCGCGTACCGTGAAGTTGCCCGAGCGGAGGTAGCGATGACTGACCGAGGTGCCATTGCTCCCCGAGCCGTCCCCCCACAGCCAGGCGACCGTGCCGTAGGGGCCCGTCCCTCCGAACACGGAGGCAGACGCGTTGACCTGGAACGGCGCGTCCCCCGTGAGGGGGCTTGCGGCGATCAAAAGGGAAAGCGGCGAGGAGGAGAGGGAGACGTTGACCCAGATGGTGGCGGTGGCCGTGTGGCCCAGGGAATCGGTCACGGTGGCGTTCAGGACGTAGTTCCCCGCCCTCGTGTAGGTGTGGGCCACGATCGATCCGGTGGCTGTTGTCCCGTCGCCCATCTGCCACGCGACCGGGTTGTAGGTCCCTGAACCTCCGCTCACCGAGGCTGTCGCGTTCGTGTGGAGCGGAGCCACCCCCGAGCTTGGGCTTGCGGAGGCACGCAACGTCAAGGGGGAGGATCCCCCACCCGTCACGGAGATGGTCGTCGAGGCGGAGCCCTTGTTGCCTTTCGAGTCTTGGACGTTGCAGGTAGCCACGTAGCTCCCGGCCGCCGCATACGAATGGGTCACGTTCGCCCCGGTGCCGGTTCCTCCGTCGCCGAACGTCCAGGCAAAGGAGTAGGGTGGAGATCCCGAGCTCGCGGTGCCCTGGAACGCCACCGATAGCGGCGCGGGGCCGCTCGTGGGACTGGCCGACACGCCGACCTGGAGCGTGGTTCCCCCCGAGGAGCTGACGGAGATCGAGACGGAGCTCGTGGCGGTCCCCCCCGCACTATCCGAGGCCGTGACCGTGGCCGTGAAGGCGCCGGCCAGGCTGTAAGTGTGGGAGACGTTGGCGCCCGTCGCGGAACTGCCATCGCCGAAGCTCCAGGCGTAGCTGTAGGGGGGAACTCCTCCCGAAGCCGCCGAGGAGAACGAGACCGCCAGAGGTGCAGTCCCGGAGGTCGGGGTGCCGGAGGACGCGACGGCCAGGGGGGAGGGGGACGCGACGCTGACGTTCAGGGGCGCGGATGTGCCGACGAGCCCCTTGCTGTCCGTGACGGTCAGGGAGGCGTAGAAGTTCCCGGAGCTGGTGTAGGTGTGGCTCGCGTTCTGGGTGGAGCCCGTCGTGCCGTCCCCGAAGTTCCATGCCCACGAGTAGGGGGGGCTACCCCCGGTGGCCGAGCCGAGGAAGGAGACCGCCAGAGGGGCGGTCCCCGAAAGCGGGCTTCCCGAAGCGGTGGGAACAGGGGCGTTGGGAGGTGGGACCACGTTGAGGATGTTCGCGTTCATGTTGGGGTGGCCGCTGCCGCAGTAGTGGCTGCAGTACAGCTTCAGCCCAGAGTAGGCCGAGGTGGGGGCGACAAAGCTCCCCTGGTTCCACGAACCGATGGGTGCGGAGAGGATGAAATTGATCGGCGCGCCGATGCCCACCCCGTGGTTGGAGGTGCCTCCCAGGGCGGGGTTGGGCAACTTGCTGGTGGCATTGATGACGATCGTGTATCCTTCGAAGATGCTCCAGCTGGACGACTCGTTGGTGCCGGTCGTCGTGTCCTGGATCCAGAACCCGTAGTCGTACAGGGTCAGGTCGAAGTACTGGACCCCGGAGGCGGTAGGGACGGAGGGTCCCAGCCATCCTCCGGGACAGCCGAAGCTGACGGCTCCCTGGCATCGCAGGTCCGCCGGCGCGAGCGTGCCCCAACCGGAGAACGCCACCAGAAGGACCATCCCGAAGGCGACCGCACGGCGGCCAGCGAGATTCCTCCTCCGTCTCCACAGCCGATCCAGAAAGGTCGGGCAGGAGGTCATCTCTCGACGTGGCTCCTGTCCACGTCAAATGTCGGTCGGAGGAGCCTCCGTGTGGTCCTCCTTCCAGTTCTCGTCTGGGGGACTTGATCCCTTCTTCTCCTCTGCAGGCTCGGACGAGGGCGTCGCCGGCTCCTCTTTCGCTTCCTCGGTCGAGGAAGACGGAGCGGGCGCTGGCTTTCCGCCCTCCTGACCCTTCCGCCGCCGGAGCAGCAAGACGGCCAGGAGGAGCAGCAGGACCCCCAGGAGAACGAATCCCGCGATCGCGTAGAACTCGTTCGTCGAGGTGAACGCGGGGTTCACCTCCGTGAACTTCAGGGTGACCGTGCTGGACGCCGAGAGGCTCACCGACTGGTTCAGGGTCTGTTCCACCGGCGTAAGGTCGTAGGTGGACTTGTAGGTCCCCACCACCGCGTACGATCCGACCGGGAGGCGGAAGACGGTGGCCTGGGAGGTGGTCGTGGCGGACGCCACCGCGGCCCCCGTGCTTGTCGAGAGGACCTGCAGGAAGACCCCCGGGAGGGCGGACCCGCCCTTGTCGACGGTGTCCACGGTCAAGTAGTAGACCTGCAACGCCAGGGGGACGTTGGCATCCGCCGTGGCCTGGGTCGTCCCCTGGTACACGGTCACGTCGTCCCAGTTCACGGTGATGGCGTAGCTCCCGGTCGGCACGCGGGCCACGGCGGAACCGTTCGTGGCCGTGAGCAGGAGGAGGCTCACGGGCCCGTTCGCAAGGGAGAGGGCCAGCGAGGCGTCCCCCACCGCGATGCCCTTGGCATCGGAGGCCTGGAACACGAGATAGTACACCGCGAGGTGCAGGGCCAGCGTGGTGCTTGACGCGAGGGTGTAGGTGGTCTGGTTCACCTGGACCCCCTCCCACGTCGTGGTCACCGTGTAGGCCGTCCCGGGCAGCCGGGCGAGGCCCGTTCCCGTGCCGTTCGAGGTCAGCGAGCCGTTCGCGTTGCCCGCGGAGGCGATCCAGCTCACCGATGCCCCGACGACGGGGATCCCCTTCGCGTCGAGCGCCGCGAAGGTGAGGTAGTAGACGGCCAGGTGGAGAACCACCGTTGCGGTCGCGCCGAGGCTGACCGACGTCGTGTTCACCAGCACGCCTTCCCACGAGGTGGTCAGGCTGTACGGCGCTCCGGGGAGACGGACGGTGGCGGTGCCCGCCGCCCCGGTGGTCACCGACCCGTTGGCCTGTCCCTGGGGTGTGGTCCAACGGATCGAGGCGGCCGAGACGGGGATCCCCGCGGCGTCCTGCGCCTGGAACGTCAGGTAGTAGACGGAGAGCGACAGCACGTCGCTGGTGCTGGAGGTCAGCGCTTCGGAAGCTGTGCCCACCAGGATGCCTTCCCAGAAGACGCTCAGGGAGTAGGTGGCGCCCGGGAGGCGGACGGTGCCGCTGCCGTTGGCCCCCAGAAGGAGCGTCCCGTTGGCGCTGCCCTGAGGGGTCGTGTAGACGACCGTCGCGCTGCCCACCGGCGCGCCGGAGGCGTCGTTCCCGGTGAGGGTGAGGTAGTACACGGCCAGGTTCAAGGTCAGCGCTGTTGGGGCCGAGATGGTGGCGACCTGGCTGTCAACCACGATCCCCTCCCACCGCGTGGTGAAGGTGTAGGTCCCTCCCGGCAGCTCGATGGCCGTCGTCCCCGCAGAGCTTGTCACCAGGGTCGTGATGGGCCCGCCGGTGGAGTTGATGGCGATCTCGGCGTCCGCCACCGGGATCCCCTTGCTGTCGAGGGCCAGGAAGGAGACCTGGAAGAGCGAGACCGTGATCACATACGGGTTCGTGGCGGCGGGCAGCTGCAGGTCAGGCACCGTGGCGACCAGGCTGGTCTGCCAGTAGACGAGCACCGTGAAGGTCCCCGCCGGCACGCGCGCGGTGGTGACCCCGGTGGTGTTGGTGATCCCGAAGGCCAGGACCAGTCCCGTCGTGCTGTTCTCCACCAGTACGCTCGCCAGGGCGAGCGGCGCCCCCCCGGGCGTGACCACCTGGAACGACTGGTAGTAGACCTGGGTCACGACAGGGTAGCTCACGTTCCCCGAAACGGTGATGGCCGGCTGGGCCGGTTGCGCGTAGACCACCGACCCGTGCCAGATCACGGTGAGCCCGTAGGCTCCCCCGGGGACCTGCGTGAGGTTCAGGGTGCCCGTCGACCCCGTCACCATGAGCGGGTACTGCGTCCCGTTCGGGTGAACGATGTAGACCAGCGCGTTGGAGAGCGGGATGGATGCCTGGTCCTCGACCGTGAACGTGGGGTAGTAGACCCTCGTCACAACCGTGATCGAGGTGGGCCCTGAGACCGTGATCGAGGGGTTCGCGACAACGATACCCTCCCAGGTCACGGTCCCGGTGTAGGTCCCGTTCGAGAGGCGGAAGTGGGTGATGCCCGTGGCGTTGGTGAAGTTCAGGATGCTCGCGACAACGACGCGGGCCCCCGCCAGAGCCACATGCTTGCTGTCGAGCACCCGCAGCGTGAGAAGGTTCGGCGCCGAGCCCACGAAGAACCCGGTGCAGCCTTGGGCCGCCCGCCCGAACCAGTGGCCCGTGAACAGGAAGTCGTTGTGGTTGGTGTTGTCCGTCCCGTTCGCGCAGAACGTGTACCCTCCCGAGGGCAGCCACGAGTAGTTGTAGGCGACCGCGTAGGTCTCGTTGAATCCGTAGGGAGAAGGTGGGACGGCGGGGCCGAAGGCCGTCATCTTCCCGGCGCCGTAGAGCGCTCCGCCGAGGTTCGTGACCGTCCAGTTGACGGTCCAGTTGGTGTAGTCGTAGTTCCCGAGGGGGTCAGAGAAGTTCGCACGGAGGCTCGCGATCGGGGTCTTCACGGAGGTGTTGAGCGAGTTCGTGACCACCCCGCTCGGGCCGACCACGTAGGTCTGGTTGACCGCGAGGTACGTGCTGGCGGGGACGTTGATGTCCGCGGGGTAGTAGGTACCGCTCACATCGCCCCACCAGAAGCCGTAGTGATCGGAGGTCGCGCCCGTGCTCTGGTCGAAGACCGCCTCCAGCGACCATCCCGTGGGGAGGGTCATGAGCAGAGGCGACCCGTAGACGATACGGATCGGCAGCCCGAGGCTTCCGGAGTAGCCCGACCCGTAGGCGGCGACCCCCGGGGTCCCGATCTGGGTGGCGACCCCCGAGGGGTCGACGGAGTACAGCGTCATGGTCCAAGATCCGGTGGTTACGCTGCCGGTCTGGTTGACGAACACGTTGGCGACCGGGGTCCCGTTCAAGGTCAAGGGGCCCGCGACGCGTGGGAACAGGTAGAACGGCACCGTGAGGAAGTGGAGGCCGACGTCCACGACCCCTCCGCCCCGCCAGGGGCGCGCCGAGTCGTTGGTCGAGGTCAGGATCTCGCTTGCGAAGATGCCTCCCGTGATGGGCAACGGGGAGGTGCTGTTGTGGAGGAAGACGGTCAGGTTCGTGGGTGTGGGTTCCGACCCACCCCAGGGTGCTGCCTGGGCGGCGGGCATCGCCCCTGGGATGATCAGGAGCGACGAGAGGACCAGCAGGGTAGCCAGGAACCCCGAGCGCCAGCCGTTGTGGTCGCGCCCGAGGGTGGATGAGGTCGTTCGGCTCACGGCGACGTTGGCTACGTTGCGGGCCTTGTTCGGGTTCATGGAGTGGGTCCCTCCCAGGGTATGGGGTGGACAGGTTGGGGCGGTTGAGGCGGCTGAGGTGCGTGGAGCCATCGGGATGGCGAATGCGGGACAGGGGCCCCCAGGGGCCCTCGCTCTGGTACGAAGTGCATGCTGCGATCATCCTCCGGGAGGCGGAGATGCCTGCCCATCCGGCGGCGGGCTCGTCGCGGGAGGTTCCGTAGACGGGGGTGGAGGCGGAGCCGGGGCACCCGAGGACCTGGCCTTGCGCCGACGGTATAGGAGTACCCCAAGCACCGCGACAGCCCCGACTACGACGAGCGTGAGGCCGATCGCCAAGCCGTTCGAAAGGGAGTTGGGGCCTGCGGAGCTGGTTCCCGCGCTCCCGTTGGTCCAGTATGTGGCAGTGAGTGTGCCGTTACCCTGGACGGAGACGGTGGTCGGGTTGACGAGAGCCGCCAGGGGCTGGACCCCGCCGCTCCCGGACCATCCGTGAAACGCCCTGCCTGTGCATGCGGGGGCGAGGGCGGAGTAGTTCCCCGGACGGAACATTCCCCAGCTCCCGTTGGCCTGGGTGGTCCCGTTGAAACCCATCCCACCACACGCGGAGGGGATGACCACGAAACTGACGTTGTATCGGTGACCGGCGCTCCCCGGGGCGTTCTGGACGTAGGTCGCGGTGAGGGCACCTGGGGAGGACACGGTGACGGTCGTGCTAGCGCTGGTAGGGGTCGCGAGCGCCACCCCTCCCGTGGAGCTCCAACCGCTGAACGTGTACCCCGCGCACGCGTGGGCCACGGCGGGGTAGGTACCGGGGGGGAAGCTGGAGGTGGTGCCGCTCGCCTGAGAGGTGCCGTTGAAGGTGATCGGACCGCAGTAGGTGGGGTTGACCGTGAAGGTCACGACATACGATCCACCTCCCGCGCCGGTTCCCCGCACGTAGTCCGCGGTCAGGTTGCCGGCGGCGGAGACCGTGGTGTTGGTGCTCGGGCTGCTGGGACTGCCCAGGGTGAGCCCCCCGTTCGCGGACCAGCCGTGGAAGTTGTACCCCGTGCAGGAGGCTGCTACCGTGGAGTAGGTGCCCGCCGCGTAGCTTCCCGAGCTCCCGTTCGTCTTCGGGGAGCCGTTGAACGAGATGGGCCCACAGGATGAAGGGCTGACGAAGAAGTTCACGGCGTAGGCGGTACTCGCATACTTGGCCGACAACGTACCGTTACCGGAGATCGTGGCCACTGCGCTGGATGCCGTGGATGGGTAGGTGGCGACGCCACCCGCGGTCGACCATTGAAGGAAGGAGTAGCCCGGGCAGGTGGGGGCCGTGGTCGAGTAGTTCCCCGCGGGGAACGAGCCGCTGGACCCGTTCAGCTGGCCCGAGCCGTTGAACTGGATCGGGCCACAGGATGCGGGAGCCACCTGGAATCCGACGGTGAAATGGGTCTTTCCCCCCGCCGAGGGGACGTACCAGGCCTCCAGCGAACCGTTCCCGGCCACCCCTGCGGTCGTCGTGGAAGAGGTGTGGCCTACCACCGAGACCAGGCCCGAGGTGTTCCACTGGCGGAACGCATGTCCCGCACAGGGGCTGGCGCTCAGCGAGTAGGTCCCCGAGGAGTACTTTCCCGAGGTGCCGTTCGCGTAGCTGGTGCCGTTGAAGAGGACCGGTCCGCAAGATGCGGGGGAGGTGGTGAACGTGACCGTGTACTTCGGGGTGGGGATGGCTCCTCCAACCACGCGGCCGTCGCGCAGGCCCGCTCCGTGGCTAAGGACCTGGGTTGGACCGACGGTATCCTGGTTGGGTGTCGCACTCTCGTGTGCGAAGACGGAGGGAGCCGCGAAGGATAGCAGGGCCAGCGGCGCGCCCACGAGCAACGCGGCAAGGGCCAACGCTAGGGGCAGCCCGGCCCGTACTCCTGCACGCCGCCCCAGCATCGGTATCGTCTCCCCCTCGAACGTATTCTCCTGTTACCTCAGGATCCCGAGACGTCCACGCTCCCGATGTCCGGGGTGAAGGTGGCGCTGCCCGGGCCGATCGGGGCCGGTGCGAGGTGGATGCTCGCGGCGAGGTTGATGTCGATGTTGAGCGTGGTCGTGCCGCCCGTCGACACGTCGAACTGCCCGTTGAAGTCCGCTGAGGGCCCTTCGACCAGCGCCCGGACCTGGGCTCCGGAGGTGAGCCCGATGGTCACGTTCACGACCGTGACACGGATCTGCTCGTAGTGCCCCGCAGCCAGGGAGTCAAGTCCGAGGACCTTCGCCATGGACGAGCCGTTCAGGGCCTCGAGGTCGAAGGTCGTTCCGGTAACCGACAGGTCGGTCCATCCGCTACCCTTGATGTCCGACTCGTGGACGGAGACCGCCGAGAAGGTGACCCAGACATGGGCGCATCCGGAACAGGGCGCGTCGTGGACCTCCAGCTGGAGGTTGCCGTTCCCCAGGAACCCCAGGACGTAGAGCCCTCCGAGGAGGGCCACCGCGGCCACCGCGATCACCAGAGGGATGCGATAGGAGCGGCGATGCGAACTCTTGGGGGAGGCTGGTGCAACGGACGAGGACGTGGCCGCGCTCGGCATGATACATTGGATTCGACGCGGGAGCCATCCCCTTTCTGGTACGGCAGATGAGCGAGGGGGTGGCTTGTCTTGTTCCGCGGGAACGACTATAGGGGGCCGGTCATGGACCCCGCACCATGACAGATCTGACCACGACCGGTGTCTCGGTCGCCTACGCCCTTCTCGTCGTTCTTGCCCTGTTCCTGGTGGTGGTCTCCCTGCGCGCGCGACGCCCGGGGACCCCAGGCCATCGGCCGCTCCTGCTCTCCTTCGGGATGGCCTGCTTCGCTGCGCAGGGGCTCCTGCTCATCGCGGTGGTCCTCGTGGGTGGGCTCCCCCTGCTCACGTTCGTCTTCTACGGCGCCATCATGGAGGTCGCTGGGGTTGCCTTCTTCCTCGGGGCCGCCCTCCGGTAGGCGGCCCGGCTCCCCGGGTCCCTCGCCCGGGAGCCCGCCAGGACCCGACGCGCTTCGCCCCTCTGTGTCGTGGGCCGAGGCCCTCCTGAGCTTCGCGCAACGTTACCCCGGGGTCCATCTCCGGGAGGTCATCCGCCAGCTCAAGATCCCCACCGGGACCCTGGACTACCACCTCTACCGGCTCTCGCAACGGGGCCTCCTTGAGACCCGTACGGTGGAGGGACGCCGGTGCGTGTATCCCTCGAGACCTACCGGGCAGGGTCCGCCCATCCCGGAGACCGACAAGCTGATCCTCGCGCTCCTCCGACAACGGGTACCACGGGCGCTCCTCCTTCACCTGGTCTACTTCGGTCCCTCGACGGCCCAGGAGCTCGCCGACAGCGTCGGGGTCCCGTCCTCGCTCCTGGCATACTACCTCGACCGGCTGGAAGCGCTCCGGTTGCTGGAACGCAGGGGGACGCGGCCGGATCCTCGACGCGCCTTCCTGCGGAACCCGGAGCAGGTGAGGAACGTTCTCCTCTCCTATCCCCCCCTCAAGGAAGGGGTCTCGGACCGGTGGCTGAACCTTTGGGAGGGGGTACGCGCTTGACGGCGGAAGGGTCCTCGTTGGGGCCGTCGCAGCCGAGTCACTCAAACGCCGTACCACAATCGTGGTGCGTGCGGAGGGGGATGGTGGTCTACGAGGCCGCATCGATGGTCCTCCCTACGTCCCGGGCTCAGTTCCTGACCGCTCCCTCTCGGCGGAGCGTCGCGTGGGTGTCCCTCTTTCCGTGGGTTGTCGCGCTGGTCCTCTTGCTGGCCTCCAGCCCGGCGTGGGCTGCCGCTCCATCCACGGTCCCATCTCAGACCCCGGCTCCGTCGGCGGGCGGCCCCCCGGTGCCCTCGGGTCCTATTGGGGCCTCGACGTGGCCGAGCTTCGACAACGGGGACGTCACGTTGGTCTTCCCAGGGGCGTCGCCGTCGCTGACGCTCTTCCAGGACACAAGCCCGTCGGTCCGTTCCACCCTCACCTTCGAGCACATCATGGAGGTCTCGACCTCCGGTTCGCGTGGCCCGGTGAGCACCCTCAGTCCCGTGGGGTTGTTCGCACGGGCCTACGCGCTTCCCAGCGGCTCCACCGGTTTCTCCGTGGTGGTTTCCGGGAGCATCGCCTCACCTCAGGGGGTCTGGGTGAACATGACCGGGAAGGTCACCGTTAGCGCCCTGAGCCAGGTGGGCCTCACCGGCCTTCCCGTGTGGCAGGACCCGACGGGGGAGATTCCCGTGACCGCGATCGGGGCGAGCCTGGGGGTCGTGGACGTTGGGGTCTCGTTCCATCTTTCGGGCAACGCCACGCCCGACCACCTGGGCCAGGCCAAGGTGGGGGTGACCCTCTCGGGTTGGCCGTGGGTCGACCCCGCGGACACCCTGGCCCTGGAATGGCAGTTCTTCTCTCCGGGGAACGCGACCGCGACCGTCGCGTGCGCGTCCTCTGCTCCGCCCCCCAACGGCACCGTGGGGATCTCGCCCTGTGCCACCGAGATGGGCCTTGGGATCGGCCAACCCATCTGGTCGAACTCGACCACGGCGCTCGAGGCGGTGCAGATGGGGGGGCTGGTCTCCTACGTCGACTGGAGCAACTCCGGGGTCATCACCACCGGCTCCGGAAGTTCGCAGCCGGCCTCGTTGGGAGCCGCGCTCTTTCCGATCTCCGGCACCAACCTCGTCAGGCTCCTCCAGCTGGCGCCTTTCGGCCTCGGATCCTTCGCGGCGCTCGAGGAGGATCCCACCATCGGGCTCGTGCCGACCTTGCCGTCCGTGCATCTCCCTCCCGTGGCGATCCCCCCGGTGTTCCAGGGCGACCTGGGGGCGTTCCTGGTGACCCTCGCGGCAAGTGCTGTGGTGATACTCGCCGTGGGAAGCATCGCGCGGCGTCGGGAGAAGCGACGCCTGAGGGAGATCTAGCGGACTCGCCCCCGAGATCTCTTCTTCCCGACGGGCGGCGCCGTCCCCTTCGAAGATCGGTCCGACCATTGCGCGTCCGATCTCTCGTAGCACGGGAAGCTGCCGCGCGCTGGGGCGGGCTGGGGACGGGGGAAGGGCGTGGAGTTCGCCGGGGTCAGGTGGCTCTCTCCTTAGACCCCACACGTTGGCTACGAAGTGCGAGGGTCGAACGTCGCATGAACGAGCGTCCCGTCGCGACCGACCGAACCTGGATTTCCGATCCGCGCGTCATCCTCACGAGTATCCGTTGACTCCGACGGGTCCGTTCACCGGCGTGGCCGGGGCCCGGGATAACTTTGCCGTCTCCCCCCGGGGGAAAAGGACCCTCAGCCGGCCTTTCCTCTCACTCCCACACATCGTCCCTTTCTCGGTGGGCAGATGTGGAGATTCTCGTCCGTCGTTCGAGGTTCAGGGTTCCTCAAGGGGATGCGTCTCGTGAACATTTCCGTCGCGGCTGCCCGCGCGCTCCAAGCCCATCCCAGATACTCTCGCATCGATCACTAGCCATACGGTGGTCACGCACGCCCGCCCGCGGCGGGCGTGGCCCTCACCGAATGCCTAATGCCTCCTCCCTCTCCCCCCTCCCCCGTGCCGGACGCGCTCCCGGTCGATGGCCAGCACCTGACCATCGAGGACCTGGCCGACGTCGCCCGACGGGGGCGGAAGGTCGAGCTCACGCCCCAGGCGAAGGCCAACCTGGAGCGGGCGAGGGCGGCCGTGGCGAAGGCCGTCGCCGAGGGTCGTCCCGTGTACGGGGTCACGACGGGGTTCGGCCGCCTCTCCGATAGGATCGTCCCGAAGGACCAGCTTCCGGCCCTCCAGAGGAACCTGATCCGGTCCCACGCCAGCGGGGTGGGTCCGCTCCTGCCGCGTGAGATCGTCCGGTCCATGATGCTGCTGCGGGCGAACAGCCTCTCGAAGGGATTCTCGGGGGTCCGGGTGGAAGTGGTGGAGCTCCTGCTCTCCGCGCTCAACCAGGACGTCGTGCCGGCGGTCCCGAGCCAGGGATCGGTCGGGGCTTCCGGGGACCTGGCCCCGCTCGCGCACCTCGCCCTCGCCCTGACCGGGGAAGGGGAGGTGCAGCAGAAGGACGGGACGACGCTCCCCGCCGCGAAGGCGCTGCGCGAGGCCGGCCTCGCTCCCCTCTCGCTCGTGGAGAAGGAAGGGATCAGCCTGGTGAACGGGACCTGCCTCATGGCGGGGGACCTGGCGCTTCTCGTCCATGATGGAGAGCGGCTGCTGCGCGCTGCGCTCCTCGCCGCCGCGCTCTCCTTCGATGCGCTCAAGGGCAACCTGGGCTCCCTCGACCCGCGCCTGCACGAGGCGCGGAACCTTCCCGCGCAGAGCGAGGTGGCAGCCGACCTGCGGGGGCTGCTCCACGGCAGCGCGCTCACCCTAGCCCCGGGGGAGTACCAGGGCCAGGACCCCTACGTGCTGCGCTGCATCCCGCAGGTGCTGGGAGCCACGCGGATGGCGCTCGGTTGGGCCCGGACGGTGGCGGAGAGGGAGCTCAACGCGGCCTCGGACAATCCGCTGGTCTTCGACGGCGATTTCCTCTCCGGAGGGAACTTCCATGGCCAGCCCCTCGCGCTGACGCTGGACACGCTCGCCCTCGGGTTGTCGTACGTCGGGGGGTTCAGCGAGCGCAGGGTGGCTCGCCTGGTCGACGCCGACCTTTCCCGCGGCCTCTCCCCCTTCCTCTCCTCCACTCCCGGGTTCTCTTCCGGGTACATGATCCCCCCCTACGTGGCGGCCTCCCTGGTGGCGGAGAACCAGGTGCTGGTCCATCCGGCGAGCGCCTACTCGCTCCCGACCTCCGCCAATCAGGAGGACTTCAACAGCATGGGGGCCACCAGCGGGGCCAAGGCGCGGAAGCTCCTGGAGAACCTCTGGAGGGTCGTGGCGATCGAGCTCCTAGTGGCGGCTCAGGCCCTGGAGCAGCGACGCCCCGCGCGCGGAGGGGCCGGTACCGAGGCCATCCACGCGGCGGTCCGCCGCCGCGTTCCCGCGCTCACGGAGGACCGCTCTCCGGCGCCCGACCTCGCCCTCCTGGCTCAGGCGCTGTCCGATGGGAGCCTCCTCGCGGAGGTCGGGCCCGAGGTCGCTTCGGGCCGGACCGCATAGGGGTCGCGGGGCCAGGCACGGCGGACTCGTGGAGGGTCCCCCGGGCACCCTTCTTCTCTCCCCTCTCCCTCCCCTCTCATCTTCCTGGATCTTGGTGGAGAGAACATGCCCGAGCTCGGAGGTCGGTTCGCGAGCTTGCGGCTTCCGCTTCGAACGCCGCGTCTGATCCTGCGCCTGCCCAGACCCGCCGACGTCCAGGGGCTCGCGCGCGCGGGCGACGACCCGCGGGTCTCCAGGTGGACGTTCGTGCCGAGTCCCTTCACTCCGACCCGGGCCCGGGCGTACATCGGTCGGTTGCGGCGGCGCGCCAGGGCGGGCGAAGGGCTCACGCTCCTGGTGGAGGAGACCCGGTCGGGCGAAGTCCTGGGGATCGTCGGGCTTTCGGTCAACCCCGCGGACCCCTCCGCGGTCCTGTACTACTGGATCTCTCCCCGCTCCTGGGGTCAGGGACTCGGGAGCGAGGCGGTCCGCTCGGTGCTCGCGCTCGCCTTCGGGCCTCTGCGCATGCATCGGGTCGGGGCCCACGTCTTCGCCTCCAATCTCCGGTCGCGGCAACTGCTCCGCAGGGCGGGCTTCCGGCTCGAGGGCAGGGCCCGCGAGGTCCGGCGCGAGGGGGAAAGGTGGCAGACGGAGCTCGCCTTCGGGCTGCTCGACCGCGAGTTCAGGGCCCGGGGAAGGTCCCGGTCCCAGAGGTCCCTCGCGCGAACGAAGTGACCGGCGCGTAACGACGCCGCATCGGCCTACGCGTATCGCCCGTTCTTAGAACGCGCCTTTCGGCGCCAGGAATGGGAAGGCCCGGGTGGGGTAGGCTCTTGGTCTCGCGGACGGTGCCACCGGAGACGCTACCCCACCTGAGCCCGAGGCCAAGTGTACAATGTCGCCGACCGACTATATAGCTAACTCCGGGGGTCTTACCGTCTGCACGGTGGCGTTGGGAGACGGCCTGACCTTCCGGAGAGGGCCCTCGACCGCTCGTCGGCCGTCGGGAGGAGGGAAGGCGGGTCACCGGTGGGAAGGCGGTCGGATGGGCGCTGGACGACGCGGCCCTCCGACCTGAACCACCGGGATGCCTCTGCCTGTACGCTTATGCCCCCCCCAGCGCATCTTAGAGCGATGCTGTGCCGGGGTGCTCTCGTCATCCTGGCCCTGCTGACCGCAGCGGTCCTGCTCCTTCCTCCGCTCCCGCCCGGTGCGCTCGGGCCCCCGGCCGGCGCGGCCGTTCCCCACGTGAAGATCGGCGGGCGTGTGCCGCAGGTCCCGGCGACGTCGTCATCCAACCCTGCCCCCGGGCCCGCATCCGCGATGGGGCCCGCGGCGGCCGCGACCGAAGCGAAGCTCCTCGCGCTGGCCCGTTCCCCCCAACCGCTCGGGTCCTCCATCTCCGCGACGGACCCCCCGACGATCACCTGGAGCAATCTCACCGTCCCCTCCCTCCCGCCGGCGGTGCTCGCGGCCTCGATGGCCTACGACCCCGCCCGCGGGATGACCATCCTGTTCGGGGGCCTGGACGCAGCGAACGCCGCGCTCAACGCGACCTGGGGATACGACTCGGGGAACGGACGGTGGACGAACCTCTCGGGCCTGGGATCGCCCCCGGCGCGGTACGCGGCCTCCATGGCCTACGACGCCCTGTCGGGGGACGTCGTGCTGTTCGGAGGGTACGGGCCTTCCGCGCCCGGAGGCACGTTCGGGGACTGCTGGGTCCTCCCTCAGGTCGGGCCATGGACCCCCTGCCTGCCCTCCGGCTCCTCCCCCTCGCCGCGGGGAGATGGGACGCTGGTGAGCGACCCGGCCATGGGCGGGTTGGTCCTCTATGGGGGGCAGTTCGGCTCGGCGAACCTCAACGACACCTGGCTCTGGAGCGCCGGGGCCGGGTGGTCCGAGCTCCACCCGACGGGGTACGTTCCCCGCGCCCTCTGGGGGATGGAGGGGACCCCGCTCCCCGGCAACGCCGGGATCCTTCTCTTCGGTGGGGTGGAGACCAGCGGATCCGGGGACCACTTCTACTACAACACCTTCGTGCTCACCCCGAGCGACGTCTTCCGGAACCTCGGGATGATGCCCCAACCCGCGGGGATGACGGCCGGCACCGCGTTGGGGGCGATGGCGTACCTGCCGGGGATGCAGGGGGTGGTGCTCTTTGGCGGGGCCTACTCCTACAGCGCCTACCTCGCGACGACCTACGCCTCCGAGCAGACCTGGCTCCTCCCGTGGAACTCGACCGCGGGGACCTCCACCGGCTGGTCCCAGCTCCCCGTGAAGAACGTGAGCGGGGAGTTCGACATCGCCTCCTCCTACGATCCCTCCCTCGGCGCCATGCTCATCTTCGGCGGGATCCCGACGACCCAGGCCGGGACCTCGGGCCCCCTTCCGGTCCGGACGAAGTTCGCCGAGTTCAGCGCGCTGACCAACTGGACCCCGGCGCTGAACGTGAGCGCCCCCCCGCCCCTCGCGTTCCCCTCCGTCGCCTACGACCCCGTGAACGGCGCCATCGTCGTCTTCGGGGGGGCGGTGGCGATCGACGCCGCCCAGCTCACCCTGAACGAGACCAACGCCACCTGGGTCTTCTCCCCCCAGGGCACCTGGATGGAGCAGCACCCCCCTCATGCCCCCCCCGCCCGCGCCGGGGCCTCCTTCACCTACCTGCCGCCCCCGCTGGACGAGTTCGTCCTCTTCGGGGGATTCAACTCGCAGGGGGCGCTCGGCGACACCTGGGCCTACCACCTCGGGGGCGACTGGACCAACATCACGGGGGGACCCTCCCCCGCGGGCCGGGCGACGCAGGGAACCGTCTCGGTCCCCGGGACGGACGATTTCTACCTGTTCGGTGGGCTGACCACCTGCGCCCCGGGACTTCCCACCGTCGTCACCTCACGCTTCCTGGACGACACCTGGGAGTTCTCTCCCTCCGGCTGGACGAACGTCACCAATAGCGTGTCCCCCGGTCCCCGGGCCGGGAGCTTCTTCGCCACGGGCGCGACGCCCGGGACCGCGCTCCTCGCCGGGGGCACGGGTCCCACCAGCCCCGGGTGCACGAGCCGGGTGACCACGCTCAACGACACCTGGACGTTCAACCTCACGACGCACGTCTGGACGGAGCTCGCGAAGCCTCTGCAGGACCCCGCCGTGGTCTTCGGATGCGGGGCCTACGACCCGGTCGATCACGAGGACCTCTACGAGTTCGGGGTCGACGGGGTCTTCCTGCTCTCCGTGGGGTACAACAACTCGGTCTGGCGCGCGGGAGCGAACGGGAGCTTCACGCTCGCGGCCTGGAGCCCCCCGGGGCGCGCGGGAGGAGGCGAAGCCGATCCGGCTCCGCTCCCTCGGGCCATGATGAGCTGCGTGTACGATGCCGGTCGCGGGGGGACGTGGATCTACGGGGGCATCGGCTCGACGAACGCCGGCCCCTACACCATCCTAGGTGACAACTGGCTGGTCCGCGACGTCCGCTGGAACTTGTCCGTCGCGTCTGGCGTCCCTGTGGAGGCCGGGATCCCGTTCGCGCTGAACGCGTCCTCGCTCGACCCGTTCGGGGCGACGGCGCCGCGCAACGCGACGCTCACGTTGAGCGACCTCACCGGGACCCTCCAGCCGACCAAGGTCGTGCTCACGAACGGACTGGGCCAGGTCTCCGCCGAGATCCAGACGCCCAGCCTGTCCGACCGCATCGAGGCCTGCGGGCTCGGCGTTTGCGTGAACCTCTCCGTCGCCGTGCAAGAGGTCCCGACGAAGCTCTCGCTCTCCCCCCTGCCCTCGACGCTCACCGCCGGCGCCCCGCAGGCGCTGACCCTCGAGGTCCAGGACGCCGCAGGGGCCCCGGTCACCACCTGGAACGGCACGGCCGCGATCGGGGTCCCCGGGGGCATCGTCACCCCCTCGACCCTCACCCTCGTCGACGGGGTCGCGAGGGTCAACGTCGCCTTCCTGCGCGCGGGCACCGGCTTCTCCCTCTGGGGGCAGGCGGGCGGCCTGGCCGCGAGCGAGGGCAACTTCACGGTCCTTCCCTCCTTCCTCTCCCAGCTCAACCTGACCGCCCGACCTCCGACGACGACGACTGGAGGCTGGGTCGAGGTGGATGCCGGAGGTTGGGACGCCTACGGCAACCCCGTGAGCGGCAGGAGCGTCGTCCTCACCGACGGTCTGGGCGACGTGACCCGGAAGAACGGGACGCTCCAGAACGGTTCCGTGGAGTTCCTGGTCCAGATGGGCGGCACCCCGGGCGCGGACACCCTCTACGCCGTGGCGGGCAACGTCACCGCCAGCGCGCCGTTGGAGATCACTCCCGCCCCCCACCCGACGAACGGCACCGTGAGCTCCACTCCCCCCTCCCCGACGCCCTGGTACCTCGTGGTCCTGGTGGCCGCGGCCTTCGCGATCACGCTCGCGCTCCTGCTCGCGGTCGAATTGCGGAGGCGGGAGCGGTCGCGGAGGAAGGGGAAGGGGAAGGGAAAGGGGGCCGCCAAGGCCGAGGGCGGAGAGCAGGACCGGGGCAAGGAGAAGGTGCCCTCCGGGTTCCTCGCCTTCATCCCCGCGGAAGAGGAGGAGGAAGCGGAGAACGAGCCGGGCCCGCCTCACGCCTCGACCGACGAAGAGGAGCAGTAGGTCGAGCGGGGACGGTGCCCTCGCTCGAGGGGCGGCCGAGCGTGTGGAAGGGACCGACGAGGTCGCCGGGAGGCTCCTGTCGAGGTGCAACATCACCTGCGTAACCAATTCTGTTTGAGAACGCCTCTGTAAGCATTGGTTGTAATTCGTGATTTCTTTGATATAGCTGGGCGGCCCTAGCTTGTCCCGACAAGCAGGACCTATGCCGGAGCTCACGCCCCACGAACGCCAACTGCTCATGGCCCTGCTCGAGGACGGGGTGGCCTCGAACACCGATCTGGCGAAGGTGCTACGGGTGAGCCCGACGGCTGCCCGAAAGATCCGGATGAAGCTCGAGAAGAGCGGGATCATCCGGGGCTACCGTCCAGTGCTAGACCTCTCGGTCCTAGGGGTCCACGTCTTCACGCTGCTCGAGCTGCGTATCCTCCCCAAAGGCTGGGCCGAAGAGCGGGGAGCCAGCATCCAAGGGCACCTGGTGCGTCACGAGAACGTGATCGCCGTCTACCGGCTTCCAGAAGGGCAGTCCACGCACGCGGTGGTCGCAGGGTTCCGCAACCAGGACGAGGTGGACCGCTTCCTTCACGTGCTTCAGTCGCAGTATTCCGAGCTCTTGGAGATCCGGCACTGCTACACGTTCTCCACACGAAGCGTGCTGAAGGACAACCCCCGGGAGCTGCTCAACATGATCCTCCTCGAGTGGGACGAGGCGAAGATGCCGAGGGCCCTCACGGGGATGCCGGTCCGGGTCCTCAATATCCCCATGCCTGAGGAGGCCGAGTGACCGACATCTTCCTCATCGGCGGGACCCCCGAGACCCGCGAGGTGCTCGGGGCCCTCCTTCGACTGCACCACCACCGGGTGAAGGGGGAAGGACGTGGCCTCAAGGATGCCAAGAAGATCCTGCAGGGGGGCACGCGAGGCATCCTGCTCGTCGACACGGACCTGGTCGATGGGACCTGGGAGGAGGTCCTGAAGGAGGCTGACCCGGCGAGGCCACGCCCCGGCCTGGTGCTCATCTCTCCCTTCTACGGGGCCGAGTTCGAGGCCAAGGCGAAGCGGCTCGGGGCGAACTGCGTCCTGCTCCGCCCTTTCGAGATCCCCGAGCTCATGGAGGCGCTCCGTGCCGCCTCTCCTGACGGCCCGGCTTGAGCATGGCACGAGCGAAGCGGGCGACCTCCCGCGCTCGACCCTCGGCTGCTGCGCCGCGCGCTCCGCCTGCGGTCTCTCACGTGGCGGACGTGGGTCCGAAGCTCCCGCGCGCATTGGAGCGCCTCGTGGACCGGGGCCCCGCCGCGCTCGAGGAGGTGGACCATGACAAGTCCGGGGCGAAGGGCCGACCTTGGGGGCGCGTCCGACCCACCCACGAAGGCGACCTCGTGGCGCTCGTCCGATGGGCGGGTCCCAGGGGCGTGCCCCTCGTCGCTCGCGGCGGGGGCACCTCGCTCGACGGGGAGAGCGCGCCGGTGCGGGGAGGCCTTGTCGTGGACCTCTCCGGGTGGGACCAACTGCTTGAAGTGAACGAGGAGGACCTCTGGGTCCGGGTCCAGCCGGGACTCATCAACTACCGGCTCCAGGAGCTCCTCCGCCCGAGGGGGCTCTTCTATCCCCCGAACCCGGGGAGCTGGGAGTCCTCGACCCTCGGAGGGAACGCGGCGACCAACGCCTCGGGCTTCCGTTCGTTCCGCTACGGCCCCACCCGGGCCTGGGTCCTTCGCGCGCGGGCGGTCCTGGGGACGGGAGAGACCGTCGAGGTGGGAACGCTCACCTGGAAGCGGTCGGCGGGCGTCGACCTCTTGCCCTCTCTCCTCGGGAGCGAGGGAACGCTCGGGATCCTCACGGAGCTCACCCTGCGCGTCGCGCCCCTTCCGGCTCGGAGGATCGGACTCCTTGCACCGGTCCCGGAGAGTGCGTCCCTGGGCCGGATCGCCCAGGGGCTCCAGTGGGCCCGTCGCGAGGGCCTCTCGGCCGTCGAGTGGGTGGACGCGCGCGTCGCCTCCGAGCTGGCGCGGGGCGTGGGCCTCCCCCTTCCCTCGGGAAGCGGGGCCCTGCTGCTCGAGGTCGAGGTTCCGAGGGAGATCGTGGAGGACGTTCCTTCGCGATGGGAGCGGGGGCTGCGTCCGCTGGGGATCGAGGGAGCGGTCCGCCCGTTCGAGGACGCGGACGGACTGTGGAGGGCCCGAGGGAAGGCGGGGGCGCTGCTGGACGCCCAGGTGGGTCCGCGCGTCCGAGAGGACGTGGCCGTGCCGCTCTCGAAGTGGGACGCGCTCATGGAGGGGGTCCGCGACCTGGCTCGACGTCGCGGGGTCGGGCTGGTCCTGTACGCCCACCTGGGGGAAGGGACGCTCCATCCCAACTTCGCGGTCCCTCCCTCCTCCTCCGTCGCCCGGGAGCTCCGTCGGGACCTCTGGCATCTCGCCTGGTCTCTGGGCGGCACGGCCAGCTCCGAGCACGGGTTGGGTTCGCTCAAGGCGGAGGCCTACGTTCAAGAGCACGGGCGCGCCAGCACCCGGGCGCTGCGCCAGCTCAAGGACGCGCTCGACCCCTACGGGATCCTCAATCCCGGGAAGTTCTGGGAGCAGACAGACCGTGCGAAGCGGACGGTCGGTCCGGGGCGCTGAGCTGGACCTGTCTCGGCTCCGAGGCAAGGTGCCTACGGGTGCGATCACGCGTCCTGAGGCCGTCGTGGTGCGCGGGAGCGCTTCCCGCTCGCCGCCCGTCGAGGTGGCGCTCCGATCTCGCGCTCGACCCACGGGAGCATCTTCCGGGTGGCGCCCGGCAGCGCGAGCGATCCGACCTCCTTCCAGGGGACCCACCGCCACGACCGACCCTCCTTCGTCGAGGAGGTGGCCGTCCCGCGGGCCCCGAGAAGAAAGACGTGCAGCGTGGAATGGAAGTGACTGTAGTCGTGCTCGACGATGCCAAGGCGACGAAGTACCCGGATGCGCCTCCCGGTCTCCTCGCGAAACTCCCGGACCACGGCCCGCTCCGGCGTTTCTCCATCCTCGAGCTTGCCGCCGGGGAACTCCCAGAGCCCTCCCAAGAGACCGTGCTCGGGCCGCCGGCCCATCAGGAGCCGGTCCCCCTCGAGGAGGATCCCCACCGCGGCCTCCACTCGAGGCCTCCTCCCGCGCGCTTTCCGAGGGGGGAAGTCTCCCGGCTGCGGGAGCTCGCGTCGGGCACGGCACACCTCGGCCACCGGGCAGTCGGGGCATCGAGGTGCGCGGGCGGTGCAGAAGCGCTGCCCGAGCTCCATCAGTGCCTCGTTGAACGCCCGGGGGGGCCGATCACCGAGCGCCGCCAGACCCCGCTCCTCGATGGGGGAGGATAGGGCGGGGCCTTCCGGGTTGAGGAGGAATACCCGCGCGAGGACGCGGAGCGCGTTGGCGTCGAGCGCGACCACCCTGCGCCCGAAGGCGAGAGCCGCGACCGAACGCGAAGTGTACGGACCGAAGCCCGGCAGCCGCTCGAGCTCCTCGGCGTCGGAGGGCAGCTTTCCTTGGTGGAGGTCGCGCACCTGGCGGGCGGCCGCGTGGAGCAGACGAGCCCGGCGGTAGTAGCCGGCCCCTTCCCACGCCTTCAGCACGCGACCCAAAGGGGCCCGCGCCAGGTCCGCCAGCGTCGGGAAGCGGTCGAGGAACCGCTCGTAGTAGGGGAGCGCCTGCTCGACACGGGTCTGTTGCAGCAGCACCTCGGCCACCCAGATCCGGTACGGGTCCGACGTGCGGCGCCAGGGGCGGTCCATCGCCTCCCGCTCGAACCAGGCGACGAGCCGCGCTCCGAAGTCCTCCGCCCTTTGGGGGGGGTTCGGGGTCGGGAGGGCCAGAGTGGGCCCGCGTCTCCTCCTCGGGCCCGTCACCCTCACCCTCGGCTACTGGACCGTGAAGGTTCAAGAGGTGTCGCTTACGTGGCGTATCGGGGACGCAGATGGTGGAGAAAGCGGACACGGCGGAGAAGCCCCCGCTGGCGTTGGTGACCGACGACACCTTCGACGAGATGGTCCTCCACTCGCCGGTGCCCGTGGTGGTCGACTTCTACGCCGACTGGTGCGGACCCTGTCGCCAGGCCGAGCCGCTCCTTTCGCGCCTTTCCAACTCCCTCGCGGGGAGGGTCCGCTTCGCCCGTCTCAACGTCGACGAGAACGAGCAGACGGCGGAGAGCTACGGGGTCTATTCGATCCCGACGTTCATCTTCCTCGAGGAAGGCACCGAACGGGGCCGTCAGGTGGGGCTGCTCGCCGAGAACGAGTTCCGTACGGTCCTGAAGAAGTACTTCGTGTCGGTCTGACCGTGACCCGACCGCAGTTCCTGCCTCTCGCGGTCCCTGACCCCTTCTTCCCCGGCGGCCCATGAGCCTCGAACCTCCGGCCTCCGCTCCCTCGAACGAGGAGGGAGAGGAGTCCCACAACGGCGAGCGCGGCGCGGTCCTTCTAGGGGCGGGAAGCCCGTGGGGCCGGCTGCTCGCCGAGTCGCTCGCGCGCCGAGACTTCTCCCTGCTCCTGGTCGACAGCGCCGGCGACGACCTGGAACGCACCCGGGAGCAGGTGGTGTCACTGGGCGCCGCCGCCGAGGTCCTGACCCCCTCGTACGCGGAGGTCCCGCTTCTCCTCCAGACCGCCCGCCAGGTCCCCTCGGGATTCCCCGCGGTCGAACTGCTGGTCCACGCGCTCCCGCCCCCCGTCACGGGGGCTTTCACCGAACGCGAGCCGGAGAGCATCGCGGTCGAGGCGAACCGGGGGTACTCGTCCCTGGTCGTCTTCGCGCGCCAGTTCCTCCCGGGAATGATCGAACAGGGCGAGGGCCGCCTGATCGTTCTCGGCTCGGCGGCCGCGCGGGCCCCGCTCGCGAAGGCCGCAATCCACTCGGCGCTGGCGATGGCCCTCCCCCCGTTCCTCACGGCCCTGGAGCGGGAGGTGTTCCGGCAAGGCGTGCGCATCTCGTACCTCGAGCCCGCGGGCCACCCCTCTCCCCCGATCGACGAGGAGGTGGCGGGCGGCCCGACCCCATTGCACGAGTCCCACCGGCGCTTCCTGGTGAGCGACGCCTCGGTGGTGCGGGCGTTCGAGCATGTCCTCGACCGTCCCCGGGTCCGCCGCTGGCGCTTTCACTCCCACGCGCGCGCGCCCCCTGCCCCCCAGGTGCTGCGCCGCTACACCGAACGCGAGCTCCACGGACGACACCCCGAGGTGCACCGCCGGGCCGCGGCGCCCTCGAGCGTTCCCGCGGACGCCCTACGCGGTGGGACCGCGGTGGTCACAGGGTCCTCCCGCGGGATCGGCCGGCAGATCGCCCTCCGGCTGGCCTCCCACGGCATGCGGGTCGTCCTCACCGGCCGGGACGTTCCGGCCCTCGAGAAGGTCGCCAAGGAGGTTCAGAAGGCGGGGGGAGAGGCGCGGGTGCTCGCGCAGGACCTGCTCGCCGCCGGGGCCGCAGCCCGGCTCTTTGCGTTCACGCAGGAGACCTGGGGGACCCCGCGCATCCTGGTGAACAACGCGGGCATCGGGTTCTTCCGGCGCCTGGTACGCCAGGACGACCGGCAGCTGACCCTGCAGCTGGGCGTCGACCTGCTCGCCGTCCTCTCGGTCACCCGCGCCTTCCTCCCCGCGATGCTCGAGCAGGGAGGCGGGCAGGTGCTGAACGTGGGGAGCCTCGCCCCCGAGGTGCCGCTCCCCCGTCTCGCCGCGTACTCCGGGATCAAGGGGGCGGTGAAAGGGCTCACCCTGGCCCTTGGGAGGGAGGTGTCGCCTCGCGGCACGAACGTGAGCGTGCTCGAGCCCACCACCGTGAACACCGAGTTCCTCGAGACCGCGAGGGAGCCGGGCCGGCGCGACCTCCGCGAGATGGGCGCGATGCGGTACATCATGATCGGTCCCGAGGAGGTCGGGCGCGTGGCCGAGCGCACCGTCCTTCGACCGCGGCCTGTCGCCTACGTCCCCCCGCGCATGGCCCCGCTCCTCTGGATGTACAGGGCCCTGGGACCGCTCGCCGACCGCTCCCTCCGCCTGGCTCCCCCGTCCTCGGGGGGAGCGAGGGGGGAGAAGGTGGAGAGGACCCCTACCAAGCCCGAGCCGTGAGCCAGGGCCCCTCGGGCCCACCCTTCGGCCGGACCTCAGTGGCGGAAGACGCGCCAGCCGGTGAAGTACATCGCGATCCCGTGACGGTCCGCCGCCGCGATGACCTCCGCGTCCCGGATCGACCCGCCGGGCTGCAGGATGACCTGGACCCCGGCCTTGCCCGCCTCCTCGATGCCGTCGGCGAACGGGAAGTATGCGTCGGAGGCGAGGACCGCCCCCTTGGCCCGGTCCCCGGCGATCTCGAGCGCGTTGCGGACGGCCCCCACCCGGCTGGTCTGGCCCCCGCCGATCCCGACGGTGGTCGAGCCCTTCGCCAGGACGACCGCGTTGCTCTTCGCGTGACGGACGACGCGCCAGGCGAAGTCCGCGGTGCAGAGGTCCTCGGGCGACGCGCGCGCCTTGGTGACCTGCCGCATGTCCCCGGTCTTGAGGTTCTGCTGGTCGGCCTGCTGGACGAGCAGGCGCCCGGCCGCCGACCGGACCTCCCAGCGGACGACGCGGGGGTCGGGAGGACTGACGCGGACCAGCTTGAGCTTCGGGCGCTTGGCGAGCCTTTCCATGACCTCGGGAGGGAACTCTGGGCCGGCCAGGATGTCGACGAAGGTCCCCTTCAGCGCCTCCACCGCTTCCAGCGTCATGGGGGTGTTGAGCGCGAGCGCGCACCCGTAGCGCGCCACCGGGTCGGTCTCGAGGGCGCGGGCGAGAGCACCTTCGATGGTCTCCCCGCTCGCCGCCCCGCACGGGGTGGCGTGCTTCACCACGGCCGCGGAAGGGAGCGAGAACTCGCCCACCAGCGAGAGGCTGCGCTCCAGGTCGAGGTAGTTGTTGTACGAGAGGGAGCCGCCCTTGAGGACCTCGATGGGCCAGGGCTGGAGGGGGACCCCGGGGGGGCCCACCGCGGCCATCACCTGGGAGAGCTGGTGCGGGTTCTCCCCGTAGCGCAGCCCCTCGCCCGTGGGAGCGAGCGCCAGGAAGGGGGCGTCGAGCTTCGGCCCGTTGGGCGGCATCGCGCGGGAGGAGAGCCACGACGTGACCGCGGTGTCGTGCAGGGCTGTCCGGCGGAAGGCCATGGCGGCGAGCCGCTCACGCGTCGGGAGGGAGACCCCGCCGCGCTCCGCGAGCTCCTGAAGGACCCCTTCCGTGTCGGCCGGGTCCGAGAACGGAACGACCCAGCGGAAGTTCTTCGCGGCCGCGCGGAGCAGCGAGGGCCCGCCCACGTCGATCCGCTCGACAAGCGTCTCGGGGGGGGTCGTCCCCCGGGCGAGCTCCTCCTCGAAGGGGTAGAACAGGACCGCGACCAGGTCGAACGGGAGCACCTTGCGCTCTTCGAGCTCCTTCAGCCCCTCCGGGGTGCGGGGGGCCAGGATCCCTCCGAAGAGGGCGGGGTGGAGCGTCGCCACGCGGTGGCCGAACCAGCTCGAGATGCCGGTGATCTCCTCGGTCGAGCGGACCTTCAGCCCCTCGGCCGAGAGCCTCCTCTGGGTCCCGGAGCTCCCCCAAAGCTCGACCTCGTGCCGGGCGAGGCCCCGAGCGAGAGGTAGCAGCGCGAGAGGGTCGAATGCGGAGAGGAGGGCCCGGCGGGGCGCCACCAAGAGGTTCCTTTCGTCTCCTCCCAACGTCTCTTACCCCGAGGTCAGTCGTACGCGGGGCGATAAGCTCTGCGCCGCACGGCAGAAGGGGGAAGGGGGGCGGCTCAGGCGGGACTGGCGCGGGCCAGCCAGAGCTTGGCGTCCTTCAGCGTGCCCCAGGTGCGACGCGTCCGTACGGAGAGCCGACCCCGGGCCCCCAGGGCGGGGGGACCGCGGGGCTCAGGTGCCTCGCTCAGCGGACCGTTCCACGCCGTACGCGCCGAAGCGAGGTCCGTGTGCGCGATCTCGACGATGGCCCGGGGACCCTGGGCGCGAACGACGCGGAGCCAAGGAAGGGGAGCGGGAAGGCCACGCTGGGGGCCTCCGGCCAGTCGGAGTGCCAGAAGATGACCGAGCTCTCGGATGGAGGGGGGTTCTCCCCCCTCCACCTCGACCCCGACATAGCGGGAACGGGTTGGACGTTGGGCGGTGGGCGAACGCGGGAGGTCGCGATCAGCTGACCTGGTCGATGCCCCCGGAGGTCTCGCCCTGGGCATATCCGCCTCGGCTGCCGAGGAGGCTCGCGGCCTTCACGCCCGTGATGATGAGGAGCACCTTGATGGTGTTCTCCATCTCCGGCGAGGGGTCGATCGTGCATCCCCAGATGATCCGAGCGCGCTTGGAGATCTTGGAGCCCACCAGGGCCGCCGCCTTCTCCGCCTCGCTCACGGTCATGGAGGGTCCCCCCACGACCCGGACCAGGGCGCCGGTCGCGTCCTTCAGGTCGACATCGCCCAGGAGCGGGGAGGTGAGGGCCTCGGTGACCGCTTCGGTCACCCGGTCCGTCGCGCTCTCGCTCTCGCCAAGGCCGATGAGGGCCACGCCGCCGTCCTTCATGATCGTCAGAAGGTCGGCGTAGTCCAGGTTGACCAGCCCAGGCTTGGTCACGATCTCGGTGATCCCCTTGATCGCGGTCATCAGGACCGCGTCCGCCAGCTTGAAGGCGGCGTCCAGGGGCATCCGGGGGACGAGCTCGAGGAGCTTGTCGTTCTGGATGACGATGGTCGTGTCGCAGACCCGGCGCAGGCGCTCGAGCCCGTCGCGGGCCGATTCCATGCGGACGGCCCCCTCGGCGGAGAACGGCAGGGTGGTCACGCCCATCGTGAGGGCGCCCAGCTCCTTCGCGATCCGGCCGACGACGTGGGCGGAGCCGGTACCGGTCCCGCCGCCCATCCCGGCGGTCACGAAGACGATGTGAGCTCCCTGGAGGAAGTTACGGAGGTCCTCCTCGTTCTCCCGCGCGGCTTCCTCGCCCACTTCGGGGCGGGCACCGGCGCCCAGGCCCTTGGTGGCCCGGCGTCCGATGAGGACCTTGCGGGGAGCGTGGATCGTGAGAAGGTGCTTCGCATCCGTGTTGATGGCGCACATCTCGGCGCCGGAGATGCCTTCCTCGACGCAGCGGTTGATGGTGTTGGAACCGCCGCCTCCACAGCCGACGATCCGGATGTTGACCTTCAGCTGCTCTGCGAGCTTCGAAAGTTCCTCGTCGTCCGCGCTCATGGGCGCGTTGTGGGCCGGTGCGGGGCTTCCGACCTGTCGTTCCTCTAGGGCCTTGCTCTCTTGGTGCTTTGCGATCGCTTCCTGGATGATGGACTTCATGACTCTCGCCCCGATTGGGTTTGTCTGCCGAGCGTCTGACGCTCGGCGAGTCTATTCCCAGGTTGGCTATTTAGACATTCCGCTCGAGAGGGTGTGCGGCACGTCAGACCCTCATGTCGTCTTTTCGTCCGACACTTTGGCCGACCCGGCCCCCGCCTCGCCCTCAGAGGACAGGGGGCCGTAGTCGTCTCCGAGGAGCAGCCCTTCCGAGGGAGGGGTCGCCTCGGGCGGGGGACTGGCCTCGCCACTGGAGGGCTCGGCGGGGGACTTCGCGTCGGCGCCGCCCGAGGAGGCGTCGGTGGAAGGAGCAGGAGTGTCGTCGGGAGGGCGGCTGACGACCCAGATGGTCGCCCCCACGATGAGGAGGACGAAGCCCGTCCATCCGGCGGGCACCGCCGCGGCACCGGTGGCGACGATCCCGGCGGGGATGTCCCCCTCCGTCCAGTTCACGGTGACCGGGCCCGGCGCGCTCGCGGCCAGGGGATAGAAGATCACGACCTGGAAGTCGCCGCCTCCGTGCTGGAGCGACAGGGGGAGGAACCCGGGGTTCTGGGTGGTCCCCGCGGTCACGTTCGTGGTGGTCTGGGAGCCGTCCAGCGTCTGGAACCGTCCCTGGACGTTCGAGGTGGGGTTCGAGCAGCCGAGGAGCAGGTAGAGCTCGTCGCCGGTGGCCCCGTTGACGGTGAAGGTGTAGTTCTCTCCCGGGGCCAGCGAGGTGGCGTGGTCGAGCTGGACGTGCGCGATGGGGGAGACCGAGGGGTCGCTGGTGTAGCTCGTGTAGAGCGCGAGGGCGATCAGGAGCAGGGCGATCCCCAGGATGACCCCGTTGCGGCTCCATCGGCGGACGCGCCGGATCCGGCGCCTCTGGCTCTCGACCGCTCGGTGACCGACAAAGAGGAAGAGCACCAGCGCCAGGACCGCCGCGCCCAGCACCGTCGGGGAGGTGATCCCGACGGCCCCGCCGACGAAGTAGCCCGTCATCCCTCCCGCCCCGGCGAGCAGGAGGAGCGGCGAGAGGCGCATCGTGCGTCGCTCGAGGCCGGCGACGAAGAACAGGAGGGGCGGGATCTCGAGGAGTCCGGAGACGAGGGTGAGGATCCCGGAGATCTGGAGCGCCCCGGGGATGTTCAGCAGCCCGGCTCCCGTGCCGAGGAAGAGCGCGAGGGAGATCGCGAAGGCGACGATGAGCGCGAGACGTCGGGGATGGGTCCACTCGTCCCCTTCGAGACGGTCCTCCCGACGGCGTCGCTCCTCGGAGGGGGGCGCCCCCGCCGCGCCTTTCCTCCCGCCCCGCCCTTTCCGGGCGGAGGACCGGGTCTCGTCAGCGCCGCCTTCCGACCTCTTCTCCCCTACTCCTTCCTCCGCCGAACTGGAGGAGGAGAGAGGAGGTTCCTTCGAGGAGTTGGTGGAGTTAGAGGAGTCCCCGACCGAGGGGCGCTTCCCAGGGACCGCGTCGTCTTCGGTGCTCGTCGTAACCCCGGCCCCCCCGCGCCCACCGGGGCCCCTCCATACCGATTGCGTGTCGCCCGCGCGGTCGGCGGGTCGGACTTCGGGGAGGGGTGACCGTGTCCGTTCCCCCTCCTTTATGCTCGGGGTACCGGTGGGTACACTGGGTTCCCGGTTTGGAGGAGTACTTCCATCACCTCGAGGAGGAGGTGACCCGCGCCTACGAGGTGGCGGGTCGCGCACGGGCCCTGGGCATCGACCCCGAGACGAAGGTCGAGATCCCCCGCGCGCAGGACCTCGCCTCCCGGGTCGAGAAGCTCCTCCGGAAGTGGCCGGTCCACGGGGTGGCCGACCGCATCCGCGCGCTCTCCTCCCAGGAGCCGAAGATCTCGCGCGAGGAGGTGGCGATCGCGCTCGCCCAGGAGCTCGCCGGCGACCCCTCGCGGGGGAACATCGGGGAGCGTCTCGAGGTCGCCCTGCGCGTCGGCCTCGCCGTCCTCACCGAGGGGATCGTGGTGGCGCCCCTGGAGGGGCTCGTGAAGGTCGAGATCCACCCGGACCCCCAGGGGGACTACGTCGACCTGTTCTACGCCGGGCCGATCCGCGCGGCCGGCGGAGGAGCCCAGGCGGTCTCGGTCCTTCTCGCCGACGTGGTGCGCGAGAAGCTCGGCCTCTCACGATGGAAGGCCACCGAGGGCGAGACCGGACGGTACTGCGAGGAGCTCCCGCTCTACAAGCACCTGCAGCACCTGCAGTACTCCCCCTCCGTGGAGGAGGTCCGGACCGTCGTCACGAACCTCCCGGTCTGCGTGAACGGGGAGGCCACCGAGGGCGACCAGGAGGTCAGCGCGTTCCGGAATGTGCCCCGCGTGGACACGAACGGGGTCCGGGGAGGCGCCTGCCTCGTCATCGCGGAGGGGCTCTGCCTGAAGGCCCCGAAGGTCCTCAAGATCGTCGATAACCTTCGCAAGAAGGGGCTCTCCCTGGAAGGGTGGGAGTTCCTCAAGCGCGTAGGGCAGAAGGGCTCGAAGGACGACGAAGCCGAGAAGGGGGCGCTCCCCAAGTACCTCGCGGAAGCGGTGGGAGGGCGCCCGGTCCTGGCCTACCCGCACCGGCCCGGAGGGTTCCGGCTCGTCTACGGCAGGTGCCGGACGACCGGGCTCGCCGCGTGCGGCGTCAACCCGGCCACGATGGTGCTCCTGCGGCACTTCGTCGCGATCGGGACCCAGGTGAAGACCGAGCTTCCCGGCAAGGCGGCGGCCATGGCCACCTGCGACACCGTCGAGGGGCCGCTCGTCCTCTTGGACGACGGCACGTACACCCAGGTCGACGATGCCGACCGGGCCGACGAGCTCCTGCCGCACGTCGAGCGGATCCTGGACCTGGGGGAGATCCTGGTCTCCTTCGGGGAGTTCCTGGAGAACAACCGTGCGCTCTCCCCCGGAGGGTATTCCCTCGCCTGGCACCTGGAGATGCTCCGCGCCAAAGGGGCCGCTCCCGACCGGAGGGCGGTCGCTCCCAGCTTCCCGGAAGCCCTCGAGGACTCCCGGCGCCTGGGGGTCCCGCTCCACCCGCGGTTCAACCTCTTCTGGCACGACCTGACCGCCCAGGCGATCGACGAGCTCTCCCGAAGGGTCGAGGACCAGAGCGCGTGGAAGGACGGGACGCTCCATCTCCCCTCCGACCCCGCGCTGCGCGAGACGCTCCTCGTGCTCGGGGCCCTCCACCACCGGGAGGGGAGCACGCTCGCCCTCGAACCCCGCCTCGCGGGCGCCTTCCTACTCGGACTGGGGCTGGAGGTGGACGAGCGCAGCGGCGAGCTCCACCGACGGACCCCGTTGGACGGCCCTGCGGCGGACGCGATGGCCGAGGTGGCCCGACTGTCGGGGATCCTCTGGAAGCCCCGGGGTCCGACGCGCATCGGCGCGCGGGTCGGGCGCCCGGAGAAGGCCTACCAGCGCGTGATGTCGCCGAACGTCCACGTGCTGTTCCCGGTGGGGGAAGCGGGAGGGCCGAAGCGCTCGCTCCCGGTCGCCGCGGAACGGGCGCGCGAGCTCGACCGCAGCTCGCCCTCCTCGCGCCCGCCCCCCCGCTCGTCGGCCGCCCCGACGATGTCGATGATGACCGTGGGGCTGGGGCTCCGGCAATGCTCCACCTGCTCCCAGGAGACGATCTCCAACCGGTGCACGTGCGGGGGGCACACCGTCCCCACCGACAAGGTGGTCCAGCAGCCGCTCCCGTTCCACGAGCTCTGGGACCGCTGCGTCCGGGGGCTCGGCTTTTCGAAGTTCCCCCGGGAGGTCAAGGGGGTCAAGGGCCTGGTCTCCGAGAGCAAGACGCCCGAGCCCCTCGAGAAGGGGGTGCTGAGGGCCCTGCACGCGGTCAGCGTCTACCAGGACGGGACGGCCAGGTTCGATCTCACCGACCTTCCGCTCACCCACTTCCGCCCTAGGGAGGTCGGGCTCAGCGTCGCCAAGGCCCGCTCCCTGGGCTACGCGCGGGACTGGACGGGGGAGCCGCTGGAGCGCGAGGACCAGCTCCTGGAGATCCTGCCGCACGACATCATCGTCGCCAAGCGGTGCGGCGAGTACCTCCTCGCGCTCTCCCGCTTCGTCGACGACGAGCTCCACCTGCTCTACGGGCTCGAGCCCTTCTACCGGGCCCGGCACCGCAACGACCTGCTGGGCCAGCTCGTGATCGCGCTCGCCCCCCACACCTCCGGAGGCGTGCTGGGTCGGATCGTCGGCTACACGGAGGTGGAGGGGTGCTTCGCCCATCCGGTCTTCCACGCCGCCAAGCGGCGCAACTGCGACGGGGACGAGGACTCCGTGACGCTGCTCCTGGACGGTCTGCTGAACTTCTCCTTCGCCTACCTCCCCGTCAAACGGGGGGCGCTCATGGACAAGCCGCTGGTGCTCACCACCCGGCTCGACTCCCGGGAGGTGGACAAGGAGGCCCAGAACGTCGACGTCGCGCTCACCTATCCGCTCGCGCTCTACGAGGCCGCCGAGAAGAACGCCTCCCCCAAGACCGTGGAGGCCCTCATCGACACCCTGGGCAAGCGGCTCGAGAAGGGCCCGCTCCAGTTCTCCCGGATGGGGTTCACCCACGACACCTCCGACATCGGGGGAGGGCCGCACCAGTCGGCCTACCGCGAGGCCCGGGGGATGGCCCGGACGGTGGAGGACACGCTCCTTCTCGGGGCCCAGCTACGCGGGGTGGACATGGTGGACGCGGTCGGGCTGCTGCTCAACCACCACTTCCTTCCCGACATCATGGGCAACATGAAGAGCTACGCCACGCAGAAGTTCCGCTGCAAGGCCTGCGGAAGCTCGCTGCGGCGCCCCGCGCTCGACGGCCGTTGCCCCGAGTACCACGACAAGAAGCG
The DNA here is from genome assembly GCA_021802125.1 of Thermoplasmata archaeon. Taxonomy (GTDB): domain Archaea; phylum Thermoplasmatota; class Thermoplasmata; order Lutacidiplasmatales; family UBA184; genus JAKAAX01. The sequence continues at coordinate 72,884 of JAKAAX010000009.1, read as the reverse complement.
GTGCGGAGGGGAGCTGCTCCCCACGGTGTACCCGAGCAGCGTGATGAAGTATCTCGGGCTCTCGCGCGAGCTGGCCAAGCGCTACGGGGTCTCCACCTACCTCCGCCAGCGGGTGGAGGTCCTGGAGAGCTCCTTCGCGAGCCTCTTCCCGGCCGGCCCGGGAACGGTGGAGCTGGAGGACTTCCAGACCGAGGAGCGGCCCGCCCCTCCGTCGGAGGAAGAGGACCCCTCCGCGGGCCCCCAGACCGAGCCGCCCGATCCGGCGGCGTGACCGGAACACCTATGACCTCGGGCCAACCTGCGTCCCCCGGGCTCGTGGGGTAGTTTGGACTATCCTGATGGCCTTCGGAGCCATCGACCCGGGTTCGAATCTCCTCGGCCGCGGAAAGCGACCGGGGGAGGAACTCCCGGCGAGCCCGTCCCCCTCCCCCCGGGGGCGTCCCCCCCGGGGCCGCCCTCCCCACGCGCCTGGGGGGCTCAGGAGGAGAGCGGCTTCCTCAGGGTCAGGATCGACTCCCTCAGCCGGAAGTCCCGCCGCTGACCGGAACGCCTCTCGCGCGCCGTCTCCAGCCGTTCCACTTCGAACCCCACCTTCTCGGCCAGCCGCCCGAAGATCAGGTCGCCCGGCACGTAGGTCCCGGCCATCAGGCTGTCGCCGTTCACCACGAGGAACCTCCCGCCAGGGCGGAGGACCCGGTGCACCGACCCGATGACGGGAACGAGGTCGTCGAAGTACTTCGCGACGATGTCGGCCATGTCGCGGCGGCGGTAGACGGACTTCGAGGCGATGTTCCGACGGATGTCCTGCAGGATGCCCTGCAGCCATTCGTCCCCCTCGATGAGGGGCCCGGGCCGGTAGGCGCCGATGGTGACCGGGGACACGTTGTCGCAGGCCACCATGTCGGACTTGAGCCGTGAGAGGTCCTCGTAGGAGCGCGCCTGCCCCAGCCAGGCCATCTCCAGCTTGTAGTTCATCACGTAGTCCATCCCGTTGACGTACGGCGGGGAGGTGATGGCGAGGTCCACGACCTCATCCTTGAGGGGGAGGGACCTCGCGTTCCGCTCCAGCACCTGGGCGGGTGGCCCGATGGACTCGCCCATCTTTCGAAGGGTCGTGAGGTCCGTGGCGATGCGTTCGACGGCGAGCCGGAAGAGCTCGTAGGGACCTTCGGGACCCACCTCCGGCTTGCGGGCGTACCCGAGGCAGGGGGAACGCTTCAGCCGGCTCGAGGCCACGAGGATGCTCGCGAAGGAGAGCTCGAGGAGGCTCCTCACCTCTCCCTGCCGTACGTTCGCCAGGGCGGCTCGCAGCCGGAGCAGCGTGGAGAGCGCTCCGGGGGAGAACTGGCGTCGCGTCTCCCGGAGGAAAGGGGGCGCCCCTGGAGCGGTGACGCGGGCCCGCCGGACCAGGTCGTTCCCGGCCCGTCGCAGCGCGGCGGGGGAGACCGACCAGGCGTGCTTCGCCCGGATCACGGACGCCGCCACCGGCATGAGCTCCACCGCCACGGCCTGGGCGCCGGCGAGCCGGGCCTCGACGCTCACGGTGCCCGAGCCGGAGAAGGGGTCGAGGACCGTCGCCCCCCGTCGGATGCCGTAGGTCCGGAGGGCCCCCCGGACGAAGTCGGCGCTGAACCCCTGCACGTAGGGCCACCAGCGGTGGACCGGGAGCTCCTCGTTGGGATTGAACTGGATCTCCCCGGTGTAGGCCGCGGCCGCCGGAAGGTCCGCCTCGCGAAGGAAGCGCTCAAGGTACCACTCCGGGCCGAGGAATCCCTCTCCCCCCGAGGGCTCTCCGGCGAAGCGAGGCACGATCCACAGCCCCTTGCCCACGCGGAGGACGCTCGCGCGGCCCGACAGCCTCTCCAGGGTGCTCTCCACTTCGGAGAGGGGGCGGCCGGTGGTGGTGGCCAGCTGCTTCGAGGTGATCCCCAGCATCCCGGACCGCTCGATCGCGGCGAGCAGCGGCCCCTCGCCGGGGGGGAAAGACCCGAGGGGCACGGGAGACCTTCCGTCCTCAGCCGAAGTAGACCTGGACCTGCTCGGGGGCCTTCTTCTCTTCCTCGGGCTTCGCGTGGTGCAGGATATCGATCGAAAGGACGACCGCGGCCGGGATGAGCCGGATACGGCCCTTCAGGTCCTTGCCGTTGGCCTCGTCCAGCTCGATGGAGATGGCCTGGTCGCCGCTCCCGATGCCGACGTATCCGCGGAAGGTCCCGGTGGAGACGAGCGGGTCCTCGCCCTTGTCGCCGGATCGGATCTGGATGGACGAGCCCGGCGTCAGGGCCATGGAGGCTCGGGTCTTCTTCTCTTCCGGCATCGCGCGCAACCCTCTCGACGCAGGCGAGGGGGTCGGGCTATTTCCACCCTACGGAAGGGGCGCGGGCCGCGCGGGAGGGAGGAGCGGGCGCTCGGGGGCGGCGAGGATCACGGGCGCGCGGCAGGGGAAGAGGCGAGTCTTCCGGCGCTTTCCTTGCGTTCGGCCGCCGCCGTCGTGGGTCTCCGTGCCCCGTCCACGAGGCCCTGCAGATGGTCCACGGTCTCGCGGTACCTCTTGAGCGCGTTCTGCGCGTTCGCCTCGACGAAGTCCCACGCTCGGGCCAGGTTGCCGTAGCGGATCCGGTAGCCCTTGCGGCCCTTCCCCGTCTCGCGGACCTCGGGGACCTCCTCGAGCAGGTCCATGGCCTTCAGTTTGTTGATGTGCCGGTAGACCGTCGGCTTGCTCGTCTTGAGGACCCCGGCGAGCTCCTCGGGGTACCACGGACGCTCGGGGTTGCGCAGGAAGCAGTCGCGGACGAGCCGGTAGGCGATGGAACGGTCGCTCCCCTCGCCCTCCGGGAGGTAGCCGACCAGGGTCAGGAACTCGCGCAGGACCTCGTCGAGCTCCTTCACCGGAGTGAGGGGGGTGGTGTAGCGGAGCTGGATCTCGAACGGCAAGCCCCTCGCCTGAGCTGACACGCCGACCGGGGAAGATGAACGTTGCGAGGCGGGAGTCCGCGGGGGGCAGGTCTCCCCACGCGGGCACGTACCTGTGCGGGGAACCCCCCAGCGACCGGATACGAAAGCGGATTGAGGGGTGGTCGCTCGGACCCGGCCATGCCCTTCGAGCTGCTCTTCCCGCGTTCCTTGGAAGAAGCCTGGACCCTTCTCGAGCAGGGCGCCCCCGGCTCCTCGATGGCGATGGCCGGAGGGACCGACCTGCTGCTCGCGATGGACTTCCGAAGGTTCGCGCCCGAACGCGTCGTCTCCCTCGCCCGCCTGCCGCTGGACACCGTGGAGTTCGGGGAGAAAGAGGTCCGCATCGGCAGCACGGTCCCGCTCCGGACCATCGAGCTCGACCCCCGGGTGCGGAAGGCCCTGCCGGCGCTCTCCGAAGCCCTCGCGGAGGTGGGCAGCGTGCAGCTTCGCCACCGCGCCACCCTGGGGGGCAACGTCGTGCGCGCCTCCGCTTCCTCTGACCTCCTCCCTCCGCTGGTCGCCATGGATTGCCGCCTCACGATCTCGAGCCGGAAGGGCCGCAGGTCCCTTCCCCTCGACGAGTTCGTGGAGGGCTCGTGGAGGACGAAGCTCCAGCCGGGGGAGCTCGTCGAGGACCTGCGCATCCCCTCCCCTCTCCCGGGCGCCTACCGCTGGCAGCGGGTCCGACCGGCGAACGACATCTCCCAGGTGGGGGTCGCCGTGGTGCGCCAGCCGCCCCACGACGGCTCCTCCGCCCCCGATTGGCGCATCGTCGCCGGCGGGACCTCGCCCCGGGTCCAAAGGCTGCGGGGATCCGAGTCCGCCCTTCTCTCCCCCTGGCCCTCGGAGGAGGAGATCGCAGAGGCGGCGAAGCGGGCCGCGCAGGAGGCCCGCTTCGCGACCGACCTCCGGGCCGCGGAAGAGTACCGGCGCAAGCTGCTCGAGGCCCTGGTCCGCTCCGGGATCGAATCGACGCTGGAAAGGCTCAGAGAGGGAGGAGGTCGCTGATGCCCGCCCAACCCCTCCGGACGAAGGTGAACGGGAAGGCCCGTTCCATCCCCGAGGTCCCGGACGACGAGCGGCTCCTCGACCTCCTGCGGTGGCGCCTCGGCCTCAAGGGGACGAAGGAAGGGTGCCGCACGGGGGACTGCGGGGCCTGCACGGTCCTCATCGACGGAAAGAGCGTGCTCTCCTGCCTTACGCCGGCCCGAGAGGCTGAGGGCAGATCGGTCGAGACCGCGGACGAGCTCTCCCTACGGAGCCCCGGCGCGAAGCTCGTGGCCGAGGCCTTCGCCCGAGCGGGAGCGGTCCAATGCGGGTACTGCACTCCCGGGTTCGTCGTGGCGGTGGAAGGGCTCCTCCGTGAGAGGTCGGAGGGCCGTCCCCGCAGCGCGGAATCGCTGGCGAAGGAGCTCGGGGGGAACCTCTGCCGATGCACGGGGTACTACTCGATCCTCCGGGCCCTGTCCGAGGTCGCGGCCCGCTCCGGTCCTGCGAAGGACGGAGAAGTGGCGGAGAAGGAGCAGACAGGGGAGGACGAGCGACCGCTCGCCCGCTCCGAGTTCCAGGTCGTTGCGGGACGGCCACGCGAGAAGGGACCGGGCTGGGAAGCGACGCCGAAGAAGGTCCGGAAGGCCCCTAAGGCCCCTAAGGCCACTAAGGCTGCTAAGGCCACTAAGGCCCCGCAGGCCCGAAGGGGGCGGCGCCGATGACGCGGACCGACGCGCTCCCGAAGACCGCCGGGGCCCGGGAGTACGGGTTCGACCTCTCCGCTCCGAAGATGCTCTGGGCGGTCTACGTCACCTCCCCGCATCCGCACGCCCGACTGGTCTCCCTCGACACGGAGGAGGCGCGCCGGGCCCCCCTGGTCCGGGCGGTCCTGACCTCGAAGGAGGTCCTGTCCTTGCTCCCGCACCGCGAGATCGACGAGGCCAGTCCGCTGCTCGTCGCGAAGGCCTCCCGCTTCCAGGGAGAACCGGTGGCCCTTGTCGCGGCGGAGACGTTGGCCGCCGCCCGGGCCGCGGCGCGGCTGGTGAAGTCCGAGTGGGAGGTCCAACCGGCCTTCACCGACGTCGAGTCCGAGTTCCCGGAGTGGCCGGACCGGGACCGGATGAAGGCCGATCCGCGGGTCAACGCCCACGTCCTGGCCCACCGCGGCGACTTCGACCGCATCGCTCGGAGCTGCGACCTGGTCCATGAGGAGGTCTACCGCACCCCCATGGTCGCCCAGGTCCCGATGGAACCCCACTCCTGCCTGGCGAAGGTGACGGGAGAGGACTGGCACGTCCGCACGACCACCCAGACGCCCTTCGGTCTCCGGGAGGACCTCGCCGACAAGCTCGGCCTTCCTCAGGAGAAGGTGCGGGTGGAGGGGACCTGGGTCGGGGGAGGGTTCGGAGGGAAGAACGAGGCGCTTCTGGAGGCCCACGCGCTGCTCCTCTCCAAGCTCGCCGGCCGACCGGTCCGGCTCGCGCTCACCTTCCGCGAGGAGTTCCTGTTCACGCGCACGACCCAGCCGGCGATCTTCCGGATGTCGAGCTGCGTGAAGGGGGGTCGGCTCGTCGCCCGCCGGACACGGCTCTTGCTCGACACCGGGGCCTCCCTGCCCGGGCGCGACTTCGCGCTGGGGTTCGCCCTCGGGTTCACGCTCGGACCCTACCGTCTCGAGGCCTGGGAGCTCGAGGGGTACGCCCTGCGTACGAACCGGCCGCCCTTCGGCCCCCACCGCGCCCCTCTCGCCCCCCAGTGCACCTTCGCCGCGGAGGGCCACCTGGACTCGCTTGCCCGGCGGATGGGGGTCGACCCCATCGAGTTCCGGAAGGCCCACATCTGGAAGTCGGGGGAGACCAACCCCTTCGGTCAGGAGGTCGGTCCTTTCGCGGCGGCGGAGGCCCTGGACCGGGCGCACGAGCTGGAGAAGGCCTGGCGCACGGAGCTGAAGGGGGCCGAGGGCACGGGGATCGGCGCGGCGGTCGGGTTCTGGTCGACCGGGACCTCCTCTGGGGGAGAAGCGATCCTCCGGCTCGGCCCGAAGGGGCTCTCGATCCTGCAAGGAGAACGGGAGATCGGCACGGGGTCGATCGTCGAGGGGCTACGGGCCATCGCCTCCTCCCAGACGGGACTCCCGCGCGAAGCGGTGAGGGTCGAGTACGCTGACACTTCCCGGGCGCCGTTCGACAGCGGCGTCTGGGGGAGCCGCACGACCATCGCCCTGGGACGCGCCGTGGAGAAGGGCTGCCTCGCCCTTCTGCGCGAGCTGGCGGCACGTTGGTCCAAGGGCGGCTCGGGTGCTCACGGAGGGAAGCGGGCGGGCGTTCCCGTCCTCCTGTTCGAGAAGCGGGAGGTCCGCGTGCGGGTCGGCGATCGCGTCCGCTCGCTCTCCTCGCTCTTGACGGCAAAGGAGAGGCGGGAGGGCGGCCTCCTGTCCCATGGGAAGGAGTACGGGCGCTCCCAGACGCTGGACACCTCCCTGGTCCAGGAAGGGGTGCTCTATCCTTACGCGGACCTGATCGCCTCCGTCCATCTCGCACAGGTGGCCATCGACCGCGCGACGGGCGCCGTGCGTGTGGTGCGCTACGCGGCCTTCCAGGACGCGGGTCACGTGGTGGACCCGGAGGGCTACCGCGGTCAGGTGGAGGGGGCCATCCTCATGGGACTCGGGACGGCGCTCACCGAGGAGGGGCTCCTGACCCCCCAGGGCCGTCTCCTGAACGCCGGTCTTCTGGACTACCGCGTTCCCACGATCCACGACGTGCCGCGGAAGCTCCGCATCGAGGCGATCGAAGGGTACCTCGGCAGCGGTCCTGGCGGGGCGAAAGGCGTGGGCGAGCCGCCCATCATCCCGGTGCCCGCCGCGGTGGCCAACGCCGTGGCCGACGCCACGGGGGCCCGGGTCCGGGACCTGCCCCTGACCCCTGAGCGGGTGGCCCGAGCCCTCGGGCTTATCTCTTCGGGCGCTCCGACCCCCACCGAAGGTAAGGGTCCGACGCGCGCGGGGGGGTCGGTCGGGTGATCGAGCGGTCAAAGGTCCAGGCGCGGCTGAAGGACTACCCCCTCCCGCCGGTCGTCGGAGCCGTCGCCTCCCACTCCGCCCTCGACACGTTCGACGGGGCGGCTTCCGAGGGGTTCCGGACGCTGGCCATCTGCCAGCGGGGCCGCGAGAAGACCTACAGCCAGTACTACCGGGCCTTCCGGGACGTGACCGGGAACCTCCTGAAGGGGTGCGTGGACACCTCCATGGTCCTGGACAAGTTCGATGAACTGCTCAAGGAGGAGATGCAGGAGCGCCTGCGGCAGTCGGGGGTCCTCCTCGTGCCGAACCGGGCCCTCTCCTCCTACCTGGCGATTGACGCCCTGGAGGACCAGCTGCACCTTCCCATCCTGGGCTCGCGCGCGATGCTCCGGATCGAGGAGCGCAGCGAGCGCGAGAACTACTACACCCTCCTCGACCGGGCGCAGATCCCCACGCCGCACCCCATCGCGGACGTGAAGCAGATCGAGGGGCTCACCATCGTGAAGCTCCCGCACGCCCAGAAGCGGCTCGAGCGGGGCTTCTTCACCTGCGCCTCGCACGCGGAGTTCCTGAAGAAATCCGCGGCGCTCCTCGCCCAGGGGACCGTGACCCAGGGGGACCTGGACCGGGCGCGGGTCGAGCAGTACATCCTGGGGCCGGTGTTCAACTTCAACTTCTTCCTGAGCCCGCTGGCCCCGCGGCTCGAGCGCCTCGAGCTGCTGGGCGTGGACGAGCGCCGGGAGAGCTCGTTGGACGGCATGGTGCGGCTACCCGCCGAGCAGCAGCTGGCCCTCCCCGACGTCGCGAGGATCCCCGAGTACACCGTGGTGGGTCACGGGAGCCTGACCGTCCGCGAATCGCTCCTGGAGGAGGTCTTCAAGATCGGCGAGAAGTTCGTCGACGCCGCTCGGGAGCGCTACCCCCCCGGGATCATCGGGCCCTTCTGTCTCCAGACCTGCATCGACCACGACGGAAAGCTCTTCGTCTTCGACGTGGCCGCACGGCTCGGAGGGGGGACGAACATCCACATGGCCCTGGGTCATCCGTACGGCAACACGCTGTGGCGCGTCCCGATGTCCTCCGGACGACGCATGGCCTTCGAGCTCCGCCGCGCCCTGGACGAAGGGCGGCTCGAGGAGCTCGTGACATGAGCGGAGTGCTCCCGGCCTTCGTGAGCGACGAGAAGGCTCCCCCGATCCGGACCACGCCGCTGCACGCCCTCCACGTGGCCGCAGAAGGCCACATGGTCCCCTTCGGCGGCTGGGAGATGCCCCTCTACTACACTGCGACGGGCATCCTCGGCGAGCACCGCGCGGTGCGGGAGGGGGTGGGGCTCTTCGACGTCTCCCACATGGGCATCGTCTCGATCGAGGGGAAGGGGTCGGCCGCGCTCCTCGCACGCCGCACCCCCGCGAACGCCCTCACGACGGCCCCCGGCCGGTGCCGGTACTCCTTCTTCCTGGACGCGGACGCGAGGATGATCGACGACCTCATCTTCACCCGCCTGGACGAGGAGGCGGAGCCGACGAGCTTCCTTTTCGTTCCCAACGCGGGGACGACCCCCCGCGTGCTCGAGGTCATCCTCCAGCACCGCCCGGAGGGGTGCCAGGTCGTGCGCCACAACGGCGAGATGGCCATCATCGCCGTCCAGGGTCCCAAGTCTCGCCAGCTCCTCGAGGCCACCTACGGGTGGGACCTCGGCCTGCGGCCCTACACCGGCGGGTACTACCGGTTCGGAGAGAAGGGGCCCCGACACTTCGGCAAGGGGTTCGCCTCCCGCATCCTGAACAACGGGGAGGCGTTCGTGAGCCGGACGGGTTACACCGGAGAGCTCGGGTACGAGGTCTTCGTCTCGGCCGCCCGCAGCGTGGAACTCTGGCGCGAGCTTGTCGGCAAGGGCGCCGTGCCCTGCGGACTTGGTGCTCGCGACACGCTCCGGATGGAGAAGGGGTTCCTGCTCTCCGGCGTCGACTTCCACCGGGACCGCACCCCCGTCGAAGCGATGATGGACCGCTTCCTGGACCTGGACCATCCCTTCGTCGGGAGGGACGTTCTCGAGAAGCAGCGCAACGAGGGGCGCTACGCGCGGTGGACCGGCATCCTCACGGACGATCCCTCGGTCATCCCCCGGCACGGCTCTCCCATCCTTCACGACGGGACGCCGGTGGCCACGGTGAGCTCCGGCTGCCTGTCCCCCACGCTCCACCAGGGCATCGCCCTCGCCTACCTTCCCGCCGAGCTCTCCACGAGCGGGACCCGGCTCGAGATCGAGGTGCGCGGTCGGCGCACGGGAGCGAAGGTCGTCCCGCTGCCGTTCGTTCCGAACGCCCCGTCCCCCTCGGCCGGCCCGAAGCCGGTCCACGTCCCCTGACCCTCCGCCGGGGGTCCGTCGGTCAGCCCGGGTGAGGGCCGTCGTGCCGTCGGACCAGAGGCGGCAGCTCTCCCAGGGAAGCCAGCTCCGCCGGGGCGAGGCGGAGCAGGAAGACCCCGGTGGGAAGGATCCGCAGGCCCCTCCGCTCCGGGTCGCCCTGCAAGGATAGGGAGAAGCCTCCGCCTGGGAGGCTTCCCGCGACCATGGGCCGTTGCGTCGTCCGCCACCGGTCCAGGACGTTCCCGAGGAGCTGCTCCAACGCCTCTCCCTTTCCGACCGCGAAGAACGACTCCTTGGTGATGGTCCGTCCGTCGGGGCCGAGGAAGCCGACGGGGACCGAAGCGACCACCCTCGAGGCGGCGTGGGGGCTGGATGGGGTCGCCGGTGGTAAGGGGTTGGAGGAAGGGGATGAGGGTGGGGAGGACGATGAGGAGAGCGATGAGGAGGACGAAGCGGGCGGCGATGGGCCGGGTCCTCGCATCTCGGAGAGGCGCGCGCGGAGGGCTGTCGCCTCCTCCACGGCCGCGCGCAGATCCTGGCGGATCGACTCCTGTGCCTGCACGGCCTCCCTACGGCGTTCCTGCTCGGCCGCGAGCTGCTCGTGGAGACCGCGCTGCTCGCTCTCCAGCTCCGAGGAGCGACGGAGGAGGGCCTTCAGCTCCTCCAGCGTCCGCGCATGTTCCTCGTCAAGGGCGTTGAGACGCTGCTCCGTCTCCGCGCACCGTTGGGAAGCGGACTCGAGCTCGCCGCGCCGCTCCTCGGCCATCGCGAGGGACCGACTGCCCTCTTCCCGTGCGGCCTTGAGCTCCTTCTCGAGGGTCTCGATGCGGGCGAGCCGTTCGTCGTCGACCGACCTCGCGTGGTCCAGCTCCCGCTGCTCGAGCTCCTCGCGTTCGTGCAGGCGGCCCTGGAGGTCAAGGAGGCCCTCGCTGAAGTCCCGCAGCTTCCCACGCATGACCTCGAGCTCTGCCTCGTCACCCGGGACGGGCGGGGCCCTGCCCGGTCCCTCCGTTCCCGAGGGACCGACGGAGGGGGTGGGGGGGACGGACGTCGGTGGCAAGGAGGGCGTGGTCCCCTCCGGCTCTCCTGCGCGCTCCAGAAGGACGGACCGGAGATCGGCCATGAGAGGTTCCGGGCCGGGATCGGCGATCTCCTCCATCCCTCCCAGGGCCGGGGTCGCCTTCTCCGGCGAGGAGTTCGAGGAGGAAGACGAAGCGTCCCTGGGGGTACGGGCGGACCCCCCATGCTCGAGGGTCATGTGGCGAGGGAACGGGACCCCGTGCAGCCCCCGGTGGCAGACGGGGCAACGCGCCCACCCCCCGGCCGGACCCGCCGCGCCATTCGTGCGCTCGAGAGAGGGCTCCAACGACGCTCCGCCTCTCTCGAGCCGCGGAGGGCCGCTTAAGCGTGCCGTTCCACTCGAGCGAGGCGCGGGCCCTGGTCGAAGGTATCGTCGGCCTTCGCTCCGCTGCCCGAACCGTGAAGAAGGGCCGCCCGCCTGACAGGTCCGTGCCGCCCCCTCCCTCCCCCAAGCGCCGGTTCGGCCACACCTCCGCGTGGATCCGTCTCCGGCTGCCTCCGCCTGCCCCGACGGTGATGCTCATGGGCTCGTTCCCGCCACCGCCGAGTCCGCCCCTCGACCTGCTCCAGCCGGAGCCGGTGTCGACCGACGCGCGAAAGCGGATCTTCGTCTTCGAGGAACCCTGGCAGGGAGGCGTGCTGCGTCTCAAGTGGGACGCCGACGACGCGGAACGGCTCGAGGCCGAGTACCGTCTCTCCGAAAGACGCCGGCCCTCCTCGGAGGAGATCCGCGCGTTCTGGGCCCGGGTGAAGGAACGGGTCGGGGAGCTGGGCCCGCTGCCGGTGGAAGGGGCCGACCCCCTCCCGTGATCCGGTTCAGTGCGACCGAGCGAGCATCCGCTCGCGGATCGCGAGAAGCTCCAGGCCCTTGCGCACGGCGCGGTCGCACTCGGCAATGGTGCGGTGCTCCAGCACCTTGCGGACCTCCGCCTCGCGTCCCAGCCCCGCGGAGGGGATCACCTGCTCGACCATGAGCGAAAGCATGGCGGTCCCTTGGTAGATCGCCTCGAGCCGCTCCACCGCGCTCAGGAACCAGTCCCATAGGGCCGCCCGGGAGGCGGGGTTCCCCGCGGCCGCGATCCCCACGGCGCGAACGAGCCCGCGGCTCACGCCTCCCTCCAGCGCCCAGTCGAGGGTCCGGCGGACGAGCGCACCATCCCGGAACGAGGTCAGCCCGAACAGGAGCTGCTCCACCTCGGCCTCGCTCTTGACCGAGCCGGCCAGAGCCACCATCGGGGCATGGGCGTCGGCCCCCCCGGTCCGCGCGAAGGCGACGGCCACCGCGGTGCGGAGGTCCGGGTCCAGGTCCGTCCAGTCCTTGAACCGAGGGGCGAGGGTGCGCGCGAAGTCGGGCTCGAGGAAGGCGCGGGCCACGTTGACCCGCTCCCGCAGCACCCCGCGCGACGGAGGCTCGCCCGGGCGCTTCTCGGGCCCGAGCCGGTCCCCTTGCCGGTGGACGAGCTCGCGAAGGTCCCGGACGATCGGGTGCGTCTCCCCGAAGATCTCGAAGAGCAGGAGGGCCTGGTCGGAGGCCTCGAGCGGGGCGAGCCAGTCCTCGTCCTCGCCGACCTTCCTCAGGAATCCCAGGTACGTGGGGAGGTCCACGTCCCCCGAGTGCAGGAATGCAAAGAGGTCGCGAAGCAACCCCCACCGTTCACGGGGCGGCAGGTCGAGCAGGTGCTCCCGAAGCCGCGCGTACGTCGGGCCGTCGTAGAGCACCCGGTAGAACCCGACGCTATCCTGGTTGAGGGTCAGGTCGTCGCAGGGAGGAAGGGGCAGGTCCAGTTCGGGGCCCTCGAACAGCACCCGCGTGACCTTCCCCTGGGCCCGGCAGATGAGCGGCACGGGCCACTCTCCCGCCGGGTGGTCTCCCGCGAGATGGAACCGCCGCTGGGAGAGGTGGACCTGTTCCCCCCTGCGTTCGGCCTTGACCAGCGGATGGCCCGGTCGGTGGATCCACGTGTCAATGGTGTGGCGGACGGGGGTCGCCGAACTGGCCTCGACCGAGCTCCAGAGCTCCTCGCCCCGGGCGTTGCCGTAGGCGTGGGCGCGGAGGTAGCCGGCCACGCCGCGACGGAAGGCCTCCTCGCTCACGAAGGCCTCGATCATCCGAAGGACGCTCGCGCCCTTCCCGTAGCTGATCTCGTCGAAGATCCCTCCGATCTCGTCGACGTTCTTCACCTCCACGTCGATGGGGTGGGTGCTGTCCATCGAGTCCCCCAGGAGGGCGGGGCCGGTCTCGATGAACAGGAACTGACCCAGGGCGTCCCAGTCCGGATAGAACCGGTCGACCATCTTGAAGCTCATGTGGGTGGCGAAGCTCTCGTTGAGCCAGATGTCGTTCCACCACTCCATGGTGACGAGGTTGCCGAACCACTGGTGGGCGATCTCGTGTGCCACGATCTCGGCGATCACTCGGCGGCGGAGCGTGCTCGTGCGCTCGTCCGCGAGGAGCGCGCTCTCGCGGAAGGAGATCGCACCCCAGTTCTCCATCGCCCCCGCGGCGAAGTCCCGCACCGAGATCAGGTCCAGCTTGGGGAGAGGGTAGGGGATCCCGTAGTACTCCGCGAAGGCGTGCACGCTCTTCTGTCCGTTCTCGAGCGCCCACCCGCAGGAGCCCTTCGAGCCCGGAGCGGCCTTGACGGCGACACGGATGCCTCCACGGGTCTCTTCCACCGTGTCGAACTGGCCGATCCCCAGGTAGAGGAGGTAGGTGGACATCTTGGGCGTGGGCTCGAACTTCCAGGTCTTCTGCCCGCCCTGCTCGGAGACGCTCCGAGGGGAGGTGTTGAACACGACCTCGTCGGTGGCCGTGGTCGTCACGTCCACCTCGAAGACCGCCTTGACCGCGGGGTGGTCCACGCACGGGAGCAATCGACGGGCGGCGGTGGGTGCGAGGTGCGTGGTCAGGAACTGGCCGTCGGCCCCGTGCCGGGACCGGTAGAACCCGGCGAGAGAATCGGTGCTCACGCGACCCCGGTAGGCGACGGTGAGCTCCGTCGCGCCGTCAGGAAGCGGGCCCACGACGAGCTCCTGCTTCTCCGGCTCCAGGTGGAAGGGCGCGGTTCCCGCCGGGGTGGAGACCGTGTCGATCTGGAGCCCAAGGCTGTGGAGATGCACCTCCCGCGAGGGGGAGGAGAGGCCGACGGTCACCTTGCCGGAGAACTCCAATTTCGAAGTGTCCACCCTGAGAGACAGGCGATAGGTGGAAGCCAAGGAGAGCGCGGAGATGCCTTGACACCCTCCAAGAGGGGGATTACTCTTGCGGGGCGACTTCCGAGAGCCTGGAGGAGTTCCGCGCCTTCCAGGCCTCGTATCCGTCCGAGACCCGGAGGACCTTCGAGAACCCCGCCTGCTCGAGCAGGCTCGCGGCCACCGTCGCGCGGTACCCTGCGGCACAGTGCACGGCGAGAGGGATGTCGCGTGGGAGCTCGTGGCTCCGCTCGAGCAGCGCGGCCAGGGGGAGGTTCAGGCTCCCGGGGATGTGGCCTTCGAACCACTCGTGGGACTCCCGAACGTCCACCACGACCGGACTTTCTTCGGTGCTCAGGAGCCGGGCCAGTTCGCGCATGCGAACGGTCCGGGTGGTCTGCAGAGCGCGGCCGGCGGCCTTCCACGTCGCGAGGCCTCCTGCGAGGGCTCCCTGGACAAGATCGAAGCCGATCCGAAAGAGCTGACGGCCGGCCTCCTCCGCCTCGCGTTCGTTCGAGGGCAGGAGGACCAGCGGGCGCTCCGGGGGCAGGAGCCAGCCGACCCACGCACTGAGCGGCCCGTCCGCGTCCACCGCGAGGCTCCCCGGGATGTGTCCCGCGTCGTACGCCTCGGCCGGTCGCGTGTCGATCACCGCGGCCCCCTCGGCCCGGAGCCGATCGAACCGATCGAGCGGGAGCGCGCGGGGCTGGGGTGACCGCGGGCCAAGCACCGGAGCCCCTCCGGAGTTGAGCTTTCGCATCCCGAGGTAGTATCGCGGGAAAGGCCCCTGCTCCAGGATCCGTGCGACGAACTCCTCCATGGAGCGGGCCCGCAGCAGCGGGTTCGTGCTCCGCTCCTCCCGGAGCGTGCTCCGCCTTCGGTCGCCCGTCCCGGTCGCACAGAAGGACCCTCCCCCGTGCGTCGGAAGGAGGAGCACATCGGAGGGGACCTTTCGGAGCCGTTCGTGAAGCGACCGGTAGAGGTCGCGCGCGAGCGGCCGGGCCCGGGCCGGACCGAAGAGGTCGGTGCGCGCTGCGCCGCCGACCATGAGCGCTCCTCCGGAGAACAGCGCCCGGGGGCGGTCCTCCGGGTCGCGAAGCAGGTAGCTCACATGTTCGGGGGTGTGGCCCGGGGTCGCCAGGGCCTCGAGCTCCCACTCGCCCAGAGCGATCCTTTCGGCGTCGCGCAGGGCGCGGTGCTCGAAGCTGAGCTCCGCGAGCGTCCCCGTCGCCACTTCGGCCCCGACGGCGGCGGCGAGCTCACGGCCCCCCGAGACGAAGTCGTTGTGAATGTGGGTCTCGAGCGCCTTCCAGGTCCACCGGCGCCCGTCCTGCCCATCTTCCTGGGAACCTAGGTCCGCCAGGTACCCGTAAGTGTCCCGAACCGGGTCCACGACGGCCGCGGTCCTCGAGTCGGGGAGGAGGACCCGGTAGGAGGAGTTCCCGAGCTCGGGGGCAACCCACTGCGTGACCTCGATGCGCGGGTCGACGACGACACGCTCCACCTCGAACCCGGCCGGGGAAGGGGCCGCACGGGTCGATGGGGCCGCGACAGCGCGGGCCGGCGAGCCCTTCCGTCCGCGCCGCGGGGCCGTCCGTGACCGCGCGGGCACGCCCCATCACCGGCGCTACGACCCTTAAGGGTACGGGCGCTCCTCGATAGCTCCCACCATCATTATCTCGGGGCCGGTACCTGGCCAGGGCCAGGAGGGGAATGGCGGTCGCGTTGAGCCGGGCGGAGCCGAAGCTCGTCGGCCGTCGGGAGGTCCTGGCCGAGGCCAGGAAGCTGCTCCACGAGGAGTCCTCCCGCCGCCCCGCCGTTCTCCTTGTGGTGGGGGCGACGGGGGTCGGGAAGTCCGTCTTCGTCCGCGAGCTCATCCGGGAGGAGCGGGAGCGCGGCGCCCTCGTGCTCGAGGGCCGCGCCCTCCCGATGGACCTCCCGCCCCCCTACTTCGTCCTGCAGGAAGCGCTCCGGAACCTTCCCACGGTCCGCCGACTGGCGGAGGAGTCCGACCGGGGCGTGTCGAACGTGGGGGTCGCCGGGATCGGCATCCTTCGTCCCTTCGACCGAAAAGGGCGGTCGCTCATGCCCTTGGGCATGCTCCCTTTCGAAGGGGAGACGGAGAGCGCGCAGGACCGCGAGGCCCGGCTGCTCGAGGCGCTCTCGGGCGATGCCCCGAGCGTCGAGGAGGGGCGGATGGAGCTCTTCGACGGCCTCTCCGCGCACCTCGAGGACGTGGCCGCCGAGTCCCCTCTGCTGCTCGTGCTGGAGGACCTGCATCACGCGGACGAGGGATCGCTCGAGTTCCTGAGCTTCCTGGCCCGTCGGACCCGGAACGCCTCGCTCATGATTGTCGTCACCTCGCTGCCGGAAGCGGAGCTCCCCACCCACGTCCGCGTCCATCTGGAGGGCCTGGGAAAGGAGGGGCTGCTCCGCCGTCTCCCGCTGCGTCCCCTCACCGAGCCAGAGGCGGCCGAGTTCGTCGAGGCGTTCGCGCAGGGCAAGCGCGTGCCGGAGGCGACGCTCACGAAGTGGCTCACGCTCACGGAGGGGAACCCGCTCTTCCTGGAGCAGCTGGTCCGCGGAGAGCTCCTCGCGCCGGCCGCCACGACCGAGTCGCTCGCGGGATCCTCGGCCACGGAGCTCCCGCGGGGCGAGGAGCTTCGCCAGGCCTTGCGCCGAAGGCTCCGCGAGATGAAGGAACCGGAGCGGAGGGCCCTCTCGTACGCGAGCGTCCTGGGCAAGGAGTTCCCCTTCCCCCTGCTCCATCGCGCGAGCGGGGAGGAGGAGGAGAAGCTCGCCGAAGCGGTGGAGTCCCTGGTGCGTCGGGGACTGCTCCGGGAGAAGGGCGGAGAGCGGTACGAGTTCGTCCACGACGAGCTGCGTGCGGAGGTCTACACCTCCCTGACCGAGGTGCGCCGCGCCATCCTCCATCGCAAGGTCGCCGAGACCCTCGAGCGTGAACTTCCCCGCGAGGGGACGCCCGACCCCCGGCTCATCTACGAGCTCGCCCGCCACTGGTTCCTCTCCGGCTCCGATGAGAAGGCGCTCGAGTACAACCTGCGCGCTGCCGAGCTCGGCAAGAAGTCCCTCTCCCCCCAGACCGCGGCGCACCACCTGGAGCGGGCGCTCGAGGTGCACCGGCGCCTCCGACCCGGGGACCGGAGCGGGGAGGCCTCGCTCGCGATCGAGCTCGCCCTAGAGCTCGACGCGTTCGGGGAGCTGCCCCGGGCGACCGCCGTCCTGGAGGACCTCCTGGGACAGGCCCATCGGAGCCGCGACGCCTTCTCTCCGAAGGACCGGGCCCGGCTCGCGATCCACATGGCGAAGATCCTCACCCACGCCGGAGAGATGCAGCGGGCGTTCCCGCTCACGGATGAGGCGCTGGAGGCCCTGGGGAAGGACGGCGACCCGCAGCTGGTGGGCCACGCCCACCGACTGCGCGGCACCGTGGAGTTCTATCGGGGAAGGTACCCGGATGCGGAGAAGGAGTACGAGAGCTCCCGCGTCTACTTCGAGAAGGCGCAGAGCCCGATGGACGTCGTTCGCTCGAGGATCTCGCTCGCGAACGTGAAGACGATGACGCGTCCCGCCCCTCCCGTGGCCGAGGTCGAGGCGCTCTACCGGGGGCCGATCGAGGAACTGGAGGCCCGCGGAGAAGCGAGCGAGGCCGCGACGGCGGCGAACAATCTCGCCCTCTTCTACCTCGAACAGGTGGGGCTCACCGAAGCCATCCGGCAGATGGACCGCGCGCTCCACCTCGCCGAGAGGGGCAAGGACCCGCGGATGCTCGGCTGGTGCGAGTTCAACATGGCGGACCTGAAGCTCCGATTGGGGGAGCTCGATCAGGCGGAGGACCTCAACCGTCGGGCCCGTGGCCATCTGGAGCGGGTCGGCGACAAGATCGCCCTCATCCAGGTCGCGCTGAACGAGGGTCGTCTCCTCCAGGCTCGCGGGGACCTCTCGCACGCGGAGCTCGCGCTCCTGGATGCCTACCGCCAGGCCCGGGACGTGTCGCTGGAACCGGACGAGCTCGAGGTGCTCCTGCGCCTTTGTGAGCTCTCGGTCCAGCGCGGGGACTACGAGTCCGCCCGTCAGAAGCTCCTCGAACTCGAGAGCCGCTCCTTCCGGTCCATCCGCCCCGACATGCTCCCGGAGCTCGAGAAGGTGCGCGCCACGCTCGCCGCGAAAGGCCTCCCTCTCCCGACTCCGGGCGTGTCGGCCGCCCCTCCCTCCGGCTCGTCGAAATCGCAGGCCGCCCGGACCGAAGGATAGAGGCGGCCCATGCGAAGGACGGACCCCCGGACGACGGGGTACGCGCGGTTCGCGCTCGAGACCCCCGACCTGACCGAAGCCGGGATCGCACGGATGGCCGAGCGCTGGCTGGAGGAGGACCGCGCACGGGCGGACCTCACGGGGCTATGGTCCCTTCCTCCCGGCCTCCGGGCCCGGGGAAGCGTCGAGGCGCAGGCGTCCGGAGTGCTGAGCGGGATGTCCGCGGCGGTGGCAATCGCTCGGGCCATGCGGGTCCGGGCCCGCCCGCGGAAGCGGGATGGCCAGCGCGTACGGCGCGGCGACGTCGTGCTGGAGCTCGAGGGACAGGCCCGGAGCCTCCTGGCCTGCGAGAGGACGCTCCTCAATGCCCTGATGCACCTCTCGGGGGTGGCGACGGCCACCGCGCGCGTGGTGCAGGCGGCCGCCCGGGCGGGAACCGGGACCGTCGTGGCCGCGACCCGGAAGACGTTGCCCGGCCTGCGCGACCTCGAGAAGTCGGCCGTGGTCCACGGGGGCGGGGACCCGCACCGCCGGGACCTCTCCTCCTCGGTCCTCCTCAAGAGCAATCACCTCGCCCTGGTCGACCTCCCGACGCTGCTCGAGAGAGTTCGCTCCCATCGCAAGGGGGCCCACCCCGTCATCGTGGAGGTGCGGACCGCGCGGGAGGCTGCCGAGGCGGTGCACGGCGGCGCCGACCGGCTGCTCATCGACAACCTCACCCCCCGACAGGTCCGGACCCTCTTGCGAGGGCTGGAACGCTCCGGGCTCCGCAGGAAGGTCGTCGTGGAGGTCTCGGGGGGCATCACCGAGAGGAACGTCGCGGCCTACGCCCGGGCCGGGGCCGACGTGGCGTCGCTCGGAGGGATCACCCACTCCGCGCCGGCCCTCTCTTTCCACATGGTCGTCCGCCCGGCAGGACCTTCCGGACGCGGCCGGTAGGGCGGCCCATCGGGCCGTCTTATCTCCCCTTCGTTCCTCCCCCGGTGGGGGGGTGGACCCTTCAATGTCGCCATCGTTGGTCGAGGAGGTCCAGGAGCTCAAGCGCCGCCGGAACGCGGTGATCCTCGCCCACAACTATCAGCTGGGGGAGATCCAGGACGTCGCCGACCACGTGGGGGACTCGCTCTACCTCTCCCGCATGGCGATGGGGACCGACGCCAAGGTGATCGTCTTCTCCGGGGTGCTTTTCATGGCCGAGACGGCGAAGATCCTCAACCCGGAGAAGACGGTCCTCCTTCCCGACCTGGAGGCCGGCTGCTCGCTCTCCGACTCGATCACGGCGGACCAGCTTCGAGCGTGGAAGGCAGAACATCCCGGAGCGGTGGTGGTGAGCTACGTCAACACCTCCGCCGAGGTGAAGGCCGAGAGCGACTACTGCTGCACCTCGTCGAACGCGCTCGACATCGTCCGTCGGATCCCCGAATCGACGGAGGTCCTGTTCCTTCCGGACATGTTCCTCGGCGACTACGTGAAGCGGAAGATCGGTCGGAAGAACATGCACCTGTGGGCGGGGGACTGCTTCGTCCACACCCGGATGCGGCCCGATACCGTGCGCCGGATGCGCGCCGAGCACCCGGGAGCGGAGCTGGTGGCCCACCCGGAGTGCGGATGCTCCACCGAGGTCCTGCCGGACGTCGACCGGGTGCTGTCCACCGACGGGATGATGCGCTACGCGAACGAGACCCGGAGCCCCGAGGTGCTCATCGCGACGGAGATCGGCATCCTGCACCGGATGCGTAAGGTGAACACGACGACCAACTTCCTCCCGCTCTCCCCCGAGGCGGTGTGCCCGTTCATGAAGAAGAACACGCTCGAGAAGCTGCGGAACTCCCTGAGGGACATGAAGTTCCAGATCGAAGTGCCCGCGCCCACGATCGTGAAGGCCCGGCGTGCGCTCGAGCGAATGGTGGCGGAGTAGTCCGCCTCCCCGCGGAGAGCTCCATCGGAGCGCCGGCTGGGTTACGCAGGGCGCGCGGTCGCCCGGGCGCGTTGTCGTGTCTTCGTCGCTCGGTCGCTCGCTCTCCTCCCCGCGCGGTGCTTCGCGGCGGGGCCAAGCGGTCCACGAGCACGCGGGGAACGGGGGAGCCAGCCCAGCCGCTGCAGGAACCTCCGTGCGCCGGCCACGCTCTGGAACTTGTGGCCCCGCCATCCGTCCACCTGGGCGGCCCGCACGTTCGCTCCGACGTCGTCCAGCAAGCAGATCTCCGAGGCCCGGGTCCCGAGCTTCTCCCTGGCGCGCCGGAACGCCTCTGGGGCCGGTTTGACGACGCCGAGCTCGTAGGAAAGGAGGCGCGGCGAGAAGTCCTTCCCCCATCTCTCCGAGAAGTAGCGCCGGTGCGAGGCGTCGGTGTTGGAGAACAGTGCCGTTCGGAACCCCATCCCCCGGAGCTCCTCGGCCCATCTCAGGACGTCGGTCCTCGGCTGCGCTTCCCGCTCCAGCAGCCGCCACCAGAGCGCGCGCACGGAAGGGGCGACCTCGAGCCCGAGCTCTCTCTCGAAGCCTTCCCAGAACGCGTCGACGTCGCCTCTCCCTGCCTGCAGGTCGGGTCGGAAGCGATGAAGCAGCTCGTACATCCGCTCTCGATCGACGTGGAGGCGGCGGGCCGCCTCGTCCATCACCCGTCGGTCGTCCCACCGGATGAGCACGCCTCCCACGTCGAAGATCACGTAGCGTCTGGCAGTGGCGGGAGGCCTTCGGGAGGTGGGGGTGCCCCGAAGGCTCGGTCGGCGGTGGGCGCGCACAGGGGCCGTAGGAGCGTCGTCCCTCTTGAGGGGTCGGAGGGGGCGTCGCGCGCCTTCAGGTGCGAGGCCCGTCCTGTTTCCTCGACCCGCTTCTCTTCGGTGGCTCAGGCCCTTTCGGGCTGGCGCTCGGAGGGTTTGCAGGGTTGCGAAGCGCGGACATCGGCTCCGAGCTGGTGTTGACCACCTGGTGCGAAGGGACCCAGGCCCTCCTCGCGATGCCCGCCGCGAGCAGAAGGCGAGGGAGTTCCTC
The DNA here is from genome assembly GCA_021802125.1 of Thermoplasmata archaeon. Lineage (GTDB taxonomy): Archaea > Thermoplasmatota > Thermoplasmata > Lutacidiplasmatales > UBA184 > JAKAAX01. Next base: position 52,007 of record JAKAAX010000009.1, on the reverse strand, counting down.
GGGCGAGCGCGGAGCCCCGGAGAGGACGAACCGGGCCGAGCGTCGGCTTGCTCCCCGTACGAGCGCGGTCTCCGTCGCCACCACGTCGTGGCGGACGGCGAGCTCGAGCGGGAGCGAGTTCTCCTCCCCCTCCTCGGGCAGGAGGTCCTTCCACTCCAGCCCCGCGGAGGCGAGGGACCCCGGGTCCACGTGCGCAAGCATCGCGGCGACGGAGGTGGGGGAGGAGGTCCACGCTCGGGCAGACTCTTTCGGATCCGCGAGGGGCTTCTCCGGTGGCCGGAGGATCAGGTAGTCCGCGCCCGCCGGCGTCGTCGGTCGCGTCTTCGCATCCAACGTCACCTCGAGGCCGAGGAACACCCGGACCCCCTCGACCTCGCGGGGCAGCGCGTTCCGCAGCTGCTCGAGCGTCCGGTCCTCGCGTTCGACCTCGGAGGCCCGTACGACGAAACCGCCGTAGGTGAGGTGCATCGCCCGAAGTTCCTCCACCCAGGGGAGGAGGTCCTCCTGTTCGATCGAGGGTGGCACGTGGATGTGGAGCTCGCCCTTCAGCTCCGCGTCGCCCACGACGGCGGGCAGCCCTTCCTCCTGGGCGGCCTCGATCTCTCCCTGGTTCTCCCGCATCTCCGGCGGGATCCACGATAGCCCCACGGCGGCGTACACTTCCTCTTCGGTGGGCGCAGGGACCAGTTGTTCGTCGCGCGTGAGCCCGTACTCGTTGATGCTGAGCCCTTTCCGGTTCGCAAGCGCCCGAAGGTGGACGTTGTGGTCCTTCGACCCGGTGAAGTACTGCAGCGCCGCGCCGAAGGCCTGGGACGGGACGACCCTCAGGTCGACCTGCAGCCCTCCCGTGAGCACCACCGTGGACTTCGTGTCTCCGGAGAGCCGGACCTCCTCCACCTGAGGGAGGTGGGTGAAGAGCTCCATGACCTCCCGGGGGCGAGAGGAGGTCGCGAGGAGGTCGAGGTCCCCCACCGTCTCCCTTCTCCGGCGAAGGCTGCCCGCGAAGACCAGCTTCTCGAACGGGGCCCGGCTCTCGCGCAAGGACTCGAGCAGTTCCTCCATCCGCTGCTGGGCCTCGGGGAGCGGGGTCCGACCGCTCTCGGGGCTCGCGCCGGCGGCGGAGACCCCTTTCGAGAGGGCCTTCTGCAGGAGCTCGATCTTCCGGGGCCCGAAGCCGAAGACCCCCTCGAGCTTCTTCTCCTGGATGAGACGCTCGAGGTCCTCCGGTCCTTTCACCTGGAACTCCAGGTAGAAGCGTCGGGTCGTCTTCGGTCCCACTCCCTCGAGCCGCATGAGCTCGAGGAGCCCTGGGGGCCACTGGGCGCGGAGCTTCTCCAGGTAGTGGACCTCCCCGGTCTTGACGAACTCGCGGACCTTCTCCGAGATCGCTTCGCCGACCCCGGGGACCTGGTCGATCCTCCCCGTTCGGACGAGCTCCTCGGTCTCCTCGGGAGACTGCTGCAGCGCCCGCGCGGCCCGCCGGTAGGCCTCCGGCTTGAACTTCACGCCCTCCAGGTCGAGGAGGTCCGCGATCTCGAGAAGGATCCGGGTGACCGCCTCGTTCGGCACGGGGCCCTGCAGGCGGGACGAGCATATACTCCCCGCCGAGGGCCGGGGGGCCCTTCGGGTGTAGGGCCATCCTTGATTACTCCGGTTCCGTGGTATGGCCGGTCCCGTGCTGGCCAGTACATCCTACATCCTTGCCGTCGCCGGTGGGACGCTCCTCGTAGCGTTCGGGGCCGACGTGGTGGCTCGGCGGCTCGGGTTCCCGGACATCCTGCTTCTCCTCGGCGTTGGAGTGCTCGTCGGCCCGATCCTTCACCTGGCGGCGGTCTCGACGCTCCTCACGGTCGCTCCCTACCTCGGGATGGCGGCCCTCGCCCTCATCCTGTTCGACGCGGGGATGGACCTGCGGCACTACGAGCTGGGCCAGCTCCCCTCCAAGGCCGCCCTCCTGGCGGTCCTCGCCGTCGCGCTGTCGTTCTTGGTCACCTTCCCGGTGGCCTACTACTACCTCACGGGAAGGTCGGGGATCCTGGCCCTACTGTTCGCGGGCGCACTCAGCTGCACCTCGAGCGCGGTGGTCGTGCCGGTCGCTTCCAGGATGTCGCTGCCTTCCGACGTGCGTTCCCTGGTCCACGTCTCCTCCGCCCTGGAGGATGTCTCTGCGGTCATCCTGGTCACGACGTTCATGCTGGTCGCGCAACCCTCCTCCAGCGGCCTGCCTCTGGTCGCCCTGGTGGTGCTCCCGCTCCCGATCGGCGTCGCCGGCGGGGTCCTCGGGGGGATCCTCTGGCTCGAGGTCACCCGTCGCTGGCAAGCCCGCCCTTATTTCTCCATGGCGACGGTGGGCTTCCTCTTCGGCCTGGTCGGGATCGTCCAGGCCCTCGGCGGGGCCGGCATCCTGTCGGCGCTCATCCTGGGGGTGATCATGGGGAACGCGGAGCCGGTCCGAGCCTTCCTTCGGCCCTACCTCCGGTGGGAGGGGGAGGTCGTCCTCACGCCCCAGTTCCGTCAGTTCCACTCTGAGCTCGCCTACGTGCTCCGCGCCTTCTTCATGCTCGTCCTGGGCATGCTGATGGTGTTCGGCAGCGGCTACGAAAGCCTCCTTCTCGTGGGGGCGCTCATCGCCGCCCTTCTCCTCGTTGCGAGGGCCAGCTCGGTCGAGGCGTTCCTCCGGCTGACGCACTCCCCTCGGGAGGGAAACCTTCCTCTCGTCTCATTGAGCGCACGGGGGCTCACGAACTCCGTCCTGGTGATCCTGCCGGTGACGGCAGGGCTGATCCCGTCGATGCAGGCGTTCCTCGACCCCACGCTCATCGTGGTGGTGATCAGCGTGGCCTTCACGAGCGGGGGGGTCTTGCTTTACGAGCGAGTGCCCTCCATCCATTCGGGCCGTTTCGGCGAGCGTCCGCCGCCCTTGTCCCCGCTCTCACCCGAGGAGAGGGCTGCCCTCTACCAGGCCGGACGGGGTACGGGCACCCCGTCGGGGCCCATCGATTCCGTTCCCGCCAGCCCCGCCTCGTCCTCCCCCCTCGCCTCCTCGACCGCCGAACCTGCCGGGAAGCCGCTCGCCGGGACGCCCGAGGAGCCGCCCACCGAGCCGACCGGCGGGGGCGAAGCCCCGCCTCTGCCTCCTGGGCCACGACCGCCCGCGTCGCCCAGGAGCGGGCGGCACGCGCCCTCCTCCGAGGAGACCGACCCCCGGTCCCCCCCTCCCCCTCTCCCCCAACGGCCGACCCGCGGTCGGTGATGGACGAAGGCGGGGGCTCGACGATAGGAGCTTCTCAGGGAGGCGGTCCGGCACCCGCGTCGACCCAGGTGCGAAGGGACACCCGCTGGAAGCCCAACGCCGTGTACGCGGCGATCGCGGCCGGGTTGTCCGATCGAACGTAGAGGGCGCAGTCCGCCCCGGCCTCGTGGGCGGCCCGGGCCACGGCCCAGGTCACCTCTCGCCCCAGCCCCGTCCCCCGGTGCGAGGGCTCGGTATACACGCCACCGACGAACCAGATCTGCGGCAGCTCGACCGTGCTTCGGGCGAGCGCGAGCAGTTGCTCGCCTTCGGGGGTCGCAGAGAGGGCACCGTAGACCCGCGCCCGCCCAGGGTCCGTCCCGCCTAGGGCCCGGAGGTCGGGCTCGTCCTGGTGGCGCTCCGCGAACCTTTGCAGAGCCTCACGGTCCTCGGGGCCCAAGCGACGGACCCGGGGAGTTCCACCGGGGTGGCCCGGGAGAGCGGGCTGCGCGACGTGGCGCCGACGGACCCAGAGCTCGATGGTGTGGGAAGTGGAGGGCGAGGGCCATGCGACACGCTTGGCGACCTTCGTCGGAACGATCGCGACGAAGGGCGGGACGGGCAGCCCCCTCTCGAGGACCTCCCATCCGGCCTCTCCCACCCAGTGCACGACCGGCTTCGAGGGGTCGCCGTACCAGATGAGGAGGTAGGAGACCGGCCTCCCGCCCTCTCGCACGGTGACGAAGCGGACCCTCTCGGAGAAGCGCTCCATGTCGTAGAGCGCGAACGCGTGGTCGAGGGGTGCGTCGCGGGCGAGGACGGAGAGCTCCTCGGGACCGAGCCCTTCCCTCAGCTCGAACTTGGGGGGAGGACCTCGCACTGTCGGCACGACAAGGTCGGAACGAGGACCCTCGAGATATGTCCTTGCACTTGCGCGCGCAGGAGCCATTATCGGGCATCTGCCTCTCCAGTGGACGTGAGCCCAGTCGGTCCCACCGCGACGTTGGGGGCCCATCTCGAGGTCCTCTCCTCTCGCTTCCCCTTCGACCGCTCGCTCCCCCAGGACCCGCTCTCCTGGCTCCTCCCGTTCTCGCGGGACGCTCGCTCCGCGGAGATCGTCGGTGTCCTGGCGTCGACGGTCGCCGTCGGGAACGTTCGGTCGATCCAGCTCGCGCTCACGGACCTGCTTCGCCGGATGGGAGGCCGCCCGCGCGAGTTCATCGAGAACTTTCCCGCCCGGCGGTGGAGGATGGAGCTCTATCCGTGGAAGCACCGGTGGATCCGAGCGGACCAGTTCGGGTTCCTCTGCGTGAGGCTCCAGGAGATCTACCGGCGGTACCCCGGTGGGCTCGAGGAGGTCTTCCTCTCGGGCATGGACGCTGCGGGGTCGACCGAGGACCCGGCGGTCCGTTTCGCCCACGGTCTCCACGCGCTCTCCGAGGCGCTGCGATGGGGCTCGGTCGACCGCTCACCCACCGTCTTCGAGCCCCCTCCCGGATACCTGAACCTCTTCCCGAGCCCGCTGGGTCCCGGGCGACCGGCCTGCAAGAGGGAGGCCCTCTTCCTCCGTTGGATGGTGCGTCGAGCGCGGCCGGACCTGGGGCTGTGGAAGCGCGTTCCCCCCTCGGTCCTCCAAGTCCCGCTGGACACCCACGTCTACTGGATCGCCCGTCACCTGGGGCTCACCCGTCGCAGCACGAAGAACTGGCCGACGGTCGTGGAGGTCACGAAAGGCCTACGGCGCTACGACCCGGAGGACCCGGTCCGGTTCGATTTTGTCCTCGCGCACACGGGGATCTCCGGCGACTGCCCGAAGCGGAGGGAGGTCGCGGTGTGCGGTCCGTGCGCGGTGAGGGCGGACTGCGACCTCTGGCGCGGGAGACGGGTCCGGTTCTCCCCGCAGGTCCCGGGAGCTCGAGGGAAGGAGGCGCGCGCGTGAACTCCTGGGGGGGGCCGGTGCTCGACCCGGACCTGGTCGAGAAGTGCAGGGCCTACGCCCAGGACCTCTCCCTCGGCGAGGAGACGGAGGAGGCGCTCGCGAACCGCAAGGGCATCGTCCGCCGCGTCCGGATCTCCCACGGGGATCAGTGGGCGATCCGGACGGACCTCCGGTCGATGTTCTCCGAGCGGATGTTCGTCGACGCGAAGCCGCTCGGCGCCGTGCTGGTCCTCCTCGAGATCGCGAAGCGTCAGATGTCCCCGCGAAGGCTCGTGGTCCTCACCGGCGACCGCGCCGGGGAGTACGCGGACGGGGCCATCGAGGCGGCCTGGGGCGCGATCATGCTGGAAGGTACGGCCGTGAACATCCTCGGGCTACGCTTCCCCGGCGAGCCACGGCGCCTCGACATGGGCGACCTCATCGCGCTCGCAGAGACCGTGCTCTGAAGCCGGGGCGGGGACCGTGAGCGGGACCCCGGTCCCGCTCAGTCGGGGGTCGGAGCTTCTTCCTTCTCGGCCGGGGCGCCCTCGAGCTCGGGGAGGGTGGCGAGGAACTCTCGCACGGCCTGATTGAACGCGGACGGGTTCTCGAGGAAGGGCAGGTGCCCGGCTCCCGGGATGCCCACGCCCTTCGCCCCCGGGATCGCCTTCACGATCTTCTTGGACTGCTCGGGCGCGATCACGCGATCTTCCTCTCCCCAGACGACGAGCGTCGGCACGTGCACCTCGGGGAGCAGGTCGGTGAGGTCCGGACGGCCGGCGAGCGCGAGGAGCGAGGCGACCATGGAGGGGACCGGGGCCGAGCGCACGATCTGGAGGACCGTGGGAAACAGGTCGGGGTTGCTCGCGTTGTTGGGGGCCAGGAGCCCGCGAGCGGTCTCCACGGCATACCCTCCCGGGCCTTCCTGACGGAGCCGCGAGATCGTGGCGTGGCGCTTGGCCGCGGCCTCCTCGCTGTCCGCCGCGGTCCGGGTGCTGGTGAGGATCAGGGCGCGGATGCGTTCCGGGTGGTCCGCGTAGCGGTGAAGGGCCACGTAGCCCCCCATGGAATGCCCCACGAGGACGGCGGGGGGCGAGGCGATGGCGTGAATGCTCGCGTCCACGACGGCCGACAGGCTCTCCAGCGACTCCGGGGTGCGCAGGGTCGAGGCCTGCCCGTAGCCCGGAAGGTCGAACGCGATCACGCGGTTGCCAACGGCGAGGGGGTCCAGCTGTCCCTTCCACACCCCGCGGTGGAGCGGGAATCCGTGCAGGAGGACGATCGGGTTGCCCGCGCCCCGGTCATCGTGGGGGAGTACTACGGAGTCGGCCATGCCGAGGGACGGAGGGCCCCTCTACAATAAGGGGATTGAGGGTGGGACGAGGGGTCGTCGCGTTGGAATCGGGGGCTCGCTCTCCAAATATCTGCGCGGGCTACAAGTCAGCGTGCCCGGCATTCGCTTCGTTTCGGTCTCTCCCTATGCGTTCCTCGGCGGGGCCATCGCGGGGACCGTGGAGCTCGACTTCGACCGGCCCTCGAAGGTCCGGGACATCTCGCTCGTTCTGACCGGGGCGGAGCGCTCCCAGGTGACGGTGAGCCAGGGGAAGAGCAGCGAGATGATCCAGGACGTACGGCCCTTCTACGAGCAGGCGGTCTCCCTGCGCGAGCGTGTCCCCTTCCAGGACCCCGAGCACGCGGCCCAGGGGAACTACCAGGTCCCGTTCGAGTTCTCCGTGCCTCCCGTCGCGCCCCCGACCCTCGAGACGAGCCCTCTCTCTCTGGAGCACGGCCACTTCGACCGGTCACCGGACGGGCTCTTCGTCGATTACACGCTGAAGGCGAAGGTCGACGTACCGCTCTGGGTCGACCCGGTCCTGAGCCACCGCGTCCAGGTGCTCCCTCCCGTTCGCGTCCTCGGAGGATTGTCCGACGCGATGAGCGCGAGCTCGCCGGACCATCCCCAGGTCCGGGTATCCCCCGCGGACACCAACCAACCCTGGATCGTCCCGGGAAAGCCGTTCTCCATGGTGTACGCGGTGCAGAACCCGGGCGGAAAGATGCTCAAGGGGTTCACCGCGACCCTCGTCAGGACCATCGACTACACGATCCGGAGCTACTCCCGTGCCAACCGGACGGTCTTCGGGACCTTCCCCCTGGCCCTCGAGGGGAACGGCCCGCTCTACGAGGGCCGGATGGACCTGATGGTCCCCGACCTGGTGGGGATGGTCAATCCGGGGATGGGTCAGATCTTCCGCTGCTCCTGGTCCCTGGAGATCGACCTCGGGGTCCACCTCGGGTTCGACGTCAAGATGGGGATCCCGCTCACGCCTCCGGTCGTGAACCTGCCGGTGTCCTCTCCGAGCGTACCGCCCGGAACCCTCGGGGCGGGTCCGGGGGGGCCGTAGGCCCCCCTTCGCTCTCCTTCGTTCGGACTACGAGCAGCCGCTCGTCGCTCCGCACTGCGTGCAGGCGTAGCAGGTCCCCGACCGGACCATGATTCCCCCGCACATGTAGCACGAAGGGGAGTCCTCGGTCCGGTCCACCAGCTCGGTGGTGGGGGTGAACGAGTCCAGGGTCTTCCCCTTGAACTCGGTCTTGGGGGGCGGTGCCACCACGGTGGGGGTGGGCGGGGGCTCCTCGTGGGCGTCGAGCCCGATCGCCCGCCGCTCCTCGATCGTCAGGAACCGCACGGCCATCCAGCGGGCGATGTAGTCCGGGATGCTCTTCGCGAACCGGATCTGGGGGTTGTTCGTCATCCCCGCCGGCTCGAAGCGCATGTGCGCGAGCTTGCGGACCAGGTCCTTGAGCGGCACTCCATGCTGGAGGGCCATGCTCATCGAGATCCCGAGGGAATCCATGAGCCCGTTGACGGTGCTCCCTTCCTTCGTGACCCGGAAGAAGACCTCGCCGGGCCGTCCGTCCTCGTAGAGGCCGACGGTCACGTAGCCGTCATGGCCGCCGACGGAGAAGTGGTGGGTGATGGCCTCGCGGACGTCGGGCAGCTTCTGCCGGGGCATCGGGCGCCCGAGCGCGACGGCGGCCTCCTTCGACTTCCCGGTCTCGTAGGGCTGGCTCGCCTTGCAGCCGTCGCGGTAGACCGAGACGCACTTGGCGCCAAGGCGCCACGCCTCGAGGTAGATCCGCTCGATGTCCTCGACGGTGGCCTGGTTCGGGAGGTTGATCGTCTTGGACGCGCTTCCCGACAGGAAAGGCTGGACCGCCGTGAGCATCTTCAGGTGGCCCATCGGGGAGATGGTCCTCGTCCCGCCGGCCGAGGCGAGCGCCGTGTCGAAGACCGGGAGGTGCTCCGGGAGGAGCTCGGGGCATCCCTCGATGGTGCCCGCTTCCCCGACGTAGTCCACGATCTTGGTGACCTGCTCGGGAGTGTAGCCGAGCTCCTTGAGCCCGAGCTGGGCCGTGGTGTTGACCATCTTCAGGGTGCCGCCGCCCACGAGGTTCTTGAGCTTCACGAGCGCGAGCTCGGGCTCGAGACCCAGCGTGTCGCATCCCATGAGCAGTCCGATCGTCCCCGTGGGGGCGATGACCGAGACCTGGGAGTTGCGGTAGCCGTAGAGCTCCCCTTCGTGGACGCACGCGTCCCAGGAGCGCTGGGCCTGGCTGACGAGCTTGCTGATGCGTCCCTCGCTCTTCGGGAGCTTGTGGGCCGCATCGCGGTGCTTGTTCATGACCCGCAGCATCGGGGCGCGGTTCTTCTCGAAGCCCGCGAAGGGTCCGACCCGCTTCGCGATCTCCGCGCTCATCCGGTAGGCTTCCGCCGAGAGGATGGCGCTGATCGCCCCGGCGACCGCCCGAGCCTCGTCCGAGTCGTAGGGGAGGCCCCAGCGCATGAGGAGCGAGCCCAGGTTCGCGTAGCCCAGCCCGAGCGGGCGGAAGTCGCGCGAGTTGCGCCCGATGGCCTCCGTCGGGTAGGAGGAGGCGTCGACCACGATCTCCATCGAGAAGATGAACGACCGGACGGCCTGGATGAACAGCTCCGTGTCGAATTCCCCGTCGTCCTTCAGGAACTTCATCAGGTTGATCGAGGCCAGGTTGCACGCGGAGTCGTCCAGGAACATGTACTCCGAGCACGGGTTGGAGGCGTTGATCCTCGCCGTGTGCGGGCAGGTGTGCCAGTCGTTGATGATGTCGTCGAACTGGACGCCAGGGTCCCCGCAGCGCCAGGCGGCCCGGGCCATCTTCCGGAAGAGCTCGGGGGCCTTGTAGGTCTGCGCGACCTGGGCCGGGTCGGTGACCCAGTGGGTCGCCCACATCCCTTCCTTCTCCACGGCGCGCATGAACGTGTCGGAGATGCGCACCGAGTGGTTCGCGTTCTGGTAGGAGATCGAGGCGTAGGCGCTGTCCGGGTCCGTGCCGTCGAAGTTGGCGCTGTACCCCTCGCGGATGAGGGCCGCGGCCTTCTCCTCCTCCTTGACCTTGCACTCGATGAACTCGGTCACGTCGGGATGGTCGACGTTCAGGATGACCATCTTCGCCGCGCGGCGCGTCGTCCCGCCGCTCTTGATGACCCCCGCGAAGGCGTCGAAGGCCCGCATGAAGGTGACCGGACCGCTCGCGAGGCCCCCACCGGACAGCCGCTCCTTCGAGGAGCGGAGGTTCGAAAGGTTCGAGCCGGTGCCGCTGCCTCCCTTGAACAGGAGCGCCTCGCTCCGGGCGAGCGTCATGATCGAGTCCATGGAGTCCGAGACGGACTGGATGAAGCAGGCCGAGCACTGCGGCGGCTCACGAACGCCGACGTTGAACCAGACCGGCGAGTTGTGGGAGGCCATCTGGTGGACGATGAGCCAGTTGAGGTTGTCCTCGAGGACCGTGGCCTCCTCGGGAGAGTCGAAGTAGCCCAGGCGGAGGCCCGCCTGCGCGATCCAGTGGCCGACGCGCTTGACCATCCCCTCGATGGAGCTCTCGCGCTTCCCCTGGATGAGACGGAAATATTTCGACGCCGCGATGTTGATCGCGGTCTCGCCCCAGCTCTTCGGGGCCTTGATCCCCTTGAGCTCGAAGATGATCTCTCCCGAGGGGCTCTTGATGAGCGCGTCGTGGGTCCGCCATTCCACGCCATCGAACCCGGTCCTGCCCTTGGGGACGAGGCGATCGAGCGTGATCGTCTCCCGTGCGGATCGGGCCTGGGGTTGTTCAGCAACGTGGGGAAGAGCTGCGCGTCGGCGGGTGGTGGCCATGATTTTACCTCCAGATTCTCGGTGGGACGGACCCAAACTTGGTGAGATTGGACCCCAGCAAGGGGGGTGACAAATAAAGGGGTCGTACGGTTCGCGTGACCACGGCCCGTACACCGCGCGGCCGCGACGCTGGATGCGCCGCGAACGAGAGCCGGCCCCGAGGGCTCCCGGTCCCGGGTCCCTTCACGCCAAGTTGAGGTCACAACCCGACTGCCGGGTCTTAAACCCTGGGCCGGAGAACGTCGCGCGCAGCACGTCGAACGCTTTCCGGAGGAACGGGCGCACCGACGGGAGCTCCTCGCGTTCCCTCCGAGGGTTGATGGGCTCCGACCGTCCTCTTCTCGAGCGTTGACGGTCCCTCTCCCGCCGCGGCGACCTCTTCTGCTCTCGCTCCTGCTTCTGGCGATAGGGGCCGCCCTGCTCATCGCGCAGCAGGTTGGGACCTTCAACAGTCGTCAGTGCGCTCCCGACGATCCCGCGCTCTGCTGGGAGACCCCCGACCCCTGGCCCGGCTTCATCGGGACGGCGTTCGCCGTCGGTGGGCTTGGCCTTCTCACCGCCGGGTTCGCCGGCGAGCTTCGAGCGAGGAGACGGAAGAGCGCTCCTCCCGCCACGGCGACATCCGCGGGCGGTCCGAGCGTCGCAACGGCCAAGCCCGAGGACGGCACCTCGGTGACCTCCGAGGTCGTTCCTGACGTTCAGGACCGGTAGAGGCCGGGCCGGCACCGGCCCTCTCCCCCGTCCCTAGCTCCTCGAGCGCGTCCGCGAGGAGAAGGACCTATAGAGAACGGGGTCCCCCGGGGGAAAGATCCCCCGGGGGACGAAAAGTTTCGAGCGCCTTCAGGCGTTCTTCATCTTCGCGCGAGCCACGTACCCCTTCTTGTCGAGGAAGTACATGTAGCCGTCCTCGCGCTGGATCTTCTCGGATCCGACCTTGGCCTTGCGTCCGGACTTGTTGAGCTTGGTCGGGGTCTTCCAGATGTATCCATCCTTTCCGAGGTAGTACAGGTAGCCCTTCTCTCGCTTGATCTGCTCCTTGCCGATTCGTTCTGCCATTGAGGTTGCCCCCGGTCGAGGGAGGAAAGTGCGGGTATATCAATATCTCTCTCGAGCCCTCGAGGGAGAATCGGACATTCTTCGGGGGAAAACCTAGCGCTTGAGGGCCGTACTGCGCCCTCCTCCCCTCGAAGAACGTCGCCCAGCCCCGCGATCTTCAGAGGAACGAGCGCGGAACTACGGGAGAACCTCGCGTCCGGCGAGAAAGACCGCCTTCGGTGGATAGGTACCCCAGCGGTAAGCCAGATGTTCGGCCCCCGGCAGGTCGAAAATGACCAGGTCGGCCCTTCGCCCAGGAACGATCTCCCCGGCCACCCCTCCCAGGCCCGAGGCGTAGGCCGCGTTCACCGTGGAGGCGACGATCGCCTCGGAGGGGGTGAGCCTTCCCCCATGGACGGCGTGGCCGAGGACCATCGGCATCGACTCGACCCAGGAGTTCGGCGACAGGTCGCTGCCGAGGGCCACCGCCACCCCCTGGTCCGCCATCTCCCTTCCGAGCGACCGGGAGCTCGCGAGGGAGGCCATCGGGGTGACCGGGAGGAGCACGGCGATGACCCCCGCACGGGCGAGCGCGTCCCGGTCGGAGGCCGGGGTCTCGAGGAGGTGGTCCGCCGATACCGCAGGCAGGCGTGCGGCCACCCCCGCCCCTCCGGTCACGGAGAACTCGTCGGCGTGGATCTTCGCGCCCATCCCGTGCGCGAGCCCCGCCCGGAGCACCCGCTCGCTCTCCTCGGCCGAGAAGAACCCCTTCTCGCAGAAGACGTCGCAGAAGCGGGCGAGCCGCTCCTCGGCGACCCTGGGGATCATTCGATCGATGAGCTCGCGGAGGTACCCCTCATGCTCCCCCTCGGCCCCCGGAGGGTAGGCGTGTCCTCCCAGGAACGTGGGCACGAGGGTCATGCCGGTGGCGCGGGCCAGGCGAGGGAGAAGCCGCAGGAGCTTGAGCTCCCCTTCGAGGTCGAGGCAGTAGCCGCTCTTCACCTCCGCCGAGGTGGTGCCCCAGGAGAGCATCCGGGTCAACCGCGCCCGGGCCTCGCTGAAGAGGAGCTGCGGGGAGGCGGCGCGGGTCTCCCGAACGGTCCGGTAGAGGCCGCCCCCCGAGGCGGCGATCGAGAGGTAGCTCTCCCCCCGGACCTTGCGGCCGATCTCGCTCTCTCGGCTGCCCGCGAAGAGGACGTGGGTGTGGGCGTCGACGAACCCCGGGAGCGCGACCCCGCCGGGGAAGGAGCGCCGGCGTGCACCCGAACGCGGCCGAACCTCTCGGTGGAGCCGGCGCTCCGGCCCCACCCAGACCACCGTGCCGCGGTCGCACGCGATGGCGGCATCCTCGACGATCGAGAGCTCCCCCAGCGCCTCCCCCCGCCGGGGCCCCGGTGGCCCGGCGAGCGTTGCCGCCTCGGAGAACCCGGTGAGGAGAAGGTCCGCCCGTAGGGAGGGCCCTCCGCTCCCGCCGGCCATGCCTCGCTCCTCAGCGCTGCCGGACGAGCTCGCTCAGGAGGTCCCGGGCGGCCTTGGAGGCGGCGAAGACGCCCTTGGCCTCGTCCTCCAGCGGTGTGGGGTCGGGGTACCGGGAGGAGAAGTGCGTGAGGTAGAGCATGCCGACCTGCGCTTCGGTCGCGGCGGCGGCCGCCTGTCGCGCCGAGGAATGTCCCCATTCGTTCATGTCCCCCTCCAGCTCGTGGCCGGCGGTCGCCTCGTGGACGAGGATGTCCGCGCCCTTGGCCAGGCGGACGATCTCCCCCTCGGGAGCGCTGTCCCCCGAGTACACGACGCTCCGACCGGCCCGGGGCGGGCCCATGACCATCTGGGGCGAGATGACGGCGCCGCTCGCGACGGTCACGCTCTCCCCCGCCTCGAGCTTCGCGAAGTCCCTCCCGCGCAGCCCCATCCCCCGGGCCTTCTCCCCGTCGAACCTTCCGCGTTTCATCTTCTCCTCGACGCGGACGGCGAGGGTGGGGACGCTGTGCTTCGCCCGGGCGGTCCGGACCGTGTAGGTCGTGAGGTCGACCTCGTCCCCCGGCGCCAGCTCGTGGGCATGGACCGGGAACTTGAGCGTGAAGTGGCCCAGGTTGAGGATCATGTCGACGAACCTCCTCGTCTCCCGCGGCCCGTAGATGTCGAGGGGTTCGGTCCGGTTGTTGAGGCACATGCTCTGGATGAGCCCCGGGAGCCCCAGGAAGTGGTCGCCGTGGAAGTGGGAGATGAAGATCCTCCGGACCCGCATGAACGACACCGGGCTCTGGAAGAACTGCCGCTGCGTCCCTTCCCCGCAGTCCAGGAGCACCAGCTCCTGCTCCATGTCGAGCGCGATGGCGCTCGCGTTCCGCTCCCGGGTGGGCCACGATCCCGCGGTCCCCAGGAAGGTGATCTGCACGTCCCGTCGGAGAGGTCCGCGTAGATAATCACGAGGGGGTGGGCCCTCTCCCCAGAGGGGGGAGCGGGCGCGAGGCCGTCCCGCTGCCCGATCCCTACGAGGACCCTGCGGACCAGGCCGCCTTCCGCCGGGCCATCTCCCCGTCGACCATCCCGTTGGCCTCGCGGATCTTGTGCACGTCGGAAGCGAACTTCTCCAAGTGGTCGCCCCGGACCGCGATCATGACCTTGTCCTTGCCGACCTCGGTGTACTGCCGGAACCCGGCACATCCCAGGGTCATGGCGACCGGGGCCTTCCCGCTCAGGACGACGGGGACGACGGAGCACGCCGGGCGGCCCGTCACGGGGACATCGAACGGGTGGGCCTTCCCCCGGCTCGCGGCTTCCAGCGCGACCATGGCGTTCGCGGGGTTCGTGAAGATGAGCGCGACCGTGGGAGGGTTCGACGCCTCGGCCAGGGGTCCGTACTGGACGAACTTCGGGGCCGTCAGGTTGTGCGGGATGACCGCAGCCTCCCCCTTCCCGACGTACTCGATCTTCTCGAACATGCCGAGCGTCTCCTGGAGGCGCTCCCCGACCTTTCCCTCGGGGGGCATGCCCATCACGTACGCCCCGATCTCGCAGGCGTCGTGCTTGGCGAGCGGAGCGTAGAACGACTCGGTGCGCCCTTCCGCCCAGAACGTGCAGGCCGACGGGGCCCCCCCGGGGTGCTCGGGGACCCCCTTCGGGGGCGTGTCGAGGTAACTGATGTGGACCGGGGGAGTGTCGAGCTCCAGGTCCTGCTCCAACTGTGCCGCGACCGCTTGGTATTTCATGACCGCACCGGTTGGGTCGACCGTTCCGCTCGGAATAAGGTTTCCAATGGGAAAGTTCTCGCCCCGCGGGGGCCGGAAGGCCGGTGACCCGCCTGAACCATCTTGTCCCGGGGGGCGTGTAGCAGAGCCGGGCCAGGGGGAGACCGGAAGGGGCAGTCATGGCGGACCGTGAAGCACGTCGCCGGAGCTTCCGGCGAGAGGATTCCTGCATGTTCTACGTGGATGGGCGGGCGTTCTGCGTGGACCCGGCGAGCGGCGTCCTGGCCCTGCTGGGCAAGCAGTGGACGCTGCCGCTCATCGGGGTCCTCGGGAACCGTCCCGCCAGCCGGTTCAACGAGCTCGAGGACGCGATCCAGGGCATCGGCAGCAAGGTGCTCGCGCGCCGTCTCCGGGAGCTGGCGGCCTTGGGGCTGCTCGAGCGCTCTCCCGCGACCGGGCCCCGACCCTCGGCCTACACCCCGTATCGGCTCACCGAGGCCGGTCTCCAGCTTCGCGGGGCGATCCTCCCGCTTCTGGGGTGGGCCTCCGACACGGAGCGTGGGGCCGTCCCGGCGGCGGCCGTCCGTCCGAAGTGAGAGGGGGGCTAGCCCTTGCCGCCGCTGTCGGCGGCGGCGTGGGTCGGGTCCACCGTCTGGAGCTCGAGCCGACCAGGCCCCACGACGTTGAGGGCCTCGAAGCTCATGGCGTGCCCGAGGAGACCCTGGCCCAGAGGCTGGTTGAAGGCCTGGAGCTGGACCGTCGCGTCCTTGCGGAGAAGCCCGCCGTGGTCGATCTGCATCGCCTCCCCCGGCTTCAGGTCGAATCCCAGGATGTTCCCATGCCCATGGTAGACGATGGTCCCCGGGCCGGTCAATCGGTCCATCCAGAACCCGACCATGCGTCCGATCCGGCCGGTGCCGGCGACGTAGAAGGTGTCGTACTGGACGCTGTTGGTCGCCAGGATGAGGGAGTGCTCCGCGATGTCCACGGTCTGTCCCGGGGCGAGCTGGAGCGTCCGCACCTCCCCCGGACCGAACCGGCTGAACGCGACGTAGCCCGGGCCGTGGAAGACGTGCATCCAGAACGGGATGCCGCCGACCAGGCTCCGGCGGATCGTCCGACCGAGCCCTCCCTGCGTGAGCGGGCGGATGCTCGTCTGGATCGACGGGTCGGAGTAGACCATGAGCCCCCCCTCGCAGAAGATCTCCTCGCCAGGGTTCAGCTGGACGAGCGTCACCGGGATGAGCTCCCCCTGGACGTTGATCTGCATCTTCCTACACCCCGCTGTGGACCATGACGGGTCCCGGCCCGATCAGATGGAGGACCGGTTGCGCGCTCACGTTCATCCCCCCCATCATCGGGGCGAACCAGGACACGTTCACGGTGGCGGTGGGTGCGCTCGACAGGTAGGCCTCGACGGAGGTCCTCATGGCCTCTCCCGGCTGGAGGTTGAAGGAGAGGATGTTGCCGAAGGACTGGAAGACGATCGTGCCCGGCCCGGTGAGCTCGTCGGCGAAGAGGTACTCGGTCTCCTGGTCGTTCCCCTTCTGGACCACCCACTGGGCGAGGACGAAGGGGTTGTAGCGCACGGTCTCGTCGAAGCAGATGAGGTGTCCGGAGCGGAGCCGGATCCCCTGGCCGGGGGCCAGTTGGAGGATCCGCACCTCCCCCGCCTTGTCCCGGGAGAACGTGACGTTGCCGGGGCCCTCGAACTCGGCGAAGAAGTAGTTCTCGTCGCTGTCGCCCCGGGACCTGAGCGCCATGAGGTGCGCGGTGCTGACGCCCAGGTGCTTCAGGGTCTTGCGGTGGACCTGGACCGCACCGTCCATGTGCAGCATGATCTCGTGGGCGGCCAGGATCTTCTCCCCGGGGGAGAGCTGGACGAGGACGGCGGGCGTGACCGTCCCGACGGTATCGGCCTTCATCGGATCCCCCTACGGGCCCCCCTGGACGTCCAGGTTGTAGGTGGCCCCGCAGTATTCGCAGCGGGCGAACCCGCCCCGGATCTGCTGGGGGTTGATCTTCGCGCCGCAGCTCTTGCAGTTGATCTCCTTGAGCGTCGCGCGGCTGATCGTCACTTCGGAGCGCTTCTTCACGAACTCTTCCGGTACCGGCATCCTTCCGTTCCTCCTCCGCTCAGGTGTGGGGCTTCTTCGCGTCGACGCTCTGAAGTGCGACCTTGCCCGGACCGAAGAGCTCGAGCACCTCGTAGGCCTCGAGCTTGCCGAGCAGCCCGCTCCCGAAGGGGAGGTTCAGCGACCGGGCCTGGACGCTCCCGCTCTTCCAGAGCAGGCTCCCGTAGTCGCAGGTCATCTTCTCTCCGGGCGCGAGCGTCATGGAGATGATGTTCCCGTACCCGTGGAGCGCGATCCACCCGGGGCCCGTCAGCCGGTCCATCCAGAACCCCATCATGCGCCCGGGGCGGTGCGTGCCGGCGACGTAGAACATGTCGTAGGGCACGCGGTTGTCCGCGCAGAGCAGCGAGCCCTCCGCCACGTCCAGCACCTCGTTGGGCGCGAGCTCGATCTCCCGGATCTCCCCCACGCCGTCACGGGAGAAGGCGACGCTGCCGGGACCGCTGAACTCGGCCAGGAAGTACGGGATGCCCCCGACCGTGGTCCGCTTGAGCGACCCGAAGACCCCGGAGGAGGCGATGGTCTTGCGACCCACACCTACCGTGGGGTCCTTGTAGAGCATGATCCCGTGCTCGCAATAGATGGCTTCCTTCGGTGCGAGCGTCGCGAGGACCGCGGGAACGACGCCTTTGAGCGTCTCGAGCTGCACGTTTCCCTGCCTCCGAGGGACGGACGAGCGCTGGGGATATTACACCACCGACGAGCGGCCATCCCCACCGGGTCCCGCCGTGGACTCGAGGGGGAACCTCAGGCCCCGATCGCCTGTCCGCCGTCGACGCGGAGGACCACGCCGGTGATGTGCCCGGCTTCGGGGGAGAGGAGGTAACGGACGGACCGCGCGATGTCCTCGGGCTCGCAGACCGTGCCCAGAGGGCTCTCCGCCTTGCACGCCTCCTCGAGCGTCTCGCCGTACTTCGCCGTCATCGGGGTTCGGACGAACCCCGGAGCGATGGCGTTCACCGTGATCCCGTGCTTGCCGAACTCGCGCGCGGCGGTCTCGACGACGGCCACCACCCCCGCCTTGCTCGCGGCGTAGTTCGCCTGCCCGAACCCTCCCCTCAGCCCGACGATGGAGGCGATCGCGACCATGCGGCCTCCCCCGAGCTCCTTCATGCGGAGCGCGCCGGCGCGGAGGGCGAAGAAGGTCCCCGAGAGGTTCACGTCGAGGACGGCGCGCCAGTCCTCCTCGGTCATCTTCAGGATCGTCCGGTCCCGGACGATGCCGGCGCAGGTCACGACCCCCCAGAGGGGGGCGAGCTCCTTGGCGGCCCGCTCGACCGCACGGTCGACGGCGGCCGCGTCGGTGACGCTGACCTCCTGGGCCAGGAGGCGCGCTCCGGGGTGCGCGTCGCGCAGACGGGCGAGCGCGGAAGCGTCACGGTCGAGGACGGCCACGGGGACCCCTTCGGAGAGAAGGAGGGTCGTGACCGCGAGGCCGATCCCGCTCGCGCCACCGGTGACGACGATCGAACGGTCGGTCGGAAGGGGGGTGGGAGCGCTCACGCATCCTCCTTCTCGGCCGAACGGCCGTGCGCCTTCGACTCGGCCTTGCGGGCCGTGATCCGTTCCCGGAAGCGGAGCGTGAGCTGTCGGATCGCCTCCTCGGGAGAGGCCGGGTTGTTCGTGGGGTCGTACGCCTTCTCGCCCGCCCGCACGGGCAGGTGCAGGTCGTTGTCGACCGGGGGGAAGGGGCACTCGTACCCGCTCACGTAGGCGCAGTAGGGGTTGAACGCCTGGTTGAAGTCCAGGATGTACTCGTTGCCTTCCTTGAGCTCGAGGTTCAGGTACCGTCCCGGTCCGAAGCTCTCCTTCCCGCTCGTCATGTCCCGGAAGGGCAGGAACGCGATGTTCCCGGCCTGGGGCCCTGCGTGGAACAGCGAGAGGTCGTACTTCTTTCCGGCATGCTGAATGGAGAGCTTCCCGAGCTTCCGCATCGAGGCGTGGCCGTCCTCGCTGGTGCGGAGGAAGACCTCGGGCGAGCCCTTGGCCTCCTGGAAGCGCGCCTCGAGCCTCCACTTCGGGTCGACCGGGAAGTACTTCAGTCCGTGGAAGGGGAGGTTCGCCTCCGAGAAGGGGCTCTCCGGCTGCGTGGCCATGAACCGGTCCTTCAGCTCCCGGTCCTTCTCGACCTCTCGGACGTAGGCGGAGGTCGCCGCCCCCGGATCCGTCGAGCCGCTTCGGCGAGGGGTGGGCGCGCGGGGAGGCTTGTCGTTGGACTTGGTCATGGGACTGGCCCTCGCATCAGGTCCGAGCCATAAGGCCGACGGAGCGGCTCGGCAGGTCCGCTCGCCGGGGGAGCCTTCCCGACTACCTCGAGGTGGGCGGCTCCGTCCCCTCGTTCGCCGCGCCCTCTTCTCTCGAGCCATCCTTCGCGGCACGCTTCTTGCCGTCCTCGGAGGGGGCGGGCCGGTCGAAGATCTGCAGGAAGCGCAGCATGTCCTGTTCCAGACCGGTACGGACCCGCGCGTCGGGAGGGGACCCCGGCTCGAGACGGCGGCGGGACGGGGAGGGGGTGGGAGCTGGAGCGGACCCGGAGGGTGTCGGTGGGGAGGGGGCGGAGACGCGGGGGCGGTCCGAGCCCTCCTCTGGCGGTCGGAGGTGCCTCGGGGGAGGCAGTGACGAGGCGGATGGGGTGAGGCCGGTGACCGCGACGAGGATGTTCGTGCCCGGCAACCGGACGGCCCGCGTCTGCCCGGTGGCGCTGGTGATGATCGGAACCTTCGGAGTTGCAACGGCCTCGGTGGTCGACCCTCCCTCGGGGGCGGGCGAGGGCCTGGGCTCCGGCGGGTCCGCCACCGGCGCGGGGTGGGGAGCGCCCGAGGAGCCCCGAGGGTGGGCGGAGCCTCCCGAAACGAGCTCCTGGACGCGTCGATAGGCCTTGGCGGCGAGGTCGAACTCTCCTCGTCGGTAGAGGACGTCCGCGAGCTCGATCCAGTGCGCGGCCTCCCAGGGCGCGTCGCGAACTCGCGCCCGTGCGACGCTGAGGCCCACCGCGGGGGGAGGGACCTTGGCTCGAGGGGCGCGGTGCGCCCGAGGGTCGCGGTGGGGCGCGGGGTGCGCGGCCCGGCCCCGGTAGAGCGCCCGACCCTGAGGCGCGGAAGATGGACGGAAGGCCGGACGAAGCCGGGTGCGCCCGGGAGCGGGTACGGTCCGGGCGGCCCGTTTCGGGGTCACAGGAAAGTGGACCGGGTACGGCGTACTTATACGCACAGGTCCGCCGCCGCGCGCGGGAATACGGGAAGGGCGGACCGCCCCGGCGGTGGGATCAGGGCGTTGACCTGGGGTGGGTGGTCCCCTCCGGGGCGACTTCGGGGAGCTCGGCCCGACGCGCTCCCCGTTCCCAGTTCCCAGTTCCCAGTTCCCCGTTCCCAGTTCCCCGTTCCCTGTTCCCAGCTCCCCGTCCGGGGTCCGGCCGTCTCTATGTTCCCCCGGTCCTGGGGACCCTCTCGTTCACGTGGGAGGCTGCTCGATGATCCGGACCGTGGTCCCACCCTCTGCTCTCGTGCGGAGGGTCCTGTGATCGCGGTCCGTCCCCTTGGGCCCGCCGCTCTGGCCTCGATGGAGGAGGAGCGTCGTGCCTACCACGCGACCCTGGAAGCGACCGCCGGTCGGGTCCGCCCCGTGCTGGAGTCGATACGTCGTGAGGGCGATGGCGCGCTCCGGCGCCTCGAGCAGGAGCTCGACGGGTGGGGCGGGGCGCTCCGGGTCAGCCGGGAGGCCTGGGAGCGGGCCGACGCGCGGACCTCGACACCCGTCCGCCAGGCCCTTTCCACCGCCGCCGAGCGCATCCGCGCCTTCCACACCGCGCAGCATCCCCCGGTGATCGAGCGAAGGCTCCCCGGGGGTTCGGTCCTCGGACTGCGCTTCCGCCCCGTCCGGCGCGTCGGGGTCTACGTTCCGGGAGGGAAGTTCCCGAGCCCGTCCACCGTGCTCATGACGGCGGTGCCGGCGAAGGTCGCCGGGGTCCCGGAGATCTTCCTCGCCACCCCGCCCCAGAAGGGGGAGGCAGACGGGCTATCCCCGGCGGTCGCGACCGCCGCCCGGCTCGCGGGAGTGGACCGGATCTTCCTGCTCGGTGGTGCGGTGGCCGCCGGAGCCTTCGCCTACGGTACGGCGAGCGTGCCCAAGGTCGACAAGCTCGTCGGGCCGGGCAACCGGTACTTCACGAGCGCGAAGCGGATCGTCATGGGGGAGGTGGGCATCGACACCCTCGCAGGGCCGTCCGAGTCGCTCCTTCTCTTCGACCGTTCGGCCCCCTTCGACCTCCTCGTCCGGGAGACCCTCGCGCAGGTGGAGCACGGGGCCGACTCCCGTGCCCGCGTGGTGGTGCTCGGCGGAGGGCTCGCCGAGACCTTCGCGCGTCGGCTCGAACGGGACCTCCCTTCCCCCGAGACCGAGGCCCAGGTCGAGATCTGGGTGGCCAAGGACCTCGCGGAGGCCCGGCGCTTTGCGGAAGCGGTGGCTCCGGAGATCCTCTTCGTCTGCCTCGAGGACCTCGCAAGCTGGGAACGCGACCCTCCCCCGTGCGGAGCGCTCTTCCTGGGACCGTGGAGCTCGGTCGCCTTCGGGGACTACGTCACCGGGACGAACCACGTGCTTCCCGTGGAAGGGGCCGCGCACTTCGCGAGCGGCCTCACCACCTTCGAATTCGGACGCTGGACCTCCTCCCAACGGCTGACCCACGCCGACGCCCTCTCCCTCGCCCCCGTGGGATCGGTGATCGCGGAGGCCGAGGGGATGAGGGCGAACGCGGAGGCCATGCGCGCGCGCACCCGCCCCTGGGAACCGAACCCGGCGACGGCGCCCTCCTCTTCTTCCGCTCCCACCGCCGTCTCCCCCTCGTCCGGCACCCACCCGGGGCCACGGTCGCGGAGGCGTCGTGGGTAGGTCCCGCGGTCCCGCCCGGCCTCCGGGGAGTCCCAACGGAGCGGCCCTCGTGGACATCCTCCCTTGGGGAAGATGTTCCATCGGAGAGGTCATGGCCTGTCCATTCTCTCTAGTTCTGGGAGTGCGCCCGTGAAGAGCGTCGGGTCATCGCGGCGTGGGGGTGCAACCACCGGTCGAGCTCGTGGCCCGCGGTTCCCGCCAGGGGGCACGCTGCCCACGATCGTTCAGGACGCCAGGGACGGGACCGTGCTCATGCTGGGGCACTCCAGCGAGAGCTCGTTCCGGGCCTTGCTTCGCCGCCGCGAGCTGGTCCTCTTCGGTCCTCCCACCGGAGAAGTGTGGAGGGAGGGCGGGAGCTCCGGCCACGGGGCGACCGTGGTCGCCACCGTCTGGGACTGCGACTCGGACACGCTGCTGGTCAAGGTGGTCCCGCACGGGCCGATCTGCCGCACGGGCTCTCGCAGCTGCTTCGGCGACTCGGTGCCCCTGGAGGTCGAGCAGAACGCGCCCGTGCTCCACCGCCTCGAAGCCATGGTCGAATCGCGCCGCACGGACGCCCCCAAGGGCTCCTACACCCGCGAGCTCCTCGAGAACGAGAGCCGGCGGCTGAAGAAAGTGGGCGAGGAGGCGAGCGAGCTCATCGTCGCGGCCGCGAAGCACGACCGGAAGGGGATCACCTGGGAGGGAGCGGACCTGCTGTACCACCTCACAGTGCTCCTAGGTGCCGCCGACGTCCGACTGAGCGACCTCTTTGGCGAGCTCGCGGGGCGAGGAAGCCCCCGGCCCGTCCTCCCAGGTCCACCGGGGGCACGTCGATCGAGACCTTCGACTCAGACCCGATCCCAAGCCCGGGCCCGGGCCCGGACCCGGGGCCGGACGCGAGAGCGGGCGCCACCGACCGCGCGTAGACGTTCCGCGAGGAAGGGGTAGATGACCACGAACTCGTCTCCCGTCGCGTCAGCTCCGATGAACTTCCACCCGCCCTTGACGCTCCAGGGGCATTGGGTGGCGCTCGTCCCGCTCTCGATGGAGCACCTGCCCGGGCTCCTGCAGGCGGGCGGCTCGCCCGACATCTGGACGTTCATGCGGACGGGTCAACGCGACACTCCCTCCGCCATGCAGGGCCTTGTCGAGGACATCCTCAAGCTGCAGGCGGAGGGCACCGACCTGCCGTTCACCATCTTCTACCGGCCCCATGGCCAGGTCGCGGGCATGACCCGGTTCCTGGAGATCCGCCGGAAGGACCGGGGAGTGGAGATCGGGGGGACCTGGCTCGATTCCCGGCTCTGGCGGACCCCGGTGAACACCGAGGCGAAGTACCTCCTTCTTCGCCACGCTTTCGAGACGGAGGGGTGCCTGCGGGTCCAGCTCAAGACGGACGTCCGGAACGTGCGCAGCCAGCGGGCGATCGAACGGCTGGGGGCCAAGCGGGAAGGGGTGCTCCGCAAACAGTTCGTGCTCCCCGATGGGCACGTGCGGGACTCGGTGTACTACAGCATCACGGACGACGAGTGGCCCGGGGTGAAGCGCCGGCTCGAGGGTTTCCTGGCGCAGGATTGGCGGGCCACCGCCCTTGCCGGAGCCGGGCGACCGGAGTGAAAAGGCCCCGCGCCGGGCGCCGACGGCCCCCCGGAAGTCCCTTCCGGGCGACGGAGGGAGCGAGGGCGGGTCCCTCCGAGCTTTTATACGCCTAGTCGTACGCGCGGCTCGAGGCAACTCGCAATGGTGGCCCTCCTCGACCGCGCGAACCGTTCCCCCGCGACCGAAACCCACGCCCCCCGACGCGTGGCCCTGACCTGGGGTCACCTGGCCGTCGCAGTCGGGCTCACCGTACTGATCGCGGCCGCCGTCGCGGCGGTGGCCATGGGCGTCCTCGCCTCGGCCTCCCCGTCGCTCGCCCCTGGCGTGGCCTCCGGTCACCTCCAGACCTACGCGAGCAACTCCACCTCCAGCTCCTCCTCCGGCGTCACCGACAAGGGTGTCCTCGCCCTCGCCGCCTCCATCGCCATCGCGGGCGGTCTCATCGGAACGGGCATGGCCCAGTCCGGTATCGGCGCCTCGGGGATGGGCATCATCGCGGAGCGGCCGGAGAAGTTCGGGCAGGTCCTGGTCTTCTTCGTCATTCCCGAGACGCTCTGGATCCTGGGGTTCGTGCTGGGTATCCTCCTGCTCCTGCAGATCCTCTGAGCCGATCCCGCGATCGGAGGAGACGGAGGCGACGGCATGACGCTCGAGGCTCTCGTGAAGGAGATCGAGACCCGCTCCGCCAAGGAGGTCCGAGACCTCGAGGCGAAGCTCGAGGCCGAGCGCCGTGCGATCGAGGAGGCCACACGCCAGGAGTCCGTACGGATCCGGGGCGAGAGCGAGAAGCGGGCCCAGGTCGAGGCGACGCGCGAGCGTGCCCGGCTGGTCGCTTCCGCGAAGCTCCAGGCCAAGAAGGTCCTCTTCGAGGCCCGCGAGAAGCGGACGGCGAGCGCCTTGGAAGAGGTCCGCGCCCGGCTCGTGGCCTACGCGAAGGGCCCGGAGTACCCCGGCCTGCTGTCGGGAATGGTCTCGGCAGGGACCAGCACGTTCGGGAACGACGTCCGGCTCCTGGTCCGTCCTGAGGACGTCCCTCTGCTCCCGGCGAGGTCCAGGACCCTGGTCGACGACGGCCGACCCCTCAAGGGGATGGGTGGGCTCATCGTCGAGAAGAAGGACGGCAGCCGTTCGCTGAACTTGACCTTCGAGGAGCTGCTTCGGCTGCGAGAGGACCGGGTCCGCGAGGCCCTCGGTCACTGAGGTAGGCCGGCGGCGAGCGCCTGACGTCCATGGACACCTACGCTTCCTCGCTCGGCCGGATCAAGGCCACGGTGCCGGGATTCCTCAAGAAGGACCTCTACACCGCCCTTCTCGCCGCCCGCGACGTGCCCGAGGTCGCGAAGCTCCTGGAGGGCACCTGGTACGGCGGGGAGGTCACCCAGGCGATGGGGGCCCTCACGGGGGCCGAGGCCCTCGAGGTCGCGGTCAACCGGCAGTTCGTCAAGCTCAACCGCTTCGCCTACAACGCGTCGCCCTTCGCCGGGCGGCCCGTCGTCGGCGCCTACCTCCGACGGTGGGACATCGAGAACATCGGGGTCATCCTCTCGGCCAAGGCCTACGGCCGCCTCATCTCCGAGGGGGACACGTTCCTGGTCTCCGACCGGGAGACCCCGGCGGGGCTCTCGGCGGGCCTCCTCACCCTCGACGACCTGCGGATCCTCCTTTCGCAGAGCTCCGTGGAAGCGGTCGCGAACCAGCTGGTGAAGTTCGGCTACGGGACCGTACTGCTTCAGCAGCTCGACGCGTTCAACAGCTCGCGGGACATCTTCCCGCTGATCCAGTCCCTCGAGAAGCAGTACTACGAGCAGCTCCTCTCCGCGGCGCGGTTCTTCCAGGGGGACGAGTGGGTGGTCCGCCAGTACCTGGCGCACGAGCTCGATGTCCGGAACCTGATGGTCGTGCTGAAGGCGAAGGACCGGAAGATCCAGGTGGACGATGTGGCCCCGCTCCTGCTGGACGGCGGCACGTACACCGCGAAGGCGCTGGCCGACCTCGCGAACCTTTCCACGGTGCAGGAGATCGTCGGGAGCGTCGGGACCGCCTTCCCCCTCGCGGACGGACTTTCCACCTACACCGAGAACGGGAGCCTCACGGGGTTCGAGCTCGCGCTCAAGCGCCAGCAGGCCGAGAAGAACCTGGTCCGGATGCGGCAGTACCCCCTCTCGCTCGCCGGCATCTTCGGCTTCCTCCTCCAGGCCGAGGTGGAGCGGGCGGACCTGCGGAAGATCGTGTACGGCAAGGTCTACGGGTGGTCCGGCGACCGGATCTCGAAGGACCTCATCTCGACGAAGCTCGCGTGAGCTTGCGGGGTCTCGCCGGGGTTCCCCTGGGTTCCCCTGGGTCCGTCTTCGGACCTCCCTCCCGAAGGCCCTCCGGGTGGTGGTAAATGGCGTCCCCCGGTCGCTCCCGCGTGGAACGCCGTCCGCTCGTCGCGCTCGCCCTCTACCAGTTGCTCTCGAGCAACCGGGGGGGCTTGTTCACGGTCTACTTCGTGCTCTTCCTCAGTGCGGAGAAGGGGGCGAGCATCCCGCTCGCCCTGGCCATCCTCTCGGCGGCCTACGTGGGCTCGAGCCTCATCGGCCCCGTCGTGGGCCGCTGGTCCGACCGGATTGGACGGCGGTGGCCCTTCCTGCTCGCGGGGGAAGTGGGCTCGTTGCCCCTCTTCCTCGCGGTGCCCTTCCTGCCGGGATACTGGGCGGCGGGAGCGGCGTTCGTCGGGGCCGAGGTCGTGCTGGCCGTGGGCTCCCCGGCGGTGAACGCCTTCGTCGCCGACCTCACGGGAGAGAAGGAGCGCGGTTGGGGGTACGGCTTCCTTCAGGCCAGCGGTGCCGCCGGCGCCATCGCGGGCTTCCTCCTGGCGGGCTACCTCGTCAACCGGTTCGGGTTCGACGTGCTGTTCTACATGGTGGGCGCGATCATGGTCGGGACGATCTCGATCGTCCTCCTCTTCGTTCCGGACCGTGCGACCGCGTCCGCCCCCATACGGCGCCCGTGGAGGGAGCTCAAGGGGGTGGGGATCTTCTCCTTCTCGGTCTCCGTTCGCGCGCTCGGCGCCGGGGCGGTCATCACCTTCTACGGGGCGTACGCCTACCTTCTGGGCGCGAGCACCTTCGACATCGCCCTCATCGCCGTCGCGGGGCTCGCGGTGACCGCGCTGCTCTCCGTCCCGATGGGCCGCGTCGTGGACCGGATCGGCGAGGTCCCGGGAATGCTCTGGGGCACCGGGATCAGCCTGGTCTCGATGGTGCTCTACCTTCTCGCGACCCAGTGGGTCGATCTCCTCCCGGCGCGGGCGACCTACCAGCTCGGTTTTGCGCTGATGAACCCCGCCATGCTCTCCTGGGTCGCACGGACGGCGCCGGAGGGGAGGCGGGCGGAGTACCTGGGCTTCTTCGCCCTGATCAACTCGACGCTCTGGAGCTTGGGGCCCCTCGCGGGGGGGATCGCGGTCCAGCTCGCGGGCCCCGAGGGGCTCTTCCTCTTCGCGATCGCGACCACGCTGATCTCGATCGCGGCCATCGAGCTCCTCTACATCCTCCGAAAGAGGAGGGAACCTGGGCACGCACCCGGAGGGGACGGAGCGGGCGCGAAGAACGAGGAGAGGACAGTTGGGCCGCTCCCGGTCGAACCGGACCTGGAGCTCAGCGTTCGAAGGAACCGAGCCCCCGCATGAGGCCGCCGTGCTTCGGCAGGCTCTTCGAGGAGACCAGGGGCGGAAGCCTCTGGAGCTCGGCGATCTCGCGCCGACCGAGCTGCATGAGGTACATCCCCGACGGGAGAAGCCGCAGGCTGCGTCCCTCCGGGTCGTTGAGCAGGACGAGCGAGAACCCCTCCACCCCGCCCTTCGTCTCGATGGGGTAGCCGGAACCCTCCCAGTCGTTGAGGACGCGGGTCAGGAACGACTCCAGCGCCCCGCCCTTGCCGAGGGTGAAGAAGGCCTGGGCTTGGACGCTCCGTCCCTCCGGGTCCATGAAGAAGACCGGTGCCGCCGAGATCGTCTTGGCCGGTCCCGCGGGAGGCGGGGACGGCCGGGAGCCCTCGGTGGCCGTCCCTCGAGGCTCTCCCACCGTACGCATCTCGTTCAGGACCGAGTGCATGCGGTCGATCTCGCCGTGGACGTCGGCCACCGCGGCCCGGTGCTCGGCCACGCCCCTACGGATGACGTCGAGCACCGCACGGAGGCGAAGGATCTCGGCTCGGAGCAATCGCTCCGCGTCGTTCTGGGAGAGGGCCGAGGGGGCGGGGGAGGAAGGTCCAGGGGAGAGGTTGGGGAGGGGGTTGCGGATGGGGCTGGGGGCGGGGGAGGGCGAGAAGGGGGGTGACGGCGGCGACGGTGGAGCGGGCGCCTCGATCGTCTCGGGTCCCTGGCCCGGGAGTTCGGGAGAGACAGGTGCGAGAAGGAGCTCAGCGATCTCGCGCTCCAGCTCGTCCATCCCGCTTGGATACTCCTCGGAGGAGTTGGGGGGCGTCGGCTCCGTTTCGTCCGGGCCGGACTCTTCCGGGATGTCGGAGCTCGCCTTACGCGAAGGCCCAGAGGGGGTCACTGGCCCCTCCTCTGGCATGTATCACCGGACGTGGGATGGCCAACATAAACATTGGGTCCAGCGTTCTGGCCGCGCTCAACCTACGCTTTCCGGAGGCTGCGGCTCCACCCCCGGGGCGCCGGCCGTCAGACTTTCAAGCGTGAGAGGAGTAGGGGCGGGTCCATGCCCCCCGCGGGAGGTTCCGGCTCCTGGTCCGTACCGGTCCTCCACGGGCCTTCGAGCTCGGAGAACCTCGTCACGACGCTCGTCGCTTGGGCCCGGCACCGTGGCCGGGACCCCCGCGCGTTCCACCTCTCGATGGTGAACGAAGGACGGACGCTTCTTCTCCAGGGCTTCGACGCTCCGTCGCTCAAGGACTTCCTCCGCTACGCGGAGTACAGCTCGATCCCCGCCCTGGAATGCGGTCGGCCCACGGAGGTCGTGGAGGCCGCGCCCAAGGCCCCGGCCGTCACCGAGCCTGCCGCAGCCGCCCCCCGCATCGAACCCGAACCCGAAGCGGCCGCACATCCCCCAACGCTATCGTCCTCCTCCATCCAGATGGTCATCGGCACCGCCCAGCTCCTCGCCGACCGGTCGACCGATGTCCACCGCTCCGAGAGCTGGGTGACCTCCATGCTGGCGACGCCGGAACTGCGGTCGCAGGAGGTCGGGCTGCTCCTGAGAATGATCGGCGATGCCGACATCGACACCCACCGTCTGGCACTCGCCGAGAGCGAGCCGCTGAGGCGGGAGGGGGAGAACCTCCTGAAGGTCCCCTGCGAGATGATCACGGAGACCCTGCGGGCCTGGCTCGGGGGCGAGGCTCCCGCGATGGCGGCGGCCACCGCTCCGACGCCGAAGGGCGCGGAGGGCGCGGAGGGTGGCGCGGAGGCGACGCCCGTGTCCACCGATCCCGCGGGAAAGAAGCGCGTGCGCAAGCCCGGCATCGGGGAGGCCCCGGTCGTGGAGCCCGCTCCGTCCCCGCCCCCCTCGATCCCTCCCGCGCCCCAGGACGAGGAGACACGGCTTCGCGTGAGGATCTTCGCGAGGGCGCTCGACGCCCGCGCGCAGCGGTGGGCGGATGTCGCCGAGAGGCTCCGCCAGCGCCGGTCGCAGGGCCCGCCCGGCCTTCAGGGCGTCCTGGAAGGGGCGGTCTTCATCAACGAGGAGGAGGGCCGCGTCGCGTGGGTCGTCCCGCACTCGAACTCTGCGCTCGTGAAGGCGCTCGTGGGGTACGTCCATGAGTCCCACCGCGTGCTTCGCGAGGAGTCCGAGCGCAGGAGACCTCCGAACGGGAGCTGGGTCTCCCCCGCACGGCAGGAGACCTTCGCGGCCCTGGAGACGGCCCGAAGGAGCACGCAGATGGCCGCGCGCCTCGGGGTCGAGTTCCGCTGGGTGATCCTTCTCTCCACCGGTTTCAACGACGGCAAGGAGGACGGGTTCGGACTTCCCGTCGGGAGCCGCCCGCCCTGGGAGGAGGCCCCGCCCCCTCCGACGCTCCCCTCCTCCACGACCTCGACCCGGGTCTCGGTGAAGAAGAAGGCCGCTCCCCCGCCTCCCTCCCTCGCGAAGTTCTCCTCGAGCCTCGACGAGCCTCTCGAGTCGATGCTCGAGCGGGCGGGCGTACGCGTCTCGCTCCTCCGACGGGCTGCGCCTGCGGCGCCCGTGAGCGCCGCCGCCCCAACTCCCAAGGTCGCCACCGTCGCGGCTACGTCCCCATCCCCGTCCACGACCGAAGCCCCCCCGCGGGCCAGTCCTCCCCCTCCCGCGTGATCGCGGGCCGGGCCCGGCTCAGGCCTTGGGCGCGGGGATGGGGGTGGGCGTGGGGACGGCCTGGGCCGTCGCGACCGGTCGGGCCTCGTGCTGGGGGAGCGTGAAGCTCCTGCGGCCGCCGAACGGCTTGAAGGGCTTGCCGTTGCCCTTGTAGAACTTCGAGAAGTACTCGACGTACATCAGCCGCGCTCCCTGGATGCCTGGCTCGAAGACCCCGACGATGATGTTGAAAACGGCTCCCACGAGCACCAGGACGATGGCGAGGATCGCGAAGCCGGCCCCGTGGGTGACCATCGCGGGCTGCCCGGGGCTGCCGATGACCGCGATCAGGTTGATCACGTAGGCCAGGATGACGGACGCGAGCAGGATCCCCACCAGCCGCGCGTAGGAGAGCACGTGGCTCACGATCGAGGGCAGCTCGATGGCCATGAGCCCGCCCTCGGTGGCGATCATCGAGACCACGGCGGCGAGGGTGATGCCGATGAGCGCGAACTGGAAGGGCTGGAAGGCCAGCGCGCTCGCGTTGGGGTTGTTCGGGGTGATGAGCCAGGAGCCCGAGTACGTGTGGTGGATGAGGGAGAGGCCCAGGAGCGTGATGCCCCAGGCGATCACGATCCAGCTGATCTTTCCCGCAACGTGCCTCCAGCTCCGGTGGAAGTAGGCGTTGATCGCGCCGAAGACCAGGCCGAGCGAGACCACGGCGAGGCCGATGTAGATGGAGAGGAGCAGGAGCTTCGCGATGTAGGACACCTGGCCCGGAAGTCCCGCGTTGCCCGGCCATAGGGCGAAGTCGATGTGGCCGGCCGTGAGCTGGCCGAGCGAGAACCCGAAGTACGCGTCGAAGGCGACCCCGATGAAGATCCCGAAAAGGCAGCCTGGGACCAGGCATTTCGCGAGCTGTTTCATCGCGGGGGGCGGCATGACCATCGTCGTGAAGTTCACCAGGAACTTCGGCACATACGTCCGGCCGGCCTTGGGGTTCCCGATGCGCCAGATCATCCAGAGGCAGACCGCGAGGATGAACGAGGCGTAGCCCGCGTCGCCGATCATGAGGCCGAAGAAGAAGGGGAAGACGAACGCGAAGACGAGCGTCGGGTCGATCTCGTCGCTCATCGGCAGCGAGAAGAACCGGATGAAGAACTCGTAGACGTTCGTCCCCTTGGGGTTCCGCATCATCGTGGGCGCATCCGGCCCGGCGGGGGTCGAAAAGAGCTGGGTCCTCGAGCCCGTCAGCCCCTCCAGCTCCTGCTGGAGCCGGGGGACCTCCGGGGAGGGGACGAACCCTTCCAGGGCGAAAGCGTCCCTCGCTCCCGCGAGCCGGCCATGGACGTCGGCCTTGCGGGCCTCGACCTGGAGCTGCTCCTCGATCGGGAGCACCGTCGCGTACCACTTCTCGGAGATCGCCTTGAGATGTCCACGGACGGCCTCCAGCTTCGCGTCGAGCTCGGAGAGCTCCCGCTCGAGCTGGGGGGCGAGCTGCCGTGGAGTGCCCTTGAGGTCGGGGGCGGCGGCCAGACGGACCGAGTGCTTCTGCGCGAGGCGGCCGAAGGCGTCCGCGCGGGCCCGAGGGACCGCCACGACGAACCGGACCCGCTTCGGGGCCGTCTCCTCGACGAAGAGCACGTCCTGGGACAGGGCCGCCACCTCGGCACGGAAGGGGGCGTAGCGGTCCTCCGAGGCCTCCCCCAGGTAGGAGAGCAGGCTACGGGCCGTGAGCAGCGAGAGGTCCTCGGGGAAGAAGGCGTAATCCCGGACGGCGCGCAGGTCGTCCTCGAGCGATTTCCTCTTCGTGAGCAGGGCGTCCTCCTCGCGCTTCGCCGCGCGCACCTCCTCGTCGATCGTGACCTTGGAGGCCGCCTGGAGCAGGGCGGGGATGTCCGCGAAGCGGGCCCGGGCCTGGACGCTCACGGGGGGCAGCGCCGTCACGAGCGCCTTGAACCTCAGATGCTCCTCGGCGAGCCTGCGGTGCTCCTCGCCCGCCCGCTCGGGAAGGAAATGCGCGAGGGACTCCTTGCTCATCGGCTCGACCTGGACGACCCCCCGGTCGTGCAGGAAGGAGAGGATCCGGTCCTCGTCGGCCTTCAGGCCGATCAGGACCACGCGCGACATCGGGGTGGGTCGAAGGGCCATCGTTCGCTCTCTTCCTGGGGTCTAGAACGCTCAGCGGGCGGGGAGGGCAGCCCCTCCCTTGGAAGGTGCGGCAGGAGCGGTCTTGGTGGAGGACGCGGCGCGGGCCCCTCCCGCCGACCTGAGGTCGCCGAAGACGGCGGCCAGGATCTCTTCCATCCGCTCGTCGATCGAACTGCCGCTGGGGGTCCCGATGCGGGCGACCTCGCCCTTGGCCTCCTCGACGATCTTGTGGGCCTCCACGTCCGCTTGCGTCCTTGCCTCGCGGAGCTTGGTCGAACGCGCCTCGTCCGCCGCCCGATGAGCGTCGTCCAGCGCCCGTTCCCGGGCGGCCTGGGCGTACTTGATCTTCGTCTCGCCTCGCGAGCGCGCCTCTTCCAGCCGCTTCAGCCAGAGCGCCTCGGTCTCCTTGAGCTTCCTCAGGCTGCCGACGGCCTCCGGTGGAACGGCGGGACCCGTGTGGTGTGCTGACGCCTCTTCTGCTGCCAAGGTCCCTCTCTCCTCCTCCTCTAGATGCCCAAGACGTGCAAGACCAGCCCGGCAAAGGTCCCAAGGAGCGCCATGCGCAGGAGCCCGAGGCCCCGCTTCAGCCGCCAGAACCTCCAGGCGGCCACCGTCGGGAACTCAAGCCGCGACATCGGCCACCTCCCTCCGGCTCCGTACGGGGAGCGACTCGGCCGCGGTCTTCTCCGCCGCTGCGGCCTTCGCGGCCTCGGCCGCTTCCCGCTCCATCTTCCGCTTCACGGTCTTCAGCATCGCGAAGGAGTCGCGTTCGAGCTCGTCGAAACGGAACTTGATGTAGCGCACGGTCCCCTGCAGCCCGGGCAGCACGACGTTCTCGATCGCGTTGGCCCGCCGCTTGGTCTTGTCGATCTCGTGCAGGAGGCGGCGCATGGCGTTCTCCTTCTCCGCCACCTCAAGCACGACGCGGTAGATCTCCTGGAACCGCCTCAGGGATTCGTCGACGCTCGCCGGCACGTGCAGGAGGGCCCGCGCCTGCTTCGGCGAGAACTTCTCGCCCTGGAGCGACGGGGTGCGAACGCCCATCACGTTCCGGCTCTCCACCGTCATCGGCGCGAGGGTCGGGAGCATCATCGAGATGTTCTCGAGCCGGATCGGCCCCTCGTACATCTCGGCTTTCCGGATGGCATCGTAGCCCTGCTCGAACCGGCGGCGGAGGTCGCCCCGCAGCTCGAGGGCCTGCTTGGCGATGGTCCGGAACTCCAGGATGAGCGCGGCCCGCTTGAGCTTCAGGAGGTTCAGGCCCTTCTTCGCGAGGACGATCCGGCGCTTCGCCCGGATGAGCTCGATCCGTGTAGGGCGGATGACCTCCCCCGGCATCGCTAGGTCCTCCCTCGCCTCTCCGCGCGCGCTTCCCCGGCCTAGCTCGACTTGCCGGAGGGAGCCTTGCGGTACTTCTGGACGTACTCGGGCTTGATGCGCTTGAGCTCGCGCTCGGGGAGCTCCGACAGGACGTCCCAGCCGATGCTGAGCGTCTCGTCGATGCTCCGGTCCTCGTCGTACCCCTGGTTGATGAAGCGCTTCTCGAGCTTCTCCGCGACCCGGAGGTAGATCCGCCCCTCGGGCGTGAGCGCCTCCTCTCCGACGATCTGGGAGAGCGCGCGCTGGTCCTTCCCTTCCGCGTAGCTCGCGAAGAGCTGGTCCTTGAGCCCCGCGTGGTCCTCGCGGGTCTTGCCCTTCCCGATCCCGAGCGACATCAGACGGGAGAGCGAGAGCGACACGTCGATGGGGGGGTAGATGCCCCTCCGGTGGAGGTCGCGTCCCATCTCCGTCTGGCCCTCGGTGATGTAGCCGGTGAGGTCCGGGATCGGATGCGTCCGGTCATCGGCGGGCATCGTCAGGATCGGGAACTGGGTGATCGATCCCTTCCGGCCCTTGATCCTGCCGGCACGCTCGTAGATCTGCGCCAGGTCGGTGTACATGTACCCCGGGTACCCACGCCGGCCGGGGACCTCCTCTCGCGCGGCGGAGATCTCTCGCAGCGCCTCGCAGTAGTTGGTCATGTCCGTGAGCACGACCAGGACGTGCATGTTCCTCTCGTAGGCCAGGAACTCGGCCGTGGTGAGGGCCATCCTGGGCGTGATGACCCGCTCCATCGCAGGGTCCGAGGAGATGTTCATGAACACCACCGTCCGCTCCAGCGCGCCGGTGTTCTCGAACTCGCGGAGGAAGTAGTTCGCCTCCTCGCTCGTGATCCCCATCGCGCCGAAGACGACGGCGAAGTTCTCCGAGGAGTTCAGCACCTTCGACTGACGGACGATCTGGGCCGCCACCTGGTTGTGGGGCATCCCTGCGCCGGAGAAGATCGGGAGCTTCTGGCCCCTCACGAGGGTGTTCATCCCGTCGATGGCGCTGATCCCGGTCTGGATGAACTCGGAAGGCTGGTCGCGGGAGTACGGGTTCATGGCGTTCCCGACGATCTCGAACTTCTCCTTCGAGACGATCTTCGGACCCCCGTCGCGGGGCTGTCCGAGACCGTCGAAGACGCGGCCGAGCATCTCGTCGGAGCAGGCCAGGCGGGCGACCTCCCCGGAGAACTTCACCGTGGTCGCGGTGTCGTTCATGCCCAGGGTCGGGCCGAACACCTGGATGATCGCGAGCCCGCGGCGGGACTCCAGGACCTGCCCGGTACGGAGGGTCCCGTCGGGGAGCGCGATCTCGACGATCTCCCCGTAGGCGGCGCTGGCGACGCCCTCGACGAAGAGGAGAGGGCCGGCGATCCGCTCGATGGTCTTGTAGTCCACCGGGACCGGCGGCAGGGCGGAGACGCTCATTGGCCGGCCTCCTTCACAAGCTGGGCGAGCTGCGTGTTGGCGTCCTTCTCGACGCTCTCGATGGGACCGAGACCGCCCTTCTCGCTCGTGGTCTTCATGCGTGCGATGGAGGTCCTCGCGGGCAGCTGGGAGATCTTCGCCACCTGGACCCCCTTGCTGACGGCGTCCAGCTCCTTCCGGCCGAAGTCCAGGATGGTCTTCAGCATCCGGTACTGCTTCGCGATGGAGGAGTACGTGTCGACGTCGTCGTAGGCGCTCTGCTGGAGGTAATCCTCACGGATCATGCGCGCCGTGTCCAGGATGGCCTTCTCCTTCTCCGGGAGCGCGTCGGCCCCGACGAGCTGGACGATCTCTCGGAGCGCGGCCTCCTTGTCCAGGATCTCCAGCGCCTCCTTGCGGAGCGCGATCCAGTCCTTCGAGACCTTCTCGTTGTACCAGGGCGCGAGGTCGTCCGTGTAGAGCGAGTAGCTCTGGAGCCAGTCGATGGCCGGGTAGTGCCGCCGGCTCGCGAGCCCGAACTCGAGCGCCCAGAAGACGCGCGTCGCGCGCAGCGTGTTCTGACTGACCGGCTCGCTCGTGTCGCCGCCGGCAGGGCTGACCGCCCCGATGACCGAGATGGACCCGGTCCTCTCGGGCATCCCGATGGTCGAGACCTGGCCCGCGCGCTCGTAGAACTCGGCGACCTTGCGGCCCAGGTAGGCGGGGTACCCCTCCTCCCCGGGCATCTCTTCGAGACGCCCGGAGATCTCTCGGAGCGCCTCCGCCCATCGGCTGGTGGAGTCGGCCATCAGGGCCACGTCGTACCCCATGTCCCGGTAGTACTCCGCGATGGTGATGCCGGTGTACACGCTCGCCTCTCGGGCGGCCACGGGCATGTTCGAGGTGTTCGCGATCAAGATCGTCCGCTCCATGAGCGGGCGCTTCGTCTTCGGGTCCTCGAGGTGCGGGAACTCGGTCAGCACCTCCGTCATCTCGTTGCCGCGCTCACCGCAGCCGACGTAGACGACGACGTCCGCCTCGGCCCACTTCGCGAGCTGCTGCTGGGTGACGGTCTTCCCCGTGCCGAAGGCGCCGGGAATGCACGCGGAGCCTCCCTTCGCGAGCGGGAAGAGCGTGTCGATGACGCGCTGGCCGGTGATGAGCGGGATGCGCGGAGGGAGCTTGCGCGAGACGGGCCGAGGGACACGGACCTGCCACTTGTGCGAGAGCCCCACCGGGACGTTCCCCTTCGGGGTGTCGATGGACCCGATGGTCTGCCGGACGGTGAACTTGCCGCTCGTGAGCTCCTTGATCGTCCCCGAGACGCCGGGGGGGACCAGGACCTTGTGCAGGATGAGCGGGGTCTCCTGGACCGTGCCCAGGATGTCGCCGCCGGAGACCTTCTCCCCCGACTTCCGGGTCGCGGTGAACTCCCAGACGGTCTTCTCGTCGAGCGGGCTCGTCACGAACCCTCGGGCGATGAAGTCCCCTCCCGCGGCCTTCAGGACGTCCAGGGGCCTCTGGACACCGTCGTAGATCGACTTGAGGAGCCCTGGACCGAGCTCGACGGAGAGGGCCTGGCCGGTGTTCTCCACCTTGTCCCCCGGGCGGATGCCGGTGGTCTCCTCGTAGACCTGGATCGTCGCGTCGCCTTCGACGAGACGGATGATCTCTCCGACGAGACCCAGTTCGCCCACACGCACGACGTCGAACATGCGGGCGCCGGTAAGACCTTCGGCGGTGACGACGGGGCCGGAAACCTTGGTGACGACGGGTTCGGTCATGGACTTGGATCAGGGAGCGGCGAGCCTCTCCAGGGAGACGCCCAGCACGCGCTTGGTGAGGTCGGCAACGCTCTCGGCCTCCTCGCCCCCACCGGGGGTGGGGAGGAAGACCACGAGCGGGTCGATGGATTGTTCGGCGGCCTTGCGGAGCGACTCCGGCAGGACGTTCTGGATCTTCCGGCTCGCCAGGATCAAGCTGTGCATGCCGGAATCGAAGACCTTCTGGAAGTCCCTGGCCGCGCTCTTCTCGTCAGTGATGACGGTGTTCCGGAAGCCGATGAGCCGGAAGCCGATGACGAGCTCCCGTTCACCGATCACGGCGGGAGGCTTCCCCCCCTCGGACTTGGCGGCGGGCACGGCGGGGCCCCCGGGCCTCTAAGATATAAGACGGTGGCGGGGACCTTTCTACCGATAGCCAGGCCCGGCGGGGCTCGGGGGCTCCGGAGGGGGGTCCCGCATCGCGAGATGCTACGGCATCGCACGCTCCCGCCTTACAAATACCCGAAAGCCCCTAGAATCTTCGAACCCTCATGGGAACCTTCGGCGATTCCTGGACGCTCACCAAGACCGCCTTCCGGATGATCAAGGAGGACAAGGCCCTCCTGATCTTCCCCCTCGTTTCCGGTCTCAGCGCGCTCGGCATCCTCGCGATGTTCGTCGTCGGGCTCTTCTCCATCATGTTCTGGGCGCACCTGACCGGCACCACGTTCCAGATCGTGATGGGGGTGCTCTCGCTCGTCATCTACTTCGTCCTGTGGATCGTCTCGGTCTACTTCACCGGGGCCCTCATGGGAGCCGCCCGGATGAAGCTCGAAGGCGGACAGCCGACGTTCCACGACGGCATGGTCGCCGCCCGCGCCCGGGCGGGCAAGCTCGTCGCGTGGGCGCTCATCTCCGGGACGATCATGCTGGTCATCCGGGCCATCGCCGCACGCTTCCGGGGCATCACCGGTGCCATCATCGGGATCGCGGCGGGGGCGACCTGGGGCGCGGCGACCTACTTCATCGTCCCCGTGCTGATGTTCGAGGAGCAGGGGGCCTGGGCGTCGTTCAAGCGCTCCGGAAGCCTGTTCGTCCACACCTTCGGCAAGACGATGATCTCGAACCTCGCCATGGCCCTGATCCTGGGGGCCGGGTTCGTGGGCGGGATCCTCCTGCTCTTCGGGGGCGTTCTGCTGATGCTCCACGGGCTCTTCGCGCTCGGGATCGTCCTGCTGGTGGCAGGGCTCGCGGTGATGGTGTTCATGGCGATCCTCTCCTCGGCCGCGGAAGGGGTCCTCCGGGTCGCGCTCTACTGCTACGGGACCACCGGTCGGGCCACGAACGGGCTGATCCCTCCCCAGTACCTGGGGGCCGTGAGGTCCTCCTCCGGGGGGCTCACCTATGGGGGAGCTCCTCCTCCGCCCCCGCTCCCTCCCATGGCACGGCCGCTCCCGTAGGGGCGAGTTCCGGCCGAGCCCAATCCGGGCGGGCCTTCGACCTCACCAACGGGCCTTTCGGCCCGGAAGGTAAGGGGCGCGGGGACGAGGAGGGAGGGCGGACGCCCTCCGTCGCTCCTCCGGCCTACTTGTAGGTCGAGTGGTGGAGGTTGCCCTCGTCGTCCGTGATGTCGATGCACTCCCCTTCGCACTCGAAGAGGCAGGCCTCGCACACGATGCACTCGGGGCCGTTGACCGCGACGGACTTCTCGCCACGGAAACGGAACTTGGCGGCGACCTGCGGGTCGTCGACCATGCCGGGGAACTCCGAAGAAGGGCGGAGCTCGAAGACGTTGACGGGGCACACATCTCGGCAGTGAGCACAGCCGGTACACTTTGCGGTCGCGATGTCGACGGTTACCATCGATTCCCCCGAGGGATTGGGCCGACCTTTGCACCGTATTTAGGCGTTTTCAGTTCCGGCGCGGCCTTGGGCGAGCTCACGCCGGGCCCGTACAACAGGGTCGCGGGCGCTCTGAACCTCCTTATTGGGGGCCGTCCCCTCGAACCCTCCACCCATGCCACCCTCCAACGCGCCGGGGGCCCCGGGGTCCCAAGCGGGGCCCGCTCCGCGAGAGGCCCAGCGTCTGGAGCGGACCCTCCATCGCCTGCGGCACGGCCGCCTCGAGGAGCAGATGCGCGCGCTGCAGGAGCTGGGGGAGGGCCGGCGACCGGAGGACCCCTCCGCGATCTTCGAGGCCCTCGCCTCCTCCCGTCCCGCGGTCCGCGTGGCGGCCGCGTGGGTGCTCCGCCGCCACGGAGAGCGACGGGGCGTTCCCCACCTCCTTCCGCTCCTGAACGACCCTGAGGCGAGCGTGCGCGCGGCCACCGCCGAGGCGCTCGGGGTGATCTGCGACCCTCAGGCGGTGCCGGCGCTATCGAAGGCCCTGGAGGACCCCGAACCGGTGGTCCGCGTCCACGCGGCCTGGGCCCTCTGGTGCCTGAACCGGCCCCACGCCCAGCAGAAGCTGTTCGAGCTCTTCCAGGACCCGGACCCCCAGGTGAGGTACAGCGCGGTCACCGCCGTGGGGCGTTTCCGCGACCCCCGGGCCTACCCCTTCCTCCTCGAGGCGCTCCACGACAGCTCCGACCGGGTCCGCCGGGACGCGGTTCTGGCGCTCGGGAATCTGGGAGGATCCCGCGTGGCGCAGGACGTCCGCCCCTCGCTGGACGATCCGGAGGACCGGGTGAGGATCTCGGCGGCGGTGGTGCTCGGGAAGGCGCGCGACCGGGTCTGCGTGCCCACGCTCCTGCGTCGCTATCCGCTGGAGGACAGCTGGGTCCGCCCCTCCTACCTCGTGGCGATGGGGAAGATCGGCGACCCGCGCGTCGGAGGCGTTCTGCTCGAGGCGCTGGGGGAAAGGACCCCCTGGACGGTGGTGTGCGCGCTCTTCTCGATCGGAGAGATGCGGATGCGGCGGGCCGCCCCCCAGGTCCGCGAGCTGCTCTCCTCGGAGCACCGGACCGTGCGGAGCGCGGCCGCCGAGGCCCTGGGGAAGATCGGGAAACGCTCCGACGTCCCGCGCCTCCTGGAGGTGCTCTCGGACCCCGATGCATGGGCGCGTCGGGGAGCTTGCGTCGGTCTGGGATTCCTCGCCTCTCCTCGCGCCGGCTCCGCCCTCCGGGCGCGCCTCAGCGACCCGGACGCCGAGGTGCGGGCGGGCGCGGCCTGGGCACTGGGAAGGGTACGGGACCCGGGCTCGATCACCCGCCTCCTTCACATGCTCGACGAGG
Source organism: Thermoplasmata archaeon (assembly GCA_021802125.1). Taxonomy (GTDB): domain Archaea; phylum Thermoplasmatota; class Thermoplasmata; order Lutacidiplasmatales; family UBA184; genus JAKAAX01. The sequence continues at coordinate 12,643 of JAKAAX010000009.1, read as the reverse complement.
CGAGCCGGGCCGAGCCCGCCGGAGAGCCCGCTCCCTCCGGCACCGCCCCAGAGGCTCCCGCCGGGGAGGAGGCCGCGGTGCTCGCCGAAGGGGAGGGCGCGGTCCGTCTGATCAGCGACGCCCAGAGGAACCTCCTCGACACCCTCCTGCTCACCCTCGCCCGCTACGCCAAGGAGGCGCCGGCGAGCGAACAGCTGCGGATCCGCAAGGCCCTGAACGAGGCCCTCGCGAACCTCTCTCCCGCGGCCCGGGCCCGACCTCTCGCGCTCCCGCGCATGGAGATGGACCGGGAGCGGGCCCCTCCCACACGGGAGGAGCTCGTCGCGGGGAGGCTTCCGGGAGACCGGCGGACGGGGGCTCCGAACGTGCGGGTCGGGTCGGGCGCCGCGCCGGGAACGGGGGCACCGGGCCGAAAGAAGGGGGCCGCGTGATCTTCCGGGAGCTCCGTCGGTCCGACGCCCAGCAGATCTCCCACGAGATGCAGCTCAACTTCGCCCAGGAGCTCGAGCTCCAGGGTTGGGACCCCGAGCACTTCCAGACGATCCTCGACCGCTCCTTCGGGTTCCCGGCAGGCTGGGTCCTGACGTTCCTTCGGGTCGTGCGCCGGCCCCCGGTGCACCTGCTCGTCGCCGAGGAGGGAGGGCGGATCGTTGGAACGACGTTCCTCTTCCTCCAGAGGACCCACGGGTACATCGCGGCCGTGATGACCGACCCCTCGTTCCGAGGCCGGGGGATCGCCTCGACGCTCCTCTCGCGGGCCGAGGAGGCCTGCCGGCGGCGCGGCCGGACCTGGGCGGTGCTCGACGTCCTCACGCACAACAAGGTCGCCCGGGACCTCTACCTGAAGCGGGGCTACCGTCCGCTCCGGGTCCAGCACTGGCTCACGCGATCCCTCGCCCAGCGCCGGGAGGCGTTCCAGCCGGCGGCCCCCGAGGTGCGGGCCATGGACAAGCAGGACCTCTCCTCGCTCCTCGAGCTCTACCGGGCCCAGCAGCCCCCCGAGGTCCGGGAGATCCTCGCTCCGGAGCGGTCGCTCCTCGCCCCTCCCAACTACCTCCAGTCGGTGATGGCCGCGAGCTCCGCCGCGTGGTGCACGGGGACCCGTGGTAGCCCCTCGGGGTACGTCCGGGCCACCTTCACCACGCCGAAGGAGGCGGGGAACCTCGGGGCGCCGCTCTTCCAACCTCGGGCCACCCCGGTGGAGCGGGAGGGGCTGCTGGAGACGGCCCTTGGCTGGCTCGCCGCGAGCGGCGCGCGCACGGTCATCTGCGAGGTGCCGCACTATTCCGTGGACGCCCTCCAGATGCTCCGGGACGCCGGGTTCGAGGAACGATGGACGATGGACACGCTGGCCCTCAAGCTCGACAGGAGCTAGGCCCCCCTCGGGCCGCGCGCTCGTTGCCGATGGAGAGGCCCGCGGTCTACCTCTTTCCCTGCCGCATCCAGCAGGGCTGGGGGGACGTTCAGGAGATGGCCGCCGCGGCCTGGGCCCTCCACCGAGCCGGGTTCCCGCTCCTTTCCCTTCCACCGAGGCCCGAGGCCGGTCGTCGCCCGGACCCCCGGGCGAGCCCGGTCGAACCCCCGCGCGCAGGGCCCGCCCGTTTCCCGCCGGTGCGTCGGGTCGCTCGGCCCCAAGGGACGGGCCGGGCGATCGCCCTCGCGACGTGGTGGGGAGTGACCGCGAGGACGCACGACGCCGATGGAGGGCCGCTGCCGGGGCCGCTCGAGAGCGCGGTGGGTTCGATCGTCGACGCCCACGGTGACGGCAACGTCCTTCACGTCAGCCTCGAGGAGTTCGCCTCGGACCAGACGAGCTACGAGGCCCTGGACGAAGGGCTCCGGCAGGCGGGATGGCCGGGACCGCGTCGACGGGCCGCGCTGAAGAGCGCCTCGGGTCGAGAGCAGTGCGCGACCTACCACCGCGCGTTCGTCCTGGCCCGCGCGGGAGAGAGGAAGGACGTCCTGCACCTGACCGGCAGCCTTGCCCCGCATCTACCGGCACTTCGGGAGTTTCCGTTCCTTCTCCCGGTCGGGCCGTTCGGGATGGCGAGGAGATCGACGAGGGCCCGGCCGCCCGCGCCGCCGTCGACCCGGAGGGCGCCCGTCATCCTCTGGTATGCAACGCGGGACGGTGCGGCGGATTTCGCGCGCTCGCTCCTCTCCTCGCTCGATGCCCTTGATCGACCGGTCCGTCTGGAGGTCCGGGCGGAAGCCTCCGTCGTCGAGGCGCTTCCGGGCAGGTCCCCCGGCGGCCGGGTGGCGGTCCGACCCTTGGGGGTCCTGGAAGGCACCGCCTGGAAAGCGCGTTGGCGGAGGGCGGACCTCCGGATCGCGAGCGGGAGCCAGACGCTCGTCGAGTCCGTGCGGTTGGGCCTTCCCTTCCTCTACTTCAACGGGGCCCTCGCGGGCCCCCACGGGTCCTCCCGCGCGTTCCGGCGGGAGAAGTTCGTCTCCTGGCTCCGGGCCATGCAAGAATCGGGGTCCTCATCTCTACTTCGAAAGGATCTCAGTTCCTTCGCCGATGGGAAGGGTCTGGACTCGGTCCTGCGGCACGCCCTGCTCTCCGCTCGGTGGCGACGTGAGTTCGTCCGTGACCTGAGGAGATGTCGCTCCGGTCTTGTTTCCTCGCGGGCCGACGGCGATACGTTCCTGGTGGAGATCGCCTGTCGCTTCGCCGAGAGCTCCGGTCCGGCCTCCGACCTCGTCGAGCACCTACGTTTGGAACATCCCGGACGGTTGCAGCGAACCCCGTCGCGCTCCGCAGCGGCATGACCGGAACGCGGGCGCGATCGAGGTCGGTCGGTTGGTCGGTCGGTTGGTAGGTAGGTCGGGCGTTCGAACCGGCGGGGTCCTCACGGGGGGTGTCCGGACCCCTACGGTTTCCGCACCTCCCAGGGGTTCTTCTACCCCGGTAACCTCGCCCCGGGCATGCCCGCGACGCCCCTTCCACCGACCCCTGAGCCCCCGACGGCGAAGCCCCTGGTCGAGCCCTCGACCGAGGGACGCGTGGCCCAAAAAGTGCTCAAGGAGACCCTGCGGGTCAAGCGCGGGGAGAACGTCGTGATCGAGGCCTGGACCCACGAGCTGGACCTGGCGCGGGCGTTCGTCCTGGAGGCCCGCAAGATGGGCGCGCGGCCGGTGGTCCTCTACGAGGACGAGGAGGCGTACTGGAAGACCCTAGAGGAGTGCGACCTCAAGGACCTCGGTCAGGTGGGCGACCACGAGTGGGCGCTGCTCTCCAAGGCCCAGGCCTACGTCTTCCTCTGGGGACCCGCGGACCGTCCTCGCCTTGCCGGCCTGGACCCCAAGATGGTGCAGAAGCTCCACGCCTACAACGCGCTCTGGTACCAACGCGCGAAGCGCGCGAAGCTGCGCGGCGCGAGGATGGAGATCGGTCGAGCGACCCCCGCGAGCGCCCAGCACTTCAACGTCGCCCTGGAACCCTGGAGAAAGGAGCTCACCGACGCGACGCTGACGGACACCCGAACGATCGTCGCGGAGGGCAAGCGCGTGGCAAAGGCGCTGAAGCACGGGAAGATCGTGTCCATCGACCACCCGAACGGTACCCGCTTGGAGCTCCGCCTCCGAGGTCGGGACCCGCAGATCGAGGACGGGGTCGTCGGGCCGGAGGACGTCGCGAAGGGGAACAACATGACCTCCGTTCCCGGGGGCTACGTGGTCGTCGCGCTGGACGAGAACGCCGGGGAAGGGCTCTTCCGGTCCAACCGGACCAGCTACCTGTCCGCGCACCGCGCCGAGGGCGGGGAGTGGACCCTGTCGAAGGGGAAGCTCCTCTCCTACCAGTACCGCAGCGGCGGCGAGGCGTTCACCGGGCCCTACGAGCGGGCCCCCAGGAAGGGACGCGACCAGGTCGGCCTGCTCTCGATCGGCCTCAACCCGAAGATCGTCCAGGCGCCCCAGATGGAGGACCAGGAGCGCGGCGTCGTCCTCCTCACGCTCGGGAGGAACGACGAGCAAGGCGGCACGAACCGGGTCCCGTTCATGACCTGGCTCGCGCTCGGCGGGGCGAACGTCGCGGTCGACGGCCGCCCGGTGGTCCAGGCCGGGAACATCGTCTGATCCCATGCCCGCCCCCATCCCGGCGTCCGTGGCGGACCCGGGCGCGGTCGGCCCTTCCACGCCCCGCTCGACCTCCGAGTGGGAGGCCGCCTATCGTCACCCGGTGCCCCGGAGCTTCTACGACCGCCCCACGGTCCGGGTCGCGCGCGACCTCCTGGGGTGCTACCTCGTCCGACCCCCGGGGCCGGGCGGCGAGGAGGGCTGGAGGGCCGGACGGGTCGTCGAGACCGAGGCCTACGTCGCGAACGACCCGGCGAACCACGCCGCTCGAGGCATGACCGAGCGGAACCGTTCGATGTTCCTCGGCCCGGGCCACGTCTACGTCTACCGCATCCACCAGGTCCACTGCGCGAACCTCACCACGGCGGAGGGACAGGCGGTGCTCCTGAGGGCGGTGGAGCCTGCGACCGACCTTCCCTCGCCCCCTCGGGGCCCGGGCCGCCTCTGCCGAGCCTTCGGCCTCGACCGGTCCCACGACGGCCTCGATGCGATCGAGGGGGAGGTCCGCGTCCTTCCGAGAGTGACCCCTCCCCGACGCATCGTCGCGGCGCCCCGGATCGGGATCCGGCTCGCGGCGGACCGTCCGTTGCGCTTCCTAGAGGAAGGGTCGGCGTGGGTCTCGAAGCGCCCTCCCGAGAAGGGGAAGCAGAATGGCCGACGGTAAGCTCCTCTTCGGGTGCTCCGGCTGGGACTACCCGGAGTGGGTGGGCCGCTTCTATCCCACCCGCGGGAAGGTCGACCGGCTGGCCAGGTACGCTCAGGTCTTCCCGGCCGTCGAGGTCGACTCGAGCTTCTACAGCATCCCCACCGAGAGGACGGTGGAGGGGTGGGACCGCCGGACCCCCAAGGGGTTCCGGTTCGCGGCCAAGTTCCCCCAGGAGATCACCCACCAGCGAAGATTGGAGGGCTGCGAGGAGGCCCTGAAGCTCCACTACTCCGCCTTCCGGCCGCTGCTGAGGAGCGGGAAGGTCCTCGCCTTCCTGCTCCAGCTGCCCCCCTCCTTGCCCTTCGACGCGCGGAAGGTGCGAGCGTTCTACGAGAAGCTCCCGGCATCTCCCACCGTCGCCGTGGAGTTCCGCGAGCGGAGCTGGCTCTGCCCGGAGTCGCTCGACCTGCTCCGGGAGTTCCGCCTCTCCACGACGATCGTGGACGAGCCGTTCCTCCCGATCGACCTCACTCTGACGAACCCCTCGCTGGCCTACGTCCGGTGGCACGGAAAGGGGTCCAACATCTGGTACGACTACCGCTACAGCTCGGAGGAGCTCCGGGCCTGGGTCCCCCGGGTCCAAGAGGTCGCCTCCCGAGCGACGACGGTCCTGGGTTTCTTCAACAACCACTTCCGGGCGGAGGCCCCGGCCAACGCCCTGGAGCTCGAGGAGATGCTCGGGCTCGGACCGCCCCCCTGGAGCTCGAGGCTGGACCATCCGTCGGTGCTCGGGCCTTCCCCCGACGGGACCCCGAGGTAGAGGGGCATCCTTCGTTCACGGGGAGGAAGCCCGGCGCGGGGCCGCTTGCGGGAGCCAGACCCGCATCGATCCCTCGAGCCGAGGGTGGGACCGTACTTGAGTCCCCTAGGGCCCTTCGACCACGCCGACCCACGGGACGGCGGTCTCAGTGCTTGCGGATGAGGTTCTTCGGGTGGACGTTCCCGCTCTTGGGCTTCGTCCAGGCGTAGCCTCGGATGCGGGCGGTGTCGCCGAACCCGCAGCGGGCGCAAGCCCGCTTTCGGACATGGTAGGAGTGGCTGCCGCATCGCCGGCATCGGATGTGTACGATCCGCCCGCCGCTGCGGGACGGTGTTCCCTTTCCCATTTTCGCCCTCCTTTCCTATCCCACGCTCACGGAGAGACGTACAAGACGCTGTCTCCCCGGAAGAGGGTGGTGCCGCAGGGGCTCGTCGAGCCGTCCTCGTGGACCTCGACGGTGTCGTTCATGACGATGTTCATGTGCTGGTCGAAGCCGTCCAGCACCCCCCGGTAGCGCTTGCCCCCCTTCACCTCCACTACGATGGACTGGCGGAGGTGCTGCTGGAAGACGTCGATGGGCTTCATGGGGGGAGCCGAGGAAGTTCCGTTACCCCTCTTAAGATTTGGTATCCGGGGGCGCGGGGAGCTGAACGAGCACTTTCCCGCATCGGGGGCAGAAGGTGGTCCGTGCCTCCTCCCGCCATCCGCAGGAGGTGCAGAGCCATCGACCATGGTAGGATATCGGGCGCTTCCACCACGGTCCGGGACCGGGCGAGGGGGGGGCCGGCGCATCCCCTCCACGAATGAGGGCGCGGGTCCAGCGGCCCTCGTCCCAGAACAGCACGAGCCCCAGGCCGAGGATCGCTCCGCCCGCCACCAGATAGCGGACCCCGCTGCCGGTCGCCCCCAGGGCGATCAGCAGCGTGCCGAGGAGGACCAGGAGGTTCACCGCAGGCAGGCGGACGATCTTGCCGCCCACAGGGCCCCCGACCATGCGAATCTCACCCCCTTCCGCGGAGGTTCGCACAGCCTCACCGCTCGTAAATAGGGGGGGAGGGGCTGCCCGCTCCGGTCGTCTGGGCTCATGGTCGCCGCAGGGTCGAAGCGTCGGGACGGAGGGCGGGGGGAGGCCTACCCCGCGCGGGTCGTCGAAGACCCCGGTTCTTGGGGGTCGGGAAGCGCCGGCACGGGCTTCGAGGGCGGACATCGCTTCGTGGTCGAGCTCGGCCCGGTCCCGCCGGGAGAGCTTCGGAACCTGATGGCCAGCGCGGAGACCGTTGAGAGGTATGGCTGGACCCTCGAGCCCGTGCGTCTCGGGCGCGGGGCGGAGAGCGGATCACGGGTCCGGGTCTTGATCCCCGGTCCCGTAGGGGCCGCGGTCGGGGGTCGTTCTCTGGCCTCCCGGCAACTGATCCCGGTGGCCTCCCTCGCCCTCGAGGCCATCGAACGCTACCGCCGCACGACGCCTCGCACGCTCAGGCTCGCGCACGGCCACACCCTGACGGTGGGCGGCCGCACGCTCGTGATGGGGATCGTCAACGTCACTCCGGACTCCTTCTACGACGGGGGGCGGTACGCCACGACCGAGGCTGCGGTGGAGCAGGGCCTGCGTCTCGCGGCCGAGGGGGCGGACCTGCTCGACATCGGGGGGGAATCGACGCGCCCCGGGGCTCCCGAGGTCCGGGCGACGGAGGAGTCACGGCGGGTGCTCCCGGTCCTACGGGCCCTCCGGAAGAAGCTCGATCTCCCGCTCTCGATCGACACCCGGAAGAGCTCCGTGGCTCAGGCGGCGCTCGAGGCCGGAGCGTCGCTCGTGAACGACGTGGGGGGGCTCGGCGATGCCCGCATGCGCAGGTTGGTCGCCCGTGCGGATGCGGCGGCGGTCGTCATGCACATGCGCGGGGGCCCTCGTACCATGCAACGGGACACGCGGTACGACGACCTGCGCAGCGAGGTGCTCCGCTTCCTCTGGCAGCGGACGCGCGAGGCCGAGCGGGCCGGGGTCGGGTCCGACCAGCTCCTGGTCGACCCGGGGATCGGGTTCGGGAAGTCTCCCGAAGGGAGCCTGGAGCTTCTGTCCCACGTCAGGGAGCTCAGGTCCCTGGGCTACCCGGTGCTCCTGGGTGCGTCGCGGAAGTCGTTCTTGAAGGCCCTGGGCGGAGGGGAGCGCGCGGAGGACCGGCTCCACGCGTCGGTCTCGGCGGCGGTGTTCGCGAGCCTCCGAGGGGCGGAGATCGTCCGGGTCCACGACGTCGCTCCGACGGTCGAGGCCCTCAAGGTGGCCGACGCAGTGCGAGCTGGGGTCGCCGCGTCGCGGGATCGTGAAGGCACCCGCGCGCGTCTGCGCCGGGTGGGCCGTCGGAGCGTGGGCTAGGCCCGCCGCTTTCGCTTCCGCGCGACGGCTTCGCTTCCCCGCTCCCGGGAGGGGACGTGGGGCTGCTCGCCCGTCGCTCGGACCACCGGGACCTCGACGAGCGTGTCCTCGTCCGCGTTGCCCGAGGCGGTCGGTCCGGTCTTCGGGCCCTTCGGGGCCTCTCCCAGCTCGAGGATCATGGCGCTCGCGGCCTCCTGGATCGCCGTGAGCAGGGACCTCTCCGCCTCCCGGACGGCCGTCCGGACCCGCGGGTCCTGCGGTCCATGGCGGAGCCCCAGCTCGACCGCGCGCCGGAAGGACGTGAGAGCGTTCATCCCGGCCATCATCATTGGCGGGCTCATGACCGCGGACAAGAGGAGCTTCGCGTGCCCCTCGAGCTCGCTCTGCACGAACTTGGGGTCCGGGACGAACCGCCCTCGCTCCTTCGGGTCGGGCGAACGCTTCGTGGAACGACCTGCTTCACGCGCCATGTTTCGCACCCCCCGCCGGTGGGAGGAACTCGATCAGAAGGCTGCCGGAAGAAAAGTTCGCCGTGCCCACCCGGGAACCGACGTACGCGTAGGGGAGGAGCAGGGTCCGCTTGTACCAGCCGACCTTGACAAAGAGCGTGTCGGCGCGGGAGAAGACCTCCAGGGTCTCCTTCCCGGCGAAGGGGAGCTCGATCTGCACGTACTTCTTCCCCCCCTTCGAGAAGAAGCGGACCGGGCGGGAACGGGAGAAGATCTTGGCGGGGTCCTCCGAACCGAACACGTCCTTCGCGAGCTGGCGCAACCGGTCCAGCCCCAAGACCTCGTGGGGGTAGCGGGGGCTCCGGCGCATCGGAACGCCTCCGAAGTACTCCTCGACGAGCCCGAGGTTCGCCTTCTGCTCCTCGAGCACCTTCTGGAGGAACTTCCCGTCCTCCTGTTCCGCGAAGACCCGGTTGACGATGAGCATCTCGATCGGGAGACCGAAGAGGCAGAGGTAGGTGTAGGCCCGCTGGGTCTCGGTGATGACCATCCGCTCGGGGTTGAGGACGAGCCGGACCGAGCAGCGGTCGGGGTCGGAGAGCATCTCCCGGACGCGACGGAAGCGCAGGTAGAGCTCCTGGAGCGACTCGAAGAACCGGTCGGACGGTAGCGGCGTGTGCATGAGCCGGCCCACGGTGGGCCGCGCCACCTTCATCATCCGCTTCTCGAGCTTGAAGAAACGGTCGAAGTACCACTGGACCGCGTCCGGGAAGGAGAGGAGCCGCAGCGTGTCCGCGGTGGGCGCGGTGTCCACCACCGCCACGTCCCACTTGCCCTCCCGCTCGTAGCGCTCCAAGAGGAGGAGGGCGGTGATGAGCTCCATCCCGGGGATCACCACGACCTCCTTCGCGGTGATGTCCTCCACTCCCTGCGATTTGAGCAGGGTCTCGAGGTAGCCCGAGATCTCCGACCAGTGCCGTTCCATCTCGACCAGGACGTCGATCTCCTGCCCCCACAGTCCGTCCGCGACCTTCACCGGGTCGTGGGAGAGCGGCACCTGGAGGGAGTCCCCCAGCGAGTGGGCGCTGTCGGTGGACATCACCAGGGTGCGGTGCCCCTTCGCGGCGGAGGCCATCGCCGTGGCGGCCGCGAGGCTGGTCTTGCCCACGCCACCCTTCCCGGTGTAGATGATCGTCCTCATGCTCCGCCTCCCTCCGTCCCTGTTGCGTTGGTGCCGCTCCCGGTCTCCTGCTCGAGAACCAGGGCCCCTTCATAGCCGCAATGGCGGCACCGGTAGAGCGGTCCCCCGAACAGGATCGGGTTGCGGTCGACCTCGGGGGAGAGGCACTTCGGGCAGAGCAGCTGGACCTGTCCGCGTGGGCGGTGCCGTCTACGCGCCAACGCCCTCCTCTCCTGCCCGTGCGCGGGACTAGGTCCCCTCGTCCTTCGGGGGGACGTCCGGGGGCGTCGAACCCTCGTCGCCGTCGTCGTCCGGCTCCGGCCCGGCCGAGGGGGCTGCGGCGGGAGCGCCGGAGGAAGGGTCCGAGGGCCCCTTGCCCTCGCCGTTCCCCTCGCTCGCGGAGGTCGGGGCCTCCCCCGGTGCGACCAGCCGGACCGCGGCCTTGACCACGTCGCCCTCCTCGATCCGGATGATGATGACCCCGAGCGTGTTGCGGCCCATCTCCCGGATCTGTTGCACCGGGCTGCGGATCGTGATCCCGTTCTGGGTCGTGACGAGGATCTCGTCCTCCTCGCGGACCGGGAGGACCGCCACGACGTGGCCGTTGCGGCCTCCGGTCTTGATCCCGATGACGCCGCTCGCTCCCCGGCGCGTGAGCCGGTAGTCCTCGACGGGGCTCCTCTTCCCGAAGCCGGTGGAGGTGAGGGCGAGGAGCGAGGGGAACTCGGCCGAGACCGGGCTCATCGCCACGATCCGGTCGTCCTGGGCGAGGCGGGCCCCGATGACCCCGTAGGTGGCGCGCCCCATGGTCCGCAGCTCGCCCTCCTTGAAGCGGATGACCTGGCCCTCGCGGGTCGCGAGCAGGATCTCGCTGTCGCCCTTCGTGAGCGCCACGTCGACCAGCTCGTCCCCCTCCTCCAGGAGGATGGCCTGGATCCCGCTGACCCGGATGTTCTGGTAGAGCGAGAGCTCGGTCCGCTTGACGAGCCCCTTGGCCGTCGCGAAGACCAGCGTCCCGGGCCCTTCGAGCCCGCGGACCGCGAGCTCCGTCTGGATCTTCTCCCCCTCCTGGAGGCGGGGCAGGAGGTTCACGATCGCCTTGCCCTTCGCGTGGCGTCCGAGCTCGGGGAGCTCGTAGGCCTTCAGCCGGTAGACCCGGCCCTTGCTCGTGAAGAACAGGACGTCGTCGTGGGTGCGCGCGGCGAGCGCGCGCGTGACGAAGTCCTCGTCCTTCGTCTCCATCTGGACGAGGCCCTTGCCCCCCCGCCTCTGCCGGCGGTAGGAGTCGAGCGGGAGGCGCTTGATGTACCCGTCGTTGGAGATCAGGATCACGATGTCCGTGTCGGGGATGAGGTCCTCGAGCGAGTGCTCGGTGAAGGCGGGGGTGAGCTGGGTCCTCCGGCCGTCGCCGTACTTGAGCTTCAGCTCGGCAAGCTCCTCGTCGATGAGCCGATCGAGGACGTGGGGGTGGGCGAGCACGTCCTCCAGGCGTTTCACGAGCGCGTGCTTCTCCTCGGCCTCCTCAAGGATCGACTCGCGCTCGAGAGCCGTGAGGCGCGAGAGCCGCATGTCCAGGATGGCCTTCGCCTGGTCCTCCGAGAGCAGGAACTTCCCCATCAGCGAGGCCTGTGCGGTGGGGATGTCCTTCGACCGGCGCAGGAGCTTCACGATCTCGTCGATGTGATCGATCGCGGTGAGGAACCCCTCCAGGATGTGCAGGCGCTCGTTCGCCTTGCGGAGGTCGTAGGTGCTCCTCCGGCGGATGACCTCGCGCCGGTGGTCGATGTGGAGCTGGAGCAGGTTCCGCAGCGGGAGGACCCGGGGCCGCCCTTCGACGAGGGCGAGGTTGATGATCCCGAAGGAGACCTGCAGCTTCGTGTGGGTGTAGAGCTGGTTGAGGACGATCTCGCTCTGCGCGTCGCGGCGGAGCTCGAAGACGACGGAGATCCCGTCCTTGTCGCTCTCGTCCCGGAGGTCGGTGATCCCGTCGATCCGCTTCTGCTTGACGAGCTCGGCCGTCTCCTGCAGGAGCTGGGCCTTGTTCACCTCGTAGGGGATCTCCGTGACGACGATCTCGGTCCGCTCGTCGCGCACGCGCGACTCCGCCTTGGCCCGGATCTGGATGATGCCGCGGCCCGTGGCGTAGGCGTCGGCCATCCCCTCGGTGGCCACGATCCCGCCCGTGGGGAAGTCCGGGGCCGGGATGAACTTCATGAGCTCCTCGAGCGGAGCCTCCGGGTGGGCGAGCAGGTGGCGGAGCGCGTCCACCACCTCCCCCAGGTTGTGGGGGGCCATGTTCGTGGCCATTCCCACCGCGATCCCGCTCGCGCCGTTCACGAGCAGGTTGGGGAGCTTCGAAGGGAGCATCTTCGGCTCCTTGAGGCTCCCATCGAAGTTGTCGCCCCAGTTCACCGTCTCGCGCTCGATGTCCTGGAGCATCTCCTCCGCGAGGGGCCCGAGCCGCGCCTCGGTGTACCTCATCGCGGCGGGGGTGTCGCCGTCGACCGACCCGAAGTTGCCCTGACCCTCGATGAGCGGGTAGCGGAGCGAGAAGGGCTGGGCCATGCGCACGAGCGCGTCGTAGACGCTCATGTCGCCGTGGGGATGGTACTTCCCCAGCACGTCGCCCACCGTGCGGGCGGACTTGCGGAAGGGCTTGTCGTGGGTCGCGCCGGACTCCCACATCGACCAGAGGATCCGGACCTGCACCGGCTTGAGCCCGTCCCGGACGCTCGGGAGCGCGCGTCCGACGATGACGCTCATCGCGTAGTCGATGTAGGAGCGGTGCATCTCCCGCTCGAGGGGCTGGAGCCGCACCCGGCTCCCCTCCGGATGGGTCTCGACGGGAGGGGCGGGTGGGGGGCTTTCGGGGGCTTCCGCCATGTGTTCCCAACCGGCGTTACGGGCCTTTCATCCCGAGGTTAAGGCGGTTTTCCCTCAACTGGCAGGGGTCTTCTCCGCGAGCGCGGCGGTCCCACCGTGGAGCCCGTGCAGCTGCTCCCCGACGATCCGCCCGACCTCCTCGAGGAAAGGCGCCTTCTGGCCCTTCGGGATGGTCGCTCCGCTCGCGACCGCGTGCCCGCCCCCCTCCCCC
>JAKAAX010000037.1 GCA_021802125.1 Thermoplasmata archaeon | reverse complement strand
ACGGACGGACGACCGAAGGCCGGGTGGACGGGTGGGGCCCTGAGTAGGGCCGCCCCGTCTAACCCGCGTAGTAGGAGGCGTCGTACGGTTCGGGCTTGAGCCCGCGGCGCGTGCGCACCTCTCCGACGATCTTCTCCTGCAGTTCGCGCGGCAGTCGCTCGTACCCGAAGGTCTCGGTGCTCCAGAGCACCTTGCCCGCGGTCGCGCTGCGGAGGTCGCTCGCGAACCCGAAGAGCTCGCCCACCGGGACCTTGGCCACGATGGTGTTGAGGTCGCCCACCTGGGTCATGTCGATGATCTCGCCGCGTCGGCGCTGCATCTCGCGCGTCGCGCCAGCGAGCACCTCCTGCGGGACGTTCACCGTGACCTTGCTGATGGGTTCCATGAGCACGCGGCCGGCGGTACACATGGACCCGTAAATCGCCGACCGAACGGCCGGGATCGTCTGGCCCGGTCCGCGGTGGATCGAGTCCTCGTGGAGCTTCGCATCGACCAGGCGCACCAGGAGCCCCCGGCACTTCTCCGCCGCGAGCGGGCCCCGGTCCATGGCCTCCTTGAAGGCGTCGATGACCAGGTCCATCGTCTCGTGGAGGTACTGGATACCCTTCGTCGCGTCGAACAGGATGTTCGTGTCCTGGACGGCGGTGATGCCCTTCGCCTCGTCGCGGTCGATGCCCAGGTCGACCAACTTCTGGACGACCGTTTTGATGTCCTTGAAGGACTTCCCCTGGTGGATCTCGCCCTCCTGGATCGCCTTCACGACGGCCTCGGGGAGCGGCTCGGCCTCGATGTAGAAGCGGTTGTGCTTGTTGGGCGACTTCCCCTCGAAGGCGTTCGGGGTCTTCCCGCCCACGGTCTCGCGGTAGACGACGATGGGGGGGGAGGCCGTGATGTCGACGTGGTAGTCGTTGGTGATCCGGAACTGCGTGATCTCCAGGTGGAGCTCGCCCATCCCCGAGAGCAGGTGCTCGCCGGTCTCGTTGTTGATCTCGACCCGGAGCGAGGCGTCCTCCTTGGCCACCTTCCGCATCGTCTCGATGAGCTTCGGCAGGTCGCCCATGTGCTTGGGCTCGATCGCGACCGTGACCACCGGCTCGCTCACGTGCCGGATCTCCTCGAACTCGACCATCTCGGGGTCGGTGGAGATCGTCGAGCCGACGAAGGCGTCGGTGAGACCGATGACCGCGGCGATGTTCCCCGCCGTCACCTCCTCGACCATGAGCCGCTCGGGGCCCATGAAGAGCGAGACGTGCTGGATGCGGTTCCTCGACTTCGTCCCGACGATGGCGACCTCGGTCCCCTTGGCGACGCGGCCGGAGAAGACGCGGCCCGTCGCGATCTCTCCCGCGTTCGGGTCCATCGTGATGTCGGTGATCATGAAGGCGAGCGGGCCCTCGGGGTCGCAGTCCATCTCGGCCTTGCCCACCCGGCTCTCGAGCGGGCCCTTCCAGATGTGCGGGATCCGGTAGCGCTGCGCGTCGACCGGGTTCGGCAGGTGCTTCACGACCATGTCGAAGACGACGTCGTTGATGATGGCCTTCGAGGCGAGCTCCTTGCCACGGCCCTCGTTGACCATGTCGACGATCCAGGGGAACTTGATCCCGGTGCGCTGCATGTACGGGACGGAGATCGCCCAGTTGTCGTGCCCGCTGCCGAAGGCGACGGTCCCGTTCGTCGGGTTGACCATCCACTTCTCGACGAACTCGTCCGGGGCCATGCGTCGGATGAGCTCGTTGACCTCGGTGATGATGTTGGCGAAGCGCTTCTGCATCGCCTCCGGGGTGAGCTTGAGCTCGCGGATGGCCCGGTCGACCTTGTTGATGAACAGGATCGGCTTCACCTTCTCGCGCAGGGCCTGCCGGAGCACGGTCTCCGTCTGGGCCATGACGCCCTCGACGGCGCACACCAGCACCACCGCGCCGTCGACCGCGCGCATGGCGCGCGTGACGTCGCCGCCGAAGTCGACGTGCCCGGGGGTGTCGATGAGGTTGATCAGGTACCTCTTGCCCTCGTACTCGTGGACGATGGTCACGTCGGCGTTGTTGATCGTGAGGAGACGCGCCTGCTCCTGCTCGTCGAAGTTGAGGTAGAGCTGCTTGCCCGCGAGCTCCTCGCTGATCATCCCGGCGGCCGCGAGCAGGTTGTCGGAGAGGGTCGTCTTACCGTGGTGGATGTGGGCGACGATCCCGATGTTCCGGATGTTCTCCCGGACGCGCATCATCTCGGGGATGGCCTTTGCGAGCTCGGCGCGGATGTGTCCCATGTTCCCTCTACCTCTCTACGATGGTTCCGGTCGCTCGCGACGGGCCTAACGGGCCGACTGGGCGACGCGCTCGACCTCTTCCTTCCGCGCTACGGCGAAGGAGGTGGCGTCGGCCTTGGAAGCGAGAAGGATCTCCTTGGCGAGGGCGTCGGAGATCGACACCCCGTGCCCCTTTTTGGCCTGGATGGCCCCCATGGCGAGGTTCCGCAGCGCCACCGCCGCCCGGCGGGCGGGCGCGGAGTCGACGGCCCGGGGCACCGAGATGCCTCCGAACTGGAGACGGGTGACCTCCTCGCGGGGCGCGGAGTTCTCGATCGCGTCGACCAGGAGCTGGAGCGGGTTGGCGTCCGGCTGCTTCGCCAGGATGACGAGCGCGTCGCGGACCGTCTTGAGCGCCTTGGACTTCTTCCCCGTGAACTTCCCGGTCTTCATCAGGTCGTTCGCGAGGCGCTCGACGATGTGCATCCGCGTCTTCGAGAACGGCTGCGTCGCGAGGCGGCCCTCGGAGTGCGGCAGATAGACCGGGTCGAGGAAGAGGTAGTTCCGCAGGCCGGGGTCGTGGACCTCGACGCCCTCGAAGCTGAACTTGCCGAAGAGGGGGGGGAAGGGGAGCCTCGCCCGGGGCGGGGCCGCGGGGGCGCTCGTCGGGAGCACGGCCTCCTCGTCCCCGGCGCCGGCGGTGGCGGGGGTCGCGACGGGCGTTGCGGGGGCGGCGGCGGGGGTCGGGGCGGGGACCTTCTCCGCCTTCTCCTCTTTCGGGCTCATCGTTGCGGCTTCTCCTTCCGGCCTCGGACCAGCTCGTCCAGGGAGACGTTGTTGACCTTGATGACCTTGTACCGGACCCCGGGAATGTCCCCGTAGGACCGGCCCATGCGCCCGCCGATGCCCTCGACCAGGACCTCGTCGTGCTCGTCGATGAAGTTGATGGCCCCGTCGCCCACCGCGAACGCGGTGACCTGACGGCCGTTCTTGATGAGCTGGACCTTGACGCACTTGCGGATGGCCGAATTCGGCTGCTTCGCTTCGACCCCGACCTTCTCGATGACGATGCCGCGGGCCTGAGGAGCTCCCTCGAGAGGGTCCGAGCGTTCCTTGAGGTGAAGTTCGCGTCGCTTGTAGTACCGATCGGACCAGCGTCGCCGCTGCCGGAGATGGCGGAGCTTGCCCGCGGTGAACGAACCGGAAGGGGGTGGGGGGGTCATCGAGGTGCCCGTGAGGGGGTCGGGCCGACCGCAGGTCCCTATAAAATAGTGCCCCTTCGGACCGGGGGTTCGGCAACCACGGTGCGACGCCGCGAGAGGGAGGAGAGGCTTAGCTTCAGGCTGGCTCCCGCGTTCATGCCCCTCGCACCCGTCCACCTCCCTCCTCGAGCGGACCCCTGGGAGACGCTCCTGCCTCGGATGCGGGAGTGCCGACAGTGCGCTCTCGCGGACGGGAGAGGTCAGGTGGTGGTCTACCGAGGTCCCCCGCGCCCGTGGCTCCTCTTTGTCGGGGAGGCGCCTGGCCGCTCCGAGGACGAGGAGGGGATCCCCTTCGTCGGCCGGGCCGGCCGGATCCTCGAGGAGGCGGCCGCCTCCTCCGGTCTGCGCGCCACCGAGTGGGGGGTCACCAACGTGATCATGTGCCGCCCGCCGAAGAACCGGTTCGACCGCCGCGCCGCGCTCGCCTGTCGACCTTGGCTCGGAGCGAAGGTCGCCTCGCTCGCGCCCGCTATCCTCGTGACGCTGGGAGCGAACGCCCTCGAGGCGTTCCTGCCCGAGGACCTGCCGGTCTCCCAGGCCGCGGGCGTCCCGCACGCCTGGGAGGGACGCGTGCTGTTCCCCATGCTCCATCCCGCCGCGACCCTCCACTCCAAGGCGTTCGCGCAGCGGTGGAAGAAGGACTGGGAACGCCTGGGCGAGCTCCTGCCGTCCTGGCGGGAACGGCACGCGCCGGAGGCAGAGCAAACCCCTATCTCCCGGCCGGGGTCGCCGGGCCGTGGCGCGGTACGAGCTCTTCCTTCTGGGGGGATCCTACCGCCAGCACCCTGAAGGGGACTCCGTCGTCGTCGAGCTCTTCGGCCGCACCCGGGAAGGCCGGTCGGTCACCGCCCGCGTCTACGACCAGAGGCCGTGGTTCATGCTCGTCGAGCCGGAGGCCCGGGTCCGGGAGGCCCTCGCCAACGACCCGGAGGTCCTGCGGGTGGACGAGGGGAAGGTCTTCTACCGAGGGAAGGAGCGGGACACCCTCCGGGTGACGATCAAGTTCCCCTGGAAGGTCCCGGACTACCGGCGCCGGTTCGCGAAGCCGGAGGGGGACGAGGACGTCCTCGCGTGCGACATCCCCTTCGCCCACCGGTTCCTCTACGACCGCGGCCTGGGGCTCACGGTGGGGTTCGAGGGCAACCCCGAGCCGGAGGCCCTACGTCACCAGTACACGACCGACGAGGTCGTCCGGGTGGAGGGGGAGGTCGTCCCTTGCCCCGCCTTCCGCCCGCCTCTCACCTACCTTTCCTTCGACATCGAGAACTCGCTGAAGGACCGGCGCATCTTCTGCCTGTGCGGCGTCGTCCAGAGGGGCGACGGGGAGACCAAGGGCTTCCGCCTCCAGGGCGAGGAGCGGAAGATCTTGACCGATTTCTTCGAGACCATCCGCCGGGAGGACCCCGACGTGCTCGTCGGGTACAACATCGGGGGGTACGACATCCCGCTGCTCGATGAGCGGGCGCAAGCCCTGAGGATCGACGGAGGGCTCCCCTTCGGCAGGGACGGAGCGCCGATGACCGACGTCGGCGAGAGGATGTGGAGGGCCCACGGGAGGGCGATCGCGGACGCGTGGTGGTTCGCGCGGCAGATCCTCCGGCCGAAGCAGGAGACGCTCGAGTTCGTCTCCCGCGCGATGCTCGGGGAGGGGAAGAAGGACGTTGACCGGCGGAACATGGACGAGGAGTGGGCCCGGGACCCCGCGAAGGTCGTGGAGTACTGCGAGCACGACGCGCTCCTCGCCCTCCGCATCCTGCGGAAGCTTCGCGCCGTCGAGCGCGGGGCCGACATGGCCACCGTGGCGAACCTCTACCTCGAGGAGGGACTGAACGGCCGCACGAGCCTGCTCGTCGACTCCCTCCTCATCCCCGAGGCGGACCGGCGGAAGATCGGGGTCCCCCCGACGCGACGGACCGTGGGGGACACGGCCATCGAGGGCGGGTACGTCCACGCGATCAAGCCGGACCTCGTCCGCTGGGTCGTCGTGCTCGACTTCAAGTCGATGTACCCCTCCATCGTCATCTCCAAGAACATCTGCTTCACGACCTTCTCCCCCACCGAGGGCACGATCGTCGCGCCGAACGGCGCGCGCTTCCTCGCCCCCGAGGTCCGGCGCGGGCTCATCCCGGACATCCTCCGATCGCTCATGGCCGAGCGGGACCGGCTGAAGCGGGAGCTCAAGGCCGCCAAGAGCGAGGACGAGAGGCTCTACCTGGACGGCCTCCAGAACGCGGTCAAGATCCTGATGAACTCGTTCTACGGGGTGCTCGCGAGCTCCTTCTACCGGTTCACCAACAAGGAGATCGGGGCCGCGATCACGGCCTTCGCGAGAGAGACCACCAAGAGCGTCATCGCCGCCGTCGGCGCCGAGGGGGCCGAGGTCATCTACTCCGACACGGACAGCATCTTCGTGAGGTCCCCCGTCGCCACCCTCGAGGGGGCCCGCGCGCTCGGGGAGAAGCTCTCCTCGACGTTCTCGCGCGAGGGGACCTCGCTCGAGTTCCAGGGGGTCTACGCCTCGTTCTTCAGCCACGGGGTGAAGAAGCGCTACGTCGCGCGCCAGGTCTGGCCGAAGGAGGACACGATCATCCGGGGGTATGAGACCCGGAGGACCGATTCCTTCGACCTGCAGAGCCAGAGCCTGACGGAGGTCTTCGACCTCGTGCTGAGCGGGGAGACGGAGAAGGCCTGCGAGCGCTCGCGCGAGGTCGTCCAGAACATCCTGCAGGGGAAGTACGAGGCCGAGCGCTTCATCATCGCCCGGACCGTGCGCGACGAGGAGCAGTACAACGCGGCCACCCGGGACGCCCTGCCGTTCCTGCGCATCTTCCGGCAGCTGAAGGAGGAGGGCTACCCCGTGGTCCCGGGGATGAAGGTCGCCTGGATCGTCACCAACGCGAAGAAGTCCCCCCAGCAGGTCGAACCCTACGTCGAGGGGCGGGAGCTCAAGGGCCGCCCGGACTTCCAGTACTACGCCGAGAGGGTGGCCCAGACCCTGTCCCGCGTGACCGAGGTCTTCGGCTGGGACCAGTCGCGGCTGCTGCAGCGCACCCAGCAGCAGGACCTCTTCGGCATGGGGGTCGCCGCGCCCAGGACTGCCCCCGAGCCCGGCCCGGCCGTGGGAGCCGACACGTCGGCCGTCGAGGCGCTCGAGACCGGGCGGCGGAAGAAGCGGCAGGCGAGCTTGGGAGAGTTCTAGACTCCTCTCGGCCCACGTTCGGAAGAGGACCGCGAGCCGAGGACCTCGGCCGAGACCCGGGAGCTCAAGGTCCCCGGCGACGGACGTGGACGGAGTGCATTCCTCTCTCGACCGGGGGGAGCGGCGGGGCGGGGCCCCGGATCTCCTCCGCCCACCGTTTGTTCCCAGGGCCCCCCACGCCGTCGTCAACGAGGAACGGGTCGCCACCCCCGCAGTGCGGCGCCGTGGGCGCTTGGAAGCGCGTTCTGGAAATCCACGCCACCCACCTGGGACGCCCCATCGCCCGATAGGGCGCTGAGCGCCGGCGCCCCCTCGGTCGCAGGGGGCTACCGGGCTTCTTCGGGGGCCTCTTCGAGCCGCACCTGGGTCCAGAGCTCGTTCCGCCCACGCCGGTAGGCGAGGGGGGCGGTCGAGCCGATGCCGGTCTTGGAGAGCGCCTCGAGGAGGTCGCGCATGCCGTTCAGCTCCCGGTCTCCGATCCTCGTGAGGATGTCGCCCGCGCGGAGCCCCGCGCGCTGCGCCTGGCTCTGGGGCTGGACCTGGACGACCAAGATCCCCCGGTCGGCCTTGAGGTCGTGGACCCGGGCGAGGGCGGGAGTGACCGTGACCCCGACGACGCCGAGGTAGGGACGGACCACGTGCCCGTACTTCACCAGCTCCTGGGCGACCCACTTCACGGTGTTGATCGGGACCGCGAACCCGATCCCGTGGGCGAACGGGACCATCGCCGTGTTGATCCCGATCACGTTGCCGTGCCGGTCGGCGAGGGGGCCGCCGCTGTTGCCGGGGTTGATCGCCGCGTCGGTCTGGATCAGCCCTTCGAAGACGAACTGGGACCACGGCATCGGGCGCCCCAGGGCGCTCACGACGCCGGTCGAGACCGTGGGGCCCCCCGGCAGCCCGAGCGTGTTGCCGATGGCCAGCACGACCTGGCCCACCTTCAGATGCTCGGAGTCCCCGAAGGCGGCCGGGGCGAGCAGGCCGGCATCGATCTTCAGCACGGCGATGTC
>JAKAAX010000036.1 GCA_021802125.1 Thermoplasmata archaeon | reverse complement strand
CGCAACCGCTCCAGTCGGCTCAGGTCGAGCTCGACCCAGCTCACGGGCACCTGGACCTTCAGTTCGCTCAGCACCGAGGGGTGTACCTCGCCCACGAGACCGATGAGCTCTCCGGCGATGCGGAGCTTCGCGACCCGCCCGGGAACGCATCCCCGCGCTTCCGCGGGCTCCCGGGGCGCCGAGAAGCCGAGCACCTCGAAGAGCCGCTCGGCCACCCCCGCCGCGAGCGCAAAGCCCGCGAGCTCCCCCGCGTCGACGAGGGCGAGGTGGACCTCCGTGCGGGTCCCGGTGTCGGCGTCCGCGTCGCGGACGATGACCGAACCGATCTCGAAGAACCGCTGGGGATAGCTCGAGCGCGTGTTCCTCTCCAACGCGTCCAGCAGGCTCGTCCGAAGCACCGGGCGGGCGTAGGAGAGCTCGGTGGTGATGGGGTTGAGGAGGTGCAACGCCTCGCCGGGCTCCGAGAACCTCTCGGCCGAGGCGGGAGATACGAGGACCTGCGTGTTGAGCTCCTGGTAGCCCAGGCCGAGCAGGACGTCACCCAGCTGGACCTCGAAGCGGCGGTCGGGCCGCCTCCGTCCCATGCTCATCGCGGGCGGCAGGATCGGGGCGAAGCTCGCGAACCCTCGTGCAATGGCGACCTCCTCGGCAAGGTCGACCGGGGCGAGGAGGTCTGCCCGCCACGGGGGCACAAGGGCGTGCAGGCTGCCGGAGGCCCGTTCGACGCCGAGCCGGGCCGAGAGGAGGGCGTGCTCGATCTCCGCGGAGGTGAGACGGGAGCCCAGCAGGCGGTTGATGAGGGTAGCCTGGACCGGAAGCCGCCTAGGGGAGACGACCTCCACCCCGTCGACCGAGGTGTCCGGACGGTGCACGGGAACCGGATGCACGGACCAGCCGCGGGCGGCGAAGGGCAGGAGCATGTACCCCACCATCTCCCGCGTCCGGGCCGCGCGTGTCCCGGTCGATTCGATCAGGACCCGCCGGTCCCCCGGTCGGACCTCCCCTGCGCCCGCCGCGTTCAGGACCGGCGGCAGCGAGAGGACCGTGCGAGCGTTGTCGCGTAGCGTGAGCGCGAGGTCGTCCTTTCGACCCAGGGTGCCGAACTCCCTGGCCATCGCGTGTTCGGAGTAGAACGTGTCGGCTCCGACCTCGGCCGACCCGCCGAGAGGGGTGAACCGTACCTGTCCCAGGGTCTCCATCGCGTAGTGGAACGGGGGCTCCAGTCGCTCCAGGGGGTAGAGCCCGATGCTCGCCGCCTTGCGGACCCGGCCCAGTGTGGCATGCAGGAGCTCCTGGTAGCGGACGAGCTCCTCGATGAGCCCGGCGTCCAACCCGGTCGATCCTTCGGGAGCGACGACCACGGCCATCTCGAGCTCGGGGCGGAGGGGGCTCACGGACGCGTTGACGCGGGCCTCCACGCCGGGGAGGGCCGCTCCGGGCGGGCCACCCGGGAGTCCGCTCGCGCTCCCCAGGGACCCCTGGAGCTCCAGGGCGAGGCCGCCCTCGTCGAGGAGGTCCAGCCGGTCGGCGTTCCCCTCGACCTCGACCTGACCGTCCTGGATCGACTCGATCTCGACCTTCGTCCGGAAGAGCACCTCGCGCAGCTCGGTCTCGGAGAGCTCCTTCCCGAGGATGGCGAAGAGACGGGCGGTGGACAGGGAAGAGCGGGCCACCTACCTCACCCCCCGGATTTCGGGCGGTCTGCCGCGGCGGACGACCACGTTCAACGTCACACCCTCGCTGCCGAGAGCCGGGAACGGTCGTCCAGGTACAGGTCGCGGATGTCCGAGAGGCCGAGCGCGACCATCGCGAGTCGGCCGATGCCCAGCCCCCACGCCGCCACGGGGACCTTGATCCCCAGGGGACGGAGGACCTCGGGGCGGAACATGCCGCCGGGCATCATCTCCACCCATCCGAGCTTCGGGTGCCGGACCATCCCCTGCACCGAGGGTTCGGTGAACGGGAAGTAGGTGGGTTGGAACTTGACCTCCTGGATCCCCAGCGCCTTCGCGAACTGGGTGAGCAACCCGAGCAGGTGCCGGAAGGTGAGCCCGCTCTTTCCCACGGCGCCTTCGCACTGGTCGAACTGGATCAGGTGCGTCGCGTCCAGCTGGTCGTACCGGAAGACCGAGTCGAGCGAGTACATCCGGAACGGGGGCTTGGGCTTCGAGGCGAGGTAGCGCATCGTCGCGGCCGTCGTCTGGCTGCGGAGCACGATGCGTCGGGCGACATCTTCGCTGTACGGGGTCTGCCAGCCGCGGGAGAGGGGAGCGGGCTGGCGCGGCAGGGCCCGCCCCTCGTGGACCGAGGCCACGTCCCGGAGGAGCTTGGGCGGAAGCCCGTGGCCCTGGACGTTCTCGACGAAGAACATGTCGTGCGTGGAGCGGGCGGGGTGCTCCTGCGGCATGAAGAGCAGGTCGTTGTTGTAGAACTCGAGCTCCACGAGCGGGCTGCGGTACTCCTCGAACCCGAGGCCCACCAGGACCTCCTCCACCTGGCGAAGCCACTCCTTGTACAGGTGGCGGCGCGCTCCTTCGACATGCGGCACCTGGGCGCGGACGTCGTACGGCCGGAAGGTGGCTCGGGTCCAGCCGCCGTGGATCAAGAGCGCGGGCGTGATCGCACCGATGCTGTCGCCCTCGGCGCCTTCGAGCGGCAGCGCCAGACCCTCAGGGGAAGGGCGCCAGGCGCGGCTGCGCTCGACCTCCTTCGCCACGAGCCCGCGTCTTAGGAGCTCCTTCAGCGCCTTCTCGTCGGTGACCGGGCCTCCGTCGTTCATCGTCCGGAGGTCGCCTTCGAGCTCGAGGGGAGCCGCCGCGTCGGTCCCGGAAGCGACGGAGAGCTTCTCACCCATCTCGATCCGCTTCTGTCGCCGGAGCGGTCCGATCGCCACCGTCACTTCCTCCGGAGCGATGGCCCCCGCGGGGGCGGCCCCGGGCACCTCTCCCGCGGAAAGGGGACCCTTCTCCGCGAGCACGTTGAGGAGGCGACGCTCTGGGAGCCCTCGCGCGGCGAGCGACCTCCCGAGCGGCGTCAGCGCCCAGTGCTCCCGGGAGGTCTCCTCGAGCACGGTGAGCCGCTTGCTCCGGAGCCGCTCGAGACCCATCCTCGCCGCGTCCGCGCCCATCCCCGCCCCGGCCGCAGCCTGGCCCTCGGGGACCGAGGTCCCTGGAGGAGCCTCCCGCAAGGCCCTCAGGAGACGGACCTCCTGGGGTGAGAGCGTGAGCGAGAGCGAGGAAGGAGCGGTGGCCGGGGGCTCGTCGCTCACGGAGCTCGCGAGGATATCCGAGGGAGATAAGGGGGTCGGTCCTCTGGAGCGAGAGGCCGGTCAGGGCGCTCTACGAGGAGAAAGGCGTGCCGCAGGAGGGGCACTGCTTCTCCTTCCCTGAGAGGTTCGCTCCGCACTTCCAGCAGAAGGGGGTCAGCTCCGGTCCGACGCTCGTGCCCCGCCGTTCCGGCTTGGGAGGCGGCGCCGCGTCCCCCTCCCCCGCCGGAGAGGCGGGCTGACCGGAGAGCTCCCCCGGGGAGGGGCCTCGGATCACCGTACGACGGCGGTCGGAGTAGAACCGGAAGACGAGGAAGAGCAGGAAGAAGCCCGCGAGGACCGGGAGCGGGTTCCCGAGGAGGATGTCGAAGATCGAGGGCGCGGGCGGGGCCGGGGGAGGCGGCGGCGAGATGACCGCGGTGCCGATCCCCCAGGCGCTGCCGTTCTGCACCACCACGGTCACGTTGACCCACGAGCCGGTGAGCGATGCGGGCATGGTGAGGTTCCCATGCCACCACCCACCTGCGGACGCCGAGGGCAGCGCGGAGACGATGCGCGAGACCCACGAGTCGTTGATGGGGTCGAGGACGGAGAGGTTCAGGCGCGCTCCCGCGAGGGGTGGAGAGCTCGAAGCGGTTGGCCCCGCCGCGACGGAGACCGTGGCCCCCGCGGACACCGACGACGAGGGCGAGAGATCGACGGTGAGCGTGGTGAAGCTCCAGGACCGGAGCCCCTGGTCGAGCGCGACGGCGTTCGGGGTCCCCCAGCCGGTGACCTGGTCCCATCCCGGGTTCGCCCGGTCGTAGCAGTTGCCTCCGCTCGTGACGTCGGTGAAAGGTGAGGCGCCTCCCGAACCGGCCTCGTGGATCGCCGCTAGGGAGTATAGGCTCGCGTCGACCTCTCCCAGCCGGGCCCCGTTGGTGGCGGCGATGTCCGCGAGGATGCCGGCCCAGAGCGGGGTCGAGAAGCTGGTCCCGTCCGCCACGGACAGTGTGCCGTCGAAGAAGTACCCGTTGTCCCGGGCCGTGGCCGAGACGTCGGGGACCTGCCGGGTGTGACCGGTGGTCCGTGCGACGTAGCTCGCGACACCCCCCAGTTCCTGCCAGGCCGGGGCGGGGTCGTTCGCGGTGGAGGCCGCCGCCCCTCCGCCGCTGAGCGACCAGGCCACCTCCGGTCCGGGGCCGCTCGCGTCCGTCCCGCCGACCGAGAGGACGTAGGGACTGGCCGCGGGGAAGTTGACCCCCGGTCCCTGGGTGCAGGTGCTCCCCGGCTGCGTCGCCGCAGAGCCCCCATCATCCCCGGAGGCGGCGACGACCGTGGTCCCGTTCTTCGCGAGGCTCAGGAACTGCTGGTCCATCGCGCTCTCGAGCGAAGGGTCGGAGCCCTGGGCCTCTCCGAAGGAGAGGGAGAGGACGGTCAGGTTGCCGAGCCCCACCGCGTAACCCAGCGCGTCCTCGAGCGAGGTGCCCGTAGGGCTCCACGGCGGAGAGGTCCCGGGCGGGGCGTAGATCGCGTAGATGGTGGCACCCGGGGCCATCGAGGCCGCCCACTCGATGTCGATGGTCAGCTCCCGTGACCCCCCTGACGGGTCGCTCCCGGCGTTGACGCCCGGCGGTGGGGCTCCGTCGATCGGCACGGCGATGACGTGGGGGCGGGGGAAGCTCGAAGGGTAGTACGTCGAGAAGAACGTCTGGAGGTCGCTGGGGTTGTAGCCGTCCCCCCAGGCCAGAACGCCGATCGTCATGTTCCTCGCGAACGGGGGGGACCCTCCGCTCGAGTTCAGCAACGCATCCACGCCATACGTCGACCGGAAGGGACCGGGCAGGAGAGTGACCCCCGTGCTCGCGGGGTGATTCGTCCCGCCGGAGAGAGAGACCGGCTGGAGCGGGAACTGGAAGTGGGTCGGCGTTCCGGGCACGGAGCCCACGTTCGACGAGAAAGTGGTAGCGGTCGTGGAGGTGGTCGCGGAGGTGGTCGTGGTGGTGGTCGCGGATGCGGCCGCGGTCGTGGCCACCAGGTATCCGTGCCCGGTGGTCGCCGGTGCCATCGGGGACGAGAGGAGAAGGCTCAGCAGCAGGACCAACGAGAGGGCCGGTGCGAGGAGGGCACGGCCGCGCACGGCCCCGACCAACCTCCCCAGCGACGCGCGGCTCACCTGCATTGTCCCATGTGCTCTTCGAGCAGGACCATCGCGACGGCGCATGAAGGTCCGCAGTCCCGTGGTTCCTATGTCCGAACCGGCGCCTGACACGTTGGACAGCTCTTAGCTCCCGTCGGTAGCGCGGCGCCGCAGCGCTTGCAGGCGGGCCTGCCGCGGCGGACCGCCCGCGAGACCTTCTTCTCGATCTTCACGACGTCCTCCTCCATCCTCTGGACGAGACCCTCGTGCGGAGGTTGCACGGCAGGGGCGGGCTGGGCCCGGGATGTGCCGGTCGAGCGGGCCCTCGGCGGAGTGGGCGCCGCCAGCGGGGCCGGAGCGACCGCGGGGGAGGGAGGAGGGGCCACTCGGGGTGGCCCGACCCGGATCTTCGGAGGGGCGGGAGCCGGCGGCGGTGACTGCACCGGCTGCACCGTTGGCGCGGGCTCCGAAGCTGCGCGCGGTGGTCGCCGTACCCGGGCTTTCCTCGGAGCGGAGGCCACGACGGGCGCGGACGCTGCGAGAGCCTCCGTTGGGACCGGGGAGGGTTGGGTCTCGGGAGCGGCGGGTGCGGGGACCGGCTCCTCGATGGGAGCGGGTGTGGGGGGAGCAGAGGGGGTCGGGGGCGTGGGGAGGGTCTCAGCCACGGGTGCGGCTGCGGAGTCGGACGCCTGACCCTCCGAGGAGACCTGGGCCTCGGGGCTTGCGGGCGCAGCTTCGGGGAGGGCCTCGCTTCCCTCCGAAGAGCGCTCAGTCGGCAGTGGAGTGTCGGGGCTGGATGGTGCTTCTCCGACGGCCGCCTCCTGCGGCTGCTCGGGGGCCGAGGGCAGGGGCACATCCGCGCCCGTGCCGACCGCGGGGTCCGACGGGGCTGCGGACGTTCCGATCTCGCCTTCGGAGGGAAGCGCCGCGGCCTCCTCGGAGGGTGTGGCTGGGGCGGCGGACGCGTCCCCTGCCTCGGCCACGACGGGCGTCGCGGAGCTCAGCGGTTCCTGCGCGACCGTGGCGGAGGGCTCGGTCGCCGTCGTGGGCGCGGTGGTCGGTTCGGGCTTCGGCGGGACCACCATCGTCACTCCCGGAGCCACGTCCGCTTGGGTCCCGGGGGCGATTCGAGAGGAGGGGCTCGGAGAGGATGTGGCTCGAGGAGTGGAGGATCCGGCGGCGGCGGTGGCGCTCGCGCTGGGATGCGCCTGGGGCACGACGCTCGCCTTGGTGGCGGGCCGACCGCCAAGGGAAGGGGCCCGTTGGGTGGAGCTCTGCTGTGCAGGGCGGAGGGTCCCGTACGTGCTCGGCCGCGGGCCGGACGGCTGCCCTCGGGCGTTCGCGGGCCGACCGTAGCTGCCCGGGCCCCCCCCGGGTCCTGGGGCGCCGCCCGCCCCCGGGACGTACACTCCCGGAGGCGGCGCCCGCTGCCGCCCCGGGACCAGGCGTCGGTAGAACGGCTGGCTGACCGTCCGCTTCGGCTGTCGAAGGCCCAGCACCCATCCGAGGGCCGTCGCGAGGCCCATGATCAGCAGGAAGAAGATGTAGCTCAGAGGAGGCGCGAGCAAGGGCTGCAGCCACGCGTACGCCGAGCCGAGGAGGGTCACGGTCAGGACGCTGTCGGCGCTCCCCACCTCGTGCTTGGTGAAGATCTGCGCCTGGACGAGGAGCTGTCCGTAAGGATAGGTGACCGGGATCGCGAAGTTGTCGTCCCCCGAGCCCGTCGAGTCGAGCGTGACGAGGTCGGTGGTGAGCAGCGTCGTGCGGCGCAGCGTCTGGGGGAGCGTGAAGATGGTGACCGTGATCGGCCCCCCGGTGTAGGCCCGGCTGCCGTTCATCGCCTGGATGTGGATGTCCACCGAACCGCCGGGAGCCGCGGTGGAGGGCGAGAAGGACACGGTGAGCGTGATGTAGCTCGCGACGAGGTCGGCGTAGAGGGAGAGAGCGTTCTCGGGGGTCCCGTACCCGGTGATCGGGTCCCACCCGTACTGAGCGTAGTAGAGGCAGTTGGCCGGGAGCCCCGGGGTCTGTCCCTGGGGGATCTCTCGGAAAGGCTGCGGGGTGAACCCCCCCGCGTCCTGGGCCGCCCCGAGGGCGTAGAGCCGCGGGTTGAGGAACCCTAGAGGGGCCCCATGCGTGGCGACCATCTCGGCGGTAAGGCCGGCCCAGAACGGCGAGGCGAACGAAGTGCCCTCCCCGTCCTGGATGTTCCCGTTGTAGAAGAACGTGTCATTGGCCGCAGGACCCGCGACGTCCGGAACCCCTCGCGCACCGGCGCCGTTGGTGGCCTTCTCGATGGTGAGGTAGGCCGATCCGCTCCGTTGCCAAGTGGGAAGACCGTAATCGCCGGAGTACCCGCCCCCGCTCCCGTGCCACGCCGGTTCGCTCGCGACTCCCTGCTGCCGGGAGTTCGGCCCGCCACCGGCGGTGGCGTTGACGAGGGGAGCCGTCCCCCCCACCGCGGTGACCCACGGTGAGGATGCGGGGTACTCCACCTGCGGGTT
>JAKAAX010000035.1 GCA_021802125.1 Thermoplasmata archaeon | reverse complement strand
GGTGGATCGGGACGTTCTCCGTGATGGGCGTCGCGACCCGGGTCAAGCAGAGGAAGATGGTCGCCATGCGGAACGTCTCTCAGGGCGCCCGCAAGACCCCCACCACCGGACCGATGGGTGGGGGCACCCCCATCGGGGTCACGGAAGGGTAGGGACACCCTCCCGGGGCTCCCGCCCCTCTCGGCGGCGCTTCCCGAAACCTTTACAATCGGGGCATCTTGGGCTCTTCTCCCGGAGCGCCCATGGAGATCCAGGTCATCGAGAACGAGCGCGACACCCTTCGCATCGCCCTGCCGAAGGGAGAAGAGACGATCCTGATCCCCCTGGTCGAGAGCCTCCAGGCCGAGGAGAAGGTCGTCGAGGCCCGCTACTACGTCGGGCACCCGTTCCTCGACCGCCCCACCCTCTACCTCCGGACGAAGGGCGAGAAGCCCCAGGCCACCCTCAAGCGGGTCCTGAAGGAACTGGCCGATTCCTACTCCGACGCGATGACGGACTTCGACAAGAAGGCCGAGAAGAGCAAGCCGTAGGCCCGCCCCGGTTCAACGTCCCTCCCCGACCTCCTCCCTCCCTCCTCCCCCTCCACCCTGGAGCCCCCCCCATGCTGAAGGAATGCGTACAGCACGGCTACTTCCGCGGCACGAACTGTCCCGTATGCGGCGACGAGGCCCGGTTCTTCATGGACGACCGGGAGCTCGACCACATCGCGCGCATCGTCGCCGGGATCCTCCGCCACTTCCCCGAGCGCTACGGGATCCCGCTCGACCCGAACGGCTGGGTCCCGCTGCCCCGGCTCGTCCAGGCGATCCGCAACCAGCACCGTTCCTACGGGTGGCTGAAGCCCCACCACATGATCGCCCTCGCGGAGACCGACCCGAAGGGCCGGTACGAGATCCGTGAGGACCGGATCCGTGCGACCTACGGTCACACGGTGGACGTCGACCTCGACCTGCCGACGGACCACATCCCCGAAGCGCTCTACTACCCGGTGACCGCGGAGGAGGCCAGCGTGGTGCTGGAGATCGGACTGCGGCCGACCGACCGCAAGAAGGTCCACCTCTCCAAGACGGCCGCCGACGCCTTCAACGCCGGCCGCGTCCGGACCCCGACCCCCGTGATCCTGGAAGTGGACGCGCAGAAGGCCCAGGACGACGGCCTCGTCATCCGGAGGGCCGGCAAGACGGTCTTCCTCGTCGACCAGGTACCTTCCACCGTGCTCCACAAGTACGAGGGCGAGCTCCCCACCCCCACCGACGACGAGGAACGGGCCCCCCCGGCCCGGCCGGCCCGGCCTCCCCGTCCCCAGTAGGGGCGCCGCGTGCGGTCCCGAACGGGGGGAAGCCCGGGTTCTCGAGCATCTCTTGAAGAGGGGTCGGACCGTGACCTCTGCGGGAGCGGGTGAGTTTTGTACGAAAGGTCGAAAGCCTACACGCCGGAGGACCGTGTCCTCCGTTGGATCTCGACGATGGTCCCCCGCTTCCGCATGGGGATCCCGACCAGCTTCTTCGTCCGTCACCTGAAGGGCGACCTCACAGGGTTCAACTTCGCGAACCTCGAGGCCGCGCTGAAGCGGCTGGAGAGCGAGGGAGCGATCCGACGCGACTGGGACACCCCGGGGGAGTACCGGGTCCAGCTCACGGAGCCCGGGGCCCAGAGGGCCCGGATGCTCGAGGACCGGGCGGCGCGTGCGCGCGCTCCGACCTCCCCTCCTCCCCCGGCCGGGTACGCCGCCTCCCCTCCCGGAGGGCCGCAGTTCGTCTCCGCTCAGGCGCCGCCCCCCGCCGCCGCTCCGCCCCCCATGGTGGCGCGCCCTGTGCCCGTCACCGTCCCCCCCGCCGCGCCCCGACAGTTCACCGCGCCCGAGGCCGCGCCCCCGCCCGCCGAAGCCTCCGCCGCCGAGGCCGAGACGGCCGCTCCGGTCCAGGGATCCCCCGCAGCTCAGGCCCCGGAAGCCGCACCCGAACAGGCGGCATCTCCCGTCCCCTCCTCCATCCCCGCAGCCCAGGAGGCGCGCTCGGGGGGGGCGATCCCGTCGAGCGGCGCGCCCGCCGCGGCGAACCTGCCGGTCCGGATCCTGCTCTACTGCATGCTCTACTCGACCGGGAAGAACGAGGAGGAGACGACGGTCCCCAGCGAGGACCTCTCCCGGTACCTCCTCAACCAGGGCTTCCTTCTCGCCGACGACTACCTGATGCGGCTCTTCGACGGGCTCGAGAAGCGCAACCTGCTCACCTGCACCCTGCGCCCGGCGGGAGGCTACGACCTCCGGCTGACGGCCCGCGGGCAACACCTCTCCGAGGGGCTGCTCTCCGGACACGTCTCCATGCGCCAGGGCCGGGCCTCCTCCCAGCCCGCCCCCCAGGGGGAAGCCACCGAGGAGACCGCCGCTCCTGCTCCCGCTCCGGCCGCACCCGAGGGTGTCGCTCCGGAAGCGGGGACGGTCGCCGGAGAGACGGAGACCTCCGCCACCCCCGCCAACGAGGACGAGCTGGAGGACCGCTGGTCCGCGGCGGAGGCCGAGAACGCGGAGCTCCGTCGCCAGGTGGAGACGCTCCGCCGATCGTTGGAAGAGATCGCGGAGAAGCACCAGCTCGACCGGCAGACCCTGGACGAGGTCATGCACCAGATGGAGGAGCAGGACGCGAAGATCGCGGACCTCGAGTCCCAACTCGCCCGGCAGGGCGGCGCCGCCGCCGCCCCCACGCAGGAGCCCGAAGGGGCCCAACAGGGCTGAGCGCGCGCTCCTCCGCCCGTCGCGGGGGCCGAGGCTTCATATCGGCCCGTCGGGAAGGGTGACCTCATGGTCCAGCGCACGCGCCCGTCGGTCCGTCGGAAGGTCTCCGACGCCACCTCCCGCACGTGGGACGTGCTCGTCTTCCAGGGCGGCGGCGCGCTCGGAGCGTACGAGGCGGGGGCCTACGGGGCCCTCGCGGAGAAGGGATGGACCTTCGACGTGCTGGCGGGCGTCTCGATCGGCGCCGCCAACGCGGCCATCGTCGCGAGCCGCGGGAAGGAGGCGACGACCTACCTGGGTCGGTTCTGGGACGCGCTGTCCGACCCCATCGCGGAGAGCCTGGCCCCCTCCGAGGTGGCGCGCCGGCAGCTCGCGGCCTGGAAGTCGGTCTACCTCGGCAACCCGGCCATGTTCCAGCCGCGGTGGATGTCCGGTCCCTGGGGCCTCGGGGGTCCGATGGAATGGACCTCGCTCTACGACCCCGCCCCCTACCGGCGGCTGCTCGAGAAGATGGTCGACTTCCCCGCGCTGCACGACGGGGCGAGCCGGCTCATCGTGACCGCGGTGGACGTCCAGAGCGGAGAGCTCCGGGGCTTCGACAGCCACACCGAGCGGCTCGGGGTCGAGCACCTCCTCGCGAGCGGGGCCCTTCCTCCGGCGTTCCCGGCGGTGAAGGTCGGCGACCGCTACTACTGGGACGGGGGCCTCGTGAGCAACACCCCTGCTCGGAAGGTCCTGGAAGTGCTCCCGCACTCGGACCACCGACGCGTCGTCATGGTGGAGCTCTTCCCCCGGCACCACCGGCTCCCGCGCAACCTCCCCGAAGCGCTGAGCACGCTCAAGGACCTCACCTACATGCGCAAGCTCGACCTGGACTCGGAGGAGGCCGCCCGGGACTCGGAGTTCCACCTCGTCATGGACGAGTGCCTCGCCTCCTTGCCCAAGGCCGATCGCGAGCGGCTCGCCCGGCTCCCCGAGCTCTCCTCGACGCTGCTCCGCCACCGGCACCACGTGGACCTCTACCTGCTCACGCACTCCGGAGAGGACGGGGAGCTCGAGTCGAAGGACTACGACTTCTCCCCGACCACCCTCCGGATGCACCGGAAGGAGGGCCGCAGGTCCGCCGAGGAGGCCCTCCTCCGGTGGGAGAAGAGGGCCGACTTCGAGCCGTTCCGGGCCCACGGGGCCGCGACGGCCCCCCCGTCCGCCCGAGGGGACTACCTTCCTCCGGCGGCTCCGGGCCCCGTCGCACCCCGCGCCACCGCAAGGTAGCGGTCGATCGTCCCGTTGAGGTCGACGGTGGGGGACCAGCCCCACTCCTCCCGTGCGGCCGAGTCGTCCAGCGAGCGCGGCCAGGAGTCCAGGATCGCCTGCATCTTGGGGTCGGTCTTGAAGGTCACTTCCGCCCGGGGGACCTTCGCCTTGACCGCGTCCAACATCTGCTGGGCGGTGGGCGAGAAGCCCTGGACGTTGTAGGCGCAGCGCTTGAGCCCCGCGCGCGGCGCGTCGTGCACGAGCCGGAGGGCCCTCACCGCGTCGTCCACGTACAGGAGGGGGATCCGGGTGCGCGGCTCGCAGAAGCACTCGAAGGGCTGTCCCCGGGCCGGCTTGTCGATCAAGAACGTCGAGTAGGCGCTCGCGCCCCCTCCGCCCCGGCCCGCTCCGAGGATGGACGGGAGCCGTACCGCCCGGAAGTCGACCCCCAGGTCCCGGGAGTAGTACTCGCCGAGGCGCTCGGTGAACACCTTCGACACCCCGTACATCGTCGTGGGCTTCTGGTCGCACTCGTTCGGGACGGGGTCGGGGACCCCGGGACCGAAGGAAGCGATGGAGCTCGTGTAGACGACCTTCTTCACGCCGAACATCCGGCTCGCCTCCAGGACGTGGAAGCTCCCGTCGATGTTCACGTGGTAGGCCCCGATGGGGTTCTCCTCGGCGCTCGCGGAGAGGAGCGCGCCCAGGTGGAAGATCGAGTCCGGTCGGTGGGACCGCACCGCGTCCAGCACGTCGGTGAAGAGGGCGAGGTTCCCCACCGCGGTCGCGACGCGTCCCTCCAGGGGGCCCAGCTGTCCGGGGTGGAACCCGATGTCCATAAGGACCACCTGGTCGCCCCGCGCGAGGAGCTCGCTCGCCAAATGCTGTCCGATGAACCCGCCGCCGCCGGTGATGAGGGCCTTCATTGGTCTCCTTCCAGTTTCTCCCGCTCCGCGCGGGGGATGGGAGGGGGCGAACGGTCCGGGCAGAAGAACTGTCGGTCCGCCTCCTCACGCCGAGGTCGCGGCCCCGGCCCTCCGCACCGAGGTGGGGGACCTCCGGCGGGCTGGGGGAGGTCCCCTTAGGGCCCGCGGAGGAGCCCCTTCATCTCCTCGTCCCACACTCCCCCGACCTCGCCCGGGAGACCGGGCGGGCGAAAGAGGAGGAGAACCGATGAAGATCGAAGAGGTCCGTCAGCTCTTCGCCATGCCCCCCGGGAGGCCTTCGTACCCCCGAGGTCCCTACCGCTTCCTCTCCCGCGAGTTCTTCATCACCACGTTCCGCACGGACCGCGAGGCCTTAGAGCGCCTCGTCCCCGAGCCGCTCGTGGTCCCGGACGACCCGCTCGCGAAGTTCGAGATCATCCGGATGCCCGACTCCCAGGGGTTCGGGAGCTACACGGAGTCCGGGGTCGTCATCCCGGTGACCTACCAGGGAAAGCCGGGAAGCTTCTGCGCGTACATGTTCCTGGACGACGACCCGCCCATCGCGGCGGGGAGGGAGATCTGGGGCTTCCCGAAGAAGCACGCCCATCCCCAGCTGAAGGTCGTGAAGGAGACCCTGACGGGGCACCTGCGCTACGGGGAGGAGACGGTCGCGATCGCGACCATGGCGTACAAGTACGACCCGCTCGACGTCGCGAAGGTGGAGGAGTCCATGCTCCACGACGCCTTCAATCTGAAGATCATCCCGTCGGTCACGGGGGGACTGGACGTGCTCCAGCTCGTCCGGTACAAGTACCAGGACCTGAAGGTCCACTGGGCCTTCCAGGGACCGGCCGCCCTCCACTTCCAACCGCACGTGATGGCCCCGCTCGCGGACCTCCCCGTGCGGGAGGTGGTGAACGGGACCCACCTGCTCTCCGACCTCACGCTGCCCTACGGCGACGTGGCCATCGACTACCTGAAGGACCGGGCCGGCGCGTGAGGCCGAGCCGGACCTCTCCCGAGGGAACGGACGGCCCATGATCCCCTCGACGCGCCCGACCGCGTCCCGCAACACGGTCGTGCTGACCGCGACGCGGACCGTCCGGGGGTTCGGGGCCGGGGCCCTCTCGGTGGTCCTCGCCCTGGACCTCCAGGTGGCCCTCTACGACCCGCTGCAGATCGGGATCTTCCTCGGCGTCGCGATGGGGGGCGCGGCCCTCTGGTCGCTCCTCCTCCCGCGCGGGGGCGGGCTCGGGTCCCGGAAGTTCCTCTTCGCGCTGGGCTCGCTCGCGCTCGCGGCGGGAGGGTTCCTGCTCTGGACCGACCTCTCCAACCTCGGGGTGCTCCTCGGGGCCCTCGCCCTGGGAGGGATCGTCGCGGGGGGCAGCGACATCTCCCCGCTCGGAGCGCTGGAGCAGGGAACGCTCGCCCACGCCGCGGAAGGCGAGAGAAGGACCCTTCTCTTCGCCTTCTACAACCTCGCGGGGTACCTCGGAGGCGCCATGGGCGCCCTCGCGGCGGGCCCCCTCAGGTCCCTCGCGCTCTCCGCGCCCAACGTCCTCCCGACCGGGCCCCACGACCCGACGCTCCTGGTCTACGGCCTTCTCGGCCTCCTGCTGGTGCCGAGCTACTTCCTGCTCTCGGCGGGGTCGCCCTCGCAGTCCACCGACACGGGGCTCCGCCCGCTCTCGAAGGAGCACCGCCGCCCGATCCTCGAGCTCTCGGGGCTCTTCTCCGTGGACGCCTTCGGAGGGGGGCTCATCGCGAACGCCCTCGTCGCGCTCTTCCTGGAGCTCCGGTTCCACGCTTCCGCGGGAGAGACCGGGATCGTCCTCGCGGCGGCGAACATCGCGGCCGCGGTCTCGCTCCTCCTGGCCGTGCCGCTCGCCCGCCGCTTCGGGCTCATCAACACCATGGTCTTCACGCACATCCCCTCGAGCGTCCTCCTGATCCTCTTCGCCTTCACCCCGGCCCTCCCCATCGCCGGCGTGGTCTGGGTCGCGCGGGCGACGCTCTCGCAGATGGACGTCCCCACCCGGCAGTCCTACACCCAGGCCATCGTCC
Organism: Thermoplasmata archaeon; assembly: GCA_021802125.1. Classification (GTDB taxonomy): domain Archaea; phylum Thermoplasmatota; class Thermoplasmata; order Lutacidiplasmatales; family UBA184; genus JAKAAX01. Next base: position 1,138 of record JAKAAX010000035.1, on the reverse strand, counting down.
CCCGGGAGGAGGGGGCGGCCGCCGCGGGGTACACCACGGCGGCACGGAGCGCCCAGGCGCTCGGGGCTCCCGTCTCGGGGGCGTTCCTGGGCGCCGGGGCGGTCTGGCTCGCCGGGCCCTTCGCCCTCGCGGGGGCGATCAAGATCGCCTACGACCTCGCGCTCTTCGCGCGCTTCCGTTCCACCAAGCCTCCGGAGGAGCGGGCCGGGAAGGGGTGAGCCCCGAGGTCGTGGCCCAGCGACCACCAAGCATTGATGGGCGCGGAGGATATCCACGCGGGGCGGCGTCGTAGAGGAGAGGAGCACACTTGGGTTTGGAGGAAGGACGGATCGACATCGCCGCCCCCGACGGGGCGAAGCTCGCCGTCTACACCGTCGGGGCAGGTCCTCCCCTGCTCCTGGTCCACGGCATCGGCGGGGACCACACCCGCTGGCGCCCGCTCTACCCGTTCCTCGCCGAGCGCTTCACGATCTACGCCATGGACCGGAGGGGGCGGGGCGGGAGCACCAACGGCCCCACCTACGACCTGAAGCTCGAGTACGACGACGTGGCCACGGTCCTCTCGAACCTCGGGACCTCGGTGAACCTCCTGGGCCACGGGTTCGGGGCGCTCTGCTGCCTGGGAGCCGTCCGTCGGCTCCCGCAGAGCAACGTCCGGAAGCTCGTCCTCTACGAACCGTCCCTGCCGCTCCCGGGCGAGAGCCTGCCGCCGGGGCTCCTGGACCGGATGCGCCTGCTGCTGAACGGAGGGGACCGGGAGAGGGTCCTGTCGATGTACCTGGTCGAGGACCTCCGACTCCTCCCGCCGGAGATCGAGCTGCTCAAGACCAGCACCTCGTGGATGGGGCGCCTGGGGTCCGCCCGCGTGATCCCCCGCGAGCTCGCCGCCGAGCAGGGGTACCGGTTCGACGACGACGGCTACCAGGACTTCACGGTCCCCACGCTGCTCTTCGAGGGCGGGGCGAGCCCGCCGCGCCTTCGCCAGGCGGTCGCCCGGGTCCACCGCGCGATCGCCTCGAGCCGGGTCGTGACGCTCCCGAACCAGAAGCACCTCGCGATGGACACCTCCCCCGAGTCCTTCATGCAGGAGCTCGTCAACTTCCTGACGACCTGAGCCACGGCCGAGAGCCCCGGGCCC
>JAKAAX010000019.1 GCA_021802125.1 Thermoplasmata archaeon | reverse complement strand
CCACCCGTCCATACTAGACGCGGGGCAGGACCCTACGGCCTTGTCCGGGAACTTCCGGCTCTCCCGGGAGTCCTTTGCCGTCCTCAAGCTTCTTGCCGCGCGCGGGGCGCGCGAAGCCCCGGTGTTCCTATCCTCCCGGGAGCTCGGGGAGATCCTTGGCGTGTCGCAGCAGGCCGCGAGCCAGTACTTGATCGACCTCACCGAGCAGGGGCTGCTCTCGAGGTCGCTGGGGGGGAGGAAACAGGGGCTCTCCCTCACCCCTGCCGGATCCGACATGCTCCGTCGGGAGCTGGAGGAGCTACGCACCATCGTCGAGGGGCCCAAGCCGCTGGTCCTCGAAGGGAAGGTGGTCTCGGGACTGGGGGAGGGGCGCTACTACCTCTCCCAGCCGGGATACGTCGCCCAGTTCGAAGGCCGCCTGGGATACCGGCCGTTCCCCGGGACGCTCAACGTGAAGCTCTCGACCGGAGAAGTGGCCCGCCTCTCGGAGGTGCGCACCCTCCCGGGGGCCCGCATCGACGGCTTCCAGGACCAGGGACGGACGTTCGGCGGCGCGACGTGCTTCCCGTCCCTGCTGGCCGGGACACCCTGCCACCTTATCGTGCCGGACCGCACCCATTACTCCGACGTGGCCGAGTTCATCGCACCCGTGGAGCTCCGTCGGGTGCTCAAGCTCAAAGACCAGGACAAGGTCAAGGTCGAGATCGGTCGGGAGGCCCCGGAGCGAGCCCCGACCTCCGGGAAGTCCCCGGGTAAGGCGGAGCAGCGGAAATGAGCACGGAGGCAGGGACGGAGACGCCCGCCACGAGCTCGGGCTCGGTCGCTCGGGCCGTCGCCCAGGACCGGCGCCCGGCCCCCGGCTCCCCTCAGGACGCGCGTCGCTACGTGAACCTCTGGCGCGAACCCGAGGCGCTCGGAGGCGAGCGGACCACGGCCTTCGTGCTCATCCTGCGGACGCGGGGGTGCTACTGGGCGGACCTCAAGGGGTGCACGATGTGCGGATACGCGCGCGACACCCTCGGCCGTTCGGCCACGGAGGAGGAGGTCGCCGAGCAGGTGGACCGCGCGCTGCTCGAGTACCGCGGCGAGCCCTACGTGAAGATCTTCACCTCGGGGAGCTTCTTCGACGAGCGGGAGGTCCCCCTGCCTTCTCGGGCCCGCATCGCCTCGGCCTTCCAGGGGAAGGCGCGTCGCCTGCTCGTCGAGACCCTCCCCGAGTTCGTCGACGAGGCGAACGTGAAGGCGCTGAAGGAGGCGCTGGGCGGGGAGATCGAGGTCTCTCTCGGGCTCGAGAGCGCCCAGGAAGAGGTCCTGCGTCGCGCGGTGAACAAGAACTCTCCCCCCTCCGCCTACTTCGAAGCGGCGGCTCGCGTCCGCCGAGGGGGAGGGTCACCCAAGGCCTACCTCCTGCTGAAGCCCCCCTACCTCACCGAACGGGAGGCGATCGAGGACACCGTCCTGTCGGTTCGGCTGGCCAGCGAGCACTTCGACACCCTCTCGATCAACCCGGTCCACCTGCAAGGTGGGACGGTGGTCGAGCACCTCTTCCGGCGGGGTCTCTACCGGCCGCCCTGGATCTGGAGCCTTGTGGAGACGCTCGTCCGAGGCGCGGCCGAGCGGAAGAAAGGGACCCGGCTCGTGAGCTTCCCCACCTCCGGGGGGAACCGCCGTGGGGTCCACAACTGCCTCTCCTGCGACCGCGCTCTCCTCTCGGCTATCGAGGAGGCCTCCCTGTCGCAGGACTTCGGGCCCCTGGAGAGGCTCCCGACGTGCCCCTGCCAGGAGCGTTGGAGGCTCGAGCAGGCGCTCGAGCCTCTCGCCCCCGAAACGACATGACCCAGGGCCCTTCGGAGGTCCCAGGGAGCCCAAGAGCAGAGGGGAAACGCGGGATGGACGGGTCACTGGTACCAAAGCTCCCTTCCCACGCCCAGGAGACCATCGCCCGGTTCCTTCGGGCCCACGTTGCGGAGGCGGGGGCGAAGGGCGTGGTCGTCGGGGTCAGCGGAGGCATCGACAGCGCCCTCGTGGCCCGCCTGGCGAAGGAGGCGCTCGGTCCCGAGCGGGTATGGACGATCTCCATCCCGGACGACCGGATGCCCCGGGAGCTCCGGGAAGAGGTCGCGGGGTACGCGCGGGAGCTGGGCGTGGGGTTCCGGGAGGTCCCGCTCGCCCCGCTGGAGGCGCGCTTCCTCGAGGAGGGCGTCGTCGACCCCAACGACCGCCTGGCCCGCGGGAACTTGAAGGCCCGGCTGCGGATGGTCGTGTGGTACGAGGAGGCCCGCCGTCACCGCGCCCTCGTGGCGGGGACGGGCAACAAGTCGGAGCTCCTGCTCGGGTACTTCACGAAGTACGGCGACGGCGGGGTCGACCTGCTGCCGATCGGGGACCTCTACAAGACCTCCGTCCGGGAGCTCTCCGCGGCCCTGGGGCTTCCCCGGGCCGTCTTGGAGCGCCCCCCCTCGGCGGGGCTGTGGGAAGGGCAGACCGACGAGGAGGAGCTCGGCATGCCCTACGCGCTCCTCGACCGGATCCTCTACGGGATGGAGCGGCTGCTCGAGCCCGAGGAGATCGCGCGGGAGCTTCAGATGCCGCTGGAGAAGGTCGTCGCGATCGAGGGACGGGTCCGCACGAACCGGCACAAGCGCCGTCCGGCACCGATCCCGAAGCTCTCGCTCCGGACCCTGGGCCTCGACTGGAGGGATTGAGGACCCATGGGAGGACGCTCCGAACGACCTGTACCGTTAAGCCCAGGCCCCTTTGGGACCCCCTGCGCAGGCCCGGGCGACCGTCCATGACGATGCTCTCTCGAGAAGAGTACCAGGAGCTCTCCCGAGAGCTCGCCGAGCCTTCCGACGTGGACCGGCTCGCCCAGGAGCGGGGCCTGGACCCGGACCTTCTCATGGTGATCTACACCCACCGGGTCACCCGGGACGCCACCAAGCGGTTCTACGTGGTCCAGAAGGAGGCCCCGCGCCTGCTCAAGGAGTGGGACCGCGGGAGGAGCTACCTCGAGATCGCCCGGCAGTGGCGGTTCCCTCCGGTGCTGATGGCCCAGCTCATCGAGAAGGCGCGCCAGACCCCCCGCCGCACGTTCTGGGACGCGTTCCGACGCCCGGAGGCGATCCCGGACGCCCGGCTGCGAAGGGAGGTCATGGAGGTCCTGGACGCCGACTGGGTCTACTCCCCGAAGGGCGGAGAGCTCCAGAGGGCCCGGGGGATCAAGGGGGAGGCGCGGCTCGCGGCCTGGCTGAAGAAGCACGACCTCACCTACCGCACGGAGAAGGACCTGCGGGGGAAGTTCGCGAAGACCCCGGACGCCCTGCTGGACCACCCGATCATCCTGGACGGACAGAAGGTCTGCTGGATCGAGTCGAAGGCCAACTTCGGCGACGAGGTCGAGCTCCGGAGGAACCTCCGCAAGCAGCTCGAGCCCTACACGCAGATGTTCGGCGAGGGGGCCGTGGTCTACTGGCACGGCCATCTGCGGGGGGCTTCGAGCCCGCCGGGGATCCTGCTCTACGACGGCGAGACGCTCGAGTCGCTCACTCCGGAGGCTTGGACGGAGGGGTACGTCGCTCCGACCCCGCCGCGCCGGGAGCCGGAGAAGGAGAGGGAGGGGCACTCCCGTTCGGAGCCTTCTCACCCGAGGGAGCGGGAGCACTATCGGGACGACCGTCGGAGGCGCCCGCCGCACGTAACCACGACACCGCCTCCGAAGCCGCGACGGCGACCTGTTGACCGGTCCGCATATTTCTGAACGTGACCTCGCCCTTCTCGAGCTCGCGGGGGCCCAGCAGCAAGATCCATCGCGAACCCCGGCGCGAGCCTTCCTTCATCTGCCGGGAGAGCGCCCTCGCGAGCAGGTCGTAGTCCGCGACGAAGCCCTCGGACCGGAGGAGCTGCGTCAAGGTGCGCGCCTGGGGCGCCAGGGACGGGTCGACCGTGGCAACGTAGACGTCGAGCCCGGGGGCCCGCTCCGGCCACGCTCCGGCGTCCCGGAGAATGAGCTCCAGGGTCTGGTCGCCCATCGCGATGCCGCACGCCGGCACCGACGGGCCGCCGAAGAGCTCGATGAGCTTGTCGTACCGCCCGCCGCCGAAGAGCGCGCGGATGTCCCCCTTCTTCGCCCACACCTCGAACACGGTGGAGGTGTAGTAGGCGAGGCCACGGATGAGCGAGGGGTCGAAGAGCAGGACCTCCTCCAGCCCCGTCCCCTTCGCGCGCTCGAAGAGCGCCAGGAGGTCCCGGACCGCGCGGGCCCCTTCCTCTCCCAGACCCGGCCAGTTTCCCAGCTCCTCCAGCAGCGGCTTGGCGCGGTCGCCAGAAAGTCCCCCGCCGGATCGCTCCAGCAGATCCGTGAGCCGTCCCCGGGCCGCCTCGTCCAGGCCCGCCTTGGCGAGCTCGTTCGCGAACTCGGAGGGCGGGGTCTTCTCCCGCCGGTCGAGCGCGCGGAAGAAGGGTCCGGCCTCCTTCGCTCCCAGCGACCGTCCGATGCCCTCGGCGAGCCTGCGGTCGCTCAGCCGGAGCACGTAGCGCCCGCCGAGCCCGATCTCCTCCAGGATCGCCCGGGTGACCGCGAGGACCTCGAGGTCGGCCTCTAGGCCCGGGACCCCCAGGATGTCCAGGTTGACCTGGGAGAACTCCCGGGTCCGGCCCGACTGGGGTTCCTCGTAGCGCCACAGCCGCTGGATCGAGAACCACTTCACCGGCAGGGGCTCGATCTTGGCGCGCTCGGTGTAGACCCGTGCGACGGAGGGTGTGATCTCGGGGACGAGGGTGACCTCGCGCCCGCCCTTGTCCAGGAAGGAGAAGGTCTCCTGCACGATCCCCTCGCCGCTCTTCACCTTGAACAGGTCGAGGCCCTCGAGGCTCGGGGTCTCCACCTCTTCGAACCCGTATCGCCGGGCGATCCTGCGGACGGAATCGAAGACCGCCCGTCGGGCCGCGGTGTCCGCGGGCAGATAGTCGCGGAACCCGCGAAGGGACTGGAAGGGCATCGTGATCTCCTTGGGTCCTGTGGACCGGGGGGACAGGACCTCCCTCTCTTCAACGGCTCGGAAGAAAAGGCTACTGGGGAGGAGCCGCACCCCAGGCCCCAGGGGGGGTGTGGGCAGGGTTCATTTCCTCTCGGGCCCCCCGAGGGTGGGGGTCCCCGCCCCCGGCCCAGATATGGTCCGCGTTCCCGGTCTCTCCCCCGGTCATCGGCGGTTCCCGTGGAGGGCCATCGCGCCCTCGGGCGCCTCGGGCGCCTCGCACGCCCGAACGCCCGCGATCGGCGTTCCCTACCTCGCCCCGGGATTGGTGCTGCTCCTCGTGCTCGTCCTCTCCCTTTCGGCCAGCCCCCTACCCATGCTGGGAGGACCCGAGGGCGCGGCCGGGACCGGGGGACCACGGGTGTCGATCGGGGCGCTCCAGTGGGCTGCGGGAGCCTCGCGGGCTTCTGAGACCTCGGCACCTTCGACCACAGGAGCCCTGGCCAGCGAGCGGGCAGGGCCCGCTCCTTCGGCCCTGTCGGCGACCGCCGCGGTGGTCTCTTGCACGCTCAACGAGGGGCTTCCGACCACCCTCACCTCGACGTTCAACACCAGCCTCCCTCCCAGCCCGTTCCAGCCCTCGCCCTGCACGCTCTCGGAGAACCTCTCGGTGACGGCTCCCTCCGGGAGCCTCGTCGTCTCCGGCGTGAACGGGGTGACGGTGGTCGCGACGACGTGGAACCAGTCCCTCTGGATGGACGTGGCGGGGAACCTGATCATCGGCCCCGGCTCCTTCTTCAACGTCGCCGTCGGCTCGAGCCTCCACCTGGCCGTCCAGGGATCGGTCCTCGTCGAACCCGGCGGGAACCTCACGCTCTCCTCAGGCTCGACGCTCCTGCTCGGACTGGGGTCGGAGCTGACCATCGACGGCGGGGTCCTCTACACGCGAGGTGCGCTGCTCGAAGCCGGCGGGGGGTCGGTCGATGTCCGGCAAGGGGGCGTGCTGGAAGGGAGCCCCATGGGGCCCACCCCCTCCCCGGGGCCGTCCAGGATCGCCCATCTGAACGTCGCGGGGTCGCTCAGCGCCCTGAACGACTCGGGCTCGCTCATCCGGTGGGTCAACGTGAGCGGGGGCGTGGGATCGATCGAGCTTCTGGGAGCCTCGAGCTCCGCGCCCATCGTCGTCCAGAACGTGACCGTCTCCCAGGCGTCGCTGAGCTTCCGGGCGGACGATGCTGCGCTCGCGGACGTGGTGCTCTCCTCCGTGGGGACCCTCGCCCTGGGCAACCTCTCGGCCTCCTCCGACATCGTGACCATCGACGGCCTCACGGTGGCCGGGTCGATCCCGTTCGTGCTCCTCGCGCACGCCCAGGTCTCCGCGATGTCCCTGAGCTCGGCGACGGAGGTGGTCCTGGAGAACTCCACCTTCAGTCCGGGGGCCTCCTCCATCACCTCGGTCACCTCCTCCTTCAGCGCGAACCAGAGCTCGCACTTCGGCTTCCCCATGGTCTTCAACAACGCGCCGTGGGTGAACATCACCAACTCCACCGCGCCCGCCGTGGCGGTCCTCGGGGGGGCGAACGTCTCGCTCTACAACTGGTGGGTGCGCACGAACTACAGCGGGGGCACCTCCGCCTTCCTCCCGAACATCACCACCATCTCCGCGCAGGTGGCCGTGCACGTGTACCGGTACGTCCTGGTCTCCGTCACCCCGGGACCGCCGGCCGTCGCGACCAGCAGCGTCGCCCTCTCGCTCTGCAGCACGGCGCCGAACCTCCCCTGCCATCACCTGGGCGTGGATTCGCAGGGGGAGGCCGGACGCTTCCTGCTCACCGACGTGGTCACCCTGGCGGGGCTCGATGCCTTCGTGGGGGTCTACGACGCCAGCGCTACGGCCGCCGGAGGGTACTCCGCGGCGCCGGTCACGGTTCAGGTGACCCAGGACAACCAGCGGATCGTGCTGACCATGACCACGCCCCCGGTGGCCCCGGAGCTGGTGCCGTTCTTCCTGCTCGAGGTGGCGGGGATCGGGGTGGTCGTGGGGGCGATCGTCCTCCTGAGGGCGCAGACGCGCCGCCTGGAACGGCCGAAGCGGGTCGGAGGGAAGTCGTCGCGCTCGAGCGGCAAGCGGGCGGAGGAGAGCCCCACCCCGGTCGCAGAGGCCAAGGGAGGACCGGCGACTCCCGAAACCAAGGAGACCGGGAGCGGGGCCACGACCCCGGCCGCCACCGCTCAGACCTCGGACCGACGGCCCCCCGCGAGGGAGTGGAAGCCTCCCATCCGCCCCTCGTAGAGAGAAACCCCGACCCCCCCTGGTGGGATCGGGACGGCCTCCCCTCACGAGCGGGGGGTGGTTTCCGGGCCCCTCGTTCGGGACCCTGGTCGAGAGCAACGGGATCGAACGGGTCCTGGCGCCGCCGACAGGCTCCGCAGTCTCAGCGGAGGAGGAACCAGGACAGGAACGTCGCGCCGGAGAGCAGGAGCAGGACCACCCCGAGCTTCGTCGCACCGCCCCCGCGGAAGAACTTCTCCGCCCCGTTGGGCCCGGTGGTGCCGTCCTTCGCGGACTCGAGGGTCTGGAGGTCGGCCTGGCAACCCGGGCAGGTGGTCTCCCTCCCGGTGAGCGGCTCGGCGCAGAGCGGGCAGGTCTTCCCCGGCGTGCGGGCCCCGAGCGTCGAAGCGGAGGGGGCCTGGAGGGCCGCCCCCAGGGCCTTCGCCTCGGTCTTGGGCGTCTCCTGTTGCCGCTGGGCGATGATGCGCTCCAGCTCCTTCTTCAGGCCGTCCGGACCGCCCTTCGCGATGGCCTGGGCGAGCTTGTCGTAGTTCTGGGTGAGCGTCTGGACCATGTCGGAGGAGAGCCCTCCGTTCTTCTGGAGCTCATCCTCCATGCGGTGGAGCGACTCCTCCCTCTGACGGAGCGTCGTCTCGGCCTTCAGCACGCGGAACTTCCGGATGCGCTTCCATTCCTCGCCCGATCCGGGGGGAGGGCGCGGGACCCCTGGCGCGGCGGTGGAGATCGCACGGGACGCGGGGTGGGCCCCCCCGTCCGCCCCGGCAGGGGACGACGAGAGGGCCCTCGCGACCTCGGGCTTCTTGGCGAGCGCAACGAACGGGATGGCCTCCAGCCGGCGCCGTAGCGACTCGGCGCGGTGGAGCGACGCGTCCAGGACCTGCAGGCGCCGCTTGAGCGCGACGAACCGCTCCCGGTGGACGTCCTTCGGGAGGCGGCCGGTCATGAGCCCCTCCGCGAGCTCGGTCACCTCGCCCACGACCTTGTACTTCTCCTTGTCCAGAGCCTCGATGCGCGGAGTGAGACCGACGTAGAGCTCCTGGGCCTGGGAGACCATCTTCTTGAGCGCGGGGGAGCGCTCGATGGCGCTCTCCAGGAGCTTCCGGTCCGCGTCGCCTGTGGCGACGGAGGAGAACAGGAGCTCCGGCATCAGCAGCTCCTGGCTCTCGAGCTTGCGCACGAGCGCGTCCGCCTCGGCGAACCAGGGGGAACGGTAGGTGTACCCGCCCGGGGTCTCTGTGACCGCCTCGGCGGGGACCTCCAGGTACTGCCCGCTCGCGAGCACGCGATAGGCGACCGGTTGGCCGGATTTCTTGTCCAGGAAGATGTCGTCGATGACGCCGAGGATCGGGCCATCCTCTTCCAAATAGAGCGGACTACCGAGCCCCCGCTTCCCAGAGGGCCAGAACGACCCCTTGATGCCCTCTAGGACCCCCATGACCTGCGGCGCCCCCCGGACGGGCCCGCACGCACAATAACCGTGGAAGACCACTTAAGCGTTGGCGGGGGCGCGCCTACGTATTCCCGGCGGCCGGGAAGGGCCTCCCAGCTCCAAACGGTGCGCACGGACGCGCTCGGGGCTCACCCCTCCCTTCCGCCCTCCTCCCCGGGGAAACCCCCCCCTCGACACTCCCCTTGGGCGGGGCGTTCAAAACGTTGATACGGGCGGATGCGCCTTGTTGGGGTGCGCCCCATGGTTGTCCCACCTCCCTCCGGTGAACCGGCCCGCCGGCCCGGTTCCGCGAAGGGTGGTAACCCTCCCCCGCAAGCGGACCCGGGGACGGACCCGCTCAACGATCTGGATGCAGAATTCCAGGTCCCCGATGTTCCTGAAACCCCCAACGGCGGAACGCCCCAGACGGCCGACTCGGTCAACGAGCTCGCCGCCCAGCTAGAGGACCTGCTCGCGGACTCGGCTCCTCCCGACGACCTGGGCCAAGGGTCCGTGCAGATGTCGCATCCCGACACGGAGGCCCTCGTCGGCGAGGTGCTCGGCGAGGAGCGTTTCGTGGGGGACGAATCCCTCTGCCCCGCGTGCGGGGCCGTCACGAGCGTCTACGCCCCGCGGTGCGAGCGGTGCGGCGCCGCCTTCGACCCGGACAGCTGCAAGTGCGGCCACTGCGGGGCCCTCGTCCCCGCCGAGGCCCTCTTCTGCCCCCACTGCAACGAGCCTCTGACCAACCCCGAGGCCCTCTGCCCCACCTGCTCCACCCCGGTGCCGTACAACGCCCCCGCCTGCCCCTCCTGCGGCGCGGAGCTCGAGGTCGGCACCATGCGATGCGCCCAGTGCGATGCACCCGTCGAGCCCAACGCGATCTCCTGCTCGAGCTGCGGGGCGCTCCTCATCGAGGGGGCGAAGACCCGGACGGAGGCCATCGCGCTCGCGGGCGCGAGCGGCATGGCGGGAGTCCAGGTGGGACAGCTCAAGGCCACGCTGGAGGGCGGCGCCGGCGTGACCGAGGTGGAGGTCGAGAGCCGGATCGAGAACAAGGTCCAGGTCGAGGCGATCCTGAAGCAGGCCGAGGTCTCTCCGGCCCAGGTCCAGGCCCAGGCCACTGCCGCGGCCTCCGCCGACGCGGAGCGGAAGGCCAAGCGCGAGGAAGCTCGTTCGAAGCTCTCCGGCGCCAAGGGGAGGAAGGGTTCCGCGCTCTTCCCGTTCTCCGCCGTCCTCGGCCAGGAGAGGATGAAGCTCGCCCTCCTCTGCAACGTCGTCGATCCCCTCGTCGGGGGGGTCCTCATCAGCGGCCAGAAGGGGACGGCGAAGTCCGTCACCGTCCGGGGCCTGACCGAGATCACCCCCGAGATCCGGGTCATCGAGGGGTGCCGCTTCTCCTGCGACCCGGCGCGCCCGCAGGACTGGTGCTGGGAGTGCACGGAGAAGTTCCAGGGGCGGACCCCCGACGCGATCCCGAGCCACTCACGCCCGCTCAAAGTGGTCGACCTCCCCCTGAACGCGACGGAGGACCGTGTGGTCGGGACCCTCGACGTGAGCCGGATGCTCACGGACGGGGAGGTGGCCTTCGAGCACGGGGTGCTCGCCGAGGCGAACCGGGGCATCCTCTACGTCGATGAGATCAACCTGCTCGACGACTACGTCGTCGACGTCCTGCTCGACTCTGCGGCCATGGGCCGGGTGACGGTCGAGCGGGAAGGGATCTCCGTCTCCTACCCTGCCCGGTTCGTGATGGTGGGGACGATGAACCCTGAGGAGGGGAGCCTGCGGCCCCAGCTCCTGGACCGCATTGCGCTCCAGGTCTCGATCAGCGGGATCGAGGACCTGAACACCCGCATCGAGATCGTGAAGCGACGGCAGGACTTCGAGCGCGAGCCCGGGGAGTTCCGCTCCCGGTTCGAGCCGCTGCAGGGGCAGATCCGGGAGAAGATCAAGCGGAGCCGGGAGCTCCTGCCCAAGGTCGAGATCGCTCCGAAGCTCTTCGCCGCGATCCCGAAGGTCACCACGGCCTTCGGGGTGGACGGCCACCGGGCGGACATCATGATCGAGCGCGGCTCCAGGTCGCTCTGCGCGCTGGAGGGGCGGACCCAGGTCTCCGCGGACGACATCGGGCGGATCGCCGAGATGGCCCTCCCGCACAGGATGCGGCGCAAACCCTTTGAGCAGGCCGAGTTCAGTCCGGAAAGGCTCCGGCGCGTCATCGAGGAGAACCTCTAGCGCTGGGACCGGACCAAACGGAAGGCGGAAGCGTGCCCCCGGCGGAGAACCCCAACGAGCTGGACGCCGAGATGGCGTTCATTCAGAAGAAGATCGCCGAAGGTGTCGCGAAGGCCCGCAAGGAGCTCGACGAGCAGAAGGCCCGCGAGCTCCACGCCTCCGAGGAAGCTCACCAGCGGCACACGGCCGAGGTCGTCGCGAAGGCCCAGAGGGACCGCGACCTCGAGTGGGAGCGCCGCTCCGCCCAGGCGGAGGAGAAGAGCCACCGGGAGGTCGAGCAGGCGGTCGCCCGCGCCCGTGCCGACGCCTCCGTGGAGACCGACCGACGGGTCCAGGAGGCCATGACCCGCCAGGAGACCGAGCTCACCCAGAAGTTCCGGGACGAGCTGGAGAAGCGCAACGACGCGCTGAAGACCCAGCTCCTCCAGGCCTACGAGAAGCGCGAGCAGGACCTGAAGACGCAGCTCGCGCTGGACAAGAAGGCCTTCGAGGATGAGGCCCGGCGCGCGTCCGACCGGGAGCTCGCCCGCGACCGCCGGGACCTGGAGGAGACCCACCAGGCGAAGACCCGGAAGCGCGAGGACGAGCTCAAAGAGCAGCTTGCCGAGGCCGTCAAGGCCCGGGAAGCGGAGCTCCGACGCAACCTGGAGGTCGAGCTCCGGCAGCGCGAGGCCGAGATGCAGTCGCGCCTGGAGGAGAAGCAGCGCCAGAGGCTCACCGAGCTCGAGGCGGAGGCCGAGAAGAAGGGCGCGCAGCAGCTCACCATCGAACGCTCCCGCCTGGAGACGGAGCTCGCCCGCAAGTCGGAGGCGACCGAGGCGCGGCTCTCCCAGGAGTCCAAGTCGCACCTGACCGAGGCCGAGACCCGGCTCAAGGAGAAGTTCACCGTTGACCTGGAGCACGAGCGCAAGCGGATCGAGACCGACTTCCAGACGCGGATCTTCCGTCGCGGGCGCTACGCCCAGCTCGCCCGGCGGCTCAAGGGCCCGATGTTCCCGTTCTCGGCCGTCGTCGGGCAGGACAAGGCGAAGCGCGCGCTCCTGCTCACCGCGATCGACCCCTCCCTCGGCGGGGTCGTCCTCTGGGGTCCGGAGGGCAACGCGAAGTTCAACCTGCTCCTCGCCTTCGCCCAGGTCCTGGAGCCGGTCCACGAGAAGCTCAAGATCCCCGCCGACACCTACCGAAAGTGGAACGACGAGGAGCGCTTCCTCACCGGCCGCATCCACTTCGGCAAGGAGACCGGAGCCTACCTGGTCGACACCGTCCTCCAGACGGCCGCCCTGTCCCTCCCCCGGCCCGGCGTGAAGCAGGGAGCCGCCCAGTCCTCCCACTCCCTCCCCCCGGCGGTGCTGGGAGGGCTCAAGGACGAGGACGAGGAGGCCTACCACCTGCTCTCGGGCATGACCCTGCACGTCGAGGTCTCGAGCCCGTCGACGGTGGAGGAGCGCCTGGAGGTCATCCGAAGGAACCTGGAGTTCCGCAAGAACCCCGAGACCTTCCGTCAGCAGTACGGTCGCGAGGAGGAGGAGATCCGCACGAACCTCGTGAAGGCGCGCGACCGGATGCATGGGGTGAACCTCCCGACGAAGGTCATGACCCTCATCGCCCGGATGACGCTCTTGGACCACCAGAGCGCGAACCTGGACGTGCTCATGGAGCAGCTCGCACGGACCAACGCGGCCTTCGAGGGGCGCACGCAGGTCGAGAGCGCCGACGTCATGGAAGCCGCGGACCTCGCGCTCCTCCACCGGATGACCTCGAGGGAGATGGCGGAACTCGAGCGCGGGCTCGGGGGCCAGGCGGGCTCGGGATCCGCGGAAGGCGGACCTGGCGGCTCCGGCGCGCGTCCTGCGCCGAGCGCCCGGTGAGGCCTCTGCCAGGGTCCCCCCAGGCCGCGCCCCACCGAGCCTTCGTGGTGCGCCACCGCACCCCGAACAGTTCTTCCCGAGCGGCGGTGTGAGGTCCGCATGGCCTTTCCGCTCGCGGACTGGATCCTTTCGCATCCGGGGATGCCCCACGACCTCGCCGAGAGCGGGATGAAGGGGCAGCTCCGCTCGGCGCAGCCCATCCTCCGGAAGCTCCGACCAGGCCGCCCTGCCGAGCTTCGGGCGCATCTCGGGGCGGTGCTGGGGGTCGCAAAGGACCGGATCGTCCTCACCACCGGCGCCACCACGGCGAACACCCTGGTCCTGCTCTACTTGCGCGACCGCCTTCGCGCGCGCTCGGCCCGGTCGCCCACCGCGGGGCTCGTCCGACCGGAGTACCCACCCCTTTGGGACGCTGCGAAGGGTCTGGGTCTTCGGGTCTCGGAGGGGCTCTCGGGGAAGGACCTCGCGATCCTCTCGAACCCGAACAATCCCGAAGGGTACCTGCGTACCGAGGAGGAGCTCCTCCGGGCGACCGAGGGGTCAAAGGCGGTGCTGGTCGACGAGACGTTCCGGGAGTTCACCCTCGCGCGTTCGCTCGCCCGGCGGGGGAGGGCGAATCTCTGGACCACGGGGACGTTCACCAAGGTCTACGGGACCGACGACATCCGCATCGGGTTCGCCGTCGCTCCGCCGGAGGAGGCCTCGTCGTTCGCCGACGAGGCGGACCTCTGGGTGGACCGCCCCTCCCTCGCCTCGGTGGGCGTTGCCCAGGACCTTCTGAGGGCACGAGAGACGGTTGTCGGGGAGTCTCGGCGGCTCTACCTGCGCAACCTCGAGGTCCTTCGCGAGCGGGTGGACCCCGAGTTCGTCTCACGTGCGCCCGTCTGGTTCGACCGTGGGATCGCGCCCGGGACCTCGCTCAAGCTCGCGCAGACCGGTCTTCGGAAGGGGGTCCTCGTCTGCCCGGGCCACTACTTCCGCGACCCCTCCGGGGTCCGCGTGTGTCTCACCCAGCGTTCGTTCCCCGAAGACCTCGAGGCTTACCTGTCCCTTCGCAGGCGGTTCGAAAGCTCCTCCTCGCGGGCCAGAGGCGCCACCCGTTCCTCCGTGTGAGCGCGCGACGGACGGACCGCTGGCCCGACCGGCCGACGGTCTCGGCAAGGGCGGCATTGGAACGGACGAAGCGCCTATATCCAACCTCACCGCTGCCGAAGATGCGTCTCCGCCGGCGCTGGCTGGCTCGCGGGGAGCGAGTGGACCCATGCGTGCGGATCGTGGCCGATCGGGCGCCTTCCCGATGCCCCGGCCGGCGGGTCCTCCCAAGGGCCCCGCCCCCGGCCCGACCGCGTTGGACCGGCGCCGTTACCGGATCCTGGTCGTCGACGACGACCCGGACATCCTCGCGCTGCTCCAGCGAACGCTCTCGAAGGCCAAGGAGTTCGAGAGCGAAGTGCTCGTGGCCCCGGACCCTAAGGTCGCGATCGAACTGCTCGCCAAACACCCCATCGACGTCGTCCTCTCCGACCAGATCATGCCGGAGGAGAACGGCATCTCCTTCCTGATGGACGTGAAGGAGCGGTACCCCGAGACCGTCCGGATGCTCATCACCGCCCACACCAACGTGGGAGCGGTGCTCCGGGCCGTGAACCTGGCCCAGGTCCACGGCTACATCGAGAAGCCCTTCGACCCCCAGGAGGTCAACCGCCGCCTCTACGAGGCGCTCCTGCGCCGCCAGGAGCGCGTGCGGACCGTCCTCATCAACGTCTCCCGGGTCGATGAGGCCCTCCAGGTCGTGCGCGAGTTCGAGGAGAAGATGGCGAAGGCGCCGAAGGAGGTCGTGAAGGTGGGGCTTACTCTCGCCTTCGAGTCCCCGGTCGACTTCAACCGGTTCACCTTCGAGGTCTTCCAGTCCAAAGGGTCGAGGATCGGCGACGTCCACGTGTTCGAGGGGCGCTTCCACGTGACCGTGACCCTGCGCCCGCCGCCCGCGGCATCCTAGGTCCTGAGCGACGGTCCCGAGGGGTAGGGAGGCGGTCTTGGGAGTGCGGCGAAGCCGTGGTCCTTCGAGGGGGAGGAGATGACCGACGCTCAGGACGCATCCTCGGCGATCGTCTTCTCCGGAGGGGTACACCTCCGGGCGCCGGTCGACATCGTGCGCGACCACCTTCTCGCGCGCTCGCTCTTCCAGGCCGATGCGCTGGGCTTCCCCCTCTCACCGGAAGGATACGACCGGATATTCGTCCAGGGGGAGCTCGTGACGATCGAGGGACGGCTCGTCCTCGATGGGCAGCCGCTCCTGCTCGCCGGCTCGCTGGTGGTGGAGGAACCCTGCCGCCTCTCCCTGCGGGGACTCCTCCACGAGACCTCGGAGGACCCCGAGGACCTGCAGAACCGGTACCGCCGCCCCTACGCCCGGGTCCGTTTCGAGGTCCTGGGACGTCCGGACTGGAACGGCACCGAAGTGAGCTTCCGGTTCGAGCTCCTCCCGGCGCGCCGCTTGTTCGGGGGGGCAAGGAGGAGGCTCGAGGCGGCCGTCGGGGCGCGCGTCACCGAGAACACGGTGCGGGGGCTCGCCCAGCTGAAGGGGCTTCTGGACCGGGAGCTCACCGCGCCCCACCCGAAGCCCTGGACGCTCCCGTCCCACGGCGGGGCCCAGACCTCGGACCGGTCCCCACCGCCTCGACCAAGCCCTCGGTAGGACTCGGGGCGAGCCCCTCGCACCGGGGCTCACGTCAGGGAATGGCCGAGCCGCACGAGGCGCAGAACTTCCCTTCCCCCGCGACGGCCTTACCGCATGACGGACAGACGGCGTTCCCCGCTGCGGGCGATGGAGCGAGCGGCGTGGAGGCTGAGGACGCTGGAGCTGCGGGGGCGGCAGACGCGGCGGCGCCCGGGGCGGGGGGAGGGGGTGGCGGCGGCGGGGCCATCGCGGAGGCTATCGGAGAGGAGGGCAGCGGCGGAGGCCGGGTCGACGGGGACGGCTGGGCCTGTCCCTGCGTGGTCAGGGCGGTCCAGAAGTCGTAGCGCTCCTTCGACCAGTCGCGCTCGTACTCATGCCACGAGATCGCCGCGCCCGCGACGGCCACGGGGAGCAACAGCACCGCGACGACGATCCCGCCTGCCGCGACGTCCGCCCTCACGTCGGCGCGGAAGTGGATCTGGATGGTCGCGCCGCCCCCGTCCGGCGCGACCGTGATGTCGACCACCCGGTGGATCCCTAGCTTCGATTGGAACGATCGTCCCTGGAAGCTGGTACCTGTCAGGGACCGCATCTGGTATCCGCGCTGGGACCAGAACGACCAGGCGGTGGTGAAGAGGTTCGAGGCCTCGGGCGATTGGAAGTTCCAGGTCTCGTTCTTCTCGAAGACCATGGAAGGTCACCTCAGCTCGGCTTGGCTGGGGTTTGCGGTCCGGAGGCCGGAGGGGGTGTAGTAGCGGAGGCTGCCTGTGCGGAGGGCGCCGCCGGTGGGGCCGAGGCCGGCCGTGGGGCCGAGGTCGGCGGAGGAGGGACGGGTGCCATGGGAGTGCTGTCGGCCCACGGCATCACCCGGAGGTACACGATGAGCAGGATGACGCCCGGGACCACTCCGAAGATGAGGCCGAGGAACCCCCAGAGCAGGAGGGGTTCCTTGACCGTGCTGTAGCGCCCGAGGCTCAGCTCTGACATCCAGCCACCGATGAGACCGAGGATGACGAGGTCGACCCCGATCCAGATGATCGCGTAGATGAGCCCCCCAAGCCCGCCACCGGGGAACGTCAGGGTGAGGAGCGACAGGAAGATCGCGACGAGGTTGAGAAGGGCGACGAGGCCGCCGATGAGGACCCACACCTTCGTGAGGACACGCCCGACGTCGAGCGTGGAGAGCACGTTGGCGTGCTCCACGGAGCCTGTAGGCGGCGCCGGGGTCCCTGGGGTGAACAGGGAGGGTGCAGCGGGGGGTGGCGAGGGAGGTGGCGTACCCGCCAACTCAGCTCCCCCCGTTCGATCTGCCCGCGGGGTTGTTGCGAGTTCCGGTCATGGGCTCCCCGGGGGCGAAGACGCTGGGGCAGAAGAGGAGGACGGTGACCCCGGACCGGGAGAAGGGGCCCAGGTCGAGGTGGAACTCCCGGGGGTCGCCGTGGTCGCGGGCGGCGGCGAGGCGGGCTTGCTCCCGCTCCCATGCTTCCCTCGGCGCCGGAGATACACCACGAGGAGGGCCAGCACGAGGACCGCCGCCACGGCGGCGACCGCGGTCCAGAGGGCGGCGTTCGAGCTGATCGACCCGGACTTGGGCGTGTTGCCGCCGCCGCCCGGAGGGGTGGTAGCCAGGACGCCGCCGACCGCGGTGAGGACGCCGTTCGCGTTCACGACCCAGCAGGTCCCGCCTGCGACGGCCGGGCTCGCGTAGAGCGGCGCTCCCGTGCTCACCCTCCAGAGCAGCGTGCCGTCGGTCAGGGCGAACGCGTAGAGCGACCCGTCCTCGGAGGGGACCAGGACCTCGCTCCCGACGATGACGGGGGAGGCGTCGATAGGTCCGGCGGTGCTTTGGTTCCACACCCAGTTCCAGCTCGGACCACCGGCTGCGAAGGGGCTGAGGTCCACATGCGAGACCCCCCCTCCCCGGGTACCGAAGTAGATCGAAATGATCGCGCCCGTCGCGACGACGGCGGGGGTTCCGCGAACGCCCGAGTCCCCGGTGCCCAGCGCGGGGACCGTCAATGCGAGGATGCCGGAAGGCGCGGAGAGGTCCACCGCGTAGACGTGGCTCGGCGCTGCCGCTCCACCCTCGCCCCCGAAGATAGCCCAGGTCGACACCCCGCCGCCGGTGGGGTCGGTCAGGTTCACGATGGCCGCGGAGGAGAACAGCTTGTCCAGCTGCTGGCGGGGCGCGAGCGGGAACCCAGGTAGCATGGTACCGCCCGGCGTGAAGGCGTCGAGGGACCGGTTCCCACGGTCGGGCAGGATGATCGTGGGACCGCCGCCCGCTACGACCGCGAAGCTCGGCGTGGCGTAGTAGGCCGCGGGGCCCGGAGTGACCGCACTGGTCCACGGGCCCAGGGCGCTCGCGGGACGCAGGAAGAACCCCCCGTTGAGGTCGGCGACGGTGAGGAGACCCGCGACGTCGGTGACGGAGCTCGCCATAGGATTGCCGCCCCCGGGGGTCTGAAGCGACCAGGCAACGGTGCCGTTGTTCGCGTCCAGCGCGACGAGGTTGTTCGGTCCCCCGTCCTGGCCGAGGATGATCTGCCCGTTGGACCACAGAGGTGTGTTGACAACGGGCCCGCTGCCGTTCCCTCCGGGGAGGGCCCGCTGCCAGAGCAGCGCACCGTTGGACGCGGAGACGGTCAGAACCGTGTTGTCGAGCGTGACAGCGACAGCGCTCCCGTCCGTGGAGGGAGAAGATTGGTAGGGGTAGTCGTTCCCGAGCGGGTTACCGGGGAGCCCCCCGAGCGCTTTCGAGAGGTCCACCGTGTAGAGGACCGTCCCGGCCGGGGCCACCGAGGTCGAGACCCCGTCGAGCATGGGGTCGCCGTGGAACTGCGGCCAAGAGGAGGCCGCGGTAGAAGCGGGGAACGACGTCTGGGGGATCGCCGACCCGTGGGTCGGCCCCAGGGGCGTCCCGAGGGCACCCCCGACGCCGAGGACCGCGAAGGCGACCAGGGCGAGGGCCAGAGCCCCTGCACTCGGCCGTGCCCTCCGGGAAGCCGCCGGTCCTGGCCTTGGACCGCGGCCTGCCCACCGGTCCCCCGCGTTCCGCGGGGAACCGGCCGCACCCCCCTCTGTCCTCTCGAAGATCCGAACGTCCTGCGTTTCGTGATGTGCCGTCGCCATCATTTCCACGCTCCCCCTTGCCACGCGGGAGGGACCTTGCTTTTGGCGCAAGGTCCGAACGGATTGGTGCAAG
This sequence comes from Thermoplasmata archaeon, assembly GCA_021802125.1. Lineage (GTDB taxonomy): Archaea > Thermoplasmatota > Thermoplasmata > Lutacidiplasmatales > UBA184 > JAKAAX01. The sequence continues at coordinate 19,715 of JAKAAX010000019.1, read as the reverse complement.
CCCCAGCCGTCTAGAGGGAAGGCAGAGATACTGGGCCCTTGTCCGTCCCATCATGGAATGGCCCAGCGTGCTCCTCGCCGTGCTCCTTCTCGGGATCTCGGGGACATTGGGCGTCATCGCGGAGCTGGCGGCGCGGCGGTACGACGACGGACGCCTCTACCTAGTGGGAGGCGCGTTCTTCCTGCTGGCCCTGGTCGGCGGCCTCGCGGTGCTCGGGGCGGTCTCCCCGCTCTACGGCGGGCCTTTCCAGGTGGAGCCGCTCCCGCTCCTTCTTCTGGTGGCCGCCACGGGCCTGCTCTACGTCTCCATGGTCCGTGGACGGGCGCGAAGTTCCTCGTAAAGTCGTGAAGCATGGAGGAACTGCTCCAGCACCCGACCCGCCGACGCATCTACGAGCGGGTGCGCGACCGGCCGGGCATCGGCGCACGGGACCTGCAGAGGGCCCTGGGGCTGGGCTGGGGGGAGACGGCGCACCATCTCCGCACCCTCACGGACGCCGGAGTGCTCCGCCGGGAGCGGGGGGGCCGTCGCGACTACTACTTCCTCCCGGAGATCACCTGGGAGGACCGGAAGACCCTCTCGCTGCTGAGGAGCACCACGGAACGCCGGATCCTCGTGACGCTCGCCGGTGCGCAGTCCCTGTCGTTCCCTGAGGTCGTCGAGCGGGTGGGGCTCAGCAAGTCGACGGTATCCTTCCACATGCACCACATGATCGACCTCGGAGTCCTAGAGGTGGTCCGCAAGGAGAACGTCCCGCACTACCAGCCTCGGGACCCGGCGCGTCTCGCGGAGCTCTTGAAGCGCTACGGGGAGAGCTTCGAGGACCGCCTGGTGGACCAGTTCGTCTCCGTCTGGAGCGGACTGTTCCGGGAGTGAGAAACGTGGCCGAGAGGAGGGCGTTCATGGTGAAGCGCACACCCACCCGGGCCGTCCTGGCGGGGAGACCGGCGCCAGTCCCGATCATGACCGAGGGAGGAGATCTCCATGGCCCTTGCACCAGTCGGTTCGGGCCACGCACCAAAAGCGGTGGGTATCCCCTGGGTCGTCACTGCCATGCAGGTACCTCCATGACGCAGACCCGTGCCCGTTCCGCCCTCCATCTCCGGACCACCCTTCTGGCCACTGCGCTGGTGGCCATGCTGGCGATGTTCTCCCCCCTCGCGGCGGCGGGCACGATCTACCACCCGGCGCAGGACAGTGAGCATCCGGCCGCGCTGACCTGGTCGAACGGCGTCATCAATCTCACGTTCGGGGGAGAGGAGCCTTCGTTCTACGTCTCCTCGACCCAGGACGGTCGGGTGAACGTCTCGGTCCAGGCCAACGCGCTGGCCGAGGTCGCTCCGAACGGGAACGTGGTCGCCCTCGCCGCCCTCACCGAGTCGACCTCGGCCTGGACGCACAACTGGTCCGCGACGAGCAACGGGGTGGAGGTGAACCTCTCGGGTTCCGTCCCGGTCGGCCCGGTGAGCGTGCCGTGGAACTCCTCCGAGCTGCCGGACAGCAGCGAGGGCACGATGGGGTCGGTCGCGGTCGTCCTGACCTTCCACCTGTTCCAGTCCAGCTCCGGTTCGCCGTGGTCCGTCAAGTTCGACGTCTCCGCTCACGGGTGGCCCTGGGCCTCCGTGAACGACTCGTTGGGTCTTGGGCTGCGCGTGCAGGCCGCTGACGCGACGGAGATCGAGAGCAGCTCGGGAGCGGACGGGATCACCGAGGGGTCCAACGCGACGGGGAGCCCTGTCGCGAACCTGACCTGGGCCCCCTCCGCGACGGTCACGACCTCCTCGGGAACCACGGCGACCGCGACGGTCGTCCCCTCCGTGCTCGTCTCCGACGATCACCAGAACTCCGAGGTTCACCTGCTCTTCTCGGGGGTCCAGGGGGGGTACTCGGCCCTGTTCTACGACCCCACCATCTCGCTCCACAACGGCGCCTTCTCGAGCTCGAGCCCGCTGGCCTGGCTCTTCACGCCCGAGGTCCTGGGCGCGATCGTGGTCGGGACCATCCTGGTCGCCCTCCTCGCGGCGACCGCATGGAAGGCGCGGAGCGAGCCCTCCGCGGACCAGTTGATCCCCTCGACCCCGGCGTGGTCCGGTCGCAGCGCGACCCATGACCCTCTCCTCTGCCACCGATGCGGCTCCCGTCTCCGGATCCCGAAAGGGGAAGGTGTCCGCATCCTGACGTGCATGGTCTGCTCGAAGATATAGCGGGTCGACCGGGCGCACGGCGAGCCAGAGCCTCACCTAGCAGGACGGTCCGTTCCGGTCCGACCGAAGAGGCATCTGGGGAATGCCCAGGCCGCCCCGCGCGGTTCTGATAACCCACCGCGGCCGTGGAAAGCGCTCCGGTTCGGAGCTTGCACCACGGCATTCGGGGCGCGCGCCAAAAAGAAGGAGACCTCAGGGGAAGTAGGACCTCTGAGGCACCATGGCAGCGATATCGCTCGTGCTGTTGGGCCTCGTGGTGGGGGCAGGGGTCCTGCTCCCGACGGCGGCCGTGCTCCACGCCTCAGGCGCGACGCACTCCGCTCCGTCGGGGTGCACGAGCCTCGGGTCCGTCCACACCACGGGAACCGACGACCAGAACGAAACGGACAGCGGCGATAGCGGAACGAACGACACCGGAGAAGATGGTTCCGGGGATACGGGAGGCGATTGCGGCGACAGTCCGGACGCGAACCCCAGTTGAAATGTCCTGTGGGTGTCCTGGGATCGAACCCAGGGCACCCGAACCTCTTCGAGTCGCAGTTCGGCACCTCTGCACGACGGAACCATAATCGTCCATCATCCTCATGACGGGGAAGCTCGTGAGCGGTGGCCGAGCATCTCTACGGCCGGAGCAATCCCCATGGTGCGCGGTGATTGGCGCCGCGGCCTGCAAGTTGTCGAGATCGTCCAGTAATGATTGAGTACCCCCACCGTCCATGGGGACATTCGCTCGTGCGATGCCATGTCGGCCAACGACCGAACCTCTCCAGCGGGAAGGGTGGATTTGCATGCCCTCGAGGAGCGGCAGGAACAGGAGATCGCACGCAAGGACCTCGTGGCGGTCGAGAACACCGCGCGGGAGATCGCGGAGCGTTTCCCCGATCAGTCTGACGATGCGGCGATGACGGTGGCCGTGGCGCGTGTGGGTCGCGGAGACTCGGAAGGCGCGCTTGGGGCTTTGAACGAGGCCCTCGATCAAGGGCTCTGGTGGCCAGCTCAGTGGTTCTCGATGTATCGTGACCTGCTGGCGCCCCTGGAGGGGAACTCCGCCTACAAGGCGGTCCAGGAACGGGCCATGGACCTTGAGCGACGCGCAAAGTCCCACGCCCTACCCCCCGGGCGAATCCTCCTGGGCGGGGCTGCGCCTCCCACCTCTCCTCGACTTCTCGTCCTCCACGGTCGCGGGCGCAACGCGCAGAACTCGATCCACCCATGGAGCACGTCGCTCCCGTTCGTCTCCCTCCTCTGCCTCGCTCGCTCCTCGCAGCTCTGGTCAGCCCAGCGCTACCAGTGGGACGACCTGCCTCGCTCAGAAGCGGACCTTCGCACGCTGGTGGGCGATCTACCTCAGGCGGGAGAGGGGCCCTCTGGACCTCTCGTGGTGGGTGGCTTCTCTCAAGGGGCCTCCCTCGCGATCAGAACGGCGTTGCTCCAGACACTTCCCGTCCGCGGCTTCATCGCGGTGGTCCCAACGGCGAGCGTACCTCCGGACGGCTCTGAACCACTGCTCGATCTGGTGCCAAGGACCGTGGGCCCCTCGGTGCGAGGGGTGATCCTGGCCGGCGAGAAGGACGTGTCAACCCCCGCCACCCGAGAGCTCCATAGACGGCTGATCGAAGCCGGATGGACCGTCGAGCTCGAGGTTGTCCCGAGTCTCGGGCATGACTACCCGACGGACCTGCCCAAGCGATGGCCGCGGATCTTCGAGAGGCTCGAGGCGAAGGGGCCGATGGGACCTCAGACGTACTCTACGACAACGCGTGAGAGGTAGAGCTCGAGCTCCCTCACGGAGGCGCGCGCCGCGTCGGCGTCCCGCTCCATCGCGTACTTCTCGATGTTCCGGCCGATCCGCGTGATCCCCGGGAATCCGTAGCCCCCGCCGCTCCCGGCCATGGAATGGCCGACCACCCGGACGACCTGGAAGTCCTGGGCGTCGAGCGCCGCGCGGATCTTCTGGATGTCCTTCTTGCGGTTCTCCAGGTACTGGGGGACCAGGTCCGCCAGGTCCTCGTCGACCTGGACGCGGAAGTGCTCGGAGGAACCTGGCGGGCCCTCGCCCTCCCTCGGGGCCGCGGGGCCCCCCGAGGACGCTGGGAGGTCGTCCTCGTCGCTCACGCGGAGCCCTCCGCCTCGGCCCGGCGGCTGTAGTTCCCTAGGATCTCGAACAGCTTCGCCTTGTCGATGGGCTTGGTGATGTGGGCGTCGCATCCGGCCTGGAGGCTCTTCTCGATCTCTTCCTTGATCGCGTAGGCGCTGAGCGCGATGATCGGCGTGGGCGCGAGCCCGCGCTTGCGCTCCCACTCCCGGATCGCGCGCGTGGCGCTGTAGCCGTCCATGAAGGGCATCTGCAGGTCCATCAGTACGAGGTCGTACTCGCCTCGGGTGAACTTGTCCAGCGCGACCTTGCCGTTCTCCGCGACCTCGATGCGGCAGGCCGTGTTGCGGAGGAAGCGCTGGAGCAGGAAGCGGTTGTCCTCGCTGTCCTCGGCGACCAGGAGCCGGAGTCCCTCCAGGTTGGGCACGGCGACGGTGCCGCCCCCGCGGGTGATCCGCCGCGGAGGCCGAGGCAGGACCTTGGCCGCCCGGGCCGCGTTCGAGACCGTGGCCAGGAAGGCCGCACGCTCCAGCGGTTTGGAGAGCACGTTGACGATGCCCAGCTCCCGGAGCGCCGGGGCGGCCTCCTTCGCCTTGCCAGGGCTCGGGAGGAAGACGACGTGGGCCGCGGACCCTTCTTCCGCGATGGCCTTGGCCACGGCCATCGTGCCCTGATCTCCCAGCCGGTCCGACAGAAGGACGATCTGGTAGGGGGCCCCCTCCTCGCGGGCGCGGGCGTACTCCGCCAGCGCGTCCTTCCCGCTCTCGGCGAGCCCCACCGAGGAGGCGTGCTCCTCGAGCATGCCGTGGATCGCCTGGCGGTCCACGGCGGAGCCGTCGGCGACGAGGACCTTGAGCCCCTTGAGCTCGGGCCGGGCCGACCGGAGCGGGGAGCCCTGGGCCACCTTGACCTGGATGATGAACGAAAAGGTGCTGCCTTCCCCTTCGGAGCTCTCGACCCATACCCGTCCCCCCATGAGCTCCACCAGGTGCTTCGTGATGGTGAGACCGAGCCCGCTGCCCCCATACTCCGCCGCGGTCGACGACGAAGCCTGGACGAACCGTTCGAAGATGGCCTGCTTCCGGTCCGGGGGGATGCCGATGCCGGTGTCCTGGACCATGAAAAGGAGCCGCCCCGGGTCGTCGGAGCCCGGGTCCCTACGGACGCGGACGGAGATGTGCCCCTTGTCCGTGAACTTGAGCGCGTTGCCCATGAGGTTCACCAGGATCTGGCGCAGCCGGACCGGGTCGCCGACGATGCGCTCGGGCACCCCGGGCTCGACGTAGGAGGTGAGCTCGAGCCCCTTCTGGTGGGCGCGCAGCGAGAAGAGCTCGATGGTGCGCTCGACGAAGTCCTCGAGCCCGAAGGGGGTCTCCGCCAGCTCGAGCTTCCCCGCCTCGACCCGGGAGAGGTCGAGGACGTTGGAGATGAGGCTCATGAGCCCCTGACCCGCGTCGCGGCACAGGCGGACGTACTCCTGCTGGTCCTGGGTGAGGGGCGTCTCCCACAGGAGGTCCACGGACCCGAGGATGGCGTTCAGCGGGGTCCGGATCTCGTGGCTCATGCGCGAGAGGAAGTCGCTCTTGGCCCGGTCCGCCGCCTGGGCGGCCTCCCGCGCCTGCTCGAGCTCCTCCCGCTGCCGGCGGAGGGCGGTGGTGTTGATCACGACACCGATCGCGTACTCGACCTCCCCGTTCCTTCCCCGCAGCGGAGAGGACCAGGCCTCCATGAACGAGGAGCGGCCGTCACGCCGTACCTCGAGGTCGTCCGCGTACGAGGCCTCCCCGTGGAGCGCCCGGACGAAAGGGAGCTTCTCCACCGGGTAGATGTCCTTCCCGCCGGCAATGTAGAGCGGGAGCGCTCTCGGAAGGTCGTGGACCGTCGCGGTGCTCGAGGTGAGCTCGTCGCCCAGGAGCTTGTAGGCGGAGTCGGAATGGAACTGGATCCGCCCGGAAGGGTCGCAGACGAAGACCGGGAGCGGGTAGGACTCGACGAAGGCCCGCATGCGCGACGCGAGCTCGGCCTCCGCCCCCGCCCCCCACTTCCAGGCGCCGAGGCGGGTCATCTGGTCCAGGACGCGGCGGAGGTAATCCACCTCCGAGGGGGACTCCGGCGCGTCGTCCTTCCGGTACAGCGTGAGGACGCCGGTGGTCCCCTCGCCGCTGTTGAACGGGAGCGAGAGGGCCGTGGAGATGCCCGCCTTCTTGAGCGCGGAGCCGCGCGGTCCTCCGACCTCCGCCGCGACGTTGCGGGTCCAGGCCGCGGTGCCGGTGGCCAGAACCTTCCCCTGCAGCCCCTGACCCTGAGGTAAGCCCGCACTGGAGCTTGCCTCACGAAGACCGGGGACCGGGTGGCCCGTCCTCTCGAAAAGCCCTCCCCAGCGGAGGGTCTGTCGGAACGGCTCTAGGACCCAGTACTCCCCTGCTTCCCAACGGCTCCCCAGGCAGAGGGCCTTCAGGAGATGGGGGAGCGCATCGTTGAAACTGGAGGAGGTGGTGAGCACGCGCGTCACGGCGGACTCCAGCGCCGCGCGAAGCTCGGCCCGTTGCCGCTTCGCGACCTCGCGGTGGAGAAGGTGGCGCACCTTGAGCAGCAGCTGCGTCCGGTGCTGGAGGAGCTTCGCGTGGGAGGCGGCCGTGCCGCCGGTGGCGGCAGCCCGAGGAGGAGCCCCGTCCATCTCTTTCGCCTTCCCGGTCCGTCTGCCTACGTCGCTCTGGCCTAGGCAGGTCGGGCAATGGCCGCGGAGAGCGCCAGAAGTCCCGGATCCGACCTCATGGGTCTGTTCCGGGACGGACTGGCGAGGAGATAAACGTCTCTTTTCGGGAGGAGCCTACTTCCCGACGATCTCGAACCCACCCTTGTGGACCAGGAAAGGGAAGTACTGCTTGTCATGCGGGGTCTTTCGCATCTTGACCACCCCGATCTGGAGACGAAGGATGTCCTCGATCCGCTTGGCCTCCAGATGGATGATCCCGTCCGCCAGGAACCCCTGCGGGCCCCCCGACCACGACGTCCCGGGGGCCACTTCGGAGATGAGGAACGTGGTCATCGGGAACCCCTTCAGTTCCTTGATGAAATGGAAGAGCTCGAGCCGCGGGTTCTCCCGGGCGTGCAGGGCGAGCAGCCCGTTCAGCGAGTCCAGCACGAAGATGTCGAGCGGGTGGTCCCGCCGGAAGCTCTGGACTTGGTTCATCACGCTCTTGAACCAGTCGGTGTCGAGCTCGTCCTCCTGGGCTTCGGAGAGGAACGCGCGGAGCTCCCCCAGGTCGATCACCGACAGGCGACCGTCGAGGTCCTTGTCGACCGACTTGTCCATCCCGAGGCCGGCCATCTGGTCCTCGATGTCCTTCCGGGGCTGCTCGATGGTGAGGTAGAGCGCGTGGCGCCCCTGTTTGAGGGCGTTCTGGAAGATGATGCTGTAGGCGAGGGAGCTCTTCATGCACCCCGCGCTTCCCTCGAGCAGGACGACACTTCCCTGAGGAATGCCGCCGCCCATTCGGGCGTCCAGCCCGTCGACGAACGTGGGGACCCGCTCGACCGCCGCGGTGGTCATGCCGAGCCTCCCTTCGGTCCTTTCTCGCTGTGGCGCGCTCCAGCGGGGTGGGGGCCCGCGCCGCCCGAAGCCAGGGTCAGGATCTCCTCGTAGAGACGCTTGGAGAGCTCCTCTCCCGCCAGGCGGGCGGCGAGGTCGCGCAGTTCCGTTGCGAGCCTCTGGACGTCCTCGGGCTTGAGCGGGGTCGGGGGGTGGATCCCCAACTTCTGCTCCTCGATGCGCAGGATCTTCTCGGCCACGTCGCCGAAGACGAAACGTACCCGGTCAGCCACCGCCTGGGCCTCGATATCGGACACGTCCCGACATAGTTGCAACCATCTAGGTAAGGCCTTCGCCCCCACCTCGAGGTCTTCGGGGAGGACCGTACGGTCCGGAGGGGGCTCGATCCCCCCGGTCTCGGAGTCGAAAAGGGGGCCCGACCGTGCCTCAGGAAGAGGCGTCGAAGAGGGACTCGAGCCGCGCCTGCGCCTTGGGCTCGATCCCCCCCGGGGCCAGGGTTACCACCACCCCAACGCCCCTCGCCGCGGCGGTGTCGAGCATGCTCTTGAGGAACTTCTCGACCTTCTCCACGCCGTTCTCCGAGATGAGGTAGGCCAGGCCGTCCAGACCGATCGCCCCGGCGTCCTCCTCCCGGATGAAAGCGTGGACCCTGGCCGCGACATCGTGCTCGAGCATCCGAGGGTTCAGGGCGTCCTCCCACCCAGGGGACTCGGAGAGCCAGACGACCTCAGAGCCGGGCAGGGGAGTGTCCTCGGTGATGCGGGGAGGGAAGGTCGTCGTGAGGAAGAGGCCCTTCTTCGAACCCTTCAGCTTGAGGTACACCTGCGCGCCCCGCTTCGCGCGCTGCTCGAAGAGCAGGTACGAGCGGCCGGCGCGGATCTCGAGGGGAGGAGGTTCGGCCCGCGCCGGAGCGGCCGGAGGAGCCCTGGGAGCGGGTGCTGGCGGGAGCGGTTCTTCCTTCGGAGCTTCGGCCTCGGGGGCGGAGGTGGAGACCGCGACCGCTGTCCCGCGTCCCTTGATGCGGGTTCGAGTGACCTCGCTCGAGCTCGAGGAGGAGGACGAGGCGGGAGCCGCGGCGGCGGCCTCCGCCAGCGTCCTGGCGATGGTCTCCTCCTGCCGCGACATCTCCTCGCGGAGCCGGGCCAGAGAGGCCACGGCCCGGGTGTAGTTGCGGGTCTTGAGGTCGACCGTGATCTGGCGCACCAGTCCCACGGCCGCGCGGATGTCGCGACCCTGCGCCCGGAGCGCCTTGAGCCGCTCCGTCAGCCGAACGAGCTCCCGTCCCATGAGAGGGGCGAGCGTGTCCAGGAGCATCGCGGACGCGGTGGTGAGAAGGCCCTCGGCCTTCCTCCGGTCCCCGAGCCGCGCCGCGTCCAACGCCTTCCCCTGGTAGAGCAGGGCCGGCGTGGTATCGCCCCCCATCCTCTCCACCTCGGCGGTGAGCAGGTCGACCTGCTCCAGCGTCTGCCCGAGGGTCCCGAGCTCCTCCTCGAGGCGGGTGGTCTCCCCCTCGAGCCGTCGGAGTTCCAGTTGGGCCGCCTGGAAGTCGCCCTTGCGGAGGGCGGTACGGATCCGCTCCAAGTGGAGCCGACCCTGGTCCGTCCGTAGGAACGTACCGAACCGGTTCATCTTCACCTCGAGCTGCTCGACCCGGGCGGAGAAGCGGGGCGCCAGGAACTCGTACAGGCGCTTGCGGAGCCCGGTCAGCATCCGACGGGCCTCCTCCGAGGCCCCTGCCCGGACAAGTCCCACGGCGCGTGCGGCCGTGGGCCCGAACGAGGTCATGTCGAAGGCGGCCCGTCGGCCGACCTGGATCATCGCGCTGACCTCGTCCATGATCGCTTGGAGAGGCATCCCATCGTCCTCCGGTTGAGCCGCGACGACGACGGCCTCGACATGACCGCGGTGAGGAACTTCGACCGGCTTCTCGGCGGGAGTCACCTCAGCCGGGGCCACGGGAGCCACATCTGAGACCCGATCTGGCACCGCAGGTTCGACGCGCGGGGTGGTCGGAGCACGTGGACCGGGGGTGGAAGGGAGCGAAGCGGGGGGCTCAGCTGGACTGCGAGATGGAGCAGGAGCGGGAGCAGGAACAGGAGCAGGCTTGGCCGCGGAGGGGGTCGGTTCAGGAACGGTGGGCGTAGGCTCCGCCACAGGGGCCGGGCGCGGCGCCGCTCTCACCGGTGGCGCGGTGGCTACGGGCTTCGCCGTCGGAGGCGCTTCGGAGGGACGGGCGACCGGAGGTCTCTCCGAGTCCGCCGAAACCTCAGGTGCGCTGGGCACCAGCCGGGCGGCCGGGGCTTTGGGAGGAGCAGTCGCGACCGCGGGGGGGGCCTTGGGTGCGGCCACGGGGGCCGCAGGTGGCTCTTCCGTCTCGGTGGAATCGAGATCATCGAGGTCCTTCATGAGGTCCCCGAAGAGGTCGTCGCTGGCCGCGGCGGGCTTTCCTCCCGCCTCCGGCGAGGTCGGCCAGAGGTCCCGGGGAAGTCCGCAGGTCAGGCACTCGACCCCGTCAGGAGGAAGCGGGCTCCTGCAGACGGGACACTTCAGTTCCTCGCCCGTGGTCCTCCTCCTCGCTCCGTCGGTCCCGAGGCCTGCCGTCGGGGTCGCTCAGGACCACGGGACGGGACCGGCCTCTACGTCCAGCACCATCATTCAGACGTATATACGGAGAATTAGGCGCGTGCCGGTGCCCGTCGCGGGGCCAGGTGGCGGCGCGCGGAAGGCGTCGGCAGGTAAGTGCCTCGCATCGCACCTCGGGCAACCCACCGCCCTTTAGCCCGCTCGGGAGCACTACGGCGGCCGCAGAGGGAGCAGCGAAAGCCCTTGCCGGCACCCACCGAGCCCATGCGCCGCCGGCAGCTCGGGCATCGAGGGTTGCGGGACTTCTCCCACGCCGGTCGGGTAGAGAGGACCTGGATCCCCTCCAGGCGCACCCCGCGATCCGCTTCCCCCGACCCGAACGGGAAGGACCCCCAGACCCGGACTCGGTCGCCCCGCAGCAGGGTGCGGGAGATCTTGGGCAGGCGTTTCGTCGGTTCGAAAGCCACGCACGGGAGCTGAACTCCTCCCGCCTCGATGCGGAACCGAACGTGACCTCCGCTGAGGAGTTCCGGAGCGTCTGCCACGAGCCCCTCGTAGATGCCGGAGGACGCGGGCGTGCGGTCCCCGAGGGTCCGTCGGACCAGATGGTCCCCCGTGGCTTGGTTGGTCCGGAAGAGCAACCAACGCTCGAGAGGCTCTCCGGCCGTGACCTCGGCGATCGCCTTGGGGAGCCGGTCCGGTCGGCTCGCCCGCATCCCGAAGAGGATGGGACAGGGGGTGTGGGGAGCGACCATCGTGCGCCGGGTCTCGTCGTCGTAGGAGAGGAACGTCTCCGGGTAGCGAGCTGCCACCCCTCGAACGCTCTCCCCGTCCACGTTCCGAGGAGAGCCCCACCGTGAAGCGTGCCGGTACGCAATGGCCTCCCACGTCGCTCGGCGGCCGGGCCAGGCGATGGAGGCCGCGGCTCCGACGATGCCCTGCCCTGACCCGAAGGCGGCCAGGCGGACGCCCGGAACTTCGAGCAGCCGATCCTCCACGGCTCGCCACGGCACCACTTCCCGGACCGCCCTCCAGTACAGGTCGGGCGGGAGCGGGCCCGGAGCGAGCAGAACCGTCGGGTCCGTTCCCTCCACCGAACGGTCCGACGAACGGAGGACGACCTCGACCGCGGTCCGCCAGAGCTCGTCCTCCTGCGACGTGGTCAATGGCTTCCCTCGCGGGTAGGAAAGCAACGGACGACTACGCCGACCGAACGCCCCCAACTCCCGAGGTGCTCCCACGCCGACCCCGAAGCGGGCGGAGAGCGCCGCGTTCCCCCGGGTCTTCCAAGGGACGTTCGGGTTCAGCCGGACCAAACGCGGGGGACCCACGAGGTCGATGCCGTGTCCCGAGACAGAGAGCTCGCGCAGCACCTCGCTCAAGACCCAGGTGGTGCAGCCCCCTTTTGGAGAGTCGGTGTCGTCCAGGCCCAGCCACGACATCCTCTCCCCTCCCGCGGTGTCGCCGGGTCCCACGCGAGGGGATTACGTAGGCTTTCCCGCCCGTCCCCCCGGTGAGCCGCGAGAGCTTGCGCAGCGCGACGGGCCCCGATGACCGACGAACGCACGCTCGCGTACGGATCTTCCCCGTTTCTCAGGCGTCCCTCGAGCGTGTGCCGCTTCACGGAAGAGTTTACCATCCATGGGTCGATAGGGAAAGTGTGCCCTTCTGGAGCGCCTTTGGGGTTCGAGGGGATCTGAAGCATGAGCGAGGCGTGGAGGGTGTGCATCAACACCCAGACCCCGCTCCTTCAGTACCTGGACCAGGGCCTGGCCAGAACCGTCGGCCGGGACGACCGGCCCCTCGACCTCGGTAGCTACCACGAAGGGACGGACTACCGCGTCTCCCCCGGGGGCGTGACGCGGATGGTGCTCCCGCTCGTCCGCCGCCTTGGCGAGATGGGCGCCATCCGAGACCCTCACTGGGTCTCGCTGAACGCGAAGGGCCCGAAGAGCGTCCGGTACGATGGGCTGGTCCTTCACAACGTCGAGATGTCCCGGCTCAGGATGGCGGGGTACGGCACGATCAAGGAAGCGGTGTGGCGTGTCGCCCACGGCACGCGCACCACGAAGGGTCCGGACGAGCTGCTCTGGACCGCGGACTTCTCCGAGTTCGCGTACTACAACCGGGCCACGGCCGAACTCCTCCGCCGCCTGGACGAGGCGAACGACTTCGACGTCTACTACGTCCACGACTTCCAACAGCTACCTGTGGGGTCGATGCTCAGCCGTGCGAAGCCGAAGATCTTCCGGTGGCACATCCCCTTCGAGAAGGGGATGATCCCTCCCGACTGGCGGGCGACCTTCGAGGAGTACCTCCGGCACTACGACATGGTCATCATGAGCACGGACCGGTACCTGAGGGCCCTGCGCGACTTCGGCTACAAGGGGCCGGCGAAACGCATGTTCCCCTATGTTGACCCCAAGGACTACACCTTCCCTTCGCCGAAGGAGGCGCAGGCCGTCTGCGCGAAGTGGGGGATTCACCCGAAGGACCAGGTCATCCTCGTCGTCGGGCGCATGGACCCGATGAAGGGCCAGGACGTGGCCATCCAGGCCTTCGCCACACTTGCCTCCAGTTTCCCCCGGGCCAAGCTCTTGCTCGTGGGGAACGGAAGCTTCTCGAGCTCGCGGGCGGGCCTCGCGCTAACGAAGGGGGAGGCCTGGCGCGCGGGCCTCGAACAGATGATCAAGGACCTTGGGCTTGAGGGCCGGGTGGTGCTGACCGGGCACGTGACCCAGCCGGAGCTGGACGCGCTCTACGAGCGCAGCCTTTTCACCGTCCTCCCCTCTCACCGGGAGGGGTTCGGGCTCGTGGTCGTGGAAAGCTGGCTGCACCGACGCGCGACCGTCGTCTCCGACCGGGCGGGCATCACGGAGCTCCTTCATCCGGGGAAGAACGGCCTGGTCTTCGACCCGACGAAGGTGGCCTCCCTCGCGCAGGACCTCCACCTCCTCCTGGATGACCCGGGGGAGCTGCGCCACCGCCTCGCCGAGGAAGGGTACCGCGCCGCGAGCCCCTGCCTGCTCGACGCCGCTGCCGGAGAAGAGGTCGCCATGATCCGGGAGGTCGTGGGACCATGATCTGGCCGAACCTGACGCCGCTCGGGCCCGCGCTCCCGTTCCTCTACGCCGGCATCATCCTGGTCGTGACCTGGGCCCTCGCCCGCACCGTGAACCGCCTCATCCGGTCGGTCATGTCCGAGAGCATGCCCCACGTCGCCGCCAGCGGCAGCCGGTTCGCCTCGGTGCTGATCTGGGTCGTGGGGATCGTGCTGGCGGTGCAGGAGATCGGCGTCAGCACCGACATCCTCCTCCTGGTCGTCGGGCTCGCGGGCGTCGCGGCGGTCATCGCCTGCCGCGAGGCGCTCGAGAACGCCGGGGCGAAGTACTTCTCGGACGTCTACATCCCGTTCAAGATCGGCGACGCGGTGAGGGTGGGGGAGCACGAGGGGAAGGTCATCGAGATCAACCCCATGACCACGCTGCTGCTCACCGAGAAGGACCAGCTGGTCTCGATCCCGAACCGCATGTTCATGGGACAGGTGGTCGTCAACACCACCCCGCAGGCCTGGAAGGAGGTCGCGATCCCCATCTCCGTGACCAGCGGGATCAACCTGGCCGAGTTCGAGAGCGAGGTCCGGAAGAGCCTCTCGAAGCTCCGCTCGCGCCTGGACCCGCGGTTCCCCCCGCTCCTCTCCGGCCGCGCCCGGAACCCCCTCACCTCCGACCTCACCCTCACCCTGTTCATCCGGCAGCCCGGGGACCGCGACATCGTCACGACCGAGGCCAACCGCAGGGTCTCGCTCGTCCTCGAGAAGCTCCAGAGGCCGAAGCGGAGCACGAGGAACGGACGGGCCGAGCCCGCGACCTGATCCCGGGACCGGGGGAGGAGGGGGGGAAGGGCCCCCGCGCTCCTACCCGAGGGAGGCCAGGAGCTTCTGGTACTTCGGCAGGTTGTGCTCGAGCGAGATGTCCGCCGAGGCGGGGGAGCGCTCGACCATCGGGAGCAGCGTCTTGTCGAGGGCGGGGGCGCCCTTGTCGTCCGCCACCCGGAAGATCTGTCCCACGGGGATCTTCCCGCGCTCCTTGACCTGGAGGACGGTGGAGAAGGCCTTCGCCCGGTCGCTCTTGTCGTACCCCTCGATCTTCTCGACGCTCTCCACCTGCTGCCGCCAGAGCTGGTAGGTGTCGTTGTAGGTGACGCAGGGCGAGAGGATCTCGACGAAGGCGAACCCCCTTCGCTCCTTGTTGTACCGGATCGCCTCGGTGATGTACTGCGCGGCCTCGCGCGGGGCGCCGGAGAACCCGCGGGCGATGTAGCCCGCCGAGGAGACGGAGAGCGCGGTCAAAACCGCGTCGAAGGGGCCCTCGAGGTTCCCATGGAACCCGACCTTCGCCGTGGGCGAAGGCTGGCCCTTGGTGAGACCGTAGGTCTCGTTGTTCATCACGATGTAGGTGATGTCCACGTTCTTCTTCAGCGAGTGGATGAAGTGGCCCATGCCGATGGCGTAGCCGTCGCCGTCGCCGCCCACCGCGATCACGGTGAGCTTGGGGTTCGCGAGCTTCGCCCCCAACGCGGTGGGCAGGAGCCGACCGTGCAGCGAGTGGAAGCCGTAGCCGTCGAGGAAGTTGTGGATCCCTCCCGAGCAGCCGATCCCTCCGACGATGACGGTCTCCTCCGTCGGGACGCTGAGGGCCTTGAGCGAGTTCTTGAGCGCGGCCATCACGCCGAAGTCGCCGCAGCCAGGGCACCACGTCGACGGGATGGGTTTAACCACTTCGGGCACGGAACTCCTCCACCGGGTGGACCAGGTCGGGGGAACGGAAGGCGAGGCCGTCGTACCTCACGAGCGAGCGGAGCTTCGACGCCGCTTCGGGCATCTCCTGCCGGATGAGCCGGGCGAACTGCCCGGTGTAGTTGTGCTCGACGACGAACGCCACGTCGAGCCCCTCGAGGAAGGTCGCGAGCGCCTCCTTCGGGACGGGCCAGAGCGTTCGTGCCTGGAAGAAGCGGGTGGGGACGCCCTTCTCCTTGAGGTCCCGCTGGGCCTCGCGGATCGCGCCGTAGGTGGAACCGAAGCCGATGAACCCGATGCGGGCCTTCTCGTCGCCCCAAAGGTGGGGAGCGGGGAGGTCCTGCTTCGCGAGCTCGAGCCGGTTCATCCGCTTCGCCATCATCTTGCGGCGGTTCTCGGGGTTCACGGAGACGTGACCCCACTCGTCGTGCTCGTTCCCGGTGGTCTGGCTGACGCCGCCCTTCATGCCGGGGACCGAGCGGGGAGAGATGCCGTCCGAGGTGAACTCGTACCGCTTGTAGGCCGGCATCTTGTCCAGCTCCTCCTGGCGGAGCAGCTTGCCCCGGTCGATGTGCACCTTCGAGAGGTCGAACCCGGGGGTGGTCTGGGTGTTCTCGCTCTCGTCGTTGTCGAGCATGATGAAGACGGGGATCTGCCACTTCTCCGCGAGGTTCACGGCCTGGACCGTGATCTCGAAGACGTCGGAGGCGTACCCCGGCGCCAGGACGAAGCGCGGGAACTCGCCGTGGGAGGCGAAGACGACGAAGAGCAGGTCGCTCTGCTCGTGCCGGGTGGGCTCCCCGGTGGACGGACCGACACGCTGACAGTCGACGATGACGAGCGGCACTTCCGCTTCGCCCGCATGCCCCATGGCCTCCGTCATCAAGGAGAGCCCGGGACCGCTCGTGGCGGTCATCGCGCGAGCACCGACGTAGGCGGCGCCGATGGCCATGTTGATCGCACCGAGCTCGTCCTCCACCTGGCGGACGATCCCGTCGAACTGCGGGAGCATCTTGTCCAGGTTCTCCATGATCGAGGTCGCGGGCGTGATGGGGTACCCGGAGAAGAAGCGGCCTCCGCCGACCACGAAGCCCAGCGCGCAGGCCTGGTTCCCCGAGATCAGGATGTGGTCCTTCGCGCTCCCCGCCGCCACGGTGAAGAGCGGCGCGGGCAGTCCCGCCTCCTTGACCAGCTCACGGCCGAGGTCGAAGGCCTTGAGGTTGAAGTTCAGGGCGTCCCCGCCCCGGCGTCCGAAGCGCTTCTCGATGACCCCGCGCGCGGCGGCCACGTCGAACCCGAGCAGCGCGGAGAGGGCCCCGTAGGCTACGGTGTTCTTGTACAGCCCGTTGCCCACCTTGCTGGCCGCGGTGATGGAGAGCGGGAGGTGGTAGATGTTGGCCCCCTCGGTCTTGACCGAGCCCTGGTCGGCCAGGACGAACCCGTGGGGGTCGAGCTCCTTCAGCCCGACCTTGACAGCGTCGTCGTCGAAGGCGACGAGCACGTCCTGGACGGGCTTCTGGGCCCACACCGGCTCCACATGGGCCCGGGTGGAGGCGTCCGCGTGCCCCCCCCGGATACGGGAGAGGACTGCGCGCGCCGTGTAGATGTAGAGACCCCGGGCGTGGAAGTAGCGCCCCAGGAGGTCAGAGACCGTGAGGGTGCCGTCGCCCCCTTGGCCACCGATCATGATGGAGATGTCGCGCAGGGGAGCGGTCGGCCGGGACGGGGGCCCTACGCGTTCGGTGGGGACGGGGGACTGGACGGGGGCCGTGGAAGTGGCGGGAGTGGTGGCCATGGAGGATGTTCCTCAGACGGGGGCTTTGTGAGTAAAGGGGCCGTATTTAGCTTACGAGTGTCGCGTGGGTTTCCGGGCACCGAAAACCGGGCCCGCGGGGGAGAAAGCGTAGGGTCCCGGGGCACACCTCCCCCCCTGACCCGAGCCAGGACGAGGTCGGAGGAGCAGGTCGACGGCGGCTTTCTATCCCCTCTGACCTGACCGGTCGTGTCCCCGGAACATCCCCCCGAGCCCCGGTACCTCACGAGCCTCGACGCCGGCTACGAGACCCGGTTCGAGGCCGAGGTGGTCTCGGTCCCTCCCGGAGGGGTGGTCCTCTCCGAGTCCCTCTTCTACCCTACCGGCGGGGGCCAGCCGTGCGACCAGGGAACCCTCCGGCTACCGAACGGCTCCACGGTCGACGTCGTGGACGTGGGCCATCAGGGCGGGGCGACGCTCCACCGACTGGCCAGGAAGGGGGCCTCCTCCGTGCAGCGGGGCATGCGGGTCGTCGGAGAGATCAACTGGCCCCGACGGCACGCCCACATGCGCTCCCACACCGCTCAGCACCTCCTCTCGGCCCTCGCCTACCGCCGCTTCGGGCTCCGCACGGAGAAGGCGCAGGTCTCCGCGAAGGGGGGTCAGTTCGACCTGGAGCGCCCGCTCCCGGAGGGGGCCCTCGAAGCGCTCGGGAAGGAGGCGAACGAGGAGTTCTTCACCCGTCACGTCCCGGTACGGGTCTCCTTCGTGACCCGGGAGGAGTTCGAGAAGATCCCCAATCGCTCGGGGACCGGAAAGCTCCCTCCAGGGGTCGATCGGGTCCGTCTCATCACCATCGGCGAGGCGGACCTCGCCCCCTGCGGGGGCACCCACCTGCGGGACACGATCGAGGTTCGGCCGGTCCAGCTCGCTCCCGCGCTTCTCCTGCCCCTTGGGGGGGTGCGGGTCAGCTTTTCGCTGGCTCCCGAAGGCCCTTCCGGTCCGGGTGACGGAGCGTCCGCCACTCCTCCCGCGTGAGGCCGTAGATGGCCACGTCGTGCCACCCTCCGTGATGGAAGAGGGCCCGACGAAGGGTCCCTTCGCGCCGGAACCCCAGGCGTTCCAGCAGCTTCCAGGACGCCGGGTTCTCCACGTCGCTCGTCGCTCCGACGCGCTCGACGTTCCGGTGGGAGAAGACGTAGTCCGCGAGCAGCTGGACGGCCTCGCTCCCGTACCCCTTGCCCCTCTCCTCCGGGAGGCAGATCGCGTACCACACGTCGACCGTGTCGAGCGCCGTGTAGGAGTTGAAGTAGCCCACCACGCCGATCGGACGGTCGTCGGAGGCTCGCCGAAGCAGGAAGCGGGGTGCGAGGGATAGCGGGTCGCCCGGCGCGTCGCGCAGGGCGTTCTGGAGGGACTCGAAGCTGTCCACCTCGAACCGGTCCCAGGGGGCGATCGCGTCGGGGTCGTTCAGCCACCGGAAAAGGAGCGGGAGGTCCTCGGGCGCCGGAGGGCGAAGGGAGACCCGGGCTCCCCGCAGGTGACCGACGGGTCCCGCGCCGGGCGCGCCCGAGGGTGCGGTCCCACCGGATGTTCCCGAGGGAAGAGCTCCCCGCGCCGAAGAGGGGCCACGACGGGCCGGGGTCACTGGAGGATCCTCTGTCCGCTTCCGTCCTCGGGGCCTGGGCGGATCCCTTCGCTCCCCGAGCCATCGGAGCCGGCGCCGCCGCCCACGCGGCCGTCGCCGTTGCCCACGGTCTGGGACTCCTCGGAGAGGAGGGTCTGGGCTCTCTGGTGCCCGATCGGGGTCAACGTGTAGACCACCTTCGGCTCGCTGTAGCCGACCACGTACTGCATGCGACGGACCACCCACCGGTTGCTCTCGAGGTCCGCGAGCGCCCTTCGCACCACCAGCCCCCGCGCCTCGAAGGCCCGCAGGATCCCGAACTCGGTAACCGCCCGGTCCGCCTCGAAGCGGACCTGGTGGCCGCGATGCGCGAGGAGATGGAGGAGTATCGACTCCTCGAGCTCGCGCACGGACGAGTCCTGGGGCGGGGTCACAGCGGTGGCTTCACCTCCTCCTCTGGCGCGGTCCCTCTCGCTCGGCCCTTGCGGGCGCAGGCGGCGCAACTAGGAGATCGTCGTGACCTCGTAGTTGACCTGGAGACCCTTCATCCGACCGTGCATGTCCGAGACCAGGTGGAGCACCTCGTCCAGCGAGGCACGGTTCTTCCACTTGTACACGAAGTCGTGCATTCCCATCGACTCCTCGAACCCGAGCTGTCGCATGAGCTTCACGACCTCCTCGGGGTTCGCGCCCTCCGAACTGAAGATCATCCGAACATACGTTCGCATTTGACCGGCACCGACCCCTTGGGAAAGCATCGACAATTATCTGCACCAAGGGTTATATGGCTGGCGTAGGGCGGAAGGAGCTCGAGGCGAGCGTCGGACCATGACGGGGACCTCTCGGGGCGCGGCCAGATGGGCCCTCGTGACCGGGGGGGCCGGGGGTATCGGCGCGCACCTGGTCGTCGCCCTCCGGAAGAAGGGCTGGTCGGTCCGGGTCCTCGACAACCTCTCCTCCGGTAAGCTCGAGAACCTGGCCCCGGTCCGGGAGGACCCCCAGGTCGAGGTGGTCCGGACCGACGTCACGGACCTCGCCGAGATCGAGAAGCACTTCCAGGGGGTCGAGTTCGTCTGGCACCTCTCGGCCAATCCGGACGTCC
>JAKAAX010000018.1 GCA_021802125.1 Thermoplasmata archaeon | reverse complement strand
GCCGAGGGTGCTGCGGACGGCGTCCGCGAGCGCTCGCGCGGCCGCGATGTTGTTCGACACCGCGCCCTTGCCCTTCTCTCGTTCGGCTCCTTCCTTCAGCACCAAGATCGGGGTTCCCGCCAACATGTGTTCTCTCTCGAGGGGTTGCCCTCGATGTTCAGGCCAAGTGAGGGAGCGCTTGTATATAAACGCGGCTACTCGCGCCCTCGGACCCGGACCCCTCCGAGGGCGGTCGCAGCGGGGGTGGGGAGGTCCGTCGGGCGGGCCGAAGCTCCCGAGACGGGGCGGACCGCGTTGGCCTTGACGTAGAGATAGACGCGAGAGGCCTTCCGCAGCCGGAGGCTCCTTCGCGCCTGGGGCGTGATGCAGCTCGACAGGCGGATCCCCCGGACCTCCGCGGTCAGCAGCACCCGAGACTCCGAGAGGGGGGCGAGCGAGAGGACGCGCGAGAGAAGGACGTTCTGGGCGCTGGAAGGGAAGCGCCGCCGGGCCACCACCACCGCGTCGGGGTTCACCGAGACCCCCACGAGTTCGCCCTCGGGGCGGCGGAACCCCACGAAGAGCCGAAGCCCGTTGTCCAGCTCGACGCAGGGCGCGGGGGCCGCATGCCATCGACCGACCAGCGGTTCCGGCAACGGCGCAACCTCTCCGGGCCCCTCCCGTTCCCCCTCACGGTCCAGGGGACCCACCCCCTGCCGGAGGAGGCTCGCCCCCGTCTTCGTGAGCTCGCTCCCTCCTCCGCCGGAGGTCCCTCCGCGCTCGGCCCGGACCACGGGGGCGCCCAGCAGGAGCTCCAGGCGACGGATCCGGTAGACCCCCCGGTCGCGCCCGATGCCGATCTTCCGGCAGGCCTGGGCCAGGCTGCCCACGTCCGAGATCGCCCGCAGGAGCGCCAGGTCGAGGGGGGTCAGAAGGTGCTCTCTGCCGCGGTGGGCGAGGCTACCGGTCACCGAGGGCACAGACCGCTCCCTCCCGAAGAAGGATGTGGACGTCCCGGCCGGGGGAGGCAGGGGCGCCCCCCTCCCGTGCAACCTCCGCCTCGAGACGTATCCCCTCGACCTCGACGTTCAGCCGGTAGCCCTTCGAGGAGACCCTCCACCTGCGCACGCGCGCGGGCCACGGACCTCCATCGACCGGTCCGGCCGTCCCCGCGTCGACCCCCTGGGGTTCGAGGAGCAGCGCGTCGGCGGGGAACGCCACGCCCCGGGGCCCGGACCGGGAGGAGAGCCAGCGTCGGAAGGGCCCCGCGGCGGCGCCAAGCTCCCCGGGGGTCAGCACGTTCTCGAACCCGAGGAACCGCGCCACGAAGGGCGTGGAAGGGCCCTGGAGGACGTCGGAGAGGCTTCCCACCTGCCGGGCCTCTCCTCCCTCTAGGAACAGGAACCGGTCCCCCAGCGGGAACCCGGTCATGGGGTCGTGGGTCACGAGGACCATCGGCAGGCTGTCGCGCTCGAGCACCCCCCGGAGCAGCTCCACCATGTCGTCGCGCGCCAGGAGGTCGAGGGCCGAGAGGGGCTCGTCGAAGAGGAGCGCGGTCGGCTCCGCGGCGAGCGCCCGCGCCAGCGCGACCCGCTGGCGCTCCCCCCCGCTCAGCTGGGCCGGGTGGGCCGCCGCGCGGTGGGCGATCCCGAAACGCTGGAGCAAGGCCTCCGCGCGCGGGCCCGCGTCCTCTCGGTCCCGGATCTCCAGAGGGTACCGGACGTTCGCCGCCGCGTTGCGGTGCGGAAAGAGGGCGAGCGACTGCGGGACGTACCCCAGTCCCCGGTCCTCCGTCGGGAGGTCCGTCAGCCGCCGTCCGTGGAGCCGGACCTCTCCGGAGATGGACGGGAGCAGGCCGCAGATCCCCCGGAGCAGCGTGGTCTTGCCCGCCCCCGAGGGTCCGGCGACCACCAGGACCTGGCCGGGAGCGACCTCCGCGTGGACCGGGCCCACCCGGGTCTCCCCCACCTGGACCACGAGCCCGTCGATCTCGAGCCCGTCGGTCGTCATGGCACGAGCACCCTCCCGCGCCAGGGCATGCGGCCCCGGGCCTCGAGCAGCCGCACGGCCAGGAACAAGGCGAAGGAGACGAGGATGAGCAGGCTGGAGACCGCGAGGGCGGCGCTCGTGTCACCCAGGGCGTACAGGTTGTACACGTACACGGTAATGGGCTGGGTCACCGGTCCATTGTACGGCGGGCTCGGCACGACGGTGTAGGCCAGGATGAGAAGGCCGCCGATCTCGCTCACCGACCGGGCCCAGGTGAGCAGGGCGCCGGTCAGGATGCCCCGGAAGGCGAGGGGGAAGGTCACCGAAAGGAACACGTCGCCCCTGGACGCCCCCAGCGTCCGGGCGGTCTCGAGGAGCTCGGGGTCGATCGCGCGGAAGGCCTCGGCCGTGGCCAGCACCGTGTAGGCGCCTCCGACGTAGGCCATCACGAGGACCACGCCCCAGATGGTGGACACGACGGGGAATCCCATCCGGTCGGCCAACGCGCCCAGGGGGGCCTCGGGGGCGAAGAGGAAGAGGAGGGCCAGGCCCGCGACCAGGTGCGGGAGGACCACCGGGAGCGTCACCACCGACTCGACGAGCGCATGGCCGGGGAACCTCCGCCTCGCGAGGACGTAGCCGAGCGGGACCCCCAGGAAGACCGCGAGCGCGAGCGCGATGCCGGAGGCGAGGAGGGTGAACTCGAGCGACGCCTCGACGGCCGGGTCCGAGGCCACCGCCAGGATCTGGGAGAACGGGACGTAGGTCGCGATCGCCACGATGGGGAGGACGAAGAGCGCGAGGAGCGAAGCCGAGAGCAGCGCCAGCACGACCGAGGGGACCCGGGCCATCCAGCCCCCGCGTAAAGTCTCTCTAGGAGGTGGCGGGAGGGGACGATGGGGAAGGGCGGCCCCCGCAACGGCCGCGCTCTCCGTCATTCCGTCCCACCCCGCCGACCCGGGAGACGCGGTCAGCTGAGCAGCGCCTGGAGGGTGGAGGGGAGGGGCTCGACCATCGGGCCCAGCATCGGAGGCAGGGCCGAGGGGTTGTCGGCGTAGGCCGGCACGATGGGCGTGAACCCGTCCTCGGAGAGGAGGGCCGTCCCCTGCGGGGAGACCAGGAAGTGGACGAAGAGGTCCCCGAGCGTCGCGTTCGTCGCGCTCAGGGGGACCGTCGCCGAGAACGCGACCGGGGCCCCGGTCACGAGCGACGTCGACGGTCCACCGCCGTTCAGGACCTCGGTCGTCGCCTGCGCGTAGTACTGGATCATCGACGTGGAGAGGTTCCCCAGGTTCACGTGAGGGTCCAGGTCGACGTAGGAGAGGTGGTGCTGGATGGCGTAGCTGCGGTAGATGATGAACGCCTGCACCACGTGCGTCGAGAGGAGGGTCGCCGCGTTCGCCTCCGGCTCGACGCGGGTGGTGGACGGGTTGGGCTGCGCGTAGCTCCCGGGAGGGTTCGAGTAGAAGTGCTGGTAGACGGTCGAGAGCGAGCCGTTCGCGAAGAGCCCCTGGAGCTCCAGCGTGAAGATCCCGTTGTACCCGTTGGGGTCCGTGGACTGGTTCGCGACCCCCAGCAAGATCCCCGGGGCGGTGATCTTCCAGGCCCAGTTGGTGGCGGAGATGCCGGCGAGCGCGCTCGCGCTCGGGTCGTAGGCAAGGACCTCCGGCTGGGTCCCGTAGAGCACCTCCCACGAGGCGTAGGTGGGCTCCAGCATCGCGTGGACGAGCCGGAAGTCGGCCGAGGAGGCGACGTCGTAGTACACCCCGGGCTGCTCCACCGCGCTGAGCGCGGCGACGGAGCCCTGGAAATGTTCCGCGGCGAGAGGCACCTGGATGCCCGGGGTCAGGTTCGCCAGGGCCCGGGCGGCCTGCGGGAAGACCACCCCGAGCGTCCCCGCGGCGGTGATGGAGAGCGTCTGGTTGGTGATGGTGGACCCCTGGGAGTTCGCCGCGCCCCCCGTCGCTCCGTGGAGGAGGTAGCCACCTACCGCTCCCGCGAGACCGCAGAGGACGGCGAGGAGCAGCGCCCAGACGGCCCGGATCTTCGGGAGCATCGATGTGGGGAATTCCCACATCGCTTAAGCGTTGCCAAGGGCCTCGGGTTCATGCCGCGCCCCATCCATCTCGGGCACCGGGCGTGATTCTGGCCGGGCGTCGAACGCCGGCGCTAGGGCCGGCGTTGTGACCGGGGGGGGCGGGGGTGCGGGGGGAGGCGCGAGGCTCCGCGACGGTTCACGCGGTGGAGGACGCGGCGTCGGTGGTGGCCGAGCCGCTGCCGCTCCCGGTGGGGATGGGCGTCCCCGTGCTCCGGACGAGATCGAAGTAGCGCTGCTGGAGCTCCTGGGTGACCGGCCCCGGCTTCCCGCTGCCGATGGGGTGCCCCTCGATCGAGGTCACCGGTGCGACCTCGCCGCCGGTCCCCGTGAGGAAGACCTCGTCCGCCTGGAGGACGAAGTCCAACTTGAACATCTCCGTGCGGACGGGGTAGCGCCCCTCGCACAGCTCCAGGATCGTCTCCCGGGTGATCCCGACCAGGCAGTTGGAGGTCTGGGGCGTGTAGACGGTGTGGCCCTTCACGACGAAGATGTTGTCGGCGCTCATCTCCGCCACGTTCCCCTCGAGGTCGAGCATGAGGGCCTCGTCGGCCCCCTTCTCGTTGGCCTCCATCTTCGCGAGGATGTTGTTGAGGTAGTTGAGCGACTTCACGTTCGGGTTGAGGCAGATCCGGGGGGGACGCCGGACGGAGGCCACGATGGCCGACAGTCCGGTGCGGTGCTTGTCACCGTAGAGCGAGATGGTCGAGCAGATGACGACGAGGCTGGTGCGCTTGGCCTTCCTCGGGTCGAGGCCCAGGTCGCCCTCCCCGCGGGTGAAGAGGGGTCGAAGGTAGCCGTCCGTGAGCCCGCTCTTCTGGCAGGTCTGCAGGATGATGTCGCGGAACTCCTCCTTCGTGACCGACGGGGTGAGCCCGATCATCCGGGCGGACTCGAACATCCGGTCGACGTGGCGGTCGAGCTTGAACACCCGTCCGTTGTAGAACCGGATCCCCTCGAAGACCCCGTCTCCGTAGAGAAGACCGTGGTCAAAGACCGAGACCTTCGCGCGCTCCGGAGGGTACCACTTTCCATCCACGTACACGATGCCCGGCTGCATGGGTCTCTCTCGGGGTCCCCCACGCCGGGACGGTATTTCCCAGTTTGCGTCGGCCTAGCATGCCTCCGGCGCTCGAGACCCCCTTCGAGGGTCCGGGGCCGCTGCGGTCAGTGCTCGGAGCCCCGCTCGGAACGGGTCGCGCCCCCCGAGGCGGGCAGGAGGTTCGCGAGGGCGACGTACTCCTCCGGGCGGACCTCCTCCGCCCGGCGACGGGCCCAGTCCGTGGGCCATCCGGCCCTGGCCAGCAGTCCGTCCACACGGTCCTGGGGCACCCCGAACTGCCGGCTGAGGGCCGACGGGAGGACGTTCCCGAGGACCTTCCTCCTCTGGGCGAACGCGGCGTCGAGCACGCGCTCGAGCTGGCGGGCGTCCTTCAGCGGCGGGTCGATCGGGTCGCGGCGCCAGACCACCAGGGCCCCCTCCACCGCAGGGCGGGGGTGGAAGGCCTCCGAGGGGACCTTCCCCGCCGAGAGGAAGACCCCCCAGGTCCGGAAGATGACGGTGGGCCGGCCGTAGCTCCTCGAGCCGGCGGAGGAGGTGAGCCGCTCGGCCACCTCCTTCTGGAGCAGGAAGGCGCCGTGCTCCATGCCGTGCTCGACCAGGCGGAGCAGGATCTCGTGGGCGGCGGAGAAGGGCAGGTTCCCCGCGAAGACCTTGACGGGGGGAAGGGCCACGGTGCGGGCGTCGCCCTCCACCACGTGCACCCTCTCCCCGAAGTTGACCGCGAGATAGCTCGCGAGCCGCGGCTCGCGCTCGATCACGGTCAGCTGGAAGCCGCGGTCGACGAGGGCGCGGGTGAGCTGGCCCAACCCTCCCCCCACCTCCACGACGGGGGTCCCGGGGGGGACGTCCAGCAGCGCAGCTTCCCGGTCCGCGACCCCCCCGTCGACGAGGAAGCTCTGGCCGAGGCTGCGGGAGGGCTCGATGCCCACGAGCTCCAGGACGCGCGCGATCTCCTCCGGGGTGGAGGGGGCGATCCCGTTCACACGCAGAGGGCGGGCCCGGGGGCCGGGACGCGTTCGCCCCTCAGCGCGGGACGAAGAGCCGGTACTTCTCCTCTTCACCGGAGAGCTCCTTCTCGATCCGGCCGACGATCGACAGGATGGGGGTCTTGAGACGGGTGCGGGTCTCGATATCCTCGAAGCTCGCGAAGGGCTTCTTCTTCCGCTCCTCGATGACCTCCCACATGGTCTTCTTCCCGATGCCGGGGAGGAGCTCCAGCATGTGGAACCGACGGGAGATCGACGGGGCCTCGTTGTAGACGCGCAGGAAGCGCTCGGGCGAGGCCTTCACGATCTCCTCCAGGGCGTGGGGGAGCTCGGCCCGGGCGGCGGTAGTGAGCTCAGAGAACCCGATGCGCCGGCGGACGTGGTCCACGGGCATCGGGGGGACCTGGGAGCCCTCGGGGGGGACCAGGGAGAGACGGGTGAGCGGGGGGAGGGGAGCGGCGGACCGGAGCACGATCTCGAGCAGCTTGAGCTCCTCCTGGCCCACGGCGATCGCGATGGCCTCCTTGTGCGGCCCTCGGTCCGTGGACCGGCCGGAAGGGAGAAGGTCGAGGACCCAGGCGTATCGCTCCACGGCAACCTCCGTGGATCATCGGAACTTGGCGGTCAGTTCGAGGATCGCTTTCACCTGCTCCTCGTCGAGCAGCGTGCGGTCCTTCGACGCCAGCAGCCGGACCTCTTCCGGCCACTGGGGGAGGATGTCGGCGATCTTGGTCGCCAGGACGGTGTCGAGGTAGGGAAGGGCCCGGAGCTCGCCCAGGATGGTGTCGGTGTCCTTGGTCGTGAGCTTGATGGAGCCCTCCGCGTGGGCGAGGGCGAGCTGCGCCTCCCGGGAGAGCGTCCGCTTGGCCGCTTCCTCGGAGAGCAGGTCCTTCACGCGCGCGAGCGGGATGGTCTCGGTCATGCGACCCCCATCGGGACCAGATGGACCGGGTTGGAGATGAGCACCTTGCGCTTCCCGCCGTCCAGGAACTCGATCTCGTAGCTCCGGCCGCGTCGGGCGATCACGGTGCAGACCTTCCCCTGGTAGCGGGGGTGAGGCATGCCGTGGGGGTCGGAGGGTTCCAGGCGGACCAGGACCTTGCTGCCGGGCTCGAAGACGGCCATGTAGCGGGTGGGCGCCGGCAGGCCCCTCTCGCGGACCTCCTTCGTCAGTGCGCCGCGGGTCCTCGAGCGGAACCCCTTCGAGCTCTTCACCATTCAGGCCACCTCCGGTCCGTCGTGGACCTCGAGCACATCGAGCGCGCGGACCTTGAGGGGTGTACCGAGGAGCGCGGCCAGGTTCGGCTGCGTCCGGCCGCCGTCACCCTCCACGAATTCCTTGATGTACGTCCCCGCCTCGGCCCGGACCTCCAGGGTGGAGCTCTCCGCGTCGGACGCCACGAACCTCACGCTCTTGACCGTACGGAGCCTACGGAGGTCTGCCCGACGATGCGCGACGCGCGTCGGGGTCCGTTGCTCCAACGGGTGGTTTTCGACCACGGTTCGTACTTCATTAAGCTTGGCCTCGGGGAACGCGGGGGCGATGACCACCCGGTAGGTCTTCTCCGGCCGCGCGGCCTTGACCCTCTCGACCTCGCTGCCCTCGCAGGGACGCAGGTCCTGGACCTCCACCCGGCCGACCCCCTTCTCGGAGATGGCCCGCAGGGCCTCCTCCATCGGCAGGCCCCTTCTCTTGGGGCGCGAGACCTCCAGGACGAAGGGCCGTCCCCGTCCCAGCATCCGCGCGTCGATGTCCTCCCGACCCATACCGTGGAAGGCGTGCGAGGACCCCCCCGAGAGGGCGAGCAGGGGCCCCCCCACGACCTCCTCGACGCTCTCGGCGTACATCTTGCCGGTCCCCCCGCAGCGGGAGCACCCCTTGCCTCGGCAGCTGCGGCAGGGCCACCGCGTCTGGGGTAGGGTCCGGTCCAGCTTCCGGTACCTACCATAGAAGAAGATGGGCGAGACGGTGATCGAAGCGAGCCCCACCGGGACGTCAGCCAGGAAGACCAGGTCGGGAGGGTCGACGTCCCCCCGCTTCCCCGTGGCCGCCGAGATCGCCTTTCCCAGCTCCCGGTTGAACGCGGCGCGGAGGCTCTCGCCCCAGGCGCTCCCGACATCGACCCAGAGGGCCTCTTCCCGGGCGAGCCGCTCCGGGTCGAAGCGCGAACCGCAGCGGAAGCTCGACCACTCCCACCCTTCGGCCGAGTTCAGGCAGCGCTCGACCCACTTGGGGATGCGGGAGAACGCCCCCGCGCAGACCTCGCACCGGTCCGGAGGATCGAGAGGGAGCGGAGGCTCCAGGCCCAGGGCCTGGGCCGCGAGTCGGGCGCGCTCAGGGTTGGTGAACCCGTGACCCAACCGACCCAGGACCCGTCCCCGGCACTCCGGACAGAGCGGCTCGGGGCGGAGGAAGAGGGCCTTCGCGACCGCCCGGGCCGCATCGTCCAAGGGCAGGGGTGCCCCGTCGGTCGTCGTGACGTCCACGGCCGCCCCACCGGCTGAGGCATAGAAGATTGCCGAGGTCCGCGCCGGCCGATGCCGGGCCCCCGGGGTGGGCGCCGCGGGGCCAGACCGGCTCCGGAACGGACGGGCCATCCAGCGCAGTGCGCCTTTTTTAGCCCGCTCCCGATGCGTCGCGCGTGGTCGTCGTCACGGTAGAGGAGCTCACCGAGGCGATCCGGAACACCCTGGTGGCTCACGGCAAGATCCCGGGGGACCGGGCCGAGGCCGTCGCCACGCAGGTGTTGAACTACTTCGGCCCGGAGGAGATGGTCCTGGACAACGTCCTCTCGAACGAGGACCGCGACACGTTCTACGCCCTCGAGGAGGAGGGGCTGCTCACGAGCGAGGAGGAGGACGCGCTCGTCGCGAAGGGGAAGACCTGGCGCATCCACTACTGGCTGCTCCGCAAGACCTCGATCGGATCGGCCGCCCACCCGCCGCCCCCTCCCTCGAGGGACGAGGCGGGGGAGCTCTACCAGAAGATCACGGCCGACCAGTGGAGCCACCGGGAGGAGGGCCACCGCGCCGGCTCCTCCACCAAATCGGCGGCCCCTCCGCCCTGAAGCCCTGGACGGCAGCCGGCGGCGCTCGGGCGCCTCAACGCCGTCGGGCGGGCGTCCCCTGGGTGAGGTAGGCGTAGCCCTTCGGGGCGTGCGCGAGCGGTCCGACGCCCTGGAACTGCATCTCGGTGATCCGGGTCCTCACGTGGCTGAACACGCTGAAGGCGTAGATGATCGCCGCCATCAGGGAGACGATGACCAGGGTGTTCTCGTACTGGGCGGGGACGTTCACGCCCAGGAGGGGCAGGACCACGGTGATCGAGGCGAGGAGGTTGAAGGAGGCGTGCATCGCCACCGCGAGGAGGTAGTAGCCGGCGAGCGAGTGGCCGACCCCCTTTCGGAGCTGGTTCTCCGCGACGCCGAGCCCGGTCATCGCCGTCGCGCTGCCGTGGAGCAGGCTGGAGGAGATGGACCGCACGATGATGGTCGCGAGGAGCGCCATGAACCCCCCCGCGCTGAGGGCGCTCACTCCGTAGAGCATGTTCTCGACGAAGGAGAAGCCGAAGCCCACCGCGGCACCGAAGACGAGCCCGTCCGCGACGTAGCGGATCCGGTCCCGCATGTTCCAGACCCCGAGCCCCTTCATCCCCTCCTCGATGAACGGCGCGACCACCACCGCCAGGATCACCAGGGTGGCGTCGGCCCCCCCGGGAAGACCGAGGTCGGGCTGGATGACGCTGGAGTAAGCGAGGAGGAAGATCCCCTCCAGGATGGCCGAGATGAAGGTCCCGATGAACGCGCCGTAGCCGAAGGCCCGCAGCAGAGGGCCCCACGCCTCGGTGTTGTACCGCTCGGTCTTGCGGACCCAGGCCAGGTACCCAATCGGGGCGATCAGCGAGAAGATGATGACGAAGAGGACCAGCAGCAGGGTGTCGGCGACGCTCATGACGGTCGGGTCCCCGCTCCCGGCGTCGCCTCGTAGCGGTAGAACCCCTCTCCGCTCTTCCGGCCGAGGAGCCCCGCTTCGACCATGCTCACGAGGAGCGGGCAGGCCCGGTACTTCGGGTCGCGGAAGCCGGTGTAGAGCCGCTCAAGGACGGAGAGCATCGTGTCCAGCCCGACCAGGTCGGCGAGCTCGAGGGGGCCCATGGGGTGGTGGAACCCGAGCTTGTGCGCCGTGTCGATGTCCTCCCGCGTCGCGACGCCGTCGTGGAGCATCCAGATCGCCTCGTTCGCGAGGGTCGCCATGGCGCGGGTGGTCACGAACCCGGGGGCGTCCTTGCTGGAGGTCACGGTCTTGCCCATTCCGCGGGCGAACTCCCGGGCCCGTTCGACCTCCTCGCTGCGCGTCCGGAACCCCGGGATGACCTCGACGAGCTCCATCGCGACGACGGGGTTGAAGAAGTGGATCCCGACGACCCGCCCGGGGTCCTTCACCGACGCGGCGATGGCGGTGATCGAGAGCGAGGAGGTGTTCGTCCCGAGGAGCGCCTCGGGCCGCGCGAGGGCATCGAACTTCCGGAACAGCTCGCGCTTGAGCTCCATCCGTTCGGGGGCGGCTTCCATGATGACCGAGGCCTTCGAGGCGGGCTCGAGCTCGAGCGTGCCCCGGACGCGGCCGCGCACGACCGCCCCGGCTTCTGCCGTGAGCTTGCCCTTGCGCACCAGCCGGTCGACGTCCTTCTGGACCGCCTGGAGCCCGCGGTCGACGAACGCCTGCTGGACGTCGTAGAGGTCCACCTCCCATCCGACGAGGGCGGCCTGCGCGGCGATGCCGGCGCCCATGATCCCGGCCCCGGCGACGAACAGGCGGGAGGGCGGCATCCCGGACCCCTTGGGGGAGGCCGACGCCGGGCCTCCCGGAGCGGTGGACGCGCTCACGCAGGTCCCGAGCCGGTGGCGGAGATAAAGCTCCTCGGGGCGACCGAGGCCAGGGCCTGGCGGTACGCGCAGGCGCGGCAGGTCCCGTTCGAGGAGGGCTCTCCGCAGACCGCGCACGGGCGTGCGGAACCTATCGCCCCTTCTTCCTGCAGGAGGGGGATGAGCTTCTCGCGCGTCCGCAGGAGCGCGTGCCGGGTCCCGGGCACCGCCTCCTCCAGCTGCCAGAGGACCTCCCGGAAGACGTTGCGCCCGGCCCGCGAAGCGTGGGGGCAAACCGCGTGGTCGAAGGGGATCCCCTCGAGACGGGCGTAGAGGTACACCTCGCGCTCGGGGATCATCGCGAGCGGCGCGATGCGGGGAACGAGCCCCTCCTGGGGTTCGAGGTGGGGGGACATCTGTCCCAGCCGTCCCGGCTCTCCCCGCGCGAGGTTCATCAGAACGGTCTGCGCAAGGTCGTCAAGGTTGAACCCCATCGCGAGGCGTACGGCTCCGAGGTCGCTCGCGGCCCGGTTGAGGACCTTCCTCCTCCACACCCCGCAGAAGGAGCAGGGGATCTCCCCGGGCAACCTCCGTGCGGCCTCGTCCGTCGTCGAGCCCACCTCCTCCTCGAAACGCCGGACGACGTGCTCGACGCCGAGGGACCCGCAGAGACGACGGGCTTCGACGAGCGTCTCGGAGCGGTACCCCTCGATGCCCTCGTCCACGGTGACGGCGACGAGGCGGATGCCCCGACGTTGCCCGAGCAGCCGGTGGACGAGCGTCAGGGCCACCCCCGAGTCCTTCCCCCCGGAGACGCCGACGGCGAGCGTGCCCCCCTTGAGACGCGGGGCCTGACGGTGGAGCTCCCGGCGGGCCCGCTCCACGACGGAGGCCTTGAAGTGGGCGACGCAGGGGTGGGCCCCAGCGTACGGCTGGTCGACGACCGCCCTCTCGCGGCACCCGGCCTCGGAGCACGCCACGAACGAGGGACGGGACGGAGGTATTTCACGCCGGGCGGACCGGCCCACGGACCCCTCTTTCCACTCCAACCCCGCCTTAAATCTCCCATCTCGGACACTCCCGGTGAGCGTGGGTAGCGAAGCCGCTCTCTCCTCCCCCTCGCTCGCGTCGGTCGCCGGGGCCGCTCCCGGCCGGCCGCGTCGGGCGTCCTCGGTCGACTCGGGGCTCCCCTTCCCCGCGCTCGAACGGGAGGTCCCGCGCGAGCTGCCCCGGCTCCTGGAGCGTTTCCAGCGCCTGATGGAAGGGGAAGGAAAGAGCCCCTGGACCGTCAAGCAGTACGTGTTCACGGCCCGCCACTTCCTGGTCTTCCTTCGCAAGCCCCTCCTGGAGACCACCCCGGCCGACCTCGAGGCCTGGCGCGAGCACCTGGTCCTGACGAAGCGGTACTCCAAGGCCTCGGTCTACGGCGCGATGCGGGCCGTCGCGTTCCTCCTGCGGGCCTTCGGCTCGCGGGCCGCGGAACAGGTCGAGGTCCCCCGGCGGTCGGCAAAGCTCCCCAACTTCCTGACGGAGGAGGAGGCCCACCTGCTCATCTCCTCGGCCTCGGGAGAGCCTCGGGACCACGCCCTGCTCCACGTGCTCGGCTACGGCGGGCTGCGCGTCGGGGAGGTCTGCCGCCTCTCCGTGGACGACCTCGACCTGGAGAACGGCCTCCTCCGCGTCCGGGCGGGGAAGGGCGACAAGGACCGCATGGTCGTGGTCGACACCACCACCTGTGAGACGCTACGCGTCTGGCTCGCGGTTCGGAGCGAGAGGGCGGTGGGCGACCTGAGGGTCTTCCCGATCTGCCGCGAGTCCGTCCAGCGGATGGTCCGGCAGCGGGCGCGGGAGGTCGGCATCGCCAAGCGGGTCACCCCGCACACGCTACGGCACACGCTGGCGACGACGCTGCTCAAGCGCGGCCTCGACCTGCGATTCATCCAGAAGCAGCTCGGGCACGCGAGCGTCGCGACGACCCAGATCTACACCCACGTGGACACCGGCGCCCTCCAGGAGGCCTACCGCCGGGCGCAGCCCACCTACTAGGGTAGCGTTCCTCCCGCTCGCGCCCGCTCGCACGCCCGCTCGCGCCCGCTCGCCCCCCCCGTCCCCCGAGTCCCCCACGCGTGTCTCCTCTGCGCGTGTCACCACTCCCCTCTTCGGGACCGAGTGTCCCTCCCGCGGTGTTCCGCCTGCCTGGGGAATTATATATCCGGCATCGGCGGCCACTGTGCGTATGCGTGTCACGGTACGACTGTGGGCTGCCACCTCTTTCCTTCTGGTCTTGCTCCTCGCGGTCCCGACAGCCGTAGGCGCGCCGGCGGCCGTCGGCCTCCCCGGCGGACAGGCCGGGTCGGGTACCCAGGCGACCCCCGGCCTTGGAGTGGCGCCTCCGGACCTGACGCCGCTCGTGAGCGGCCTCGCCCCCTTCCCCTCGAACCTCACCCACTTCATCTACATCGTCCGGGAGAACCACGTCTTTGACGACTACCTCGGAGACTGCCACTCGACGATCAACTCGACGTGCGACAACGGGGTCGACCACACCTCTCAGACGAACCACATCGCGGACGTGCCTTTCCTGCACCAGTGGGGACGCACGGGGTCCGTCTTCGACAACATGTACTCCTCCGTCGACCCCTACTCGGCGCAGGGCCACGCCTACCTCTTCGCGGCCGACATCAACGGAGGCTCGGACTCCTGCAGCAACACGGTCCAGGGCATGGGATCCGGCACGCAGTGGGGGATCTACAACAATTCCAACGTGAAGAGCGGCAGCTGCGGCTACAGCCCCGACCTCGGCTCCCAGGCCTACCCCACCGACGGGACCGTCTTCGACCGGTTCACGGGACCGAACGTCGCCCAGTCCGGAGGGCCCATCCCGTTCCTGGCGATCGGGGACAACCTCTGGGAACTGGGGAGCGGGGGGAGCGGGCTCAGCTGCTCCGTCGGCTCGACCACGGGGATCCCGGGCTCGCTGCCCGGGAACTCGGTCGCCGTGGAGCACACCACGTGCTCCGGAGTGCCCTCCGGCGTCGGGTTCTGGACGAACACGACGAGCGGGAGCGTCCAGCCCCTCCCGCCCGTGGTGAACCCCGCGAACGGGATCCCGCAGCTCCTCTACGACTGCCAGTTCACCTGCTCGAACAGCGGCGTCACCACGATGAACGACCAGTACGCCGCCTACGCGTTCCTGAGCTACCTCAAGGACTACGGGCTGCCGACCTACACGGAGATCGAGCTCATGGACGACCACCCGGGTCCGTACTGCACGTCCTCGAGCTTCGACACGTGCATCCAGTGGAACGACCAGTCGATGAACCTCATCGTGCAGGCGGTGGAGAACAACACCGCCCTCGCGAAGAACACGGTCATCGCCATCTCGGAGGACGACACGCAGGACGGGGCGAACGGTCCGGACTCCGTCAACAGCGGGCGGAGGTTCCCCTTCGTCCTCGTCGCCGACCCGAGCGTGATGAAGACCGGGAACCCCAACCCGGCCTCCTGCGGGATCACGACGGGGCCGTGCGGGAACATCGTCCACCAGACGTTCAACACCTCCAACGTCCTCGCGGTGATGGAGCGCGTCGAGCTCAACGTCAACCCCACCATCTTCGCGAGCTCCCTCACCAAGCTCACCTTCCCGATGGCCACCAACGACATGCTGGCCGAGGGGAACCCCCTCGAACCCGTGTGGCGGTGCGGGGACCCGCGCGTCCCCTGCAACACCGGGACCGGCGGGGCCCCTCCCACCCTCACCTCGACCGCGATCTCCCCGGACCCGGTCGGCACCAGCCCCGGCACCACCGTGGCGCTCTCGGCCTCCGCCACCGACCAGAGCGGGGCGAGCATCGGGGGCGCGACCTTCGCCTGGTCCCAGCCCTACCCCTCGACGCTGGGCTCGGTCAGCCCGGCCGTCGGCGCCTCCACGACCTACACCCCGGGGAGCAGCGCGGGGTCGGGTCACCTCTGCGAGAACGCGACCTACAGCGGGGTGACCCTGATGGGCTGCGCCCCGATCACGGTCAGCGCGTCCGCGACCCTCGCGAACGTCGTGCTCTCCCCGCTCTCCACCGGCGGGCCTCCCAACGGCGTGCTCTACTTCAACGGCAGCGCGACCAACACCCTAGGGGGAGGGATCTACCCGTCCAACGGCGGCACGTTCCTGTGGAACGTGGGCCCGAGCACCCTGGGGACCCTCAACGCGACCCTCGGGACCACCGCCGTGCGGTTCGTCGCGGGAAGCGGAACGGGGTCCGGGAACGTCTGCCTGAACGTGACGTACGCCTCCACGACCCGGCTCGCCTGCGCCGTCGTCGTGATCTCCACCGCGCCGCCCACGCTGGCCTCGGCGACGCTGGTCCCGAAGCCGGCCACCGTTGCGACGGGAGGCACGCTCAAGTTCGACGCCCAGGCCATGGACCAGTACGGGCAGCCGCTCTACGCCTCCACGGTGCACTACTCCTGGTCCGTCTCCCCCTCCAGCCTGGGGTCGGTCAACGTGTCCGTGGGGAGCGACTACCAGACGTCCACCTACTTCACCGCGGGGCCCACGGCAGGGTACGTCAACCTGAGCGTCCAGATCACCGACGGGCCCGCCATCCCGATCTTCCTCTGGTCCAACGTGACGATCTCCTCCTCGATCCCTCCGCTGACGGCAGGCCTCTCCGCCTCGGTGAGCTCCGGAGCGGCCCCGCTATCGGTGACGTTCTCCGGGACGGTCGCGGGCGGCACGGGGACGGGGTACACCGAGAGCTGGAACTTCGGCGACGGGAGCGCGGCCACGAGCACGACCGGCGCCACGCCTCAGGTCTCCCACGTCTACACCGGCGCCGGGACCTTCGTCCCGTCGATGTCGGTGCAGGACAGCCGGGGCGGGACCCCGGTGGTGGTCACCGGGAACCCCGTGGCGGTGCGGGCCGCTTCCGGAGGCACCCTGGCGGCGCACGCCAGCTCGAACCCTACGCAGGGTCCCTCCCCGCTCCAGGTCCAGTTCACCGGGTCGGCGAGCGGGGGCACCGCCCCGTACACCTACCTGTGGACCTTCGGGGTGGGCTCGGCCAGCTCGACACAGGCCAACGCCTCCTACACGTACACCGCCGACGGGTCCTACGTGGTCATCCTGCAGGTCACGGACGCCACGGGAGCCTCCTCGCAGGCCACGCTCAACATTGTCGTGGGATCGGGGACCAGCACGACCTCGAACGGTGGCGCGGGCCCCCTCGGCCTTACGCCTCTCGAATGGGGGATCGTCGTCGTGGGTCTGGTCGTGGTGGTCGCCGCGGCGGCGGTCGCCATCGCCGTCCGACGTTCACGGCAATCGCGGGGGCCCCCCTCGAAGGGAGAGTCGGGCGCGGGCGTGTATGCCGGGTACCCTCCGTCGGGACCGCCCGGCTCGTACTGATCCGCGCGGGCCTCTCCTCCCCCCCCGCGCTCGGATTGTCCCCGGGGCTGGGGCCGCTCGCTCGCGCGCGGCACCCCATTCTCGACGGGGCGGTCGGACCCAGGTTCTCTCGCCGAAACCGGTCGACGGTCAGTGGCGCGGCCGGCCGTGCGGGCGTGGAGAGGCCGCGCGGCGCGGGGGATGGTCGTCGGGGGGCGGGCGGGGGGGAGCCGGGGTCGCCTGCGCTCTCACGCTCTCCCGGCGCTCCGAGGGTACGGGGCCCGGTCCGTGGGCTTCCTCGAGGTGACGGAGGAGGGCCACAGGCTGCCGAGGGACGTCGACCACCTCCACGGCGAGCATCTTCTTGCACACCGGACAGATGGCCCAGGCGTCGGTCATGGCCAAGGCGACCGTCTTTCTCTGGTAAAGGGTTGCTCCCCCGCGGTCCCCCCCGCCCGCCCGCTGAACCCCCTTATCTCCCGGGGGGGTCGGAGGGTCCGAAGGAGGTCGCGAGGATGCCCAGCGCCCCCTCACGGCACGACGTCGTGGTCCTCGGGGCCGGGATCATGGGCTGCGCCCTCGCCCACCATCTACGAAGGGAGGGGGTCGGCTCCGTCGTGCTCTACGACGGGGTGCATCCCTGCGCGGGAGCTTCGGGGGCTTCGGTAGGGGCGCTCTCGCCTTTCCCCTGGGACCCCTGGGAGCGGGGGCTCGTGCGGGAGAGCGCGCAGGAGTACCGCGAGATCTCCGAGAAGTGGGGGCTCGGAGCCTATCGGGAGTGCGGTGGGCTATGGGCCGCCCGTAACGAGAAGGACGCTCGATGGCTGGAACGGCAGATCGAGCTCGCTCGCCGGGAGGGCGACGGGACCGAGGCGGTGGGCCCGGAGGTCGTGGCTCGTCTCCTGCCGGCGGGAGATCTCTCCGGAGCACGCGTGGTCGCCCACGTCCCTCACGAAGCGCTGCTCTCCTCCTCGGAGATGACGTTCGCCTACGCCGAGCTGGCGTCGCAGGCCGGGGTCGATCTTCGGTGGGGCTGGGGCGCCCCTGCGGTCGAGCGGCACTCGGACGGTTGGCGGGTCCGCGCGCTGGGAGGGGAGTTCTCGACGACGTCGCTCGTCCTGGCCTGTGGGGCCTGGACGGGCCCGCTGCTACGTGAGCTCGGCCAACCCCTGCCTCTCTCCGCGTTCCGAGCGGAGGGCTGTCGTCTGCGGCCCGGCCCTCTGGCCTCCCCGTTCCCCACCTACCACGAGCCGGGGGATGGGCTGCTCGTGCGCTCGGCCCCGGGGGGACGCCTGCTGGTCACCGGGGGCGCGCCTTCGCTCCCCGCCGACCCCGCGAGCGCGAATCCTGCCGCGGACTTCGCCTACCTCGAGACGATCGCCGGACGTTTTCAGGACGTCCTTCCCGGATGGGCAGGCTCGAACGTCGAGGGCGGGTGGGCCGGGGTCTGCGCCGCCACTCCCGATGGCCATCCTCTGGTCGGCCCCATCCCCGGCGCTCCCGGGCTCTTCGTGGCGGCGGGTTTCAACGGTTCCGGGGTCATGCGGGCGGGCGCGATCGCCCGCAGGTTCGCCTCCGCCTTCGTTGCGGGCTCCTGGACGGAGCTCGGCCCCGCCCTCCCATCGAGGTTCCCCGAGGGGGTTCGGAGCGAGGTGCCCGCTCCCCGCTCCGAGAGCTTCCAGGCGGTCTCCACGGAGTGACCCGACGTCGGAGGGCAGGTCGCTCACGGGACGTCTGGGCCCTCCCCCGTCGTGGAGGGGACAGAAGAACGGCATGGAGGAGCGCACTTGTTCACTTGTCCGGTTGGAACCGGACAACAACCAAAATGGCGAAGACCACCAAGTCAAAGGGAAAGAAGGGAAAGAAGGGCAAGCGCTAGAGCTGTGCTCGTTACCGAAGGGGCCTCTGAACTTGGGGCCCCTAACCCCTTCCAGAATCTTCTGAGACCCCAGCCTCTTGAACGAATGCCACGGCGGACCTTCCCCAAACCTGTTGACGAGCTGGCCCGAGCCCCTCCGTGAGGCCCGGACCTAGGGGTCGGGGGCTCGAAGCCCCGGAGCTTCGGACACCTGACGAGCGGTGTCCTTTTCTTCTTGGAGCTTGTCTTTGGGGCTCCATGTCACGGATCCTCGTCGGGGTCGCGTGGCCCTATTCCAACGGGCCGCAGCACCTGGGCCATCTCGCCGGGAACCTCCTCCCGGCGGACATCTTCGCCCGGTACCACCGGGCCCAAGGCCACGAGGTGGTCATGGTCTCCGGCTCCGACATGCACGGGACGCCGACGACGGTGCGCGCGGAGGCGGAGGGGGTCGATCCGGAGGTCGTCGCGGAGAGGTACCACCGGATCAACGCCGAGACGTTCCGGCGCCTCGGGCTGAGCTTCGACACGTACACCACGACGCACACCCCGCTGCACATCCAGACGGCCCAGGAGTTCTTCCTCACGCTGCTGCAGGAGGGGTTCATCGAGAAGGCGACGGCCCAGGTGGCGTACTGCCCGAAGCACCGTCGGTTCCTCCCCGACCGCTACGTGACCGGGACCTGCCCCCACTGCGGGAACCCCTCGGCCCGCGGCGACGAATGCCCGAGCTGCTCCCGGGTCCTGGAGCCCCAGGAGCTCAAGGGGCCCCGGTGCAAGACCTGCGGCACTCCCGCGGAGTTCCGACCGACGGAGCACTTCTACCTCCAGCTCCAGAAGCTGACCGAGCCGCTGCAGCGCTACCACCTGCAGGTCCGCGACCGATGGCGCCCGTCGGTCCGAGCCTTCACCGAGAACTACGTCCGGGAAGGGCTCCGGCCCCGGCCGATCACGCGC
The DNA here is from genome assembly GCA_021802125.1 of Thermoplasmata archaeon. Taxonomy (GTDB): domain Archaea; phylum Thermoplasmatota; class Thermoplasmata; order Lutacidiplasmatales; family UBA184; genus JAKAAX01. Next base: position 21,992 of record JAKAAX010000018.1, on the reverse strand, counting down.
GACATCTCCTGGGGCGTCCCGCTCCCGCTCGACGGGTACCCCGACAAGCGGCTCTACGTCTGGTTCGAAGCGGTGATCGGCTACCTCTCCGCGACGAAGGAGTGGGCGCAGCGCAAGGGCGACCCGGAGGCCTGGCGGAAGTACTGGGAGGCCGGGGAGGACACGCGCATCTACCAGTTCATGGGCAAGGACAACATCACCTTCCACACGGTGATCTGGCCGGCGATCCTGCTCGGGGTCGGAGGGTTCGGGCTCCCCTACGACATGCCCGCGAACGAGTTCCTGAACTTCGGGGGGGAGAAGCTCTCGAAGTCCGAGACCGACCCGTCGCTCTCCGTCTTCCTGCCGGACCTGCTCCAGCGGTACGACCCCGACACCGTCCGGTTCTACGCGGCCTACCACGCCCCGCAGAACCACGACTCGGAGTTCGACTACCGCGACATCGCCCAGGACCACGACCAGATCCTGGCCGACCAGTGGGGCAACCTGGTCCACCGGGTCCTCACCTTCGTGGAGGGCCGGTACGGGGGCAAGGTCCCTGCCCCTCCGAAGGGGTGGTCGGCGGAGAGCAGCAAGCTCGGCCAGCGGATCCTCGCCGCCCACCGGGACGCCACGGCCCGGTTCGAGGCCGTCCAGCTCAAGGAAGCGCTCGACCTGGCCCTGGAGCTGGTTCGGGAAGGCAACCGGGCGTTCCACGAGTCGAAGCCCTGGTCGCAGCAGGGGGAGGCCCGGGACCTCGCCGTGTACGAGGCGCTATGGGTCGTCCGGGCGACGGCGGTGCTCCTCGCCCCGTTCCTGCCCTTCGCGTCGGAGCGGGTGGCCAAGATGCTGGGGACTCCCGACCTCGTGTCGAACGGCAGCTGGCCGCGGGCCGTCGAACCTCCTGTTCCTGGGACCCGTCTGGGCCCCCTCTCCCCGCTCTTTGCGAAGCTCCTGACCGCCGCCCCCTCCGCGGGCGGGGGAGGGGCGGCGCCGCCCGCTGCTCCGAAGGGAACCCCCCCACCCTCTGCCGCGCCCGGGGCGCCCGCGTCGCCCGCGGCCGGTCCCCCGCCGGTCCTGGACATCCGCGCCGGTCTCGTGAAAGAGGTGGCCGACCATCCGAAGGCCGACAAGCTCTACGTCATCACCGTGGACCTCGGCGAAGCCTCCCCTCGGACGCTCGTCGCCGGGATCAAACCGTTCTACCGTCCGGAGGAGCTCCGTGGGAAGACCGTCGCCGTGCTCGCGAACCTCGAGCCCCGCCCCCTGCGTGGGGTGACCTCACAAGGGATGATCCTCGCCGCCGAGGCCGGGGAGGTCGTGGCCGTGCTGCGCGCGCCCGACGGCACCCCGCCCGGGACGGCGCTCCGCGACGTGACCGCCCCCGCGCCCAGGGTCCAGTACGACGACTTCGCCCGCGCGCGCCTCGTCGTCGCCTCGGTCCTCGCGAACCCCCACGAGGGACGGTCGATCGAAACGGGTGAGGGGCCCCTCTCCGGCGAGGTCCCTCCGGGGGCCCCTCCGAGCGTGGTCGCGCGGCTCGACCGTGCGGGACCCGGACGCGCCGAGGTGCTCCTCCTCTCCTCGGGAGGCTGCCTCGTGCCGGACCGCCCCCTGCCCGCCGGCGCGAAGGTGCGGTAGACGGGGAGGAAGGGGTCGGGCGATGCCGGGCACGCGGCTGGACCTCCACATCCACACCACCGCCTCCCCCGACTCGCTCCTGACCGTGGAGGAGGTGTTCCGCGACGCCCTCGTCCAGGGGCTCGGGGGCGTCGCCATCACCGACCACAACTCCGTGGCCGCTCTCGCGCGCGCCCGGCGGGCGTTCGAGGGGACCCGGGGCTTCCTGCTGGTGCCGGGGGTCGAGGTCTCCACCCGAGAGGGTCACCTGCTGGTCTACGGCGTCGAGCGGGCCCCGGCCCCCCACCGTCCCCTGGTGGAGACCCTGGAAGAGGTCCGACGCCTGAACGGGATCCCGGTGCTCGCCCACCCCTTCCGCTGGGCGCATGGCGCTGGGAGAAAGGTGGCGAACGCGGCGCAGGTCGCCGGTATCGAGGGGATGAACGGACGGAACTCGGACGTCCCGAACGCGAAGGCGGGGCTCGTCGCGACACGACGCCACCTCACGGTGACGGGAGGCAGCGACGCCCACGAGCGGGGGAGCGTTGGCCGCTGCTACACGGAGACGGAGGAGGACGTCGAGTCGGTGGAGGATTTCCTGGAGCTCCTGCGCAACGGACGCGTCCGGGCGGAGGGCCGCAGCCAGAACCTGGTCGGACGCGCCAAGATCTCGGCCACGAACGCGTTCAAGCGGGTGCTCCGGGGTTTCTCCCAGGTCTGACCTTGGGCGGCAGTGGGACCGCCGAGGCCTTATTGGGGGACGCTCATCCGCACGACCGCGCCGAGGTGGCAGAATGGTTAATGCGACAGACTGCAGATCTGTTTCTTGGGGGTTCGATTCCCTCCCTCGGCTTGAACATTTTATTCGACTCCGATAGCCTGGTCTTCTCGAGCCCCCTCGCCCCGTAGGTCCTGAAGGACGCGGTGGACCACTTCGACACCTTTGGGCTCGCCCACCATCGGGTCCTGCGGACCCTCAATGGCGTCGCCCGGGTGCCATCCCGCAGCTTATCGGCCCGGAAGCGCATGTTCGATTGATGTCGGGGGTGGGCGGACGGTACGGATACTGGGGGAAGTTCCCCGGGATGCGCTACCTCCGGTGGTGGTACCTGGTGTTCTTCACAATCTTCTCGCTCCTTGTCCTGGGTCTGGGCCACTGGGGTCTCTGACTGGAGCGAGCGAGCAGCGTCCCCTCAAGGAGCTCGTGCGCGAGGTCCTCCTCGACCTCTCCGACGTCGACCCACTCCGCCTCTCGCGGAAGATGAAGGTCTAGGTCGACTGGCTCGGCAAGCGGGGCTACACCTCGACGAACGACGTCCGGCCCGGGGACAAGTGGGCGCTGGAACGCGTGTTCGGGGACTTCGAGGTCGTCAACCAAGGAGGCCGGCCATGATGGAGTCGGCCTCTTTTGTCAAGCCCACGATCTGCGGCGAGAGATTCATCCGCCAACCAATCCTACCTTGAACCGTGGACGACGCTCCCCTGCCCTCCGGCCAGAAGTGGGAGCCTCCCAGGCTCCCGGTCGCTCCCCCCTACTTTGAGCACGAGGTCGAAGTCCTCGTGCACGTGCCCTTCGAGTTCGCCTGCCGTCATATCATGCCGACGGGGCGGCCCGCGACCAACCGATTGAGCGGGGTCGTCGAGCATCGCGTCGCCGTCGACCCATTCCATCTCCTCTCGAAAGCCGATATCCCCGGCCCGGGCCGGAAGAGGCAGCACAGTGAGGTGTGGACGTCGATCACCGGGGGCGCGACGTGGGAGCAGGTCTCGATCGGGTGGCTCGAAGGCAGGGCGATTGCCCAGAACGCCATCAGCTTCTCGATCTCGCCGGAAGGTCAGGGGTGTAGGTACCGCGTCCACGTCCGAGAGTGGAAGCTGGACAAACTCGGGAAGACCGCCCGTCGACGGGAAGCCTCAGCGTCCCAACAGAGCTACGACCGAGCCTTCCAGAATGCCTCTGCCCGCATCGAGGCGAGCTTCGCGGAGGACCCATCGCGCCGACTGTCTTGATTGATAGCTCTCTGCGCGACCGCTCCTCGATGCTTGAGGAGCGGTCGCATGTCCGAACCCACCATCGTCGAGCCGATCGCCGAGAAGGCTACGGTCCCCGAGGACCTCCTCGAGACCGCCCGCCGCTTTCTTCGGCTCAAGACACGAGCGGTTACCACTTCACCGACTACCGGGGCATAGCCGGAACAGACCACTCCGAGGTCGTCTCGGCCGTCAGATCGTGGCACGTCCTGTTCCGCCACGGGGCGTTGACGGAACGGCTTGGAACCTCCGCGTGGGGCCACGATGAACGAGCGCTCCTACCCGCGTGATCCCCGCGACCCTTCCTCCTTCGGTGAGGAAGGGTCGCATGACCGAAGCTATCGTTGCCACTTGCAAGGACTGCGGGGCGCCTCACGCTGTCGTCCCCGGGCAGGTGCCGCCATGCGGCGGCACCGTCGCTGCCCGCGAGGATCGAGTCCGTGGTTGGGAGATCCTCGAGTTTGTCTGCGGCCCGTGCTGGGCCCAACGTGCCCGGACCTGGACCTGCACGGCGTGCGGTGGAGAGGGGTTCGAGGGCGCGAACTTCTGTTCCGCATGCCATTCGGTCAGTCCCGACCCGCGGCACTTCGTGGACGAGGAGGCCCACACGAGGGAGGAGGAGGAGCTCGCCCTTCCTGCGTGGCGAGCTTGGCCTCGAGCTCCGCCACGCGACGACAGATCCGCTCGTCCTCAGCGAGGTGGGCATCCCACTCGTCCTGAGAGAGAACAACACGGCCCGGGGTCTTCCGGTGGCTCACGCCACGAGGTGAATCATCATCCGGGACAAACCCATGGGTGACCGTCGAAATTCGTACGACCGGTCACGTCAGGCCGATTCGTGATGGGTTACCGGGGGCATGCGGGACTCTCGTCGCGCAAGTCGCGAAAGGATTGCGCTGTGAGCCGCATCGACTAGTCCGAGACGATCGTCGCTCGAATTGAAGAGACTCGGCGTGAGAATGGGTGGTCCATGCTGCGAGCTCCGATGGCGCTATTGGGACCATGTGAAGGAAACATCTGCGTTGAAGCTACCTGCGACGTCGGAAGAAACAATCATGACCAGCGGCACGGCTCCGGGTTGTGGCGACGTTATGGCTTGACCGACCGCCGAAGTTGAAAACGTCGCGGTCCGAAGCGCGGTGCACGGCGGTCCGTCCACTATGGTCCCAGCGGACTCCCCCACGCACCACAGCGGGCTATCGGAACCACCTCGCGAAACATTGATCCAGGAGTTGGGAGTGTAGACCGAGACATTCCCCACACAAGGCGGAAAGGAGACTGGTGGACAGTCTCCGAATCCCACGGTTCCCGACAGGGAGGGTGGTGCGATGGGTCTGCCGCAACTCCTGGCGGAGTTGGCGTTCACGACGAACCAGAATGGGGAACCGTTCATGAGACCATGTTTTAGAGGCGTGAACAGCGATTCGGCGACTACTCTTGACTCCGTCTGCGGGCAGGTGTCTCGACCGAACCCAGGAGCCCACAGCCACAATGCGATTAGGGCAGCGATGATTGCAAGAGTGCCCGATAGTACGAGCACGACACGTCGCGACCTTCCGCTCCGAGCGTTCCTGCCAATCAACACTGTCGTGGACGACTTCAACTTAGAAGAGGCTTCTTGCTGAATCGCGGCCATGTCTGCAGGGGTCTGCCCGCCACCGGCCCACCCATCTTCGTCCTCCCTCCACGAGGACGAAGATGATTGCCTCCAACCCAACCGAGAGCCCCCGCCGAACGTACGAGAGCATCGACACCCCCGAGCAGGTCCCACTCTACGACCTGGTCCCGATCCGGGGCCCCAGCAAGAGGTCCTGGCCGCGTATCGAGGAGTGCAGCGGCGCGACACTGGGGGAGTCGTCTCCGTCGTCTCGTCGAAGTATTCCCTGGTCCAGCACAGGATACCGGACGCATCGCTCGGTCGGGACCTCGCGACGTGTCCTCCCTCGAGCTGCGCGTCTGCCCCCAGCTCTCGGCCGTGGCCAACGCGGTCCACTTGATCGGCGCGGCGCTCGAGCAGCCGGTCCGGGACGCGGGAGCGCCCTCGTTCCCGCGCGAGCAGATCCGCCTCTTCGCGGGTGGGAGGCGCATGGAGGTCAAGCTCGTCGTCGGGACGCGCTACGCCCTCGGTCCGCACGAGTCGGTCTACCCGGGGATCCGTGTGATGAACTCGCTTGACGGCAGCTGGGCCGTCCGGGCCGAGGGGACGGGAGTTCGGATCGCCTGCGCGAACCAGCTCTTCGCGGGCATGGGTTCCCTCGTGGAGCTGCGCGAGCTCCACCTCTCGTCCGCGAACGACCTGCTCGGGATGCTCCAGAAGGCCATCTTCTCCATCCTCGGGCGCTTCAAGGACGCGGTCCGGACCTACGAGGGTGCGATGCACCAGGAGGTCCTGGCGGAGGATGTCGAGCCCGACCTCGTGGCTGCCGGGCTGCGGCGGGTCCACGCGGGAGCGATCGGCACGCGCGCCGAGGTCGAGGCCTCGCACGTGGGTCTCCTCTCGAAGTGGTCTGCTTACCAGTGCGCGACGCCGTACCTCACGAGGGAGGTCCAGGTCAATCCCGACCGCGAGAGGTTCTTTGAGCGGGCCGTTGCGTTGGCCTTGCTCGCCCCGTCTGACGTCTGACGGGCGAGAAAGACAGGACTCGAAGGACAAGTCCGCGGGCATCGAATGCGTAACAGTCGATGCCCGTCAGGGGACGTCGAGCTCCTCCGAACTCCGTCCACCAAGCCGAGAGCAGGAGCCCGTGATGGTAGCCAAGCACAGTTCCCCTGGTCCTCATCCGAGGAAACTGGGTCCGGACCTCGGCGATCGAATCCACCTGAGCCCGGATCCCCCTGAGTCTCCCGTAGGGGCTCGAGACTTCGAGTCTTGGGGAGCAAGTCGCACGAACGAGTCGCTCCCGCTCGTCCGGGTCGCTGGTGTTCCAAGAGGCCGTGAACAGCCTCAGAGTTCGGGCAAGACGCGCAGGGACTTTGGGCGGGGAAGCCATCGGAGCGGTCGCTGGGAGGAGGGCCTGGCTTATGGAGGAACGGGTCCCGGCTCACCCCTGCGGCCGGTTCTTCGAGAAGAGGGCGGCGGCGGGGGCGCTACTGGCCCCCGCTGATGCGACAGGGCATCGGCATTGCGGGGAGTGACTCTCGGGGTCCCCTGGGCACAACCTGGCGAATCACATCCTTCAAGGGAACGTCCCAGGAGGCGGGGGTACACCCCCGCCCTTCCCCTACGCCCCGTTTTCGACGTGCAGGTCGCTCCCGTTCCCGGTCGGCTCTCCGGGCATCTCGTTGGTCTGGGGCTCGTCGTCCTCCTCCCAGTCGTTGCCGCGGGCGGGCTCACCGGGGGAGGGGGTCTCCTCGGGCTCCGTCCTTGGCGCGGGCGCAGGGGGAGCTGCGGGGGGAGGTGCCGCGACGACACCGCCCTCGACGACCTGGGCTTCGGCCGTCGCGGGCCGGGCTCGGGTCTTGGGGGCCTCCTTCGTGGGCTGGCTCCGCCGGCGTTGGAGCAGGAGAAGCACCAGGCCGAGCAGCACCAGGACGACCAAGATGAGCAGGAGCAGCAGCTGGGCCCACCCGAATGCGGTCGGACCGACCGGGGCGGCGGCCGTGATCTGCCACGACTTGAGCTCGGAGGTCGCTGAGACCGCATCGCTCGTGACCTTCACCCCTGCCCCGTCCGTCACGGTCACCGCGACCGTGTAGGTCCCGCCCTTGAGGTCCGTCAGGTTGAGCCACGCGGTGCTCGCCCCTTGGACGAGCGACCCGTTCAGCCACCAGGTGTAGGCGACCGTTCCCACCCCACCCGAGGCGGAGGCGTGGAAGGCGACCGAACCCCCGATGGGGAAGGTCGAGGTCCGGTTCGAGGAGGCCGTGACGGAGAGCGCCGGGGCGACCGACAGGGCGAGCGCGTTCGAGGAGGTCGACGCTCCGTTCGCGTCCGTCACCGTGACCGCCACGCTGGCGCTTCCCGCCGACGTGGGCGCGCAGGCGAGAGCCGGGGAGTTCGCCGGGGCGCACCCCACGGGGAGACCGCTCCAGGCGTAGGTGTACGGCCCATGGCCACCCGAGACCGAGACGCCGAGGTCGGTCGTGAGGCCAACTTCGAGGGTCGAGAGGGTCGCGGCCAGCGTCGGGGTACCCAGGGCAGAGAGCACCTGCACCGGGACTGCGGTGGCGTCCACGCGATCGCCGTTCGCGTCCTTCGCGCCCACCGACACCTGGTAGCTCCCGACCACGGTCGGTGTGCAGGAGAGCTGCGCCGCGTTCGCGGAGGCGCAGCCGGCGGGGAGGCCGGTCCAGGTGTAGACGTAGGGGGCTTCCCCCCCGCTCACCTGGGTCGAGAACGTGAGGGATTGTCCCAGGTCCACCGAGCCTGCAGAGGCCGCAACAGGGGTCGCGAGGAGCGCGGAGAAGACCGTGATCGCCACCTTGGAGGAGGTGAGCGACGCCCCGCTGGAGTCGGAGACGCTGACCGTGACGTTGGTGCTCCCGGCGGTCGTCGGAACGCAGCTCACGGAGGCGAGGGCCGAGCCGAAGCATCCCGCGGGGAGCCCCGCCCAGCTCCAGAGGAGCCCACCCGAGCCCCCGGAGACCGACGCGACGAACGCCAGGCCCTGCCCGACATCGAGGGTCGTGGTCGAGGGCGAGAGCGAGAGGCCGGCGAGCGCGGGGGAGACGGTCAGGAGCCACGCGGTCGAGGAGGCCGAGCCGCCGTTGGCGTCCGTCGCGGTGACCGAGACCGCGTGGGCCCCCGAAGAGGTGGGGGTGCACGAAAGGACCGAGGCGTTGGAGCTCGGGCATCCCGGCGGGAGGCCGTTCCACGCGAGAGAGGTCCAGCGAGCGCCGCCGGAGACCGCCGCGCTCAGCGTCGTCGTCTGCCCGACGTCGATCGAGCTGGAGGTTACCGAGAGCAGGCTCACGGAGGGAAGGGTCGAGACCACGAGCACGATGGCCGAGCTCGAGTTCGTGCCACCGAGGCCGTCCACGACCCTGACCCCGACGGTGTAGGTCCCCGCCACGGTGGGGGTGCACGCGATGGTCGCGAGGTTGGCCGAGAGGCAGCCGGCGGGGAGCCCGGACCACAGGTAGGTCCAGCTTCCGTACCCGCCCGAGGGGACCACGGAGATCCAGGTCGTCTGAGAGACATCGACCGCGGCGGGGGTCGCGAGGGGGCTCGAGACCGAGGGGTCCGCCCGGACGATGAGGGTGAGGGCATTGCTCGTCCCGGAACCGCCCACGGGGTCCGTCACGGTGACCGTGATGGAGAAGCTCCCCAGGGCCCGCGGGGAGCAGGTGAGGGTGGGCGCGCTCACGGACAGGCAGCCGGCCGGGAGCCCGGAGTAGCTGTACGAGTAGCTCCCCGTTCCCCCCGAAGCGGAGACGGTGAGGTTCGTGCTCTGCCAGTAGTCCAGGGCCCCCGCGCTCGCGGAGAGGACGACGCCCGAAGGCTGGGCGTTCACCTGCTCTGTGAAGGTCGTGGAGCCTGAGCCGCCGAGCGCGTCGGTCGCCACCAACCGCACCGTGTAGGTCCCGCTCGCGGGGTACACGTAGGTGGGGTTCTGCAGGGCCGAGGCAGCTCCGTTGCCGAACGTCCAGGCGTAGGTCAGGCTCCCCGTGCCGCCGGAACCCACCGCGCTGAAGGCGGTGGCGACCCCCACGTCCGTGGGATCCGGCGAAGCGGAGGCGACGACGCTGGGAAGCGAGTTGACGGTGACGGAGACCGCGCCCGTGGTGGAGACCCCCCGAGAGTCGGTCGCCGTGAGCGTGACGCTGTAGGTCCCTCCAATGATGTAGGGATGCGTGGGGTCCCCCAGAGCGGAGGTCGTCCCGTCCCCGAACTCCCACGCGTAGGTGAGCGCCCCGGTCCCTCCGGAGGCGAACGACGCAAAGGACACCGTCATCCCCACGTCCGTCGTCCCTGGGGTGGCCGTGGGTGCGACCGAGGGGAGCGCGTTCACGAGGACCGCGAGGGTCCCCGTCGTACCTTGGCCCAGACTGTCCGTCACCACGAGCGACACGGTGTAGCTTCCGGAGGCCGCATAGGCGTGCGTCGGGGAGGCTGCTGTCGAGGTGGTGGCGTCCCCGAAGTTCCAGGCGTAGGTGAACGGACCCACCCCTCCCGCGAGCCCGGAGGCGAAGGTCACTCCAAGGCCGACGTCGGTGGTGGTGGGTGACGCCGCGGGGGAGACGGTGGGAAGTGCCACGACGGTGAGGGAGCTCGAGCCCGAAGTGCTCGACCCGACCGCGTCGGTGACGGTCACGGACACGAGGTAGGACCCGGGGGTGGCGTACGCGTGGCTGGGGGAGGCGAGCGTGCTCGTCGACCCGTCCCCGAACGTCCAGAACCAGCTGTACGGGCCGGTCCCTCCGGCCACCGACCCGGTGAAGGCCACCGCGACCCCGGCATCGGTCGGGTCAGCGGAGATGGACTCGGAGACCGACGGTCGGGCGTTCACGACGATGGGGGTGGTGGCGGTGGAGCACCGCAGGAGCGCGTCGCACACCGTGAGCCCGGTCGTGAAGGTCCCAGAGGTTGCGTAGGTATGGACGGGGGAGGCTCCCGACGCCGTTCCGCCGTCCCCGAAGGTCCAGGCGTAGGTGATCGCGCCGGTCCCGCCGCTAACGCTGCCGGAGAAGGCGACCGCCATGCCCAGGTCCGTCGTGGTGGGAGAGGCGGTCCAGGAAGCGACGGGGTCGGGGTTCACGACCACCGTGAAGCTCGTGGTCGCCTTGGCGCCGACCGCATCGGTCAAGGTCAGCGTGACCGTGTAGCTGCCGACGGCGGCGTAGATGTGGGCGGGGTTGGCGGCGGTGCTGCTCGTGAGGTCGCCGAAGTTCCACAGGTAGCCCACCGCTCCGGTCCCGCCGGACACCGACGCCGAGAACGCGACCGCGACGTTCAGGTCCGTGGGGTCCGGGGTGCCCGAGGCCGAGACCGAGGGGGCCGCATGCACGACCTCGGTGAAGAGCGTCGAGACCTGGCTGCCGTAGGCGTCCGTGACCACCACCCGGACGGGATAGGTCCCCGCCTGGGCGTAGGTGTGCGTGGCGGTCGCCGAGGTGCCGGAGGCGGTGAACCCGTCGCCGAAGTCGAAAGCGTAGTTCGTGTACGATCCCGCGCCGCCGGAGGCCACCGCCGTGAAGGTCGCCGCGACGCCCACGTCGGTGGGGGCGGGAGACCCCGTGAGGGAGACGGCGAGGTTGGTCGTGACCGTGAAGGTCACGGTGTCCAGGAGGTCGTTCCCCCCCCACTTGTCGTTCGCTTGGATCGTGACCGGTCCGGCGGGGGTCGCGGGGACCGTGAAACCGGCCCCTTGCCCGACCGAGCAGACGAACGTCCCGTTGGTGCCCAGGGTCGCCCACTGCGAGCAGATGGTCAGTTGCCCGCCCCAGAGCACGGTCACGAAATCGGCGGAGTACCAACCGAACCCGTAGACCGTGAGGGTCGTACCGACCGGGCCGCTCGCCGGCGAGACGAAGAGCGACTCCAGGACGGTCAGGGCGCCGACGCCCCAGGCCCCGAAGTAGGCGTCGGTGGTGTTGACGGCGAGACGACCGAAGGGCGCCTCGAGCAGGGTGAACCCGCACGTGAAGCTGCCGGAAACGTTGGCCACCCCCGTGCAGACGTGCGTGCCGTTGCCGCTCCAGTAGATCGAGACGACCTGTCCGGCCCCGTTGTACCCGGACCCGTACCAGGTCACCGAGCTGCCGTAGCTCGCGCTGACGGGGAAGGTCACGAGACTGGGGGTCACATCGAAGAGGACCTTGGCCAGGTTTCCCGAGGAGTCACCGGCCGAGAAGGTCGCGACCGACCCCGTGCTCGGCGGGATGACCCACGTGCACGAGAAGCTCCCGTTCGCCGCCACGGGAACGCCCTGACAGACCGTGTGAAGGTTCCCCCAGTGATCGACGTAGGACATCCTCCCGCTCGACCCCCCGGCAAACCCGTGGGCCTGGAGCCCGACCCAGGTGCCGACCGGGCCGTGGGTCAAGCTCACGACCAGGCTCGGGGTGACCGTGAAGGTCGCCTGGCGCGCGTGGCCGCTCCCGTCGGTCGCGTTGAACGTGTAGGTCCCTGTCGGCATCGCCGGGGATGTGTAGGGGGTACAGGTGAAGCTCCCGAAGCCGTCGGTCGTCGCCGGACAGGTGGGGCTCCCGAACGCGTTCCCCGACCACGCGATCACCAGGGCCGAGTTCGGGGAGAACCCGTTGCCGGAGAAGGTGACGACGGTGCCGGCGGATCCCGTGGTGGGCGAGGCGAGGACCGCCGGGAGGATGAGGAACGTGGTCGAGGCCGTGCTCCCGCTGGAGTCCCTCGCCGCGAAGGTCCCTAGGCCAAAGGTGCTGGGTGGGAGGGTGTAGCCGATGCACGAGAAGCTCCCGGTGGCGCTCAGGACCACGCCCGAGCACACCGAGGCGGTGTTCCCGTTGGAGTCCGTCCAGGAGACGGTGACCGTTCCCGGGCCGGGAGCGAAACCCGTTCCGCTCACCGTCAGCGCGGTTCCCACGACCCCGGCCGTGACCGAGAGCGTGAGACTGGAGGTGGCCGTGAAGGTGTTGGAGGAGGTGACGGTGTTCGTCCCGTCGTTGGCCGTGAAGGTCTCGCCGAGCCGGGGTGCGGCGGTCACGACGAGGGAGCAGGAGAAGCTCCCCGTGGCGGAACTGGTGCAGGGGCCCTGGGTGAAGGTCACCTGAGCAGGGTTCGTCGCGGCGAAGGTGATCGCTGCGTTGGGTTGGAAGCCGGTCCCGGTGGCGGTGAGCGTGGCGGGGAGAACGCCGTTGGGGGGAGAGACGGACCAGGATGGGGTCGCAGTGAACGTGTCGGAGGAGGTGACGGTGTTGACCCCGTCCGCGGCCGTGAACGTCTCCGCCACGTTGGGGGAGGCCGTCACGGTGAGCGCGCAGGAGAAGCTTCCCGTGGCGGAGCTGGTGCAGGGGCCCTGCGTGAAGGTCACCTGGGTCGGGTTGGTGGCGGCGAAGGTGATCGCCGCGTTGGGCTGGAAGCCGGAGCCGGCAGCGGTGATCGTGGCGGGAAGGGCGCCTGCGGTGGAGGTCAGGGCCCAGGACGGGATGGCGGTGAACCCTCCGGCGGAGGTGACGGTGTTGGTCCCGTCGCCGGCCGTGAAGGTCTCGGCAACGTTGGGAGAGGCGGTCACGACAAGGGAGCAGGAGAAGCTCCCCGTGGCGGAACTGGTGCAGGGAGCCTGGGTGAGGGTCACCTGGGTCGGGTTGGTCGCGGCAAAGGTGACCGCAGCGTTGGCCTGGAAGCCGGTTCCGGCGGCGGTGAGCGCCGCTGGAAGGGTGCCGCTCGTTGGGGAAAAGGACCAGGACGGGAGCGCGGTGAAGGCGGATGTCGCACCATCGATCACGCTCACGGTGGTCATGCCACCGTTGGCTACGTAGACGGTGTCGGTCGCCGGGTCCACGCTCAGCCCCACGGGTTGGATTCCTACCTGAGTGGTCGCTGCGATCGTGTTGGTCGCTCCGTTGATCACGGTCAGAAGGTTCGCGCCGTAGTTCGCCACAAAGATCGTGTCGGTGGGACCGTCTACACCGACCCCGATCGGGTTCGATGCCACTGGGATGGTCGCGGTGACCGTGTCGGTGGCCCCGTTGATGACGCTGACGCTGTTCGAACCCTGGTTGGCCACGTAGATCGCGTCCGTCGAGCTGTCCACCCCCACCAATGTGGGGATCGATCCCACAGGGATCGTGGCGGTAACGAGGTTGGTGACCCCGTTGATCACGTTCACATTGTTCGCGCCGTAGTTGGTCACGTAGACCGTGTCGGTTGGGGTGTCGACGTCAACTCCTAGCGGGTTCGTTCCCACGGGGATGGAGGTGGTGACCGTGTTGGTGGCGCCATCGATCACGCCGACGGTGTTCGAGCCAAAGTTCGTGACGTAGGCCGTGTCCGTCGAACTGTCGACCGCCACCCGGGTGGGATTGTTTCCCACGGGGATGGTGGCGGTGACCGTGTTCGTTGCGCCATTGATCACAGTGACGGTGTTCGTGCCCCAGTTCGCCACGAAGATCGTGTCGGTCGCATCGTCCACCGCGACCCCCGTGGGGTACGATCCCACGCCGATGGTCGCGGTGACCGTGTTGGTGGCCCCATTGACCACGCTAATGGAGTTCGAATCCCGGTTCGCCACGTAGATGGTGTTGGTAACTGTGTCCACAGCGGTCTGGTTTGGGTTGATGCCTACGTTGATGGTCGCCGTGACGGAGTAGGTGGTGACGGTGTTGGTCCCATCGCTAGCGGTGAAGGCCTCCGCCACGTTCGGTGAGGAGGTCACGCTCAGGGCGCAGGAGAAGCTCCCCGCGCCGGAGCTGGTGCAGGGGCCCTGGGTGAAGCTCACCTGAGTAGGGTTGGTGGCGGCAAAGGTGATCGCCACGTTGGGTTGGAAGCCGGTCCCGGTTGCGGTGATCGCTGCGGGGAGGGTGCCGCTCTTGGGGGTGAGGGACCAGGAGGGGGAGGCGGTGAATCCGCTAGAGGAAGTGACGGTGTTGGTCCCGTCGCCGGCCGTGAAGGTCTCGGCAACGTTGGGAGAGACGGTGACGGTGAGTGCGCAGGAGAAGCTCCCCGCGGCGTTGCTGGTGCAGGGGGTCTGGGTGAGCGCCACCTGAGCAGGATTGGTGGCGGCAAAGGTGATCGCCGCGTTGGGTTGGAAGCCGGTCCCGGTGCCGGTGAGCGTGGCGGGAAGAACGCCGCTGGTAGGAGAGACGGACCAGGACGGGGCGGCTGTGAAGGCGTTGGAAGATGTGGTCGCGGCGCTGATCACGCTCACACTGTTCGACCCGTAGTTCGCGACGAACACATTGCCGGTGCTGGGATCCATTTCCACGCCCTCCGGATTAGAACCCACACCGAAGGTGGTGGTGACGGAGTTCGTGGCACCGTCGATCAAGCTCAACGTGGCGGCGTTATTGTTCGTGACATAGACGGTGTTCGTCGCCCCGTCCACCCAGACCCCCCAGGGGCTCGTGGCCACCGGGATGACGTTGGTCACGCTGTTGGTCGCACCGTTGATCACGCTCACCGTGTCCGAACAGAAGTTGGCGACGTAGACCATGTTGGTCACCGTCTCCACTCCCACTTGAACGGGACAGTTCTGCACGGGGATGGTGGCGATGACGGCGTAGGTGGCGCCGTTCAGCACGCTGACGCTTTGCCCGTTGTTGTTGGATTCGTAAATCGTGTTGGTCGAGCTGTCCACCCCGAACCAACCGGCCCCCGTTCCTACAGGCACCACGGTGATGACCGTGTTGGTGGCGCCGTCGATCACGCTCACGCTGTTCGAGCCCCAGTTCGCGACGTAGATGGTGTCGGTCGCGCTGTCGACCCCTACTCCATCCGGCGTGGTTCCCACGGGGATCGTGGTGATGAGGGAGTTGGTGGCGCCGTTGATCACGTCCAAACTGTTCGTACCCCAGTTCGCGACGTAGATGGTGTTGGTCGCGGCGTCGACCGCCACCCCCACGGGGGCCCCTCCCACGGCGATGGTGGCGGTGACGGTCTCGGTGGCCTCGGAGATGACGCTCACGAGGCCCGCGCCATTGTTCGCCACGTACACCGCGTTGTTCGCCGAATCGAACGCCAGCCCCACCGGCTGGGTCGCGACGGGGATCGTGGCGATGGTGGTGGCGGTGAAGGTCTCGCCGATGTTCGGAGCGACCGTCACGGTCAGTGCGCAGCTGAAGCTACCCGTGGCGGAGCTCGTGCAGGGAGAGGCGGAGAGCGAGGTCTGCGAGGGCTGGGTCGCCGCGAAGAGGACCCCGGCGTTCGATGCGAACCCGGTGCCCGTGGCGGTGACGGGGGCGGGGAGGGTCCCGGTGGTGGGAGAGAGGGACCAAGTGGGGATGGCGGTGAAGGCGTTCGAGGAGGTGACCGGCCCGGTCCCGTCGTTCGCCGTGAAAGTCTGGGCGGTGTTCGGGGAGGCCTTGACGGTCAGCGCGCAGTTGAACGCGCCGGCGGAGCTCGCCGTGCACGGCGCGGCCGTGAAGACGACCTCGCCGGGGTTCGACGCCGCGAACGTGATCGTGGAGCTCGGGACGGCGCCGCCTCCCGTGGCGGTCTCTGCGGCGGGGAGGGGACCGGTGATGGACGAGAGGGTCCACGATGAGATCGCCGAGGAGGTCTCGGGAGAGTTTGGGCCAGCCAGCCTGGGGGCATGGCCCGAGGCGGGGTCTGGGGAACCCCGTGCGGGGGTGGGTGGCTGAGAGGTCGCCGACGTCGACGGTGAGGTCGGCCGGACGGGAGCGGGAGACGGAGAGGGAGCTGGGGGGAGAGGAGATCCTGGGTGCGGGGAGGCGGAAGGGGTCGACCCCGGTGATCCCGTCGGTGCCCGGAGCGAAACCGAGGACGAGGATGACGGGCTCGTGACCGCGTCGGCCCCGGCGAACGGCGCGACCGACCGCGATCCGCCCTGGGGAGCGACCGAGCTCAGGGGCGATGCACCCACGGGAAGCTTGGGGGACCCCGCGTGACCTGCCAGCCCCGTGGCCGATAGGGCCGAGGCGACCATGAGGAGCATGATCACGACGGACAACCATCGCCACCAACGACCGGGGGATTCGTGGACCGTAAGGGTGTGGTCGACGGCGGCCTGGTCCGACAACAAGCGAGAGCGGTCGCGAGTCATTGCAGGTCGAAAGTCTGCTAATATAACAATGGTCCGTGCCCCGTCCTGGTACGAGCGCCCCCCCCGACCGGGAGCGGGGCAGAGCTGCATCGCGGAATCCTCCCCCCTTAGGGTTCAGCTCCTGACCACGATCCGCATTGGTGCGACCACTTCCGCCCCGCGGTCCAAACCGTGCCAGATGGACTGAACATGCTGGGTGCCATCCCTGGGGTGGACGACCTCGACCCCACATTTCCACGGGACTCCCACGAGGGCATGGAGGCCCCCTCGCGATCTACGGGATCCCGGTGGAGCACCCGGCCCGCGTGGCCTGGGGCGAGGGTGCGTCGATACCCCAGGGGCAGGGAGGGTCGCGGTTTCGAAGGAGGGGGGCAGGCATGTCGACGCACGGGCTCGCCGTGGGGGAGGGACCAAGCGAGCACCCCAGGGCCTGGGCCGCGAGCCAGCCCAAGCGCACATCTATGACCTCCGCACTTGGGAGCAGCATGGTCGACCGGGCTCCTTACGCCCCTCCGAGCATCGATACCGCCGCTCTCGACGACAAGAACTTCGCGACGGGCGACCTCGCCCAGGCCTGGGGGGTCCTGGGACTGCCTCGCTTCTCGCTCCAGCGAGATAGGAAGGATGTGGAGGCGTACTTCGTCGAGGATGCCCAGAAGAACCGCCGAGGTCTTGTGGAGTGGTTCCAGAACGGGGCCTGGACGGTCCAGGGCCCGCCCGGCACGACGCTCGCGCTCCTCTGGCGCCAGCGTACGGAGGACCACCATGCGGAGGGTACGCGCAACCTCGTTCACATGGGGTACCATCGGTACAAGGAGGCCGTCGCCAACGAGGAGAACGCCTCGATCTACTGCCTCGCCAGCCCCGACCAGACCGTCCGGATGTTCCTTTCGTTCAAGGGTCAGGAGGGGATCCTGGACTCACCTACGGGTCGACCGGTTCTGAAGATGGCGCCGGGAGAGCACCACGGGGACGTCCGCCTCCTCGACGCCTACGACGACCCCGTGGCCACGGTCCATACCGAGGTGATGGCCGTCGAGACCCACGACGTCTCGATGGAGGAGGCCGAGGACCCGTTCCCCGTCGCGCTCTTCGCCATCACCCTGGCGATCGAGATGACCCTCCGCTACGGCCAGTGGCGGTCGCCGTACCAGCGTCTCCAACTCTGACCCCGGGAGGACAACCCCTCAGTTGGACCCGGGCGGGGGAGCCGGTAGTCTCACCGGCGTTCCTCCCGCCGAACCCTCCCGAGGCGGCCCATCCTTCTCCTCGGGGCCGACCGTGGCGCGCCCCGAGGCGTACCATTAAGAACGCCCCGGAGGTGCCCGCCGCACCCTGATGGGGCCGTGGGGTAGCTTGGACCATCCTTCTTGCTTGGGGTGCAAGAGACTCCGATTCAAATTCGGACGGCCCCATCCCACTCCTTGTTCAAATTCACCGCTTTTTGGGTGAACGAACCGCTAGTTCGACGCTAGAAATTACGTGGCCCGCAAGATGGGACACTGCCAACCAGGGCATTAAGGCTCCGTTCGAAGTGGACTGGATCGTTCGAGGCCGCCGTCGGGGTTTCTCGGTCGATCGCCTCCTCGGATGGACGCTGGTGAGACGCGGCGGAGGGCACACTATCCTTATCTCCGGCGGATTCATGAAGGAATCATGAGTTCCGCCGACCCCATGTCCAGCATCCCCGCCCGCGCCTCCACGATCGCGCTCCTCCAGCGCTTGAAACCTTCCGACAAGAACTGGGACGAGTTCCTGCTCTCCGTGTTCGAGGACTGGCTCCCTCCCGAGACCGTGGCGGAGATCGAGCGACGCGAGCGAGAGGAGCGGAGCTCCAAGTTCGCGGAAGTGGAGAAGAGGCACCCGGGCTGGGGCACCCAGAGGGGGCGGTAGCCGGTGCCCTCCAAGGCCCTCGCGACCTGGAAGGAGCAATTCACCCTCCTCGAATCCGCCGAGCGAGAGTTCGACCGCCTCCCCCCCGAGGTCCGCCGAGCCTTCCTCGACACCATCTCCGAGTTCAGCCAGCATCCTTGGCGCAAGAGCGCGACCCTCGACGTGGGGCCGCTCCGCGATATGCCCGGACGCTGGCGGCTCAAGGTGAAGGGAGGCCACCGAGCGACCTACCGGGACCTCCAAGGTCGTCCCGACTTCGAGATGTTCGAGACGCGGGACGAGATCTACGAGAAGCATCGTCGGTATATCGCCTCACGGGGATAGGCAGGCCGAGCGCGCGCTTCACCAAGGTCGCCCGGGCTCGCCCTTTGATAGCCGAGAACGGTCAGGGGGCTCATCCTCGCACCAGGATGGGCCCACGGCCCGTCGGCTGGATCTTCTGATGGTTCGGCCCTCCGGGCCGGGGGGCGGCGGACCTGCGCTCCCCCTTCGGTCAATGACCGCTCGGAGCGCGCAAGCGCCGACGTGCTCCCCAACCGCAGCCAAGGTCGTGGGGAGCGATGGGTCCTGTCCCTACGGACCTCCTCGGACCGGAGGTCTGGACGAAGACCCACCCTTATGTGGCCCCGGCCAGATGTTGAAAGGCATGGCGGAGCCGACCCTTTGTGGGCCCCTGTTCGCTCAGAAGCCTGCCGTCGTCCTTGTCGTGGTCCTGATGGCGGCCAGCGCGCTGGCGAGCCTCGGACCGGGCTCCGTGGCGGCCGCCCGGCTTCCGGAAGCGCCTGGGGCGACCCACCCGCTCCTCACCTCTCTCGTTCCCGCCCCGAGCTCGGGGGACCTCGCCGGTCCGGGTGCCGCGAGCCCCGCGGCGAAGGCCGGAGGAGGGATCGGTCCCTCGTGCACCGGCTGTCGCATCGGCAACATCTCCACGGGCGGCGACCCGGTCGGCGTGGCCTACGACCCATCCAACGGGCGTGTCCTCGTGGCGGTTGACGCGACCGCCCCCTGTTGCGCGGTGGGGGGCAACCTCACCGCCATCAACGGGACGCTCCAGCAAGTGTCCGGCTCGGTCTCGGTCGGAGACCAGCCCTACGGGGTGGCCGTCGATCCGTCGAACGGTCACGTGTTCGTCGCAAATCGCGCGTCCAACGACGTCTGGGTCCTCAACGGTTCCACCGACGCGGTCCTGGCGAAGGTCGCGACCGGCGTGCGCCCCGACGCCCTCGCCTACGATCCCGTCAACGGCATGGTCTACGTCGCGAACGCCGGAGGCGGAGGGGCGGGAAGCACCGTCTCGGTCATCAACGCGAGCACCGACACCCTCCTCACGACGGTGGGAGGCTTCCTTGGGGCCGATGGCGTCGCGGTCGATCCCCACAGCGGCCTGGTCTTCGTCTCGAACGGCGGGACCAGCAACATGACCGTGCTCAACGACTCCACCGATCTGGCGATGGCCCACGTGCCGGTGGGAAGCAACCCGGCGGGCCTGGCCTACGACGCCTTCAACGACCGGATCTACGTGGCCAATCAGGGCTCCGTGAACCTCTCGGTCGTCAACGCGACGAGCCTGAAGGAATGGGGAAGCGTGTCGGTGACCAACCTGCCCTTCGGCCTGGCCTCCGATCCCTCGACCGGGGCGATCGCCGAGACGAGCCTGATGGGATCGGTGGACATCATCAACGGCACCACCGGCCTGGTGGTCTCGGCGATGCAGTTCCCCACGGGGATCCCGATGGGGGTCGCCTGGGACGGTGCGGTGGGGGCCTTCTTCGTCGCGGAGAACCGATCGGGAGAGGTGACGCTCATCTCCCCCGGCTCGTACACCTCCATCCTGGCCTCCGTGACGGTCAACCCGAACGGCGTGATCCTCTCGCCCACCGGCTCCCAGTCCTTCACCGCCACCACCACCTGCGTGGGAGGTCCCTGCCCGGGACCGGTGACCTACATCTGGTCCATGAACACCTCCAAGGACGGCTCGCTGAACACCACGGTGGGAAGCGTCGTGAACTTCACGGCCGGGCCCGTCGACGGGTACGTGCTGGTCTACGTCAACGCGTATGTCGGGGGCGAGACCCTGCGCAGCTCCGAGGTCGAGGTCCAGATCTTCGGAAGCTCCTCGGACCTTGGCCAGATCTCCATCAACCCCGCGTTCGTCCAGCTGGGCGCCGGCAACAGCACGACCTTCACGGTCTCCTGCTTGGCGGCCTGCCCTCTAGGCACCCTCTTCACCTGGACCGTGAGCAACACCACTTTGGGGACCTACTGGGGGGGGAGCACCCAGGGAGGCTACACCGCCGGGGCCTATCCCGGGAACCTCACGATGAACGTGACCGCGGCCTACCAGGGGCTGGTGAGGCATGCCCATGCGGCCATCGAGATCCTGCGCCTCACTTTCCACCTCACGTCGGTCGTGGTCGCGCCCGACATGGCCGTGCTCGCCGAAGGGACCGCCCGAGCGTTCAGCGCCACCGCGACCTGCTCGAACGGCCTCACCTGTCCCTACACCCTGATGAACTACAGCTGGACCCTCTCGAACACCCTGGGCACCTTGCGGTCCGGGTGGAACTACACCGTGGGTAACACGTTCACCGCGGGGGCTTCGACGGGACAGGACACCCTCTTCCTGAACGCGTCGATGGCCGGGGTCAAGGTCGCGAGCACCCCGGTCCCCATCACCATCGTCACCGGCCCGCTCCCGACCCTGCTCTCCCTCAACCTGACCCCGCTGGCGTCGACGATCATCACGGGAGGTCGACAGGCCCTGGTGGCCGTTCCGGTCTGCTCTTCCGCCTGTCCCATCGGAGATATCGCGTACAGCTGGTCCATGTCCGCCGCGGGTTGGGGGACCCTCAATTCCAGCTCTGGCCCCACGGCGACCTTCACCGCAGGATCGAACGCCTACTCCACCGGGTTCCAGGTGTACGTGGAAGCGACGCTGGGGACGAGCTCCAGCAGCAACGCCTCGTCAATCACCATCTATCCCTCGAACTACCTGACGCTCATGGGGGTCTCCGTCCAGCCCTA
The DNA here is from genome assembly GCA_021802125.1 of Thermoplasmata archaeon. GTDB lineage: Archaea > Thermoplasmatota > Thermoplasmata > Lutacidiplasmatales > UBA184 > JAKAAX01. The sequence goes on along the minus strand of JAKAAX010000018.1, from coordinate 807 downwards.
CCAGGTGAGCGTGATCCCCGGCGGCACCGTCAACCTGACCGCGCAGCCGCAGTGCTTGTACCGTTTCTCGTGTGGCCCTGGAGAGGGAATCGTGTACTACTGGTCGGTCTCGAACGGGCTGGGCACGATCGACTACACCACCACCCCCAACGCCTACGTTCTTTTCACCGCCGGGCCCACGGCGGGTTCCGAAACGGTCTTCGTGAACGCCTCCCAGTACGGGATGTTCTACGTCGGGGGCCCCGGCACCGTCGACATCACCACGAGCGCGGTCGTCGTCCGTTCGGTGGTGATCCATCCTTCGGCGGTGGAGGTCAAGCCGGGCGGTGCCCAGCTCTTCTCGGCCAACGTCACCTGCTCCCAGACCTGCCCGACCGGCCTCACTCCCACCTGGGCGCTCCAGGGGAGCGACGGCCACATCAATCCGCAGCTGAACCCCATGAACGAGGCCTTCGATGCGGGCCCGACGCCCGGCTCGGACGTCCTCACCGTCCAGGTGAACCTGGGAGGAGTGACCAGAACCGGGTGGGCGAACATCACCGTCGGGAACGGGACGCTGCCCGTGACCGGAGGGGGAAGCTCCCCCGGCCAGCTGGGCGTGCTCGTCTACGTCGCCCTCGCGATCGCGGTCGTCGCCGTCCTGGCGGTGGTCGTTCTCCTGGTCCGCCGTAAGAAGAATACGCCCGGAGCGCTCGAGCCTCCCGCGGCTCCCTCTGCGCCCACGACCCCTTCGACGAGCCCCACCCCTCCGGACCCTTCCGCGCCCCCGGTCACTCCGCCCCCCGCGCCGCCGACCCTCCCTCCCTG
>JAKAAX010000017.1 GCA_021802125.1 Thermoplasmata archaeon | reverse complement strand
GCGGAAAGAACAACCGCATCGAGCCCATCCCCTGGGACGAGTTCGAGGCCACGATGAAGAAGCGCCGCCTGGCCGTCTACGAGTCGGGCGGTTACATGAAGGTCATGAAGGCCTGAGGCCGCTCGGACCGCCTCCGCCTTGCGCCAACCCCTTCCCCACCCTCTTTCTCTTCGGCCCGCCTCTCTCGCCCAAGCTGCTCCCGAGCGCTGCGTCGCACGGTGTGCCTCGCGCAACTTCCAAGGTCGTGGACCCGGAGGTCGTCCGGCTCACGCGGCGACGTTCCCCCACTCGGGGGGTTGGGACCCGGTCGCCGCGATCCGCTTGCCCGCCTCGATCCGATCCCGCGCCCATGCCGGCAACATCGACGAGGAAGAGTTGAGCAACCCGACTGCCGAACTGTCCAAGACGTAGGTCCAGCCGACGTCGGTGTCGGACCGGACGATCCTTCCGAAGCTCTGGAGGAGCCTGCGGAGGGCTTGCATCTCGTACCACCGTTCCCCGCCGGCCATTCCCTTCCGGACCACGTTGCGGCGGTCGCTCTTGTCGGCCCAAGGGCACTTGATGATCACCTGCCAGTGAGCCAGCTCTCCCTTCAGGTCCAGTCCCTCCTCCATCCCCACCGAGAGGAGCACGGAGTCCCGCGTCCCGTCCCGCTTCCACTCCTCCACGGCCCGGGTCCTGCCTTCGCCCCTCGGGTGGATGATCACGCGGGAGCGATAGGGCTCCGGGAGCGCGTCATAGATCCGCCGCTGTAGCCGGTAACCGGCCACGTGGAGCAGCCCCCTCCGGTCCGCGTGGCGGTCCATGATCCCCTTCAGGATCTCGAGGGCCTCGGGAAGGTTCCGTTCCTGGCGGCTGACCGACAGGTCCACGCAGGGTTGGGTGAAGATGGGAGCGTTCTCCGCCGGGAATCCGGAGGCGGGCCGGAGATGGCTCTGCCCTTCGATAGGGAGGCCCACTTCCTGCAAGAACTGGCTCGGGTCCAGGATGGTGGCCGTCGACAGGATGATCAGCTTCGGACCGAGGGGCCACAGTCGGCGGGACAGCAGCTTCTGAGAGAGCACGGGCGAAAGCTCCAGAACGGAGGTCGGCCCATCCTCCTCCCACTGGGCCACCCAGAGGTTCCCTGAGTCGAGGTCCTCGATCCCGGCGAGCAGGTCGAACTCCAGCTGGCGCGCTCGGTTGAGCCGTCGAGCGCGACGAAGCTCCTCGTGGGGACCGGAGACCTCGAGCTCCTCCTCGGCGCGCTCTACCGCCTGCACCCCCTCCAGCATCCTGGCGAGGATGGACCGGATCTCCTCGGGGGACATCTCCTCGGAGCGGTCCTTCGAAGGGGCGACGAGCGGCTCCAGGTCGCTGCTCCAGAACTCCTTCCACACCGGGTGCTCGAGAGCGTTCTCCTTCGCCTGGATGCCCAGCATCCTTGCGTACTCCCCAAGACCGTGGGCCTCGTCGATGATCAGGAAGTCCCGGGCCTGGAAGCGGGGAGGCTCCTCGACGTCCAGGGCAACCTCGGGGGTGGTTGCCACCGGGCCGGACGCGTCCCGGGTCACCCGAAGCAGGTACGCGAGGGTCATCGTGGCCAAGGGCCCCAGGGCCGCGGCCTTCCGGTCGAGAAAGTACTGGCACGAACGGTACTTCTCGGGACACACGAACTTGACCAACCCCTTCCCCCCGCACGCCGGGCACGGGGTGGCGCCGTCCGCTGTCGAAGCGCTCCCGCGTCCCTGACAACGGTCGCACGGTTGGCCGTGGATGCACCAGGCCTCGGAGACCTTCCGCCGCTGCTCTTCTTGGGACCTGTCCAGGGCGCAGCGGTAGTTGTCCATCCCGACGATCGGTTGGATCTTGTTCTTGATGAGGGGGTCCGAGCGAAGCTGTCCGACCAGGTTCACCTGCGGAGTGGTGTAGTATCCCGTCCAGCCGTTCTCCTGGTGGAGGACCCGGGCCACCTCCGCCAGCACCAGGCTCTTACCGGCCCCCACCGGGGCCTCGAGCAGGATGACCCGGGTGCCCCCTCTCGCTTGCCCGAGGATCTCCGCGATGGCCTCCACCTGGCCCGGCCGAAACCGGAAGGGCTCCACGACCCCCCCCTCCTCCGCTCCTCCGCGAGCGCCCTGGGCCAGGGAGCCGTCCCTCCGCCCTTCCAGGCGGCACTTCGGGCAGACCGAGACCCCCCGTGAGGTCGGTCGCATGAGGCTCTTGCAGACGGGGCAGAACACGGGTCCCCGACGGTGGCTCGGGCCTTATCATCCCTCCGGACCGCGGCCCTTGTCGAGAGGTGTGCCGGCATCTCGGCTCCGGAGGTCGCCCCTCTCACGCGCCCCTGCGGCGGAGATGCCCCCGCGACCTCCATCACGGGTCGGCGTGGGTCCCGCCCCAGTCCCTCTCTTCCTCCCGGAGACCCCCCGGGCGGCGTTTCCGCCTTCAGGACGGGCCCAGCCGCCGCGGCTTAGAGCTGCGGCCAGGCGTCTACAGGCCCCTCGAGGGCCATGTCCCGCGCGCACGAGCGACCAGGACCGCGCAGGAGGAACCGGCGACCAGCGCGGCGCCCGCGACGAGCGTCAGGAGGCTGCTCCCCGCGAACATCCCCGAGATGCCTGCCGTGCCCTGTCCGGCGACGGTAGGGGCGGTCCCGGCGTGGCTGATCTCCGTGATCGCCGGAGCCGAGCATGACGGACCGGAGCCCAGTGCGCCGTTGGAGAGCTGCGCCTCGAAGCAGAACCCGCCGCTCCCGCCCACCGCCTGGACCACGACCCAGTAGGTCCCCCAGCCCCCGTACTGGCCGGAGGCCTGGGTGAACAGGTCGATCTGGATCTTGGCATTGGGGCTGGTGGCGGTCTGCTGGGCGGCCGAGAGGGAGGGGGTCCCGCCCATGCCCGAGCCGATGGAGAAGTGGGCGCCGCTGTTCACGACCCCATCCGACTCGTAGACGTTCACGTAGTAGTACGAGTTCCACTGGCTCTGGCTCACGGCGAACTGCAGGACCGCCGAAGAACCGGCGTCGAGCGAACAGGACTTGACGCTCCCCAGGCCGACCGTGTAGGTCTGGCCGTCGCACCCTCCACCGGAGGAGGAGGTCGCGGTGATCGAGACCGAGGAGGTCGCGGTATGGCTCGCGCTGTCCGTGACCGTCAGGGTCGCCGTGTACGTTCCCGCGGCGGTGTAGGTGTGAGAGGGATTCTGGGCGGTGCTCGTGCTCCCGTCACCGAACGCCCACGCGTAGGTGTAGGGAGAGGTGCCGCCGCTTGCCGAGCCCGTGAAGGCGACCGCGAGCGGCGCGGTCCCGGTGGTGGGAGTGGCGGAGGCCTGCGCCGAGAGCGGGGTGCCGCCTCCTCCGCCCGCGGAGCATGACGGGGAGGTCCCCGCGACGGAGTTCGAGAGCTGGACCTCGAAGCAGAAGCTGCCCGAGCCGCTCGCGCTCGCCTGGACGAGGAACTCGTAGGTCCCCCACCCGCCGTAGACGTTCGCCTGGCCGGTGAAGAGGTCGATGGTCAGCGCGGCGTTGGGGCCCGCCTGCTCCTGCTGGTAGGTGGTGGGCGTGGGGGCCGTGCCGAGGTCGGTGTAGACCGTGAAGACCGGCTGGGCTCCGGAGACCGACCCGTCGGTCTCGTAGGCATCGAGGTAGTAGTAGGAATTCCACTCGCTCTGGGTCAGCGCGGCGGTGTAGAGCGCGCACCCGCCGGCGGGGGCCGACCCCGACACCTGGGTCCCGAAGGAGACCGGGGTTGCGGTGCTGCACCCTCCGCTCGGCGCGCTCACGGCGATCGAGACGGACGAGGTCGCGGTGTGGCTCGCACTGTCGGTGACCGCGAGGGTCGCGGTGTACGTTCCCGCCGCCGTGTAGGTGTGCGAGGGGCTCTGGGCGGTGCTCGTGCTGCCGTCGCCAAAGGCCCAGCTGTAGGTGTAGGGAGAGGTGCCCCCGGACGCCGAGCCCGTGAAGGCGACCGCGAGGGGCGCGGTCCCGGAGGTGGGGCTCGCCGACGCGGAGGCGGCGAGCGGAGGCGCGCTGGCCGAGACGGTGATCGTGACCGAGGAGCTGGCCGTGTTGCTGGCACTGTCGGTGACCGTCAGGGTCGAGGTGTAGGTGCCCGCGGCCGAGTAGGTGTGGGAGGGGTTCTGGGCGGTGCTCGTGCTCCCGTCACCGAACGCCCACGCGTAGGTGTACGGCGAGGTGCCGCCGCTCGCCGAGCCCGTGAAGGCGACCGCGAGAGGCGCGGTCCCGGAGGTGGGGGTCGCACTGGCCGAGGCCGTGAGGGGGGTGCTCGCCGGGTTCGCCGTGATCGAGACCGAGGCGGTCGCGGTGTTGCTCGCGCTGTCCGTGACCGTGAGGGTCGCCGAGTACGTTCCCGCGGTGGTGTAGGTGTGGGAAGGGCTCTGCGCGGTGCTGGTGCTTCCGTCACCGAAGGCCCAACTGTAGGTGTAGGGAGAGGTTCCACCGGAGGCCGACCCGGTGAAGGCGACCGCGAGAGGCACGGTCCCGGACGTCGGGGAGCCGGACGCGGAGGCCGTGAGGGGGGTGCTCGCGGGGTTCACCGTGATCGAGACCGAGGCGGTCGCGGTGTTGCTCGCGCTGTCGGTGACCGTCAGGGTCGCCGTGTAGGTCCCCGCGGTGGAGTAGGTGTAGGAGGGGTTCTGCGCGGTGCTCGTGCCGCCATCCCCGAACGCCCAGCTGTAGGTGTAGGGAGAGGTCCCGCCGCTCGCGGACCCGGTGAAGGCGACCGCCAGGGGGACGGTGCCGGAGGTCGGGGTGGCGCTGGCGGAGGCGGAGAGCGGGGTGGGGCTGCCGCCGGTCCATGCGCTCGCGAGGGCCCCGATGTTCGGGGAGCCGACCCCGGTGACCGGGTCCCAGCCGACCGTCGTCGCGTACCCGTTGCTTCCCGAGGTGATGTCGTGGAACAGGGAGTTGTAGTTCGACCCCTTCGCGAGGGAGTAGATGGTCGGTCCCGCGAAGCCGGTCGCCCCGCTGGACTGGTAGATGAGGTCGAGGCTCGCGGCCCACATCGGACAGGCGAGGGACGTGCCTCCGTACTGGGCGGTCGACCCGCCGGTCACGATGTCGACACCGGTGGTCGGGTTCGCGTCCATCGCGACGTCCGGAACCCCGCGGTCCCCCGTGGCGCAGACGCCGGGGTAGCCGGTCATGCCGATCTGGTAGCTGGGGGGCGCGTCGGCGGTGTCGCAACCGCCGCCGGTCCCAGACCCTCCGGAGCAGGACCAGGCGGTCTCGCTTCCGAAGTTGTTCCCGCTGGGGGTGATGGTGGTGCCGCCGACCCCGATGCCATCGGGCTCGGCCGCCGGGTAGCTCACTTGCGAACAGGAGTCGCCCGCCGAAGCGAGCAGGGTCATCCCGGCCGCCACCGCGGACTGCCAGACGGAGTGGTCCGCGCTGCCTCCGCCCCAGCTGTTCGAGCCGAACTCGATGTTGTCCGCCGAGTGGTCCGTCACGAAGGTCTGGTCGCAGATCGCGGGGTTGCTCGTGTCGAGGCAGACGTACAGCGTGGCGCCGGGGGCCATCGCGTGGGCCCACTGGATGTCGAGGTCGGTCTCGACCCCCCAGCCGCTCGAGCCCTGGCCGCTGGGACAGGAGCTCGCCCCGCTACCGATGTAGTTCACAGTGGTCGAGGGCAGCCCGTACATGCTGTCGAAGGATGCGAGGTCGCTCGAGTAGGTCGCGGTCGACTCGGTCGGGTCGCACATCTCCGCGAGGCCGATCGCGAAGGCGCTACCGGTGTCCCCTCCCGAGATGAGCGAGGCCGAGTTGTAGAAGCCCCGCATGGTCGTCGGAGAGGTGGGGCCTGAAGCGGTGATGTGCGGGGCGGGCACGAAGGTGGGGTGAGGCAGGTCGAACTGGTTGAGGCCCGAGAGCGTCCCGACGAGCGGGGCGAAACCGGCGGGCAGCTGCGGGACCCCGCGCGGGGCGATGAGGGTGGACCCGTCCGATGCCCGATAGTGGAAGAGCGCGACGTGGAAGGTGCTGGCCACCGAGGAAGCGGGCCCGGACACCGTGTAGAGCCACGGGCCCGAGGTGGGGGTGACCGTGAGCCCTTGGGAGGAGAGGTAGGAGAGCAGCGAGGCGACGCTCGAGGGGGAGGGCCCGTACGTCGCGTAGAACTGCGAGGAGGAGAGGAACTGGTGGTAGTAGGGGGAGCCCGGGGTCTGCAGCCCCTGCTCGAAGGAGGTCTCCGCCGCGGAGGAGGGGACCGCGAGCTGGAGGGTGAAGGAGATCGTGGTCGAGGAGGCGACCGCTCCGGTCAAGGTCGCCGACCGGGGGACGGGGCCCACCGAGTGGGAGAGGATCGTCAAGCCGCCTCCGGGGGAGGGAAGCGCCACCGGACCTGCAACGGTCCCCAGAGAGGAGAACGCGCCGCCGAGGAGCGAGACGCCCATGATCCCGGCCACGAGAAGGACCACGAGCGCGAGCCAGAGACGGGAGCTCGCCTGCCGGGGCTCCACGGCCGCGACGGGCGCGGGCCGGGGGCGGGGTGGGGGGAAAGTCATCAGCGCGGAGGATCTGGAGCCATACGCGGCGAAGCCGGCCCGTGAACGGGAGGCCCTACCGGCGGCGCTTCGTGCAGACGTTGGTGTTCTCATCTCCATGGTTCATCCCCAGCCCTGCAAGCGCGGCCCAAAGAACCGTGTCATGTTAGAGCTTGACGCGGGACCTGCTCTTTGCCTACATAACTCACCCGACCGTTGGAACGCAGATCCGGCGATACGCGTCGGAGGTCTCCGAAAAGCGGCGAGCGGTCATGGCTGCACGCCGCACCTCTGCATGCGCTACGGGAGAGCCACGTTGGCCGAGGAGCGCGGGGTGGGGAACCGACAGCGAAGGTTCGTCGGTCCGACCCGGACGCGCGGGGACCGCGGTTCGAAGTGTGGTCGCGTTCGGTGACCCCGTCGCGCCCCGCGTCGTTCCCCACCGTGAGGTCCCCCCGGGGGCCCGAGAGGCCGCTCACGAGCTACCGTTCGCAGACGGTGGCGCGCCACACGGGTCCGGCTCTGTCCCTCGGTGGGGCGCACGCGCCAACCGAGGAGGCCCGTCCGGGGTCGTTATCTCCCCCGGTCACGTCCCATCCCCCTACCGTCATGCCGCCGACCACCGGAGACCCTCTCGAGATCACCAACCTCACCGTGACCTACGGGAGCGTCACGGCGGTCGACCGCCTGAACCTGCGGGTGCATGCCGGGGAGATCTACGGGCTCCTCGGATCGAACGGCGCGGGCAAGACCTCGACGATGAAGGCGATCGTCGGGCTCGTGAATCCCGCCTCGGGGTCGATCCGCGTCGCAGGGCTGGACCCGGTGACCCAGGACATGGAGGTGAAGGCCCTCGTGGGGTACGTTCCGGAGACGGCCCTCCTCTACGACGCGCTCACCCCGCGCGAGTTCCTGGAGTTCGTGGCCTCCATCCGGCAGCTCAAGTTCGAAGCGTACGGTGGGCTCGTGCGCGAGCTCGTGGGCGCCCTGCAGATCGGACCGGACATCGACCGACCGCTGGCCACGCTCTCCAACGGCACGAAGCAGAAGATCCTCCTGGTGGCCGGCTTCCTCCATCGGCCCCGGCTCCTGGTCCTGGACGAGCCCTTCAACAACCTCGACCCGCGCTCGGTACGCATCATGCGCGACCTTCTGACGGCGTACGTGCGGGAGGGGGGCAGGGCCGCGCTCTTCTCCACGCACACCGTCGAGGTGGCCGAGCGGCTCTGCAGCCGCCTGGGCATCTTGGACCAGGGGAAGCTCCAGGGAGAGGGCACCCTCTCGGAGCTCCGGTCGCAGGTGGCCCTCCCCCAGGCCACCCTCGAGGACGTCTACCTCAACCTGACCACCGAAGGATCAGCGGTCTCCCGAGCGGTCGAGATGCTGAGCGGAAAGGTCTGAGATGGCGGCCTCGTCCCCCGCGATGCCCACCGGGCCGTCGCCCGCTTCGGGCGAGGGTGCGATCCTCGAAGGTCCAGTGCCCGCCTCCGCACAGGCGGTCACCCCCCTCCCCCCACCTCGCCCCCTGGGATGGCGGGGAGCGTTCCGGGTCTCGAAGGTCGTCTACGACGAGTTCTCCTTCCAGTCGATCTACGCGCTCAAGCAAGGGAACACCTCCGCGCCCCTTCAGGAACGACGAGGCGGGGACCCGACCGAGAAGGCCCGCCGACGGGTGGCGCAGTCGAAGGGGATGGTCGCCTTCCTCCTCTTCATGGTCATCTCGGTCGGAGCGATCGGGCTGAGGGCCCAGAGCGCGCTCGGCCTCACGCTCACCCCCGTGGACTACGCGACGAGCGTCATCGCGGGAGAGCTGCTCCTGATCTTCTCGCTCCTCTGGATGACGGGGCTCCAGGTCGCGCCCACCCTGCTGGGCTCGAGGGTGTTCCCGCTCCTTTCGACCCTGCCGCTGTCGAAGAAGGACATGGAGCGGGTGGGGTTCATCGTCTTCCTCCGGATCTTCGACGCTCCGGCCATCATGGCCGCGATCTACCTCCCTCTCGCGGTGGCCGTGGTGACCGGCTCGGCGCTGGCCGGCCTGGTCCTGATCCCGGGGACCCTGGTGACCGTCGTGCTCTCCTGCGCCATCTCTCTCGTCACCGCCCGGTTCTTCATCGTCCGGGTGAGCGGAGCCGAAGGCGGGACCCCCGGGTCGCTCGCGCTCCGCTGGATCTACCTGCTGGTCTGGAGCCTGCCCAGCCTGGCCATCACGGCGTTCGTCGCGTTCTCGCTCCAGATCCTGGACCTCATGAGCTTCTGGGAGTCGGCGAACCCCGGGGCCTTCCGGACCCTGCTCCTGGTCTACCCGTTCCCCTTCGCCTACCTCGCCTCGATCGCGCTCTATCCGAACCTGGACGCCTACCACCTCCTGACCGACCCGGTGCTCTGGGGGACGATCGCGCTCTACATCGTGGTCGCCCTGGCCTCGCTGAGATGGCTCCGACGAGCGCCGGTGGACCTCTCCCTTGCCGCTCCGCGAAGCACGAGAAGCGCGCATCTGCGGGGGACGGACCTTCACGTGGGGCGGCCCTCGCTCGCGATCCTCCACAAGGACCTCCGGATCGCGTCCCGGACCCCGGGGTACGCCTTCCTCATCATCCTCCCGCTGCTGGACGCCTTCATCCTGGGTCTGTCGACGGTGATCGAGAACCCGGCCCCGGCGGCGGCCGAGCGCTTCGCGATCGCGGCCGTCACCGTGGCCGCGCTGCTGGCGACCTTCTTCGGACCGGCCTTCTTCGCAACGGAGGTGCTCGGGTTCTCGTTCACGAGGACCCTGCCCATCCCCCGGAGGACCCTGCTCCTGGGCAAGGCCTCGCTCATCCTCATCATCTACGTGCTGGCCGCGCTCCTCGTCATGGGTCTCGTGGCGGGCCGCGTCGGGGACCCTCTCCCCTTCATCTTCTTCGCCGCGGCGGAGCTCCCCGCGGTGATGGCGGCGGCCTTCTTCGAGCTCGGAGTGCTCTTCCACCGCGCCGAGAAGACCGGGATCCCCGTCACCAACCTCTACTCGGGAGCCTGGTGGGCCACCCTCGTCGTGCTTCCGGGCCTGGTGGTGGCCGGAGCACCCCTCGTCCTCTACGAGCTCGGGCAGAACTATGATAGGGCCTTGGCCGTGCCCTCCATGGCGGTGACCGCGCTGCTGCTCTTGGGAGCGACCGCAGCCTGGGCCCTTTGGGGCGGGCGCAGCGCGACGCAGGCATGAACGAGGGCTCAGAGGCTGGGGAACGGACGCCGGGCCGTGGGTCCGCCCCCGCCGTGACCGCCTCCCCTTCGGCACCGGCCGACGCGAGAGGAAGTGCGCCGCCCGGGCCGGCGTCCGAGCTCCCGAAGCGCTACGATCCGGCGAGCTTCGAGGCGAAGTGGCAGACCTTCTGGGAGGAGCGGGGGCTCTTCCGGGCACCTGACCTCCCCGGGGCCGCTCCGCACTGGACCATCGTGTTCCCCCCTCCCAACGTGACGGGGATCCTGACCTTCGGGCACAGCCTGCAAGGGACGACGCAGGACCTCCTCTGCCGATGGCAGCGGATGAAAGGGGTCCCGACGCTCTTCCTGCCGGGCCTGGACCACGCCGGCGTCGCGACCCAGATGGCCGTCCGGAAGGCCCTGGAGAAGCAGGGCGTGAACGTCTCGCGCATCTCGAAGGAGGAGCTGCACTCCCGGATCGAGGAGTGGCGGAAGGAGAAGGAGCAGTACATCCGGCGCCAGCTCACCGCCCACGGGCTCTCGATGGACTGGTCCCGCTACGTGTACACCATGGACCCCCGCTACTGCCGGGCGGTCCGGACCGCGTTCCAGTCGCTGTACCGGGCCGGCCTGGTGTACCGCGCGGAGCGGATGGTCAACTGGGACCCGAAGCTTCTGACCGCGCTCAGCGACCTGGAGGTGATCCCCACCGAGACCCACGGGAAGCTCTGGTACGTCCGCTACCCCTCCGCCGACCCGGCGGAGGCCGCGCGCGGGGAGGGGTTCGTGGTGGCGACCACGCGCCCCGAGACCATCTTCGGCGACGTCGCGGTGGCCGTGAACCCCGAGGACGAACGCCACCGGGCCTGGGTCGGCCGCAAGGTCGTGATCCCGCTCACGGAACGCGCGATCCCGATCGTCACGGACCCGGCGATCGACCCCACCTTCGGGACCGGCGGGCTCAAGGTGACCCCCTCCCACGACAAGGTGGACCACGACATCGCGCTGCGTCACCCGGAGCTGCCCTCGAAGCGCGACACGCTGGACGAGCGCGGCCGCCTCACCAGCGAGTTCGTCCCCGAGAGGTTCCGGGGCGTGGAGCGCTTCCAGGCCCGCAAGGCGATCGTCGAGGAACTGCAGGCCTCGGGCCTCCTCGTCAAGGAGGAGCCTCACACGCACAACGTGGGGCACTCCGAACGGAGCGAGGTCCCGATCGAGCCCAGGCTTTCCACCCAGTGGTTCGTCAACACCTCCCACATGGGGCTCCGTGCGCTGGAGGCGGTGCGCCAGGGAGAGGTGAAGATCGTCCCGGACCGGTGGGTGAAGACCTACTACAACTTCATGGAGAACCTCGAGCCCTGGTGCATCTCCCGCCAGGTGGTCTGGGGACACGAGATCCCGGTCTGGTACTGCGACACGTGCGGGGCCTACGACGCCTACGACAGCGCGCCCGCGAAGTGTCCGAAGTGCGGCGGCACAAAGTTGCACCAGGACCCGGACGTCCTGGACACCTGGTTCTCCTCCTGGCTCTGGCCGTTCGCGACCCTCGGCTGGCCGGAGGCGACCCCGGACCTTGCCGCGTACTTCCCGGTCTCCGTCCTGGGGACGGGCTCGGACATCGTGTTCTTCTGGGTGGCCCGGATGATCATGGGGTCCCTCCAGTTCCTCGACCGGCCCCCGTTCCCGTACGTCTACCTCACCGGGATCCTCACCGACCGGCAGGGACGGAAGCTCTCCAAGCACCTGGGGAACTCTCCGGACCCGCTGGAGCTCATCGAGCAGTGGGGCGCCGACGCGTTCCGCTTCGCGCTCCTCTTCCCCATCCCGGTCGAGGAGGGAGGCGCGTGGGACCCCCAGCGCATGATGGAGGGGGGCAGGAACTTCCTCACGAAGGTGTGGAACCTCAACCGCCTCCTCGCCACCCTGGGCCCCGCCCCCGCGGCCCAGAAGGTGGACGTGGCGTCCCTCCCGCTCATGGACCGATGGCTGGCCTCACGCTGGTCCCGCACGGCCGAGGTGGTCGACCAGCGCCTGAGCTCGTTCGATCTCACCGGGGCGGCGGGCGCGCTCCACCAGTTCGTCTGGCACGAGATGGCCGACTGGTGGGCCGAGGCGGCGAAGGACCGGCTCAACGGGCGGGAGGGGAAGGCCGCTCAGGAGGCCTCCTTGCAGCTCGGCTGGCAGGTCCTCGAGCGGACCCTGCGGCTGCTCCACCCGTTCGTTCCCCACATCACCGAGGAGCTGTGGCATCACGCGCCCCACGACGGGGCGAGCCTCGCGGTCGCGCGCTGGCCGTCGCCGGAGGAGCTCCCCCGCGACCCCCGCGCCGAGGAGGATGGGGCCGCCCTCCAGGAGCTTGTCCGCGGGTTCCGCACGCTGCGGTCCGACGCGAAGATCCCCCTCGACGCCCGCCCCGGGGCACAGGTCCGGCCGCGCACGGCCGCCGCCGGCCGGGTGCTCGCCCTCGCCGAGGGGAGCGCGACGATAACCCAGCTCGCCCGGCTGGGACCGCTCCACCTGCTCGGCCCCGAGGCCAAGGACCCTGAGGGGGCACGAGCCCTGGTCACCGAGGTCGCGGAGATCTTCCTGCTTGCTCCCGCCGGGGCGGCGCCGGCGGCGGAGGAGCTTGTCGCGCTCCGCAAGGAGCGGGACCTGGTCGCGGACCTCCTCACGAAGACCCGGGCGCGTCTCGCCGACCCCACGTTCCGCGCCCGCGCGCCCCCCAAGGTCCTCGCGGAGGCCGAGAAGAAGGAGAAGGAGCTCGCCGACCGCCTGGCCCTTCTGGAACAGCACCTCGCCCCGAGCGCCCCCGCGACCTCCCCACGGACCGCATGACGGCGAAGCCGCCCCCGTTCCGCCTGGTCGCCTTCGACATGGACGGCACGCTGGTGGACGTCATCAGCTCGTGGGCCGAGGTCCATCGGCACTTCCACGACAACAACGACGAGGCGCTCCGGGCGTTCATGGCCGACGAGATCGACGACGTGGAGTTCACCCGCAGGGACCTCGCGGTCTGGCAGCGTCACAAACCGGACATCTCCCGGAGCGACCTCGTGGAGATCCTCTCCCGGGTCCCGATGATGCCGGGGGCGAGGGAGCTCTTCCGCGCCCTGAAGGAGCGAGGGGTCCACACGGCCATCGTCAGCGGCGGGCTCGACGTCCTCGCGGAGCGGCTGCAGCGCGAGCTCGGGGTCGACACCGTCCTCGCGAACGGCTTCGAGATGGAGGACGGCGGACGGATCGTCCGCGGGGTCATCCGGGTGCCGGTGAAGCAGAAGGAACGGGTGCTCCGAGAGCTCCAGACCTCCCTCGGGGTGGGTCCGGAGGTGACGGCCTCCGTCGGCAACTCGGAGATCGACGTGGGGCTGTTCCGCGCCTCCCGGGTCGGGATCGCCTTCGCTCCCGACGACGACTACGTTCGCCGTCACGCGACGAACGTGGTGGAGGAGCGGGACCTCCGGCGATTGATCCCGATGTTGCTGCCGTAGGACTCGCGGTGTCGGCGGCCCTGGGCGGGTCGCGGCCCGGTGAGCGCGCCCCCGGCCCCCGCCCCTTTATGAGCCCCACAGGGGTCGGTGCCCTGCAATGTCGACCCCCACGTACGAGACCCTCCTGGACCGCGCCCGGACGCTGCTTCCGGCGACGCCCAAGCGCTCGGAGCGGTTCACCGTCCCGGTCCCCGAGGTCATGTACGACGGCAAGGCGACGACGATCCGCAACCTCAAGGACATCGGGGCGCACCTTCGGCGCGAGCCGGAGCACATCCTGAACTTCCTCGCGAAGGAGCTGGGGTGCCCGGGGGTCATGGACGGCCCTCGCGGGGTCCTGAAGACCAAGGCCAACCAGGAGCAGATGGCCACCAAGATCCGCGAGTACACCGAGCGCTTCGTGATGTGCAGCGAGTGCCACCGTCCCGACACGCACCTGGACAAGGCGGGACGCGTCCCGATGCTCGTGTGCGAGGCCTGCGGTGCGCAGAGGCCCGTTCATGTTCGCCGCGTTGCGGTGGCCGAGAAGCCCAAGGGGCCGGTCATCGTCGGAGAGATCTATCGTCTCCCCATCGAGGACATCAGCAGGAGAGGTGACGGGGTCGCCCGGAAGGAGGGCTTCGTCATCTTCGTCACCGGAGCGCGCCAGAAGGGCGTCACGGTCCGGGTGAAGATCACGAAGGTCGTAGGGAACACCGGGTTCGGGACCCTGGAGCCATAGGGGCCCCGTCATCGAACATGCGGTCCCTCCAGAGCCTGGGACTCCTGGGCCTCTACGTGGGCTCCCAGCTCACGGCGCTCGCCCTGGCGGCCCCCTACATCCACGCGGGGCTGCAGACGAACGCCTCCCCCAACTCCGTCACCAACATCCTGCCGTTCATCGTCGCCATCGTCGCGATCCCCCTCATCATCCTGGGGATCGCCAAGTACGCGCCGAGCCGGGTGTCGATGATCCGGTACTTCATCCTCTTCGCGATCAGCCTCTCTCTCGTCTTCACGATGGGTCCGACGCTGGACCTCATCCTTCCCGGGCCCTTCTACACCGCCGGGGGTCTCGCCCTCATCGACCTCGGGTTCTACCTGGGGGCGTTCATCACGGCCCTCGTGTTCCTGCTGCTCCTGCTGGAACCCCAGTGGTACGTTGTCGACACCGTGGGCTATCTCGCGGCCGGGAGCCTCACCGCGATCCTGGGGATCTCGCTCGGGCTTCTGCCCGTCCTGCTGCTCCTGGTCGCGCTCATGATCTACGACGCCGTCGCGGTCTACGGCACGAAGCACATGGTCTCCCTCGCCGACGTCGTGTCGGACATGAAGCTCCCGATCCTGCTGGTCATGCCCACCGAGCCCTCCTTCGACTACACCCACAGCCCTTCCATGAAGGAGGCCCGCGCGAAGGTGAAGGCCGCCCCGGAGGAGCGCGAGGCCACGTTCATGGGACTGGGCGACGTCGTCATCCCCGGGGTCCTCGTCGTGAGCGCGTTCGTCTACGTCGGCCACGTCTCCCCGTTCCTGCACGGGCTCCCGGCGAACCTCATCGTGGCGCTCGCCGCGATGCTGGGGTCCCTGCTCGGCTACGGCATTCTGATGTACCTGGTCTCCCGGGGGAACCCCCAGGCCGGCCTCCCCTTCCTCAACGGGTTCGGGATCGCCGGTTACGCGGTCGCGTACATCCTGCTCTTCCACAGCTGGACGTTGGGGCTCGCCTTCCCTCAGCTCTAGTCGCCCCACCTCCACCCCCGCTCAGGCAGGGATCGCGTGACGGCGCGCGCGCGGGTCACTCCGAGGGGGGAGGGACCTCGCGCTCCAGAGCCTTCCGCGGCCGTTCGGAGTTGGTGGGGGAGGACCACGCCTCCGGGACGGTCCGTCGGGGCGACAGGCGGTCCAGCACCTCGTGCTCGCGTCGGCGGATCCCGGCCTTGGCCGCGTGCACCCGGCGCTCCTCGTACTCCGGCAGGATGGAGATCGTCCGGGTCAGCCAGAGGGAGCCCAGGATGAGGCGGATGCCGGTGAAGAAGAGGACCGCGACGAGGACGACCCGGGCGCTCACGGGGGCGTAGCGGGCGATCGCCACCGCGACCCCGGAGGCCGAGGCGACCGAAGGCACGAGAAGGACCACCGCCCCGACGACGACGGAGAGGAGGAAGAGCGAGCCGACGAACAAGCCGACGTAGAACCGGCGACGCAGGCGCGACGGGAGCCCTCGCGCCCTCTCCCGGAGGCTGCGCTCCCGGTCGCTCATCCTGCGGGCGAGCTGCACGTGGCCGGGCATGAGCGCGAGGATCGCCTCCACCCGCGCGGCCGCGAGGTGGACCGGTCGCTCGATCAACGCCGAGACGGTGGCGGCGGGCTCCCCGAGGTGGTGCAGGTGGAACGTCAGAGCGTCGAGCGCCTCGTCCACCGCCTTGGTGGCCATGGTGGTGACGAGCGAGGAGCCGACGAACTCCCGGGTCCACGGCCCGAGCCGCTCGATATCGCTGCGGAGGGTCCGCAGGGTCGCCTCCGTCGCCTGCAGGATCTCTGCGGTGGACGGAGAAGGTCCCTCCCGCGGAGGGCAGGACGGGAACGTCCGAAGGACCTCAAGGCCGCCCCTCAGCGACGCTAGGGTGGCCCGGGAAGGAGGGAGGGGGTTGGTCGCGGGGCCCTGCATCGAGGGGGGGAGGTCACCGTTGCGGGCTTATCTCCTCAAGGGCGGCGGGCTTATGCCTCCGATAGCTTCGCCTCTTCATGCCTCCCCGACGACCGGTCCGCGACCTCACACCCTCGGACCTCACCTCTCCCCGTCGGATGCTCCGCGCCTTCGACCTCGCCGGCGGGTTCACGGCGAAAGGCCTGGCCCAGGCCTACGACATCCTCGAAGGGATGGCGGAGGACCGCGAGGGGACCGTCTTCCTCTCCTTCCCCGCCGACATCGTGGCGACCGGGACGCGCGGGATCCTGGCCGAGCTCATCCGTCGGAAGCTCGTCGACGTGGTCATCACGACCTGCGGCACCCTGGACCACGACCTCGCCCGGTCCTGGAAGCCCTACTACGAGGGGGATTGGCTCCTGGACGACCGCGCGCTGGCGCGCAAGCACATCTACCGTCTGGGGAACGTCGTCATCCCGCAGGACAACTACGGCGGGGTCGTCGAGCGCCGGATGCGGGCGACCCTCGACCGGCTCTGGAAGAGCGGTTCGCGCAAGCTCTCGACCAAGGAGCTCGTCTGGGCCATTGGAGAGGACCTGGGGACCCGCCGCGGTGCGGGGTCGATCTGCCGGGCGGCCTACGAGGCGAAGGTCCCGGTCTACGTTCCCGGCCCCACCGATGGGGCCGTCGGGAGCCAGCTCTGGCTCTACTGGCAGGACCACCGAGAGCTCGGGTTCGACCTGTTCCGGGACGAGCAGGAGCTCTCCGACGTGGTCTTCGAGGCGAAGCGCAGCCACGCGCTGATCCTCGGGGGCGGGATCTCCAAGCACCACGTGATCTGGTGGAACCAGTTCCGGGGCGGGCTGGACAGCGCCGTCTACATCACCACCGCCGTCGAATGGGATGGCTCGCTCTCCGGGGCCCGGCTCCGGGAGGCGGTGAGCTGGGGGAAGCTCAAGCCCAACGCGCGCCAGGTCACCGTGGAAGGTGACGTAACCGTGCTTCTCCCCTTGCTGGCGGGGGCCCTCTTCGAGGGTTCCACGCGACCTCGCAAGAGCGGGTAGGCGGGAGCGCGCGGAGCGGCGGCTACCCGCCGGCGCAAGCGCCCACGGTCGGCCCGCTGGGGGGCAACGCGTTCAGGTCCACCCAGTAGAGCGCGGTCCCCCCCTGCTCGTAGATCTCGACGAACCCCGGCCCTTCGAGCAGCTGCTCGGAGCAGACGCTCATCGGCAACGCGGGCGCGTTGGGGTTGAGGGCCACCCCCTGCTCCCGCATCGTCGGGTCGACGGCGATCGCATCCAGGGGCCTGGGGGCGAATTGGAAGAGCGGATAGCGCAGCCCTCGAAGCTCCTGCAGAGCGCAGGTCGTGTTGTTCCCGACGAAGAGGCACTTCGCGGAGTCCCACGTGGCCGGTCGGCCCGTCTCGCCAAAGTACAGGTCGCTCAAACGATGGTCGGAGGCGAGCGTCGCCTGACCGGGCAGGCCCGTCGCCGCCCAGCTGACCACGCCCATGTCCGAGGGGGCGAGTCCCTCCTGGAATCCCTCAAGGAGAGAGGGTGGAGGGTAGGCGACCGCAGCGTTGGCTCCCACGAGCAGCACGACGAGCCCCAGCGCCACCGCGAAGGGTCGTCGGTCCGCGGAGGCGTGGAGGGTAGAGAGCACACGGCCGAGGGTGATCGCCGCCAGCAGGAGGAGGGGAAGGGCGAGGAACTCGACGTGCCGGTCCGGAGGGATGGCCTCGTTGGCGGTCCTGAGCGCGAAGGCGGCGGACACGGCGATGAAGCCGAACCACCCCATCGGTGCGGAGCCGAGGCGGGTCAGGCTCCCGAACCCTCGGCCCCCGGCCACGAGAGGGATGACGGCCAGGAAGGGGGCGAACCATAGCAGGTCCGTCCAGGGGACGAGGTCCGCCGTCGCCGGCAGCGGGAAGAAGAGCAGGTAGGAGAGCCCGGCCAGCAGCAGCACGGCCAGGAGCCCGCCGTCCCGGGCCAGGTGGCTCCTCGGGGGCCACTTCGCCCTCCAAAGGGGACGATGCCCGAGCACGAACCCGCGCCTGCGCAGGAGGACCAGGACCCCGAGGAAGGCGATGACCGCCAGGGCCGCAAGCGGGAGAGCGAGGACCGGCGCCCCGGGCACGCCCTCCATCAGGATCGTGGCGAAGGGGGGAGCGTATCCCAGCCAGAAAGCGAAGAGACCGACGGTGAACCCCCCCAGGTAGAGCAGCTCGCGAAGGGGGAACCTTCGGGACCAGCGTCGCGGGGCGTAGAGCTCGACCCCAACGACCAGTCCGAGGGCGGAAAGGAGGAAGAAGTAGCAGGAGAGGTGGTGCGTCACCACCAGTCCGAAGGAGACGGGGAGGAGCAGCGCCCACCAACGGGGGTCGCGTCGCTGCTCGACGAGCATCCACAGGCCGGAGACGGCCAGGAGGTCCCCGAGGGCCGCGGGAACGGCGTGGGACAGGATGAAGACCCTGGGAAAGGCGACGGCCACGAGCCCGGCCCCGAGCAGAGCCACGGGGTCCGACGGGTAGAGGCGCCGGAAGAGCAGGAAGACGGGCACGGTCGAGACCGCCGCGAGGGTCGGCACGACGAACTCCAGCGTGAGGAGGGGGTCCACCCCCGTCGCGGCGGCGACCCCTCCCCCCACCTCGAACATCCCGGGAAAGTAGGGGTAGCCGAACCCCCAGCCCTGGTACCCCTGGAGCAGGAACGATCCGTGCGCGAGCAGACCGGCCGTGAGGTAGGCGTACTCCCCGCTGTCGGACCCCCACGAAGAGAAGGTCAGGAGCGGCTCCAGACCGAGGAAGACCGCGAGCAGCGTGAGCGCACCCAGGAGCAACCACCGGCCCTTCAGGGGCGCGTCGACGTCCCCATGGACCCGGTCTCCAGGGGCGTCCTTCCCCTCCGGCGGCGCCTCGGCCAAGGACTTCTCCACTTCTCCCCCAGTAGGAGGAGGGGGGAGGGACTTAGACCTGAGGGCGCGGGACCCGAGGCCCTTCGGTCCGGTGGACCTGAAAGGCGGCCCCCAGCGGCTTCGGGGGTCGGTCCATTCGATCGCTGGAGCGCGACCCGATCGGCCCGCAGACCCCCCCCTTGCCAAGGTGTGTCACCCAACTAGAGGGGGGCCCCCACCTAGTTCCCGTGTTCAGGGGCTCGGAGCAAACGTTCAATTAGGGCACAAGAGGTCTATGGGCGAAGGTCGGGAGTTCCCACCTTCGGAGCAGACCCCTTGATGCCAAACGTACGTCGCCGAACGAGCCTCCTTGTCGCCGCATTTGCCTCACTGCTGGTCCTATCGATGGTGATCACCGCGGGAGGCGCGCACGCGGCTAGCGTTCGCCCCGCCAGTGGGCAGACCCAGTCCTGGGCGTACGAGCAGTCCACCGCGTTCACGTGTTCTGGCCTCGCCTGCGGCGTCCCCAGCAACCCGAACGCCACGATCACGGCCTCGGCCCACTTCTACATCGGTGCGGTCGTCATCTACACCCAGACCAACAACTCCCCCGTCTACTGGTTGACCCTCGAGAAGGTCCTCTACGTCTACGCCAGCGCCCAAGTCACCGCCACCTGCCTGCAGAACTGCGGCAACCTCCCGGCGGGGACCACGGTTACGGGCAACGGGACGTTCACCGCGCTCTACCAGGGGTACGCGAACGCCAACGTGACGACCAACGCCCAGGTCTTCGCCTCTGGGCTGGGCGCCGCCAACGGCTCGTATGTGCCCGCGATCGGCCTCCAGGACGCCTCCTCGAGCCAGTCCGCGAACGCCACGGGAACGTTCAGCCTCTCTGGCGGACCCTTCTCCGGACCCGGCCCGGCCGCGTTCGCTGAGCTCACCGCGAAGGCGCAGGCCAGCTTCACCCCGGCCCTGGGACTGGTCCCCGACCAGCTCTACGGCGGGGAGGTCTGGTCCTCGGCCTCGAACTACACCGCGTCGGCCTCGGGCTCCGCGGGGTACCACTACTACGTCCCCTGCAGCCTCTACCAGGCGCTCAACGCGACCGCGACGTGCACGAACAACGCCGGGACCTACCTGGCGTCCATCGGCGCCTCCGTGCCCAGCGCGGCCCCGATCACCCTGAGCGGCGAGGACTACGGCCCAGTGTCCGTCACCAACAACTACGGCACCTACAACTTCCAGGTGATCACGCTCGCCTTCAGCGGCGCGCTGGCGACCACCGACGGGATCTTCCTGGTGCCCAGCAACGTGGGCTCGTTCGTCGGCGCGCTCAGCCCGACCCACCTGTTCTCCTCGCACATCGTGGGACAGGCCGCGTCGTCCCCGTCCATCACGGTGGTCCCGCCGGACGGGCTCGACTACGCGACCGGCTCCGGTCGTGTCGGGTTCTCGGGCGGCAACATCGCGGGCGCGGCCTCGGCCTACACCGCGATGGGCATGGGCTCCTCCGGCCCGATCCCCACCTCAGTGGCCCAGTCGGACGCGTCCGGGTACATCTCGGGCACGGCCCCCGCGAAGTCGGGCTTTGGCTGGCTGCTCCCGCTCGTGGTGCTCGTGGTCGTGGTCTTGGTGATCGTTGGCGCGGTGCTCTACATGCGCAGCCGCAAGCGCCCGCCGACCGCCACCCCCGCCGCGGCGCCCGTCACCGGTGCGCCCGCGTCCGGGACCGCCGCTCCGGGGGCCTACGGCAGCTGGCCCCCGTCCCAACCCGGCGCGGCCCAGCCCCAGGCGCCCCCCGCCCAGGGAGCGCCCCCGGCCTACCGGTAGGACGCGCGAGAACGACCGACCCGCGCTCGGGGGCCACCGGCCCCCGAACCCTTTCCCCCCTACTTCTTTCTGAGGACCAGGCCCGAGGATATCGGGCACCGTGAGTCCGCGACCCCGAGCGACCCTCGCAGGGGCAGGCCCGCCCGCCCATCGATCCAGGCCGCCATCTGGTCGCGGACGGGGTGGAGGTCCTCGAAAGGATGGACCGGTATGCCTCGTTCGCGGCAGTAGGTCAGCAGGCGGTGGCGAGCGAAGACCACGTCGGCCACCTCCGCCGCATACCGGTCCGTGCTCCCGTCCCCCACGAAGACCACCGGGAGCTTTCCCCGGGCGTGGTCCAGGACGACCTGCGCCTTGCAGATCCCGCAGAGCCGGCAGGTCGGGTGGCCGTAGGGATGTTCGAGGCGGAAGGGGCCCCCCTCCGAGGCCCTCCCGACACGGTCGCTGAAGCATGGGAGATCGAACCCTTCACGCTCGAGGACCGGTCGGATGTAGAAGTCGAGCCCGCCGGAGACCACCGCGACCGGGACCTGGCGGGAGGCGAGGAGCCCCAGGAGCTCCCGGGCCCCCTTCCGCAGAGGCACGTGCTCGACCGTGTAGCGCGACATCTCCTCGATCCGGTCCATCGGAAGGAGGGCCACCTCGCGGGCCCACGCCTCGCGCAGCGTGATCTGCCCCGCGTGCAGCTGAACGTCAACCTCGTGCGCGATCCGCGGACCGTCCGTGGCGAACTCCGCGACGAGCTCGATCGCCACGTTGGGTTCGACCAGGGTGCCGTCGAAATCGAGAAGGACCTGGAACGGGGGGGACGGAGATCGCCCCTTCTCCGGCGTCCCCTCCCCCCGCATCTGGCCCGGATCCTCCCCTGGTTCAGCGAGGTCGGTATTTGTCGTTCTGGAGCAGGCTCGTGGCTAGATGGCCTTCCCGCGGCAGGCCTCGCATGCGAAGAAGACCCTTCCGTCCAGCGCGCGGTTCGCGAAGACGACGGGGGGTTTGGCCCCGCACACGTAGCAGCTCACGTCGAGCCCGATCTTCTGGAGCCGCTTGACCTTCATCTCGTCCGCGGTCCCGAGCTGGATGTGCGTCACCCGCCGAGCTCCCCCCCCGCTTTCCGGTGAGAGCCGCGCCAGACATAAGAGGCGGCAGGCGATGGCGTGGCCCTCTGCCACCCGGTGACCTGAGCATGTCGGAGGACCGGCGGGATCCCGAGGTCCCTTCCTCGGTCGTCACCCGGGCGATGGTCCTGCTCGTCTCGATGCGCGTGGTCTACGCCTACAACTGGTTCGACGTCGGTCCGGGCCTGCCTCTCATCTCCCGGACCTACGGGGGGGTCCCCGCCTCGGAGTGGGGACTCCTGCTGGCGGCCTTCTTCGCGGGGGCGGGTGCGCTCCAGGTCCCCGCGGGGCTCCTCTCCCGCCGATACGGGACCCGCACGCTTTCGCTCGTGGGCGCAGCACTCCTGGGGGTTTGTTCGCTCCTCTCCGCCATCGCCCCGACCTTCTGGCTCCTCCTCCTGCTCCGGGCGCTCTCGGGGGCGGGCGCCGGGCTGTTCTTCTCTCCCGCGATCGCGCTCGTCGCGACGCTCTACCCCCCCGGGAAGCGGGGGATCCCCGTGGGCGCGTTCAGTTCCGCCTTCGCCGCGGGGGCGGGTCTGGGGACCTTCGTTCCCGCGGTCCTCGACCCGATCGTGGGCTGGGAGCCCGCCGTGGCGCTTGGGGGTGGGGCGATGCTCCTCCTCTTCCTCATGGGGGCGGCGTGGGTCCCGCGAACCCCGGGAACGGGGCCCGCTCCCCGCGGGCCTCCCCCACCGTTCCCTCCCCCCGCGCTCCGGTCCCGGGCGGTCTGGGGGATCGGGCTCGCCTTCGTCGGCCTCGAGGGAGCGTCGCTCTCCTCCGGTCAGTTCTTCGTGCCCTACGCCGAGAGCGCGACCGCGGGGCTGGGATGGGCCGCCTCCCTGGCCGGGGCCGTGGGCGCGCTCTTCGTCTTCCCGAGCCTGTTCGGGGGGCCCCTTGGGGGACGCCTCACCGAGCGGTTCTCGAACCGAAGGACCCAGATGGCCGTGTTCACCGCGGTCCCCGCCGCTCTGCTGGCCCTCATCCCCTTCGCGGGCGTGGTGGGGGTCGCGGCCATCGCCACGTGCTTCTCCTTCACGTTCGGGATGGTCTACGCGATGATGTACGTCATCCCGCCCTATCTCCCGGGGCTGACGATGAAGGACACGCCCCTCGCCATCGGCTTGCTGAACGGCATCCAGCTCGCCGGGGGCGCGACCGTCGCCTTCGTTTCAGGATGGGTGATCGCGACGTATGGATACTCGAAGTTCTGGGGCGTCCTCGCGCTGCTCGTCATCGTACCGCTCGTCTTCCTCCTGTGGGTCCCCGCCCGGAGGCGGTCCTCCCTGCAGAGCGGGTAGGCAGGGGCCCGCGATCTCCCCTTGCCCCTGGGCTCACCGGGGAGAAGGGTACGACAACGGCTCGCGCCCCGGTTCCCGCGTCCGGGATCGGGATGCTCTGCTTCAGTCCGCCCGGCCTTTCGGTTGATTGAGGTCCCGGAAGAGCGGGGCGTTCAACCGGTGGAAGCGAACGTAGCGCTCGAACATGCGGTCGTAGACCGCGCCGCGCTTCGCGTCGGGCGCGAAGCGGTGGACGGTGCGGCTGGCCTTCGCGACCTCTTCGAACGTGGTCTTCCCGGTCCCGACCGCGGCGAGGAGCGCCGCCCCTCGCGCGGTGGCGTAGGCCGGCTCCTCGATGACCTCGATCGTCCGCCCCAGCACGTCCGCGAGGATCTGGCACCACAGGCTGGAGGCGCCCCCTCCGCCTCCGACCCGGATCGGGTCGGCCCGGTGTCCCGCGGCCAGGTGTTCGACGGGGCCGAGGATCCAGCGGGTGTTGTAGGCGACACCCTCGAGCACCGACCGGAGCACCTGGTCCCTGCCAACTCCGAGCGAGAGGTTCACCAGGGCCCCCCGGAGGTTCCGGTCCTCGACCGGTGCCCGCTCCCCGTAGAGCCACGGCGTGAACAGGACCCCGCCCTCGCCCGGGGCGGCTCGGGCGGCCATGCGGTCGAGCTCCCCGAACCCCGGGGCGGCGCCCTCCTTGCCGAACAGAAGGTCCCGCATGTAGCTCAGCGAGGAGCCGGCCGACTCCTGCGTTGCGACGATCAGGTAGCTCCCGCGGATCGCCGACGGGAGCGAGGCCATGTTGTGGACCACGTCGGTCCTCTTGAACGGCACATGGGCCGTGAGCCACGAGGAGGTACCGAGGTACAGGTGGAACTGGAAAGGTCGGGTGCAACCCGCCCCGATCAACGACGCTTGCATGTCCCCGGCCCCGGCGACCACCGCCGTCGAGGCCCGGAGCCCGAGCTCTTCGGCCGCGCGCCGGTCCAGTCCCCCAACCACATCGGTGCACCCCTTGAGTGGCGGGAACTTCGAGGGGTCGAGCCCGGTCATTCGGAACAGCGCAGGGTCGTACCTCACCGCGGAGGGATCGCGGTTGTCGGTGACCCACGTCACGACCACGTTGTCCCAGGAGGCGGTGAAGGTGCCGGTCAGGCGGAAGTTCAGGTAGTCCTTGGGCTCGAGGAAGAAGCGGGTGGACCGGTAGACGTCCGGTTCCTTCCCCCTGAGGTACAGGATGTGGGCGAGCGAGTCCTTCCCGGAGTGCGCGGGAGCTCCTCCGGTCCGTCGTAGCCATCGCAGGAGCTTGTCGACCCGGTAGCCTGAAACGCCGGGAAACCCGGCGGTCAGCGCTTTGACGAAAGGCTCGCCGCGGGTGTCCATCCACAGGATCGCCGGGCGGAGGGGGCGGCCGGAACGGTCGACGGCCACTGTGCCGGACCACTGCCCCGTCGCGCCGACGGCCTGCACGCGCGACGGATCGATGCGGTTCCCGCTCTGGAACAGCTTCCCTGTCGCAGAGACGACCGCGCTCCACCATCTTTCAGGGTCCTGTTCGACGCCCCCTCCGGGGAGCAGGGAGAGCGGGTAGCTTCCGGTCTCTCCCGCGACCACCTTCCCGGTGGCGTCCGTCAGCGCGACCTTGCAGGACGAGGTCCCGAGGTCGATGCCCAGGAAGTACGGACCCGCGTCCGCTCCGCCAGCCCCCATCGGTCCGGTCCCCGCTCCCTCCCTCCTGGCTCAGGAGGCGTGGTACATCCACTCGATGATGGTCTCGAGGAACTCGGAGACCGCCTCGTCGGGCATGGTCCCCGCAAGCCCGTAGATCGGAGCGAGGCCTGAAGCGGTAGCGGAGGTCCCAGCGGTCTCCACCGCCCACCGAAGGTCGAAGACGAAGCGGCGGACCACGGTGCGGCGGGCATGGCGCAAGGTCACCGCAAAGTGCACGCCGGGAGGGTTCTGCAGACCGTTGAGGAACCATCCCCTCTGCGACATGAGCTCCATGACCTGGTAGATGTCGCGGTCCGAAGTGGTGAAGGCCGCGACGATCGCGGACTCCCCCATCGTCCGGACGCCGGGGACCTCTGCGACGCCCTTGCGGACCTCCTCGGCCGCGTCCAGCACCCGCTTCGCGAGAGCGAGGTAACCGTCCTGCCCGATGGCGAGCAGGGTGGCCCACGCCGCGGCCACGAGCCCCCCGGGGCGGCTGCCGGCCATCGTCGGGGAGAAGTAGATCCCCCCGGGCCACCGCTTCGCCACGTAGTACTGGTGATGGAGGATCTCAGGGTCGGAGTAGAGGACCACCGAGGTGCCCTTCGGCGCGTAGCCGTACTTGTGGGTGTCCACCGAGATGGAGGTGACCCCTGGCAGCGCGAGGTCGAAGTCCGGCACGCGGCGACCGAGCTTCTTCGCCCAGGGCAGGATGAACCCTCCCAGGCACGCGTCCGTGTGGAAGCCCACCTTCCGGTCCTTGGCGACCTCGGACATCTCCCGGATCGGGTCGACGACCCCGTAGGGGAAACAAGGGGCCGAGCCCACGACCGCGATGGTGTTCGGGGTGATGGCCTGCTTGACCGCTTCGACGTCGGCCGCAAGGTGCTCGCCCAAGGGCACCGGCCTCGCGCGGATGCCGAAGTAGTGGCACGCCTTGTCGAACGCGACGTGCGCGGTGACGGGGAGCACCACCTCGGGCTCGACGATGCCCCGCTTCGCCCGGGCCCAGTCCCGGTACGCTTTCATGGCCATCAGGATGCTTTCCGTCCCCCCGGAGGTGACGGAGCCGCGCGCCCGCTCTCCCCCGTTCAGCATGTGCGAGGTCATCGCCACGATCTCGCTCTCCATCATCGTGAGGCTGGGCCAGATGTCGGGGTGCAGCGGGTTGGTCTGGGAGGCGATCGAGTAAGCTCGAGAGGCGAAGCGGACGTGCTCCCGCTCCCCGTGATAGACGGCGCCGGAGACGAACCCTCCCTTCCAGCTGCGCTCCTCAGCCCCCTCGACGCGCTTCAGCAGCTCCAGGACCTCCGCCTCGCCCATGCCATGGTCGGGGAGGGCGGTGTGGGCGGGGAGCTTCCCGTCGTAGGGCCGGAAGCGCTTCTGCACCACCGTGAGCAGCTCGTCCAGCTCCATGGGACGGTCCCCGTAACCGCCCCACTTACATGTATATCCCTGCGTCTCACGGCAGGGTCGGGCATCCTTGGTCAGCACGACGAGCCTCGAAGCGCCGGTCCCCCTCGAACCTCCGGCATCCCCCCGCCGCTGGGCGGTGCTCGGGGCGTTCATGGCGACGAGCGTGGTCGCCCAGATGCTTTGGATCACGTTCTCCTCGCCGCTCCCCAGCTGCGACGTGGCGGTCTTCTGCCCCTCCCCGTCGAACGCGGTCCTCTTCGTCAACGTCATGGCGGCGACCTACCCGCTCGCCTTTGTCGTCGTCTCGCTCCCCGTCGGATATTTCGTGGACTCGCGAGGTTTCCGGAAGGCGGTCCTCGTCGGGTCGGGCCTCCTTGCGGTCTCGGGCCTGCTGCGCCCCTTCTCCCCCAACTTCGTCGCGCTCCTGGTCTTCCAGGGCGTGGGGGCCGTGGGGCAGCCCTTCATCCTCAACAGCATCTCCAAGATGGTCCGGACCTGGTTCCCGGAGTCCGAGGTCGCCACCGCGACCGGGCTCGGAACGCTCTCGATCTACATCGGCCTCGCGATAGGACTGGGCGCGACCCAGGCCGTGGACGGCGCCCTGGGCGTCCGGAACATGCTCCTCGTCTACGGCGCCGTGGCGGCGCTTGCGTTCGTGCTGTTCATCGTCTTCGGCCACGAGCGGAAGGCCGGGTCCTCACCGGAGGAGACGCCCAGCTTCCGTGAGGTCGTGGGGATCCTCCGGGTCCGCAACATCGCGATCCTCTCGGCCCTCTTCTTCGTCGGCATCGGGATCTTCAACGCATTTG
Source organism: Thermoplasmata archaeon (assembly GCA_021802125.1). Lineage (GTDB taxonomy): Archaea > Thermoplasmatota > Thermoplasmata > Lutacidiplasmatales > UBA184 > JAKAAX01. The sequence continues at coordinate 14,814 of JAKAAX010000017.1, read as the reverse complement.
CCTCCGACCTCCAGTGGATGCTTCCCGCCCGCGGGATCCCGTCGGGCCTGGTGAATCCCCTCGGAGGGCTGCTCATCGTCGGGGGGATCTTCGGGGCCCTCACCATGACCGTCCTCGCGGACCGCTACCGGACGCTGATCCGGCCCCTCTGGCTCTCCCTCATCGCGGCCACGTTGCTCTGGGCGGTGCTGGGGGTCGTCAAGGGCACCTTGCCGGAAGCGCTCGGGCTCCTCGTCCTGGGGTTCTTCTTCATGGCCACCCTCCCGCTGGCGTTGGACCTCTCCGCGCGCAGCGTTCCGCGCTCGGCGGAAGGAGCGGCGAACGCCGTCGTGTGGGAGTTCTCCCAGATCGGGGGGTTCGCGCTCATCTTCGTCTTCTCGGACCTTGGGGGAGCCCCCGGCGCCTCGACGTGGACCCTGACGTTCTTCCTGGCCTCCGGGCTCTGCGCCGTGATGCTGGTCCTGGGGCTCCTGCTCCGGCCCCCGTGAGCCTGGAGGAAAGGGCTCCATGGTCTCCGGTCCGGACCCCCCCTCCGTCACGCTCTCGATCTGGGCTCGGCCCGGGTCAAAACGCGAGGAGGTCCGCTGGGACCCTTGGCGGAAGGGCTGGCAGGTCTCGGTGCGCGCCCCCCCGGTGGAAGGGGAGGCGAACCGCGCCATCCTCGAGCTGCTCTCGCGTCGGCTGGGGCTCGGGGTGTCGGAACTAAGCCTGGTCAGCGGCGAGCGGTCGAAGGAGAAGCGGGTGATCGTCCGAGGTCTCTCGGAGGCGCGGGTGCGCGAGCTCTTGGAAGGGAGCGGCGCGGGAGCGGGTACCCAGCGCCACCTAGGGTAAGGGCCGGGAGTGCCTCACGCGGGGGAAGCCACCGGGTCCCCCACCCGGTCCGAGAGCTTCTGGAGATGGGCCAGGAGAGACTCGAACTCGTTGTAGGGGTACTCGGGCTCCCATCCCCCCACGGCCGCCGTCTGGCGCCGCCGCACCCTCCGCTCCCCTTCGGAGCTGGATTCGACCCCCACCCAGCTCGTGAACCAGAGGGGGCGCTCGAACTGGACGCCGTGACCCCCCTCGGTGAGGACTCCCCACGTCTGCGGAAGGCGCGAGGCGAGAAGGTCCTCGCCCCAGGCCGCCCGGGCCGCCGTGGCGATCGGGGAGGGGACGATCCCTCCCAACGTGCCAACCCTGAGCTCGCTCGGCAGCAGGTCCAGCTTGGTCAGGACCACGATGGGATGGATCCGCGCCCGACGCCGTAGGCGGTCCGTCCGCTGGTACGTCTCGAGGAGCGCGAGCGCGCTTCCCGCCATCGCGTCGAACTTCCTCCAGGGATGGAAGGATCGCTCGGTGAGGGCCGCGGGGTCGACCGGGATCCGGCTCGCATCCACCAGGAGCACCACCACCTGGCTCGCGAGACGCTCGCGAAGTCCCTGGTCCCAAACGAAACCTTGCCCCTGGAGCTCGGCGATGGACTCGAGAGAGGTGACGTGGAGGGCCAGTTCGCTCGGCCGGTGAGGAGCGGAGAGCCAGCCGCGACCCAGCGAGGAGTAGCCCAGAACGAAGGATAGGTCGGTCCGTCGGTACTCGACCGCTTCCGACGGGAAGTGCCCCTCCATGAGGCATGCGTAGATGTCCTTGAGGGCACGGATCGAACCGGGGGAGGCGTGGACGCGGAACCCCTCCTCCGGGCGGGAGCCCCAGCGCACGAGGGCCGCGTACAGCAGGCCGAGGAAGGTGGTCACCCCGGAGCCGCGGTCGCTGATGATGATCGCTTGTGACATGAGGTGCTCCGCGAGGTACCACGAGGTCTCGAGCTCCTGTGCTCGAGGCTGGGGGCGGGGTCGTTAACGGCCCAGCGCCGGGCCTCCCCGGTCATGGAATGGGAGGGCCCCCGACCTCGCGCGGCCCTGTCCGGAGCGGGGGGGGAGGCTTCCCCCGTCGGGCAGGGCTGGTCGAGGGCCCTCGGACCTAGCGTGCGTTGGGGATTCGGCTGGCTCTGGGTCTCGCTACCCGTAGGCTGCCGCCACCCTGGCGTAGACGAGGGCCTTGCTGCGCAGGGTGGGGAGGGCGGGCTTCTCCAGGCTCGAGTCCAGCAGCATCCAGCTCGCGTCGGCTCGGACGCCGCGGGAAGCGATGGCCAGCCGGAAGTGGTTCATGGCCGACAGGGTCGGAGCGTCGCTGATGCAGGCGAACAGCGGGACCTCCGCGTCGAGGCAGAGGACCTCGATGATCGCGTACAAGAGATCGTTCCGCGCCTCGTTCGTGGCACCGCGGCAGAGCACGAGCGTCCTCCCGTGCGGGTCGCCCATGAGCCGGGTAACCAGGGTGTCCATCGAGGCCTTGGTCATGAGGCGCCGGATGGTCGGGACCGCGCCGCCGTTCTCCGCGGGGGCCTGCAGGCGCACGGTCAGGGGATCCATGTTCCCCAAGATGGTGGGATGTCCCCGGTCGTAGTCGAACGTCGCTCGCTCCACGGCCGCCAGCGTGAGCCGGCCGCTGCGGAGGAGCGACTGCGGGACGATCACCGTGTGGTTCTGGATGGTCGGACGGTTGTACTCGTCCGCGGACCCACGCCCCAGGATCGAGAGGATGACCTCCCCCGCGGCGTTGGCCGGATGGACCATCCGGGCGTCGATCACGGTGGAGCCCCCGGTGGTCTTCTCCACCCTCACGGGAGTGAAGTGACCGGCCAGGTGGCGGATGTAGAGCTGGGGGTTGAGCCCGCTCGAGACCGCGCGGGTCCCATACCCTCGGTCGGGGGAGACCCCGTAGATCCAGTGCTCCAGGGTGATCGCGTCTCCCTCCTCTCGGAGCGGCAGGACGGGCACTCCCGTCCCCAGGGACACGGGCCGGGCCTGCGAGGGCAGGCCCGGCAACGTGTCCGCCGCACTAAGCGGGGACAGGCTCGGGTTGGGACTGCTGGACATTTTCCCGCTCCACGACCTCGTCGGGCACCTTGTTCGCGACGCTCCTGAAGTGCTCGATGAAGGCCACGTAGTCCTCGTAGGAGAAGTCGGGCTCGGCCCCGCCTTCCGCGCTGAACTCCTTCCGGACGATGCGCGGGGGTCCGACGGGGGCCATGCCGGCCTCGGAGGTCTCGGTCCGAACCCAGCTGAAGAAGTAGGCCGCCTGGTCGAAGTTGACCCCGGCAACCTTCCCTCCCCGGAGCTGGCTCAGCGTCTGGGGCAGGAAGACCCGGAGCAGAGCTTCGGCGTACTCCTTCCTCTTCCGCTTCTGGTCGCCCGCCGGCACGCCGCGGTGAAGCCCGAGCTTCACGAGCACGTCGTCCCGCAGCGAGTCGAACTTCGAGAGCACGATCGCCGGGTAGATCACGGGGTCCCCCACGCTCACGCCCTGGGAGCGCATGCGGGAGAACTCCTGGCGCTTGTACGTCTGCAGGGAGACGAGGAGCGAGGCGACCTCGCTGTCGTACTTCAGCATGTGCTTGAACTGCGGAGAGTCGATCTCCGTCGTCATCTTGCTGCAGTCGACGAGGATCACCACGACGTGGCTCTTCAAGAGCTGCTGGATGATCGGGCTCGCCGCGACGCCGCTGTCGATGAACTCCTGGACGTCCTCCCCCGAGACATCGTAGGCAGCGAAGTTGAGCTTCGCGAACGGGTGGACCCAGTTCCTCTCCTTCATGTACATCGGCAGGCGGCCGGACACGGCCTTCCTGTACCCGAAGACGAAGGAGATGTGGGTCATCTCGTCCTTCAGGGTCGCGCCGGGGAACCGGCTGTCCTTCATCCCTTCGTAGACCTGGCTCATCAGCCGAAGGGACTGGAGCGGGGCGTGGAACCGGAAGGAATCCAGCACCCGCGTTCCGTACTTCACCTGGGCCGCGTAGAGCAGTCCCAAGAAGGTCGTCTTTCCGCACGCTCGGTCGCCAAGTATCGCTGCTGGCATGTTCTCTCCTCTCTCCTCTCCTTTCGGGCTTCCGCTCCGTCTTCGTTCCTCGATTGCTTTCGCACGCCCTCAGGGGACAGGACCCAAGCTCCGCTGGGGTTCGCTATCTCGGCCTCGATCTCGGGCACCGGTCTCCTCGCGAAGCGAGGGCCCGTCCCCTGTTGGCGCGTCAGGTAGGAGTCGAGCGGACCTGGACCCCCGACATGGGGTCGGGACGTCGGTCCGCGAAGGCGCTTGGCGCTGGTGGGAAGCGAGCGGTCATTGCGCCTCTCGTGCCGTCTGGATGATCATGAATCCCCTTCCTCCTCGTCCCTACCGCAGGTCCGCCACCCGCGGGCCACCGCTCGCGGTGAGGTCGCCCACCAGAGAGTGGATCTCCGGGGTCCGACTGCGCCGGTCGTACTCCTCGAAGCGCTTCTCGAGCAGCCGGAGATGTGAAGCGACCTCCCAGAGCGTCCGGTCGATGTTCGGCTCCGGTGTCGGAGGATGGGGAGGCTCGGGGACCTTCCCCAGAGGGGCCCTCGGGAAGTGCACGATCTCCTTGAGCCCCATCGACTGCACGACGAGCCCCATCGCGACCAGGTCGGTCGCGGCGAGGACCTGGACCTCGGAGGCCACCCTCTCCCGCTCGGCCTCGAGAAGGTAGGAGCTCACCCGGGCGAGCACGGAATGCACGTGCCCTTCCACGACGCTACGGACCAGGGAGCGCACCTCCGCCTCGCTCTTGCCCAGCAGGTTCTCGGCCGCCGCCCGGAGCCCCTCCGGGTCGCTCGAGATCTTCACCTGCACCCCCAACCGGAGCTCCACACGGGGGGCCTCGTCCCCCGAGGAGAGAAGCGTCGCGCGCACCGGCACATCGACGTCCAGCGTGCCGAGCGCGAGGCTCTCGTAGCGGTGGGTCCAGGGGAACACGAAGGCGGCGCCACCGACGACGAACCGGGCACCCCCCACGCGGGAGGTGCGGCCGAGGGGGTCCTTCTCCTCACGTTGGGAGGAGGTCCGTCCGAAGATCACCAGCGCGCGGCTCGGAGGCGCGACGACCAGGAAGCGGGCGTAGAGCGACCATGCGATGATCGCGATCGCCATCAGCGATCCGGCCGCCGTCCCGACCAGGACCGCGGCGTCCATGACGTCCATTGCTTGTGCCCTCCAGTTGTTCTTCAGAACCCGCTCCGGTGGACGGGCGCTCCCGGACCTCGTCCGGGCCCGCCTTGGTCCTTCCAGAACGACGCACGCACTCCCAGAGGCCAACGGTGTGCGCGCTTCCGCTCCCGTTAGAGAACTTCAGCGCGCTCACCGAGAAAGCTCCGGTGTGCGCGTGCTGTTGGAGGATATGCCACGCCACGTATTTAGGCGTACCGGGCCGGGTCCGCGAGTTCGAGCCGCGGGCACCCACGAACGCGTTCAGGGCCCGCTCGGCATTCCCGCGTCGAAACGGTTATGCCCGCGGGAGTCCCTCTCTTCTCTGAGGGTGCGCCTGGCCCTCCGAATCCTCGATGTCGAATGAATCAGCTCTCCACTTGCTCGAGAACGAGCGGCGGCGCCGCCGAGAGGAGCAGTGGCAGAAGTGGGAACGGGAGCGCCGTCTTCGGGAGTCCGAGGCCTCGCGCTTGAGAGACCTCGACCGCCATCGCCCGGCCCGCTTTGCGGAACTTCCTCCCTCGGCGACGACGACGACGGTCATGCCGACCGGCTCCTCGGGGAATGACCCGGGCCGCGGCGAGCACATCTCCCCGGCGCCGTCCATTCCTCGGCCCATTCCTACGGCGCCCATGGGTGCGGGCTCCTCGGAGGCGGTCGTTACGGGGACGGGAGGCCAAGCGTCACCGCTGATCCCAGATACGACACCGCTCCCCGATCCGACCGTTCGGACGCCCGCCGGGCCCGAGCCCATCCTGCCTCCGCTCGACCTGGCCCCCACGGTCCTTGCGCCGCGGGATGAGCTGGTGCCGCTACCCCTCCCCAGACGCCCCGGGGCGCCCGTGGAGCCAGAGGAGGTCCGGCGGTTCCTGTCGATGGACCCCTCCCAGCACTTCGACCTCGTGGAACTCAACTCGCTGCCGCTCGTGGAGATGGGGCGGAGGTCGGCCGGTGAGGAGGAGCTTCGGCACCGACTGCAGGAGAAGGCCCGGGAGCTCCTCCCCCGAGTGAAACAGGAGGCGGACGAGCTCCACGTCACCGGGGCTCTGGTCCGTGCGCTCCTCCTGCAGTGGTACCGCGAGAGCCTGCTCCGCAAGGAGTGGCCCGCGTCCATGCCCTCACGCTGGGCCGGCCTTCTGGCCGACTCCCGGTCCGCCGGAGGCAAGCTGCAGCCCTGGTTGGTGCGACGTCTGCTGACCCTCGTACAGGGCGAGCGCAGCGACGACATCGGAGGCCGGATCCTCCGGCACCTTGGCCGAGGACGGGCGGTGGACCACTTCCTCGAGCGACCTCCAGCGCAGACCTGGGCCGCCGAGGCGGCGCAGGCCGTCCTGGACGACCTCGCGCTCCGCCCCCGGATCGAGACCCCGGCACGGCTCGCCCTCGTGCGCTTGAGCGAGCTGGCCCAGCGGCGAAGCGTCGAGAGCGTCAACCAGGCCCTTTCCCTTCTGCTGGACTCTCCCGAGAGGGGCCCGTTCATCGTGCTGCACCCAAACCGCTACCCCGATTGCGAACTGGTCGCGATCCGAGCCCCTCCACCGGGCTCGACCGGCGCCTCCCTTTCCTATCAGCTTCTCCTGCAACGAGTCGCCCCATCCGGACCCGCCGCCGGAGAGCTCGGCGCCGCCACCCTCAGCACGACCCCTGGCACGGGAGAACCTGACCTGGCGGGAGGCACAGGCGACCCGTGGGAGGCCAGCGAGAGGACCGAGGACTCCTGGCGTTCGATGGTCCAAGCGTTGCGGGCCGCGAAGCAGCACCTTCCTGCTCCCCCGAAGGATTACCGCACGAGAGCGCCCTACCGGACCTTGCGCGACCTGGTCGTGAAGGAGGTCTCGGCGCGCAAGGACTTCCTCGCTGTCCGGTGGCGCGGCCGTCCCTCCGGCCTGCACCTGCTGGCGAGCCTCCTCACCGAGAAGAGGCTCTCCCCTGAGGCTGCGACCGACTTCGAGTACCTGGACTCCGAGCTGAGCGACCTCGTGGACGGTCAGCCCGACCGTGTCCCCGACCCCCCGCGCTGGGAGGTGCCAGGGGGTCGTGTGACACGCGAAGGGGACTTTCAGAAGGGCTACACGTACCGCTTCGACCCCGCGGGAAGCTGAGCGCCCCCCTCAGCGCGCGGAGCCGCGCGACCGACGGACACCATGGGGGCGGTGACCGTGATGGCCGGCGAGGGACTGAGGTCGTTCCGCTTTGACCAGAGCCTCATCGCATCGAAGATGTCGTCCAGCTCCCGGGTCTTCCGGGTGGCCTCGTAGTCCACGCGTGGGGGGATCTCGTTGTACGCGGTCCGCACCAAGAAGCCCGCGTCCACCAGGTCGTGCAAGCGTGCCGCGAGGGTGTTCGGCGAGATCTCCAGGCGGCGCTGCAGGTCGACGAACCTGTGCGCCCCGGGGGACTCGTGGAAGACGCGAAGCAGGTCGAGGACGTAGGGCTTTCCGAGGAAGTGAAGGAGGTCGCCCAGGGGGCACCCCCTGGATCGGTTTGCGGACCTGGAGGTCGTGCGTACGGTCGGGGCCAGGAGGGTCGGGGTAGGTGCCATGTCAAAGCTACCACCCATGAAGGGATAATACTATCGCAACTGCAGCAATCCTCGCTCCCCCCCGGAGGAGCCGCTCCTCACTCCGACCGTGAGCCCCTTAATACTCCTGCATCTGTAGTGATGCCGTGTCGATCGTCTTTGCAGCCTACGCTCCCAATGCCCCGTTCCTGATCCACCCACCTTCCTTCGAAGGTGTGGGCGCGCGTTCGGCCCGAGCGCTCGAGGACCTGAGGCTCTTGGAGCGGGTCCGACCCGAGGTCATCCTAGTCTCGACCCCCCATTGGGTTTCTACCGGAGGGCTCCGGGTCAACGTCGACCCGCATCCACGCCAGGTCTTCGACTTCTCGGGGATGCCCCCAGCGCTCGCTCAGGTGCGGTATGCGCCGCCCGGAGCCCCCGAGCTCGCGAGGAAGTTGGTGGAAGAGGGCCAGCGCGCCGGGCTCCCGGTACAGGGGACCCATGACTGGGGTCTCGACCACGGGGCCTGGGCCCCGCTGATGCATCTGGCCCCTGGCGCCCGCGTCCCGGTGGTCCCACTGTCCATCACCGCCTCCGATCCCGAGCTCCATCTTCGGTGGGGACGCGCGATCCGCCTCGCCCTGCTGAACAGCCCCCAGCGGGTGGCGTTCATCGCCACCGGTTCGATCGTCCACGACTTTGCCCGGTTCCGTGAGGACCCCGGCGCGAGGTGGTCTGAGGGCGAGCGGATCGAGGCCGAGGTCCTCGAGCGGGTCGTTGCGCTCGACCAGGAAGGGCTCGCCAAGTTCGACCGTAGGAAGTGGGACGCGGTGAAGCCCGAGGGAGGACTGGGTCCGCTGTTCACCCTTCTCGGAGCGGTCGGAGACGACCTGCGCCCTCGGGTCGTCGACCAGGACTACGCCTTCGGCGGATTCAGCATGACGACGGTGGCTTTCGAGCCCCATCAGGGTTGAACGGCCCTTCCGTCCTTGGCCACGTGATCGACACCCATCGCTCTCCCCCACTCGGTGTCGCGCTCTACGATGGGTGGCCCAGGGGGACGATCAGAAGGGGAGGCGCGCGGGGTGGTCCCCCGGCAGGGTTAAGCCCGGGGGACGCGCCCCCTGAGAGCCCACGCATCGGAGGTCCAGTGACCGGGGAACAGTCGAAGGTGCCGACAGAATACTACCGATCGCATGGGATCCTTTCGGACCCGCGCTCCCAGGCCGCTCTCTACCTGGAGCTGCCCCCGGGAGCCCCCGCGCTCGCGCGGACCGTCCAGGGCCTGCTGATCCCGCCCTACGGCAGGATTCTGGCGATGTTCGGGGTCGGGGAGGGAGAGTTCGACAACGCCCGATTCGGGGTTCGCCGCGCCGAGGACCTCTTGAAACGCATCCAGGAGCGCAGGCCCGGACCTCTCGTGACGCCCCGAGCGCCGAAGGACCGTATCGGAGCGATCTGCCGGAACTTCACCTTCCTCCAGGTCTCCATGCTTCGCCATCAGGGGATCCCTGCGCGCTCGCGCGTGGGGTTCGCGGGTTACCTCGACCGGGACGGAATGGTCTGGTGGGACCACCGTGTCACCGAGTACTGGAACGAGTCGGCCGGTCGATGGGTCCTTTGCGACCCTTACATCGACGACGTGCGAAAACAGAAGGACGGTCTGAGCCTGGACACCCTTGATCTCCGCTCCGGAGGGAAGTTCCTCGTCGCGGGGGAAGCCTGGAGACTGTCCCGCGCGGGAGGTCGGGACTCCGACTCCTTCGGGGACAGCCCTGCCGACCGGGGATTCCCTCCCATTCGTTACGCGCTGCTCCACGACCTGGCGTACCTCAACAAAGTGGAGCTCTTGGGCAATGACGACTGGGGCGAGCTCCTGACCAAGCCTGAGAAGGAGCTCACCCAGAGCGACCTCGCGTTCCTCGACCACCTTGCGGAGGTCACGGTCGACCCCGACGCAAACTTCCTCGAGGTGCGGAGACTCTACACCGAGAGTGCCTACGGGAGATCGGTGGAGGAGAAGGTCCAAGCGCTGGAAGCTCAGGCGCCAAGATCGTGATGCTCTGCCCCGACATGTCGGTCGAGGACCATTTCCACAGTGGGCCGTCCAACCGAGCCTCCTCAGAACTCTCCGGCCCCCCTCAGAAAGGTCACGGGCTTGGCCCGGTCCTCCTCGGCCTCCTCCAACGATCAGGGAAACTGACCGCGAGCTCTGGACCTGGGGAGGCCAGGGGGGCATCCGAGAGCCGAGTTGTCGTTATCAGCAGAGGGGTATAGGGACGGACGGAGAAGACCGGACATGACAGAAGTGATCGAGACCTTGGAGGCGGTGACCATCCACGTGACCGACATCCAGCGCGCTCGCAAGTTCTACACCGAGGTGCTGCGGTTGAAGGAGCTGCAGTTCAATGAACGTGCCTCACGGGCCGCGTACGCGATTCCCGGAACGAACGTCCAGCTCACCATGCACGTGATGGGAGAAGGGGAAGGAGGACGGCCCGCCGGGACGGTCAGCGGCATCGTGTTCTCCCACAACGACCCCGTGGCTGCGTGCGAGGAGATCCGCAAGCGGGGCGGGAAGATCGTGGACGAAGCCCACTCGTTCACGACCCCCTTCGCCAAGGTCACGCTCGGGGTCTTTGCGGATCCCGATGGTAACGAGTTCGTCATTCGCCGCCTCGACCTGGTCACCAAGTAGGCGGACCCCAGGCCGTCCGCCCACCTTCGGTCCGGTTCTGCGCGCGACGGCGAGATCAACTCCTTCCCAAGAGCTTGTTCGATCTTCTTCGAAAGTGACCTATGGCTTTCCGGTCGGAACCGCTCTCCCCGAAGACGTGGCCCGCGTTCGCCCGGCTGGTCGAGAAGCACAACGGCATCTTCGGGGGTTGCTGGTGCATCTCCTTCCACCTTCGACCCGGCGAGAACAAGGAATGGGCGGGGCGCTACCGCGAGCTGAAGGAGGCGTACGTCCGCGAAGGCAGGGCGCACGCCGCGCTGGTCTTCGATGGCGCAGCGGCTGTCGGGTGGTGCCAGTTCGGGCCCACCGGCGAGCTCCCCAACATCCGGAGCTCCAAAGAATACGAGAAGGGACTGGCCAAGCTCCCGGATTGGCGGATCACCTGCTTCTTCATCGACCGGGAACGCCGGGGGGAAGGGGTCGCCTCTCTCGCACTTCGCGAGGCGCTCCGGTACATCGGGGAGCTCGGAGGGGGCGTCGTCGAGGCTTACCCTGAGGACTACACGGACGAGAGGACCTCGTGCTCCTTCCTATGCAGCGGGACGCTGGGGATGTTCGAGAAAGCGGGGTTCAAGAAGGACCGCAAGATCGCCCTGAGGCGATGGGTCGTCTCGAAGCGGGTCCGCGCCCGAACCCAGCCCTCCTGAGCCCTCATCACCGGCGCTGAACTTCCCTCCGAGCCGCTTCAGGGGAGCCCCGGTAACGGTGCACGGAGGTAGCGGTCCAGGGCGGGTCCCAGCGCCTCTGCGAGGGACTCCGGGCTCATCGTGGCCAACGGCTCCCAGCGGAACACGTATCGCACCAACGCGACCCCGAAGAGCTGGCTCGCCAGCATTTCCACACGAGCGGACAGTTCCCGCTCGGGCATCTTCTTGGAGAGCAGCTGCCGACCGAACTGGTTCACGAGCAGCGCCCTCAACGCGTCCGGGAGCCGGGTGCCCGAGCCGGCGGCCCGCAGGAGCCCAGCCATCGTCTGGCGGCGGTCCCCCACGTCCCAGAACTGGAGGAACCCGAGAACGATCTGACGCCCGCCTCCACGCCGGACCCCGCTCTCTCCCCGCACACCGCCCCCATCACGGGAAGGTGAAGGACCTGTGGCTACGGAAGGACGTTGCCCGGCAAGTCCCAAGATTTCACTCGGGGGAGGTCGCCTGGTAGTGCAAGAAGAGCTCCCCGGCCGGGAACGACTTGACCTCCACGAGACGAAGGGTCCGCTGATGCTCGAGCTCCTCGAAGAACTTCCGGCCCTTCCCAAGGATCACCGGCATGACGGCGAAGAAGTAGTCGTCGATTAGCCCGCGTCGGGACAGGTCCATCCCGAGCTTGGGAGCGACCGTCGCAATGGTCCCTCCGGTACCCATCTTCAGGCCCCGGACCGCCTCGCCAACTTCTCCTGGGACGTAGCGCGTGTTCGACCATACCGCCGAACTCGGGCGCTCGCCCAGCACGATCTTCTCGACTCTCTCAGAGAACTCGGACATCTGGCGGAACCACGGATGCTCGTCGGGAGTGCGCTTCTCGAGGGGCCAGAAGTCGGCCCACTCGCCATAGGTCTGGGGATCGAAGAGGAGAACGTCGATCGAGTCCCACCTCTTGATCCACATCTCCTCCGCGATCGGGTCGGGCTCATCGTTCGCCGGATTCGACCCCGGGTAAGTGGGGAACTCGTTGTACCCGTCCAAGGTGAGGTACATCTGCAGGCTCACGGTGCGGGTCATTTCCGGTCACCTCGAGACTGCCGGTATTCTCCCCGGCGGTTGAAGAGCCCGTGGCAAGCGTGGCCAATCTTCGGGCGGGAGCCGAGCTCACTTTCCCCCACGGACCGCCTCGTAATGGAGCAGGATCTCCCCGTCCTCACCGTGTTTCGTCTCCACGAGCTTCAGGGTCGTCTGACCCTTCAGAGCACCCCAGTATTGGGGCCCCTTCCCATAGACCACAGGCATGACGAAGAACCAGTAGTCGTCGGCCAATCCACGCTGGAGGACCTCCTTCACGACGCGTGGGCCACCCTCCACCATAATGTTCCCCCCCTTCTCCTGCTTGAGTTTCGTCAAGATCCGAGCGATGTCTCCCTTCAGGATCCGGGAATTCTCCCAGCCGGGAGCCTTGAGATGACGTGAGAGACAGACCTTGTCGACCCCGTCAAGGAAGCTCGAGTACTCATGGCAGAACTTGGGGTCCTCGGGCTTTCGGGCTTTCCCCGACCACACTCGGCGGTGGCCAAGGAAGGACCTTCTGCCCATGACCACGGTGGAGACATCGCCGTAGCGCGCGATCCACATGTGTCGGAAGAGCGCGGTCGCCGTCCTCGAGGGACGGTCGGAGCCTGGATACTTCGGGAACGCGCCGCGGCCGTCCAGGGTCATGTACACATTTGCGGTGATCTTTCGCATCTTCGGTCCCTCCAGGTTCGTTCCGGTTCGAGGGACCCCACAAGGGCCCCAGCGTACCCAAAGAGATAGCCTAACAGACATATATCCTTGCAGGCATCTATTTGGATGTGCCGGATGTCTTCCAACTCCTCGCCGAGCCGTCACGGAGGCATCTCCTCGAAGCCCTGCGCGCAGGCGAACGCTCGGTCACCGAGCTCGTGGAGAGGACCGAAATGTCGCAACCTGCCGTCTCGAAGCAGCTTCGGGTGCTCAAGGACTCGGGGATGGTGACGGTCCGCAAGCAAGGTCGGCAGCACCTCTACTCGATACGAGGAGCGCCGTTCCGACGGGCCTTCGATTGGTTGCGCTTCTACGAAAGGTTCTGGGAGGAAGGACTCGCGAGGATGGACGAGGTCCTCTCTGAGTCCCCGGCTCCCCATAGGAGAGGAAGACCATGAACACCACGAACGCCGAGAACGAGATCGTCCGGATCGAACGAATCATGCGCGCCCCTCCCGAGCGTGTCTATCGGGCCTTCCTCGACCCCGAACTGCTCGAGCGGTGGTTGGGGCCCGGAGAGCTGATCGTCGGACCGGTGACCGTGGATGCGCGTGTCGGCGGCAAGATCGTGGCACCCCATTCGATGCACGGAGCGAGCTCGGGGTCCTTTGAGGGAGTCTTCGTGAAGATGGTTCCGAACAGGGAGCTCGTCTACCGTTGGGCCTTCCTTGGGACCGAGCCGGAGAAGGGAGAGTACTTCGATACTCTGGTCCACGTGGTCCTCCGGCCAGCCCCAGGTGGCAAGACGAGGTTGACGGTCGTCCACGAGAAGTTAGAGGAGCTACGTCGTGGTGCGCCTGAGATTGCCGCACGGTTGGTGCCGGGCTGGACCGAGGTCCTCGGCAAGATGGAGGATGCCCTTGTTCGCTGAAGGCGCCACGCTCCCACTCAAGGCCGAAGGCTACCCTCTCGGAAGAGGATCATGATCGACCATCTCAACGCCTACGCTCTGACAGTTCGCGACGTGAGGAAATGCATGGAGTTCTATCGGGATGTTCTCGGTCTCGAGCTGAAGGAGTCCTCGGCGACCTTTGCCTACCTCACCTTCGGCAAGAAAGGTGGACCGGGGGTCGCACTTGTCTCCGCCCAGGGGTTGGCGAAAGAGATCCCGAAGGACCGCGTCCGACCGGACGAGCACCTCCTCCAGCGGAACTACTTCGCGGTCTTTCTGGAGGATGCCGACAAGGCGTACGAGGAGCTCCGCCAGAAGGGGGTCCACTTCCTGCAAGCGCCCGCGACCCGGAGCGACGGTCAGAGGTACGCCTTCTTCGAGGACCCTGAAGGGAACTTGTGGGAGATTTCCCACTTCCCCAAGGGGTAGTCGGGGGGAGGAGAATGAGTGGACCCGGACCCGTTGTGGACGAGATCGACCTCGCGCGGGCCTGGCTCGAATGGTTGGCCCAGACCCGAGCGCGATACGCGGAAACGCTCCTGAAGTTGTCAGAGTCGGATCGACGGAAGGACCGGGGCGCCTCCTTCCCATCCCTGGAGGACATCTTCCTCCACATCCTCGACAACAACGTCTGGTGGTTGGAGAGCGTACCTCAGGGTCGTCAGGAGAAGCACCAAGCGGTCGAGGGTCCTCTCTCCAAGCAAGAGATCCAACGCGCCACAGAACGGGTGGGCGGCATCGGAAGGAGAGTGGCCTCATCCCTGACGCCCGCACGCATCAGAGAGACGTACGTCATCCGAGGCAAGGAGGCCGGCACGAAGCCCTTTGAGATGAGGGCGAGTCTTCGGACCATCATCTGGCATCTGGTGGAGGAGGAACTGCAGCACAGAGGCGAGATGAACGCCCTCTTCTGGCAGATGGATGTCGACGCTCCCACACGCGCGTGGTTCAGCAGCCCCCTTGCGGAATGAATCGGATCGGGTCCGAGGTTCGAGTCCAGGTTTTCCAAGCCATGCGGCGGTCCGGTTGTCGACGTGTTGAACCATCTCGGAGCGACGCGCGCTCATGCGCGTGGCCCGAGGGGGACACGACGGGCCTGCAGGGATTCGAACCCTGGACCTTGCGGTTAAGAGCCGCCTGCTCTACCGACTGAGCTACAGGCCCTCGCGCGGTGCCCACCGATTCCGCTCTTTAAAGATGTGCCTGGGCCCGTTGG
>JAKAAX010000002.1 GCA_021802125.1 Thermoplasmata archaeon | reverse complement strand
GGCTGCGCCTGTGCGGGAGGCTGCGCGGGAGGCTGCGCCGGAGGCTGCATGGGGTCGGGAGGCGGTGGGGGCGGAGGTGGGAGCGTGGATGGAGCGGAGAGCATCGGCGGGGGCGGGGCCGGTGGGGAGTACGCGTCCTCGGCCGGCGGAGGAGGGGGAGCCGGGGGCACGGACCATGGGGTAGCTTCGGGGTCCATCCTTGGCGGAGGGGGCGGGGGGAGGGGAGCGGCATACGTCTCCTCGGGGGCGGGGGCCCATCCGGGCGGGGGACCGGGGGCAAGCGTGTCCACCGGCGCCAGATCCTCGACCTCGGGGGCAGGGGTTCCGAACTGAGCCCCCTCCACCATCTCCGGGGGAGGCGGCGTGGGAGGATAGCCCTCGTCTTGCGGGGGCGGGCCGGGCGGAGGGGCCGGACCTTCGTCCGGATAGACGTAGCCCTCGGGAGATGGGGCGTACTCCCCGGGGTGGGGCTGCAGGTCGGACGGAGGGGTGGCCTCCGCGACCATTCCTGGCGAGGAGAGGGCGCCCATCGCGAGCATGTGCTCCTCCTCCGGAGTGAGCGCCTGGGGCGTGCGGTGCCGGCGATGGCGGAGCACGAGCAGGACCACGACCACGGCGACCACCGCAAGGATCCCGACCAGGAGCCAGCCGACGTACGACGTGAAGACCCCGGGCGTCGGCGTGACCCGGATCTCGACGGAGGCGTTCGCCTGCCGGTGGTCGGCATCCGTCACCGTGGCGTGGACCCAGTAGGTCCCCGGCGAGTTCGGCGAGCACGTGTCCGAGCTGCTCGTGAACTGCTGGGCGCTGCAGCCGGGGGGGAGGCCGCTCCAGTTGAACGTGAGCGGGTTCGTGCCCCCGGTGACGACGGCCCGGAAGTCCACCGCGGTTCCCTGCGTGGAGTTCTGAGGGGAGGCCGTGACCAGCGTGATGACCGGGTCGGGGTTGACGACCAGGCTCAAGTTCGCGTAGCGCGCCCCTCCCGTGGGGTCGGAGACCTCGAGCTCGACGGTGAAGGTGCCGACCTTCGTCGGAGCGCAACCGATCGAGGGGAAGGAGCTGGAGACGCAACCGCTGGGCAGGCCGGTGTAAAGGTAGGAGAGCGGGTTCGTCCCCCCGTAGGCCGAGGCGACGAGCGTGACCGAGGCGCCCAGGGAGACCTGCGCGACGGGGGGCGTGAAGCTCGAGAGGACCAGGGCGGGATCGATGGTCACGGAGAGGGTGGCGGAGATGGTCCCTCCGACGGGATCGGTCACGCGGACGGCGACCGAGTAGTTCCCGGTCGTCGTGGGGAGGCAGACGATCGTGGGACGGTCCGCCGAGAGACAACCCGGCGGAACGCCGGTGTAGCTGTAGTTGAGCGGGGTCCCTCCCCCGCTCGTGACCACCGTCATCGCCAGCGACTGCCCGAGGTCCAGGGTGTGCGGGGCCGTCGGAGCAAAGGCCCCGGTGAAGGAGACCAGGACGAGAGCCGGGTCGACGACGACCCTCAGGGTCGCGTTCCTCGAGCCCCCGCCGCTGTCGTTCACCCAGCATCGCACCGTGAAGGTCCCGGCGGTCCCGAAGGTGTGCTGGAGGTTCGTGCCGGTCCCGGAAAGACCGTCACCGAACTTCCAGGTCGTGGTGTAGGCGGGCGTCCCCCCCCAGAAGGCGGCCGCGAACGTCGCAGGCATCCCGACATCGGTAGGAGAAGGGGACGCCGAGAGCGTGGGGGTCGTGAGGGCGGCGTTGACGACGACCGTCACGGTGGCGGTGGCCGTCTGGCCGGCCGAGTCGTTCGCCCACGCGTGGACCGTGTAGTTGCCGCGAGCGTTGTACGTGTGGTTCGTGAAGGCGCCCGTGGCGTGGATGCCGTCGCCGAAGATCCACGCGACGGAGACGGGGGTGCTCCCACCGGACACGAGCGCGTGGAAGGCGACGGGGGAGAGGGCGTCCCCCGTCGAGGGGGTCACCGACGCGGTAAGGGTGGGCACCGGGTTCACCCCGATCGTGAGGCTCACGGTGCTGCTCCCGCCGACAGAGTCGTTGGTCCACAGCCGCGCGACGTAGGTGCCGAGCGTGGCGTAGGCGTGGGTGGGGTTCTGGGTGGTGGAACTCGTGCTCCCGTCGCCGAAGTGCCACAGGTAGGTGACCGGGGCGGTGCCCCCGCTGACGGAGCCCGTGAACGCGACCGGCACTCCGACGTCGGCGGGGGCGGGCGTGGCCGACGCGGTGGCGGAGGGCATCGGATTGACCGTGACCGTGTCGCTGGAGGAGCATGCGACGTTGGACGCGCTGTCCGTGACCTGGTAGGTGTAGACGGTCGTCGCGGTCGGGGAGGCGACGTAGGTGCTCGACGTGGCGCCCGTGATCGCGGTGCCGCAACTGGCGGAGGAGTACCACTGGATCGAATAGGGAGGAGTGCCGGAGGAGGGGTTCGACGTCAGCGTGACGGACTGGCCGGCGTCGAGAGTAGGAGAGCCCGGGGTGATCGCACCCGCGGTCAGGGGGGATAGGACGGTCTCGGTGATCGGTGTTGGAGGGGTCGACCCCAGGATGCTCGTGCAGGCGCTGTCCGAATACTCGTTGACGTAGCTGCTGGCCCCTCCCCCCACCGTGAAGCTCCCGCCCGTGGAGTAGGCGTGGGTGAAGGTCTCGGTGTCCGTCGACCCCTCGCAGGGGATGTAGCCCGGGGTGCTCCCGTCGCCGTAGTCCAAGCCCCAGGTGCACCAGTCGGGCTCGGTCGAGGCGCACCCCCCAATGGACGAGACGTAGGATACGGTGAACGAGACGGTCTGACCGGGGGACGCCGGGTTGGGTGAGGCGGTGATCGAGGCGGAGGAGCTCGGGATCGCGAGGAGGAGGTGCACCGACGCCACGCTCGCGTCCCGGCCGGGGAGGGGCGGAGGGGTCGGTAAGGTCGGCGAGGTCGGCGAGAGCGACGTGGAGGGGGGCCCGACCGCGGCGCTCGATGGGACCAAGAGGACCCAAACAACCAATGTGATCAGGGCGGTGGCCAGGAGAGGCAGGACGGCTCGCCGAGACGACAGCCTAACGGGACCCAGCGAGGCCCGGGGCCAGGTGTGAGGTTCGCCCCTCCTCCTCGCCCCGTCGATCACCAATGTCTCAAACGTTTCAGCTTCGGAAGAACCTTCTGCCGGCTTCCCGGCGGGGGGGTGGGGGTGGCAAAACCCCCCTGGCGCCTCCCGTAGGGCGGCGGGGCCCTTGCTCATCCGCGGAGGTCTCCGACACCCATTCAGGAGCGCCCGAGCCTTGCGAAACTGAGAAAAGCCCCTGGGCTCGTCGAGGGGCGCGGCCATGCCCGGTGAAGGACCCGACAACTTCCGCGACGTGCAGTACTACGCGATGCTGAAGGAGATGTACCACGCTCAGCACGTGGCGGCCAAGTCCAGCTACGTCTCCTACTGCTCCTGCAGGGAGTGCAACCACTCCTGGAGAGGGGACTGCATGCGGGCCCACTGCACCTGCTGCACGACCCCCGTGAAGGGCTGAGCGCGCCTCCAGTTCGGCTCCGCACGTACCTCGCGTAGGGCGAGGGCCGGCATGGGCCGGCTCCAGCGAAAGCTGCATCTGGGACCGGGACGCAAGCTGGACAACGGAGAGAGAAGTGCCCACGAACGCCCCCGCGGCCAAGGCTCCCCCGGACGTTCCCCCTCCGCGGAACCTTGCTCGGGTGTTCCGGAACCGGAACTTCCTTCGGCTCTACCTCGCCGGGGCGGGCTCGACGAGCGGCCGGGTCATCGGAGGCGTCGCGATCAACTGGATCGTCTACACGACGACCGGCTCCGCCCTCGACGTCGCGATCGTCGGGATAGTCAACCTGGCCGCCGTGGTCCTGCTGAGCCTCCCCGCCGGGGTGTGGGTCGACCGGTACGACCGCAAGCGGATCATGGTCTTCTCGGACGTCGTCCGCGCGGCCAGCGTGGGAGGGCTCTCGCTGGTCTTCTTCCTGCGGGGCTTCGACCTGCCCCTCGTCCTGCTGGTGGTCTTCGTCTCCGCGGGAGTCTCGGGATTGTTCAACCCTGCGGAGCAGTCGATCCTTCCCTCCATCGTCGCCCGGGACGAGATCGCGGACGCGAACGGGGTCGTCCAGTCCTCCCGGTCCGTCATCTCCCTCGTGGCCAGCTCGGTCGCCGGGGCGCTGCTCCTCGTGTCGGGAGCGGCCCTCAGCTTGTTCTACAACTCCCTGACCTACATCCTCTCGGCGCTCCTCGTCTTCTCGGTCTCCCTCGCTCCCGTGGTCCGCAAGGGGGGAGCTCGAGGACCCTCGGCCCCGAAGTCGAAGATGACGAGAGAGATCGTCGAGGGGTGGCGGTGGCTGCTGAGCGCGCGGGGCCTCTTCCAGCTCTCCATCTCGGCCCTTTTCATGAACTTCTTCAACACGCTCTTCTCGACGTTCATGGTCATCTACGTCGTCGCGGGGCTCCACCAGACTAACCCCCTCGCCTACGGGCTCTTCCTCGCGGTCGCCACGATGGGAGGGGCCCTGGGGAGCCTCCTGGTCGGGCGCACGGCGGCCGTGAGGTACGCCGGGAAGGTCTGGGTCCTGGGCTACGGGGTGAGCTGCGGTGCGCTCCTCTTCGTCCTCGGAGCGCTGCACAACGTTTGGTACGCGACCCCCATCATGTTCGTCTACGAGCTGATGCTCCAGTTCTCGGGGAACACGTGGCTCACCACGGCGCAGCGCGTGGTGCCCGAAGAGATGCGGGGGCGGTACTTCTCGCTCGACGGATTGTTGAGCTACGGCGTG
This sequence comes from Thermoplasmata archaeon, assembly GCA_021802125.1. Taxonomy (GTDB): domain Archaea; phylum Thermoplasmatota; class Thermoplasmata; order Lutacidiplasmatales; family UBA184; genus JAKAAX01. Next base: position 248,897 of record JAKAAX010000002.1, on the reverse strand, counting down.
ATGCCGGTCTCCCAGCTTGTCGGAGGGCTCCTGATCACCCTTCACGGTGTGAACCTCGCGCTCGAGATCGGAGGGGTGGGCCTGCTCCTCTCGGGGCTCTTCGCGATGCTGGGGCGGGACCTCTGGCGGCTGGACGGCACGGTCGCTACGCCGGGCTCGACCGCGGCCCCGACCCCGACACCGAAGGTCTGAGCGGTCGAAGGACCACCCGACCGCTCACGCGGCGGGCTTCCACGTTTCGATGCAGCGAACGAGCAGGCGCTGGACAACCCCGAGCAGGCGCGGGTCCGCGCTCTCCTCGGCGTCGTGGATCCGGGCGTCCCGGTCCATCGAGCCCACCACGATCGCGGGGAGAGGCTTGCCGCCAGGGGTCGTCATCCCCCGCAGCGCGCTCGCGTCGGTCCCGCCGTACTCCCCGAAGACCCCCACGCTCCCGCCCGCGACCTCTTCGAAGGCCTTGCGGACCGAGAGGATGGCCGGGTGGGAGATGTCCAGAGCGTAGCCGCTGCGTCGACGTTCCTCCGGGGCCTGGTACTGCGCCCGGGGCAGCTCGCTGCGAAGCAGGCGGAAGCGGTTGTCGAAGAGGGCGAGGACGTCGCTCGCCTCCATCTCCGGAGGCGCGCGCAGGTCGAGGGTGAAGCCTCCGACGCAGCGCACCGAGGCGTCGAGCGTTCCCTCCTGCGCGGCGGCGCGGAGGAGACCCACCGCGACGGGGACCGGATTGGCCGCCTTGTGCGGGTAGCCCGCGTGTCCCGCGCGCCCCACGACCCGCAGCGACATGCGCCCCACCTGGCCGGCGTCGCCAGGTCCCTTGAGCTCGACCAAGCGGAAGGGCTCGACGACGTGCTTCTCGAGCGCCGCGAGGAGCGCGTCCACCTTCGCCGGGGACCCGCCGAAGGTGAGGGTCACCGACTCGGCGATCTGGTTCGCGGCGTCGCTCTCGGCATGGGCCCGAAGCAGGTGAGGAAGGTCCGACCGCGAACCCCCGGGGGGGGTGCCGACACCGGATTCCTCCTCGAGGTCCATCTTCGTCAGCGTCGCGCGCCCGGTGATCTGCGGGTCCGGGGCCCCGTGGTCGGGGTAGTCCGGCGACGGCAGGCGGGAGACCCAGCTGCGCGCGGTGCTCTCGAAGCCCAGGACACCATCGCCCAGGGACAGGTGGTCCTCGAGCGCGGAGGCGCCCTCGATCCCGAAGTCGATGAAGGCGACCCCGCTGCATCCGGCCGCGACGTAGGGTGCACCGTCCGGGATGAGCGCGAGCTCCCCGCGCAGGAGCCGCTCACGGCTGTCGGGGGGAAGGGCGTGGTCGTGCTCCGCCACCGCCTCGATACCTCCAGCGCCTCCGGTCTCCTCGTCGGGACAGAGGATGAGCCGCACGTTCGCGGGGAGGTCCTTCCTCTGGGCGAGCTCGCGGAGCGCCATGAGACCCCCCACGACCCCGCTGCCGAGGTCGTCGTTCGATCCCCGACCGAAGAGACGTCCCACCGAGGGACGGTAAGTGAGCTCGTGCGGAGGGCTCTGCCAGCGGGAGAGCTGCTCCTCGGGCACCGGGACCACGTCGTAGTGGGCCAGGACCAGGAGCGTGGGCTCCGCCCCGGCCTCCAGGTCGACGATGACGCTCGGTCGCGGGGAATGGAACTTCTCCTGCCCGTGCGGGGCATGCTCGCGGGCGTCCCAGACCCGGGCCTTCAGCCCGTAGGCGCCGGCGCGGGAGGCGAGGAACTTCGCCGCCTCCGAGTAGTGCCGCTTCTCCTCCCGGTGATGGGCCGGGTCCTCGAGGTTGGTGGTGTCGATCGCGACGAGGTCCCGGAGCAGTTCGAACGCCTCCTTCCCCCCCATCTTCGCCAGCACGTCGGCCGGTGGCGTTGGTGCGTTCGGTGCGGCGGTCAATCCTCCACCCTCCTCGCGCCCACAGGCCTGGCGGTCTTGAGGCTTGGGGCGGCGCGCGCGATCAGAGCGAGAGGCGCGTGAGCCACGTCGGGTCCCCCACCGAGCGGGGCGAGAGCGGACCCAGGGGAGGGATGAGAGGATAGCCCGGGGGCGAGGCGCCCAAAGGGACGTAGACGAGGTCGATGACCCGCGGGGAGGAAAGCTTCAGCTGGTGGTCGAGGCTCGGGTCGTTCCGTCGGCTCACCTCGATGTAGCTCTGCGCGAGCACGAGGGCATCGTCGTGGGTGGAGATCGGGGGAACGACGCGCATCCCCGAGAGCGGTCGGGGCCCGGTCCCCCGGAGGAGGCCCTGGACGGGGCCCCCGGCGCTGATCGCCGTCTCTCGCCCACCGATGCGGGCCATGAGCCCCGCCCGCTCTCGAGCGGAGAAGACGTCGGTCAGGACGGCGGCGGGGTCCGCCCCGTTCATCGCCCCCTGGTCGAGCGGGAACGTCGCGGCGAGGAGGACCGCCTCCGCCACCTCGACCGCGTGCTTCCTCCAGGCGGCTCCCGTCTGGAAGGAGTAGGGGACCTCGACGACCCAGAACGGGACGGCGACGGGGCCGACGGTCGGAGCCACCTTCACCGCGGCGGCCTGGGCCTGGGCCCTCCGGGCGTCCATGGCCATCTGGAGGACCCGCTCCTGGCGGTCCCCGGCGCGGAGGGTCCTCTGCCAGAGCCCGCTGGCCATCTGGCGGTGCTGGACCAGGACCCCCAGCAGAGCTTGGAAGGGCAGGAAGGAGCCGGCCGTGAACCCTTGAGGGTCCAGCGCGAGAGCCTCGAGCATGTAGGCCGACGCGCGGGTGAGCGAGATCTCCTCGTCCACCGCCTGGAGCATCACGGCGAGGTCGAAGTCCTTCGAGATGAGCTCCCTCGAGAGGGAGAGCGCGGGCAGGGCGTCGTGGAACGCTTGCCGCGAAGGGTCGACCTTCGTCTGCGTCAGCTGGTCCAATCCCTCGGCGAGCTTCGAGAGGCCCTGGAAACGGGCCTCGAGCGCGGAGAACCGGGCGATCCCCTTGAGCGACTGGGCCGCGTCGGCGAAGTTCTTCGCCATCAGATGGTACCGCTCGGCGCGCAGCGCGCTCAGGAGCGCCGCGTTGTTGAGCGCGTAGGCGTAGGCCACCGCGAGCCCCGTGGACTCCTGGAGCGAGGTCTTGCTCGCGTCGTCCACGGCGAGCGAGGAGACCGACTGGATCTTCGCCTGGAAGAGGAAGGCGTCCCGGGGGTCGCCACCCGGGGGAAGGTCGGAGGCGATGGTGAAGGGGAGGGCGGCCATGGTGTGCGAGAGCAGGTTGAAGGTCCGGAACCGGTACTCCCCGTACTCGGTCGCCATCCGCGGTCCGATGCTCGATAGCCAGAGGTTGTGGCGGGCCACGGGGTCGATGGTGGTGGTGGCGGCGGCATCGAGCCCCACCGGCAGCGACTGGCGGACGAACGCGTTCACCTGGAGCAGGATCTGGTCGAGGAAGGCCCGGGCGTCGACGATCTTCTGGACCGTCCCGCAGTGCTCGCAGGCGACCAGTTCCCCGGTGGGGTCCTTCAGCGGGGCCCCGCAGGAGGAGCAGCGGAGCGCCTTGACGTCGATGAGCGCCCTCCCCTGGATCACGCGCGGAACCTCCTCCGTTCAACCTGCCTGACGCGCCAACGCATGCTTCTGCTTTGCCCCCGGGAGATCCGCCGCGCTTCGAACCCTGCCCGCCCTCAAGGTGGCAGGGTCGGGGGGATCCACTGGGCGGCGATCCCCGCCCGCGCGCGCATCTGCGTCAGCATGCGGTTCACCCGTTCCTCGATCTCCTTCGTCGCGGCCTTCGCGCGCTCGTCCGCAAGCCGCTCCACCGAGGAGGCGCAGGGTCGGCACGCGAACACGACGCTCCTCGAATCGTCGCGGTCCGGCAGGGCGGAAGGCTCGGACGCGACCGGGAAGCCGACCACGTCGCTGGACAGGGGCCGGAAGTTGATCCCTTCCCCCGCGACCTCCCGGCCGCAGAACCAGCACTTGACCGCCCGTCCGTAGCGTTGGACGCGCTGGGAGGCCGCTTCCGCCCGAGAGCTCTCCCCGACCTGAAGCCACCAGTTCCGGGCGTTCTGGTTGTGCTCGGCCGCGCGCTTCGGGTTCCGCGAGACCTCCGCCTCGCCCAGCTCCTCTTCGGCGAGAGCGGCTAGGACTGGGGCCTTCGATGAGGCCGGAACGGCCCCGCGGCGGAACAGTTCGGGGAGGACCAGGACCTGGTTGCCCAGCTGACGGTAGGCCAGGGAGAGGGCCTGGAGACGGGCCCCGACCTGCTGGTGAGCTTCCGGGGTCCCGGGGGCGGAGGCCAGGATGTCCTGTTCCTCACGGGCGAGCTCGGCCTCGTGGCGGACCTCCTGGGCGGGCACGGTCCGCGGCCCGAGCTTCAGCGCCGCGGGGCCGAGGGCGGTCAGGGACTCGACGACCCGTTGGTAATCCTGAGCTACGGGGTTCGTGGTGGAGAGGCCCATCAGGACCGCGTAGGCCTGGGCGAACTGGCCCGGACCGCCTGGGCCGGACTGACCCCGCTTGGCGAACCCCTCGGCCGCCGACATGAAGGCGCGCTGGGCCGCGACGAAGTCCCCGCGGAGGAGACGGTCGTTGGCCTCCTGCATCAGGTCCTCGGGGGACTTGAAAAGGGGCATCGCTCGCCACGGGGGACCGAAAGGGGCTACAAAAGCCAGCGCCCGTCCATGTCGGGGGCACCCTCCTTGTCGGGAGGCGCGGGTGCCCTCAGCCCCCGAGAACGGTCAGGAGGAGCGCCCCTGCGAGCGCCGCGATGGTGATGGACGCAACGAAGAAGAGCCAGAAGATCGCGAAGGAGTCCGCGAGCGCGGTCATGAGGCGGGTGGTGACCCCCGGGCCCAGGACCTTCACGTCGTGCACCGTGGTCTCGACGCCTCCCACCCGGACGGGTCGGAGGTCCGCGAGGGCCTCGCGGGCGACGCTCCGAAGGTCCTCCGACAGCTCGGCCACCGAGCGGCGCCGCCCCAGCGGGTTCGTCGCCCCCTGGACCTCGTGGACCACGTGGTTGTCGGTGGTCATGACCTCCCCATCCCCCCCGATCGTCTCCTTGAGCACGCGGACGAGGGGGTCGCGCAGCCCCTTCTCCAGGTTGTTCGCGTCGAAGAGCGCGTAGGCGGTCCGGACGCCTGCCGCCTCGACGAGGACCACCGCGAGCCCCTCCGGACCCATCCCGTGCTCCTCCGGGTTGAACCCACGACGGTGGGCGAGCCCCAACCTCACCTCGGACGGGACGGTCTTGGCCCGCGCCGCTTCCATCGACTCGCGGGCGTCCGCCACGAGACGGAAGCCCTCCGGGGACCCGAACGGGATCTCCCCCTTGTTCTCGACGAACGAATTGTGGGCATCGACGATCACGGCGTGCGCGAACCCCTGCCTGCGAGCCTCCTCGCGGATCAGCTCCGAGAGCGCGTAGTCGATGTCGTCGGTGGGCGCGGGGGCCTGCGTCAGCACGATCAGCACGTTCTCCCCGAGCACCTGGGCCCGGGCGAGCGACCCCGGTCGGGAGGCGACCAGCGGGGAGGCTCGAGCTTCCCCCGGGGGACCGGAGGTCTCCAGGACCTGCTTGAGCTGAGAGGTGAGCCGGGCGAGCTCGGCGCTGGTGGGGATGTCCTGGGCGTGGGTCGAGGGCGAGTGCGGGACCACGACGTCGTCCGCCAGGGTCCCGCGAAGCCCCTGCGCGAGCTTGTGCGGCAGGTCGCTCGACCCGAGCTCTGCGAAGGGCCCCGGATGGACCGCGGGGGCGATCAAGGCCAGGCGGAGTCGGGAGCCTTCCCGGAACGTGAGGGCGCCCACCTTCAGGTCTCCTCGGGTGGAGATGCCTTCGAAGAAGGCCTCCATCTGCTGGGAGGCCCCCGGGTCCCGGTCGCTCATGTGCTCCATGAGCGGGCGGAGCAGCGAGGTCCCCCCCTGACCGAACTCGCGGACCATCGGCCGGTCCGTCGCGGTGACCAGCGCGACGGCCCCGCCGAGCGAGAGGAGGAGGAAGGCGACCCCTTCCACCACGCGCACCGCGCTCAGTCCGAGCCATCCCCAGGCCATCACGAACCCGAGGAGAGGTACGATGAGGGCCGCCGGGAGAGAGCGGGCATGCTCCCGGTGCGAGACCGCGACCAGCGTCAGCTGACGGATCCAGAGCGTGAGCCCGAAGGCCAGGAGGAGCGGACCCTCCACGGTGCCGGACCCGGACAGCCCGCGCACCAGCCGCCAGAGCAGGAGCACCGCGAGCACCAGGAAGAGGCCCGAGAGCCCAAGGAGCAGGGCCCTCCGCATCCGGAGACGGCCGCCGAACGCCTTCGCGAGCGGCGTGGTGGCGAGCGCCCCCAGCGCCCCAGGGACCAGGAAGAGGAGGACCCCGGCGAGGTATCCTCCCCCCGGGAGCCCGCTCAGTCCCGGGACGTGCGGACCGGCCGGTGGGAGGCCGAAGGCGACCACGGGAAGGAGCAGGCAGAGCGCGAGGATCCCGAGGGCCGATACGGAGGCCGGGGGGCTCGTGAAGCGCAACCGGCTCGTCCGCTCGTGCGGGCGGTACACTCCCCCTTCCGCGTGCGAGGCGGATGGGGCCGACGCTTCCGTCCCCACCGGCGCCTCACGTCGCCCGGGCTCGCGCGCTCTTCACTTCGTGGAGGATGGGTCCGAGGGCCCCTTCGCCCCCCTCCTCCAGGATGGTCCCCGTCACGAGCACTTGGGCCCCCGCCTTGAGCAGCGTCCGGGCGTGCTCCGCGTTGCGGATGCCTCCTCCGACGATGAGGGGGACGGAGAGGACGTCCCGCGCGGCGCGGACGAGGGAGGCGGGGACCGGAGAGGGCGCCCCGGAGCCGGCCTCGAGGTACACGAGCTTCATCCCGAGGTACTCCGCGGCCAGCGCCCAGGCCGCGGCGCCCTTCGGGTCCTCCCGCGAGAGGCAGTCGGCGCTCCCCACCTCCCCGACCTTCATTCCGGGGGCCACCACCAGGTAGCCCATGGGGACCGGTTCCAACCCGAGCGCCTTGACATGCAGGGAGGTGGCCGCCTGGGCGCGCACCACCATGCGCAGGTCGCGCGAGTTGAGGAGGCTCATGAAGAGCAGCGCGTCGGCCTCGTCAGTGAGGGAGTCCGGGCCCTGCGGGAAGATCACCACGGGGAGGGAGGTGCGGTCGTGAACAGAGCGGGCGGCCTCCCCCATCCGCTCGGAGGTGATCCCCGTCGAACCCCCCAGGAGCAGGACATCGGTCCCCAGTTCCTCGGCGCGGGCGGCCGCCTCCCCCGCCTTGGCCCCCGGCGTCTTGTCGGGGTCGATGAGGGTGAAGTGGACCGGGCCTTCCTTGACCTTCTCCAATAGCCAGGGGAGGAAGGGCCCCTGGAATCGAGCTGCCCGGGTCCGCGCGACCGTCGTGCTGGAGGATTCTCGGCTCATCGGATCGCTGCCCCCAGGAACCCCACGAGCGCCAGGACCATGGCCACCTTCGACAGGGACTGCTCGCGGTGCAAGCGTTCCGGGAGATGCCAGACCGACAGGACGAACACGAGGTCGGCGGCGGCGACGAAGGCGAGGTAGATAATGGCGGCGGGGAGGGGGAGCGGGGGCCTCCACGCGACGAGCGGGACGGGAGAGAGCACGAGGGCCGCCAGCACAGCTCCCCGGGCGGCCATCGATGCGACCCCCATCCCCCGGGTACGAGGGAGGGTGGCCCGGTCGACGTCCCCCTCGGCGTCCTCCATGTCCTTGATGATCTCCCGGGAGAGGGTCGCCAGGGAGGCCATCGCGGCCAGGGAGATCGCGAGGAGGGGGGCGCCGACGACCGTCGCCCCGAAGAAGAAGACCGCTCCCGTAAGGGCCGCGACCGTCGCGTTGCCGCCCAGCCCGCGCGCCTTCCAACGGAGCTCGTAGGCCAGTAGGAGGGCGACCGCCATCAGCCAGACCGCGACTGGGAGCCCCGTCCCGAAGGGCGTCGGAGGCAGCCGGCCGAACCCGGCCACCAGCCCCAGCGGGAGGGCTGAGAGGACGAACAGCAGCCCCGCGAAGTTCCGGACCGCGGCAGCCTCCACTTCCCGCTTGGGCAGCGGGCGGTCCGGATGGTTCTTCTTGTCACCCTCCCGGTCCAGGTAGTCGTTCAGGACGTTCCCTGCGGAGGCCACGAGGAAGGTGGTCACCCCTGCCAGGAGGAGAGGGAGGGCCTCGACCTCGAGACGGCCCCCGTAGATGCCGGTGGCCGAGAGCCCTCCGACGACCGTCCCTACGAAGCTGATCGCCCCGTTTCCCGGACGGAGCAGGCGGACCCAGGGGTTCACGGAGCCTCCCCCCCAGGCCGGCGCCCCAGGATATGCGCTTGTCGGTCCGTCCCCCCTCTCCGACCCCCGGATTGCCGCATAACCCGTATGGGACGTCCGCGCGAGAAATTGCGAAGGTTTAACTGGAGAACAACAATCTCACGCCTAGCGGTCCCCGTCAGGGGACCGTCAAAAAAAGGTGATAGGAACAATGGGAGCCCCGCCCCAAGCCGCAGGACAGCCACCCTCCGGGTACCCCCCCCAGGGATATCCGCCGCAGCAACCCCCGGCCTACGGACAGCAGCCGGCCTACGGGCAGGCGCCTCCTGCCTATGGGCAGGCCCCCCCGGGATACGGCCAGCCGGCCCCCCAGTGGGGCGCCCCCTCCCCCTACGTCCAGCCGGCCCCCATGAGGCCCCCGCGGCCCCACGGCTACAAGCACCAGAAGCGCCTCATCGCCTCGATCCTTCTGCTGGTCGGCGCGGTCCTGCTCATCGTCTCGGTCTCCACTCCGTTCTGGAGCTACACCGAGACCGGCGGCGGGATCACGGTCACTCAGCAGTTCTACCCCGGCAGCGAGTGGAAGGAGACCTGTTCCGGTAGTGGATGCCCGATCGGCACGATCACGTGCACGTACAGCTCCTCCGGCGGCGGGTGCCCTGCGCTCACGAACACCGGTAACCTGTACGGCGGCGTCTACGGCCTCATCGTCGGGGCCATCGTCCTCGGGTTCATCGCGGGCATCCTCAGCCTGATGGGCGCCCTCGCGATCTCTTTCGGCCGCATTCAGATGTTGCTCATCTGGCTGCTCATCCTCGTCGCATTCGCTCTGGCGATCGCTGGACCGATGTGGGCGCTAGGCGGGCAACCGGGCGCGCTGACGTCGGACTACTCGTCCTCGGCCTGCACGGGAACCTCCCCATGCAACTCCTTCTTTGGGAGCTCCTGCCCTTCCGGAAGCCCTAGTGGCACTTCGTGCAACTGGGGAGCTGGGATCGGCTGGTACATGGCCATCGCCGGTTTCGCGCTCCTGCTTGTCGGGTTCTTTTTCCTGTTCATCACCCGCCGCGACCCCTTCACCCTCCAGGAGATCCTGGCGGCCCAGTCCGCCGGGATGCTGAGCCCGACCGGCGCAGCGACCGGTGCGGTCGCCCCCGCCGCGGCGTGGGGTGCAGCCCCAGCCGCAGCTCCCGCACCGGCGTACGGCGCCCAGCCGGCCTACGCGGCCCCCGCCGCAGCCCCCGCGGCCGCCCCGGCCGCCGGTGGTGCCCCGGGCCCCGCCCCCAACTGCGCCAAGTGCGGACGCCCCACCGAGTGGGTGTCCCAGTACAGCAGGTGGTACTGCCGAGCGGACAACCTCTACGCCTGAGCCGACCCAACCCTTTGACCTGGGTCCCGGGGGAAGCCCCCCCGGGACCTGGGTGCTCGTCTTCTCAATTCCTCTGAGTGCGCGGTGCGCGTAGGGACGAGGAGGCCGCCCGGCGTCCTCCCTCCTTAAGAGCCACCGTTCATCCGCGACCTATGGTCGGGCCTTCGGCACCCCGGGTCGAACGCCGGGTCCTTCGCAACGGGCTGGAGGTCCTCCTCGTCCCGCGCGCGTCCTCGCCGGTGGTCTCGGTCTGGGTGTGGTACCGTGTCGGAGCCAAGAACGAGGCGCCGGGGACCACCGGGGCCGCGCACTGGCTCGAGCACATGCTGTTCAAGGGTTCCCGGCGCTACCGGGTGGGGGAGATGGACCGGGCCATCGTCGAGGCCGGCGGGATCCTGAACGCCTTCACCGACGCGGACTTCACGGGCTACTTCTCCACGGTGCCCCGGGAGCACCTGGCGGCGCCTCTCGACATCGAGGCGGACCGGATGACCGGCGCCACCATCCCCTCCGACGAGATCGACCGGGAGCGCTCCGTGGTCCTGTCCGAACGCGAAGGGAACGAGAACCACCCCATCTTCCGCGTGGAGGAGGAGATCTACGGCCTCGCCTTCCGGGAACACCCGTACCGCTGGGACGCCCTGGGCTCGGTCCAGGACATCCGGTCCATGGACCGCGAGGCGCTCTACAGCTTCTACCGCCGATACTACGGACCGGACAACGCGACGCTCGTGGTCGCCGGGGGGTTCGACCTCCCGTCGATGGTGCGCGAGGTCGACCGGCGCTTCTCCGGCATCCGGGCGAAGGTCGCCGACCCCCGCGTGAAGGTCGTCGAGCCGCCCCAGCGTGGGGAGCGGCGGGCCGCTCTTCGAGGACCTGGCTCGACCCCCATCGTGCGGATCGGCTGGAGGGCCCCCGGGGTCGGAGATCCCCGGGCGAGCGCCCTGCTCCTTCTCGACCTCCACTTGGGCGGAGAGAACGCGCTCTACCCCACGGGAGGGTTCCGGGGGGCGCGGGAGCACCCCACCGCCCGGCTGTACCAGGCGCTCGTCGACAAGGGCCTGGCGGTCCGGGCAGGGAGCGACTGGCCACCCCGCATCCATCCCGGGCTTTTCTCGCTCTTCGCGCAGGCGGCGCCGGGGGTGAAGGGCGACCGGCTGGAGGAGGCCCTTCTGGAGGAGAGCCGAAGGCTCACCCGCACCCTCCTGACGCCTCAGGAGCTCCGACGGCTGAAGGAGCGCCTGATCCGCGGGGCCTCCCTCGCCTGGGAGGGGAGCACCCGGACCGCCTTCCGGCTCGGGTTCTTCCGGACCCTCGGGAACCTGGCGTGGGACCGACAGATCTTCCGGCGCGCGCTCACGATCCGTCCCACGGACCTCCGCGACGCCGCCCGCGAGCTCTTCCTCGACGCCTCGCGCAACGTCGTGCGGTACGAGGTGGATCCGGCCGGCGAAGGAAAGGCCGCCTCCGGCGGGGAGGGGACGGACGAATGAGCCGAAGCGACCCGCTCCGCTCCCCCGCCCTCCAGCTCACACGGCACGAGCTGGACAACGGCCTGGTCGTGATCCATCAGCCCTCCCCTCCGAACTCCGTGACGTTCGCCGTGAGCTGGGTGGGAGAGGGAGGCACCTCCCGCGACCCGGAGGGCAAGGAAGGGGTTGCGACCTCCCTCTCGAGGCTCCTCAACGCGGGCACCCGGCGAAGGAGCAAGCGCGACTTCGCGCGGGAGATCGACCGGCTGGCGGCCACCTTCTCGGCCCGGGCCTCCTGGGAGCGGCTCGAGATCGAGGCGGGCGGGCCCCAGGCGGCGCAACAGGACGTCCTCGCCCTGGTGTTCGAGGCCCTGACCGAGCCCCGGCTCGAGAGCACCGAGCTCCAACGGGTGCGACGGGAGATGCGCGAGGGACTGCTTCGCGAGATGACCCAACCGGACGAGCGAGCGGACCGGGTCTTCCTGGAGCGGCTCCTCCCGATCGGCCACCCGTACCGCCGCAACCCCCTGGGCTCCCCTCGGTCGCTCGAGCGGCTCTCCCGCGAGGACCTGGTCCGATTCCACCGGCAACATCTGACGGCGCGAGGTTCGCTGCTGGTCGTCACCACCCCCGACGCTCCGGCAACGTTGCTGCGCAAGCTCCGCGGGACCTTTGGGACCCTGGACGGGACGAGCCCCCGAGGGCCGCCGACGGTCCCCGCGGGCCGGCGTCGCGAGGACGGGCGACGGCGCGGCGAGCTCCACTACATCTCCGTGCCCGGCACCTCTCAGGTCGAGGTCGTGGTGGGCGGCAACGCCCCGCCGCGCCGGCACGAGGACTTCGCCGCGCTCACGCTCGCGAACGAGATCCTCGGAGGTCGCTCGGTGCTCTCGCGCCTCTTCCAGGACGTGCGCGAGAAGGAGGGGCTGGCCTACGGGGCGAGCAGCGAGCTCGAGTCGTTGTCCTGGGCGGGTCTCTGGACCGCGGACGCCGGCACCGACCCGAAGCACGTGCAGACGGTCCACCACCTGCTGGTCGACGAGGTCCGACGCCTAGGCGAGCGCGGTCCCTCCACCCAGGAGCTGGAGCGGATCCGCGAGAGCTTCCTCGGGAGCCTCCCACTGATGCTGGAGACCTCCACCCAGGCCCACGGTCTCGCGGTCGAGGTGGGCTACTTCGACCTGCCGCTCGACCACTTCCAGCAGTGGCCGGTCGCGCTGCGCGCGCTCACCCCCTCCGATATCCGGCGCGTCACCCAGGAACACCTCTGGGACGGGGGACCCCCGCTGGCTGTGGCTGTCGGACCGCCGCTCAAGGACCGACATAGCGACGGAGCGACCCGGCGTTCCGGTGGCCGTTCGGCGGCGAGCGCGGACCACGCGTAACGAACCGTGCTCCCTGCTGACGTCCGGCATGCGTCTCCGGTAACGGTTCAATTAAATACCCAATGCGCATACGTGCATTCATGACCGGACCCGAGATCACGGCCCAGGCCACCGGGATGCTCCGCAAGAACATCACCATCACCCGCGAGCAGAACGAGTTCCTGGAGCGCCACCCCGAGATCAACCAGAGCGCGCTCTTCCGACAGGTCATCGACACCCTGATGACGGCCTCGAAGGGGCCCACCAGGTACACGAACGTCCGCGATGTGAAGCTCGGACGCGCGGTCTACCGGAGCGGAGCGTTCCTGTTCCAGCCCCGGTCCCCGAACGAGAAGAAGCGGTCCCAGTAGGGCCCTTCTTCCCAACCCTTTCCTCGCCCGACCCTAACTGTTGGCGTAGGCGCACGAATTCTGGGCCGCGCGGCCCGCGTCCCAGGTCGACCACCTAACGTGGCTGCAGCGCCCGTTCCTGGAGCTCCGGAAGGAGCTGAAGGAGGGGGGAGGACGGACGGCCGTCCACCGCTTTGGCGAGGACCACCCCGACCGCGCCTTGGCTCCGCTCAACGAGCTGCGCGGCCATCGCGGCGTCGAGGCTCGGAAGGTCGTGGGAGGGGACCAGGTGGCCCACCGCGACCTTCCGCTTCCGCACCAGGTCCCGGAACCGAGGCATGTAGTGGCCGCCTCCGACCCCGACGACGACCGGGTCCGCGGCGGTCCGAGAAACCTCGACGGTCAGAAGGAGATCGGTCAGAGCCTTCAGTGCCCCCGGCTCTTCCCATTCCTTGGGCGTGCTGCCGATCTCGATGAAGAACGACGGAATCTCCAAGAGGGGCCCGTGGTGGGTGGCCTCGAACGTCGTCTCGATCCCCAGACGCGCGCCCTCTTCGTGCCAGCGCAGAAAGGCCTCGGTCATGAGATGGGCCGGCACCGCCGAGAGCGCGCTCGGCCGCCCGCCGACCTCGGCGTCCGGGGTGAGGTTCCCCGTGGGGTGGACGGTCAGCGCGGGTCGGTTGGAGTCGCTCCGGTGGACGGAGGGGAAGATCATCGCCTCGACCTGCGGGAGGAGGGCCGCAGGAACTTCTTCGCCCAAGTTCGCATCCTCGATGTGGAGCCCTGGTCGCCGGAGGAGGTAGCGGTCTCCTCCGAGATGCCGCAGACGAGAGTGTCCGAGGTGGTGCTCTGTCGCCTCGCCGGTCCCCAGGAGCGTGGCCACGGCCTTCGCGACCGGGTCCTCCTCGCTAGCCACGATGATCTTCATCGGTCTCCGCTTCGGTCTCAGGTCGTCGCACGGCTATTAGCCCGAGGAAAGGACTTTTTCCGAGTGGGCTCCGACCTTTCATCGCCTACGATCCCATCGCTCTCGCCGTGGACGTGGTGCGAAAGAACGTCTTCGACCTCAGAGCCTGCGCGCACCCGGCCCACATCCTCCTCGGACGGCCTTTCTCGTAGGAAGCTTCCCTCGTGGTCCCGGCCGTCCACTCCGGACCTCGCCGAGTCCGCGAACGACCGACGGTCCTGCGGCGAGCGCGGGCCCCTCGCGCTCGACAAGACTCGCGTTTCACCCTCGATAAAACCCCCGATCAACCTCGAGAGGACCTCGACAAAAGCCCGGAAATCCTCTTCGGCAGCGAGGAGAAGCCCTTTTCGACACCATCCCCACCCCTTACATACCCCCTCTATGTAGGGGGTGACGAGGCCCCACCATGGGACAACGCATCGGCAAGGAGAAGATCGCGCGCGAGGACGGCTATCTGTACTTCCTGGGAAAGGACGGCTACGTGTGGAAGACTCCCACGGCCCGGAACAAGCGCGGCAAGAAGGCCCGCGTCGGGACCGAGAAGTTCACACGCGAGAAGGGCACGATGTACTACCTCGACAAGGCAGGGTACGTCGCAAAGGCCAAGATGAAGAACGCCTGAGCGCGCTTGCGCTCCCGCGACTTCCCAACCCTTTCCCGACCGCTCCCCCTGCCCTATAGGGCAGGGGGGGCTTTGGCCGTCCCGTCATCCAAGTTCTTCGGGACGACGTTCCGATCACTGCCCGAGTGCTCGACACACCACAGAAGCGGTCCGACCCGCGCCCATGTCGACAGGTTCATGATGCGAGGTCGCTCCCACGACCTTGCCCCCGCCGAGGGGATGAGGACGAGAGCGATGGTCGCGAAGACGAGCTCGCGAAGTGGGACGACGCGTGACCGCAAGCAGGGAGGACGGCGCACCTCCTCGATGGGCTTCTCCGAGGCCGAGAAGGCTGCCATGCGAGAGCGCGCGAAGGAGATGAAGGCGGGAAAGGCCGATGGCGAGGCCGCCATCCTCGCGAAGCTCGCCACGATGCCCCCCGCGGAGCGCGCCACGGGCGAACGCCTGCACGCGCTGATCCGCAGCGCCGCCCCGAGCCTCGTCCCGAGGCTCTGGTACGGCATGCCCGCCTACAGCAAGGACGGCGACGTGCTCTGCTTCTACCGGAACGCGAGCAAGTTCGGCACGCGCTACGCGACGCTGGGGTTCAGCGACGGCGCGAACCTTGACGAGGGCCGCATGTGGCCCACCGACTTCGCCCTCAAGGAGCTCTCCCCCGAGGAGGAGGCCAGGATCACGGCGCTCGTGAAGAGGGCCGTGGGCTGAGCTGGGAGAGGTTCGCGTCCTTCGGCCGCGCCGAAGCGAAGGCGCTCGCCGAGGGGGGGTTGACCGTCGGGCCCACGTCGTCTCGAGATGGGTTCTTGCAGCGGCCTCCGCAGGATAGAGGGACGTCCCCTCAAACCTGCCTTCCCACGACCCGTCGCCATACCTTGCGGGCTCGGGAGTTACTTCCTCGCGAGGGAGCGAGTCATTTTCCACCCAAGCGACTGCGTATCGAGGATGACGCGAGTCGAAGTACTAGTGGCAGAGAACGGGCCGAATCTGATCCAAGTGGACGGAAAGGTGACCGCTGCGCTCTGCCGCTGCGGCCAGTCCTCGAAGAAGCCCTATTGCGACGGGACCCACAAGAAGATCGGGTTCGTGGCTCCGGCCGACCATATCAAGGTCCTCGAGTGAACCGATCCGTTCTCCGGGCGGGGTGTCACTCACCGCGCAACGGAGAGCGTGATCGATCCCCGGGTGGGATCCTCCCGCCGAGAGGCGGAAGCGGCTAGGTCGCCGCCGCGGATGCGCGGCGCACCTGCCGAACGGGGGGGAATGCTGCCGGCACTGAGGGGGGGGACCCGAACAGGGTCCCCTGACCCACCCCCCACCTCTCGTGCGCCTTGCCAGGAACGTCCTTGTCCTATCGGCGGGGAGAACCCGTCCGTCGACGGTTCACGGGCGCGAACGGCCCCTCTGAGGCGACCAACCAGGCTGCGCGCGGGGGAAGGATGCTCCTGGCGGGATTTGAACCCGCGTCAAAGGCTCGAGAGGCCTCTATCCTTGACCACTAGACTACAGGAGCGCGGCTCGGCCTAAGAGCGGTCCCTTTTGGCCCTTTCTCTTGCGAGGCAGTGGTCTCCGCAAGGCTCCTTCTCGGTCCCCCCGGGCTTCCGGTCCGGTCCCGGGTGCGCCGGAATGCGCACGTATGCGACCAGTCCCCTTCGATGATGACAGGTCTTGTCACGGAGTCAAGATATACCCGCCCACCGTGCAAAGGTACATGATGGCGCCGGTCAAGGCCCGGACGGGTCACATCGTCATCGAGGGGAAGAAGGACTTCCGCGAACTGAGCCGCGTCTACCCTGAGATCCACCGGCGCGTCGTCGAGGCGAACCGCCCCTTCCTCCGGGAGCCCGACCAGCTCCTTCCCGAGATCCTTCTCGAGGAGAACCTCCGGGACATCAAGAGCGGCCGAAAGCCCTCGGGCTTCAACCGCCAGGAGGCGGCCGGCATGCGCCTCATCTTCCCGATCCGGGAGGACCGCAAGGTCGAGTTCTACGTGAGCCGACCGTCCCGCTGCCAGGAAGTGGTCCAGTTGACCGAGTCCATCTCCGTCGTGCTCAAGAAGGCCGGGCTCAAGCACAAGGTCGAATACGACCGGCTCCCCAACAGCGTCCGGGGCGGGTCCACGGGCGGCTACGCGGCGGAAGCCCCGACCTCTCCCGCCTGACCGGCGGAAGGCCTTCCAACCTCGGCTTCCTCGTCCGCGCCCTACGCGCGGGAGGGGCTTCTCCCCTCACCGCCGCGGCTTCCCTAGGTCCGGCCGTTGTCCGGGGAGGCCGAGGCGGCGGCTTGGTTCTCCGTGCCCCCCGCGACGGTCGCGGGCGTTCCTTCGTTCAGAAGGCGGCGTAGCTCGTCCAGCGCCTTCTGGGAGATCTCGAGGGCCTTGGTGTAGTCGGTCTGCCTCGCCTTCAGGGCCTCGCCGAGGAGGTCCCGGATGCCCCCGACGTCCACCTTGCGGTCGGTGAGGGTGGCGAGCTTCTGGTCGATCATGTACTGGGTGTTGGTGAGCTGCCAGTGCAGCTCCTTCCTCTTCGCGAGCTCCCCTTCGGCCTCGACGAGCTTGCGGGCGGCCCCCACCACGTCGCCGGAGCCCTGGAGGGTCTCCACGACGCGGAGCATCTGCTCGACCGGGCCCACTTCCATGCTGAGCCCGTCGCGGGCGAAGGCCGCCTCGCCCGCGAGCTCCGTGGTCCGGTCGGTGAGGCGCGTCACGAGCAGCTTGGAGAGCGACTCCTCGCACTTCGCGAGCTGGGCCATCATCGTGTCCAGCGGACCGCTCTTCAGGTTCATCTTGACCTCGCTGAAGGACTCCATGACGGGGGTCATGTCGACGCCCAGCCTCTCGCCCAGAAGGACGCGCGACTCCATCTCCGAGACCTCCCGCTCCAGGTGCTTTCTCCGCAGCCCCTGCGCCTCCTTCGTCGCGCGGTCCAGGGTCTCGCGGAAGGTCGCGTAGTCGGCCTTCTCGCGAGCCTCCTTCAAGGAAGCGGTCACCTTCGCCCGCGCCTCGGTGTCCGACGCGTCGACCGGAGGCACGGCCTTCCAGAGGACGGCCAGCTTCTCCTCCTCACCGGTGAGGATCTTCGAGATGCCCGTCTCCAGGGTCTCCTTCGCCTCGGAAAGGCGGTCGAGCGCCCCCTTCCAATCGCGGTTCTTGAGCGCCTCCTCCGCCCGCGTGAGGAGCGCGGGGTAGGCGCTGGCGGCCTCCGCGTCCATGGCCTTCGCGGCGGAGAGCAAGGTCCGGACCGTCGACATGCGCTGGGTCGTCAAGGTCTCGACGACCCCGCGCCCCGTTTCGCCCGCGGTCCGGGCGAGGGTCTGCGCCTCCCCGTACTTCCCCTCCTTCAGCAGCTCCCGGGCGTGCTCCAGGTCCTCGCGGGCGACGGAGAGGTCCGCGTCGACCCCGGTGAGGGAGGTGAGGAGCTTCTGGGAGGTCTCCACCGCGTCCTTCGATCGGCGCAGCTGGTCGGAGGCTCGGAGGAGCAGGTCTCCCCCCTCCATGGTGTGCTCCAGGACGCTCGCGTAGTCTCCGCGCGCCATCAGGTCCTCCGCACGGGCGACCTCGCGTTCGGCGTCCGGGGCCCGCACGCCCTGGTCCTTGGCGTCGTCGAGCTTCGCCTTGAGCGTGATGAGGGCGTTCGTGGCGAGCGAGTGCTGGAGCTCGACACGTTCGAGCTCGGTCTCGCTGCGGGTCGCCAGCCGGAGCGCTTCCAGGGGCTTCCCTGCGACGAGCAGGTTGCGCGCCTGGACCAGGAGGTTCTCGGCGACGGCGGTGATCGCCCCCTCCATCTTCGCCCGGTTGATCATCGCCTGGAAGGACGCGAGGTTGCGTGTCACCTGCGAGCGCACGCGGTCCTCGGCCTCCCGGTGGAGGCGTTGGGCCAGTTCGAGGGCGACGGAGAGCTCGCCGGCGGTGAACCGGCTCTCCATCTCCCCCAGGCGGGGCTTGAGGTCGCTCACGTCGGCGCGCACGAGCTCCCCCTGGTTCACGGCCTCCCGCGCGAGAGCGATCGACTTCTGGGCCTGCTCCAGGAACGCCCGACCCTGGAAGAATTCCCGTCGTGCGCGGTCGATGAGCTCGGCCACGCCCATCGGGAGCGGCTCGGCGAGCTTCCGGCGCGCCTCGGCGAGAGGTCCCTCCACCTGCGAGGTATCGAGCCCCGCGGAGCGCGCGGAACGCAGGTCCGCCTCGAGCGTCTTCAGCTGCCCGTCGAGCCCGCCGCGCACGCCGTCGACGATGCGGGGCCGGAGGTCCTTGAGCATCCCCACCGCCGCCGCCGCGTCGCCGGAGCTGAGCTTCCCCTCGGCCTCCTTGAGCTCCTTCTCCCACGAGGGGTCGGAGGGGAGCACCTGGCGGCTGCTCGTGAGGAGCTGGCCCAGCTCCGAGATCGACCGCAGGGCCTCCCGGCGCTGCGCGAGCGATTGGAGGGTGGCCTTCAGGTCGGCGACGAGCTCGAGCGACCGCTCGAAGTCCATCGCCTGGTAGGCCTCCGAGGCCTGCTTGGCGCGGGGGAGGACCGGCTGGAGCTCCTCCTGCCCGACCCCGCCCTTCCTCAGCCCCGAGACGATCTCCGCGAGCGAGCCGATCTCCTCACGGACCTTCTGGGCGGTGACCTTGAGCTTCTCCGCCTCCGTGAGCACGTTGGCGGCCCGCTGGTAGGCCCCGGGATATCGCCCCGAACGCACGCGCTCGGTCGCGTCCACGAGCCCCTGCTTCAACTGGGCCGGCTCGAGCCCCATCTTCGAGAGCTCGACCAGGGAGAACTTCGCCTTCGAGACCTCGCCCTCGGCCCGGAGCAGCTGCTGCTGCAGCATGCGGGCCTTGAGCTCCCGGCTCGCCCGGGAGGCCTTGACGAAGTCCCCCATGTCGAAGATCTGGTGGATCTGCTGGATCTCGCGCTGGAGCGTGCCCGTCTCGATCCCCATGGTGCCGAGGCCGCGCACCTCCTCGTCCAGCTCGTCGACGAGGCTGGAGGCGCGGGCCGCGAAGGTGACGGCGAGCTCCTTCTCGGTCTGGGCGAGCTTCTCCAGCGCGAGCTCGACGTCGACCTTGACCTTGAGCGCGATGTCGGTCTCCGCCATCAAGCGGCGGACCCCGGAGACCGAGTCCGCGTCGGGGATCTCCTCGACGGCCTTCCCCAGCTCCTCGAGGCGGTGGGTCAGGTGGGGCGCGACGGAGGCGCGCAACGTGGCCTTGAAGTTCGAGAGGGCCTCGGCGGTCTCGGCGAACCGGCCCTCCTGGAAGTTCTGGCGCACGGACTTGAGCTTCCCCGGGAGCTCGGCGGACGACCAGCCCCTCTCCTCGATCTGGGCGAGGACGCGGCGCGCCTGCTCCAGCTGGGAGCGGAAGTAGGGGAGGCTCTCCCGACCGACCACGCGAAGCCCCTCCTGGAGCTCCGTACGCATCTTGTCGAGCTCGTTCTTCCGGAGCGCCTCCTCCGCCTTCTGCACGTACTCGTCGTACGCCGGTGCGGCGAGGCCGCCCGTGGCGAGCCTCGTCAGGAGGTGCTTGAACTCGCTGATCTCCTCGTGCCCGGCCTCCATGTCCGCGACGAGGTCGCTCACGATCTCGAGCGCCTTCTGGGACCGCTGGACGGCCTGGCGGAAGTCCTTCTTCCGGTAGGCCTCGCGGGCCTTGTTGACCTCCTCGATCGCGGGGACCGCGTTGCGGCCGAGCTGCCGGGCCTCGACAAGACGGGGCCGGACCTCGTCGATGTAGGCGGCCACGACGCTCATCGCGGGGCCCTCGACGGCCTCGGTGGCGCGGGCCACGAGGCTCTTGAGGTCCTCCAGGGCCGCCGACGGGATCTGGCTGACGACCTCCTCGAGCGCCGCGGAGCCTTCGGAGAACTCGGCGCCCTCCTCCTTCAGCGTCTCGGAGAAGTCGCGCAGGTCCTTCGCGCGCTCCAACGATTTCGCTCGGATCTCCTTCTCGGTGCCCGCCTTGGCTTCCTCGATCGACCCCGCAACGCGGTCGTAGGTGAGCGGGCTCGCGCCCTGCACCCCCTCGAGCGCCTTGGTGAGCGACCCGGCGTCGATCTCGAGCTCCTTGGAGAGCTTGACCAGCCCCTGGACCTCCTCCACTTTCTGCTGGAGCTTCTTCGTCCCCTGGGGAAGGGCCGCCGCGAGGTTCTTCTCGAAGCATTCGGCGGAGCCCTTCGCGTCGCCGCTCAGCAGAGCGTCGAAGCACGGGGAGAGCTCCTTCTCGATCGCCTCCAGGCGGGACTCCTCGCCCGCCCACTTGACCACCGCACGGATCCGCTCACGTGTCGCCTCCGTCTTGCCCGCTTCCGCCTTGGCCAACCCGGCTTCCCAATCCTTGAGGGCCGAGGCGACCTCCGGGAACTTGCCGTCGGCGAGATCGGCCTGGGCCTTCTTGGCCAGGGCCTCGAGATCGGGAGGAAGCGCGCCGAGCGCGGAGGTGAGGCGATCGGACCTGGAGCGGAGGGGAGCCACCTGGGACTCCAGGTGCGCGCGCGTGGCCTTCTCGGCGAGCGCGACCAGGTCCTTCGAGATCCGCTCGACCTTCTCCCAGGAGATGCTCTTGACGGCGTCCTTGAGCTGGCTCGTGAGCTCGTCCAGCCCGGGGGGCGCCTCCGCCCCGACGTCCTTCAGGACCTGGACGGCCGTCTCGGCCTGCTTGCGAGCGTCGTCCGCTCCGGACTTCTGCTTTCGGAGCGCTTCTGCGGCGCGGGCGAGGTCCTTCGCACGTCCGCCTCCGAACCCTCCACCGATGGCCGTAGAACCCTCCCTCCGTCCCTAGTTCACGGCCCTCACGTGACCGAGGAAATCATACCGGGCCATCTTATAAACGGCCATGCTCGGTTCGAGAGCTGGGGGCGGACCCGTCCGATGGTCCGTTGGCCCCGTTCCCGCGCCTCCCTGCTTCGCCGGTCCCGATGCTCTGCAGCCCGGTGAGGTCCCCCGGGGGTCCTTCCGCCGGCCTACTGCTGGGTCTGGAGCCTGCGCTTCCCCATGGCCGAGATGTAGCCCACCTCTTGACCGGGGAGGAGTCCCTGCTGTCCGGGCTCCGTCGTGATGGTGAACGTCTCGTAGTTCTCGAGGTCCATGAGCTGGGCCTCGGAGCCGCTGATGGAGAGGATCTGGGCGGTCCGCTTGTTGATGATCGGGACCTGGACCTTGTGCTTCACGGGGTAGACGACCGACGTCTTGTTCCCGTTGAAGATGCCCACCGCGTCGATACGGGCCTTGGCTTCGCCATGCTTCCCCGGTTTGGACGTCTGGATCGAGATGATCTTGCACGGCTCGTTGTCGATGAGCATGTAACGTCCTTCCTTGAGCTCCCGAACCTCAGCCTGCGTCCACGCCATCGATAACGACCCCGTCGAACGTCCGCAGGCTCTCTCCTTCAAAAAGGTGCGTGACGCACCGGGGGGAGCGCCGGAGGGTCCCCGGCCCGGCACCCGGCCCGTGGAACGCCCGATCTTGGACGCAGGAAAGGGGGCTGTTTAACGCTTCATTAAAATAGCAGTTTGACCATGTGAATTTTCGTGAGACACCGCTCCCTCGAGGAACGCTACCTCGGCGTCCGCCTAAGCGCGGAGGAACTGGAGCGGCTCGACCGAGTTGTTGACGAACGGAACTTCGCCAACCGCTCGGAGGCGATCCGGCATCTCCTTCGTGAGGCCTCCCAGCCGGGCGAGCCCCTCAAGGCCCCGGGAGAGCGCGCGCCGCGGGGCCGGATGGTCGAGGTCCCGGTCACCCTCCACCGCGAGCTCGAGCGGTCGGTGGAGAACGGCTACTCCTCAGGCCTGACCGCGGCGCTGGAGAAGGCGCTGGAGCGCGGGCTAGAGGTGCTCGCCGAGCGGCGCTCGCAGCGCGTGGAAACGGAGCGCAGGACCGCCGAGCTGCTCGCGAAGGAGGAGGCGGCGCGGCGAGGAGCGTCGCAGGAAGGCGAGCGCCAGGGCGGCGCTTGACGGTGAACCCACGGTGCAACAACAAGGAGGAGGGGAATCAAAATGATCGAGAACGCCACAATGGAAGCCCTAGCCGACAGCCGAGGCCGCCCCATGGTCTGCCGATGGTGCGGAACGAAGGCGGAGCTCAACCGCAAGCTCCGGATCACCTTCTGTCCGGTCCACGGCCTGGAGAGCCCGCTCGACCCGGCGGACCTGCCGGTCGTCCGGCGCGAACGCCCGGAGTTCGTCCGCGAGACCCGAGTTTACGCGACCGGTACCCCGTTCAACGGAGGCTCCTGGGCCATCCCCGCCGGCTGAGGCGCCTCTTCGAGCCTCCCAAGGGACCTCCTCCTACGTGAGGAGGGCCTCGACCCCTTCCTCGCCCTCCCCTTACTCCGCCCGCAACGGGCTCGCGATCCGTCGAGGATGCGTTGCACACGCGGCGGCTCACCCCTCCGCCAGAGGCTCCGGTCAGCCCGGGCCGGAGCCGGTCCGCGGAAGCGATGGCCTTGCCTCCGCGCGTCCCCCCGCGCCCGTACCCGCACCTGAACTCGCACTCGCGCCGGGGGCCGTAGAGGGCGGGGGGCCGGGAAGGGCCCTCGGCTTTCCCGGCTCGCTCGCGACCTGCGGCACCGGTGGCTGCGCGCTCTCGGTGGGGGAGGCGGGAGGCGAAGCGGGAGCGGAAGCGGGATCGGAAGCGGGAGCGGAAACCGAAGCGGAAGCCGAGTCGTCGACAGCAGTGGCGCGCTGGCCTCGGCGCCGGACGCGCACGACGGCGATCGCGACGATGACCGCGACCACCACCAGTCCCCCCACGAGCTCGAGGAACGGTGTGGAGGACAGGAGGGAAGGAGCGGCGGCCGGGGCAGGGGCCACGTTCACCCCCACCGTCGCCGTGGTCTGGTACCCCTGGGAATCGGTGACGGTGACCTTGATCGCGTAATCTCCCGTCGAGGAGGGCGTGCAGGAGAAGGTCGAGATGTTCTGCGCCGAGCAGGGAGAGGGGAGGTAGCTCCAGACCAAGGCGACCGGCCCATCTGGGGCGTAGACGGACGCGGTCACGCGGAAGCTTCCACCGAGGACCACGCTGCTCGGGTCGACCACGAGCCCGACACGGAGGGGAGGCCTCAGCGTGAGGGTCCCCTGATCGCTCGCGGAGAACCCCGCGCTGTCCGTGACCACCGACACGAAGGAGAAGTTCCCTGCGCCCACCGGGGAGAACCGGAAGCTCGGGGTCGTCGTGGTCAGAGCGGTCCCGTTGAGCGTCCAGGAGAACCGGTAGGTCCCGCTCCCCCCGGAGGGGCTGGAGGAGACGAGCACCCCTTGCGCCGAGGAGGCCCGGGTCAGGTTCGAGGAGAAGGCCAGCACGTCCGTCAGCGGGGCGTCTACCGTGACCAGGACGCTGCGGTTCGTGGACAGGCCGGCGGAGTCGTTCAGGAAGAGCGTCGCGACGAAGGCGCCCGGGGACGCGTAGGTGTGGACCGGGTCGGCGACGTTGGAGGAACCTCCGTCCCCGAACCTCCAGGACCAGCTGAGTGGAGGGACCCCTCCGGAGCCGTTGGCGGTGAAAGCGACCGGCTGGCCGACCTCGGCGACCGCGGGGAGGACCGTCGGAGAGGCCGTGGGGTCCGGGAAGATCTCGACCGGCAGCACCGAGACGAAGCTCTGGCCCGCCGAGTCGTTCGCGAAGTAGCTGACGGAGTAGTTCCCCGGCGTTCGGTAGGCGTGCGTCGTGTTCTGGAAGATCGACCCGCTGCCGTCCCCGAACTTCCAGAGGAAGGCGATCGGCGGGGCGCCGCCCTGGACCTCGGAGGAGAAGGAAAGGGTCTGCCCGACGTCCCGCGGACCCGTGGGGGTGACCGTCGCGGAGCCCGCGGGGACCGGGCTCACGGAGAGCGTGAGGGTCCGCAGCGAGGAGTTCCCGAGGGAGTCGTTGGTCCATTCCTGGACCGTGTAGATCCCCGGCAACGCGTAGGTGTAATTGATCGATCGACCCGGGAGCGTCGCACCGTTCCCTAGCGCCCACACCGCGGAGTAGGGAGGGAACCCCCCGGTGGGAGCCGCGGTGAGGAAGAAGGAGGTGACGGACGCATCGCCCTGCGCGGGGAACGCCCTCACCACGGAGCCCAGGGACTGCGGGTGAGCCGACCCGACGGCGACCTGCCAGCCGCCCTCAAGACCGGAGGAGACCGGAGCGCTCAGCTCGACGAGCAACGAGAGGTAGGGAGCTGCCGCCGGCACCGGGACGACCAGGCAGGAGAACGCCTCGGAGAGCCCGGCGCTCGAATTGGCCGATCCGACACGGAGGGTCCACGATCCGAACGGAGAGACCTCGTGGGGGTAGGCCCCGAGCGCCTGGCCGTTCGAGCTCCAGGGCGTGAACGGACCGGGAGAGAAGAACAAGGAGAAGGTGGCCTCCCCGAAGGCGGGGGTGGATGTGGCCGTCCCGAAGGTCAATGCCCCCGAGAGCTGCACGGAGGTCACCACCTGCCCAGCCAAGCTCAGAGGGTCGCTGGACACCCACCAGCCCGTGCCCGCGGAGGGAAGGGCGTCCTCCTGCCCTCCGGCCTGCACGGAGGCTCCAGAGAAGGTGGAGGGTGCGGGGCAGGAGGTCGTGAGGCTTGGGGATTCGGCCCACACCTGGGACACGACCCCGACGGAGAGGCCCGCGGTGGGACCCGTCGAGACCTCCAATACGACCGTGAGGAAGGGGTCGGATGGCGAGAGCACCGCGTCCAGGCACGAGAGGGAGACGGAGGTTTCCGAGGCCCCGTATCCGGCCCCACTCGCGAGCGGGATGGCCGCGAGCACCGTCCCGGGAGGGAGCGCGGCCACCGCGGTGCCGGAGGCGTTGTTCCCCGCGAAGAAACTGGAGGTTGCGAGGAGCCACGCGGTCGTCGAAGAGTTCTCCGGAAGGGAGAGGGCCCCGGGGTCCGCCGCGATCGAGAGCCCGAGCGAGGCTCCGGCCACCCGGTCCCCTCCGAAGGTCCCGGGAGCGCTCGCGGCGTACCAGCTCGGGATCGCCCCGGCCGCGACCGCCACCGACTGCGAGACCTCGGCCGTCGCGTTCCGCTGCACGTCGCACCCGGTCGAGTGCGTCGTCACCGTGGCGTAGGTCACGGACTGCGTGTGGACGGTGAGCCCTGCGGCCCCGCGGCTGTGGATGAGGAGACTGAGGTAGGGCGATCCGTTCGGGACCAGCACGTTGAGACAGCTCACGAACACCCCCGCCTCCGCGTGGTCGCCCTGCGATCCCACGCCCAGGACCCAGGCCCCGACGACCACGGCGCCCACGGGGAAGGAGGGCAGCGACTGCCCGCCAGAACCCCAAGGGGTGTACTGGACCGGGCTCAGGAAGAGCCAGACCAGGGTGTTCCCGAACCTCGGGGCGGAGTACGGGGCGCCGGCGAAGTTCTCCGTCACGCCGACCTGGAAGCCGTTGAGGTAGTCACCGGAGAGGTCGGTGGAGTCGCTCGCGGCCCACCAGCCGGTGCCCCCCGAGCCTGCTCCGACCGTGTCGCTCTCTCCACCCGCTTGGGGCATCCCCCCGGCTTCGCACCCCGAGCCCAGGATCCCCGACGCGGTCAGGTAGGTCGTCGACTGGAGGTCGATCTCGAGAGGAGCGGCGGTGCTGGTGTTCGCGACCAGGTAGAGCGACAGGTAGGGGGTCGCGGACGGGACCACCACATCCAGGCAGTCCACGGAGAGCGCCACGCTCCCGCTCCCGAGCGTGGAGGGGACCGCGACCTGGTACACCCCGAGCACGAGCGACCCCGCGGGGAAGGACGCGCTGGCGGCCCCGGGCCCGTTCCACGGGGCCCCCGCGGTGGAGGTCAAGAGGAGGTACGCCGTGGCGGTCGCGTAGGCCGCGGCAGGAGCGAGCGCGCTCCCGTTGTAGGCGGAGGCCAGGCTCACCTCGAACCCGGTCACCGTCTCTCCGGTCAGCGCAGAAGGATCGCTCGAGCTCCAGGCCGCCGGTCCGGGGGCGCCGGAGGAAACGTCGCTCTCCCCCCCAGGCTGGACCCCCTCTCCGGTGACGCAGTTCGTCGCGGCTCCCGGGGCCACAAGGTCGACCGCCATCGCGGAGCTGACGACCAGGTCGGGGAGCGTCGGGGTCGACGCGGTCAGGAAGATGGTCAGGTAAGGGTCGGCCGCCGGGACGGCCACGGAGAGGCAGGAGGGGGCACCCGACCGCACCGACGCATCGCTCCCGCCACCGACGAAGAGCGGCCAGCTTGCGACGACCTCGCCCGCGGGAGGCGTGAGCAGGGACGTCCCCGGGCCACCCCAGGAGGCGTACGGCGCGGCGGTGAGCTCGAGCTCGACCGAGGCGCTCGAGCTTCCCGCGGTGAGCGCCCCGTTGTCGAAGGCGGCGGACGCGGTCACCTGGAACCCCGTGAGCCACATGCCCGCCTGCCCCACAGGGTAGCTGGCCGCCCAGGACCCGGTTCCTCCTGCCGCCAGAAGAGTGTCGCTCGTCGTCCCGTTCAGCACCACCTGGGCGGAGGGGCACGAGGGCCCAGAGGCCGCCTCAGGGGCCCTCGGGCCCGAGGTCGGCGGGAGGGGCTGATGACCGGACCCCGACGGGACGGGGGAGGCTCGCGCCGAGGACAGAGGGGTGACCGAGGCCGCGGATGCGGCGCCCCCCGCGCCGGACCCTGTGCTTCGGGCGATCCCCAGGGAGCCTGCTCCGGCGGACATGGAGAGGATCAGAGAGATGACCAGGAGGACCGCGAAGCTCGCGAGGACCGGGGATACCCCCAGAGGTCCGGGTCGCGCCCGAAGCGTTCCTCCTCCGCTCAGGCCCCACGTTCCCCTGAGCTCAAGAGGGGGCATGGTCAAGAGGCAGCGGGAGGCGGACGTTAAGTCTTCGGCGAACGCATCGACCACCCACGTCTATATCGTCCCGTCGTGGTGCCCGTCCGCCGGACCGAACTTGAAGCTCTACACCCGCGGAGGAGACGCCGGGGAGACGGGCCTCGTCGGCGGCCGACGGGTCTCGAAGGACGACCCCCTGGTGGTCGCGTGCGGAGAGCTCGACGAGCTCTGCTCGCACCTCGGACTGGCGCAGGCGGAGGTCCCCCCGGACCTCGTCCCCCTGGCGGCGATCCTCGAACGGGTCCAGCATGAGATCTTCATCCTGAACGCGGAGCTCGCGACGCCGAAGGGGGCTCCCCCACCCGCCCACCGGCTGGAGCAACGCCACGTGGACCGGGTCGAGCAGGAGATCGACACGTTCTCCGAGCCCTTCGACGCGGTGCACGCCTTCGTGCTGCCCCGAGGGACCACGATGGCGGCCCGCCTCCACGTGGCGAGGGCCGTCGCCCGACGCGCCGAGCGGGCGGTGGTCCGGGCGGACCGTGCGAGCCCGCTGCGGCCCGTCCTGCTCGCCTACGTGAACCGGCTCTCCGGGCTTCTCTACGCCATGGCCCTCAGCGTGAACCTCCAGTCGGGGTTCCGCGAAGTGGCCCCGGATTATACACGGTAAGGTCGGTCGCGAACAGGAACTGGAGGAGAAAGGAACATGGAGGTCGGGCTCATCGGCAAGCCGAACGTCGGGAAGTCCACGCTCTTCAACGCCCTCACGCTCCTCAACGTCCCCGTCGGACCCTACCCGTTCACGACCATCGACCCCAACCGCGGGGTCTCCTACGTGCGCTTCCCCTGCCCGCACTCGGAGAAGGGGGGCCCTTGCACCCCAGGGAACTCCGCCTGCGAGAAAGGGGTCCGGCACGTGCCGGTCCACCTGGTGGATGTCGCCGGTCTGGTTCCCGGGGCGCACGCCGGGAAGGGGAAGGGGAACCAGTTCCTGGACAACCTGCGTCAAGCGGACGGCTACCTCCACGTCGTCGACCTCTCCGGGAGCACCACCCCCGAAGGCGTCCCGGCCGAGCTCGGGAGCTACCGCCCCGCCGAGGAGGTCCGGTTCGTCGAGGAGGAGCTCGTGCTCTGGGTCGCGGGGACGCTCGGGCGGCAGTGGGACAAGCAGGCCCGGGGATGGGAGCTCTCCGGAGCGAAGCTGGACGAGGCGATCGCCGGACGGCTCACGGGCCTGGGGATCACCATCGGGCACGTCCAGCACGCGCTCCGCGACAGCCCTCTGGACCAGACGCACCCTGCGAAGTGGAAGGAGGAGGACCTCCTCCGCCTCTCGAAGGAACTTCTCAAGATCGCGCGGCCACGTCTCGTTGCCGCCAACAAGGCCGACCGCTCCACCGAGGAGCAGCTCACCGCGCTGAAGGAGGAGCTGGGCGAGTTGCCCCTCCAGCCGATGAGCGCCGACATGGAGCTCCTCCTGCGGCGGGCCACCAAGGCCGGGCTCGTGAGCTACCAGCCGGGCGAGAAGAGCTTCGGCCTGAACGACCCGGAGAAGCTCTCCGCGGGGCAGAAGAAGGCCTTGGGGGAGGTCGAGGCGTTCCTCAAGCGATGGGGGACCACCGGGGTCATCGAGTCCCTGGAGTCCCTCGTCTTCCAGGCGATGAAGCAGATCGTGGTCTTCCCCGTGGAGGACGAGACGAAGTGGACCGACAAGCAGGGGCGGATGCTCCCGGACGCCTTCCTGGTCCCCTACGGCACGACCGCCCGTCAGATGGCCTACCGCGTCCACACCGACCTGGGCGAGAACTTCATCCGCGCCATCGACGGAAGGACCCATCGGGCGCTCGGCGCCGACCACGCCCTCTCCGGTGGAGAGGTCGTCCGGATCGTGGCGAGGCGCTAGGCCCGGCGATTGCCGGCCCCAGGCGGCTGGGGACCGCCGGTGAGAGGCTGCACGGACGCCCCGCGCGAGGCAACCTTCACGACGAACGGGACCCCGCCCGCGTGCGAGATGGCCTGGCCCACCCGAAGTTCGTCTCCGGGGCCCGGGAGGACGATGATCGACCCGCCTCCTCCCGCCCCGGTGATCTTGGCACCCACGGCGAGCTTTTCGACCGACCTCATGAGGTCGTCCAGCCGGGGATGGGAGATCCCGAGCTCCACGAGCTGCCGCTGGTTCTCGTTCATGAGCCGGCCCACGGCGGCCCGGTCGCCCGCACGAAGCGCGTCGCATCCCTGGAGAGCTATCTCCTCGATCCGCTCGAGCAGCCGGGGCCCGTCGGGGGCCTTCACCCTCTCGCCGACCCGGCGGACCACCGTGGCGGTGTCCTTCGGGACCCCGGTGAAGCCCACCACCCAGGTCCATCCGGGGTCCGGAAGCCGCGCCACATGCCAGGCGGGCCGACCGTCCTCAGCGGGAAGCTCCCAGAGCTTATCCCCGGGGGCCCGAGCGCCCACGGAGAGGACGCCTCCGGCGACGGCGGCGCTCGTGTCGACGGGGCTTCCTACGCCCTGGGCCTGGCGTTCCGCGCGGAAGCTCTCCAGGGCGAGGGTCGTCCGTTCGGCGCCCCCTTCCATCCCCAGGAGCGCGGCCATCAGCCCCGCGGTGAAGGCGGCCGACGAGCCGAGCCCGGAGGCGCGGGGGAGCTGCGAGCGACACCGTAGGTCAAGGGGCTGAGGAGGGGGATGGGTCCGTAGCGAGGTCTGCAGGTAGGGGTTGCCCCGGGCGGCCCGTTCGGAGCCGTTGTACGTGCTGCTCCCGGGCCCCCGAAGCCCCGAGATCTCCAGGTCGGTGCCCATGTCGAGGGCGAGGACCACCGCGGTCTTCCCGAAGACCACGGCGTGCTCGCCGAACAGGATCGCCTTGCCCGGAGCGTGCGAGGCGAGCGGAAGACCCGAAGGCGGGATGCGGTCCGTCACTGGAGCTCCAGGGTGTCAGGTCCCGTCGGTGAACGCGCCCTCGTCCGGGGAGGAGCCTCCTTCTGCGAGGATCCGCTGAGGTGCGCCAGGTGAACCGCCTGATCCGCCTCTCCGTGGCGCTCCTCCTCACCTTCCTCTTCGAGCTCCGGGTCGAACTCCCCTCCGGGGACGTCCTGGCCGTTCCTGTCGACGACACGCTTGCCCCGGGCGGCGGGCAGCACCTGCAGCCGTGCCCCTTCCCGCAGTTCGGAACGAGGGGTGCCGAGAAAGCGGTCGAGGGTGATCGCGAGGGCGGCGACCTCGCTGTGGGGCTGGTGGGTCACCGCGACGTTGAACGTCGAGGCCTCGTACACCTCGCGGGGGACCTTCGGCCCCCCGACGACCACCAGGTACGGTCCCGGCGAAGCCAGGAGCCGTGGCGCCACCTCGTCCAGGTCCTCGCCGTACATCGTGAGATGGACCGAGGTGCCCTTCCACCCCTTCAGAAGGGGTCGCCAGGCCCGGACCCCTTCCACGCGGAAGGTCCCGCCGAAGCGCTCCGTCGTCGCTCTCACCCTTCGGGCGAGCTCCTCGTCGGGGGGCTCGAGATGGAAGACCTGAGCACGGAAGGCGCGCGCCGTGAGGGCCAGGTGCGTGGTCAGCCGAGGGTCGCGTCCCGGTCGGTGTCCCAGTCGAAGGACCTCGACGTGCCGGGGGGATGCACCCTCACCCATGGGGCTCAGTCGTTGGCGCCGTTCAAGCGTTCGATCCGATGGCCCCGGAACTCGAGCTTCTCCGACCGCTTGATGAGCCCCTTCAGACGGGTCGCGCTCATCTTCAGCTCCTCCGCGACGTCGGAGAAGAAGCGGCCCTGGTCCCCGATGCAGTCGTAGATCTGCTTCTCCAAACGGCCGTAGTCCTTCTCCGCCATGGACGCGACGGAGAGGATCTCGGAGATCTCCGAGAGCGGGGCGGTGGTGTTGATGTTCACCGTGGAGTAGTAGCTGTGGAAGCTCTTGTCCGGGGTCTTCCGCCCTTCCCGTGACACCCAGCGGCTGTCCACGAGCTTCAGCTTCTCAAAGAAGCCGAGCACCTTGACGCCTTCCTTGCCGAACTCTCCCTCGATGTCCTGCAGGGTGAGCCAGGTCTCGGTCAGGCGCTGGAAGAGCTGGAGCTTCAGCGGGGAGTCCACGGCTCGGAGTACCGGCACAAGGTCGCTGATCTCATTGACGACCTTGATCCGCTGTTGCATCGTCGCACGGGAAGGCAGCGCGGCTCTTAATGCTGCTCGGGCTCCTCTGAGGCTGGCGCGGTGGTCCCAGCGGTGCCCCGACCCTCCCGGGCGGCTTCCGCGAGCAGCGCGCGGCGGTAGCGCGCATAGCGGTCCTCCGGCGACCAGCGCGCTGGGTGCGGGTTCCCCGTAGGCGCCCCGCAGGCCGGGCAGACCTCGCCGAAGGTGTACCTCCGGCAGTCGCGGCACCGCCGGAGCTCATCGTGCGTCATGTTCGCAGGGCGTGCGGGATGGAACGAGCTCACGCGTGCGTGAAGCTTCCCCGCCCTCCGGCGCCCTTGATCGCGGCCAAGGCCGCGTCGCTCGCCTTCCGAAGGACCTCTTCGGCCTGCTTGTACTGGGTCCCGGTCACGACCACGCGATACTTCGGGGCCCCGACGTACTGGACCTCCACGGACCCGGGAGTGACGCCTTCGGCGTCGCCCAGCGCCTTGCGCACGAAGATCACTCCGTCCGGACCGGGGTGGGCGATCTCCAGGATCCCGGAGACGGAGACCTTGGGGGGTGAGATGTTGTCGCGAGCGGTCTTGGTGAAGGCCTGGACCCAGGCGCCCTTGAAGCCGTCCTGGGTGAGCTTCTTCGGCTCGAGCGAGGCGACCTCGAAGGCCTTGAAGAGCGAGCCGTACTTCTCGACGAGCCCTTCGCCGAACTGCTGGTAGGCCTGCGGAAGGTCGAGCTTCAGTCCCTGCGCGACGACGGTCAGCAACCGGTCCGCGCGCTGCTCGTTCTTCCAGGACTGGAGCTTCTCGCGCCGCTGGTGCTCGTTGATCCGCTTGAGCGAGAGGTCGATCTGCTTGGACTCCCGGTCGACGTGGATGATCCGGGCGACGATCTTCTGGCCTTCCCGAATGTAGTCGCGGATGTACTTGACCCACCCCGTGGCCACCTCGGAGAGGTGGATGAACGCCTCGCGGTTCTCGTACTCGTCCAGAGAGACGAACGCGCCGAAGTTGCGCACCGACTGGACGGTCGCGACGACATGCTCCCCCTCCTCGGGGAACTCTCCTCTGAGCGGCATCGAGCCTCGGTCCCTCCTAGGGGAGGGAGATCACGCCACCGTCCGGACGACCTCGCCCAGGAACTCGCCACGCCCGCCTGCGGGCTTGGCCAGGGGTGCGCCGCAGATGCTGCAGTTGACCGCGGTCGCGGGGCGGGAGAAGACGACGTGCTCCTTCGAGCAGTCCTTGCACTTCACGACGACGAACGGCGCCCGGGTCCTCGGCGCGTCAACGGGGGGAAGGCCCTCCTCTTCCGGTGGCGTCATCGACCCTTCTTCTCCGATAGCTCGAGCTGCGCCGAGCGGAAAGACTTCGGCTGGACGACGTACTTGCACTTCGTGCACTTGTACTTCAGGTAGACCCGGCGGACGGCCTTGGCGCGCCCCTCGGGCTTGGGTCGGGGGAAACCGCCGTAACCGCGCTGCGCGCGGCGGAATCGGCGCTGTCCCCAGGCGAGCTCGCTGGCGGCTCGCTTCTTCCCTTTCTCGATGTCGTGCTCCGTGTGCTTCTTGCACTTGGGGCAGTACGTCATCATCTCCTTGGGGAAATGCATAGGCGGGCCGCCGAGCGGGAGTCTCTATTTAGCCTTGCGGGAAGGGCCCTTGCCTTTCTCCGGGGGCTTCGGCTTGGCGGAGGAGCTTGATCGCGGCTTTGGGCTGCCCTTCTCGTGGCCGCTCGGCCGTGCCTTGGCGGCCTCCCGCGCACGGGCTTTCTGGGCTTCCAGTTCCTTGGCCCGCTCGCGCTCTTTCTCTCGGGCGGCCCGCGCGCGTTCCCGGGCCTTCTCCTCCTCGCGCTCGGCGGCAGCCTGACGCTCGTGCTCGCGAGCCTTGGCGGCCTCCTTCAGCCGCGCCTCCTCGCGTCGCTCCTTCTCGAGCTCCCGTTCCTTCTCGCGCTCGCGCTCCTTCTCGCGCTCCCGCTCGCGTTCTCGCTCCCGCGCCTTCGCTTTCTCGCGTTCCTGCTCTTTCGGCGGGACCGGACGGGCCTTCTCCTCCTTCGAGGGGGAGGAACGGGGGGCCGCGCCTCCCTTCCCTGACTTCCCCGAGGGAGCAGGGGCAGTTCCGCTCCTGCGCGCGGACCCGAGGGGGACGTGCCCCTTCAGCAGCAGTTCCACGTCGGCGGCGCTCACTTCGGCCTTGGTCTTGGAGCGCCGCAGAGCTGCCACGGTCTCCGAAGGGGGAGCCTCGACCTCCGGCTCCTCGGCGGTCGTCTCGGAGATCTCGGCCTGGGGCGGAGGGGAAGGAGGGACGGAAGCCTCCTCGGGGACCGACCCCTCGTCCTCTGCGGGGCCCTCTTCCTCGGGAGGGGCAGGGGCCTCTTCGGGAGGAGGAGGAGGAGGAGGAGGAGGCGCGGCGGTGACGGTCGTGGATGAGGGCTCGGATACGGAGGGAAGCGGGGCGGGCTCCTCCTTCGCTTCCTCGGGAGAGGGCTCGGCTCCCTCGGAGGATTCCTCCGCCGAGGCCTGGAGGACCTCCGTCGCCTCTTCTTCGGCGGGTTCGTTGGAGGAAGGGACCTCTTGGGAGGGTTCCGCCTCCTGCGCCTCCGTGCCTTCCTCGACGGGAGGCTCTTCCACGGCCTCCTCCTTTTCCTCCTCGGAGGAGGGGCCCAGATCGGTCGCTTCCACCGCTTCGGCAACCGCAGCGGGCTCCGCCGGAGCGGGCTCCGCCGCAGCGGGCGCAGCCTCCTGGGAGATCGCTTCCTCTGTCGCTGGAGCAGGTGTCCGCGCCGGCGGAGCGGCTTCCGCGGGAAGCTTCCGGCCCGTCAGCGCCGCTTCGGCCTCCTTGGGTAGGGCACCCTCCGACTCGCGGAGGAACGAGAGGACCTGGAAGAGCGCGTCGCGCGCGCAGCCCTGGTGGTACGTCCGGGCGTCCGGGTTGAGGAACCCGTGGTGGACCTTGGGGTAGGTGATGTGCGTGAAGGACCTCCCTCGGGAGGACATCTCCGCCTCGAGCTCGGGGAGAAGGTCGGTGAGCCGGGTGTCCTCCCCGGCGTGGATCGCCAGGACCGCGCCCTTCAGCCGGTCGAGCTGGTCGTAGGGGAGCAGGGGCCGGCCGTAGAAGATCACGGTGGCCTTGACGTTCGGTTCCACGGTGGCGAGCGTCCAGGCGTACCCGCCGCCCATGCTCATGCCCAGGCACGCGATGTTCTCGTGGTCCACTCCAGGGGTCGCGCGCAGGGTGGCCACGCAGACCTTCAGGTCCGAGAGAGCGTTGGGGTCGGGAGAGTAAACGGAGACCCGAGCGGCCTTCCGGAGGCGTTCCTGGTCCTGCCGGGAAAGGGTGGCGATCGACTCCTCGAACCCGTGCACGAAGGTCCGGTCGCTCTCGAAGGGCACATCGCGCAGGATCCTCTCCACCTCGCGGGCGTCCTCGGCCGGGACCTGCATGCGCTGGTGACTGTAGAGGTCGGGAGCCACGCTGACGAATCCCAGCGACGCGAACGTGCGGGCGAGCGCCCGCTCGTGCTCGGTCAGCCCGAGGATGGTATGCACGACGATGAGGCCAGGGGCGTCGCGGATGGCCTGCATCGGCTGGGCCCAGTAAGCGTCGAACTGGGCCCAAGCGGATCCCAGCTTCCGGGTCTCGGTCAGGAGCTCGACCATGCAGGTGGCCAGCGGGACCTCCCTCGGGACGCGGGGCGCCAGAGGGGGAACGCTTGCAGGTCGCACCGAAGGGTGCCGCATAATAGCGGTTTGGGTGCACGCATCTTCGCGGCCCCGTGGGACCGTCCGTACGCCGCGGCCCACCACAACACCTTTTGGGGCCGCGTCGCTCAGGGTCGGCGAACGCTCACGGAGGGGAGAGATGCCGTTCTACCGCTGCTGGAACTGTGGGATCACGGTCGGCACGGAGGATGGCACAGAGCGGCCGAGCGACCTCTGCCCCG
Source organism: Thermoplasmata archaeon (assembly GCA_021802125.1). Lineage (GTDB taxonomy): Archaea > Thermoplasmatota > Thermoplasmata > Lutacidiplasmatales > UBA184 > JAKAAX01. The sequence goes on along the minus strand of JAKAAX010000002.1, from coordinate 213,749 downwards.
CCTGTCGGAAGGCCCGGGAGAACTCCTACTCGACACCCAAGACCTGCCACTGGTGCGAGGGCACCCTCCGGTTCGTCGACGGCATGGGCTTCGTCCACGAGAGCTCCGGCACCGTCGGGGTCTGCCGACACGGGCAGAACCCTCTCGCCTGCTGCGGGCAGGAGGACCATCAGGGTCTCCCCGTCCGCGACGCGGAAGAGCCCTCGTCGTAGGCCCCACGACCGACCGCTCCGGGCAACGACCGGACCGTTGGAGGTCCGCCACATCCTGGAGAAGAAGGAGAGCGCTTCCCAACCTTCGAGAAACGAAAGAGCCCCGTGCTTCCTCGTCTGCGATGTGTTTCGCCCATCGAAACCGGAGTCGGCAGATATTCTCGCGAATGATTTGCGCAGACGAGGAACCCCGGGTCCGGCTCCGCTCCTCAGGATCGCTGGGCGGGCGGGTCCGGACGAGGAAGCCACCGCCGATGTCGATCCTGGGTCGCGGCTCGGGACGGGTCCTCCGATCGGGGAGCCATGAACGCGGCGCTCGCGCCGGCCCTCTCGTGGGCGAGCACAGCGAAATCGGGCCAGGTCCCGCTTTCCTCGAGCCCCGGGCAGTTCTCACCGACCTCCAACCGACCGGCTCGGCGGTCGGAGCGTTCGGCGCTCCCTCGGAGACACCGGCGTGCGGGGGGTCCCGGCCCAAGCGACCGCCCGCCGGCTCCCTAGTCTTTTATATGGACCTTCCTCTCGCGCCGCCGCACGGTACGCAGCCATGCCCGATAAGACCCCGGTCGAAGCCATCCAGGAGGCCCTCAAGGCCGCTCCCGAGCGCAGCTTCCTGGAGAGCGTCGAGGTCTCGGTCAACCTGAAGGAACTGGACCTGACGCTCCCGAAGAACCGCGTCGAGGAGGACGTGACGCTCCCGAAGGGTCGCGGCAAGCCGATCAAGGTCGCAGTCTTCGCGAGCCCCGAGATGGCCCAGAAGGTTCGCAGCGTCGCCGACCTTGTCATCACGCCCGACCAGATCGAGGAGCTGTTCAAGACCAAGCGCGTCTCGCGCAAGCAGGTCAACGCGATCGATTTCTTCCTCGCCGAAGCCCCGATGATGCCGATGATCGGTAAGCGGCTCGGTCAGGTCATGGGTCCCCGTGGGAAGGTCCCTCGTCCCATCATGCCCGGGACGGACCCCACGCCGATCATCCAGAACCTCAAGCGCGGCATCCGGGTCCGCAACAAGGGCAAGCGGACGTTCCACGCCCCGTTCGGCACCCGCGACATGCCCCCCGAGCAGCTCGCCGAGAACCTTCAGCTCGTGCTGAACCGGGTCGTCGCGAAGCTGGAGCAGGGCCGGCACAACATCGCCAGCGTCTACGTCAAGACCAGCATGGGCCCCTCGGTGAGGCTCTGGTAGGTCGGTAGCTGGCGCGAGGGGAGGAAGGAGAACACCATGGCCGCTGCAGCTCACTCTGTGACCCCGACGCACCACGCGCGCGAAACCAGCGCGACGCGTCAGCGGAAGAAGGCCTCCGTCCAGCGCCTCGCGAAGGAGGTGGACGAACACCCGGTCGTGGCCGTCGTCGCGATCCGTGGTGTCCCCGCCCCCGCTCTGCAGTCCATGCGCCGGGAGCTGGCGATGAAGGGGAACCCGATCCGGGTCGCTCCGAACTCGCTCATCACCCACGCCCTCGAGCAAGCGGCGAAGAACCGCCCGTCACTGAAGCAGCTCCTCCCGCTGGTCTCCGACCAGACGGCGATCCTGCTCTCGAAGTCGAACCCCTTTGCCCTCTACCAGTCCCTCGAGAAGACCCGGCAGCCGGCGCCCGCCCGAGGGGGCGAGCACGCCCCCAAGGACATCACCGTCCAGGCCGGCGAGACCTCCTTCAAGCCTGGCCCCATCGTCGGAGAGCTCCAGCACGCGGGGTTCCCTGCCGCAATCGAGAAAGGGAAGGTCGTTCTGAAGAAGGACGCCACGATCGTGAAGCAAGGTGGCGTGATCTCCCGCGAGGTCGCGACCATGCTCACGCGGCTCGAGATCCTCCCGCTCGAGGTCGGGCTCATGCTCCGGGGCGCCGTGGAGCAGGACTTCTACTATCCCCGCGACTCGCTCGCGGTCGACCTGGACGCGATCCGCGCGGACTTCGGCCGTGCGCACCGCCACGCCCTGAAGCTCGCCACCGAGCTCGCCTGGGCGACGCCCGAGACGATGCCCCTGCTACTGGCTCAGGCCCAACGCGAAGCGCGGGCGGTCGCGCTTGGCGCGGCCTTCCCCACACCTGAGACCGTCGAGGCGCTCTTTATTAGGGCGCAGCGTCAGGCACAGGTCCTCGAGAAGCTCCAAACGAAGTGATTTCGGAGGGAGAGAGACATGCAATACGTCTACGGCGCTATGCTGCTCCATGCGGCAGGGAAACCCATCGACGAGAAGGGCATCAACGGCGTCCTCACGGCCGCCGGGGTGCAGAGCGACGCTACCCGAGTGAAGGCCCTGGTGGCCTCGCTCGAGGGCATCGACATCAAGGAAGTCCTGGCGAAGGCCGAAACCATGGCCGTCGCCGCGGCGCCCGCGGCCGCTCCGGCCGCCCACGCCGGCGAGAAGAAGGAAGAGAAGAAGAAGGAAGAAGAGAAGCCCGCCGTCTCTGAAGAAGAGGCGTCCGCGGGGCTCTCCGCCCTCTTCGGCTGAACTCCTTCCCCGAGGGAGCGCGGGCCCTTCGTGGGCCCGCCTCCCTTCCCCATACCTCTCCGCACCTCTTCACCTGCCTAGGCCCTGCGTCGAACGCGGTGCCCACCCTCGGGGCCCGAACCTCTCCCCGAACTCGAGGGTCTGCCGTCACGACGAACGGCCCAGTCTCATCCGGGGGCCCATCGGCCCCGTCCTCAGTCGTCCGACGTACGCTCGGCGGGAGCTGCGGAGGTCTCGCCGGCGGGAGGAGGGGCCGCGCGGGCCTGAGCCTCCAACCTCCGGAGGTGGGCGAGGAGGAGCATCGCGAGGACGGCCAGGAAGACCCCCGCGATCATCAGCCACTGGGAGGTCTCCCAAGCGCTGCAGGAGGGGGGGGCCGTCGGCCCACCGCCCGCGCACGAAGGGGCGTGGAAGGTCAGAATTCCGATGAGGGCGAGGAGAAGCCCCGCGACCAGGGCCAACTGGACGAGAAGTCGTAGCTGCAAGGTCTGGGCGCAGCGCCCACCCAGGTCGCTCCCCAGGGGAGGGGCCGCTTCCTGCCCGCACGCGACAGGACCTCGTGAACCTTTCCGCCCCGGCGGGACACCCCCCGGGCCGCGGGTACGCCTTAAGTTTCCGGGGGCTCCGCCCCTCGTGGAGACGCGCGAGAAGTGCGGCGTGGTGGGGGTCTCTGTTCCCGGTAAGGGAGCGGCGCCATACCTCTATCGCGGGCTCCGTGCGCTCCAGCACCGGGGCCAGGAATCCGCCGGGGTCGTGACCGCCTCGCACGGCCAGCTCTACACGCGCAAGTCCCGCGGACTGGTCCACGAGGTCTTCGACCGGGAGGCTCTCGAGACCCTCCGGGGCTCGGTGGGCATCGGACACGTCCGGTACGGCACGACCGGGATCATGGAGGAGGACACGGTCCAGCCCCTGAACGTCGGGATGGGGGACGACGAGCTCGCCCTCGGCCACAACGGCGACCTCGTCAACTTCCGGAGGCTTCGCACCCGGCTGACGGCGCTCGGGGTCGAGTTCCTGGGGAGCTCGGACACCGAGGCGATGGGTCAGCTCATCGCGCACGAGTACGCGCGCAGCCGAGACATGCCCTCGGCGATCCGCCGCGCCATGGTGGAGATGTCGGGAGGGTACGCCGTGACCCTCCTGCACGCCAACAAGCTCTACGGTTTCCGCGACCCCCTCGGGATCCGTCCTCTCTGCCTCGGGACGCTCGAGGGAGGGTACGCCCTCGCGAGCGAGTCCGTCGCGCTCGAGCTCATGGGGGGCAAGCTCGTGAGGGACGTCGCCCCCGGCGAGCTCATCGTCGTCGAGCGCGGGAACGTCCTCCACACCTCCAAGGGAGCGCCGACGGCCAAGCACCTCGCCCACTGCATGTTCGAGTGGGTCTACTTCTCCCGCCCGGACTCGATCATGGACGGAAAGCTCGTCTACGAGGTCCGCCACCGCATCGGGATCCATCTGGCCCATGAAGGGCCCGTCCAGGCCGACGTCGTCGTGCCGGTCCCGGACTCCAGCCGCCCTCAGGCCCTGGGCTTCGCCGAGACCGCGAAGATCCCGTACGCGGAGGGGCTCATCAAGAGCCGCTTTGTCGAGAGGACCTTCATCCTCCCCGACCAGAAGCGCCGGGAGGAGGAGGTCCGGGTGAAGCTCCATCCTCTGCCGGGGATCCTGAAGGGCAAGAGGGTCGTCCTCACCGACGACAGCATCGTGCGCGGCACGACGCTCCGCGAGATCGTCGCCATGGTCCGCGAGGCGGGGGCGACGGAGGTCCATCTCCGCATCGGATGCCCTCCGATCGTCGCGCCCTGCTACTTCGGCATCGACATGAAGGAGCGCAAGGAGCTCGTCGCCTACGACCGCACGGAGGAGGATGTGGCGAAGCTCCTCGGCGGGAACAGCCTGCGCTACCTGTCGATGAAGGGGCTCATCGAATCCATCGACCTCTCCGAGAAGAGCCTGTGCGTCGGGTGCCTCACGGGGCGTTACCCCGTGGACATCCCCCAGGAGCACGCACGGTTCCAGCGCCAGCTCTCGGACTTCACGTCTGGCTGAACGCCCGCAGAGGACCACCCATGAGCCCGGTCCCGCTGCTGGTGGTCGTGGGTAGGGACCTCCTGGTCCAGACCCCGGGGGAGCGGGAGCCGAGGAGGTTCCGGCTTTCTCCGGGGGGGGCCCATGAGGGCGCCGAGCTCGCCTCCGCGCTGCTGGCGCTCTCCAGAGGCGAGCCTCCGAGCCGGGGCCTGGGCAACATCGCCGGAGTGCTTTCGGGGCTCCCCCAGGGACCGGTCCGTGTGGGGGACCGCGCCGCACGGGCCCTCGCGGAGGCGCTCGGCCTGAAGGTCGAGGAAGCTCCCTCCCGAGGGGTGGCCGCGTTCCGGGAGTCGCTCCCCCCATTGAGCTGGGAGCCCGACCGGGAGATGCTGCTCGCCCTGGCCGAACAGGCGCTCACCGAGCGGCTGGCCTCTCCCGAGGAAGTGGTCATCACCCTCAGCCGAGAGGGGGACCGCCTCGACCGGCTCGTCCGGAAGGAGAGCGAGGCGCTTCGCGCCCTCTCGGCGACCGCGGGCGCCGAGACGCCCGTGGCGGAGTATGCCTCACGCGCCCACGAGCACCTGAGCGCCCTCGAGGCCCGTAGGAAGGAACTCGAACGCGCGCTGGAGGAGACCGTCCTGCTCACCCTTCCGAACACCTCGGCCATCCTGGGGCCGCGCACGGCGGGGAGGCTGCTCTCCCAGGCGGGCTCGACGAGCACGCTGCTTCGGCTGGGGGCCTCGAGGATCCAGGTCATCGGAGCCCGTCGGCGGCGCCCCGGGAGCCCCGGGCCCCGACACGGGGTCCTGTTCGGGGCCGAAGGCATGGACCGCGTGCCCCCTTCGCGACGGGGCGCCCTCGCGCGCTCCCTCGCCTCGTGGGCAGTGGTCGCCCTGCGCGCGGACCTTCTCACGCACGGCTCCGTCGGGGTCGCGCTCGTCGAGCGGCGGGAGCAACGGATCGTCGCGCTCTCGAGGGGAAGGGGTCACCACGCCCGTCCCGCGCCCGAACCTCCGGCCCGTTCCTCTGTCGAGAGGGCGGGGGCTCCCTCCCGCCTTCCCCGACCCTCGGAGCGCAGGCGCGAGACCTCCCCTCGGGACGATGTTCCACGTGAAAGACCACGTCATGACCGGCCCGGCGGTCGCCGAGACCCTCGTGGCCGTGACCCTCGATGGCGCAACCGGAGGCGGCGATGAGCGGGGCGTCGCGGCGCTCCTTCGACCGGAGTCCGGCCCGGCGTGAAGGCTGGGCCTTCCCGTTCCCCGGGCTCTCGGTCGCACGGTCGCCGCCGGAGGACCGGCCCACGTTCTGGACCCGGGCCCTCGGGAACCCGCCGGAAGTGTACGGCGAGAGGCTGCGTTTCCGCGACGACGCCACCTGGCGAGCGATCGACCCGACGCGAAGCAAGCTCGGCGCCGCGATGTGTCGAGGACTTCGTGAAGTCCCGCTGACCCCCGGAGGGAAGGTCCTCTACCTTGGCGGGGCGAGCGGGACCACCGCGTCGCACATGGCCGACCTGGTGGGCCGCAGAGGGGGGGTCTACGTCGTGGAGAAGAGCCCTCGCCCCTTCCAGAGGCTCCTGGACGTCGCGGGTCGCTGGCCGAACCTGTTCCCGATCCTGGCCGATGCCCACGACCCCCGTACCTATCTCCCCTGGGTGCCCCCGGTCGATGCCCTCTATCTGGACATCGCCCAGCCCGACCAGGTCGAGATCGCGCTGGAGCACGCACGGCTCTTCCTCCGCAGGGGAGGTGGCCTGCTCTTCGCCCTCAAGGTCCCGAGCCTTCGCAGGAAGGAGGGAGGAGCGGGCGACCCTGCGGAGCAAGCACTCCGAGGGATCACCCGTGTCTTCGAGACGGCCCCTCCGCTTCGGCTCGAGCCCTTTCACCGGGGACACATCTTCATCACGGGGCACTACAGGCCGGAATGACCATCGGTCCACAACCGATGTGCTCGGACCTACCTCGAGACGGCGGAGGTCGCGCCCGGTAACAGCTGTGCTTGAACTCGACCTCGTCCGCTCGTGGGTCTCCCACGGATAACGTGTGGTCACGATGGCTCTTGGTCAAGGAGGACCCTCGACCGGTTCGAACACGGTCGCAACAAGAACGATAGCGTCGAGTTCGACTTCTCGGCGATCAGAAGGTCGGTAGTGGGTCTCCCTCAAAGCTACGGGAGGGCCGACCGGCCCTCCCGCTTCAGCGAACCACATCCGCGTTCAGGTTGACGGACCGGGGTCCCTCTCGTTTGAGGACCGGATGAGCGGCGCGGGGGGTCCCATCGTCTCCACCGGTCCCAACCTCCGCAGCTCACGGGAAAGCAGCACCGCGGTGCCCACCGTCGCGAGCATGGCCAGGCCGTAGAGAAGAAAGGTGGTTCCCAGTGAGACCCGGGTGGCGACATACGCGGTGAGGAGAACGGCCACCGGCGAAGGGGCGTTGATGATTGTGTTGACGAGCGACGAGACGCGACCGTACGCCTTCCGCGGGATCCGGGCCTGTTGGAGCGCGGTCCAAGGGACGATGTTGGTCTCCTGGCTCACCCCACCGATCCCCTTGATCCCCAGGGCAAGCCCCGGGGCCCGTATCAGGCCGAGGGCTGCGATCGAGGCGCTCTGGCCGGTGAGGCCGAGGACGATCAGGCGGCCGGTCCTCGCCCGCCGACCGAAGTGACCGACCAGGAATCCCCCCACGACCGACCCGACCGCAAAGGAGACCGTCAGGAAGCCGTAGAGGGATGCCCCGCCGTGGAGCACCTCGAGCACGTAGGGGGCGTAGAGGCCCTGGAGCCCCATTGCGAAGAGGCTCACCAGGGTCCCCAGAAGCGTCAGTTCGAGGAGGACCCTGTCCCTCCGAAGCACCGCGAGCCCTTCGCGGAGCTCGCCAGCGAAGGAAAGGCGCTCTGGGGAGGAATCGGGGCCCTTGGCTTCCCCCGCATCCGGGCCGTGAGGATCGCCCAGAGCCCGGGGCAGGACCGCGATGAGACCCATCGCGAGCACAAAGGAGACCGCATCGTACTCGAACGGGATGGTGAACCCGAGGAAGCCGACCAGGAGCCCGCCCAGGGCCGTGCTCGCAATGGTGTTGGCCGCGGACGTTCCGGAGATCAGCCCGTTCGCCGGCAGGAGCTCCGCCTTCCTGACCGCACCTGGCACCATCGCGTTGTGGGCCGGCAATGTGAGCTGGTAGCCCGCTTCGACCAGAACGACCGTCGAGAGCGCGACGAGGTAGGTCAGGTCGTGCATCGCGTAGAGGAGGCCGGCAACCCCCACCACGACCGCCTGTCCTGCGTAGGTCGCGAGGACGACCGATCGACGGTTCCACCGGTCCACGACCGTACCCGCCACCGGGCCCAGAACGATGTCTACAACGTAGATGGCGGCGAGCGTGACACCGACGAGGAGAACGGAGCCCGTGGAGACCAGGACGTACCAGATGATGGCAAGATCGAAGACCGCGTCGCCGGAGAACGAGGCCATCCGGCCGAGCCAGAGAGCGAGGAACCTACGATTCCGGAGGACCGTGGAGTAGGAGGCAGGCGGGGCGGCCCCGCTCGAAGGAGAGGACATGGGTCGTCAACGCGGCCGCCACTTCCTTCTCCCACATCAAACCCGCAGGTGCACCCTCGAGGGGTCGAGTCGACCGGAGCGGCGCCGGATCCCTATCCGCTGCGTCCGTCAGGCGTCCGAAGGTCCCGGCGACCAACCCGTATCCTGCGACCACTGGTGCGCTTTCCTGAGGATCTCCCAGACGGTGGGTTCCTTCGCCTGAACGTAGCCCTCTCGGTCGTTCCTGTAGCGCTCGGCGAGCCCCCACTTCACACGCGCGTACTCCTCACGAGCGGCGGGGTCGCTGCGCAGGTAATCTCGGAAGAGCAAGTTCAGCTGTTCTTCGAACGACCCTGCCGTCCGGGCATAGAGGTGGGTCCGCCGTTGCCCAAGGGGCCATCGGAAGGCACGACGGGCCCGGTCAGGGTTTTCGGGTTGGAGGGCGTACCCCAAGGACTCGAGAGGAACACGGTAGGGATCGGTGGGTTCCAAGCTCCGCACAGAGACCTGGATGTCGATCACGGGCTTGGCGTCGAGGCCCGGGACCGAGGTCGAACCCACGTGGTCGATCCGCAACGCCACGGTTCCCAGCACGGCGCGTAGCGGGGCCGCGAGGGTCCGAAACTCCACGGACCACTGCGGGTCGGCCCGATGGATGACGATCGGCTCGGTGGCCACGGTGGTCGATTACGACGATGTCCCATGAGCGTTGCGAGGGCCGGTTGGGCACATCGTCGATCCAAGGCTAAGGCCAGATCCGCCCCGACCGACAGGAGCGCGCAGCGCAAGCCTCTGCCGGGTGGTGGCTCACCTCCCAGCAGGCGAACGGAAATATCCAAGGGCGACGGTAGCGTTCTACTGTGCTGGACCACGTTCGGATCGCCCGAGGGGTTGCACTCCTCGCTGTCGGCGCGCTCCTGATCGCGGGTCTCGCGGCGCTCCTTCAATCCGAGTACCCGGCGCCTCCACCGCCGCCACCTCCGGGCAGGCTGGAGGGCGCCATCCAATCGCCCGACCTAGAATACGGTGGTCAGGGCGCCATGGCACTCGACGAGGCGAATGGGAACGTGTATGCCCAGAACGGGCTCTTTGCGAGCAACCTCGTCGTGGTCAATGCGTCCGCCGAGAAGGTGCTGAGCCCAATCCCGCTCGGGTCGAACGTTTCTACAGCCGAGCCCGTGGGGCTGGCGGTCGATGCCGTAGCCGACCGGGTATACCTAGCGGACTGGGTCAGCGGTAACGTGACGGTCATTGATGGTGCGACGGATACGGTCCAGCGTACGATAGACCTGGGGTGCTCGTTCCGGTCCCGCGCCTGCAATCTGGAAGCGGTCGCCACCGATCCCAGCTCAAACCTGCTCTTTGTCGACACTGTAGCTCCAAGCTACCAGGGACCCGGGAACCTTACCCTGTTCAACTCAAGCACGCTCCAAGTTCTCGGGACGCTGCCGGTCGGGGCATCTGCGCTCCTTGCCGACGGACGGCACGACCTCTACGCCGCGAACTCGTACAACGGTACCGTCGCCGTCCTCGACGAGCGGAGCCTCACGGTCGAGCGATGGCTCAATTTGGGGCCATCGGTTATCCCGCAGCCAATGGCGCTTGACCCACGTACGGGGGATGTGTTCGTGGCTGGCTTCCGTGGCCCGCCCCGTTTTGCGCAACTCGGCGTGACAGTACTTCGGGGCGCTTCGATCATGTCTTCCACGACCTTCCCGGTCCCGGGGTTCCTGGCTTCGTCCATCGTGTTCGACCCCTCGAACCGCCTCCTTTACCTGGGGGGTTGCTGCGATGCGGACGGGAACAACCTCGTCGTCGCAAACGCGAGTACTTTTCAAGTTCTGGGAACCCTACCATCCGCCGGGATCCCCGAGGTCCTCGCCGTCAGTCCCGAGAACGGTTCCGTCTGGGCAGACACTTCGTTCGGGATCCTCGATGTCTACTCGAGCGGCCCACCGGCGTCTTCGACTCCTTCCATCTGGTCGGAGGTTCTGGGAGAACCGAACGCTCTGTACGCCTTCCTGGGAATGGCAGTCGGCGCGTTGCTGGTGGCGGCCGGGGGCCGCGAGATGTGGGCGGGAAGAGTGGGAGGGGAGCACCGTGTCCCCCGTTGGGTACTCGCCGCTGAACGAGCCGAGGAACGAGCACGTCGCACACGCATGGAGCGCACTTCGACATGGTTCTGGATCGGTGTCGCGGGGTTGGTCGTCATCGCCCTCTTGGTTCTCATCGCGCGGTAAGGAACATGGGTCATGCCCACGGGGATTGAGGGGGTCATGGTCGAGGGAGGAAGGGGTGGCAGGTGCCATCCCGTTGGCGGCTTTGCCGAGGGACGGAGGTCGGTTGGGCTGACGCTCGAGATGACTCACCGCAGACGAGTCAAGATTCCTCCCCCTAACCTCGAGATGGCCACAAGGCTGAGGACGAAACCTAGAGGGTTGCCCCGACTGAGGTGACGCGGCCGCGGAAACCGCCCCGCTCAAGCGTGCAGCGGAGGACGACCGCACGCCTCGCTCGCCAGAAATCGCACAAGGACATCGCCGTCCGATGAGTCCGCACGATACTCCCAGGCGCGCCTCGGCGTTCAGGTGGAGAAGCCCCCATCCTGAGATCGCCGGATAGACCGGCCGCACGGGCTCCCGAGCGAGGCCGTGCCTCGATCCCAAACTTGCAGAAAAGGGACGGCCGCACGCGGGAAAGGTCAGGCTGGATTGTTGTGTTCGGCGACGAAGTTGATGGTCGTTGCAGACGGCACGAGGTCTATGCGAGAGCCGTTCTCTTGAACGACTGCAGACGGGGGCAAGGCGTCGACCCCCAACTTCTTTCCGCTGAGGTCTCATCTCTGCTCGTGGAAACCCTGAGGGTCCGCCCCTCGACCGCCCGCAGGTTCATCCTCGGACGTCAAGGCCTCTGGCCGGGTCGACGATGGACGCGGGCGATGGGCCTCGCGCGCGTCCTCCGCGAGATCGGCTCGGTCCAAGTGGACCCTCTGGAGGTCGTTGGAAGAAGTCAGGACCTCGCTCTGTCCTCTCGCGTCGTGGGTTATCGACCTCCGGACCTGGAACGCACCCTCTACCGTGAGCGGACGCTCTTCGAGTGGGGCGGCGGTCTCGTCATCCGACCGGTCGAGGAGTTCCCCTACCTGATCCATCGGATGCAGGAGTTCGAGCACCATCCGAAGTGGGAGAACTTCGGAAGGACCCAGCGGGCGCTCGTTGACCGCGTCCTCCGGGCCGTGGAGGAGAGGGGCCCCCTGGGGAGCCGGGATCTTCCCGAGGGGGCCAAGGTCGAAAGCTACCGCGCGAGCCGGGACACGGGCCTGGCGCTCTACTATCTGTGGCTCACCGGGAGATTGGTCATCCATCACCGTGAGAAGGGGGAGAGGGTCTACGATCTGACCACCCGGTGCATTCCCCGGCGGTTCCTTCGCGCGGTCCCTGCTCCCGCGGCTCGAGAATACCTCGTCGCGCGGGCGATGGACCGATGGGGTCTACCGAACCGGAGCGAGGTCCACTCCGCACTTCACTGGGCCCACCCGGATGGACACTCCCCGAAGGTCACGAGGGAGTGGATCGCCACTCGCGAAAGAAAAGGAGACCTCGTCCGAGTCGAGGTGGAAGGGCAACCGCAGCCCCAGTGGACCACTCCGGAGGGGGCAGAACAGCTTTCGCGCCTGGAACGGGACTTGGTCCCCGCCGGTTGGAACGCTCGGTCCGCGACGTCCGAGGAGGAAGCGGTGTTCCTGGCGCCACTAGATGTGGTGATCCGGGACACCCGTGCGCGGCGGTTCTTCGGGTTCCAGTATCGCTGGGAGGTGTACGTGCCCGCTGCCAAGCGCAAGTGGGGCTACTACACGCTCCCGATCCTCTACGGTGACGCTCTCCGAGCTCGAGCGGACCTGCGCTTCGATCGAGACTCCGAGACCCTCCGAGTCCTCGGGTTCTGGCTCGAGGAGAACAACGATGCCGGCGACGCAAACCTGGCGGCCGCCATCGGGCGGGGGCTTGCAAGGCTTCGCGACATGGTAGGAGCGCAACGCGTGGATCTGACGAAGATGACGCCGAGGGCGTTCGCCGCCGGGGTCCGGTCCGCAACGTAGGCTTCGGGTCGGGCCTCCCGATCACTGCCACCCCGGAGTGGTAGCCGAGGGGAGCGTGGATGTCGCGTTGAGCTGGTGCCCGCAGGTCAGAAGGTTTCGTGGCCGGCGTACGAGGAAAGAGTCCCGAAGAGCCTGCCCTGGAGGAAACCCCGTTCTTCTCGGGCTCCACGATCCTCAGGAGGAGATGCGGCAGAGTATGGGATCGCCCTTCGTGGTCCTATCCGTCCTGCCGCGATCGCCCTAACGAAGCGCCGGCTGGGCTCACGCGCACTTACGTGCCCGGATGGAGAACATCAGCGGGATCTGCGGGCCGTTCGCGGGGAGCTTCCACATGCCATCTGGCGCCCGGCGAAGCTGGGGGAAGAACCACGGCGACGACATGGCCGTGTGCTCCCGGAGGCTCTCGACCGTGAGACCAGCACCTGCCACAGCGTTGACCACGTCCTCCAGGTCCCAGTGCCATTGATGTCTCGGAAATCGAACGGGAGCACGGGAATCAGCGTAGGATCCGGGGCCAGTAGCGGAAGGCTCACGGTGGCTGAGGTAGGAGCGCTTCCGGGCCAGCCTCGGGGGGGAGGAGCCCTCCTCGAACAAGGAGAGCACCGGATGGGCCTCCAGGAGGTAGAACATCCCTCCTGGCCGCAGGCTCCGGGCCGCTCCCCGCATCCACTGAGACAGCCTCGACGTCCACGCGAGCACGCCGTGGGATGCGAACACGATGTCAAACTGGCTGTTGAACCGTCGGGGAAGTCGGTGGACATCGGAGAGCACGAACTCGGCTTTCAGATGCGACCTCTGGGCCAGTTCGCGCGCGGTCTGGATCGCCTGCGGGGAGAAGTCCACTCCAGTGACCCGGGCCCCCAGTCGAGCCCAGGAGAGTGTGTCCAGACCGAAGTGGCACTGGAGATGGAGCAGGCGTTTTCCTCGGACAGGCCCAATCTCCCTTCGCTCGACCGGGCTGAGGGTCGACCGCCCTCGCAGGAACTCGTCCACGCCGTAGTACCGAGAGCGCACGTGGTAGGGGACCAGAGCGTCCCAGTCCTGGCGGTTCTGGGCGATCTCCTGCCTGGAGAACGAACGGGCCATACAGACGGCAGCTACGGCGTCCAAATACGCTTGGGGTAGGCAGATCGCCCCTCTCGAAACACGCCGGGAGGGAAGGGCAGTGGGGGGCAGATGGAGACAGGGGTAGGGTCAGAGCCTGTGGAGCGTTGGACCCGCCGCCCGGCTCCTTCGACCGCCGTTCCCACAGGGAGCGTTCGGCCTCTCATCATCTCCCCACTTCCGCCGCACGAGCAGGGTGAGAGGGGTTCAGACAAAGATGAACAATGTCCCCACGCCGACCAGAGAGGCATAGAGGAGAGCGTAGGCTGTGTTGAGCCCACCGGGTTCCCTAATCGGCCGGGGCGTCAGCTCGAACCGCACTGGCTTCGCCATACCATCGCCGTGCGAATCTGACCATGTACCCGCCGATTACCACGATAAGTAATCCGCTGGAGCCATCGATTGCGGCAAGAGCCCACCAAGGCGCCGAGCAGTCGCTCGCGTGACAATGGTAGGCCGCGTAGATTCCTACCCCCACGAGTACGAGGCCCAACACGATTGCGACTAGGCCAGCTATGCCGATCCCCCAGGCCTGCGCCCGAACACGGTAGCCCGGATCACGTCTTGGAGCCGAAACGGAGATCCACTTCTGCGCGATGGGGAGAGCGGATATGGCTCCCACGCCGATGACCAGCGAGAGGAGCTCGTAGTCAGTATCGAGGTCGGTGAAGAAAGGAAGGGCAAGATAGATTCCCGCTCCTACAACGACTGCTGGAACCACGAGCATGAGGGCGAACCATCTCCCCTCGTGAATCGCTTTGACGTCGCCCACACCCTGAGAGAGAGGTACCCGTACTCTAAAGTTTGTAATCGAGGGGAGGGCTGCAGCAACACGCCGAGCCTCGCCCGGCGGGGAGATTGGCCGAGCCTGGAGTTGGCGCGCATCCCAAAGACGCTCCGCGAGCGTCACCAAGGGTTGCGAGGGCACCATTGCCCCGCGTGCGGGGTCCGTTCAGGCGCTCTAGGAAACAGAACTCATGCGATCTGGATGAACAACCGGAGTTCCCATCATCCGAATCGATTCGATGAAAGTCGGCAGTTGGCCAGACACTCACACCCTGGAATCACGAGCTCACACCCTCAGAGGAACTGCTGCTCCTCGCGCTCTCTTACGTGTTGCCGTCGGACCGCGTCAGCCTTCTTCTTGGTCCTCAGATGCATGAAGTGGCACGCCGCGATCAAAACCAGGACAAGGACGATGTCGATTTCGAGAGGGTCACCGGAGACAGAGGGCCCGAAACTCGCGCTCAAGCTCGACTCATTCGACCGACCAGCTCGATCTAACATTCTCCGTAGGCCCCGATTAGTCGGGGCGCGCTTCCCCCCGCTACGAGATAGGGGGCATTCTCGCAGAGTCCGGGTGGATTTGGGAAGGAATCAGGAGGATGCCCAAGGGCACTCCTAGGATTGGAGGCCCGTTCTAGGTCTTGCGATGAGGCAGGGTAGACGAACCACCAACCCGGACATCGCGAACAACCGAGGAGGTTCAGGGCGATACCAACATGCAGCGGTCACGGGCCGGTGGACGGTCGCCGGGGACCGTGGTGGGACCGGATCGTACCGAAGGAGGCAGAGCTCCGGGTGGTCCCGGCCGACCGCACATCCCGGACTATGGTATCGGCGGTGGCCTTCTCGGCTCACATGGCGGGCCCGAGCAACCTGGGAAGTCCCACAGGACGCGGGGTACTTCCCGGCTCCAGGTTTGCGGAACTCCGGCTATTTGTCCTTCGTCCCCTTCTCGCCTGGCTGGGCGTGCCCAGCGGGTGACATCAATGTCTTGGGGTTGTTCAGGGGGACTCTGCCTCCCCGTTTCGGCACTTCCTGTGCATCGGAGCCGGGATGGGGGGGTGCTGGGCTGACCCGTGGACTCCTACGCCCGTCTTCTTTGGTGGCTTTTCGGGAGCAGCTCGGGGGCTGGAACGCGCGCCCGGATCGTGCTTGCGCTTCGCGAGGGGCCCGAGAACGCCCTCGGGCTTGCCCGGGTACTCCAGGTCGACTACTCCACGGTCCGTCATCACCTACGCATCTTGGAGCTGAACCGTATGGTGGAGAGCGCCGGACCGAACTACGGCAGGGTGTACTCCGTGACCGACGCACTCGAAGCGCGCTGGGACGTGATGGAGGTGATCCTTGAGCGAAGTCGCAGGAAAGCCCGCTGAAGCCTCGGCGCAGCCGCCAGCGCGAGCGTCTGGGCGGGTCAGGGCCATGTGGTACGTGGTCCTTGTCGCCATACCTGGGCTCGTCGCCGGGATTGCCCTGGCGCTCCTGGTCCATCCCACGTCACCGTTCTGGCTCATCGTAGATGTTGGCCTGGTGTTCGCTACGGTGGACTGCACCTACCTGCTCGCCTTGGCAGCCTTGTACTGGAAGGGGTACGCGGACACCCACGCCCCCTTCTCGCTGGGCCTGGCGGTCGTCCTCAGCGTCCTGCTGTTCTCGCACTTTCTGGCGTTGCCCCACGCCTACGACACCTTCGAGCTCGGACTGGGCCCTCAACTGCACTACGCCCTCTTCGCCGTGGCGACGATCCTCGAGTCCTCCGCTTTTGCGTTGTTGCTCTACCTGAGCATGTGAGCGATCCCTCCCTGAACGCTACCGAGGACGGCCGGGAACGGTGGGGTGGGGATCTCTCTCCCAATTTGGAAGGATTCCGGAAGTAATTCGCACGATGCCCATGAGGGGTCGACCCATCATGGCCCCAAGGGGTCAGAGATGGGGCTTTCCGCGAGAAGTCGACGCAACACTTCCCCCTACCCCGACTCCGAGCTCGGCAACTCGCTCCAGCTCGCACCTTCCTTGACCTCTCAGGGAGGTGCGGGAGACGGTGAGGGCGGCGTGTGCACGGAGCGAGAGGCCGGCGTCCGTCCGGCAGCGGGGCACGAGAGCAATCCCCCCTTGTCGCGTCCTCGCCGGGTGTTTGCGGTCGTGGGACGCTGGGCATGGCCACTGGCTTTCCCAGAGCCCGCGCTCCCCGTTCGATCCACCCCTGACGGTGAGCGGGGAGCGGTCGGTTGGGAGGGCAGCGGCAGCCTTCCTCTCGCGTTCTGCGCATCTGCGCCGCAAGCGGTGCCCCCCTTGGAATCTGTGCTGCTCCCTGAGGTCGGATTGAATGACCCGGCCGGGATGCGGCGTCGCGGCCCCCGGAGCCGGCGGATTGGCGCGCGCGACGTTCCGGATGGCGCATCCCCGACCGTAGGGTCGCCCCGGACGGCTCGCGCTCCTGTGTCGGAGGGGTCCATGCCCTCCCGTCCTGCTTCGGCACTCTTGCTCGCCCCGACAGTGTCCGCCTCGAGTTTCGTTCGTCGCCGCATTTCGCCTGCCGTCGGGATCACCGCTCGCCGTGGGGGAGGCATGCAGGTTGCGTCGTTCCCTCCATTCTTCGCCTCGGGGCCCCTGCCCCGGGGCTGGGGTCTTCTGCTGACGGCATCCCGAGCTTGGCGGGTGTCGGGAGATCGCTCGCGTGGGACACACGCGTCCGGTGGGGGGGCTCGCTTCGCTCCTCCGGATCTGCTAGTTCGTGGGGAGGATCGAGCATGATGCAGTGGCGCCAGCTCTCCGTCGGGTTCGTCGACCCCGGTGGGAAGGCGTTGCGAAGCGTTCGTCTTTGCGTGGAGAGGGTCATCGACGGCTCGGAGGACGGTGCCGCGTTGGTCGTCGAGCGCACCGTGTATCGTGCGGAGGGGTCCCGCCCCTATGCCGTGCATTCTCTCCTGAGACAGAGGAGGGACCGCGTCCCACTCCTTGCCAAGCTGGAGATGTTCGACTCGTGGGAGGACCTTCTGACGATGTATCCCGGGCTGGCGCGGTCAGCCGCCCACGCCCGGGCCTCGCCCCGCGTGCACGGCGAAGGGGGCGCGAGAGAGGCGCCCCTGAACCATACCGAGATCGAGGTGAGATCCTAGGGCCACGCCTGGGACTCGGACTAGAAGGAGATGAGCAAGACCCCATGTCAAGCGAAAGCGCAACCACGTTCCCGCCCTCCATCGCCGAACACGCCCCAGAGACCGGACCGGCGGAGCCCGGGGATCTGGAGGATCGATTTCTCCAGTTCGCCGACCTCTGTGCCACGTTCAACCGCACGATCCTTCGGTCGACGGGGGGCCGCTCGAGCGTCACCCCTCGCTGGGATGTGCAGCGCAACCTTGCGTTCTCTCGCCTGGTCTTCGGAAAGTGGGGCGTGGAGACCCTCCTGGTGCTCTACACGAACGGCAGCGGCCTGGGCTTCGAAGCGCTCCGCCGGTCGATCGGGGCAATCTCGCCGAGGGTGCTCTCGATCAAACTGAGGACGCTACAGGACTTCGACCTGGTCCGACGTGAAGTGCTCTCGACCCGCCCGCCCCGAGTGAATTACTCCCTCACGCCCAGCGGGCATGCGCTCGCGAAGATGGCCGGGCCAATCTTCCTCTACTTGGACCGATGTAGGCGCAGGGCGCCTACACCGACAGCTGGCGGATCCGTCGTACGGGGGAGACCCGCCTCACCCGGTCGCAGTCTACTCTCTCCGAGGGGGATGGAAACTCCAGCATCGTGGAGTGGCGCCGACGAGACCTTCGTGTTCGAGGAGCCCTCCGGGGACCCGGTGCGAGTTGTCAGGGGGGTGCCCGAGGGTGATCATGATGACCTTTCCACGAAAGGCCACGTGAAGCGGCGACATGTGAAGCTCGGGCGCCCCGACCGGGATATCGACTCGAGAGCGGTGGGTGGTTGTAGTCAAGACGTTGATGACCTTGAACCGGAAGTCGCTCGCTCTCCGTGACCGAAGACGATCACCCCGAGAAAGAAGCTCCCGCCTCGTGAAGCCCCCTTTGCGTGGAGGAGCGGGTCGGGACCATGACCGCCCTCCCCGAGGCCTCTCGGGGGTCGCAAGATTGATGGCAAGATGAGAGGGGCATTTGCATCGTCGACTGGCAGTGCCCGGAAGGCATGGACCGCTTGAGTGGGTGAACCGAGCTCAGCAAGCCAGGGACGCTCACCCTGGAGTCTACGGTCCTCTTCGCGACAAGCGTTGCGGATGCGCCTCCCGGGACCCTCCCCGTATGGTCCACCGGCGCCATGCCCACTCTACCACTGGGGTCGAGGGACCCGACGACCACGCTCAGCCATCGCATCTAGCGCAAGGCGACGCGCAGCCCGCGTTCCAAGGTTCCGCAGTCGCTCCCTCCTTCGGCCGAAGGTGTGGAAACGGACGGGGCGCCCGAACGTCCCCCCCTCGGGATGGTCTTCCGGAGGACAGTCGGGCCCAAGTCCTCAGGCGGAGTTTGCGGACCCGAGTCGCTTGAGGAACCGTACGGTCTCCTTGCCGAACCTCGGTGTGTTCCGGGACAATAGGGCTGCCCGCTGGTACGCGAGGAAAAAGCAAGAGGGCCTCCCGACGCAGCGAAGCACCGCCCCCAACCCCAAGCGCCTCGCAATCTCCCGTGCCATGTAGAACCCGAGCTGGTGACCGCCGTCGGGCAGCAGGTTCAGGAGCGCGTCTGCCATCTCGTCCTGCACCTCCGGCATCCGAGAGCAGATGCAGAGCGCGCCGTCTACCGCTTTCAGAAGCTCCGGGGCCACCTCCACCCAGCGGACGTATGTCTTGTCAGCGGGGCGCAGCGGCCCGGCCCGGTGAAAGATGGGGGGCCGATTGATCAGGTCCGCGATGCCCTCCGTTTCCACCAGGCTCAGCAGAAGCCGTACGCGGTCCCGGTCGGCAATCGATACCCTCCGTACGCCGGGCATTCGACTGCGGAAGAAATGGTGGAACTCGTGGCCCAGGAGGAGGACCGGGTCAGGGCGCTCGAGGGCCCCGAGGGGGTCCAATAGGACCCGGGAATAGCCTCGAGCATCGCTCTTGAACACTAGGAACGAGACCTTCGGATCGCGCAGCTTCTTGAGCGGGGCCCGTGGGAGGAAACGCGCAGCTGCCGCTCGCGCTTCGCCCGCGACATCCCTCTGAGACCAGTCGGCGAGGAACCCGTCGATGTCCTCGCGGCGTTGTCCCACACGGACGTAGTGCTGGAGCAGCCGGTCCTCTCCGCTCCCGAGAGCTCTCAGCCGTTCCGCGCCTCGGGAGGGGCGATACGCGAGGGAGAACTTCTCGCGAAGAAGACCCTCGCTGAAGGCTGGATCATTGTGGAACAGGGTGACGTAGCCGGGGTCGGAGAAGAGGCGACGCCATTGCTGGGGGGAGGGATTGCGGTCCCGAGATAGGGCATCCTGGACCCTCCAGAACGCGTCCAAGCCTGTGAAGATGAAGTTGGGGTTCTGGGCTGCCATGTCAACCCCGATCTTACACCGAGAAGGTATGATATGAGGTCCGTGACGAACGCTGCCTGCCCGCAACGGCCCAGCGCGAACCTCTCCCGCGAACGTCGAGCGGCTCTGCCCGCGCAGCGCAACCGTTCGGTTGAGGAGGATTCAAGTCCAGGGCCCTATCTCTGCCCGATGTTCCCTCCACGCACGGTTCGACTCAAGGACGGCCGGAACGCGACCATCCGCCTGGCCACTCCTGATGACGCCGAGGGTGGAATGGCCCTGACCCGGGCGGTCACCGCGGAGCGCGTCTTCGTCATGAACGAGGGATTGGTCTTGACCCCCGAGGAGGTCCGAGCGGACCTCTCCAGCCCCGAAACTGACGAGAAGCTGGTGCTGGTCGCCGAGACCGATGGGGAGGTCGTGGGCCAAACCGGGGTCCACCGCGGGAAGTATTCCAAGAACCGCCACACGGCAGAGCTGTGGATCGTCGTGCGGAAGGACTGGCGCGGGGTGGGGCTAGGGGAAGCTCTGCTCCGGGCGGACATGGAGTGGACGCGATCGGTGGGCATCGAGAAGCTCAAGCTTGGAGTGTTCGCGAGCAACGTGAATGCGATCCACCTCTATCGGAAGGTCGGCTTCGCTGAGGAAGGCAGGCTGAAGGATGAGCTGACGATCGAGGGCAAGCGGGTCGATGACATCCAAATGGCCCTCTGGCTCGCCTGAAAGCCGGGGCCCTCGCGCGTCTCGTCGTAGACTGGAGCCATCCGGTCGAAGTCTCTGGCGAGGTGTGCAGGGGCCATTCTGACGCGAAGTGCAGGGATGGAGGTCTACATGGACTTCTCCTCCGGGTGGGAGGAGAATGGAAGATGGGATGCGGGGCCGGTGACCATCTCTTCTCTCGGTGGAGCGCGCAGAGCGCGCTTGACGAGGAGCGCCTGGTCCTCTGGGAGTCGGACGGTTCAGGTCTTCGTGCCCCGTTGAACGACGACCGTCACGACGTCCTGGTCCGCGAGAGGGTGGTCGCGGCCCACGGTCTGTCCGGGGAACTTGGCGCTCTTCCCCCACACGAGCGCCGACCGGAACCCTTCGGTCAGGTCCGGGGGTAGTCGTAGGAGCAGGTCGGAGATGGTGTTGCCCTTCCGCAGGATGACCGGTTCGGCGAGGTCCGGTGGCTGCCCCGGGGGTTTCACGTAGATCCGGATGAACGCGAGCGCGTCCGCGATGGCCTCCTTCAGCTCCTGGAACCCCTGCTCCTTCTGAGCGGACACGAAGAGCACGCGCGTCGGGGCGAGCCGGGTAGAGATCGGCGGGCGCTCCGATGGAGTGATCAGATCGGCCTTGTTGACCCCGAGGATCGCCGGGATGTAGACCCGGTTGCCCGCCAGCACGTCGATGAGCTGGTCCGGTGAGGCATCCTCTCGAAGGACGATGTCCCCGTTGTGCATGCGGAACTCCTTGGCGATCCCCTGGGCCTGCTCCTCGTCCATCTTGGTCAGTCGTACCGTGCTGTGGACCGAGACGCCCCCCCGCTCCCGCGGAGTGACGACGATGCGCGGTGGCCGCTGGTTGATCCGGATGCCCGCTTTCTCGAGCTCGGCCAAGAGCGATCGGAACTCCAGGTGGTCCTTGTCGAGCAGGAACAGGATCAGGTCGGAGTTCCGGGCGACCGAGATCACCTCTCGTCCTCGTCCCCGTCCGGAGCTGGCCCCCGGGATGAGCCCCGGCATATCGAGGATCTGGATGGCCGCGCCGCGCCAGCTCAGCATTCCCGGGATGATGGTCGTCGTCGTGAACTCGTAGGCCGCTGCCTCGCTCTCCGCCCCGGTGAGGTGGGTGAGCAGGGTCGACTTTCCGACGGACGGATACCCGACGAGGGCGACGGTCGCGTGTCCGCTCTTGCGGACGGCGTACCCTAGGCCGCCTCCCCCGCTCTTCGCCCGCTTTTCGCGCTCGAGCCGAAGGACCGCGATCTTCGCCTTCAGACGCCCGATGTGGCCCTGGGTCGCCTTGTTGTAGGGGGTCTTTCGGATCTCCTCCTCGATCCGAGTGATCTCGTCTTCGATGGCCCCCATGGGAACGTGGCAGGAGCCGTGCGCGTCCCGCATTTAGGCCTACCCTCCCGCGGGGGGGGCCTGCGCAGGGGACCGAAGCGGGCGCCGAAGGGCCGGTTGGGCTCGATCGACCCTCTACGGGTCAAAGAACGAACTGCCGTTCACTGGCCTCGGGGCGTGGTGCATCGGGAGGGAACGGTACGGGCGAGACGGGGGCAAGCCCGAGGGTTCAGCCGACCCCGCTCCAGGGTCCCTGACGGGGGGGGGACCGCCTACGTGGATGGACGAACGCCCGCACACCCCGGACCCCGTCGTGAGACCCCTAGGAGCTGCCTTCCCCGCAAGGCAGTGGGGGCACCGTGCACGAGAGACGTTCCCGCAGGGCCCCCTTTAATCCAGCCCGTCGCCCGTCGAACGGATGCGCGACGGACCCCTTGGTGATGGGTCTTCCGGGGCGGGGGATCGATGCGAACTCCTCGGGCTGCGGCTCCATCCCGCCACGCGCGCCGCGGTGGACCCCGAGCTCGCCCGGGCCCAACTGCTCGAGCGGGAAGATGCGCTGCGGGCCCTGCACGCCCTCCAGGTCCCGCTTGGGCTCGACGTGGAGGTCGACCGTCAGGGGTCCATCGACGTGCGCCTGGTCATTCCCCGGAGACTTCGACGAGCGCTCCTGTCGGTCTGGACACCTCGCCTGACCCCCTGGACCTGGTCGGAAGACCCTGGCGATCGGGGGAGCGCGACCCTCCGTGCGGGGAGCGT
The DNA here is from genome assembly GCA_021802125.1 of Thermoplasmata archaeon. GTDB lineage: Archaea > Thermoplasmatota > Thermoplasmata > Lutacidiplasmatales > UBA184 > JAKAAX01. Next base: position 191,257 of record JAKAAX010000002.1, on the reverse strand, counting down.
CCGCTCCGAGGTGGGGGTCATCTGCGGGGAGCGCGGCGCGCAGCGGGGGGCCCCCCTTCGGTCCTCGAGGAGCGAGAGGGCGCTCTCACCCTGGACCCTGCTCGTTCCCGCCCTGCGTACCGCCGGGGGACCGACGAGGCTACGCTGGATCGCCCGACCGGTAGGTCCCTCCGCACCCGTGGCCGTCCCGCCCTCGAAGCGGCTTCCTCGCAGCGACCGCGATACCCCACTCACCTTGCCGTCCGCTCACCGAATGGAACGGGAGCTGGAGGACCTGCGTGGAGAGCGGGAAGCCGGCCCGTTCTGGGAGTGCGGAGGGATCTACACGGCCGGACCGCGGCGGGCTGGTGCCGCCGAGGGCCCCGATGGACGCGACACGATAGGAGCGGTCTGGGACGCCCTCTCAGGCCTACCCGGGGGCGGGCGGCTTCGGTTCCGGTGGGTACGGACAGATCTCGGCCGGCGCCAGCTCTTGGTGAAGGCCGATCGCCTCGAGCCCCCCCGGAGCTTCCTGCACCCGCTCGGGATCGGAGAAGGTCCGGTCGTGCTGACCCCCGCCGAGCTCCTCCTGTGGCTCCCACCCTGGGACGCCCGGCGAACGCCAGGGATACGCCGAGTTGGAGGGCTCAGCTCCTCCTGCGTCCCGCTGGGTTCGGACGACTCGGGGGAGCCGGTGGTGTGGCCCTTGGCCTCCGCGGAGGGACACCACATGACCGTGACCGGAGAGACCGGCATGGGCAAGAGCACCCTCCTTCAACATCTCGCGGCCGCGCTCGCCAATCGCGGCCACGCTGTGGTGGTGATCGACCCGCTGGGCGAGACCGCCCAGGGTCTCCTTCCCCTCTTGACCAGAACGGTCCAGGAGCGGGCGCTCTGGGTTTCTCCCCTCCGGTCTCCGGTGGGGATCAACGCGCTGGAACTCCCGTTGGGCCTGGCGTCCCTGGACGCACGGGCCGAACGCGAGCGCCGGGTCAGCGAGCTTGTGACCGCCCTGCGCCGGGTCCGGGCGGAGCGGTACGGCGAGACGGTCTATTGGGGCCCGAGGATCGAGGACCTCCTGACCCGTACCCTCCTCGTGCTCTCCTACAGCCCGGGGTCGACCCTGCACGATGCCGCCCAGCTGCTTTCCGACCCTGACGGATGGGGAGGACCCCTCCCGCCCACGACCGGGGAGGGACGCGAGGTCCAGTCGCTCTGGGAGTCCCTCCGCCGGGAAGGGCCCGAGGAGCGGCAGGGGGCGCTCCGCGTCGTCCAAGAGGTGGCCCTCTCCTCCGCCATCTCCCGTATCCTGGCGGCGAGGTCGCCTCGATGGAGCCTGGCCCGCGCCCTGGGTCCCGGGGCGGTGACCTTCTTCGATCTGGAGAGGACCACGATCGGGGTGCGGGCCTCTTCCTACCTGGGCGCGGCGCTGCTCTCGCTGCTCTGGTCCCACCTCGTGGTCCGGAAGGACCGCACCAAGGTGGTCCTCCTCCTGGACGAGGTCCAGGAATACGCCAACGACGCGCTCTCGGAGATGCTCCGCTTAGGGCGGCGGTACAATCTGCATGTGCTCGCAGCGACGCAGTCGCTCTCGGCCCTATCGGACGCTCTCCGCGACTCGCTGGTCACCAATTCCCGCGACCTCCTGCTCTTCCGGGGGTCGGCCGGGGACGCCCGTCTGGCCCGTGAAGGCCTCGGGGTGGGGAGGGAGCACGATCTCGCCTCGCTGCCGCGCGGCACGGCGCTCGCGCTCCTGGAGAAGGGCGCGGGGCTCACCCTCCTGCACGCGGACCCCCCCTCCCCAGGCCCCGAGGGCTCCATCACCTCGCGGCAGGCGCTCCTGGAATGCATCGAGCGCTCCCGACCGTTCTGGTCCGTAGAGGAGGGGCCGCAACACCCCGCGTCTTCGCCGGAGGCCCCCGAAGCTGCCCTCCCGCGTGGCTTAGCGGAGCGGGAGGGTCCCATGCTCGGGACGGGGGCAACGCCCGCCCGGGCCTCCGAAGCCGAGCGGGCGGGAGCTCTGGGGACCGCAGAGGTGAGAGGCCAGGACCCCACTAGGAGAGGCGAGCTCGAGCTGCCTTTGCTGGCCCTTCTGGTGGCCGCCCTCGAAGCGCCGCAGGGGGAGCCCTTCGCCGTGACCCTGGTCCAGGTCCGCCGGCTCTGCGGGGAGGACGAGCGGGCCGTGCGCAGGCTGGGCGCCTGTCTGAAGGGCGCGGCAGCCCTCGTCCGCACGGAGCGAAGGGACGGCGAGCGGGTCTGGTGGCTGCTCCGGGAGCATCTGGAGGGTCTGGTTCCCACTCCCTGGCACCCCCAGGCGCTTTCGACGGCACGAGAACTGTGGGAGAAGGTGCGCGAAAAGTGAAGGACATAGACTTTATCGTCCGAAATCCGTCAGGCTAGTGTGGCTGCGGCTTCGGTCTCCTCCGCGGTGCAAGTGGAGCGATGCAAGACCGGTATCGAGGGTCTTGACAACATTCTCGACGGAGGGATCCCCCGCGGGAACACCGTCCTCATCTCCGGGAGCTGCGGAACCGGCAAGACGACGCTCAGCCTGGAGTTCCTCGTCCGAGGCGCCGAGGCCCGGGAACGTGGGCTGTTCCTGTCGGTGACGGAGGCCTCGCACAAGATCCAGCAGAACCTGGCGACCTTCGACTTCTTCGACAAGCGGATCGTCGATGACGGGACACTGACCTTCATCGACGTCCCGGTCCTCTACGAGAAGCTCGGGCTCTCGAAGCAGGAGATGACCACGGAGGACATCGACCTCTTCGTGGGAGCCGTGGCGAAGCTCGCCTCCGAGCTCAAGGTCCAGCGCCTGGTGATGGACTCGATCACCTCGGTCTGCTACCGGATCCGGCACGAGGAGGAGATCCGGGACCTCATCCTGAAGCTCGGGAAGAGCCTGTCCGACATCTCCTGCACGACCATCCTCGTGAGCGAGATCGGGCCCCAGGAGAACCGCTACTCCCTCTACGGCGTCGAGGAGGCCATCGCGGACGGGGTCATCCTGCTGGGGAACGTCCAGCGGCGCGGGGACCTGCTGCGGACCCTCAAGATCATCAAGATGCGCGGGACGACGCACTCCCGGGCGCAGTACGTGCTGGACCTCACCCCCCTGGGCATCCTGCTCGCCCCTTACCTGAAGGGCGGCCGAGGTTGGGAGGTCGCCTGAGATGGCCAACCTGTCGGCCGGGGAGATCGCCGAGCGGCTCCGCGCCCTCTCCGAGGGCTCCGGCGTGGCCATGAAGCTGGGAGGCGCGGACTACGCCGGCAACTACCTCCAGTTCCTGGCCGCCGTGCTCCGGGACTTCGCGCTCGAGGCGCAGGCCTACACGATCTACGTCTCGGTCACCAACCCCTGCGTGCTGGTGAACTCGCTCCTCTCCTCCCTCGAGATCCCCGCCGACCGGGTCTTCTTCGTTGACGTGATCAGCCAGACGATGATGTCGTCGCTGACCAAGCTGCCCAACGCGAGCTACGTGGAGAGCCCGACGATGCTCGAGAACGTGATGCTCCGGGTCGAGTACTTCCTCCGGAAGAGCTCCGCCCCTCGCCGGATCGTGGTCCTGGACTCGGTGAACTCCCTCGCGATCCACAACGACCCCGCGATCCTCTCGGAGTTCTTCCACATCATGGTGAACAACCTCAAGTCGCGGGGGATCACGACCATCATCCTCGCGGTCGCCGAGGAGACCAATCCCGAGCTCGAGAACCTGCTCTCCTTCGTCTGCGACGACACCATCCAACTGGGGGTCACGCCGAGCGAGCCGAAGACGCCATGACCCCACCTCCCCCCCCGCCCTCTCCCCCATCGAAGACCGCGGCTGCGGCCCCCGCCGCTCCCCCGGCCGAGCCGATCTTCGGGATCCCGGAGGTGGACGCCATGCTCGCCGGGCAGCTCCCGAAGGGGTGGCTCGCGATCCTCACCGGGCCCCCCGGGAGCGGCATCGAGATCCTGGCCAAGCAGTTCGCCCAGGCCTCGGGCCCGAGGGCCACCGTCACCTACTACACCACGAGCGAGCGGACCGAGGACATCCGGCGCGCCATGCGCGACTTCTCCTGGCGCGACGACCTTCGCATCGTGAACCTCTCCGACGACTACCACGACACGGTGCTCTCGCGTGACCTCGAGGTGAGCCGCTTCCGCGAGAAGGGGATCTCGCCCCAGGAGATCGCCCAGTTCCGCCTCGAACACCTGGAGGCCCCACCCGTCAACTTCGTGACCCGCATGCTGGTCGAGCTCGCGGCGCTCGACAAGCCGTTCCGGCTCATCATCGACTCCCTGGACTTCTTCCTCGAACAATCGAAGCCCAGCGCGGTCATCTCGCTGGTCCGGCAGATCCGGTACCGGGCCCAGCGGGCGGGCGGCTTCGCCCTGCTCACGCTCCACCCCAGCATCCACGACTCCAAGACCGTGGGGATCCTGGACGACGTGGCCGACCTGCTGATGGACGTCGAGATGGCGAAGGAGCACATGCAGTTCCAGCACCACCTGACCATCCGCAAGGTGCGCAACCACCCGGAGCGCACCGGTTCGGTGCGGCTCGTCGTCGGGGAGAAGGGCGTCAGCGCCCTGACCTAGGACCGGGCGGAGGACGGCGCCGTGAAGGTCCCCCTGGATCGGAAGGGCCCCCGCGGGTTCCCGCCGCCCCTCAAGGGGGGCCTACGTTTGGAGACCCTGGAGAGCCGGGTGCTGCGGGGGAACCCGCTCGGCGACCCCACCGAGCGCAAGGTCGCGGTCTACACGCCCCCCTCGGGAGTGACGGAAGGGAAGCCCCTCCTTCTCTGGCTGCCGGGGTTCGCCGGCGCCGGGTGGATGACCTTCCGCGCGCCCGGATTCCTGCAGGAGGGTGTTCATGAGCGGTTCGAGAGGTTGGTCAAGAGCGGGGATTGCGGCGAGGCCGTGATCGTCTCCCCGGATTGCCTGACCTCCCTCGGAGGGAGCCAGTACGTCAACTCGACGGCCACCGGCGCCTACCAGGACCACGTCCTCCAGGAGGTCCTCCCCTGGGCCCGGGAGCGGTTCAGGACCGGGAGGACCGGGGTGCTGGGCCAGTCGAGCGGAGGCTTCGGGGCGCTCCACCTCGCCTTCGAGCACCCCGAGCTCTTCGACGCGGTCGGGTCCAGCGCCGGGGACATGGGCTTCGAGTACAGCTTCCTGCCGGATTTCCCGAAGTGCGTCCGGGTCTTCCGTCGCTACGGTGGGCCGGAAGGGTTCCTCGCGAAGCTGTTCGAGGACCCGCAGCAGACCATGCCGTCCATCATGGACCCCGCCGGCGCGGCGTTGAGCACGATCGCGATGGCGGCCTGCTACTCCCCGACCCCGGGGGACCCGGGGAGCTTCGAGCTCCCTTTCGATCCGGAGGATGGTCGGCTCCGGCCCGAGGTCTGGGAGCGCTGGCTGGCCTTCGACCCCGTTCGTCGGGTCCGCACCGAGGCCGGAGCGAGCGCGCTCAAGCGCATGCGGCTCGTGCACGTCACCGCTTCCAGCTCCGACGAGTGGGCGTCGGATGCGACCGCCCGCTGGTTCGTCTCCGAGGCCAGGGCCCGGGGGGTGCGGGCGGTCCACGACGAGTTCGAGGGAGGGCACTTCTTGGCCGGGCCCCGGTACGAGGCGATGCTCACGAAGATGGTGCGGGCGCTCACGGAGTGAGACGCGCCCGCAGCGACGGGCTCCGGAGGCGACAAGTGACCGGGAGCGCCGAACGCCGGTCACGGGGCAAAGCCCCATAAGGCCCCCCGGTCTCGGCCGACGAGCGAGGAACGGACATCGATGGAGGACGTTGTGGTCCAGTGGGACGACAAGGTCACGCTGAAGAACCCGATCCTGGTGGAGGGGCTCCCTGGCGTGGGCAACGTCGGGAAGCTCGCGGCGGACTACCTAAAGGACACCCTGAAGGCCACGCGGTTCGCGACGCTCCACTCGAAGCTCCTCCCTCCGCAGGTCTACGTCAACGAGGAGGGGCTGATCCGCCTCGTCTCCCACGAGCTCCACTACTACCGGGCCCGCGGCGGCACGCAGCGGGACCTCATCATCCTCGTGGGCGACTATCAGGGCTCCACGTACGAAGGTCAGTACGAGCTCACCGACAAGGTGCTCGAGATCGCGAGCAAGATGGGAGCGAAGGAGTGCTTCACGCTCGCGGGCTTCGCCCAGGGACACCTCGTCCAGGCGCCCCGCGTGCTGGGCGCCGCCACCTCGCACGAGCGGATCGAGGCGATGAAGAAGCTCGGCGTCGTCTTCTCCCGGAAGGACCCCGGGGGCGGGCTCCTCGGCGCGAGCGGGCTCTTCCTCGGGCTCGGGAAGCTCTACGGCATGGAGAGCGTCTGCCTGATGGGCGAGACCTCCGGCTACTTCGTCGATCCCCGCAGCGCCGAGGCCGTGCTGAAGGTGCTCGGCAAGGCCCTCCACGTCGAGATCGACCTCACCGCGTTGGAGAGCAAGGCCCAGGAGATCGACCAGATCGCGCAACGCTTCCGCGAGATGGAGACGAGGCCGACCCCCACCTCCGAAGCGAAAGAGGACCTCACCTACATCGGGTGAGCCCGCAGGGGCCCTTCGGATGAGCGAGGAGGAGCCCCGGGCGAGGGAGGTCGCGGCCCTGACGGACGCCGACGCGCTCGCCGAGGACCCGGATGTCGTGGACGCGGAGCTCCGCAAGGTGCTCGCGGAGACGTTCGCGCGGAACCCCGAGATCCCCTTCAGCGAGTTCCTCGAGACGGTCCTCTACCATCCGGGGTGGGGCTACTACACCCGGCGCCGGGAGATCCTGGGGGCGAAAGGGGACTTCAAGACCGCCCCCCACGTCCATCCCCTCTTCGGCTGGACCGTCGCCCGCGCCGTGCAGCGCGAGTGGGAGAAGCGCGGCCGACCGACGTCCTTCACCCTCGTCGAGATCGGGCCCGGGGTCGCCTACCTCATGGACGACCTCTGGGGTTACCTTCAGCAGATCGGCCAGGACACCCGCGGCTGGAAGGTCGCGCTCGTCGAGCGGTCGGAGAACCTGAGGCGCATCCAGCAGCAGCGCCTCGCCGGGAAGGTCGAGGCCACCTGGCACAACGACATATCAGAGATCGGCAAGTTCTCCGGCGTCGTCATCGCCAACGAGTTCCTGGACGCGCTGCCGTTCCGCCGCGCCGTTCGCCGCGGCGTGAGCTGGAAGGAGCTGTGCGTGACCGCCCGGGACCGGGAGGCCCGGGAGCTCCTCTGGAAGGAGCGGGAGGTGGCGGACGCCGCCCTGCTCTCGGTCCTCCCTCGCGCGGCCCCGCCCGGGACGGTCATCGAGGAGTCGTTGGCCGCGGTGGACTGGGTGCGCGCGCTCGGCGCGCAGATGGAGCGGGGGCTCGTCCTCTTCTTCGACTACGGGGACCTCCAGGAGGACCTCGTGGAGAACCATCCGGAGGGCACGCTCCAGACCTTCTCGCGCCACCGCGCGGGCACCGACCCGTTCGAGGGCCTGGGCAGCCGGGACATCACCGCCTGGGTCGATTTCTCTGCGATCCTCGCGGCGGCGGAGGGCTCAGGGTTCGAGAACGGCGGCATCCAGTCCCAGGCCGAGAAGCTCTACGAGTGGGGCATGACCCAGGTGGCCGAGGAGCTCGCCCGCGCCCAGGGCGAGAACAGCATCGAGGCGGTCAAGGCCCGCCTGGCGGCCAAGACCTTCTTGTTCGGGTACCCGACCCACCGCGTCCTGCAGCTGCGCAAGTGAGGCGGCGGACCCCCGCTCTCGGGGGTTCAGGTGACCCTGGCGCGGGGCTGGACGTCGACGCGCTCCGCGATCCTCGCGTGGACCAGGAGCTGGGCCTTCTCCGCCGGCAGGACCAGCAGGTCCTCCTTGCGAAGCTCGATGGTCTCGTTGGGGAGGGCCAGCGCGGGCTGGTCCTGGAGCACCCGGATGACCGCGGTAGGGGGCGGAGAGGAAGGTCCGGAAGGCGGCGCGACCGCGGACGGTGAGGAAGACGAGGGTCCCGCGGCGCGGACGGGAGGAGCCGGGGCGGGAGAGGATGGAGATGAGGGAGCGGAGGGTGGAGGAGCAGCGGTGGAGGGTGGAGGGGGGCTCGCGGCAAGCGGACGGGGGTTCGTGGACGTGGTTCCGCCGGGAGCGGCGGGGGGCACCGCGGGGGAGGGCGCGGAGCCTCCCGAGGCGGGCTCGAGGAACGGCGCGGAGGTGCGCCGGAATCCGCTCAGATCCCGAACGAGGGCGTCGTAGAGCGCTCGCTCTTCCGGGAGGAGGTTGGCGGGCTCGCCTCCGAGGTTCACGTGCTGAACGGCGAGATGCGAGATCTTCCCGAGACGCGCCTCCAGCACGTCGCGCGCGCTGGCGAGGGCCCTCTGGTACGTCGTGCGGGTCATCTCCACCTTCTTCGAGGTGGGGTTCTCCCGGGTCTCCCGCTCCAGGATCTCGTGAAGGGCGGCGACGTACCGGGTCGTCGAAGTGAAGAAGTCGGGGGGGACCTTCGAGAGGCCCTTCGCGGCGTACTCGGCCCGTCGTTGTTCCAAGAGCCGGTTATAATAGTCCGGAGGGGGATCGGGCATGCGACGGGCTCACGCCTACTGGCGCACCGTGGCCCGACTACTTGGCCTTTGTGAGCGATGGCGGATCGAGAGGCCTTCCAGGAGTTCCTGGGGCTGCTGAAGGAGATCCGGGAAGCCGTCGTGGAGGACCGCGCGGTGCTCCTCGTCGAAGGCGAACGTGACCGCCATGCACTGGTGGGTCTGGGGCTGCCTGCGGAGTCCATCCTCCTGGTGCACCACGGCGTGACCCTGTCCCAGCTGGTGGAGGACGTCGTCCGGAAGGGGCGCCTCGTGGTGCTCCTCACCGACTGGGACCGTGCGGGGGGAGAGCTCGCGCGGCGCCTCCGATCCCTGTTCGACGACGGGCGCGTGAAGGTCGATACGGACTTCCGCCGGAGGCTCGCCCACGCCGTGCGCGGGGAGACCCAGTACGTCGAGGCGGTCCTCGCCTGGGCCGAGCGGGCCGCGGTACGGGCGGGAGCCCCTCTGGACCACTGGCTCTCCTCGATGACGTAGGGCCCTCCCTCCCGGGACCCTGGTGGGCCCCATGGCGAACCTGCCCGGGCCCACAGGGGGTATGGGACCCGTTACTTCGCGACGACCTCGAGCTTCCCGTGCCGGATGATGAAGGGGTAGTACCCGTGCTCGTGGGCGGTCTTCCTCATCTTCGTCACCGACAACAGCAGGGCGACCGACTCGTCCACGCGCTTGCGCTCGACGCGGATGATCCCGTCGGCCAGGAAACCTGCGGCGCTCTCTCCCCCCGCCTGGTTCGTCGCGACCTCGTGGATGAGGATCGAGGTGAGCCCCAGCGCCTTGAGCTCGGTCACGAAGTGGAACAAGGGCAACCGCACCTCGTTGTCCCGCTGCAGCGCGAACACCCCGTTCAGAGAGTCGAGGACGAGCAGGTCGGTCGGATGAGAGGCGATGTGGAGCTTGACCTGCCCGAGGATGCTCGCCAGCCAATCGGCCTCCTCCTCGTTCTCCCCGAGCTGCGCGATCACCGACCGGACCTGTCCCAAGTCGAGGAAGCTGAGCCGGTCGGAGAGGCCGGGGACCGCCCTGCGGTCCATCCCGATGTGGGTCATCTGCGCCTCGATCTCGTTCGCGGGCTGCTCGATGGTGATGTACATCCCGGGACGTTCGGACCGCAGCGCGTTGAAGTGCAGCATCGAGTAGGCGAGCGTGCTCTTCATGCACCCCGCTCCGCCCTCGATGACGACGACGGCGCCCTTCGGGATCCCGCCTTCCATCTTCCGGTCGAGCCCTTCGACAAACGTCGGGATCCGTTCGATGGGGGGAGTTGCGGCCATGGATGTTCCGAACAGTTCCCTCGAGCGATAAGAACATCTCTGCGGGCCGGATGAGGGTTGCTCGAAAGGACCACGAAGATGCCTGAGCGGATCCGCCGCCGCACCCGCGCGATCGAGCTTCACCGACAGGGGCTCCGAGACGCGTCGACCGAACTGCGGAGCCTCGCGGAGGAGATCTCCGCCCTCCCGCTGGAGGAGAAGCGCCGGCTAGCCGAGGAACTGCTCGGGCTCTCCGAGGGGCTGCGAGCGGCGGGCGAGGAGAGGCTGCGCGCGCTCTCCGAGGAGCTCAAGCTCGGAGCGGACCCGGCTCCCGCCCCTCGGGACCTCCGGCTGGCGGGGGAGGACCTGGCCCTGGTGGCGCGGGCCGTCTCCCAGGTCTCGGAAGGCCTCCACGGGGCTTCCGCGGAGCTCGCCTGGGCCTCGCTCGCCAAGGGGCGCGAGGCCCTTGAGGCCGGTCGCGCCTACGCGACGGGGGTGGAAGTGGGCGAGACCGGTTACCACATCTCCACCCTCGCCCGCGCGATCCTCTCGATGGCCGACGATCAGCGCCGCTTCCTCCAGGTCCTGCTACGGCACCCGGCGCGACCGAAACGGAAGGCGCCCTCCGGCGCGCAGGGAGTGCTGCCTCGGGCGAAGGGGCCCCGGGAAGAGGTCTGGGGGGCCCTAGAGTCCGAGGACCTCGTGAGGAAGAAACCGCGCCGAGAGCCTGCGAAGGGGTCCGAGCGGCCACCGAAGCGGCTGGTCCGTTTCCCCAACGAGCCCTGAGCCCCCAGGGGGCGGGGACGTCTTTCCCCCGCGTGCCTCCGGCCTCGAGCCCGCGTCGGGCGCGAGGAAGCGCTTCCGCCCGGCGTGGATCTTCGGGCGAAGACCGGTCGGTCCCCTCAGGGGATGACCTTGCTCTGGGTGCGGCGGACGTACTTCTGGTTCGCCTTGCGAGACGGACGCATCCGCTCCACGCCCTTCCCCTTCCAGCGTAGCCCGCGTCCCCTCTTCCCGGCGCTGGTGAGGCCACGGTAGGCCCGACCGCTCTGGGCGGGGTCGCAGATCCAGTTGATGCGGGGATCGGCGGTGATCTGGGGGTGGGAAGGGTCGACCAGGATGACCTCGAAGAACTTGTGAGGGCCGTCCTCCCCGACCCAGTAGGAGTTGAGGACCTCCAGGTTCGGGTGCTTCTTCGCGGCGCGCTCCTCGGCGATGCGCTGGATGGACTTGCCGAGCACCATCCGTGCGACACCCTTGTGCTTCGGGCGCCGCCCGGCGATGATGTGCCGCTTTCTCTGGCCACCTCGGCGGAGACGGACACGGAGCAGGACGTAGCCCGGCTTCGACCGCCAGCCCAGGGCGTGGGCCCGGTCCAGGCGCGACGGGCGCACGAGCTTGTGGACCGCGTTCTCCCTGCGCCACTCCATCATGAGAGCCCGCCGCGCGGCGTGTCCGGGCTCCTTGAGCGCTCGCTGGAAGGAGTGGGCCATGTTGCGGTAAGCAGAAGCGACCATATCGAGGGGCGGCGGGGCCAATATCGTTCTGTTTAAAAGCTCTCGGAAGGCGCGGAGGTGGTCGGGGAACCGCTCCGGGAAGGACTTGAAGAGGCTCCGGTCGAGGTGGGCGGGGCCTCCCCAGGCGTCGTTCCCTCGGTCTTGACGGGAGCGAGCGGGGGTGGCAGCGTCCCCTCCTTCGTGACCCGTCCGGGGCTCCGGCTCTCGAGAGCGACCCGCTGTTCGATGTTGCTCAGGAGCTCTGTCGCGAACCGGAGGGCGCGGGAGCGTTCCGTGTCGTTGGCGAGAGCGCGCGGCTCCTCCCACCCGAGGGCGGAGCCGGCCGCCGTGGGGGAGGTCCGGAACTCGAGGTGGTTGAACGAGGACGGGACGGCAGGGTTGGGGCGGGCGATGTCCGCCACCAGGTGGCTCGTCGGCTGGCCCCCCTGGAGGTCGGCGCTCTCCTCCACACGGTACCCCGCTCCGGTCAGGAACTCGGAGACGTACCGAGCCAGTCGTTCTCGTCCTATGCCTCGCACTCGGAGCCAACCTGCGTTGCGCCCTTCCATTTCTCCCTCCGGGGGTACATTGCCCGTTTGAGGAACCCCAGAAGCATGCTGAACTCCTCCTGCGACGGCGTGGCCCGTCCGAGGACCCGCCGGAAGAGGAGCACCAGACCCCGTCGCTTGTGGACGGGGTAGTTGATGTCCACCAGATACCGGGCGAGGAGCTCGTAGAAGATCTCCTTCTCCCGGCCGTTCAACGCGACACGCCCCACGGCGGGCTGCTCCCGGGAACCGTAGGCGGGCGAGCGGGCCTTGTACGCCTCGTAGAGGAGGACCCCCGCGGCGTGGGAGAGGTTCAGGGTCGGGAACCCACGGTCCGCCGGGATGCTCAGCAGGATGTCGCAGAGCTCGAGCTCCTCGCGGGATAGCCCGTTGTCCTCCGGTCCCAGGACGAGCGCCACCCGGCCCTCGAGCCCCGTCAGGAGGCTGCCCCACTCCGGCGGGGTCATCGCGCGCCGGGGATAGGAGCGGTTCTGGTTCGAGGAGGATACGTCGCTCGTGCCCACGATCAGGTCGTGTCCGACGAGCGCGTGGGCCAGGTCGGGGACGACCTCGGCGTTCCGCAGGATCTCGAGCCCCCCCATGGCGCGGCGGCGGGCCTCCGCCCCCAGAGGGGCGCGCGGGGCCACGAGGAGGAGACGGCTCACCCCGAAGTTCCGCATGCACCGTGCGACGGCGCCCACGTTCCCGTCCTCCTTCGGACTGATGAGGACCACGGAGAGCTCGACCTTCATTTGGAAGCCCTCGCGGCGTCGGAGAAGAGGCGGTCGACCATCCAGTTCGCGTCGAAGGGACGCAGGTCGTCGTACCCCTGCCCGACGCCCACGAAGAGGATCGGCCGGTGGACGACGTAGGTGACCGAGAGCGCGGAGCCTCCCTTCGTGTCCGTGTCCAGCTTGGTGAGCATCACGCCGTCGAACCCGAGCTCCTGGTGGAACATCCGAGCCTGCTCGACCATGTCGTTGCCGTTCAGCGCGTCGCCCACGAAGATGGTCAGTTGGGGCTGGACGACGCGTCGGATCTTCTTGGCCTCCTCGATGAGGTTCGTGTTCGTGTGCTGGCGACCGGCGGTGTCGACGAGGACGACGTCGAGCCCCTTGCTCTTCGCGTGCTGGACCGCGTCGAAGGCGACCGCCGCCGGGTCCGAGCCCTCGCCCTGACGCACGACCTTCACGCCGAGCCTCTCGGCGTGGATCGCGATCTGCTCGATGGCGCCCGCGCGGAAGGTGTCCCCCGCCGCCAGGACCACGCCCAGCCCCCGCTTCCGCAGCCAGTCCGCGAGCTTCGCGATCGAGGTCGTCTTGCCGCTTCCGTTCACGCCGATGAACAGGATGACGAAGGGCTTCGGCGACTCCCGGATCTTCTTCTCCAGGTCGAGCGGCGGCTGGGCCAGGACGCCCTTGACGGCGCTCTTGAGCGCGGCCTCCACCGCCTCGGCCGGGTCCTGTCCCAGCCGGAGCTTCTGGTCCACCAAGTACTTCCTCACCGAGCGGCGGATCCGCTCCTCCACCTCGAGCGCCACGTCCGACTCGAGCAGGACGATCTCGAGCTCCCTCAGGATGTCGTTGATCTTCGCCTCCTTGATCCGGAACCCGAAGCCGTCGGTGAAGTAGTCCTCCACGTCCTCCGGGGAGGGAGGGGGGAGCACCCGATGGGGGGCCTTGGACGCGGGGGAAGGGGACGAGGCGGCCGTAGGCGCCTTCCCAGCGACCCGTGCGGGGGTCTCGTCGCGGGGCCCCTTGGCGGGGGTTTCTGAGGGCGCCGAGGGCTTCGCCTGCTGGTCCTCGCCACTGCCGAAGAGCCGCTCTTTGAGCCGGGCCCACATGAGGGGAAGCGGGGCGTTCAGGTCGACCGCGGACCGGTCTTCCTGCCGCCGCCGGAGAGAGGGGCGGAGTTCGAGGCAGGGGGATTGGGCCCGCCCTGGGCCATCTGCGCCTGCTGGTAGAACGCTTGGAGGCGGGACTGGACCTGAGCGGCCTCGATCTCGATCCGACGGAGCTGCTGGTTCAGGCTGTGCTCGCCCTTCTGCAGCTCGTCGTTCCTTCGCCCGAGGATCTCCAGGGCCTTGGGGCGGTCCAGTTCGACCACGATGCCGTGCCCGATGCCGAGAAGCACCTTCTCGGTGGACCGCGGCGTGGCCTGGATGAAGGTCTCGGCCCCGACGGGGACGAGCAGCTCCCGGTCCTTCTGGAACTTCTCGAATTCCTCGAGCGTCTGGCGTGCTCGGGCATGGGACTCGAGCGAGATCCTCAGGAGCTCCTGCTCGCGGACGAGGGCCGTGAGCTGGTCCCGGTACGCCTCGAGTCGGGCCATGTCGCGCTGGACCGAGGCCTGGAGCTCGGCCGCCGCCTCAGGAGAGCCCTCCTGGTCGGCATCCCCCTCAGTAGGGGGGATCAAGCGACCTCCTTAGTGGGCTCCACGCTGTCGATACGGACCCAGCGGCGCGCCACCCGGTGCGAGCCCCCGAGTTCGGAGAAGACGATCTCTTTCGCCTTCTCCGCGTTCGGGGCGTCTCGGACCTTGGTGAAGCGCTGCCAGGTGTCCCGTCGCGCCAGATAGGAGCCACGAACCGCCCAGTTGGGCAACGTGGTGCCTCCAGCGCGCGCCACCCGGGAGGGGTTCTTAAGTCTTGTCCGAGCCGGAGGGGTCGCCGCCCTCCTTCTTCGGTGGGGGCGGTGCGGCCTGTGCGGGGGATGCGGAGGCCGTAGGCGCGGGCCCGGGCGCGGAAGCGGTCGAAGCCGGCGGGGCGTTGGAGGAAGGAGCGCGCGCCTCCAGCGCACCGAGGCGACGGATCGCCTCCTCCCGTTCGCGCACCCAGGCGGCCACGCGCTCCTCGTAGGGAAGCGGGGCGTGCGAGGCGCGGGACTCTCTCAGGTCCCGGTACTCCGACTCCTCTCGGGCCTCGTCGTGCTCCCCGAACGCCTCGTCCAGCCTGCGCTGGGACGAGCTTGGAGGGGTCACTGGAGCAGCGCGACCGCGTCGGACCATCGTCGAGCGACCTCCACGTCGGAGAGCCCCACCGTTGGCGAGAAGATGACCGTTTCCCCGAAGAACGTCCGGGCCTCCGGATAGTCCTCCACCCCGAGGTCGAGGACCACCCCGTCCCACCCTCCCTCCGTCGCGCGCTCCTTGAGCGTGCCCCAGGCCTGCTCGCGCCCCTCGACCGGGTCCAGGCGTATCCTGGGGTCGAAGGCGCAGAGGAACCGCTCGGTCAGCTCTCGGCCTT
The DNA here is from genome assembly GCA_021802125.1 of Thermoplasmata archaeon. Taxonomy (GTDB): domain Archaea; phylum Thermoplasmatota; class Thermoplasmata; order Lutacidiplasmatales; family UBA184; genus JAKAAX01. Next base: position 176,183 of record JAKAAX010000002.1, on the reverse strand, counting down.
CCCCCTCGCAGACGGGGAAGACCCTGCAACCCCGCTTCATCAGGAGGAACGCTCCGAGCGCTCCCCGCAGGCTGTTCACGTGAGCTCCCACCTTTCCGCCGACGCCCAGCGGCAGCCCTCCGGGACCGGCGCTCCGGGCCGCGTACAGGTAGGTCCGGGGCCCCCGGACCTCCACGTGCAGCTCGACCTCAGGGTTGGTGAGGTCGACCTTCAGGCCGCGGTCCGCGAACTTCTCGAGGATCGCGGCCCCGGCGGAGGCGCCGAGGCTCTGGCTCGTGAACGGATGGGTGCCGGTCCGGCGGCCCCGCACGGCGAAGCGCGTGCCTGGGCGGAGCATCGGGTCCGCGGCCTCGACCACCGCAGAGAGGATCGTCGGAAGGTCGGAGCTGACCACCTTGGCCGCGCTCACGGAGACCACCCCGAAGGTGCGCCGGACGATCGGGATCGCGGCCTGGGCATCGGCGGTCTGGACGTAGAGGTGCCCGTGGTCGCCCGAGAGCGTGCACTGGCGCTGCTCGCGCAGGAACCCCTCGAGGAGGTTGTGCTTCAGGCGGTTCTCGAACTCGCGTCGAACGGGGGGGGACTTGAGCGCGAGCTCTCCGTAGCGGACCAGCAGGACTTCCGACACCACCTCTTATGAAGGGCCCGTTCTCTTGACGTTTCCATCATGCCCGGCATAGAGGCGGACCCAGGGTCACCCATCTCCGGCGACCCGTGGAAGGATGTCCGTGAGCGGGCGGCGGGGCTCCTCTACGACCCGCTCGCCGCCAGGGGCTGGAAGGGCACCCGCGAGGAGGTGCTCCGGGCGGTGGAGCCGGGGCCGGAAGGGCACGCGGACCTCGCCATGGCGATGTTCCGCATCGCCAAGCCGCTGGGACTGCGCCCGGACGAGCTCGCTCTCGAGGTCGCGAAGGCGATCCCAGCCGTCCCGGAGTTCACCCAGGTCCAGGCCGAAGGCGGGTTCGTGAACTTCCAGATCGAGCCCCGCCTGTTCGCCGAGCGGACCCTCGCCTCCGTGCTCACCCGCAAGGAGCGCTTCGGGCAGGGGAACCCGCGCCCGGAGCGGGTGTGCGTCGAGCACACCAGCGCGAACCCCACCGGCCCGCTCCACATCGGCCGGTCGCGGAACACCGTGATCGGGGACACCCTGGTGCGCGTCCTGAAGATGGCGGGATGGAGCGTGACCTCCCAGTTCTACGTCGACGACGTCGGACGCCAGGCCGCGATGCTGGTCTGGATCTGGACGACCCCCGTCGAGGCCTGGCCCCCCGAGGTCCGCGAGGCGGCCAAGCTGCCCCCCGACGGGAAGCGGCCTCCCGACGTCAAGGCGGACCACTGGTACGGCCGCGCGTACCCTCCCACGGCCGCCTACGTCAAGGAGCACCCGGAGGCCGCGCGCTCCCTGGCCGAGCTCTCCGAGAACATGGAGAGCGGGAAGCTGCCGAAGGAGGAGTACCGCCGGATCCCGCAGGAGATCCTGGGAGCCATCCTCGCCTCGCTCCGCCGGATGAACGCCTCCTTCGACGAGTTCGTCTGGGAGTCGGACTTCCTCTTCGACGGCTCCGTCGAACGGGTGGCCGAGAAGGTCCGCACCTCCCCCCGGTACCACCGGACCGAGGACGGAGCGGAGGCCGTGGAGGCCTCCGACATGGGATTGCCCAAGGAGTCCCCTTGGGTCTACTTCGCCCGGTCGGACGGGACCTTCCTCTACCCGGCGCGTGACGTGGCCTACCATCTGCAGAAGTTCTCGCGCTTCGACCGGGTCATCGACATCCTCGGGGAGGACCACAAGCTCCACGCGCGGGGGATCGCCGCGCTCCTGGACGCCGCCGGAGAGATGCGGAGGCCCGAGGTGCTCACCTACGGCTTCATCAACCTCCCCGAGGGACGGATGACGACGCGGGGAGGACGGGTCGTGAACCTCGACGACGTCCTCGACGAGGCGCACGAGAGGGCCGTCGCCGAGGTCAAGAAGCGGCGGGAGGACCTCTCCACCGAGGAGGTCGAGCGGATCGCCGAGAGCGTGGGATCGGGAGCCGTGCGGTTCCACGTCCTCCGCGTGCAGCCGGAAAAGCCCATCGTCTTCCGCTGGGAGGAGGCCCTCTCCTTCGAGGGGAAGAGCGCCCCGTTCGTCCAGTACGCGCACGCTCGGGCCGCGAGCCTCCTGCGCAAGGCGGCCGGCTCCGACACCGGCCCGCGCCTCGAGCCTTCTCCTCCCGCGAGGGCGGACATCCCTCAGCCGCCCCATCCGAAGGAGATCGCGCTCGTCCGCGCGCTGAGCCAGTTCCCCTCCCTCATCGAGAAGGTCGCGGAGGGGCGGTCCGTCCATCTGCTCGCGCTCTACGGCCACGAGGTGGCCGAGCGGCTGAACGAGTTCTATCAGGAGCTCCGGGTCCTGAACAGCGAACCGGAGGTCCGGGCGTTCCGGCTCGCCCTCGTCTCCGCGACTCGCCAGGTCCTTGCCAACACCCTCGGCGTCATCGGGGTCGACGCCCTCGAGCGGATGTAGGGACGGGAGAGGGGAGGGGACCGAGCATGCAGACCTCATCGCACCTGACCGTGGTCAAGCTGGGCGGGAGCATCGTCACCCGGAAGAGCGAGGACTACCACCTCCGCCCGAAGGTCCTCGACCGTCTCGCCCGGGAGATCTCCCAGGGATGGGAGGGGGGGAAGCGCCCGCTGGTCCTGATCCACGGCGCCGGCTCCTTCGCGCATCCCCTGGCGAAGGCCTGGGGGCTCGCCCGGCCTCCCCCCGGACGCGCGAACCGGGAGAGGGGGGCGGCGTTGACCGCTTACGGGGTCCGTCGGCTGCACATGGCGGTCCTGCGGTCCCTCCTGGACGCGGGCCTCCCGGCGCGCTCCGTCCCGCCCTTCCCCGCGCTGACGAACCACGAGGGAAAGCTGGTGGCCTTCGACGTCGAACCGTTCCAGGAGGTGCTGCTGGCCGGGGGCGTGCCCGTGACCTTCGGGGACGTCGTACGGGACACCTCCTGGGGCTCCTCCATCCTCTCGGGCGACACGCTCGCCGTCCACCTGGCGCGCGACCTTCCCGCCCCCCGGGTGGTCTTCGTGAGCGACGTTCCTGGCGTCCTCGTGCGGCGTCCGGACGGGAAGCGGGAGGTGCTGGGCGAGCTCGGGAGCTCGATGCCGCCCTCGCTCGTCCCCGCCCCGGACCGACCGGACGTGACGGGGGGCATCCGCGGGAAGGTGGAGGCGATGCTGGCGATCGCCGCAGGAGGCTCCCGCGCAGGTCTTATTAGCGGCCTCTCGCATGGAGCCCTCTCTCGTGCGATCCGAGGTGGGGACGTTCATGGCACGTGGGCAGGCCCCCTCCTCGACGGGGACCGACCCCGCGTCGCCGCTCTCTGAGCAGGCGCAGTTCGAGCGCGACGTGGTGACCCACCGGAAGGCGGAGCACGTCCAGATCGTCCTCAACCAGGAGGACGTCGAGAGCTCCTACAAGTTCTGGGGGGACGTCCAGCTCGTCCACAACTCCCTCCCGGAGGTGGACTACGACGAGATCGACACCCGGGTCAAGCTCCTGGGGAAGGAGCTTCGCCTGCCCCTGGTCATCACCGGCATGACCGGTGGCTATCCGGGAGCGACCTTCATCAACCGGAACCTGGCTCGCGCGGCCGCCGAGGTCGGGATCGCTTTCGGGGTGGGGAGCGAGCGCGCCGCGATCGTGAAGGGCGCCTTCCCCGAGAGCTACTCGTGCGCCCGCGACTACCCCGTCCCGCTCAAGTTCGCCAACATCGGGGCTCCGCAGATCATCCCGCAACCGGACGGGGGGAAGGTCGTCGGAGAGGAGGAGACCCGGAGAGCGATGGAGTTGATCGGGGCGGACGTGCTCGCGATCCACCTCAATCCCCTGCAGGAACGGATCCAACCGGAGGGGGACCGGAACGCGAAGGGCTGCCTCGCCCAGATCGGCAGGCTCGCCAAGAAGTTCCCCGTCCTCGCCAAGGAGACCGGAGCCGGGATCAGCCGAGAGGCTGCGACCCGACTGAAGGGGGCCGGCGTGAAGGCCTTCGACGTGAGCGGGCGCGGAGGGACCTCCTTCGCCGCGGTCGAGTACCACCGCGCCGTGAAGCAGGGCGCGAAGCGGCAGATCCGGCTCGGGCGCACCTTCTGGGACTGGGGGATCCCCGCTCCCGTGAGCCTGGTGGAGGTCGCGCCCCTGAAGCTCCCCGTCATCGCGAGCGGAGGAGTGCGCTCGGGCCTCGATGCGGCGCGGGCCATCTCCCTGGGGGCGACCGCCGTGGGCTTTGCCGGGGGCATCTTGCGGGCCGCCGCGTCGAGCTACGAGGAGACGCTCGAGGAGCTCCGATACTTCGAGGAGGAGCTGCGGACCGCGATGTTCCTGACCGGGGCCCGCGACCTCTCGGACCTGCGCAAGGTCAGGAAGGTCATCACGGGGCAGACCGCGGCCTGGCTCGAAGGAAGAGGGGCCTGACCGATGGCGGAGGGGGAGACCCCGCCGCTGGAGGGGTCGGAGCCCTCCTCGCCCGCCGGCGAGGGCGACCGGCACGCGCCCCGCCCCGCGGCGGACAAGGTCCAGAAGCAGAAGCTCGCCATGGCCCGGGCGGGCCACTGGAAGGAGCTGCCCACGAACCCGGACCTCCTGGCCCGGCTGCCCCCGGAGGAGCAAGCGGCGGCGCGCTCGAGCCTCCGGCTGAAGCCGACGCGCACGCTCTCGGGCGTGAGCGTCGTGGCGGTCATGACCTCCCCTTGGCGCTGCCCGCACGGCAAGTGCACGTACTGTCCCGGCGGGCCCGACCTCGGGACGCCCCAGAGCTACACGGGAGAGGAGCCCTCCGCGCTCCGGGGAGCGCAGTTCGGCTACGACCCGTTCCTCATCACCCGCCACCGGCTGGGGGCGCTGGAGGAGATCGGGCACGAGGTCAGCAAGGTCGAGGTGATCTTGATGGGCGGGACCTTCACCTCCCGCCCACTGGACTGGCAGGAGACCACGATCCGCCGCACCTTCGACGCGCTCAACGGAGCGACGGCCCCGTCCCCCTCGCTGGAGGAGGCCCACCGCGCGAACGAGCAGGCCCGGTCGAGGTGCGTCGGCCTCACCGTCGAGACCCGGCCCGACCAGGCCTCCGTCGAACAGCTCTCCCGCCTCGTCCGCTGGGGGGTCACCCGCGTCGAGTTCGGGGTCGAGTCGCTCCGGGACCCTGTGCTCGAGCACGTCCACCGGGCGCATACGGTCCAGGACGTGATCGAGGCCACCGGCCGTGCGCGGGACTTCGGGCTCAAGGTCGGATACCACATGATGCCGGGACTTCCGGGGATGGACCCCTCGAAGGACGTGGAGGACCTGGCCCGGCTCTTCTCCGGCGAGGAGTTCCAGCCGGACATGCTGAAGCTCTACCCTTGCCTCGTGATGCCCGGCACCGGTCTGCACGAGGAGTGGAGGGCGGGCCGCTACGAGCCCTACGACGCGGAGACGGCGGCGGAGGTCATCGCCTCCGCGAAGGAGCGGCTGCCCGGCTACGTGAGGATCCAGAGGATCCAGCGCGACATCCCGGCGCGGCTCATCGCGGCGGGGGTGCGCAAGAGCAACCTGCGGCAGCTCGCGCTCCAGAAGCTCGCCGAACGCGGAAGGTCCTGTCCGTGCCTGAGGTGCCGGGAGGTGGGCCGCAAGGCCGCCAACCGCCCTGGTGCCGAGTGGACGGACCACCGGACCCCGTACTCCGCGGGGGGCGGGAGAGAGGTCTTCTTCTCTTTGGAGGACGACGAGACCGGAACGCTCGCCGGTTTCCTCCGCCTCCGGTTCCCCCGCGGGGACGTGCCCGGAGCGCTCACCGAGCCCGTGATCCGGGAGCTGAAGGTCCTGGGCACCGAGGTCCCGGTCGAGGGTGAGGCCGAAGGCGGGTCCCAGGTCCAGCACACCGGCCTCGGCAAGCGGCTCGTCCGCCTCGCGGAGGAGGAGGCCCGGGTCGCGGGGGCCCACCGGCTCTTCGTGATCTCAGCGGTGGGGACGCGGGGGTACTACGCGAAGCTCGGCTTTGTCCACGCGGGGCCCTGGATGGCGAAGGACCTCCGGTCGAGCACGGAGAGCTGAAGGCCGGCAGGGAAGCAGGCCGGGCGGGGAGCGAGAAAGAGACGACCATGGGACGCTATCAGGAAGGGGTGTGGGACGCGGACCTCCGGGAGGCGGAGCGCCGCCGCAAGCCCCCGACCCCCCTCCGCTACGTGCTGGCCCCGCTGGTCGTCCTGATCGTGGTCGTTGGCGTCTTCGCCTACCTCTACTCGACGAACCATCTGACCTTCCTGAACCACGGGCCTGGGACCCCGAGCTACACGCTCGGCCTGGCCGGGGAGTCGAGCGCGTACCGAGACCACGTCTACATCGTGAACCTCACGATCACGGCGCCGTCGGGCCTGAGCACCGGGATGACGGGCCTGCGGTTGCTCACCCCCGCGAACGCGACCGTCCCCTCCGGGGGCGCGCCGGGCGCCTGCGACGGGGGGACCCCGTTCTACCAGTGTCTGGCCGTCTCTACGAACCTCACGGGGTGGGTGGTGCTGCTGATGACCCTCGGGGGGGACATCCTCGCGGCGTACCCTTCCCCCGCAGGATCGACGGCGTGGAACTCGAACCTCGTGCCGTTCATGGACGCCGGCTCCCTCTCGATCCTCTCGCCCTTCCCGCTCGCGGGCTCCCACGACACGTTGGAGGCCTTCGGAACGGGGTCCTCCACGGTGAGCGGCTCGGCCACCCTGTGACCTCGACGGCGCATGGCCGCGCGCCCCGCGGGGCAAAGCCCCTTGAGGCCGGGCGCTCATCCTCGGACGTGCCCCTCGAGCCCCGCGGGAGGTCCCTCCGACTCCCCGTCGCCCTGCTGGTCCTCGTGCTCGTCGCCGCCCTCCTCCTTCCCAGCGCGGAGTCCTCTGCACGGAGCGCGGGATCCCTCCTGCCGGTCCGCCCCGGGTCGTCCTCTGCGTCTCCGATCTCCCCGCTCCACCCCTCTCCCACCGCGTCCTCTCCATCGGTGGAGGAAGCCCGCACGCTCGCCGCGGCGCGACCCGCCGCGACCTGGGCCGTCACGTTCTACGTGGTGAACCGCACGAACTCGGTGGGAATCCCGGGGGCCTCGGTGTGGATGAACCACACCTTCCAGGGAACCACCGACGGGACCGGCCACCTGATCTCGCTCCACCCCTGGGCGAACGGGACCTATCCCCTCACGGCCGCAGCGACGGGGTACCAGACCGACAACACTACCGCGACCGTCGCCGGGACCTCCCTCCTGAGGGTGCCGCTGAACTCGACGTATCAGGGACCTCTTCCGCCCGGGCGGCTCGAGGGGTCCTACTTCCCCGCCTCCGCCAGTTTCGAGATCGATCAGGTCACGGTGCTCGGACAGGGGACGAATGCTGAGGGAGGGGTCATCCTCGACCTGAACCTCTCTCAGGGCACCCATTCCTGGAGGCTCACGAAGGGCTCCGTCACTGCGGTGGGGACCTTCGGGATCGAGTCGGGGTACGTGACCTGGGCGCACTTCTCCGTCGGGAACAGCTCGGCCCCCTCCACCGGGGGCTCCTTCCTTGGGGTCTCTTCCGACGCCCTCCTGGTGGACCTCGCGGTGGGCGTCGTGGTCGGGCTGCTTGTGGCGGCCCTGGTGGTGGTGTTCGCCCGGCGGCGGAGGGGGAGGGGACTGGGCGCCCCCCCACGAGAAGCGCTATCTCCAGCTCCTTCGTCGGGGCGCGCGGAGGAGACCGCCGAGGATGGACACGCTGGAGGAGATCCGGCGACGGAGACAAGCGCTGGGCATCCCGGTCCGTGACATGGCGAGGGCCGTGGGCCGGTCGGTCGCCACGGTCTCTCGGATCGAGCGCGGAAGGATCCGCCCATCCTACGCGCTGGCGCAGTCGATCTTCCGTTTCCTGGAGTCGCAGGAGGGGGAGGCCAACCCCCACCTCCTCGCACGCGACGTGATGAACCCCGGGGTCACGACCCTGGAAGCCTCGACGTCCCTCCCGGCCGCGGGGGAGCTCATGGAGAAGCGGGGCTTCTCGCAGCTCCCGGTGGTCGAGGACGGACGGATCACGGGGGGCCTCTCCGACACGGCGCTGCTGAAGGCCCTGGCGGACCCGGGTCGTCGACGGGCGAGGGTCCGCGACGTGCAGGAACCCGGGTATCCCCAGGTGGGGGAGGACTTCCCCGCGGACCTCCTGGCGACCGTGCTGACCCGATACCCCGCGGTGCTGGTCACCTCACGGGGAGAGCTGCGAGGGATCGTGACGAAGACCGACCTCATCCGAGGGCTCCGGCATTCCCCGCTCCGACGAAAGGTGCCCCCGGCCTCGGGGTAGGGTCCCGCCGCAGGTCGGGGGCCCAAGGGCCCCGGTCCGTCCGCTCAGCGGGAGCTGGCGGGGCGTCCACGTCGACGCGGTTGCCGAGGACCGACCACCGCTTCGGCCTCGATCTCCACGAGCATCTCGGGAGAGATGAGCGCGGACACCTGCACCATGGAGGTCGTGGGGCGCACGTTGCCGAAGACCTCGCCGTGAGCCCGCCCGATCTGCTCCCACTTCGAGATGTCGGTCACGTAGATGCGGGTGCGGACCACGTCGTCCAGACCGCTGCCGACGGCGAGAAGCGCGCGGGCGATGTTGGCGAGGGCCACCTGGGTCTGAAGGTAGGGGTCCCCGACCCCGACGATCTTTCCTTGCGGGCCGGTGGCCGTGGTGCCCGAGACGTGGACCAACGCTCCCACCCGCACGGCTCGGGAGTACCCGACGACGGGTTCCCACACCGACCCGGAGGAGTACCGGACCCGGTCCGGGTCCCGGGCGGCCTTCGTCCTTGCTGCGCGCGACGACCGACGTGGGGCGCTTCGCTTGCCGTGTGCCGACCGGGCCACGGAACGCTTCACCGCTTCCGCCCCCCTCTCCTTCCCTTCCCCGGTTCCTGCAGGTCAGATACGGAGGGCAATTCCGGCCATCCCTTCGCGGAGCGGACCGCGTCGAGGGTCGCCTCGACAACTGCGTCCGACGCATGGGGGCCCACCAGGTCCGCCATGGCTCCCGGGTAAGGTTCGCCTCCTTTGCCCCTCCACGGGCCCCTCGGGCTCTCCGGTGAAGTGGAGACGACGAAGACGGTGTCCCCATCGGTCGAGCTGTGGGAAGGGACGACCGAGCGCGCGAGGCCATCGTGGGCCGCTTGAGCGACTCGGAACAGGTCGCGGCGGGAGAGCGGGAGGTCTGTCGCCAGGATCGCGAGGCTGGTCCCCCTCGGGGGGGAGGGGTGGGAGGCGCGCCGGAGCGACTGGAACATGTCGTCGCTCCCCGCGAACCCGCCCTCGGGCCTCCGGGCGCCGGCGACGACCTGCCCCGTGGAGGGGTCCACGACGTTGCCCACCGCGTTCACCGCCACCATGGCCGCGACACGGCCCCCTCCGGGGATGGGCCTCGCGGCCGAGCCGAGCCCGCCCTTCATCGCGTGGTCCCGACCGAGGAACTTCCCCACGGTGGCGCCGGTCCCGACCCCGCAGTTGCCGCTACGGACGGGCGCGCGGCTCGCGGCCTTGGCCGCCCGGTAGCCCAGCGTCTCGTAGTCCGCGCGTAGACGGCTCTTCCGGGGGAGGTCGAAGAGGATGGCCCCCGAGATGCCCACGAGGCGGTCGAAGGAGCCGAAGACCTGGATGCCCCCGCCCCGCTCCAGGACCCCTCGGCGGATCCCCCTCGCGGCGTCGAGCCCGTAGAGGCTCCCTCCGCTGAGAAAGAGGGCCCCGAGGACGCCGAAGCATGTCGAAGGGCCGAGCGAGTCGGTATGCATCGTGCCGGGCGCCCCTCCCCGGACCTCCACCGCTCCTCGGGCGGTGGCGGGGAAGACGACCGCGGTCACCCCCGTCGTCCGCTCCTTGTCCTCGGCGTTGCCGACCGTGACGCCGCGCACGGAGGTGAGGGAGCAGTTCTGGGCCATTGGAACGGCCCGGAAACGCCGCGGTGAAAAAAGGCGCGGCCCGAACTCCCTCTCCCTGCCCCGACGGTCCGAAGGGGGCAGGGGTCGAGCTCGGGGACCGTCCGCTTTAGGTTATTATCGAGGTGGACGGGTGCTCCGACGAGGATTGGACGTATGGGAGCGCGGAGCGGGCCGGTCCACGGGGGAGGCGCCGACGAGCGTGCCCCGCTCCGGGACCGCCCGGCATCCTCCCCTACGGCGCTGGAAGCTCGGCAATCCCCCCTGCCGCGTCTCCGCCCGCTCCTCCTCCTCCTCCTCCTGCTCCTCACGCTGCTCGTGGTGGCCGGACCGTGGACCCTGCCGTCGCCCGAGGCCCACGCGCTCCAGCGGGTTCCGGCATCGATGCTCTCGGATACGGGTCCGGCGCGGACCCCCGACCTCCCCGGCCAGTTGGGCGGGACCCCGGGCGGGAACCTCACGCTCTCCAGCGCTTCCTGGCCCGGGTTCGCCGGCGGTGGGAACCTCAGTGGGACCTCCCTGTCCGCCGCCCCCGTCCACAACGGGACCTTGTGGAGCGCCTACACGGGCGACATCGCGCTCCCCCCGAGCGGCCCTCCGGCGATCGGTTCCCCGGTGGTCGCGGGCGGCTTGGTGTACGAGGGCACGGGCCCGGGCGGCGGGGTCGTCGCGCTGAACGCCTCGACCGGCGCCAACGTGTGGACCTCCACCCTTCCGCTGAGACTGCCGGTCTTTGGAGGGCTCCTCGAGGGGGACCACAAGGTGTTCGTGCCCGTCTGGCAGGACCCGAGCAACGGGAGCGGGATGCTCTTCGCGCTCAACGCCTCCACGGGGGCGATCCTCTGGAGCGAGTCGGTGGGCGTCCGGGGTCCGCTCGTCGCCCCGCCCAACCTCGTGGACGGAGTGGTGCTCGCCGCGGACGACTCCTCCTCGGGCGGGTACGCCTACGGGTGGACCGAGGGAGGCTTGCCCATCTTCTCCCTACCGCTCGGTGGACCGGTGGACCAGGCCATCTCGGTCCTCTCGCCCCAGCAGCCTCTCGCTCTCGCGGTGGCCGGGCCCCACCTGGTGGCCTTCAACGCGACGAACGGCCAGGCCTACCCTGGCATCTCCTGGTCCCCGATGTCCCTGCCGTACTCGAGCAACGGCTCGGCGGTGCAGACCCGCTATCTCTGGCGCGCGTCAGGGACCGCCTCCTACGAGGTCCCCCTGGCCATCGTGGCGGACGACGCGGGGGGCTCCGGGCCGAGCCAGGTGCAGGTGCTCGACCCGCTGGGCCTGCCGGGGTCCATCGCTCCCCCGAGCTCCCCGGTCATCGCGAGCTGGACCACCCCGGGCGTCAGCGAGGGGTTCGTCGGCTCCCCCACGATCCTCGGGGACGGGGCCGGCAACCTCAGCTTCGCCGTCGAGCAGGTGAACGGCACGGTCGCGGTCTTCCGGTTCGCGCTGAACGCGACGGGGCACGGCGTGCTCGGCCTCCGGGCGTTCGTGCCCTGGAGCGTAGGGTCGCCGACCTCTCGGCCAGTGGGTTCCCCGGTCTCCACCGGCGGCCCCGGAGGCGACCTCGTGCTAGGGACCCCGGACGGGCGCGTCGAGGTGCTCTCCGTCGCCTCCCGCTCGGTGCTCTGGAGGTGCACCCTCCCCTCCCCGGTGCTCCTCTCCCCCGCGCTCGCGAACGCCGAGGTCCTCGTTTCGGACGAGCAGGGGGTCCTCCACGCGATCGGCGGGAGCTCGACACCCCCTCCCGCTTCTCCGAGGCTGCGCCTGACGGTGCACGCGCCTCTGTGGTTCGTCGGGTCGAACCGCACGGGGTTCAACGTCACCGCCCAGGTCTGGTCCCCGAACGGGACGCAGGACGCGGCCCAGTCCGCCTTGCTCGCCGCTTCGGCCACCTCCGGAACGGTCCTGGGGAGCCCGGCCACGGCGAACGCCCTGGGCGTCGCGAACTTCACCTACCGGGCCCCCACCGTCACGAAGGAGACCAACGCAACGATCTTCGTGAACGCCACCTGGCAGAACCTGACGAACGGGACGTCGGTCCAGGTCGTCATCGTCCCCCCGCAGCTCGTGAGCAACACCCCGCTCTCGATCCTGGCCTCCCCCTCGCCCCCACCGTCCGTCCGGTCCGCGCAGTCCGTCCACATCGTCTTCACTGTCGACGTGGGGACGGGCGGGCCGCCCCTCTCCGGAGCGCTCGCGTCCTTCACGGCCTTCGGAGGGAGCTCCACGGTCGCCTCGGCCTACACCAACTCGAGCGGCGGGGTGAACACCACCTTCCTCGCCGCCAGCTCCTCCGGCAGCGCGATCTCGGCGGGGCTCACCTTGACCGTAGAGAAGGCGGGGTACGAGATCGGCACCTACGCGTGGGTCACCGAGGTGAACCCGCTGCCCGCGCTCGTCCTGCAGTTCACCCCGGGGTCGCTCCTCCTCTACTCGAACGCCTCCGAGGCGTTCCAGGTCACGGTGAACTCGACCAGCGGGGTCCCCGTGGCGAACGCCGTGGTCTCCCTTCTCGGCCCCTCCGTCGGAGGGAACCTCTCCGTGCCTGGGGGCTTGACCGACGTCCGGGGGGCGCTCGAGGCGACCTACACCGCGCCCTCGCACGTACGGGCCCCCGGCGGCTCGGGGATGATCCTCGTCAGCGCGTCCGCGAGCGGCTACGCCACGGTCAGCGGCGAGCTTCCTCTCACGGTGGTCGCCAACGGGACGACCTCGAAGGGAAACTCCCCCTCCAACGGCGCCGGGAACCCTCTCGCCGGGCTCCCCGCCTGGGCGGCCTGGGCGCTGCTGGCGCTCCTTGTCGCGCTGGCGCTGGGGTGCATCCTGCTGCTCTGGCGCCGTCCTCGCGCCCCGCACCCGAGGGGCCGCTCCGTCTGGGAGGAGTTCGAGTCGGGCGGGGGCGGGTCCGGGCCGGCCGCGGGATCGACCTCCTCGGCCCGGGCCACCCCCGAAGAGGAGACGTCCTTCGGAGAGCCCGGGGACCCGGACCCCGCCGGGGAACGACCTTCCCCGCTGGAGAAGCCCGAGAGGTAGGCGCCCGGCGGCGAGCCCGTCCGACCGCGCACGCTTAACTACGGACGCGGCTCGCGTTCCGGATGTCTCCCGCCCGGAAGAGCGTGGAGCCGCCTCGCGAGTTCTCCATCCAGCGTGACCTCACGCCGGGGCACTATGCCCTCTTCAAGGCCTTCCCCGGGCTGGAGAAGGTCGAAGCGTTCCAGAAGCTCCCGCACGACGACACCGAGAAGGAGATCCTCTCGAAGACGTCGGTCGAGCTCATCCCCGAGGACGTCTGGATGTACGTGGCGCCCCGCGAGATGCCCGCCCTGGGCCGGCGCGCGGGCTGGCGTCCGGTCGTCAGCCAGGAGGACTGCGTCGTCGTCGGCCACTCCCACCTCTCCGAAAGCCCGTCCTTGATCGTCTACCTCGACATCCTTCACGAGCTCTGCCATGTCCTTCAGCGGCACCACGGTCGGGAGCTGTGGGACCCGAAGTTCGCCTACGTCGACCGGCCCACCGAGCTCGAGGCCTACGAGGTGGCGGTGCGCGAGGCCCGGAGGCTGGGGGCGGGCGACGCCTTCCTCCGTGACTATCTGCGGGTCGAGTGGGTGAGCGAGAAGGACTTCCGCCGACTGCTGAAGCATCTACGCGTCGCCCCGAACTGAAACGCCGGAGCGCGCGACCGGTCGGGGGTGCCTCGGAGCGTGGAGGGGGTGGGCAAAGGGCTGGGCGGTTTCGTCTCGCCTGGCGAGGCGGCGATGCTCGAGGGGAAGTCCCCGAGCGTCAAGATCCCTCTCCCTCCGCTGCGGCGCTCCTCCTCCGACCTCTGGTTCCTCTCCTACCTTCCTCTGGCCCTCTCCGACGGGCTGTCGACCCCCCTCATCCCGCTCATCGCCATCGCGCGCTACGACCCGAGCCCCTTCGTGGTGACGGCGATCATCGCCGCCTCCACGGTCTTCGAGGTCCCCTGCATGATCCTCTGGGGGAACCTCTCGGACCGGGTCCGTCACCGGAAGTGGTTCCTGGTCGCCTCCTTCGGCGCGACGGGCCTCCTGCTCTTCCTGATGTCGATCCCGACGTCGATCGGGAACTACTTCCTGCTGAACCTGGCGGAAGGGATCGCCTCCGCCGCGGGCGCCCCGGTGGGGACCGTCCTCCTTCTCGAGACGCGGAACAAGCGTTGGTGGGCTCGGGACCTGGGGCTCTTCGGCCTCATCAGCGGCTTCGGGGCGGTGCTGGGGCTCGTCATCGGGTCGGTCTGGTTCATCCTCGGGACCCCCGCCGGCACCCAGTTCAACGGCGCCTACGCGATCGAGGCCATGCGCTGGCTCCTGGCGCTCTCCGGCGCGCTCGCGATCGGCGGGGCCTTCACCGCGGCGGCGTGGGTGGAGGAGCCCCACAGCCTGCTCAGCCGGGCGTCGCTGGGGGAGTTCGGGATCGGGGACCACGGGGTGATCGAGCGGCTGCGCAGGACCCGGCGCCGGGTCCTCCACGTCATCGACCTCACGCGGGGCCTGCCGCAGAGGATCCCCGCCGGGGAGTACAGCTTCCTCGCGGCGATGCTCGTGATGAGCATCGGCTTCCAGGTATTCTACGGGCCGTTCCCCGTATTCCTGACCTCCGGGGTCCCTCAGGGAGCCTACCTCTCCCAGCAGTACATCTTCATGATCTACCTGGCCAGCGCGGCGTTCGCGACGGGGCTCTTCTACCACTCGGGAATCGCGGTGGAGCTCTCGAACCCGAAATGGGTCTTCATCGCGAGCCTGCTCGCGAGGGCGGCGTTGGTCCCCCTCTTCTTCCTCGTGCCGCACTTGGTCCCGGGCACCTCTTCCGGGGCCGTCCTCGACCGGACGATGCTCCTTGTCGGGTTGAACGGAGCGATGGGGGTCACCTGGGCCTTCCTCAGCACGGCCAGCACGCTCTTCCTGCTCCGGCTCGTGCACGGGCGCGCTCGGGGGAAGGCCCTGGGATGGTACAATGCCCTCGCCGGACTGGGGGGACTCGCGGGGACGCTCTGGGGAGGCCTGCTCTACGGCTGGTACGGCGTCGAGACGACCTTCCTCATCTCCACGGTCATCGTGCTCGTGGGGGCGGCGCTCCTGCTGACCATCCGGTTCCACACCACCCCGTTCGAGCCTCGGCCGCCCGAGGCGCTGACCCGCCGGGTCTCCCGAAGGTCTGCCGGGTGACCCAGCGCCGGGGCCGCGACCAGGCCCATCTCGGCCTCAGAAGGCCAGTTCCCAGAACAGCGTCCGGATGAGGAGCCCGAGCGACAGGCGGCCGAGGAACACCTCCATCTCGGGAGGGTATTCCGGCAGGGTCACGGAGCGGAAGCGGCACTCGCCCTGGGCGATGACGTCCTCCCCGTGCAGGATCGCGAAGCGCCCCGTGATCTTCTCGTGGATCTGGTAGTCGATCGCGTTGTAGGTGATCCGCATCGGGCCGAACGCGCTCGAGCGGGTCTGCCAGCGCTCATCGTCCTGCTGGATCACCACCTCGTCGCGCTTGGCGAGGTAGGAGACGTGGGCGATGGGGTGGTCCGGGTCGGTCTCCTTGAACACCTCGTACTCGGTGGAGAAGAGGGCCGAGATCGCCCGTCCCACCGAGGTCGCCCCGGTCACCCGGGGGCGTGCCACCCAACGTTCCTTGCCCACTTCGACCTGAATGACGTTCTTCAGGATGCGGGCCGTCGCCGTGATCGCCGTGGCACCTTCGACCGCCTTTCCCCCTCTTGAGCCTGTCCTATGCTCTCGACAGGCGGGCCCCCGCGGTCCTGGCGCCCGCCGGACCGTCAGGAGCGGTCGAAGACCTCTTGGGTCGCGCTCCCTCCCAACCGTCCGACATGAAGGCCGAGACGGAGTACCTCTGGTTCCAGACGGCGCAACGGCGGGAGTTCGTCAACATCACGGAGCGGGTGCGCGAGGTCGTCCGGCGCTCCGCGATCCGGGAGGGGATGGTGCTCGTGAGCGCGATGCACATCACGGCCGCGGTGTACGTCAACGACAACGAGCGGGGGCTCATCCAGGACATCCAGGAGTGGGCCGACCGCCTCGCCCCCCCGGGGGACTACAGGCACCACCAGACCGGCGAGGACAACGGGGACTGCCATCTCAAGAACCTGCTGCTGGGCCACCAGGTCCTCCTCCCGATCACGAAAGGTGACCTGGACCTCGGGCCCTGGGAGCAGGTCTTCTACGCGGAGTTCGACGGGCAACGCCGCAAGCGGGTCATCGTCAAGGCGATCGGGGAGTAGGAAGCTCCTCCCCGCCCGTCGTGCCCGCTCCGTCCACCCGCCCGATCCACTCCCTCCATCCGCCCATCCCACCCACCCCCCCCAACTCCGTGGCCCATCTCTTCACGCCGTGGGGCCATAGGCGGTCGGCCTCCGGCCCCGCACATCGCTCCCTCGTGGCCGGGAGGTCCAGAGTCCCCCTGCGCAGGGGCCCTCCGTGGTTCCCGACCCCCCGTATCGGGGCATCAACCCCAACTGCATGAGAAATGAGATTTCTTATATTACGAAGATTTGCGCCACTCCATGAACTTCTGGCGCGACCCCCGAGCCTTGAGCGACGACTGGTGCCCACCCTCCCTGAGGGGCCGTGACGACATCCTCCAGGAACTGGGGAGATCCCTCACCGCGACCTCCACCTCCTCCCCCCGCGCGGGGCTCGTGCTCTGGGGGAGCCGGGGAGTAGGGACCTCGGCTGTCGCACGTCAGCTCGTCCGTACGGTCGAAGAGCATTGGCGGAGGACCGACGCCCGGCGACCTCCGCTCCTCCTCCGGGCGGACGTCGCGACGGAGAGGACCCCCAGCCGCGTCGTCTCCGCCCTGTTCCGAGGGATCGACGAGCGCTTCCGAGGCGCGGGCTGCCCGACCGAGCTCCTGGTGACCTTGCTCATCCGCCGCCTTCGAACCCTGGGGCGACCCACGGTGCTCTGGATCGATCAGGTGCGGGCGACCTCCTGCGGACTCCCCCGCCTCCTGGGTCCCCTTCTCGCTCCGGGCCGCTTCCTGCCGGAAGGCGACCACGACCTGCCCCCCTACGTCGTGATCCTCTCGGGGGAGGTGGACCCGCTCGAGGACGCCGAAGGGATCGGCGGTCCCCTCGGGCCAGGCGTACGCCGGGAGCATCTCCCCGCCATCTCCGCGGGGGACGTCCTGTCTGCCGTGGAGCAGCGCGCCCGGCTCGCCTTCGACACGCTCCCCGACCCGCTCGCCCTGGCCGCCGTGCGGGACCTTCTGCTCACGAAGGGCTGGGGCCTCGCTCTGGCCGGCCCCACGCTCCGGGAGAGCGGACGGAGGGCGGAGGCCCGGGGAGCGAGGAGGCTGGAGATGCTGGACGTGGCTCCCCCGGCGGACCCGGTGGAACCTCGTCGCAACTCCCGCGCCCTCGACACCTGCATCCTGGAGGCGCTACGGGAGGCGTCCGGCACGGACGAGCCCGAGGGGCTTGCGCTGCCAGAGCTCCGCCGCCGGCTCGAGCAGCGCTGCCGGACGGAAGGGCTCGCTCCGCCCTCCGGCTCCCGACTGTGGCGTCACACCACCCGCCTGGAGCGCTCGGGCGCCTTCCAGCGCGAGGTCCGCCTCGGCGGCACCGGGGGAAGCTCGGTCCGCTTCCGGCTCTCTCCGGTGCTCCCGCCCGCGACCCTGCCGGGAGGTCCCTCGCCCCCGGTCGAGCCGATGGAGGACCCCTCGCCCCTCGCTCCCAAGGGGCCCCGGGGACCTGTCCCGATCCACGACGGCCGCCCCCGGGACCTACCCCCGCGCCAGGAGGGGTCTCCCATGCGACTTGGGGCCGCTGCGGTCCCGGTCGCTCGCCGCGTCGGCGGTCGTGCCGGCCTCAGTACGCGTCGAGGCGGTCCCACCGCGGGGGGCTCGCCTCGGGGGATGCCGGACGCTCGTCCCCCCCGGGAGGATCTGCGCGAGGGGCCGACCCCGAGCCCGGGGCCTCCGTCGGCTCCCTCACCGTAGGAGCGGTGGAGGTCGGACCGCCCTTCCTCCGACGCACCTGCTCCATGACGCTGTGCGCGACGGTCGGGGAGCCCAACGCCCGGGAGACGGCCGATTCCCCCGCCCGCTGGAGCGCCTCCAGGTCGTGCCAGCCCTGATCGTAGAGGAGCCCGCCCCGCACCCGTCCGATGCCCCGCAAGCTGACCAGCTCCAGAAGCTCCTGTCGCACGCCGTAGCGCACCCGGACGGAGAGCTCGTCGAGCGCCTTCGCCACCTCCCGGTTCTCCCGGGAGGCGAGAAGGGCCATGGAGGAGAGAAGCCACTCCCCGCGTTCCACGCGCGTCCGAAGGTCCCCCGCACCGACGCCAAAGGCCTCGGAGATCTCCAGGAGCTTCCGGCGGTCGTCGATCCACGCCTCCAGGAGTGCGGCGGTCTTGAGGCAGCCCAGGTAGCCGTCGAACGGAGGGAGAAGGTCCTCGATCTCCGTCTCCTCCGGGGGCAGGAGCAGGTCCTTTCCCTCGGCGGCGTAGCGCGAGATCATCGCGGCCTCGTCGGCCCCCGCCCGCACGCCGAGCGGCAGCAGGTCGGGAGTGACGGCGAGCGCCGCGAGGTAGGGGAAGACCCCGGTCCCTCTCCGCGCGCGTCCCAGCGCACGGCGCATGAGCACCGCGGTGACCGGGTCCAGGTAGAGGTCGGAAGCGAGCTTGCCGAAGGCCGTTGAGCGTAGAGGCAAGCCGTGCTCCAGGAGCCCCCACCGCTCGAGGAAGCCCCGGGCCTCCTCGAGAGCCCCCCGGAGGTCCCGCAGGTTCGAGGAGTGGCCGTAGAAGGTCCCCGCTAGGAAGTTCTCGAGCTCCTTCTCGGTGCTCACCTCCCCCGAGGCGACGAGCGCGAGGAGGTGGGTCCGGAGCACCGGGGCGCTGCCGAGCTGGCTCTCCAGCTCCTCCGGAGGAGAGTTGAGGTAGCGCTCGAAATGGTCCTCCTCCTCGTCCTCGTTCTTGGCGAGCAGGATCGCCTCGCCGTAAGGGTCGTACCGGGGCCGCCCGGCGCGGCCGAGCATCTGGTGGACCTCCAGGGCGGGGATCTTGACCGACATCCCCACGGTGTCGTCGTAGCGGGTGGTGTCGCGCACGATCACCCGACGGGCGGGGAGGTTGAGTCCCATCGCCAGCGTCGTGGTCGCGACGAGGCACTTGAGCCGGCCGCTCCGGAAGGCGCTCTCGACCCGTCCGCGCTCGTCGTTCGTGAGGGAAGCGTTGTGGAAGGCGGTGCCGTAGGGGACCATGCCGCCCAGCTGGCGGAGGCCTTCGGTCTCCTCCTCGTGGTCCCCTCCGAGCTCCCGCGCGAGCGCCTTCAGGTCCTCCCGCTCGTTCGGAGCGAGGAGAGGTCCCACCGCCTTCCCGAGCCGCGTGGCGAGGGTGACCGTGGACTTCCGGCTGTTGACGAAGACGAGGGCCTGGCCTCCCTCCTTCAGGATGTCGCAGACGAGCGACTCGATCACTTCCCCGAACTCCGCGATGGGGCGCTGCTTGCCGTCGGTGAAGGTGATCGCGCCGGCGCGGTAGACCCCCTGCCGGAGGGGCACGGGGCGGAAGTCGCTCCGGACGTGAGCCGCCCCGAGCCACTCGGAGAGCTGGACAGAGTTCCGCACCGTCGCGGAGAGCGCGACCACCTGCAGCCCACGGTGACGGCGCCGCAGGCGGGTCAGCGTCACCTCGAGCGTCGGCCCGCGCGTCGGGTCGCGCAGGAGGTGGACCTCGTCGGCGACGACGACGCCCACCGTCTCCATCCAGGGGGCCCGGTGCCGCAGGAGGCTGTCGGTCTTCTCGCTCGTGGAGACGAGGATGTCGACCTTCTCCAGGTCCTTGGAGGAGATGTCACGCTCCCCCATCGTGAGGGCGACCTTCAGCCCCAGCTTCTCGAAGGCCTTCAGGTCGTGGAACTTCTCGCTCGCCAGAGCGCGCAGCGGGACGATGTAGATCCCCCGGCGCCCCGAGAGCGCCGCGGTCACGAGCGCGCTGTAGCCCACCAGCGACTTCCCCGAGGAGGTGGGGCAGGCGAGCACCACGCTCCGGCCCTCCAGCACGGGCCCCAGCGCCTCGGCCTGGGGAGGGTAGAGCTCGGAGATGCCCTGCTCGCGGAGGATCTCGGCGAGCCTGGGGTCGAACGGGACCTTCTCGAGCGGCACGCGCGTCTCGGGAGGAGGCGGGGGCGGGGGAGGGGGGGGCGAGGGGTTCCCCGAGGCCCTCCCGGAGGACCGTCGGCCCTTCCCACGACCCGGAGCCACCTCCGTCTCGCGCGCCATCCGGTCCCGGTGCTCGCTCGCGGGGAGGAACCCGGGGAGGTCGGTCGTCGAGGGCCTTCGCTGAGGCACGGCCCACGAACGGGAAGGAGCGGCTATGAAGATGCGGCCGAGCCGATCCCCGTTCCAGCGTGAGCGCACTTCGGAGCGCGACGGCGCCGCCGGAGGTTTGCGCCGGGCCCTACCGTCCCAGGAGCCGGCGGCCCAGGATGAGCTCCTGGATCTCCGTGGTGCCCTCGACGATCGTCAGCACGCGGGAATCCCGGAAGAGCTGCTCCAGCTGGCAGGCGCCTTCCCGGTCGAAGGAGGAACGGCCGACCACATCGAGGCCCCGGCTGGCGATCCGGAACGCGGCCTGGGACGCGAAGAGCTTCGCGGCCGAGGCCGCCCCTGCGAAGTCCGCGCCCTGATCGCGAAGCCGGGCGGCCTTCTCGACCAGGGCCCGGGAGGCTTCCACGTCGACGAACATCCGCGCGACCGCGGACCTCTGCCAGTCCTCGGCGGGGCGCGGCAGGCACCGGAGGGTCTCCTCCAGGGCGGCGCGGGCGATGCCCAGCGAGCAGGCCGCGATCCCGATGCGCCCGCCCTCGAGGGCGGTCATGGCGATCTTGAACCCCTGACCCTCCTTTCCGAGGAGAGAGCCCTCGGGGACGCGGCAGTTCTCGAAGACGAGCTCCATGGTCTCCGAGCCACGGATGCCCATCTTGTCCAGGCGCTGAGCGACGGAGAACCCCGGGGTGCCCTTGCGGACCAGCAAGCAGGTGATCCCCTTCGCCTCCAGAGCGGGGTCGCTCGTGGCGAAGACCAGGACGACCTCCGAGGAGGCCGCGTTGGTGATGAACATCTTCGAGCCGTCCAGCACCCAGCCTTCGGCCGGCGCTGCCGCCCGGCGGTATCGGGTGGCGAGGTGCTGGGAGTCCGAGCCGACGGAGGGCTCGGTGAGCCCGAAGGCCCCGATCCAGGTCCCGCGGGCGATCTTCGGTAGGAAGGTCTGCCTCTGCTCCTCCGTCCCCCACTGGAGGATCGGCATGGCGGCGACGGACAGGTCCACCGCCATCATCGTCGCCGCGGCCCCGCTCCCCGCCGCGAGCTCCTCGAGCGTGCGGGCGAACTCGAGCGTGGAGAGCCCCTGCCCGCCGTACTCCTTCGGGATCGTGAGCCCGAGGAACCCCGCGTCGCCGAAGGCCCGGAAGAAGTCGTCGGGGATGAGGTCCTCCCGGTCCCACGTTCGGAGGTTCGGGCGGACCCGCTCCTCGCAGAAGGCCCGCGCCTTCGCCACCCACTCGCTTGCAGGTTCGGGCGAGGGAGGGGGACTGGGGCCGTTGGAGGCGGTCGCCGGCGGGGGAGAGGCCGAAGGCTCGCTCACGAGGGACGCGAAAGGTCCATCCACTATAGCCTCTGCGTCCCGACGGGCAGGGAGAGCGATGTCGCAGACGGGCGGCCAGCCGCTCGCGGTGAAGGAGGGGTTCTCCGCGCTCGACACCCAGGCGCTGGTGCGGGAGCTCCGCGCCCTGGGCCGCGCCTGGTTCGAGAAGGCCTACGAGCTTCCGGGAGAGCGGCTGCTGCTCACCCTCCGTGTCCAGGAGAAGGGGAAGTGGGAGCTCCTCGTGGCCCCCGGTCGCTTTGCGGTCCTTCGACCCTCGGGGAGCGAGCGACCGGACGAACCGGGGCGCCTGGGCGTGGAGCTCCGAAGGCAGCTGACCGGGGCCCCGCTCCTATCGATTAACCAACCAGAGGGGGAGAGGTACCTGGAGCTGGCCTTCGGACGAGGGGGAGAGGAGGGCCCTGCGCTCCTCGCCCTCGAGCTCTTCGGACAAGGGAACATCCTCGCGGTGCGGGGGGGGCGGATCGTCGCGCTCCTCCACTCGAAGGTCTGGGCCGGACGGACGCTGCGGCCGGGGGAGCCCTACGTGCGTCCTCCACCACGCAAGGACCCGTTCACGCTCTCCGACGGAGAGGTGCTCGCGGTCTTGACCCGCTCCCGGACCGACCGGGTATCGACCCTGGCGGCACGTCTAGGGCTCGGAGGACCGCTCGCCGAGGAGGTCGTGGTCCGGGCCGGGTTGGACCCGCGGGCCCCGGCCTCCACAGACGCCGAGGCGACGGCGGGCAAGCTCGTCCGCGCGATGTCCGACCTCCTGAAGGAACTGGCCGACCCTCCGAAGGGGTACCTCTACCGCGCCTCCGCGGGCTCCACGCCGGTGGACGCCACGCCTTACCCCTCCCGCCGGTGGGGCTCGAGCGGGCTGCCCGGCGCGGAGGCCGGGAGCGCGCT
The DNA here is from genome assembly GCA_021802125.1 of Thermoplasmata archaeon. Taxonomy (GTDB): domain Archaea; phylum Thermoplasmatota; class Thermoplasmata; order Lutacidiplasmatales; family UBA184; genus JAKAAX01. Next base: position 153,724 of record JAKAAX010000002.1, on the reverse strand, counting down.
GGAGGAGCGGGAGCGGTTCTCGGAGGCGGCCGCGGTCTATTTCGCCGAGAAGGCCCCCCCGCCGGTGACGGCTGCCCCGGGGCCGGAGGAGCAGAGGAACGTCCAGCGGGAGGAGCTCCTGCGGCTGCGGAGCCAGCAGCAGGGCGTCATCGACGAGCAGGAGCGTGGGATGCGGGAGGAGCAGGGCGCGGCCCGGTTGCTCCTGTCCAACTACGCGGAGGTGGAGTCGCGGCTCAAGGCCGCCCGCCAAGCCGCCCCGGGGGAAGGCGAGGTGGAGATCGAGATCGACGGACGGTCCCTCCGCCTGGTCGCCGCCCGACCGATCCGCGAAAGCGCACAGGTCCTCTTCGACCAGGCGAAACGCCGGCTTCCGAAGCTCGAGGGAGCCCGCCGGGCCCTCGCCGAGACCGAGTCGCGCATGCGGTCCCTCGATCAGGAAAGCGCCTCGGACCAGGAGAGGATGGAGAGACGCGCCGCCCTTGCCGCCGTCGGACCGCGTGCCTGGGGGACCCCGAGGAAGAAGCACTTCTGGTTCGAGAAGGCCCCCCGCTGGATGGTCTCCTCCGAGCGGCTCGTCGCCGTGGCAGGCCGCGACGCGAGGTCGAACGACGGCGTGGTCAAACGCTACCTGAAGGAGCGCGACATCTACATCCACGCGGACCTGCAGGGCGCCCCGAGCGTCGTCATCAAGCGGCCGGCGCCCGGGCAGGGCGAGGTCGGCGAGGTCACGCTCCGCGAGGTGAGCCAGTGGGCGGTCGCCTGCTCGAAGGCCTGGAGGGCCGGCCTCGCCTCGGCGGACGCCTTCTGGGTGCCGGGCGACGCGGTCTCGAAGGCGGGGGCGAGCGGCGAGTTCGTGGCGAAGGGGTCCTGGGTCATCCACGGGACGAAGACCTTCGAACGGGACCTTCCCCTGGAGCTCTGGCTCGGCACGATCTCCTTCGAGCGCGAGGTCCTCCTGCAGGTCGCACCCCGCGAGAGCTTCGCCCAGGAAGGGGGGAAGGTCCTCTGGCGGATCCTCCCGGGGGAGGAGAAGGATCGGGAACAGACCGAGCGGCGGGTGGCCCAGGACCTGGGGATCTCCCGGGAGCGGCTTCAGTCCCTTCTGCCGCCGGGCGGTCTTCGCGCGGAGCGCGCGTAGATCCGCTGCACTTCTCGGGCGGGAAGCGCATCGCCCGGGTCCTGGAAGGTCCGGCCCCGCCCACGGACCCCGGTGATCTCGACCGACTCCCCCTCGGCCTCGAGGTGAAGCACGTCGCCCACCCGGATCTCCTGGTCTCCTCGGGCCATGATGTGGAGGGGGCGGGTCCGGGAACCCTCGACGACGGAAAGGCGGAGGTGGAGCTCGTCGGTGGGTACCGTCCAGAGCGCCACCACCTGGGAAGGACGTGCCCGGGGCAGGTTGCGGGCCATCGGTCCCTCGATCCGCGAGATCCGCACGGGTCGTCCGTTCACGCGGAGCGTCCCGTCCAGTTCCAGCAGCCGGTCCTCCGGCAGGTCCACGTCCGTACGGACCGACTCGGGGCCCTCGCTCACGATCACGGAGACGGCGCAAAGGAGCTTCGGCTGGAGGACGAACGGGTGGGACGTGTGGCAGATGGCGCAGCGAGCGATGCCTTCGAGCGGGCTGCGGGAGTTCCCACGGGCTTCGGAGCGGGCTGAGCCTTCCTTGACGTGAAGCACGCGGTGCCGGAGGGTCTCCCCGCACGTCGGGCAGGGAAGGTCGAGGACGTTCACCCGTGGGGTGGTGCGTGCCCGAGGGCGAGATGCCTCCTCTTCCGCGACCAAGTTCTCCTCCGTGGACCGACCGGGGTCTGTGGTAGATAGCGTTCGCGGCCCGCCCCGGCGCCGCCCCGACCCCGCCCCCTCCAATCCCACCCCCTCCCTTCCCGTCCCGTCCCGTCCCGTCCCTTCGCGTCCCTTGCCGTTCCACCCTGCCCCGTTCCTCCCCATCCCTCCCCCTCCCGGGTCAAGCTCATCTTCCGGTGAAGGGTCGCAGCGTCCGATGACCGAAGGGCGGAGCGTGGGACCGGTCCGAGGGGAGAAGGACCCCGGGATCTCGGGAGAGGAGCGCTCGCTCCTCGGCTCGTTCGCGGAGCATCACCGGGTCCCTCCGGAGGAGGTCCGTGTGGCCTCGCTCCTGGACCCCAGCGGTGAGCGGGCCGCGATGGTGATCGTGGTGACGATCGCGACGATGCGACGCATCGCGAGGGAGACGGGAAAGTTCTCCGGCTCCGACCCACCGGAGTTCGAGCGCGATGGCCACGGCCTTCCCGCCGCCGCCACCGTCCGGGTCCACCGAACGGACCTCCCGCGGGGGCTAGCGCGTACCGCTTTCTGGCATGAGCGCGCCCCGCGATTCGAGGAGGGTGAGCCTCCGGGTCGATGGCCGGGGGCGCCCGACACCGTCCTGGCCGAGGTGGCCGAGGCCCTCGCCCTCCGTGGCGCCTTCCCGCAGGTCCTCGAGGGGGTCTACATCGAGGAGGACCTGGGGGAGGCCCTTCGGGACCTCGAGCTGAGAGAGGTCCACCGGGAGAACGAGCGCCGGAGGACGTTGGAGGCCCTCCGTTGAGGCCGCGCCCGGGGCGGCCTCTGCCCGGCCTGTTGCCAAGGGTCCAGTTCCGTCCCGGCGAGGTGGTCCTCGTGGGAGCCGGGCCGGGGGACCGCGACCTCCTGACCCTTCGAGCGTGCGCCTATCTCCGAGAGGCCGACGCGATCTTCTACGACAAGCAGGTCGACCGCGCCGCCTTCCGATGGGCCCCTCGACGGGCGGTGAGGATCGCGGTGCCGAACCCCGCGCGGCGCGGCCGCGCCAAGGTCGCCCCACGCTGGGAAGAGCATCTCGTGGAACGCGCGCGTTCCGGAGAGCGCGTGGTGCGCTGGATGCACGGCGACCCGCTCGTGCTCGGGGACGGTCTGCGGACGCTGGCCCGGCTCGCCTCCCTCGGGGTCCCAGCCTCGGTCGTCCCCGGGCTCGCTCCCCTTACCGCGGCGCCCACGCTCGCCAGCCTACCGCTGTTCCTCGAAGGCGCGTCGGAGAGCTGCACGCTCCTCCACCTCCCGCTGTCGAAGAGCGCGCTGCGCACCCGCGGCCGATCCGCCCGTCCGATGGCGTTCGGGCCCCGCGATACGGTCGTCGCCTGGATCGGGGAAACGGAGGTGCTCGAGAGCCTTCGTTCGCTCACGAAGGTCGTCGCCGTCACCTCGAACGCCGCGCTCATTGGCGCCCCGGGGACGGACAGGGGATGGGTCCTGCGGGCCTCGCTTCGGCTTCTCATCCGGGAGGTTCGCCGTCGCCATCTCGTGGGGCCGCTCCTCGTGGTCGTGGGCCGGGTGGCCGGGGGAGATTTGCTCCCACCCCCCGGTCCCTCGGCGTCCCCCGCGGCGAGGACGCGCCGACGCTCCTCGAGCCGGCGCGGTGGGCCGAAGTAGGATTATCTGGAAGGGCACACCTCCCGATGGGTGAGCGTGGATGGCGTCGTGGAGTGGGTCCGGTAGCTCCGGCGGCGGGTACGATGGCCGGGCGATGGGCGGACCCTGGCGGCCGACCTCGCGCGGGCAGGGCGGGACCTCCCGGCGACGCACCATCGCCGCGGTGCTGCTCTTCGCGGCGGTGATCCTCTCCGTAGCGGCGGCCGCGACCCCCTGGTGGTTCGACACCGTGACTCTGACCGACCCGAGCTCTGGAACGAGCGACACAGGGACGCTCGAGTTCAGCCCGGGCTCCACCTCTTACGTCGCCTGCTCGGGCTCGACGCTCTACGGCTGGGCGCCTTGCAACGCCAACACGAACATGAACTGGGCCTACGCCACCACGGGCCTCTCCAACCTCGGCGGCTACTACGTGCTGGTCCACGTGATGATCCTGGTCTCGGGTGTCCTCGGCGCGCTCTGCGCCTCGTTCATGGTGATGGGAGCGACCCGGCGGGGGTGGGGGCGCTGGCACTTCCACACGACCCACCTTCTCGCCTTGATGGCGGGCATCCTCACCCTCCTCGCCCCTGCGCTCCTCATCTTGGCCCAACCGGGGCTCGTGGGCCCAGTCAGCGCGGCCCCCCCCAACTCGGGACCGTACGACTACTTCCTCGGTGTGGAGGAAGCGAACTGCGGCACGAACACTCCGAACGCCTCGTTCTGGAACACGTGCAGCTTCTCGGTCGGAGGAGGAGCCTTCGGCACGGACAACGGCCAAGCCACTTGGGGCGCGGGGCTGGGGTGGTACCTCTCGATCTGCGCCGGCTTCGCTTTCGTGTTCGGAGGGGCCCTGTTCCTCTCCAGCCGGCCGGAAGGGACCTATCCGGACGGCCGCGAGGAGGGTTCGGCCATGTCCATGCGGGGTCAAGGAGCGGGCTGGGGTGCCGCCGGGCTACCTGGTGGTCCTTCCTCCTCCACCGGTCTCGCCCCTCTCGCCTCCGACTCCCGGGAGCTCGCCCCCACCCCCGCGCTCGACTATCTTGGCCCGGCGGTGATCTCCAACCGCACCTCATGCCGCTCCTGCGGGCATCTCAACCCGCCAGGCTCCGTCCTGTGCACGCGGTGTCACGCATCGATACGGTGACCGCGCGGTGATGGCGCCGTGATGGCGCAGCGAGGCCCCGGGCAGCCTTCCATCTCCTCTCCCTCCTCTCCTCACGTCCGGATGCCGACGTCGAGGTCGTAGGGAACCTACGTCCCGGGCGGGCCCACCTCGGCGTTCTCCGGGCGCCCGCGGCTAGTGGCCGACTCGGCCGCCAAGCGACCGAGGCCCATGGCAGCCTTTTATTCCTAATCGATGTGCAAGCCTCGGCGCGAGGCGCAGACGATGGAAGAATACGGCTTCGGGGAGTCCGCCCCCTCGATCTCGGACGAGCTCAGCGGCAACAATCTGAAGGTCTACAAGACCATGAAGGAACTTGGGCTCTCTTCGGAGGAGAAGATGGGGACGGCCGAGCGTATCACGCAGACCTCGAAGCTCCCGAAGAACATGGTCCTCAACTCGCTGCAGGACCTCCAGACGAAGGGGTTCGTTCGCCGGAAGGTCCGCGAGAAGGCGGCCGGCTACTTCATCGTGAAGTAGGGCCCCGTTCCGGGCCAACTCGGTCCCCAGCTTCCCTTGTGGCTGGCCCCCATCGGGGGCCCTGGGCTTGCGGCACCGCCCGTACGCTCCTCACGCTGAGATGGGCCGTAGGTCCCGCACGGGAAGCGGTTGGGAACGCGCCGCGCTCAGTCCGCCGAAGTGAGCCTGCGATCGGCGAGCAGGCGCTCCAGCGTGCGGCTGGTCGAGCGGAGCGTAACCTCGGTGACGGACCCCACCTTGGCGACCTGGGTGCGGGGGCGTCCCTCGCCGTGCTGCTCGCTCGCGAGGTAGATGAGAGCGGCGACGAGGCCGTGGGGCGACAGCCCCGAGACCTCCGGGTGGCCCTGCGTCACTCGCAGCATCTCCTCGACCGTCGAGCGGACCCGGGGGGAGAGCGCCAACTCCTCCGCGTATCGGGTGAGGTAGGACTGCAGGTTCACGATCGGCACCGGGGTCCCCAGGTTGCGGCTGAGCGACTTGAACGCGCGGCCGAGCTCTGAGCGGCGGATCCCGACGACCTTGCTCACCTCGCCCAGCGTGCGGGGAAGCCCGAACCGCCGGCAGGCGGCGTAGATCGAGGCGCCCACGCTCGAGCCCATGTTCCGTCCCCGGAACGCCCCGCGCTGGGTGGCCAGCTGGAAGATGCGCTCGGCCTCCGAGAGGACCACTGCGGGGAGGCCCAGGGTCGAGGAGGTCCTGGCGAGCAGGTCGCGCGCGGGGGAGCGGTCCAGCGGGCTGTCGGTCCGCCGGGTGACCTCCCGGTCCATGAGCCACTTGAGGTGGCCGTAGTAGTTCCTGCGGTCCGCGCTGAGCGCCCGCCCTTGGCCGTCGCGGCGGACCCCCAGGGTGCTTCCCAGGTGCTTTCGGGGAGCTCCCGCCGGAACGAAGGGACCCACCCCTCTCCCGCCCTCGGAGGGGCCCTTCTCGCCGCCGCTGAACGGAAGGTCGTCCGAGACCCACTGCGAGGCCAGGACGAGGCCGCAGTCGCCGCAATGCAGCTCGGCTGACCCGGAATCCCGGACCAAGCGGATGCCGCCGCACTCCGGACAGTGGGGGGCCCGTCGGCCCTCGGCCCCGACCGGCGAGGTCCGGTCCATACCCACCACGTTAGAGGCTAGCAGGGCCACTGTTTATAGCTATTTACTGAGCTTATTCGGCCGTGCGGCGGGGCCTTGTCCTAGCCGGGGGGGGATTGGTGGCCCTCGGGCTGCTCGTCGTGGGGGTCGGCCTTTTGAACCTTCCCCAGACCAACACCATCCTCGCGACCCAGCCGATCGACTTTCCCCTGCTGCTGCGGGACTCCAACCACACCGAGGTGCTGAACCCGCCCATCCCGGCCCTCACGGGGGGGACGATCACGGTGCAGGCCCAGTCCAACGGTTCGCTCAACCTCTACCTGCTCTCCGGAGGATGTTCCATCCCCAACTTCAACGACCCGAACGGGTCGTGCGTGCTCGAGATCGGCTACGTGGCCCCGGGAGCCGCGCCCACCACGCTCACGCTCTCTCCGGCCACCACGTTCCCCTACGTGCTGGACGTCGTCAATCGTGGGACGACCACCGCCTCGGTCTCGGGGTCGGTCGTCATCGACGCCAAACAGACCACGGGACTCTCGCTCTGGGAGGCCACGGTGATCATGGCCGCCGGCGGACTGCTGGCCGCCATGGGAGCGATCGCGCTGTTCCTTGGGCTCTTCCTGGGCGGGGGGGTCTACTCGAACCGGACGATGCCCGAGAAGCTGCCACCGCTCGAGGGCGAGGAAGAACCCAAACCGGCCGCCGAGCGCGAGGAAGCTCCGTCGGGGGAGAAGCGCGAGGGCGAAACGCCCGAACCGAAGGAGAAGAAGAACCTCCGAGAGTCCCGGAGCGAGAGCCCATCCGAGCCCAGCTCCAAGCCGCAGCCAGAGGAAGAGAAGACCCTCTGGTAGGGGAACGGCCCGTCCTGGTGGGCGCGCCGGTCACTCGTCCGTCGCCGTCTGCGGCTAAAACCTGTAGGGGACGGGGCGGGAGGGCTCCCCGCGCGCGCCCTCACTTCCCCCAGAAGGGTTCCTTGGCCCGGCGGATGGTGAGGATCTCGTCGAACACCTCTCGCTCGGACGGGCGAAGAGGGACCTTCGCGAGGGAGCGCGCGGTCTCCTCGCTCATGGAGACGTAGAGGGTGTCCCCCTCGTTGAAGGACCGTCCCACCGTGGCCCCTTCGATGGAGGCCGCGACCTCCGTCCCCTCTTCGGCCTCCTTGAGCGACTCTCCCTTGTCCTGCAGCCCCCGGAGCAGCCCGACCTCGGTCCCGTCGCGGATCATGAGCCGAGACGGGGGACGTAGCGTCCCCGCGAGGACCTTCACCCCGACGATGGCCGGGTGGGAACGATGGAACACGAACCCCGGGATCACCTGGAGCTTCGCGGGATGGACGAGGGCCTTCCTGCGCTCCTCCTCCATCTCGGTCCGCCTCTTCTCCCGCCATTCCTGGTACTCCTCGAGGAGACGGTACATTACCTCCCCCGGGAACACCTTGACGTCGGCGCTGGGAAGCACAGAGGCGGCCTCTGGCAGGACCGGCACGGAGAAGGCGAGGATGGCCCGGCAGAGCGGGTCCTTCACCGCCTTCATCACCAGCGCGTCACGCTTCGAGACCGACCCCACCTCGGCCCCCTTGATCGGGATCTGGGCCTCCTTGCACTCGAAGGCGAGGGCCTCCAACCCTCCGAGCGTGTCCGCCTTCAGCCACACCCCGTTCTCCTCCACCGACGCCACAGGGTAGGTCTCGGACTCGAGCTCCTCGCGGGCCTTGGTCGCCGCCTCCTCGCCCGCTCCCGAGATCACCTTGATGAGACCCCCGGGGAGCGCCTTCTCGATATCGGGCGCGGAGAGCTGGACCCCGGCGGCCGCCGTGGCCTCGGTCAGGGACTCCATCCGCCTCGACGGGGTCCCCCGTCCCGCCCGCACCACCGTCGGGCGTGTCAGGACGCGGATCTTCGAAACGAAAGGCCCGTCCACGCCGGTCACGACGATCGGGTCGCCCACCCGCATCCGACCCTGGTAGACGATCACGTTGGCCACCGGGCCGATGCCGCGCTCCTCCGTCCGCTCGAGCACCGTCGCCTCCCCCGCGCGCTCCTCCTGGCGGAGCTCCTGCTCGAGGTACCTCTGGGAGAGCCCCACCATGACCGCCAGAAGGTCCGGGAGGCCCGCGCCCGTCTTCGCGCTCACCGGGACCATGGCCACGTTGCGGGTGTAGTCGCTGACCCGGTCGTAGCGCTCGGCCGAGAACCCGAGGGCATCCAGCGACTCGGAGAGGGAGTAGATCCGGTCGTCGAGCGCCTTCTGGGTGTCGGTGGGCAGCGTGGCGAGGAAGGTCGAGAGCGGGGTCCGAGGGGGCGGGGGCCGCCAGCCCTGGATCGTGTCGACCTTGTTGGCGGCGATGATGAAGGGGGTCTTCTCGTGGCGGAGGATCTGCAGGACCTCCCGGGTCTGGGGCATCACGCCCTCCCGGACGTCGATGACGACGATGGCGATGTCCGCGAGCGCCCCACCGCGGCGCCGCATCGTCACGAACGAGCGGTGGCCCGGAGTGTCGATGAAGAGCAGCCCGGGGATCGAGAACTGCTCGGCCCGAAGCAGGCCCGCACAGACCTTCTCGATGACCTTGAGCGGCACCTCGACGGCGCCGATGTGCTGGGTGATCCCCCCCGCCTCCTTCGAGGCCTTCGCCGAGCCCGCGATCTTGTCCAGGAGCGACGTCTTCCCGTGGTCGACGTGACCCATCATGGAGACGATCGGCTGTCGCAGCGGCATGGGTGCTCCCCGAGCCCCGGGCCCCGCCGGGGGGCGGTCCCGGCCCTGGGGGCGGCCGAGGAATCGGCTCCGACCTTAAAGGTGGGCGGAGGCCGGCCGGGGTGGCACCGCCGACGGATCCCGACCGCGGCATCCTTCGGACGGCGCCCGGGGAGGTCGCCCACGACCCCTCTGAACGGGGCTTCTGCCTACCCTTCCCACCGGGAGAGCTCCTCGAAGGGGACAGAGACCAGCGCGACCAGGAGCTCCTCGGGCGTGAGCCCTCCGTGGCTCCCGTGCAGGAACCGGTCCTCCGGCCCCCGGGCCCCGGGAGGCCGGTACCACATCGACGCGCCCTCGCCGGCCAGGACGAGAAGGTCCCCGAGACGGGCCTTGAGCTCCGGGTGGAGCGGCCCCGGGCCGTAGAGCCCGCCGTTCATGGTCTCCTCGACGCCCAGGACCCTCCAGTCCGGAGGGAGCGTGGAGGTCAGGTGCTGACGCAGCGCCTCGACCTGCCCCTCCCGGGCCTGGAGGAGAGCGGCCCGCCGCTCTCCGGAGGGGGGGCGCTGGAGGAGCTCCATCAACCGAGGGTCTTCGTGAGCGGCTCGCGCCTTCTGGGGGTGCACTCCCACCTGCCCATGGTCCCCGGTCACGAACAGGTGAACGCCCTCTCGATCGGAGGGGGTCATCCGTGCCGCTGCCGAGACGAAGGCCTGCAGGACGTGGAAGATCTCGTCCACCGCCATGTCCGGGTGGGGCCCGTTCAGATGTCCCACGGCGTCGAGCAGGTCCCAGTACACCCACACGAGCCCGGGGCGGCGCGCGCGAGGCTGCGAGAGGATCCTGGCCAGGTGGTGGCTGAGGTCGGAGAGCGAGACGTACCCCTCGAACTTGGCCCCGTCGTACAGGATGCGGGTGAAGGCGCTCCCCTCGAACGAGTCCTTCGTCAGCGCCGCAGACCGTACCCCTTGCCCGAAGACGGTCGGGGTGGGGAGCAGGTCCTTCGGCTGGAAACCCCGCGCGATGGCGAGGTCGCGCGAGCCCCCCCAGGGAGGGGCGAACTTGAGAGTGTTCAGGATCGCTCCCCACGCCGGGAAGTACTGGGTGTAGCCGACGATGCCGTGGGTCCCTGGCGCCACCCCGGTCGAGAGGGAGAGGAGGGCCGAGGACGTCGTGGACGGGAAGACGCTCGTCAACGGTCGGGTCCGGGGAGCGAGGCCCTCCGCCAGTCGGCGATGGGCGGGCGAACGGGCCCGTTCCAGGAACGCGCGGAAGAACGACCAGCCGAACCCGTCGAGCAGGAAGACCACCTGGGTCGAGCCTTCCCCGCCCTCCGGAGCGTCGACCAGATATTCGGGGTCGAGGGGCGGGGCCATCGTCGGGGTGGGGCGCCCTCCCGCCCGGGCCAGGGCGGTGACCCCAAGGTTCGGGAGCGAGCGCCCCCCGAAGTCGGGGGCGGGGTAGATGCCTCCCCACCTCGGCCGAACGAGCCTCTCGGCCAGGCGAAGGGCGCTTTCCGGGACCTCCACTCCCACCTGCTCTCCCTCCCCGCGCTCTCCGTGGCAGCGGCACGGGTAATTCAACGTGCGGGGCTCACGAGAGCGAGGGAAGGCTCGGCGGACCCCCGGCTCACAGCCACCACCCGACGAGCGCGCTGACACCGAGGATCACCAGGACGGCGGCCACCAGCGTGCCGTAGTCCCGCTCCCCCTGGACGAGGAAGGTCCTGAGAGAGGCGATCACGCGCGCCACGGGAGTGGCCACGAGCACGACCAGCCCCGCGAGGATGAACACGATACCGGGGAGGGCGGGGCCCCAGGCGAGAAGGGTGTGAGAGGAGAGCGGCGTCCTGATGGTGGCCGAAGGGTCCGAAAGGGCGACCAGCAGCACTCCGATCGAGAGGAGGACCGCGCTGAGCGCGACCCCGTAGAAGAGGAGACGTCCCAGCCGGCGGGAGAGCTGTCCGAGCCCGGCGGCATCCTCGAGCGCCCCTCCTCGCGGAGGGGAGTCGGAGAGGTTCACGCCCAAGGCACCCCCAGGATGGCGCGGGCGGCCATCAGGAACGCCGCCGCCATGAGGACCACCAGGAAGATCCATCGGAGGCCGACCGAGGTGGTGCGGGCGTGGAGGGAGGTGCCGACGTGGGACCCCAGCAGGGTGCCGACCGCTACCGGCGCGGCAATGAGAGGGAGGACGTCACCGTGGACAAGGTAGACGAGGGCCCCCGCCGTCGCGGTCACGCCGATCATGAGCGAGCTCGTCGCGGTGGCCATCTTGATCGGGACGCCCATGACGCCGGACATCGCCGGCACCTTGTACGTCCCGCCACCGATGCCCAGGAGCCCGGAGGCTAGGCCGGCCACGAAGCTGAGCGCCAGGCCCTCGCGGACGCGCCCGACCCGGAAGGGACGCGCGGGCTGCCCCGAATCGGCCGGGAGGGTCCCGTGCAACCGCCACCGGTCCGCGAGGGGGTCGGGAGGCGGGGGCACGAACTCGCCTCGCCGCAGGTCCCGGTAGAGCAGGTAGGCGGCCGAGACCGCGACCACGGAGAACGCGAGGACGAGGACCTTGGTGCCCGTCCCGCTCTGGAGCACCGACGCGGTGAGCGCCGCCCCCGTGAGCCCACCGAGGGCGGTGCCGACCTCGAGGAAGAACCCCAGGCGGAGGTGGAGCAGCCCCTTGGCCGCGTAGCGGGAAGCGGAACCGGCCGAGGTGGCGATGATCGAGACGAGCGAGGCCGCGATGGCCAGTGGAACGGGGACGTCGAAGAAGAGGACGAGCCCCGGGACGATGACGAGCCCCCCGCCGAGCCCGAGCATGGAGCCCAGGGCCCCCGCCGAGACCCCGAGCAAGAGGATCGCGAGGAGAAGGAGAGCGAGCGGCACGAACTGCAGGGCTTCCCGCGGGTCGATGACCCGCCAGACCGGTCGAGGGCGTCGGGTCTAAGACCCTGCCGACCCGCCACCGAAGGCGTCGAGACGCTTCTGCGAAGCGGACCCCTCGCTGAGGTCGGAGACCGAGACGCCCACCGTCCGCACGCCCCACCCTCTCGCCGGGGACGGAGGGACGACCCCCGGCTCCGAAAGGCTCCCATGCCGCTCGTGGGTGCGTCCCTCGAGCTCGCCCACCAATTGGTCCAGGAGCTGGGTCGCGGTGCGCGCGAGGAGCTCTCCGCTCGCGGTGCGCTGGGGCAATGTGCGGCTCCGCTGGAGCTGCTGGAAGTCGCTCGCCCTCAACCGGACCGTAACGGTCCGGTACCATCGTCCCTGTTTCGTCACGCTCTCGGAGAGCGAGAGGCAGAGGCGGAGGAGCTCTCCGCGGACCTCGTCGACCCTCGAGGTGTCCACGTCGAAGGTGCTCATCGTCCCCAGCGAGCGCGGGCCCTCCTCCTCCGGCCAGGGCTCCTCCCGGACCACCCCCCTCGCGAGGTCGTGCATCGCCCCGGCCATCCCTCCCAGGGCCTTCCGCAACCGGTCGATGGGGGCCCCCGCCATCTCCCCGATGGTGCGGATGCCCGAGGCGGCGAGGGCGGCTTCGGTGACCTTCCCGATGCCGGGGATCGACCGGACGGGAAGCGGTGCCAGGAACGCCTGGACGCTGTCCGGAGGAACGACGACCACGCCCCCCGGCTTCGCCCGGTCGGAGGCGATCTTCGCGATCGTCAACGTGGGACCGATTCCGATCGAACAGGGCAGGTCGAAACGCGAGCGCACCTCGCGCTGGAGGGACCGACCTTCCGCCTCCACCGCCTCCGGGGTCGGAGCCTCGGAGCGGAACGCCGCCTCATCGATGCTGAAGGTCCGGGCCTCGGCGGACCTCTCGCGGAGGAGGGCCATCACCTCACGCGAGTTCTCTTCGTAGAACGGGAAGTCCGGGGGGATCCAGGCGTAGTCCGGACAGAGCGCGAAGGCCTGGCTCACGGGCAGCGCGGAGCGCAGGCCGAGCGCTCTCGCCTCGTACGAGGCCGAGAGGACGACACCCCGGCCCTTCCCCCCCTTCGGGTCGGCGCTGACCGCGACGACCTTGCCGTGAAGCTCCGGGTGGCGCTTGAGCTCGCAGGATACGTAGAAGGCGTCCATGTCGAGATAGACGACCCAGCGCATACCTGCCAGCCAAGATCCACGTACGAGCGCCGAACGCGGCTTCGTGCGCCCCCTTGGCGACTGACCTCCTACCGACGGCTGAGCGGAGCCCCACGAGTCAATGAAGCCTCCCCACTTCGGCGTTTACTCTCGTTCTCCGCGGACGTTCGCCCCCGTGAGCATGCCGGCTCCGTTCTGTCGCTGCACGTGTTCGGCGGCAGTCTGGGGGAGCTTGAGTCGACCGCGATCACAAGAACCCGTTGACCCTTCGAGCTGGTCGGATGGTGGGCCGGGCGGCCCGCGCCAAGAGATATCGAGGGGGTTCCCCATGTACCCTTTGCAGAGGGAGGTCATGAGGATGCGAGTCCCAAGGCGCGCTCCGTTCCGGGGCTCCGTCTTGGGGATCGTGTGTGGGGCCTTGGTAGTGGTCATGGCGGGCTACCACCCGACTGTCCCGGCGGTCTGCGGGTGGCACAACCATTTCGGATCTCCCGACGCACCACTCACGGTGGTCGGTAGATCGGCCTCACCCGACCAGCGAACCTTCTACGAGAACCTCTCTTCGGGGCCGCCCACGAACCTCACTTTCGCGATCCGCCCGTGGATGCTGTCGAACAGTTCGACCAATGACTCGGCGGCCGACGCCGTCGCGATCGGTTTTGCCGGAGCCTACGGCTGGAGGTGGGTCAACACAAGCACACCGCTTTGCACAGGAGCCGGAGGAATGAGCGCCTGCAGCGGCCCGCGAACAGGGTGGTACGCGGTCCTAAGCGGCTCCTCCGGCGGATGGCTTGCTAGCTACCCCGCCCCAGGAGGCCACTGGTTCATCGCGCCGGGCCAGGGGTGGGTGGCGACACGGATCACGGTCGTCTCAGCGACCAATCTGAACGACACTGGCGACGTGCTCATCGTCTACACCGGCCTCTCGCAGAACCAGGTGTGCACCTCACCGGTCGAGTTCTACTCCTACCTGTAGACAGCAAGGAATCACGCGCGAGCCCGCATCGGCCGATCAAGGGTTAAGCGGAGTAACCCACCTGTTCTCGATGCGCGCGAGGAGAGATGGACCGACGGCAGGCCCGCCTTACCCAAGCGGCCGGCGGCGCACTCGGTGTCGCGTGTGCGACCCTCTTGGTCGTTCTCTCCATCTCCCACGCGGCAGTCCCGGGAATACCCGTGTGTCCGACCATCATGAGGCCGGGGCAGCCGCTTACGTTTGTCGGGAGGAGCATCAGTCCAGACCACGTGACCTTCTACGAGAACTTCTCATTCGGGACCTACCCGGACTTCTTCTACAGTGTAGGCCCGGGAGCCCTGCTAAACCAGACCGCCGCGAACGGGACGACTTTTGCGGCCAGGGCTCAGGTTACCGGGTCCGTGGGGACTGAGCCCTCCTTTGCACCATGTACTGGGGCGGGAGGGTTGGCAGCATGCAGCGCGAACCGGAACGGGTGGTACGTGGTTCTCTCCGACGCCTCAGGCTCGTGGCTTGCGAGCTATCCCGCCCCCGGGGACCACTGGAGCATGGCGACTGTGTGGGGTTGGCTGGCGACCAATATCACAGTGATCTCACCTGTGGAACTCAACGCGACCGGGGACAGCCTTGAGTTCTATCCACCGGCGTGGGGCGGATGCGGCCCCTACGTTGAGTTCGACGGGACTCTGTAGCCGGAGAACCCCCGGTCTCGCTCGCAACTCGGAGGGTGGCAACGGCTGCAGCGGAATGTGGAGGACGGCTGATCGGCGGAGATACGGGGGAACCCCTACCCCGATGGCCCCCGCAGGACGGCCCCTACTCGTGCCCGGACTTCCGAGGCGCGGCCCGACGCCCCATCAACCTAGCCAACGCTGGGTTGACGGGCCGCGGACCGCGCATCCCCTCTTGCGGAGGATCTTGAGCTCTGCCTTTCTCTCCTCGAGAGGGGGTACGGGAGCGTTAAGGCAATTGCCCTGAAATTACCTTTGATGGCCGCCGCCAACCCCCCACCACGATCACGGACCGGACCAGCACGCGCCATCTGTTCGAGTCGATGAAACGCCCGGGGGAAACGTACGACGAGCTCTTGCAGGAGATCGTCGGGGAATACTACCCGCCCCGCGTGCTCGCCGAGCTGAGGAAGCGGGTCGCCGGGATCCGGGCGGGGCGCGTGAAAGGGATCCCCGCCGACGAGGTCTACCGTCGGTGGGGCGTGTGAGCCCTCACGAGGTACGGGTCGACCCGCGCGCGGTCCGGGAGGGCCAAGGGCTTCCCCTCATCCTCCGACGGAGGGTCCGAGGTCAGTTGGACCTCCTCTCGGCCTCCCCCTATCGCTCTCACCCAGGGGTGAAAGTGGAGCCGACGGCGTTCGTGGACGGCGCTTAGCACTTCCACGCGGCGAGGGACGTGCGCGTCTACTACACGACGGTAGGCCCGGTCCTCTGGGTGCTCCTGATCGAACGGGCCGTGGGGGTCAAGGGAAAGACCGTCCGCGAGCTTCAGCGGCGCTCGCGGTCGACGACCCCATAGGGGTCCCGGTCGACTTAGTTTCGACCTCCCGCGTCCACCACGTCAGGTCGGCGCTCGTGACCCCGAGCGCATCCCTGGGGAGATGCCCGAGCGTTCTCGCGGTCCGACCGCGCGCGTGGCAGCCCCGAGGCGAGCTCGCCGGGGCTACAGGCCCCCGAAGTCGACCGCGTGCGCGTCAACCTCGAGGCCCTTGGGGCCGAAGCGGTAGGGTTGGCGCGTCCGGGTGTGCTCCGTCCTCCGCATCTTCAGCACCTTGAGGGAGAGCCCGGCCCGATGGGCCCGGGCGTCCTCGGTGGGAGAGAGAAGGAGCACCCCGTCGGAGACGTACTCTCCCAGGCCGTCGCGGGAGACCTCCGGGGCGAGCGGGTTCGCTTCGGCGGTCATGACCGCCGTCGCCCCGGTCTGCCGGCACATCCGGGCCACGTAGAAGAGCACGTTCCTGCGCTCGACCTCGTCAGGGGCGAGCGCGGAGAGGAGGGAGATGGAGTCGATGACGATCCGCTTGGGACCGAAGGCCTGGACCTCGGCGGGGAACTGGCTGCGGATGCGCTTGAGGGCGTTCGACGCGTCCTGAGGGTCGATCCGAACGATCTTGAGGAGCCCCTTCTGGTTCGCCTCGGCCAGCGGCCAGCCGAACTGCGCGGCGGAAGCGACGAGCGCCTCGGTCTCCTCCTCGAAGGACAGGTAGAGCGCCTTCTCGCCCCGGGAGACCCCGTCCGCCACGAACTGGAGGGCGAGGCAGGTCTTCCCTACGCCCGGGGTGCCGAGCACCAGCACGACGTGCCCGCGAGGGAAGCCCCCGTGGAGCATCTCGTCCAGTCCGGCGATGCCGGTCGGAACGCGCGGGGGAGAGGAGGCTGCCATGGTTCCTTCACCCGACCCGCTCGTACTGCGTGGTCACGAGCCCGAACCGCCCCCGAACGTCCAAGAGGAAGCGGCCCTGCAGCTCCTGCGGCACGTAGGCGAGCAGAGGCATCGACTTCTCGATGAGCATGGCCCGGATCCGGACCGAGCGGTTCTGGTGCCGGACCCAGGAGAAGTCGAAGACCCCGTCGACGGAGTCCTTGATCGCCTGCTCCACGCGAGGCTCGGCCACCCCCTTCGCGAGAAGGAGGTAGATGAGACCGTTCCACTGCTTCGCCCTCCGGCGGAGCCCCTTGATCACGGTCAGGAGGTCGTCCGAGCTCACCGAAGTGCGCGCGAGCAGGTCCGAGAGCGAGTCGACGATGAGCAGCGAGCCCCTCCCGCGCGCCTCGAGCGCGGCGGTGAGGTCGCCCAGGATGCCGTCCGACGAGCGCGGCGGGGCGCTGGCGTCGAGCACGGACCGGTCCTCGTCCGCCCAGGTCGTGGGGACGACGCTGTCCGCAAAGTAGGGAGCGGAGAGGTCGGCGAAGTCCATGTGTTCGACGAGCAGTTGGCTGTACTCCGCAGGGAAGGCCGCGTCGGCCTCTCGAAGCAGCTGATCGCGGGAGCGCGTGAGGCTCACGTACGTGACCCGTCCCGGGAGCGCCACGGGGCCCTGGTAGCGCCCGAGGTAGAGGTACCGCGTGTCCTTCCGATGGGAGGCCCGCATCAGGGTGGCGGCGGAGGTGAGGGCGAACTCGTACGAGCCGGCCCCCGGCTCGCCCGAGAGGAGCATGACGCTCCCCACCGGAAGCCCTCCGGTGATGTGGTCGAAGTCGTTCACCCCTGTGGGGATGCGGGCTGAGAGCCGAGCCACGCCGATCTCCCGCCCTTGCACGCCTCAGCGACGTGAGAAGTGGCTCATGAGGATAACGGTGCACTCGCAGCCGTCTCTGGCCCCCCAGAGGGGCTGGCCCCGACCTTCATGAACTCTCGAAGCAAGACGGTCGCGTACTGCCCCTTCTCGAGCACCAGGTCGAACCGTATCGACCGCTCGCCCGTCGCCCCCGGATGCGCCTCCGCCCTGGCCCGATCTTCCGGGAAGACCCTGAGGGGGAGAGGGGCCAGCAAGGAGCGGTAGGTCCCGCGGCTGGAGAGCTCCGGGGCCTCGGGAATGTGGAAGTCCTTCCGTGAGAGCCCCTCCCGGTCCAGCACCTCCTCGACGATGAGCCCCGGTTCCCCCTCTTGTCGGGGGGTCTCCGTTCCGACGAGCGGACCGGCCACTCGGGCCCGGCCGGAGCGGACCCACTGGGTCACCTCCGGGAGATTGTCCTCGCTGACCGGGAGAGGCTCCGATCCGGATTCGAGCCCGTCCGGGGAGAGGCGCAGGACCCGGTCCCCCACCAGAGGTACCCCCAGCCCGTGTCCCCGTTGGACCCGGGAGGAGAGCGCGAGGTTGAACAGGTAGCTCTGGTACGCGTGGACGAAGAGCTGCCGGAGGGTCCGGGGGAGGGCGCGGAGCGCCGCCTCCCCCGACCTCCCCTGGGCGAGCTTCGCCAGGAGGGTCCTCTCGAACGAGAAGGTCTCGGGGAACTCGCGGAGGGCGCGGACCGGGTCGTGGTGCTCGGCGTAAGCTCGTCGGGCCTCGTGCCCTTCCGGAACGCTCTCCCCGACGCCGGCGGTGAGGTAGGCCTCCACCGCTTCGGACGCCGACCCCTTCACCAGCGCCCTCCCGACGAGGTGCGTCACCGGGCGGACCTCCCCGAAGCGTTGCGGACCGAAGAAGTTCGGGAAGCCGTGCGCCTCGCGAAGCTCGGTCCAGGCCCCCTCCGCACGCGTGGCGAGCTCCTCCGGGGCCAGGTCCAGTCCTCCGATCCGCAGCCGGAACCTGTTCCCGTAGAGGTGGCCCAGGTTGAGACCCTCCCGGGCGCGGTAGGGCTCGAACAACCGGACCCCGCTCAACGACAGCCCGTCCAGACGCTCCGGCGGCACGGGAAGCGACAGAAGCTGTCGGGTGACCGCTCTCCGGTCCTTGGTGCCGGCGAACCCCACGGCGCCCGGCGGGAGGGCGAGGGCCCTCTGGAGGCGCTGGACCAGCGCGTTCTGCTCCACGTCCCGGGCCTCGGCGCGGACGATGGTGAAGCGACCCTGGGGGTCCGGCATTGGATAGCGGGAGATCTCGTCCACCTCGAAGTCCACCGGATCGATCTTGAGCCGACCCCCGAGCCCCGGGGCGGAGGTGCCGTAGAGCAGGAGCCCCATCGCCCGCTCGGCGGGAGGGGGGACCCAGCTTGGATGGGGAGTCGGCTCCGCTGTCACCGCGTCTCGGTCCTCTCGGTCGCCCTCCCAGGAAGGACCGTCCATAAGCCCGAAGGTCGCCCGCCTCACCCCCTCGGGGGTGTCGATGATTCCAAGTGGGGGGAACGGTACGGGGGGGACGTGGCGCCCGAGCCCGATGCCGCCGTCGAACCGGCCAGGGCCGTCCGCATCGCCAAGCCGAAGGGGATCGCCGCCCACCCCGAGGGGAGGGCCGACCCACCGGCTCCCCTGGCGACCTCCGAGGGACCCGACGCGTCAGAAGCGGCCCCCCGGGTGGAGGAGACCTCGCCCGCGAAGGTCCGCCCGGCCGCGGGCCCCACCGGACGGACAGAGAACTCCGTCGCTCTCCGTCGGAACCTGCGCATCTTCCTTTGGGGATTCTCCCTCCCGGGGCTCGCGCTGTGGGGAGTCTTCCTGGCCCTCGTGCTCAGCTCCCCCTACCCCGCGATCCGGGCCGGCTCCACGATCGTTCTGGCGCTGACCCTGGTGCTGATCGCCGTCATCGCAGTTGGCTACGCCTTCACCTTGGGGCGAACGCCGATCCGGTTCCGCTTCCACTCGACGCATCGCTCGCTGGCCGTCCAGTCACTGACGGGCGGATGGGACCGGTTCCGGATCGGACCGGAGGCTTTCCAAGTCGCGGTCGAGGTCCACCCTCCGGACCTGTTCTCCCGCGAGACGACGGAGCTCGTCGAGGTGACGAACCCGCCGTACCGCCGCCGGCGCTGGGTCGTGGAGCGGCACCTGCTCGACCCGTGGCTGCCCCGGCACCCCACCTCGAGGCCGGGTCGGAACGCCTCCCGCGCCACGGAAGAGGAACGCGAGAGCTAGCGACCCCTCGAGGAACCCCCTCGGGGCCGAGCGGCAGGTGCTCCCACGGGGAGAAGGGATCGAACGCGCTCGTTCGCCGCGACTACGGCGGCGGCGCGATCAGCCGAGGAGGTCTTCGAGCTCCCCCGCCACCATGGTGAGGAGCTGGTCGAGGGACCGGTTCTTGAGCTCGGTGATGTGGCCGCCCGCGGTCTCGAGGCGGGCGAGGAACTCGTCGCCG
Organism: Thermoplasmata archaeon; assembly: GCA_021802125.1. Classification (GTDB taxonomy): domain Archaea; phylum Thermoplasmatota; class Thermoplasmata; order Lutacidiplasmatales; family UBA184; genus JAKAAX01. The sequence goes on along the minus strand of JAKAAX010000002.1, from coordinate 134,097 downwards.
TCGCGGACGAACTGGAGCGACAGGATCCTGGACGGCTCGTCGCTCAGAGGGACGGGGAGAGGCGCGGAAGCCTCCACCGGAGGAGGAGCGCTGGGAACCTTCGGGGGCTTCGGCATGGATCTTTCCTTGGAGCCCCGGCCCTTTTCCTCCGACCGCTTCGGGGACGCGGGTCGCGCCGCGACCTTCGCCTTGGCGCTCGGCTTGGGCTTGGCGGCGGACGACGACTTTCCCGCCTTTGAGGAGGACTTCGAGCGGACCACGCTGGCCCCTACCTGCTTCGGGGGCGGAAATTGGTGTCATATTAAAGGTAGCTAGCGACCCGCTGCTGCCCTCACGCCTCGATCGTCGGCTCCCGGTCTCGGGCACCGCTTCATCAAGCCTGCGAACTTCCGCGCCCCCGTGGCCCCCGGCGCGGGAACAGTGGTCGGGCACGTGGGCGACCCCGACGGACCCGATCCAAGGACCGTCGTGCTCCTCCTGGGAGCTCTCCTGCTTCTCGCCATCTTCCTGGGTCTCGAGCCGTTGCTCAGCTTCTCCGCGTGGGGTTCCGACAGCGGGGAGTATGCGAGTCTCACCCAGTTCCTTCTTCAGAGCCACCGGTTCCTGCTCACCGGGTACACGGGCTGGGGGTTCGGCTACCCCTACTTTCCAGGCACCTTCGAGATCGGCGCCGGGGTGGCTGCGGCGACGGGAGCCGACCCCCTGCTTTCGCTCGAGCTCGCGGTGCCCGCCCTGGGAGCGTTCGGCGCCCTGCCCCTCTTCCTCACGTTCCGGCGGATCCTCCCCTCGGACCGGATCGCGCTCCTGGGCGCGGCCCTCACCGCCGTCGCCTCCCCCCGGCTCCTGGTGATCTCCCACGCCGCACCCTTGACGGTGGGCGACCTGCTCTGGCTCGCCTCGCTCTGGGCGCTGGTGGAGCAACGACGCGACCCGAGGTGGTGGGTCGTCCTCGCCCTGACCGCCCCGGCTCTCGTGGTCACGCATCACCTGTCCTCCTACTTCTTCCTCCTCTCCGGCCTGGGTCTGGTCGCCGGACTGGAGCTCTATGCGCCGTGGAGATGGAGCCGGCGCTTCCCCCTGCGGGAGCTGGTGTTCCTCGGGAGCTTCACCGCGGGGCTCTTCATCTTCTGGTTCACCTACGCCCCGCCGTTCGCCAGGATCCTCACCGAAGGGCTGCTCGGGATCTCTCCGGCCGCGGCGCCTGTCGCCGCGTTCGTGGGAGTGGCCCTCGTCGGAGCCCTCATCCACCTGCGACGGAAGCTCGCCGAGTCGGGAAAGGTCCGGCGTCCGGTCTGGCACCTGAAATGGCCTTCGAGACGAAGGATGGTCCGCGATGCGCTCCTGCTCGGGGTGCTGATCTTCGGCGCCCTCTCGGCCCTCTTCTTCCTCCCGCTCCCCGGCACCGACCAGAAGTTGACCCCGATCACGCTCGCCTGGTTCCTTCCGATGATCCTCTACATCCCCTTCGCGGCCGGGGGGAAGGGGCTCTTCCCCGCCTCCAGGCTCGGTCCCGCCGCGCACACCATGCTCGCCGTCATCGGCCTCTCGGCGGTCTTCGCGCTGGTCACGAACAATGCCGCGATCCCCCTCGACCGGCACGCGGAGTACCTCATCCCTCCTCTCTCGCTCCTGACGGCCGCGGTCCTCGGCCAGGGGCTGGCGGCCGTGCGGCGCTCCGCCCGTCCGGGGGCCACCGCTGTCTCCTTGGTCGCCGTGGGGCTGCTCCTCGGAGCGGCGGCCGCGACCGCGTATCCACCCCCGGCGGTCCTGGAAGGCTTCCAGGAAGGGTTCACCTACGGGGACCAGGCGATGGCCTCGTGGATGGCGGTCTCGCTCCCGCGGGGAACGTCGCTCGCCTCGGACCACCGTCTGAGCGACGAGTACTTCTACGACTCCGGAGGGAACCCGGCGACGTGGGACAACGCGAGCTGCCTCTTCCTCGGGAACAACGACTACTGCGCGGCAGCGGAGCTCCGTAGCACCTTCCTGCCGAACCCTCCGCTCGAGGGCAGGGTGGACGTCGTGGCCGCCGATGCCACCATGCGGACGAGCGGCGTGGCCCTCAACCCGTCGCGGCCCGCCCTGCCCATGAGCTCCACCGCGCTCCAGCGGCTCGCGGGCCCCACCTTCGTGGTCCTCTATTCGGATGGGGGACAAACGGTCTGGTGGGTCGCCGCGCCCTACCCAGCTCCCACGTGACTTCCCACGGAACCGGGGACGGTAAGGACCGGGGCCGACCCGCTAGAAGGAGCCTCGGGCGCCGGGGGCAGCGAAAGGACGGACCTTCATCTCGGGGGTCAGGACGAGGACCCGGGTCCGGCCGCGGGCCGCCACCTGTTCGATGAGCCGACGCGCCACCGCGAGCTTCTTCCGCTTGACCTCCAGAGTGCCTTCGGGCTCCTCGCGGGGGTTCGCGAAGTCGAACCCCACCAGGAGGACCGACCGGGCCCCGAACTCCTCGCACAGGAAGACCCCGCGGTCGCCGTCCGTGAAACCCCCGGGGTTGAGGAGCCCTCGGCCAGGGGCGGCAGCGCAGCTACCCGCCACCGCCCGGGGGAACCGGGGCACCCATTCGCGCATCGCCGCCCGGTTGTCCCCGTGCGCGTGGACGAGGACCAGGGCCCCCCGCAGGTTCGCCTCGACCTCGTCCGGAAGGCGACCGTCCAGGTCGGTCACGATCACCTGGGGCACCGTGCCGTGGGCCAGGCACGCGCTCGTGGCGCCGTCCGCGCTCACGACGGCCCGGTCCCCGGCCTCGAGCCAGGGCGAGGGCAGCGGGAGAGGGAGGAGTCCGGGACCTCGCCCCACGAGGACAACGTCCTTCCCCTGCAACCGTCGGCGTAAGGCGTCCTCCGCCAGGGTTCCGAGAAGAGGGTGCTTTGCCGCGGGGAGGAGCCGGCGGAGCTCCTCGGCGGCCGCCTCGTCCTCTGCCCTGGTGAAACCGAAGGTCCCGAGGATGCTCCGGTATTCGGGCTCCCACTCACGGAACTCCATACGGTCGGCCCTCCCGAGGCCCGGAAGGATGACCCCCTAGGTCAAGCTGCGCTCTCACATGGTATAGGAAGGCATGGACCGTTTCGGGGTCGGAGGACCGGCGCGCGACCCCGGGACTCCCGGAACCGACGTGCTGGCCCCAACTCCTGGGCGCAGGCAGGGCCCCGCCACGAACGCGAACCCGGCTTCCCCGCGCTCGCCGCGGCCTCGACTGACCGACGGGGATAGCATATATACGGTGACGAGAATCAGCCCGGTGACTGGTGAGCCGTAGCTATGCGTCCGTTGGCCCAGGACATCCTCTCGCGCATCCCTGGCGGAAAGCCCGCCGCGTCGCCGGCATCCCCTCCCCCACCCCCCGCACGGGGCGGTGGCAACGACGACGCCGAGCTGGAGGCCGTGCTTGCGAGCCTCAAGACGAACATCAAGGTCGTCGGATGCGGCGGTGGAGGGTCGAACACCGTCAACCGTCTCATGGAGGACGGCATCCAGGGTGTGGAGCTCTACGCCTGCAACACCGACGCCCAACACCTTCTGACCGTCCACTCTCCTCACAAGATCCTGCTCGGACGCCGGTGCACTCGGGGCCTGGGAGCCGGGGCGCTCCCGCAGGTCGGTGAGCAATCGGCCCGCGAGGCCGAGGACGAGCTCAAGAAGGCGCTCACCGGCGCGGACCTGGTCTTCGTCGCGCTGGGACTGGGCGGAGGCACGGGGACCGGCTCGGCCCCGGTCGTCTGTCAGATCGCCCGCGAGGTCAACCAGGGCAACTGCCTGGTCATGGCCGTCGCGACGCTCCCCTTCACCTCGGAGGGAATGGTCCGCCGCGAGAACGCGCTCGTCGGGCTGGAGCGGCTTCGGTCCGTCGCGGACACGGTCATCACGATCCCCAACGACCGGCTCATCCAGCTGGTCCCCCGCCTGCCGCTGCAGAGCGCCTTCCAGGTCGCCGACAGCGTGCTCTCCCGCTCGATCCGCGGGATCTCGGAGATCATCACGCGGCCCGGGCTCGTCAACCTCGACTTCAACGACCTTCGAACGATCATGAAGGGCGGCGGTGTCGCGCTCATCGGCATGGGCGAGTCGGACAGCGACACCCGCGCCGAGGACGCCGTGAACGAGGCGCTCCACTCTCCCCTCCTCGCCGTGGACATCGCCGGTGCCCAGGGGGCGCTCATCAACGTCACCGGTGGCCCGGACATGACCATCTCGGAAGCGCAGAAGACGGCCGAGATCGTCCAGAAGGCGGTCTCACCCACCGCGCGGATCATCTGGGGCGCTGCGGTCGACCCCACGATGCAGAACACCATCCGCTGCATGGTGGTGGTGACCGGGGTCCGTTCCGCCCAGCTCTTCGACTCGCGGACGCCTCTTCCGCCGGGACTGCGCCCGGAAGGGCCCCTGGAGATCGATCACGTTCGCTGAGAGGGCAGGGGAGGCAGAACCATGACCGTCGTTGATCGAGCACGCAGGGTCCAGGACTCCCTGGACGGCCATCTCCGGAACGTAGGGCACGGCAAGTTCGGGCGCATCCTCCGGATGGCGCGAAAGCCCGACGTGGACGAGTACGTGAAGGTGCTCCAGGTGACGTTCCTGGGCGCGGTGCTCATCGGCGGGATCGGTTTCGCCCTCTACATCTTCTTCACCGTGCTCGGTCCCTGGGTATGGGGACAACTGATGGGCCTCGGCCTGCCGGGGGGACTATGAGCCCGCCTGGACCGAAGGTCGAGGAGGAGGAAGGCATCGGCCTCCTTACCGGAGAGGAGAAGGCCTCCCCGAAGACGCCGAGCCAGGTCCACAAGGAATCCGTGCTCCGCCCGACGGAGGACATCAGCGGCGCGCCCGCGCCCCGTCAGGCCGCCTCCCAGCCGGTCCATCTCTCCGTGAAGGCCGTGGACGAGACCCTGCGCGAGGTCACGGCCGGCACCACCACCTCCCTGTCCGCGGTCGTCGGCTCGGACCGCCCGGAAGTGGGCGAGGCCGTCATCAAGGTCGAGATCCAGTACTCCTCCACCTACCAGGGTGAGGGTGCCGAGTGGCGCACCTGGTGGCTGCCCCCTGGGAAGAGGAACCGGGAAGAGATCGTGGCCCGGAAGGTCGAGGCCACCATCGACCTGCATCCCCGCACCCCGGTCCCGGTGACGTTCGAGGTCGAGGCCCCACCCGGGGTCCGCTACGGCGACCGGATGGAAGTGCGCGTCGCGGTCCGTTGGAAGGGGGAGAGCGTGACCGGCGAGGGCCCGGCGACGCTGCGCCTCGCGTGGGCCGCCCGACAGGCGCTGCTGGCGATCAAGACCTCGCGAGGGTACGAGCGGGAGGTCGCCGACACCCTCCTCACGAGGGCGGAGGAGAAGCCGGGGGTCATCTTCGCGCTCCTCGTCCCGAGCGCCCTGCGCGGCTACGTGTTCTCCGAGGGCATGAGCTTCGAGGGGGTCCACGAGATGATGCGGGGGATCCGCAAGGCTCGGGGGCTCGTCGCGGGCGAGACCAACCTCAAGGAGGTCGAGCCGCTCCTCGTCCCGAAGATCACGGTCGAGGGCTTCGTCGAGGGAGCCATCGTCGAGCTGGTCGCCGGTCCCTTCAAGGGCGAGAAGGCCCGTGTGAAGAAGATCGACCAGGGCAAGGAACAGATCACCGTGGAGCTCATCGAGGCCGTCGTACCGATCCCGGTCACGGTCCGAGGAGACCACGTGCGCATGGTGGAGAAGGGAGGGGTCAAAGGTGGCTGATCAAGTGGTGAACGTCCTGATCGAGGGGGGCAAGGCCGCCCCCGGCGCGACGCTAGGAAGCGCCCTCGGGCCGCTCGGCATCAACGTCGGGAAGGTCGTGGCCGAGCTCAACGAGAAGACGAAGGTCTACAACGGGATGAAGGTCCCTTGCGCGATCCGCGTCAAGTCCGACAAGTCCTTCACCGTCGAGGTCGGCCGCCCCGGGACCGCCGCGCTCCTCTTGGCCGAGGTCAAGAAGGAGAAGGGCTCGGGCAAGGCGAAGACCGAGAACGTCGGTGACGTCTCGATGAAGCAGGCCCGGAAGATCGCCGACATGAAGAAGGAGGACCTCTTCGGCAACACCGAGGAGGAGCGGGTCAACCAGGTCATCGGGACCTGTGTCTCGATGGGCATCACGGTCGATGGCCGCGACCCCCGCGAGGTCCTCAAGGAACGCAAGGGGACCACGGGTGCCGCATGATGGGACCCGGAGCCGCCCCTGGCGGCATGCCGGACCTCGCCAACGCGGAGCTCGTCGAGTTCACCGTCGAGAACGGTGAGAACAAGGTCCGTCTCAAGCTCAAGGACGGGGCCGTCATCGAGATCCGGATGGAGGTCCAGCACGTCTTCCGTGTCGGGAACGACCCGGTGACCGGTCTTCCCCAGTACGTCGCCATGACCCCGTCCCTGCTGCGGGTCATCTCCTGTCCGAAGGAGCTTCGGAAGGCCCCGCTCAAGCCCGCCGCCCGGGAGACGAAGAACCTCCCCGGCTTCAGCTGAGCCGGTCCGCACCGCCCCGCAGTCGTCCTCCGATCGCGCACCCCCACGCTCGTGGAGGAGGGGTCGTGCTCACCGGATGTAGGGAGCCGTCGCGCTGGAATCGAACCCCTTGACCATCCGCAGCCGGCGGCCGCGTCCGCCCGGAGAGAACCGGAGGAACGGGAACCGCTCCCAAAGGTCGCCCTCGGCCATCAACGTCGCCGGGTGTTCGGGACCGAAGGCCGCACGGGTCACCTGGGCGGTGACGGTCCGGACCGGCCCCTCCCCCCAGTACCCAAGCGCGTGGAGGTACTCGTGAGCGAGGATCACGTAGACGAAGGAGTTGTACTCCACCGGCGAGCGGGCCATCGACCGCATGGTCCCGAGGAGCCCCTCGTTCAGGACGATCATGTTCCCGGTCACCGGCCAGTAGGCCCCGAGACCGGGGGGCAGGTCGGAGAGGGCCAGCCCCAGGCCGGTCCGCTCCTTGTGGAGGACCTCCCGCACCGCGCGCCTCACGACCTGGAAGACGCGGTCGAGGTCCTCCGCGCGCTCGAGGTCCTGGGCCAGCGAGGGGGGGAGCTCCGCCTGGGATCTCCCGGAGCTGCGCGACCCGCCCCGAACGGGGAGGGGCGTGGCCCTCGGGGACGCTTCACGAAGGAACGTCTGCATGGATGATCGGCCCAGATCATCCGTTGTCTGCACTTAAGCTTAGGTCACCTAAGTAATGGTCCTCCCTCCTCGCCGCTCTCCCGGACGGTGGACCGCGCCGGCGTCGCGTCTGACAGGCAGGGGTCACGGGAGATATCGCGACGCGGGTGCCAGGGCCCGGCCGGGGGCCCCGGACCCCCTTCGGGCGCCTCCCTGGGCGGGGTCCCGTAACGGAACCGCCTGGGCGGGAGGGGGAGGGCAGGCGCGCGCGAGCGCTCCATGCGGCAGAAGCTAGAAATGGGGGGCGTGCGGCTGACAAGGCCATGCGCACGCTGCCGTCCGCGGTGAGCGGATCGTCCGGTGCCCCTGTTCCGAATCTCGGTCGTGTCCCCGTCCTCCTGCTGGCCGCACTTTTGCTGCTCCTCGCCGCCCCGGCCATCTCCGGGGCCCATGCGGGAGCCCGCTCCACCTCACCCCCCGCGTCTCTGAACCCCGGAACGCCTCTCTCGGGGAACGCCGGGGTCCCGACCGTCCCCCGGACGACCCTGAACGGGGTCGACACCTCCCACTACCAGGGGTCGGTGAACTGGTGGGATGTCCTCCAGGCGGGCAACTCCTTCGCGTTCACCAAGGCTGCCGAAGGGGAGAGCAGCGGGTGCGACGACTCCACGTTCGCGACGAACATGCAGAAGGCGAACAGCTTCGGCATCGCCATCGGGGGCTACGACTTCGCAGAGCTTCCCACCGGCTCCGTCCAGGCCTGCTCCACCTCGGACAACGCGACGACGGAGGCGAACACCTTCCTGAGCGTGGCCGGGCCCTACTTCAAGTCCGGCTACATGTACCCCGCTCTGGACCAGGAGCAGGGCTGTCCCGCGGACGGCTCGGGTTCCCTGACCGCGCAGCAGCTCTCGTCGTGGGACGGCCAGTGGCTCAGCACGGTCCACAACTACATCCTGACCAACGACGGGTACAACATCCTCCCGATCATCTACACGGACAGCGCGGAGGCCGGCAGCTGCATGGAGCCCTGGCTGACGATGTACCCCCTGTGGATCGCGAACTACGGGGTCACCTCCCCCAACACCGGGGTCTGGCCGTCGTGGGCCTACTGGCAGTACTCCAGCAGCGGCAGCGTCGGCGGGATCAACGGCTCCTCGGACGTGGACTACTTCAACGGGGGGTCCACGAACCTGCAGAGCTACATCTTCGGGAGCGGGGGCGGGTCCACGCCACCCGCCGCCTCGTACGCGATGCTCGACGAGAACACGGGAGGCGCGCTCTCCTGCGGAGGCAGCTTCGCGGTCGGCGACACGATCAACTTCACCGCGTCGGTGACCGGCGGGACCCCGCCCTACACCTACGCCTGGACCTTCGGAGATGGAGGAACCGGGACGACGAACCCCGTCAACCACATGTACACCGCCGCGGGGACCGTGACCCCGCTCCTCACGGTCACGGACTCGCTCGGGAAGACCGGCTCGACTGGGACCGGATGCTCCTTCACCGTCTCCGGCACCTTGCTCTCGGTGAGCGCGTCGGCGACGCCCACGAGCGGCGCCGCCCCGCTGTCGGTGACCTTCACCGGCTCCGCGACCGGCGGCACCGCGCCCTACACGTGGTTCTGGGGGTTCGGCGACGGAACGAAGTCGACCGCGGTGAGCCCGACGCACACCTACACGAGCGCGGGAAGCTACGTCGCGACGGTCATCGTCAACGACACGGCCAAGCATACGGCCACCTCGTCCACCGCGACCATCACGGTCAGCGGCACCTCGGCGCTCGCGGTGAGCGCGGCGGGCAGCCCCCTCACCGGCACGTCCCCGCTCACCGTCGCGTTCACCTGCACCCCCTCCGGCGGCTCGGGGGGCTACTCGTACGCCTGGACCTTCGGTGACACGGGGACCAGCACGCTGCAGAACCCGAGCCACACGTACACCACCTCGACGGCGCAGACCTTCAGCGCCGCGGTCACTGTGACCGACAGCCTCGGGACGACCGCCGTCTCGCAGACGGTCTCGGTCCAGGTCTCTCCGGCGGCCCTCCCGCTGACCGCGACCGCGTCGGCCCTCCCGACCACCGGGAACGCCCCGCTCTCCGTGCAGTTCACCGGAGGAGCCAGCGGGGGCACGTCACCCTACACCTGGTTCTGGACGTTCGGGGACGCTTCCGCGCACTCCGTGGCGCAGAACCCTGCCCACACCTACAGCTCTGCCGGGAACTACACCGCGACGCTCGTCGTCAACGACTCTGCGGGTCACACCAACTCGGCCTCGGTCTTGGTCTCGGTCGGAAGTGCACCCCCGAGCCAGCTCTCGGTGTCCGCCTCAGGGCCCTCGAGCGTCGTGAAAGGGGCTCTGGCGACGTTCTCCGCCTCGCCGACGGGAGGGACCCCACCGTACACGCAGTTCTCCTGGAACTTCGGGGACGGAGGCGTCTCGACGACCACGACCACGTCCGCGAGCCACACGTACAAGGCCGCGGGGACATTCCAGGTCAACGTCACCGTGACCGACAGCGCCGGGACGAGGGCGGCGTCCGCTCCGATCACCGTCGTGGTCACCCTCCCCACCGAGGGGGTGATCTTTGGGCAGGTCCGCAACGCCTCCTCGAACTTCCTCCTGGCCGGGGCGACGGTCAAGGTGAGCGTGCTCTCCACCCAGCAGGTGGTCTCGACCCTCCTGACCGGGACGAACGGCAGCTTCCGAGCGCCCTTCGGTGCGGGCAGCTACGTCGTGAGCGTAACCGCGCCCAGCTACCAATCCTCCCAGCAGTCCGTGACCGTCGTGGGGGGCTCCCCGGTCCCGGTCTACTTCAACCTCACCTGGCAGCCCAACTCGGTCGGGACGTCCCCGGGCAAGAACTCCACGACGTCCAGCACCTCCGGGCCCTTCGGGCTCTCTCCGACCGCCCTGACCACGCTTCTGCTCCTGCTGGGGGCCATCCTGGTGGTGGGGGTCGTGATCACCCTCGTCATCCGGTCCCGACAGAGGAAGCAGCCACCGACCTACCCGCCGGAGGACCCGAACTCCGCCTACGCTCCTTCCCCGCAGGGCTACGAGCCTCGCCCCTTCTAGAGCCCCCTCACGCGGTCGGCGAGAAGCTTAAACAGGCGTCCGTCTCGGCCCCTCATGCGCCCTGGGGTCGGAGGCAACCGACGGGCCGGTCTGATCTCCGGCGGAAGCCTCCTCCTGCTCATCGGCATGGGCGGGGGCATCCTTCTGAACATCTACCTGCACATGGTCCCGGCGCTCGGGCAGTGCCAGATGTTCCTCGGGATCATGCACGTCTGCAGCGAGTGGGGATGGTACGCGACCGTCGTACTGGCCCTGGGCGCGTTCGCGACGCTCATCGGCTCCGGGATGATCTGGCTCGGGCTCCAGCTCCCCTCGAGCCCCCTGCGGCTCTTCGACACCGAGGGAGCCTACCCACCGGACCCCGCCGAACCGTAGGGGACAGGACCGACCAGGGTCGGTCGCCCGTCCACACCTCACCGAGAGTGGGGAACCGCCTTGCGGGAAGGGGGGTGGCCGCTCAGCGGGCGGGTCCCCCGCTTGGCCTCGGCCGCGCAGTCCTGACAGATCCGCTCGTCCTCGTCGAGGCAGTCCCGGCAGGCCGTCCTCCCGCACACGACGCACCGAAGGTGCGCGGGCCGGCCGCAGCGGGCGCAGGGCGAGACGATGAGGGGCTTCAGCGTACCTGCTGCTCCCATTCGGGAGGCAGCAAGCCGAATCGGGTTAAAGCTTCTAGGAAACCTGCACCGTGACGTGCGCGTGTGATGTAGTGCGCACTAGCTCGGGCGAGAGGGGACGCGTCGGGGAAACTTACGGCCACCCCCGCGGCCTGGAGCAGCGCCACGTCGTTGTCGCCGTCCCCCGCCACGAGGCAGTCCTCGAGATCGACCCCGAGCTCCTTCGCGACGAGCCGAGCGGCGGGGAGCTTCCCGGCGGAGGGTTCGAAGAGATGGATGGCGAAGCCGGTCGATTCGACCTTCACTCCGCATCCACGGACGGCGCGCTCCACCTCGCGGGGGTCCAGCGTCGGTTCGAGCGCGACCTCGGTCTCGCGCCAGCGGTCGGTGAAGAGCGGACGGACGTCGAGGGTGCGTCGGGCCTTCGCGTAGGCCTTGAGGGCCGTGGTGCGCCGGGCGAGACGCACGACCCGATCCTCGCTGAAGTAGACGAGCCCGCCGTTCTCCGCGATGATCGGGCCCTTCAGGCCCAGGAACCGCTGAAGGCCGAGCACGACCGGGAGGACGTTCCCGGTCGCGAAGACGACGGGAACGCGTTCCTCTCGGAGCTTCGAGAGCGCACGCACCGCCCCAAGGTCCATGCGTCGCTCGCGGTCCGTGAGCGTGCCGTCGATGTCCGTGAAGACGGCCCGGGGACGGCGCGCCCGCTTCTGCACCGGCCTGCGGGCGTGGAGGGTCATGGGGACTTTCCGTCCCCGCCAAGGGCGCCCAGCCGCTCCTGGACCGCCCGCCGCAACACCTCGGCGACCTCCTTGCCGTCGCGCCGGCCCCGCACGGAGGCCATGAGGTCCCCCATGAGAGGCTGGAAGGCGCTCGCCCCCCGTTCGCGCAGGAGCCCGACGTTCGCTTCGACAACCTTCTTCGCCATGCCCTGGAGCTCCTCCGCGCTCAGAGCGCTCAGTCCCGCCGCGGCGATCGCCGAGTCCAGGTCCCGTCGCTCCTGGAAGTGCAGGGTCAGCACGCGTCCCAGGCCCTCCTTCGCGAACCTCCCGGACCCGATGGCCTGGAGCACCGGCTCCAGGAGCCGGACGCGCGCCTCATCGCTCTCGGCGATGGGCGCAGGGAGCCCCGCCTCCAGCGCCGGGAGCTCGGTGGTCAAGAGCCGTGCGACGAGCGGGACCGGGTGCCCGGAGGCGACCAGCCGGTCGAAGACCTCGACCTCGCCCTCACGAACGAGCTTCCGAGCGACGTCGGGAGCGAGCCCGACCTTCGAGGTCAGTCGCGCGAGGGTCTCCTCCGGACGCTCAGGGAGGTGGAGGTGCAATTCCTGGAGGAGTCGCGCGTCGATCGGGATGGGGGGGATGTCGGTCTCAGGGTACATCCGGTGCCGGCCGGGAAGTGGACGGCTGTAGCGGGTCCTCCCTTCCAAGACCGGGTCGCGGGTCTCTTCCGGGACCCCCCGGAGCGCCTCGCGCGCCCGGGCGCGCACCGCTTCGATCGCCCGCTCGGCGGGCCCGGCGGCCGCCGCCACGAGCACGTACGCGTCTTGTTCCTTCCCGCCGAGGCCCAGCCTCGAGCGGACGGCCTCGACCTCCTGAGGCGTGACCCCGTACGCCGGCAGCTCGTCCGAGTGCAGGATCCCTCCGACCCCCGTGGCCCTGGCGTAGTCCGCGAGCTCCCTCCCGAGCCGTTCGGGTCCGGTCTTCGAGGTCCCGAGCAGTCCGGAGAAGCCGGGCAGCGGCAGGGCCAACACCCGGCCTCCCTTGGCGAGCGCGTCCTTGACGCCTCGTGAGGTGGTCGTCCGGAACACCTCCGACACGTCAACGGGGGGAGTGGTGGGCACGGAGGCTCCGTGGGAGCGGAGCTTCTCGCGCAGCTCGAGGAGAAGCGTCTGCCGCCCGACCTCGTTCTCCACGAATTCGGGGATCGCCCGGAGCTCCTGGACCCCCTTGATCTCCACGCGGGCGCCTCCCTCGATGCTGACGTTGAGGTCCTCTCGGATCGTCCCGAGGCCCCGCTTGACCTTCCGCGTCGCGCGGAGGAGAGCGCCCAGCGCCTCGGCCACGTCCCGCGCCTCCTCTCCGCTCGAGATCTCAGGACCCGTCGCGATCTCGAGCAGCGGGATGCCCAGCCGGTCCAGGCGATACTGGACCTCCCCGGGGGCGTCCCCGACCTTCCGGGCCGCGTCCTCCTCCAGGCAGATGGACGGGATCGTGAACCGCTTCCCGTTGACCGAGATCTCCCCATCGACCGCGATCAGGGCCGTTCGCTGGAACCCGCTCGTGTTCGAGCCGTCCACGACGGTCTTCCGCATGATCTGGACCTCGTCGATGACGTGGGCGTGCAGCAGCTCCGACAGGGTGAGAACGACCCCGAGGGCCTTGGGGTTCAGCCCGTGCGGGGGCTCCTCGTCCGCCTCCACGAGACAGGAGTTCGGGGAGACCTCGTAGCGGTAGCGGAGGCCCCGGCCGCTCTGGAGCCGCGCGGCCTGGTCCTGGGTCCCCGTCTCCCCGACCACGGCGTGGAGACGCCGTACGAAGGTCCCCTGCGTCTCGTCGGAGAGCTCGCTCGGGCAGTCGCAGAACAGCTTCCCGGTCGAGAGCTGCTGGTGGATCTCCAGACCGGCCTTCACGCGATCCCCTCCTTCCCCGCGTCCGGAGCGCTCTTCTTCGTTCCGAGCCCCCGCGCCGGGCCGAACTCCCCGCAGAGGTCGTCGACCAGGAGCCTACGCACGACCGAGGGGTCGGTGGACCGCGCCAGGGCCCATTGGAGCTTCACAAAGGCGGTCTCGGGGGAGATGTCCCCCAGGAAGGCCACTCCCGCCTGCAGGAGCTCACGGCCGCGGGAGTACACGAACGGGTCGACCTCGCCTTCGAGACATTGGGTCGCCATCCCGACGACCACGCCCCGCTCGGTCGCTCGCCGGATCCACGGCAGGTGGTCGGCGGCGAGGTGGCCCATCCCCGTCCCGGCGAGGATGATGCCCCTGGCGCGGGTGGCGCAGGCCTCCGCGGTCGAGGCAGAAAGACCCGGATACATCCAGACGAGCTCGCCCGCATCGGAGAAGCCGGCCTCCGCCCGAGCAGGTCCCGTCCCGCGAGGTCGGTGCCCGCTTTCGAGCCGGAGCTCCTCCCCGACCAACATCCCGAGGGGGCGGCCGTTCAAGGTACGGAAGGCGTCCCTGCGGGTGGAGTGCATCTTGCGCACCCGCGTCCCCCGGTGGATCGCGAGCTGTTCGTCCGAGGGGGTGGCGTGCATCACGACGACGACCTCACCCAGGTCCGCCTGGCGCGCGACCCGGACCGCCCCGAGGATGTTGTCGACCCCGTCCGAGGAGGGGCGGTCGATCGAGCGTTGAGCTCCCACGAGCACCACGGGACCCGTCAGGTCCCTCAACTGGAAGGCGAGGGCCGCGGCGGTGTAGGCCAGGGTGTCGGTCCCCATGGCCACGACCACGCCACGCACGCCCCGGTGGAGCTCCCGGACCACCTCTTCGGCGAGACGCGTCCAGACCGCGGGGGTCATGTCCTCGCTCAGGATCTCCGCTACGGACCGGACATGGATCGGACCCCCTGACGTGATCCCGGGGTAGAGCGCCTCGAGGTTCCCAGGTTCCTTGACGGGGTGGACCCCCCCGGTCGTGTAGTCGATCCTGGAAGCGATCGTCCCGCCCGTCGTGAGGAGGGCGACCGTGCCCGCGATGGGATCTTCGGCCGGTCGAGGGGCCCCCTGGCCGTTTCCCGGGGCCGCGTCGGTCGCCTCCGCTCCAAAGGGGGGCCCCGGGAGCACCTCGAAGGTCGTGCCGGGCTCGATGCGGACCCCGATGTTGTACCCCGAAGGGAGCTTCAGCTTCACCACCCTGGCGGAGGAGAGGGAGTCGGGAGGCAGGAGCCACCCCGCCAAGCGTCGTCCGCTGGGGTGCCGGAGCGCGACATGGGTCCCGAGCGGTAGGTGCCTCAGGCGGTCGTAGGGGTCCTGGGCGGAGTCGCCCGGGGTCGCCGCCTGGGCAGGAGCGGGGCCGCTCATTTTCCCTCCTCCTTCGCGCAGAACTCCTCCAGTCCGCCATGCCAGAGGAGGCAGGCTGCGGCGACGAACAGGTCGTCCGGGGGGGAGACGCGGGTCAGATGGCTCGTGATGCGCGGGATGGCGGTCCCGGCGTCGCGGAAGGCCGAGGGTTCCTGTCGGAGATCGGAGCAAAGACGGTCGCGGACCGGCTCCATCATGGCCTCCATGACCATTCTTCCGTGCCGCTCGAGCTCCTCCGGGGTCTCGTTCGCGCCGGGGAGAGCTTGCGCGGACCCCACGTCGTGGATCAAGATCCCTGGCTTCACGGCCCTGGCCCCTGCGCCCGGGTGCATTCGCTCCTGAAGGGCGATGAGACCTTGCTCGTACAGCAGAGCGATCTGTCGCGCCAGCTCCTCGCGGGGGAGCCCTAGGAAGCGGGCGACGGGTTCGTCCGAAGGCACGAGCGCGGTGAGGGGGGCGCTCTATAAAGCGGACCGCCGCGCGGGGTGGGGCCCCCGACCAAGCGGGCTTGCCTACCCCATACCAAAGGGGGTGAGGGCCCACCGGTCGAGCTTCGGTGGACCCCCGGGTGCTGGCGCGGAGCACACATGGGGGGCCCCTCCCGACCCCTCCGCTCCCACCCTGCGGCCCTGACGCGGGATGCGCCACCCTGGGGGTTTAATAGGCCGCGCCGTTGCCGCCTCCGTCTCGGAGGCAAAGAGCGGCAACGCGCCCGTGTGGGGTAGCTACGGAGGGGGGACGAACCCCCTTCTGCTACACTGGATATCCTAGAGGCCTGCGGAGTCTCAGACCTGGGTTCGAATCCCAGCACGGGCGTCAAACCCTCTGAACGGGGGTCGACTAGCTCCGAACAGCGGCGTCCGCGGAACCTCCCCGAATTCGTCGGCTCCGCGACGAGACGGGGCGGCGACTCATCTCGTGGATGTCGAGGGCGGGGGTGGCGCCAGATGCGCTCTTGGACGCGGGGGCCGCGGTAGGGTCTTCCCGACTGAGGATGGGGAACCCGCGGGCCCAGTTCGTTCGGTGGTGCGGCGGCGACGGCTGAGACCGCCGACATCTCCCACGCTCGCCCAGGCTGGGGAGGAGCTGCCGATCAGAACCTACGTCGGGGGTTCGGGCGGAGGCAGATCTGGCTGGTGCACTTCCGTCGGAGAGAGACGCCTCTCTCTTCGCCTCCGGGCGAGAACGAAGACCACCGCGATTAGGGCCACGATGACGATCCCGGCGACAAGAACCACGCTAGCGAGCGTGGAGAGGCCGAAGAGAGAGAAGCCCGGGGCGCCGCCACCCAAGCATGGCTGTTGAGTCGTTGAAATGGTCACGGTCAGGTTCGCCCAGCTCGCAACCCCGCGCACGTCCAAGACCCGTAGCGAGACCGAGTAGGTCCCGGGCGACCCGTAGGATCCGGAGGCGTTGCGTCCCGCCGTGGAGGTGATCACCCCGGGTCCGAGGTTCCAATAGAACTCATAGGGAGGCACGCCGCCACGAGCATTTCCCGTGAAGGTGTCCTCAAACGAGCTCCCTGGGGGCGGGATCGCGGAACTCCCCGGGCAGGTGCTAGGGACGGATCCGGTCAAGGCGCTCGCGTTCGCGAACGCGACGAGCCTCGGGGGAGCGGGGAGAGGGGTGACCGTGATCAAGACCGAGTTGCTCCCAGCGACCTGGGGCCACGCGTCCGTCGCCCATACTCGGTAGGTGTAGTTGCCGGGGTGGGACCAGGAGGGAGAGAACGCGGAGCAGCCGGTCTGCGTCGTATTCGTACTGTTGAGGGACCAGAGGCAGGTGAAAGGGGATACTCCTCCGGAGACCCACGGCTGCAGGGTGAGCGGGGTCCCCACCGTAGTGGATGTGGCGCTCGCGGAGAGGGCGACCAAGAGAGGTGGCGGAAGGTAGGAGGCCGTGACCGCGCCGCTTGCGTTCAGGGAGATGTTCGCCCAGGGGGTGTAGTAGAACTGGACCGTGCCCAAGGTCCAGGGTGAGAAGGACCAATCTTGGAAGGTCCATCCTCCGGCGCACGCGGGAGCGTGGGCGAGATACATGCCCGGCGGGAAGCTCGCGACAGCCCCGTTAGCGTAGGTCGAGCCGTTGAAGAGTACCGGGCCGCAAGAGGAAGGAAAGATGTTGAAGTCCACGTCATATCTGGTCGGGGGCCCGGACCCCCCGACCCAGACGTAGTCGGCGAAGAGGGTCCCGTTGCCGCTCACGACGACGTGGGTCGTGCTGGAGGAAGAAGAGTTGACGGAAACCCCTCCGCTCGCGTTCCAGTGGAGGAAGGCGAAGTTGGGGCAGGCGGGCGCAGAAACCGGGTAGGAGTTGGGGAGGAACAAGCCGGAGGAGGCATTCGGCCGATAGGTGCCGTCGAAGGCGAAACCGCAGCCTGCAGGATGGGAGAGGAAGGCGACGGGGTACGGTGGGCCCGGGGAGGGCAGGGTTCCGATGATGGAGACCGTGGTGTCCTGTTGGTTGGTCACGTAGACTTGGCCGTTGTCGGCATCGTACCCCATCCCCTGCGGACTGGTCTGGACCGCCAGCGTGGCCACCACGGTGTTGCTGGCGCCCGCGATCACGCTGACGTTGTTGCTGCCGGCGTTGGTGACGTACACGTCTCCATTTCCAGGGTCGAATAGTGCGCTTGCGGCCTGCGTCCCAACCCTGACCGTCCGGATGACGCTGTTCGAGCTGCCCGAGATGACGCTCACGTTCCCCTCGTAGCTGGGATAGTACCCCGCATCGACCGCATAGATGTCCCCGTTCGCGCCGTCGTACGCCAACCCGGAGGTCGCGGGACCTACCCCCACGGGGATAACCGCGACCACCTGGTCCGTGGCTCCCGAGATCACGGTGACGTTCCCCCTCCCGTTGGGATTGTTTCCCTCATCGGCAACGTAGATGTCCTCATTCTCTCCGTCGTAGGCCACAGCGACCGGATGCGAGAACCCGGACAAGGTCGCCACCACGCGGTTCGAGCTGCCCGAGATGACGCTCACATTCCCCGAAAACCGGTTGGCGACGTAGATGTCCCCGGTCGCGTTGTCGTAAGCGAGGGATGTTGGAGTGTTCCCAACGGGAATGACCGCGACCTCGGAGTTTGTAACTCCGGAAACCACGCTGACGTTGTTCGTGCCGGAATCGGCCACGTAGAGATCCCCGTTCCCGGAATCCATGGCGATGTCCTCCGCGTAGGAGCCCACCCCGATGCTCACGTTCAGGAAGTAGCGGTCGGTCCGGCCCGAGATGACCGACACCCACCAGGGGACCTCCATCGCGAGGTAGAGGTCGCCGCTCTCCGGGTCAAAGGCAATGGCGGTCGGAGCGGGGACGACACCTCCACATGGTGCATTCCCGGACAAGATCGTATCATTGGGCAGGCAGAGGGTCGCATTGACCTGGCCGGGCCCGGCGGAGGGCGTGGCCGTTGGCTGGACGGATGTCCTTGAGGCACGCGAGGCGGGCGGTGGCACAAACAGGGCGGCCGTCGCGTGTGAGGGAAGAAGGGCGGGTGCCACGTGAACGGAGCCGAACGGCGGGACCACGAGAAGCGAAATCGTGACGAGAGCGAAGGTCCAGTTCGGCCCGGTCGAAAGGCGTCGCGGCCTCATCGAGGTGAAATGCACCCCCCCGCTATTTCTCCCCTCGCTCGAGGGCCGAAGAGTCCCTTCAGACGTTAGTGAAGTCGGGGCCCGCGAACTGACGAGGACCTGGGTGCGCGCCCATGCTTCCCGGTCGACTGATCCGTGACCTGCACCGCGCCCAGGTCGCTTACGGGAGCGACGTGCGGAACTCTCTTGGGCCCGGTCCGCCTTGGTCAGGCGGGCGCAGGGCGTGGCGACTGCGTCGGCCCCCGGAACCTACACCTGCCCACTAGGAGCACAGGTTTTCGAAACGTTCACGATGGGCGCTCGTCCTCTCACGCCCGAGGAACGGCGGGCGCTGAGAACGCGTGCGAGTGGGTCGGAACTCCTCGCAGCGACGTTGGGTTCGGGAGAGCGATCGGAGACCTGGCGGCCCACCTTTCAGCTCTCCGAGGGTCGGGCTCCTCTTCAGAGGCCGCCGACCTTGGTGCCCTGGGGGGCGTCGGGAGCAGCCGCTACGCCACCAGCGACCGGGCCCACTCTTCGACCGGAACGACCGTCGCCTGCCGGGGAAAGACCTTCTGCAGCAGCACGCGGTGGACCTCGGGGTCCATGTCCGCGCACGCATCGGACAGGACGGTCAGCTCAAAGTCCATATCGGCGGCCTGCCGCAGCGTGGACAGCACGACGCCGCTGGTCGAGATACCGCTCAGGACCAGGTGGGTGATCCCTCCGGCACGGAGCACGACATCCAGGTCGCTGCCGGAAAAGGCGCTCACGCGCCTCTTGGTCACCGTGACCTCGCCCTCCCGAACTCCCAGGGCAGGGGCGATCTGGGCCCCGTCGTCGGACTCAAGGAAACCCCCACGCTCCCGGAGCTGAGAGAAGCTCCGGTTGCGAGAAGACACCTCGGGAGTTCCCGGGCGGAACGCCACGCGGACGAAGATCACGCGGAGGTTCGCGCTCCGGGCGGCATCGAGGGCAGCTCGCGCGCGCTCAACGACCGCGTCCGACCCCAACCGGCTCACGATGCCGGTCTGAAAATCCATCACGAGCAGCGCCGTGGACGAGGTTTTCGATGACGCCATGAGAGACCCGGTCCACGCATCCCGGGGTCGGGATATGGCTTGTGTGAGGCCACGCCGAAAGGCCGACAATGGACGCTTCTCCGAGGAGAGTGCGGATCCTCAGAGCTCCCGGGCCCCGGCATCCTCCGAGGTCGGCGGGGTGGGCGTGGGCGTGGGCGACCTACGGGGCCGGGACGACGATCGTCCGGAACCCTTCCCCCGAGCGGATCTGGCGGAGGGCGTCCTCGATCCTGGCCAGAGGCACCTCCGAGGAGATGACCGGGTCCAAGCGGACCTTCCCGCGCCGCACGAGGTCCACGACCTTCGGGTAGTCCACGGGCCGGCAGCCCAGGGAGCCCATGATGGTGTACTCCAGGAACATGATCTTGTTGAGGGGCAGGGGCGCGCTCTGCGCGCTGTACCCGATGAGGCACAGCCGGCCCCCACGGCGCAGCGTGCTCACCGCGCTCGCGACCGTCGTCGGGGTCCCCACGGCCTCGAAGGCCACGTCCGCGCCCTCGCCGGTGATCGATCGGACGGCCTTCGCCAGGTCCGGGGTCTGCGCCGCGTTGATGGTCTCGACGGCCCCCAGATGGGCCGCGGCCTTGAGCTTCGTCGGGTTGAGGTCCACGGCGATGACCTGCGCCCCGATCGCGGCGGCGATCTGGACGGCGTTGATCCCCACGCCTCCACAGCCCACCACGACCACCCACTCTCCGGCGCGCACGGCCGCGCGGTTCACGACCGCGTGGTACGGCGTCGAGATCGCGTCAGCGATGATCGACCCACGGACCAGAGGGACCTCTGGAGGGAGGGGGATGACCTCCTGGGCGGGAGCCACGACAAGCTCGGCGAAGCCCCCGTCGATGTGGTTGCCGAACATCCGCATCTTCGAGCAGATGTTCCCGCGCCCGGTCCGGCAAAGCGAGCACTCCCCGCAGGGGATCACCGCCGGAAGCAGGACGTGCGAGGCCGTCTTCGGGCCGTGCGCTCCTTCGCCCTCGCCCACGACGGTCCCCGAGATCTCGTGCCCCAGGATGAGCGGCGGAGGATGCGCGGTGGCGACGCCGTGGTCGAGGTAGTGGAGGTCGGTGTGGCAGAGGCCGCAGCCGGCCACCTTGACGAGCAGCTCCCCCTTCCCGGGGACCGGGTCGGGGACCTCCCTCAGGGCCAGGGGCTGTCCCGGACCCGTGAACACCGCCGCCCGCATGTCTTCCCCTTTTACGAGCTACGCGCGGCGGGCGTGGACGGAGGGGCGGCCGCCCGCTTCTCCAAGAACCTCTTGAGCCCGTCCTCGGCGTCCGGCGCCGCCATCAGCTCGTTCAAGTAGGAGCTCTCGGCCCGCACCAGGGCGCTCATCTGGTCCTCGCCCATGAGCCGCTTCTGGAGCCGCAGGGTGGCCGGACGGTAGGACGAGAGCGTCCTCGCGATCTTCGCGACCTCCGACCCCAGCTGGCCGTCGGGCACGACCCGGTTGAGGATACCCAGCCGCAGCGCATCCTGAGCGTCCACGGTGGACCCCAGGAAGAGCAGTTCCCGCGCCGGCCGTGGGCCGAGAAGCCGCTCGTACGTGGCCACCCCGAAGGGGGGGAAGACTCCCAGCCGGATCTCCGGCTGTCCAAAGGTGGCGCTGCTCGCCCCCAAGGCCAGGTCGCAGGCCATGAGCAGCTCCAGTCCGCCTCCCAGGCAGTGCCCTTCCACCTCGGCGATGGTGGGGGCGGGCACGCTCCGGAGCCCCGCGAGGGCCTCTCGGAACGCGGACATCATCTCGCGGACCTTCGGGCGGAGATGGTCCTCCACCGCGAACCCGGCGCTCCAGCATCCGCCGTCACCCCGGAGGACGACCGCGCGGGCCTCGAGCACCTCGGGCGTCTTGAGCGCCTGGGCGAGGTCTCGGAGGAGGCGGGAGTCGAAGATGTTCAGAGGACCGCGCTGCCACCGGACCTGGACCGCACCCTCGCCCGGCTCGACCTTGACCCGTCCGCGTAGGTCCTGCGAAGGGACCGGCTCATCCTTCTTCTTCATGTTCAGTCAAAGAGGACCGACTCGACGAAGGTCTCGATCTGGAGCCGGGACTGCTCGTAGGAGGTGGACTTCTCCTCGAACTCCAAGTGAAGGTAGGGGATCTTGTGGTCGTCCAGGCCCTTGCGGTAGAGCACCACGTCCTCGAGCGCGGGCTCGCAGAACTTCGCCGTCAAGAACAGCACGCCCTGCGCTTCCGCCTCCTTCGCCCGGGCGACGATGGAGACGCCCTTGGGCATGGGGGTGGCCCTCACGCCGATGTCCACCGGGCTGCGGATGTAGGCCCGAGCCAGGTTCTCGAGAGGGTCGCCGCTCACGGGCACGTCCCCCATCCAGCGGTGGAGCATGGAGAGCTCGTCTCCCACGACGTAGCACCCGGCCTCCTCGATCAGCGAGAGGAGGTCGTGGGTCGGCTGCTCGCAGAACGGGCCCACCAGGATCACGCGCACGGCGTCCCGCTTCGGACGCTGGCGCTCCTTGACCTCGCGGAGCGCGCGTTCGAGCACGGGCATCTGGACCTCCGGGGGCACCAGGTCCCCCAGGCGCTCCAGCAAGTTGAGCTCGGTCGCTGCGAGCTTCCAGGGCTCGTTCCTGCGTATCGCCGCCAGGTCCGCCAGCAGCGCCCGCCGCCGGTTGTAGACCTGGAGACTGTCGGCCAGCGCTTCCTTGGAGAGACGCTGCCCCGCGAGCCGCTCGAGCTTCTCCACGAGGCGCCCGTACTCGGCCACCAGGAACGGGACGGAGGAGGCCGACGTGAAGTTCTGCGGGAGATGGAGCATGTGGGTCACGGCGTTCGGTCGCAGACGGGAGAAGATGCCTTCCAGGTTGCGGCTCACGTCGCAGATGTAGGGGAACACGAAGGCGCCGAAGGGGTCGAGCTTGCCCGTGATCGCAAGCTCCAGCGTGGACTTGCTGATCGAGCAGAGGAAGGAGCCCAGCGCCGCGTCCGCGTGGGTGATCTCGAGGTCCTCGCCGCCCCCGCGAAGGCTGACCGGCAGGAGACCGAGGGCGTGAGCGATCTCCTGAGGGGTGTAGACCGGGAAGAACGCCGCGGCGTGCCCGCCTCCGGCGACCCAGGCCCGGGCGGTCGGGAAGGACGAGTCCTGGATGAGCTCCTTCGTGAGCTTCAGCGCCTCGGCGAGGTCGCGGGTGGCCCGGACCTCCTTGAGGTCCGAGCTAAGGTTCATCGTCGGGACGGAGGGCTCCTCCGCCGGTGCGGCGACACGGGCGCTTCCACGGTTCTCGTGGATCTGGAGCAGCGTCAAGGTCAGTTCCCCACTCCTGCCGGGCCGGACAGCCGCACGGCCCTCTGGTGTCCGAGCAGGGCCGCCCCGATGGCGGCGGCGTAGTGGCCCTCCGACTGGGCGTTGACCCCCATGTGCACCGTGTCGCGGACCGCCCGGACCATCGCCTCGCTGTGCACCAGGCCCCCGACCAAGGTGATCTCGGACTCGATCCCCACGTAGCGCATGAGCGAGTAGGCGCGCTGGGCGAGCGAGAGGTACACCCCCATCAGGATGTCCGGGAGAGGGACCTCCTCGGCGACGTTGTTGATGATCTCGGTCTCGGCGAGGACCGCGCACACGCTCGAGATGAGCTTCGGCTTCTGGGCGGAGAGCGCCCGCGCCGACATGTCCTCCATCGGGACCTGCAGGTACTTCGAGCAGCGTTCGACGAAGCGCCCGGCCCCCGCCGCGCACTTCTCGTTCATCTTGAACTTCAGGACCTTCCCCGTCGGGGAGATGCGGATCGCCCGGGAGGACTGGGCCCCGATGTCCAGGACATGGCGCGTGCCCGGACGCAGGAAGCTCGCCCCCTTCGCGGAAGAGGTGATGTCGCTCACCTGGAGCTGCCGGTTCGGGAACATGTAACGACCGAACCCCGTGGTGCAGAGGTACGCGAGGTCCCCCGGAACGAGGTTCTCCGCCTCCGCGAGGTCCTCCAGCACCTGCTGACCCGCCGACGAGGGGTTCCCCCGGGTCGGGCGCGAGGCCGTGTTGAGGATCTTCCGCCCGTCCTCGATGAGGGCGCCCTTCACGACGCCCGAGCCGAGGTCCAGCCCGCAGGTGATCACGATGCCGTCCCCCCTCGCAGCCGGTCCGCCCCGGCCAGGGCCGCTCCGATGGCGCCCATGTACTGGGAGAGCGGACTGACGTTGATGGGCATGTGCAAGCGTCCGGAAAGGGCGCGGACCATCCCTTCGTTCCGGGAGACCCCGCCCGTGAAGGTCACCTCCGGCTCGATCCCCACGCGCTGCAGGAGCGACAGGCTGCGGTTCGCGATGCTCGCGTGGAGTCCCGCGAGGATGTCCTTCGGGTCCTTTCCCCGCGACACGTGGGAGGTCACCTCGCTTTCCGCGAAGACGGTGCAGGTGCTCGTGACCTTGACGGGGTGGCGCGCCTCCAGCGAGAGCGGCCCGATCTCGGCCACGTCGTAGCCGAGGGCCCCGGCGCAGACGTCCAGGAAGCGCCCGGTGCCGGCCGCGCACTTGTCGTTCATCGCGAAGTCGGCGACCTCGCCGCGCTCGTTCACGCGGATGGCCTTCGTGTCCTGGCCGCCGATGTCGATGACCAACCGTGTCCTGGGGAAGAGGAAGTGCGCCCCTCGGGCATGGCAGGAGATCTCGGTCACCGTGAGCTGACCGAACGCGATCTTGAACCGACCGTAGCCGGTCCCGGTCACGAACGCGACCTCTGATCGGTCCAACCGGGCGTCGACGAGCGCGAGACGCAGCGCCTCTTCCGCATCGCGCACGATGTTGACTCCCACCGGATTGAGCGACTTGCCGAGAAGCTCGCCGTCCCGGAGGATCACGCACTTGGCGGTCGTCGACCCGATGTCGATGCCTGCGGCGGCCTTCATCATACCCGCACCCCCGAGACCGGAGCTGCCCCCGCGGCGGCGGTGCTCTTCCGCTGCTCGAGCGATTCGAAGAACGCGTCCATCCGGTTCTTGATCTGGGCCGGGGCGAAGTACCGGGGGTCCTCGTGGTCCGACTCGAGGTAGAGCGTGGGGGTGCCCGTCTCGTGGATGAGCCAGTCCCTCAGGTCTCCCTGCCCCGCGGTGAACGACCGGCAGGACTTGATGCCGTGGATCAGGACCGCGTCCGCCTGGAAGTCGTGGACGTACTTCTTGATGAGCTCGCGCCGAAGCGGCCAGTTCTGGTTGACGTAGGCCCCGAGGCTGTACTCTGCGATGCTCTCGAGCGGGCGGGCCGGGTCGTGGACGAAGCCCAGGTCGAAGAGGCCCCCGACCTTCGGGTAGGTCGCCGCCACGCTGACCGCGCCCCACTTTCTGAAGAAGTCCCAGAAGGTGCGGTAGTTCGTGTAGGGGGGCACCCCCTCGACCACGAGCCGGACCTTCTCCTCGGGGACCGGGAAGTTCCCCTCTTTCAGGCGGACCTTGACCTCCTCGTTGACGGTCTCGTAGAACCGCACCGCCTCGTCGGTCCCGCGAAGGACATTGATCGGGAACATGTAGAACACCGCCTCGAAGTACGCCTCGATCGGGGACGGGACGTTCCGACCAGCGTCCAGGTACTGGACCCAGAGCTCCTCCGCTCGGCGGCTCCGCTCGAGCACGCGCTTGAGCTCGGCCATGTCAAAGGAGCGGCCGGTCTGCTTCTCGAGAAGGTGGATGAAGTCCCAGAGCTGGGCCACCATGTACTCGACGTCCTCCTTGAGCGGCTTCTCGGTCCGCTGGTAGGGAACGTCGAAGTTGAACAACGGCGCGCCGAGGGTCTCCGCGAGCGCCTCCCACCACTTGATGTAAACGTAGCAGCCGGAGAAGCTGCAGACGAGCAGGTCCGGCTTGGGGATGTGGCCGAAGGGCGTGTCGCCGCCCAGGGCCTGGAGCCCTAGGTCGTTCTTGACGTAGCCGCAGACGTCGAGCCCGTACCCCTGGGCCTCCGCCTGAAGGATGTTGTCGAGCGACTTGTGCTTGATGGCGCAGTTGAGGGCGACGATCTCGGGGAAGACCACCTCGTAGCCGAACGAACGGACGATCTCGGTGAGGTTCCCGCCCACCAGCATGTACGCGACAGGACGCTTCGCCTTCTCGGCCTCGCCGAGCTGGAGGTAGTACCGCTCCACCATCTGCCGCTGCTCTTCGCGCGCGTCGCGAAGAAAGCCCGCCGCAGCGGGTCCGGCCTTGTCACCCGAAGGTTGGGCCGGGGGGGCCGGGTGAGGCGTGACCGAGGAGGGACCGCTCAAGTTCTCCTCTCCTGTGCCTAGGCCTTGGCGGGGCCGCCGGCCGTTGGAAGCGGAGCCCCGCAGAAGCCACAGAACTTGGTCGCTTCGGGCAGCTGCGTAGCCCCGCAGCCGGAACAGGAACGCGTGGGGGGTCCGTGGAAGTAGTCCGCACCGTCCCCCGTGGCCCGACGCTGACGAAGCTCGGCCACGTTGACCGGGCGCTTCTGGACGAAGGCCCCCATCCCCTCGTGGACCTCCAGGGAGTTGAAGTGGAGGGCGAGCCACTCGCGGACCCCGGGGTACGTCTGGTGCCAGGCGAGCTCCTTCCAGAAGTTCGTCTGGGCCTTCGTGAAGCGGAGGCACTCGGGGAACTTCTCGAGCAGTTGACGGGCCAGCAGGTCGACCGCCTCGTCGAGCGGCCGAAGGTCGATCGAGAAGCCGTCCTTCCCGGCGAGCGCCGCGTCGCGCTCGGCGGGGGTCGGGTCCGCCAGGAGACGGTCGCCCTGGCGCACCGACGGGACCGTCTGGGAGACCAGCCCCCAGTCCTCCGCCTTGTGCGCAGGGATCCGCTCGTTCAGGAAGAGCATCCTCCGGGCCCGGCGGTCACCGACCACCAGGGGCAGCCACTGGGTGGCACCGCCCGCGGCGACCGAGCCGACGCCCACTCCCACTTGTCCGATGTAGATGTGCGACGCGGCGACGGACATGTCGCAGGCCAGGTGGAGCTCGTTCCCTCCCCCCACCGTCATGCCGTTCAGGCGCGCGATGGTCGGCTTCCCGCAGGTGAGGAGGGATTCTACCACCCGCGCGAAGTGGGCCATGTACTTCCAGTAGTCGTGGGGCCGCCGGGTGTACCGCTCGTTGTACTCCTTGACATCCCCACCCGTGCAGAACGCTCGCTCGCCGGAACCCGTCAGTACGACGACCCCGATGCTGTCGTCGAACGCCGCGTTCTCGACCGCCCAGGAGATCTCCTGGAGCGTCTCGGTGGTGTAGGCGTTGTAGGCGTACGGCCGGTTGAGCGTGATCCGGGCGACTCCGTTCGACTTGGTGTACAGGACATCGTGGAGCACCCGGTCCGGAGCGGGGCCCGAGGAGGCGGGGCCCGGGGTCGGGGGAGGGTTGGTCGGTTTGGTCCGGGGAACCGTATTCATCGCCATAGCGGTCACGCCTTGATCACCCACACTCCCGGAGCAGCAGGAGCCCCTCCTGAATCCCGATTCGACCGCACAGGTTAGGTCCGACCGGCGCGCTGCCCACGCCCGACCGGCCGTCCACCGACCAGGGTTGAGCCCCCAGATCGTCCAGGAGCGGCCGACTGGCCGGGCGTGGGGTGACCGGGCCTCAGGCCACGCTCAGCGGGACCCCGGTCGACAAGAGGTGCGGGTTCTGCCCGTAGCGCTCCCGGTAGCTCTGCTCGATCTCGAGGCAGGCCTGCGCGACCTCCATCATCTCCCTCCGGGAGAGGAGCTCCTGGGCCAGCGGGAAGAGCACGAAATCCTCCTTCACGATGTGCTCGGAGAGGAGCGCCTCGATCGCGTTCAGGGTGCGAGAGATCTTCCCGCACGCCTTCTCGTCGCCAATGTCGTGCAGGAGGGCCTCGCCGCTCTTCTCGAGGGTCAAGTGCAGCTCCCGGACCACCTCGTGTTCGGTGAGCACGGCGCTCACCTCTCCCTCGTGTTCGGGGAGATGGTGGACCAGCAGGGGGAACAGCACGCGCTCTTCCTTCGCCTCATGAAGCCCGTCCACGTCCCGGCCGAGGAAGTCGGCGAAGGAGAGCACGTTGCGCGCAAGCTCGGCGCTCCGGCGCGGGCTGCGCAGACCTTGCCGCCAGAGCTGACGGGCAGACTCGACCCTGGACAAGAACACCTGGTGCTCGTCCATCAATTTGCGAATAGGGTCGTACGCGAGCTCCATGACTTTGCTCCCATTCATCGGGACGCGTGGCATACGGAGTTCGCCAGACCGGTGCGGCCTTTTGGACCACTTGGCACGAGGAGCGGTCTCCGGCGCCGCTCGAAGGGCGCCCGTCGGAGCGCGCGGCGTGGCCCCAGTCCGTCGGGGGGTCGAGCGAGCGGTCACTTCTCAGGGTCCGAGGGAGGCATCGCTCCTCCAAACCCCGCGAGCGCCGCGTGCGAGGGCGGGATCTCCTCGGGGGAGCGGTAGTCGGAAAGCGGGTGTCCACCGATGTGCACGACCTTCTCGGCCACACGCGCACAATACCCGCACGAAGCGCAGGAGATGTGCTCGCAGTCGGTCTCGGCGATCCGTCGCATGAACCCGGGAGGGAAGCCCTGGTTGTCGATCCTCACTTCCTGGAGCGGGCGGAAGGCGCGCTGGAGGGCGGAGATCGGCTCGCCCGCAGCCTTCGAGGAATGGCCGATCGCGGAGAGCGCCTGGCTTGGCGCCTTGACCTGGACGAAGCTGAGGATGTCGAGCAGGTTGCCCTCGTACTTCCGCTCCGTGTAGGCGCGCGCGACCTTCTCGAGCCAGTCGGTGCTGCGGTTGCGCCCCGAGATCTTGAACCGCTCGACCCCGGCCTCCTCGTAGACCGCGAGGTCCTCCGGGCGGACCCAGATGGACGAGACCAGCTTCGTGGGGTCCCGTACGACCTCGAGACCGCACTGGAGGATAGGGTGTTCGAACCAGAGCTGTTCGCCCCCTTCCTGAGAGCAGAGCGAGCTCGTGTTCAGGTGGTGTCCCCGGTAGGGGCAGTCGCGGATGCAGGTCTGGTTCACCAGGACCTCCACGGGCACCTTGGCCCTGGCCAGGCCCTTGATCAAACGGAAGTCCCGGTTGCCTTCCTCGAGGATCACGTGCTCCGCGCCCAATCGCCGGAAGTACATCGCCTGGTTCACCGTACGAAGCCGTGCGAACGTGGAGACCGAGACCGGGACGTTCGGATGGGACGAGCGAATGACCTCCAGCAGGAGGGGCAGGGCCACGACGAACCCGTCGACCCCCAGGTCGATCAGGTGGTCCACTTCCTCGCGGAAGCGTGGGAGGAAGTCCGGGGCGTACTCCTTGAGGCCCAGGTCGTTCGAGTTGAGCGTCGCGAAGAACTTTCGGTCGGTGCGGTGGATGACCTCGAGGTGCTCGGCGAAGCGCTCCTCGCTGATGTGAGGGAGGATGTAGGGGGGACGACCTCCGCCCGTGAGCGAGACCGGGAACCCTCCGAAGAAGGTCGTCACAGGGAGGTCGCGGACCCGTTCTACGAGGTGGTCGTCGAAGTTCGTCGCGAGAACGAGCTCCATGGGGCGTCGAGCGGACGTGTCTCCTAACAAAGTGGCCTCACCGGTGAGGTGCGAGAGGCTTGTCCTCAGGGGGGTCAGTGCCCTGTGCGCGCCTCGGAGCTCGAAGCTGAGCAGGGGGCGACCCTAGAGGAACGCCGGCTGCGCATCGAGAAAGCGGACCGTCTCCTGGTCGGGGCGATCGCCCTCCGTCTCCAGGAGGTGGCCGAGATCCAGCGCTGGAAGCGGGCGCACCGTGTGCCCGGGGAGGACCGGGCCCAGGAGCGCCAGGTCCTCCGACGGGCGCGCTACTGGGCGCTCGCGAACGGGATCGCACCGGAGATCGTCGAGCAGGTTCTGCTCCTGCTCGTGCGGGAGGGCAAACGCTTGCACATGGAGCGCGCGACCCTAGGAGAGGAGGAACGCCTTCGACTCCGAGTACGCCCGGCACGCGCCGGGAGCACTGCGGTCCGGGATCGGGAGACCCGTGCCTGAAGGGGAGGACACCAAGCCCATGGCGCTCTCCAGGTCGAAACGGCCCGCCCGTGCCTCACCTGTCAGGTCAATCCGGCTCCACCCAGGCATGATTAGCTCCCATACGGGTGCGGAGGCAGAGGCACCCATGCCGATGCACCCCACCCTGTCCCTCCCCCGAGCGGACCCGATCCAATCCCGCCCCAAACGGAGCCGACGTGTCACCTCGAAGCCGGACACCAACAGTTCCTTCGTCGAGGTCCGACTGCGTTCACCCCCCTCGACCCACTGGATGGGACAGATCGTGGAGAAGTTCGGGGGCCGGGCTCGCGTGCTTCTGTGCCGGCCTACGGGCCCTGGCGAAGGGAAGATGCTCCGGGTCGTCGAGGTCTCCGCGCCCCCCGAGAAGATGGAGGCCATCGTGCGCTTTGCCCGACGCTCGGCCTCAAAGGGGACGATGACCATCGATGCCCGAGCGGCCCACCGCATCATGCTCTGGGTGGTGGAGCCCACTCCTCCGGCCTGCGCGGCGGTCTTCCACGCGGGCGCGGTCTGCGCCTCCTGCCCGCTCTTCCCTCGAGCGGACGTCCCGCAGGAGGATGGGCAGGACTGGAGCCTCCTTCTCCCCAGGATGTCGCCCCGCGCCAAGGCGCTCCTCAAGGTGTTCGGCCCCCACGATGGGGCCTCTGCGCTGCTCCGCGTGGGAGGGATCGCCCCCGAGGCCGAGATGACCTCGAGGCAGGAACGCGCGGTCGAGACCGCCTTCCGGATGGGGTACTTTGACCACCCGCGCCGCGCGGGTCTCCGTGAGGTGGCCGTAGCCTTGGGCGTCAGCCGGTCCACCACGCTCGAGCTGCTCCGTCGGGGGCTGACGAAGGTCCTCGCCCGGCGTGAGGCTCAGGGCGTCCCCGGGTTCGCGGGCGACTGATCATCGGGTCGGGGCGTCGAACTGCTGAAAGGCCACACGGCCCCACGCCTCTCCCAAAGCGTTCCAACCGATCCGTTGGGGGACCTTCTCGCGTTCCCCGGTGACGCGGCAGTCCTGCAGCTCGCGGCCATGCGGAAAGGGAGCGCAGCGACCGGGGGCGGTCCGCTGTGAGGCAGCACCCCGCCTGATCGAGAAGCGGGCGCGGCTCCGGCCACGAACCGGTCGTGTGACGCGGAGCGTGAACTATCATCCACGGGCGCCTTGAATCTGGGCCGTCCGCTCCCAGCCAGGGGAGGGAAGGTGTTCGCACAGTCCGCTCCGCTCTTCCAGGACCGGAACGAGGTCGGAAGGCGGCTGGCCTCCCGCCTGGGTCACTACGCAGGCTCGAACGCGATCGTGGTGGCACTCCCCCGGGGAGGCGTCGTGGTGGGGTCGGAGATCGCCGCCGCGCTCGGCCTACCCTTGGAGGTCCTGATCGTCCGGAAGATCGGGCACCCGTCCAACCCGGAGTTCGGGGTCGCCGCCGTGGCCGAGGGAGGGGCCCCGGTGTGGGACCGGGAGGTCCTTCGCGCCCTGCGGGTCACCACCGCGGACCTCAAGCCACGATTGATGGAGGAGGAGCGTGAGGTCGCCAGGCGGGCACGGGTCTACCGGGAGGGACGCGGGTTCCCGGAGGTCAAGGGGCGCATCGTGCTCTTGGTGGACGACGGGACGGCTACGGGGAATACCCTCCGTGCCGCCATCGCCTCGTTGCGGTTCCGCGGGGTACGCCGGATCGCCGTAGCCGTCGGGGTGGCTCCCGCCGAGGTCGCGAAGGAGCTCCGAAGGACGGTGGAGGAGTGGGTCTGCCTGGCCACCCCGGGGAGATTCTCGGCCGTGGGTCAGTTCTACCGGCATTTCGACCCCGTGGACGACGGCGAGGTCCTGGAGCTTCTGCGCCGTGCGAGGCATGCGAACGTCGACCCCGTGATGAGACAACCCTGAGCTTCACCCCGCCAGGGTGAGACCCTTCCCGCCCAAGGGGGGAACCTCGATCCTCACCCCCCATCCACCTGCAAGTTCGCGCCACGGAGTCTGCACCCCGCAGCAGAGCCCAGCCTCCTGGATGGAGCGACGGGGCGGCCTCCGGCGGATCCGCTCGCGCTCACGCGAGCGGAGGCCGGTCACGACGAAGCGGGGGGCCCTCCCTAGAAGAACGAGGCCGACGCGTCGGCGGCCGCGCGCGGCCGCGTGTGGACCTCCACCGATGTGCCCTTGGTCTTCGCGGAGGGCCGGCGTCCGTGCACGTCCCGGTGCGCGAACTCTGGATGGCCCTCGACCACTTCCGACCACGCGACGTACCGGTCGATCCACGCGGTCCACCGCTCCCCTTTCGCCTGGGGCGCGTGGAGCGAGTGGACCGCGTACTTCGGGGGCTCCCGGCAGATGAAGAGGACCGACCGGCTTCGGACAGGCGGAAGCCCCGGGCCTTCCGGCTTCCGCGGGGGCTCCTCTCTCTCGAAGTGCTCGATGACCCCATCGGCCTCCAGCTCCAGTACCGCCGGGGGATCCTTGGGGTCGGAGAAAGCCCCCATGGGGAGGCGGTGCCGCGCGTACCCGAGCTCGGTTTCGAACTCCGCATGACGACCCTTCATGGAACTGGCCCTCGCATGCTGAGGTACCTCCGTCGCATACATGGGCCATCGGTGGACCCGCCCTCACCCCGGGCCTCCCGGGCAGGACACGCGCGTGGTCGATCGGGCGGCGACGCCCCCGAGACCGCCGACCTTGCGGGGCCGCTAGACGAAGGCGGCGAGCACGTCGTGCCGGGTCAGGATCCCGACGAGCTTGCCCCCGGCCAGGACCGGCAAGCGGTTGATCCCGCGCTCCAGCATGATCCTCGCGGCCATGTCGAGCGGGGTCTCCGGTGAGGTGACCACCGGGTCCCGGCTCATGACCTCCGCGACGGTCGTGTGCTGGAGGGTCTCGGCGGCGAGGTCCCCCAGGCTCCCACCGCTGCTGCGACCGGCGACCAGGACGTCCAGCAGCCGCGAGACGTTCCCCTGGCCGGTCACTTCGCCCATCGTCCGGGCGATGTCCTTCTCGCTCAGCACGCCCACGAGCACGTTAGCGCGGTCCACCACAGGAACACCGGAGATCTCGGCTTGACGGAGCACCCGGACCGCGTCCCACAGCGTCGAGTCCGGGTGGACCACGACCACGCCTTCGGTCATGGCATGGGAGACGAGCACGCCCTGAGGCCGGGTAACCGCTTGCATGTCCACCCGCTCGACCCGCTGGGATGGACTATGCCTTTCGTGAATGCCGGTTGACCATGAGGATTAATCCCATGAACCCCCCATCCGCACCATGGTCCCGATCCGACCCCAGAAGAAGATCTGGCTGGACGGGAAGCTCGTGCCCTGGGACCAGGCCAAGGTCCATGTTCTCACCCACGGTTTGCACTACGGCTTTGGGATCTTCGAGGGGATCCGGTGCCACGGGACCGACAAGGGCCCCGCCATCTTCCGGCTCGAAGAGCACCTCGACCGGTTCTTGAACAGCGCCAAGACGTACCGGATGCATCTGCCGTTCAGCAAGAAGGAACTGACCGAGGCGACGCTCGACCTGGTCCGCTCGAACGGCGTCACGGACGCCTACATTCGCCCCATCGCCTTCTCGGGCTACGGGGAGATGGGGCTGGACCCGACCCGCAGCCCGGTCCAGGTTGCGATCGCCCTCTGGGAATGGGGGGCATACCTTGGACAAGAGGGTGTGGAGAAGGGGGTGCGGGCGACCGTGTCGAGCTGGGTGCGCAACGACGCCCGGAGCCTTCCGCCGCAGGCGAAATGCACGGCGAACTACGCCAACTCCGCCCTGGCCAAGATGGAGGCGCTCGCCGGGGGATATGACGAGGCCATACTGCTCAACTCCGTCGGCATGGTGGCCGAAGGGCCCGGCGAGAACGTCTTCCGGGTGCGGGACAAGATCCTGAGCACGCCCCCGGCGAGCTCGGGCATCCTTCGCGGGATCACGCGCGACACGGTCATCCAGCTGGCCAAGGAGAGGGGGATCGAGTTCCAGCGCACCGACTTCACCCGAGAGGAGCTCTTCACCGCCGACGAGCTCTTCTACACGGGAACGGCGGCGGGGATCACCCCGATCCGTGAGGTCGACCGCCGTGCGGTCGGCGATGGGCATTACCCGGTCACGCGGCAGGTCCAGCGGCTCTATGACGAGGTGATCTACGGCCGGTCGCCAAAGCACCTTTCGTGGCTCACGTTCGTGAGCTGAACCGTCGGCCGGACTTCCCGCCCCGCGCCCCCCCCGGAGCGTGCGCGGGCCCAGGGGTGAACACGGCTTGACCGCTCGCTTATCGTCCCGTTCTCACCACAGAGGACCGAGGCAAGACCATGCTCGCTGGCACTCCGGTGATCCTCCTGCGGGAAGGGACGACGCGAGAGACCGGGAAGGACGCGCAACATGCGAACATCGACGCGGCCAAGACGGTGGCCGACATGCTTCGCACCACCCTGGGCCCCCGGGGCATGGACAAGATGCTCGTCCAACCCTCGGGAGACGTGATCATCACCAACGACGGGGCCACGATCCTGCGATCGATGGAGGTCGAGCATCCCGCCGCGAAGATGCTGGTCGAGGTGGCGAAGGCCCAGGACGAGTCTTGCGGGGACGGGACGAAGTCCTCGGTCATCCTTGCTGGGGGATTGTTGAAGGCGGCCGAGGAGCTCCTCGACGAAGGCATCCACGCGACCATCATCTGCCAGGGGTTCCGGGTCGCCGCCGAGCGCGCAGCGACCGTGCTAGAAGGTCTCCAGCGCAAGGTCTCCCGGGAGGACACCCCGGCCCTCCGTCTCGTCGCCATGACCTCGATGATCTCGAAGGGGGTCGCCATGGACCGCGCGTTCCTGGCCGACCTCACCGTCCGGGCGGTGCGGGAGGTCGCGGAGCCTTCGGGTGAAGGGTTGCGCTGCGACCGCAAGAACATCCAGCTCGTGAAGAAACAAGGAGGGGACCTCACGGACACGGAGTTCGTGGAAGGGCTCATCCTGGACAAGGAGATCGTGAACGCGGCGATGCCCCGGCACGTCGACGGTGCCCGGATCGCGCTCCTCGAGTCGGCGCTCGAGGTCCGGAAGGGAGAGATCTCGCGCGAGGTCCACATCTCCGCCCCCGCCGAGATCGAGGCGTTCCTGGCCGAGGAGGACCGGATGGTCCAGGCGATGGTCGCCTCCGTGGTCACGTCCGGAGCGAACGTGGTGGTCTGCGAGAAGGGGATCGACGACGTCGCCCAGTCCCACCTCGCCCGTGCGAAGGTGCTCGCGGTGGGCCACGTGAAGCGCTCGGACATGGAACTGCTCTCCCGGGCCACCGGAGCGGACCTCCTATCCCAGTGGTCGGAGCTCGACCCGGGCTCCCTCGGCCACGCCGAGCGCGTGGAGGAGCGGAAGATCGGAGAGCACCGTCTGACCTTCGTCCTGGGATGCAAGAACGCGAAGGCGGTGAGCCTCCTCCTGCGGGGAGGGACCGAGCACGTGGTCGACGAGGCGGAGCGCTCTCTGGTCGACGCGATCTCGACCGTGGGCCTGTCGCTCGAGGACGGAGCGGTCGTCACGGGCGCGGGCGCCGCCGCGGTGGAGATGGCCGCCGACCTCCGGGAGTACGCCACCACCGTCAGCGGGCGCGAGCAGATGGCCGTCAAGGTCTTCGCCGATGTGCTGGAGACGATCCCGATGACCTTGGCCGAGAACGCCGGGATGGACAAGGTCGGGACCCTCATCGAGCTCCGCCGACGGCACAAGCTGGGCGAGAAGACCACGGGCGTGGACGTGCTCGGGGCGAAGGTCGCCGACATGTCGGCGGTCGCCATCGAGCCCCCCCGGGTCGGGCGCCAGGCGATCCAGAGCGCGACGGAAGCCGCCGTGATGATCCTGCGGATCAACGACACGATCGCGGCCAAGGGCGGACACGGCGCCGGGGCCGGGGGTCTCCCGTCTCCGACCGGCGACGGCCGACGAGGGATGTAGGAGCCCAGGCTCCGAGCTCGTTCCGCGCGTGCCAGGCTCCGGAGGGCGAGGGTTTGGGCCTTATCCTGGGTGCGCTCTAGGACGGTCGGTGCCGCTACCGAGCGCAGGGCCCCCCTGGGTCCTGGACCGGAAGGACCTCGGACTCCTTCTCGCATCGCTCCGCTCTTCCGGCTACCGTGTGATCGGGCCCCGCGTCCGTGACGGAGCGATCCTCTACGGGGAGGTCAAGGAGGAGGGCGAGCTCCCGATCGGCTGGCGGGACCGACAAGAGGCCGGCACCTATCGGCTCGAGCGTTCGGAGGACCTCCGCGTCTTCGATTTCCATCTGGGACCTCAGGGCTGGAAACCGTACCTGTTCCCCCCGCACCATCTGTTGTGGACCGCGCGGAAGGATGGGGGGACCTTCCGGGTCGAGGCTGGGGCCACCACCGACGGGGGCCCGCTCGCGTTCCTCGGGGTCCGGGCCTGCGAGGTGGCGGCCCTGCGCGTCAGCGAACGGGTCTTCGAAGGGGGGGTGCCCGACCCCACCTTTCGGGACCGCCGAGCGGCACTCCTGATCATCGCCGTGGAGTGCTCGAGCTCCGCTCCCACCTGCTTCTGCCCGTCCATGCGCACCGGACCGGAGGTGACGCAAGGGTTCGACATCGTCCTGCGAGAGCTGTTCTCCCCCTGGGGCCACCGGTTCCTCATCGAGGCCGGAACGGACCGGGGCAGGGAGCTGCTCCAGCCGCTCCCCCTTCGCGCGGCAGCGGAGGAGGACCTCGCGGACCTGGAGGCCCAGCGGCAGCGGGTCAGGGAGGGGATCCACCGGGCCCTGCCCGTGGAGGAGGCCCGAGGCGTGATCCTGGCGAACCTCGAGCATCCAAGGTGGGAGGAGGTGGGCCGGCGTTGCCTGGCCTGCTCCAACTGCACCATGGTCTGCCCAACCTGCTTCTGCTCCACCACGGAGGAGGTGCCGTCCCTTTCGGGGGAGGAGACCCAGCGGTATCGCCGGTGGGACTCCTGCTTCGGTCTGGGCTTCACCCAGCTCCACGCGAGCTCGGTCCGGTCCTCCATTTCTTCGCGGTACCGTCAGTGGATGAGCCACAAGCTCGCCACGTGGTGGGACCAGTTCGGGAGCTCCGGTTGCGTCGGTTGCGGACGTTGCATCACCTGGTGTCCCGTGGGCATCGACCTTACGGAGGAGTTCGCGGCCCTCCGGACGAAGGCCGCTTCGACCGGCGCCAAGGCCGGGGGGGTCCCGGCATGAGGTCCCCGCGACCCGACCTGCTCGGGGAGCTCCGTGAGCATCCCTTCCTGCGCGGCATGGACCCGGGGTTCCTCAAAGCCATCGAAGGGGCCACCCAGGAGCGCAGCTTCGGGACGGGCGACCTCGTGATCCGCGAGGGGGAGGCCGCGAAGGAGATGCTCCTCGTCCAGCACGGAAAGATCGGTCTCGAGCTCGTGGCGCCGGACCGTCCGCGCCTCTCCCTCCTGACGGTGGGACCGGGGGAGATCGTCGGCTGGTCCTGGTTGATCCCGCCCCACCTCTGGCTCTCGGACGGTCGCGCGCTGAAACCGACCCGCATCCTCGCGATCGATGGGGCCACCTTGCGCGCGGCGCTGGAGGACCGCCCGAAGGACGCCTACCAGTTCATGCTGCGGCTCGTGCCGGTCATCTCCCGCCGACTGCAGATCGCCAGGATCCAGGTGATGGACATCCATGGGGTCTGAGACCGCGGCTCCCCCCGGCTCCCACGAAGGGGGCGCCTCACCTTGGGCGCCGACCCCGTACCGGGTCGTGGAACGGGCCCAGGAGACCGCGGACACCGCCACGCTCGCGCTCGAGCCGGTCGAGCCCGCCCCTCCCCCGGGCTTCGTGCCGGGTCAGTTCCACATGCTCTACGCCCCCGACATCGGAGAGGCGGCCATCTCCATCTCCGGCGCTACGAGCGACCCGCGGCGCAGGGTCCACACCATCCGCTCGGCGGGCCGCGTCACGGACGCATTGACCAAGGCGCGTGTGGGGGACGTGGTGGGCGTGCGCGGGCCCTACGGCCGGGGATGGCCCCTTCGCGAGGCGGAGGGGAAGGACCTCCTGCTCGTCGTGGGGGGGCTGGGGCTTCCCCCGCTGCGGCCCGTCCTCTACGAGGTGCTAGCCCACCGCGACCGTTTCCGCCGGGTCGAGATCGCCTACGGCGCACGGACCCCGAAGGACCTGGTGTACTACGACGAGATCCAGGCCTGGAGGACCCGGAAGGACCTGCGCTTCCAGGTGACCGTCGACCGGGCCGGCGTCGACTGGTACGGGGATGTGGGGATCGTTAGCCAACGCATCCCGGACATGCGGTTCGACCCAAGCTCCGCGGTGGCCTTCCTCTGCGGTCCGGAGATCATGATGCGGGGCTCCGCGCAGGCCCTCGTGGACCGGGGGATGTCGAGGTCCAGTGTCTACGTCTCCATGGAGCGCAACATGAAGTGCGGGTTCGGGCAGTGCGGCCACTGCCAGTTCGGCCCCTTCCTCCTCTGCCGGGATGGTCCGGTCCTTCCGTATGCGTCGGTGGAGCGCTACTTCGCGCTCCGGGAGCTCTGATGTCGCCCCCCCGCGCTCCGCCCAGGCTCGCCGTCTTCAAGCTCGCGTCGTGCGACGGCTGCCAGCTCACGCTGCTCGACTGCGAGAACGAGCTGCTCGAAGTGACCCGACACCTGGAGATCGCCGACTTCCGAGAAGCCTCGAGCGCCGTGATCGAGGGCCCCTACGACGTGGCCCTGGTGGAAGGGTCGGTCACCACGGAGGAGGACCGCCGGCGGATCCAGGAGATCCGGGCATCCTCCAGCACGTTGGTCACGATCGGGGCCTGCGCGACGGCGGGGGGCATCCAGGCGCTCCGCAACTTTGCGGACGTGGAGGAGTTCCGCAGGAACGTCTACCCGAGCCCGGAGTACATCCGGGCGCTGGCCACCTCGACCCCCGTCCGGGACCACGTGCCCGTCGACGTCGAGCTCCGGGGGTGCCCGATCTCCAAGCACCAGCTTCTGGAGCTGATCTCCGCCCTTCTGACCCACCGGGCCCCGGACCTTCCCCACGACAGCGTGTGCATCGAGTGCAAGCGCCGCGGGAACGTCTGCGTGCTCGTCGCGAGGGGGACCCCGTGCCTGGGCCCGGTGACCCAGGCGGGCTGCGGCGCGGTGTGCCCCGCGTACGACCGGGGCTGCTACGGCTGCTTCGGCCCACAGGGGACCCCGAACGCGCCGTCGATGATCCACCGTCTCCACGAACTGGGGATGTCGCGCGCGGAGGTCTCGAGGGTCTTCCGGACGTTCAACGCCGCGTCGCCGGAGTTCCGACGGGCGAGCGAAGGCGAAGCGCGGGAGGGGGAGAGCTCGTGACGGAACGCACGGTCGCGGTCAACTACGTCGCCCGCGTGGAAGGGGAGGGAGCGCTTCGGGTCCGCATCGAGCAGCAGGCGGTCAAGGAGGTCGAGCTCCGCATCTTCGAACCCCCCCGGTTCTTCGAGGCGTTCCTGCGCGGTCGCTCCTACCTCGAGGCCCCCGACATCACCTCCCGGATCTGCGGGATCTGCCCGGTCGCGTACCAGATGAGCGCGAGCCACGCGCTCGAGAGCATCGCGGGGATCGAGGTCCGAGGACCGCTCCGCAGCCTCCGACGCCTCCTGTACGCCGGGGAGTGGATCGAGAGCCACGCGCTGCACATCTTCCTGCTCCACCTTCCCGACTTCCTGGGCTTCCCGGACGCCGTCCACATGGCCGAGAAGCATCCGGAGGTCGTGAAGCAGGGGCTCGAGCTCAAGCGGGTCGGCAACCAGGTGATGGAGGTCCTCGGGGGACGGGCGATCCATCCGATCAACCCCCGGATCGGGGGGTTCTACCGCTGCCCGAACCGGGAAGAGGTCCAGGGGCTGGAGGCGCCGTTGGAGGGGGCGCTCGGTCAGGCAGAAGCGACCGCACGGTTCGTCGCGACACTGCCCTTCCCGAACGTCGAGGAGGACTACGACTTCGTCTCGCTCCGGCACCCGGAGGAGTACCCGATGAACGAGGGAAGGATCGTCTCCAGCTCAGGCCTGGACGTGCCTTTCGAGCGTTTCGAGGAGGAGTTCCAGGAGCAGCAGGTCCCCTGGTCGAACGCCCTCCAGTCGCGGACGAAGGAGGGACGGACCTACCTTGTGGGGCCTCTGGCACGGTTCGCGCTCAACCGGGACCGCTTGACCCCAAAGGCCGCCACCCTGGCGCGGGAGCTCCAGGTCCCCGCCCCGGTGCGGAACCCCTTCCAGGCCATCCTCGTCCGGTCGTTGGAGATGGTGGTCGCGATCGAGGAAGCGCTCCGCATCGTTCGGAGCTACCACGAACCTCCCGAGCCGTTCCTCTCACCCCCCACCCCCTTCCGCGGGGGGATCGGACGATGGGCCACGGAGGCCCCGAGAGGACTCCTCTACCACCGGTACGAGGTGGGAGCGGACGGGATCATCCGCGAGGCGAAGATCGTCCCGCCGACTGCCCAGAACCAGGCCCGGATCGAGCAGGACGTCCGGCACCTCGTCGAGCGCTCGATCGGCCTGGGCGATGCGGAGCTTCAGGACGCCTGCGAGCGTGCGATCCGCAACCATGACCCGTGCATCTCCTGCGCGACGCACTTCCTTCAGCTCGACCTCCAAAGGGACTGAGGGGGGACCGGCCTTGATCGAACGTGCCCGGACCCTCCCTACCGTGCGCCCGGTCGTCATCGGAGTGGGCAATCCCTACCGCTCGGACGACGGGGTGGGCATCGAGGCGCTCCAGCGGCTCCGGAGCTCGGGAGGGGACCTGGCTCGTTGGGAAACTTGCACGGGCGAACCCACCGAGCTCCTGCACCTGTGGGACGAGGCTCCCCTGGCCTTGGTGGTCGATGCGGTGCGCTCGAAGGCCCGGCCGGGGACGATCCACCGGCGGGTCGTCGGGACCGATCCGGTCCCCCCCGGCAGCGGCACGGTGTCGTCCCATGGGGTCTCGCTTCCCGACCTCATCGGACTTGGCCGTGCGCTGGGCCAGATCCCGCATCGCTTGGTCCTCTACGGCATCGAGGCGGTCAGCTTCGAGAACGGACGTGCGCTGTCCCCCGAGGTGGAGGAGCAGGTCCCGGAGCTCGTCTCCAGGGTCTTGTCCGAGGTGCGGGCGTTCCTCGCGGGGTCCTCAGAGGCGCCCGAAGAGGAGGGAGCCGCCCATGCATGAGAAGGTCCTCTTCCGGGACCTACGCGAAAAGCTCGTCGAGGTCGCCGGGGAGCACCCGAACTCCCGCATCGTACGCGTGCGGGTCTGGGTCGGGCCCTTGTCGCATGTCGACCCGACGACCCTGCAGCGGGCCTGGGCCGAGATCGTCCAGGGAACGGCCGCCGAGGGCGCCTCGCTCCTCACCCAGGACTCCACCGACCTCGATGGAACCCACGCGGACCGGATCATCCTGTCCAGCGTCGACCTCGCGCCCGAAGAGGAGCCCCCGGTGTGGGTCGGTGGGGTGCACGACGGAGGACGAACATGAACGAAGGAGGGGCCGAACGATGTGCTTGACGATTCCAGGTGAGGTGCGGCGTATCGATGGGCGGGAGGAGGCCTCGCGCACCGCGGAAGTGGACTTTGACGGGGTGATACGCACCGTCCGGCTGGTCTACCTGCCGGAGACCCAGGTGGGCGACTTTGTCCTGGTGCACGCGGGATTCGCGACCCGGCAGGTCGACCCGGCGGACGCCCGGGAAGCCTGGAGGCTCGCAAGGGCCATGCGGGGGGAGAGGCCGCTCGCCCCGGGACCGTCCAACCCTCCGCGGACCGCCGTGCTCCCTTGACCGTCCTGGTCAACTCGAATTCACGAACCTTTGACACCCTGGCCGCGTCCATCGACCCCCATGCGCGTCATGGCCGCACGTCCCCGGTCCCCGGCGATGGCCACCTCCTCACGAACGGACCCGCCGCGTGTCCCACGACCGGGAGAGGGGTCCTCCAGGCTCCGGCGTACGGTCGCCGACGGCGACCTCGGGTTCGAGCTCTACCGGCAGCACACCCTCCTGGTCATCCTCGGGACCTGCCTGCGACGCTCCTCCGAAGGGACCCCGGACCACCGGGGACCCGACCTGCGCCTCGTGGAGCGTGCGCTGGAGGTCCATCGGGACTACGTCGTCCGTGTGCACTATCCGGACGTCGAGCTTGTGAACGGGGCGCTCGAAGCGAAGGCGGATCCCCGGGTCGCCGCCGCCCTCGTAGAGTGCAAGGCGGAGCACGCTCGAGCCGAGGACTTTCAGAGGAAGATGAACGAGCTCCTGCGTACCGCCGGGACCACGACCGAAGAGACCGACCGTGCCCTCGCCAAGGCGCTGAGGGACGAGGCGGACCGCCTGGAGCGACACCTGACGCGGGAAGAGGAGTTGCTGAACGGGCGTCTCAACGACGCCCTGACCCCGGCCCAGCAGACCCGTTTGCTGAACAAGATCCGCCGGTTCGACGCCCCGCGCATCGCGGCGGAGATCGGGGTCCTGGTCTGGGCCTCGGAGCTCGGGCCCTCGGCGGACTGACACGATGACGGGGGACGGAAGCGCCCGCGCTCGCAGCTACCTGGGGCCGGGCCTCCTGCTCGTGCTTCTCACGGCGGTCGTGAGCGGCGTGTCCACCTATCTCAACGCGTTCGCCGTCCAGGGGACAAGCTCCGACGCGTTCGTGACCGTCCGCAACGTCTCGGTGGCCATCATGATCGCCCCGTGGGCCCTGGCGGCGGGTCGGTCCGGGTTCTCGCGGCTGTCGCGCTCCGACCTCCTCAAGCTCGTGACGATCGGACTCCTCGGGGGCGCGGTCCCGTTCCTGCTCTTCTTCCAGGGCCTGCAGATGGCGAGCCAGGCGCACGGCGGGCTCACCGCGTCCTTCCTCTACCGGACGCTCTTCCTGATGGCGGGCGTCCTGGGGGTGCTCTGGCTCCGGGAGCGCTTCCGATGGTGGATGGCGCTGGGGGCAGGGCTGCTCCTGGGGGGCAACTACCTCCTGATGTCCCTCAGCTCCCCCGTGTGGTCGGACGGGAGCCTGTACGTGCTCGCGGCCACCGGCATGTGGGCGGTCGAGTACGCCATTTCCAAGCGGATGTTGACGACCCTGAGCGCCGGCACCGTCGCGCTGGGGCGGATGGGCTTCGGTGCGGTCTTCTTGGTCGGTTTCCTCGCCTTGAGCGGCCAGATGGCCCAGGTGGGGTCCTTCTCCGTCTCGCAGTGGTCCTGGGTCGGGATCAGCGCGCTGATGCTCGCCCTCTTCGTCACGACCTGGTACTCCGGGCTCAAGCACGTCGACCTCAGCGTCGCGACCTCCGTGCTTGTCCTGGGCTTCCCCGTGACCTGGCTCCTTTCGGTCCTCCTCCAGTCGGCAAGGCCCACGGAGGTGGTCACTCTCGGGGCCCTGGCGGTCGTCCTGGGAGTCGTCCTGATGGTCGGGCTCACCCTCTGGCGCGAGATGGCGGGATGGATCGCCCGATCGCTCCGCAGAGGGACACGACCGCTGAGGAGAGAACGTGAGAGCTGAGACGAAGGACGGGACGGAGCTCGGATGCCGATTCAGCCTCCCCAGCAGTCAGTTGGGCTACTGCGGCCCGCCCGGGGCTCCCGAGGCGCTCTATCGCGCGGCGGTCCGTCACGAGGCCCTCGGGGAGGCGCGGGAAGCCCTGCGCGGGTTCGAAGCGCTCATGCCCTACCTGGAAGCGATCGCGGACCGAGCCGGCCTCGACCCTTTCGACCGGCGGGTCATGGAGGCGTACTGGATCGGGAACGAGCTTCTGGAGGGGTGGACCCGTGAGGACTTCTCGAGGATCCTCGACACGTTGGTGCTCCGTGGCCTCCCACGAATCGTCGCGGACGAGCTCCAGGACCGGCTCCCGCCGCATCCTCTCCCGCATCACATGTTCCACGTTTGCTTCGTGGGGGTCGGGCAGGTCACGGGCCACGTGGAGACCACGCTCGAGAACATCGAGTCCTGCCGACCTTCCTGGGGCACCGTGCTGGCGGTGGAAGAGGACCGAGCGGTCCTCCTCCGGACCAGCCTGGTCCACTCCAAGGGCCGTTTTGCCCTGGGGGCACCTCGACCGGCCTACGTCCGGACCGATCCCGAGCTCGCCCCCAAGATCGACGTAGGTTCCCGCTGGGCCATCCACTGGGGGCTCGCGGTGGCCCCTCTCACTCGGGAGGAGGAAGGGCGTCTCGCGCGGTACTCCTCCCAGGCGCTTGAACAGGCCAACGCGTCCGCCCCACGCGAGCCGCTCCGTACCCCGGCCTGACCTCTGGCCTTCGACCGCCCGGCGCCGAGGCTTGCGCTGGGCCCGTGCCTCCTCTCACGGGGCCACGTCAACCGCCATTGACCAAGCGTTTAACCCCCGACCACGAGAAGTAGCGGCCATGACTGCGGAGACCGGCAAGACGACCCCGGAGCCTCAGGACACGGCCGATCGCCGGGCGGCCTCGGGCGGGTCGGGCAGGCCTATCTCGGTGCGGCGGCTCCGCAAGGAACTGGGCATCCAGAGCGCTCGCAAAGTTCGAAAGGACTCCCGCTCCGCATCGACCGCGCACCCGACCCTGGAACCTGGAGGGGGAGAGCTGGAACGCCTGGTCGGTGAGCTGCAGTCCGAGCTACGCCGAGAACGTGCCGAGATCCTGGAACCGCTCCTTCACCGATTCTCCGAACTCGGGGAGTCGCTTCGCGCGGGCCAATCGGTGCCTCCCGAGGTCATGGACGCCGGGCTCGCGCTCCTGGACCGGTACGTCCGGCAGCTCTACGACGTTCACATCCGCCAGTTCGCGGAGGCCGGGCTCGACCGCCAGCACGAGGAGCTATGCTTCCTCCCCATGGCCCAGATCGAAGGCGAGCCGGAGCGTGCCGAACGGAGGATCGCGACGGTGCGTGCCCTCCTCTCGAGCTACCGGGCGGGGCTGCACGGATCCGATCATCTCCTCGGGCTCGAACTGCGGAACGAGTCGATCGCGGAGCTCTCCTGGGAGGGGTACTCCGAGGATTACGCGAAGACCTGCATCCCGTCCCACCTGTCGCCCGAGGCGGTCGAGGACTGGAAGAAGGCGATGGAGGCGGCGGAACGAGAGTTCGTGAGCCTTCGCGCCGCCGTGCAAGCGTTCCTCACCAGCAGCCGCGAGTGGCTCCTGTCCTCGCCGCCCGAGGCCGCTCCGCATGAGTAGCGGGGACCCCGGAGCTCGACGGTCGCCCGTCGGGAAGGTGGCCGCGCGTTCTTGCGCCTTCAAGTACCCGCCCGGGCCCTCCGGAGCGACCATCATGGCGGTCCGGAGGAACGCGGCGATGAACCCTGGGATCCTTCGGAGGGAAGCGTGCTGCCTTTGACGGAGGCGTCACCGCCGGGAGACCGAG
The DNA here is from genome assembly GCA_021802125.1 of Thermoplasmata archaeon. Classification (GTDB taxonomy): domain Archaea; phylum Thermoplasmatota; class Thermoplasmata; order Lutacidiplasmatales; family UBA184; genus JAKAAX01. The sequence continues at coordinate 89,395 of JAKAAX010000002.1, read as the reverse complement.
GGGTCCGTCCCATCGCGGACGTGGCCCGCGACCTCGGGCTGGATTCGGAGCAGGTCCTGCCCTACGGAGAGGGACTAGCGAAGCTCCCGGTGGACCTCCTGTCCACGCTCGAACGGAGCTCCCCCCGACGGGGGAAGCTCGTCCTGGTCACTTCGATGACCCCGACCACTCACGGTGAGGGAAAGACCGTCACCTCGATCGGGCTGGCGATGGCGCTCCGCAAGCTTGGCTACCGGTCCACCGTGGCCCTGCGCCAACCTTCGTTGGGGCCCACGCTCGGTCTCAAGGGCGGGGGCGCGGGAGGTGGTCGCGCGACGGTGGAGCCGGCCGCCCTCCTCAACCTCGGCTTCCCGGGAGACACCGCAGCGGTCACGTCGGCCCACAACCTCCTCTCGGCCCTCATCGACAACCACCTCTACCATCGGGTCGCCCCGATCCCCGACCCTGGACGGATCGAATGGCCCCGAACGCTCGACATGGACGACCGGGCCCTTCGGGAGGTGCGCGTCGGGGTCGGAGAGGGGAAGGGTCGCGGCCCCGCCCGGGCGGATTCGTTCATCATCACCGCCGCCTCCGAGGTGATGGCGATCCTTGGCCTAGCGCAGGACCACGTCGACCTGAAGAAGAGGCTCGGAAGGATCTTCGTGGGGTGGAGCGGGGACTCCCACCCCATCTACGCAGAGGACCTGGGGGTGGCCGGGGCCATGGCGGCGCTGCTTCGCGACGCGCTCCGCCCCAACCTGGTGCAGACGAGCGAAGGAACCCCCGCCTTCGTCCACACCGGACCGTTCGCGAACCTGGGCCACGGGACCGCGAGCCTCCTCTCCATCCGGATGGCCCGAGCGCTTTCCGAGATCTGCCTCGTCGAAACGGGGTTTGCCTCGGACCTCGGCCTGGAGAAGTTCATGGACCTCGTCAGCCCCGTGGCGAAGCTCTCGATCGATGGAGTGGTGGTCGTCGCGACCCTCCCGGCACTACGGTACCATGGGGGAGTGGACCTCGCGAAGGACCGGGAACCCAACCCTTCCGCGGTTTCCAAGGGCCTCGTGAACCTCGAGAAGCACCTGGACAACGTGCGGCGCCTCGGGCTCGCCCCGGTCGTCGCGCTCAACCGCTTTCCCGGCGACTCGCCGGAAGAGGTACGCCTCGTGGGAGACTTCTGCGACCGGCAAGGCGTGGCCTGCGCCGACAGCACGGCCTACGCGGAAGGAAGCGCGGGCGCGCTCCAGTTGGCGGAGGTCGTGCTGGACCTCACACGAAAAGGCGGGGCCGAGGGGCACGCGCTCTACGATCCCGGGACCACGACCGCGGAGGAGAAGCTCGACCGCGTCGCAAGAGAGGTCTACGGGGCCGACGGGGTCGAGCTGGCTCCGGAGGCCAAGAAGGACCTCGAGGAGATCCGGTCGCTGGGCCACGGGCAGCTCCCGCTGTGCATCGCCAAGACCCCCCTCTCTCTGTCGGATGACCCCCACCTCCGCGGGAGACCGAAGGGGTTCGTGATCCGGGTGCACCGCGTCCTCCCACGGACGGGGGCGGGTTACCTGGTGGCGACCACCGGTGAGATCGTCCTCATGCCGGGGCTCCCAAAGGCCCCCGCCGCGCTCGACATCGACCTGTCCCCCTCCGGGGAGATCACCGGGGTGCGCTGAGGACCGGCCTCGCCGGTGGGTCCCGCCGGTGTGCCGAAGCGCAGGGTGTGCTTCATCGGGAAGCGGACGGCAGCGCATCCTCGTCGTGCATGTGATGGACCTCCTGCAGCAGCCGCTCGATCTCGGCCTCGCTCACGGGAGCGAAGTGACGGTACCACTCCGCGATGGAGTGGAAGATCCCGGGGACCATGGGACTGTAAACGCCGTCGGTGATCCGGAAGAGCGTCGGGTAGGCCTCGGGAGAGACCACACCCGCCCCGAGCAGGACCCTCGCCGGGCGTTCCTTGCGCAGCGTTTCGACCGCGAAACGGGCGGTCTCCCCAGTCGCGATGCCGTCGTCCACCAGCAAGACCACTCGGCCCTCCACCGACAGCCGGGGACGGCCGAGCGCGTAGCGCCAGGCCTGGCGCTCGAGCTCTTCCCGCTCATGGAGGACGATCTCGTCCAGGTCGCCCGGGCTCACGCGCTGCGCCCGCACCACGTCACCGTCCAGCCGGATGGTGCCCGACTCTCCGATGACCCCCATGGTGATGTCCGGGTGGCGGGGGACGGGGAGCTTCCGCACAAGGAGGAGGTCGAGCGGGGCGCTCAGGACCCGGGCGACCTCGTAGCCGAGCGGAACGCCCCCTCGCGGAAGGGCGAGCACGACCGGGTGGTCCTCGCGGAGGTGGCGGAGCATGTTCGCGAGCAGTCGCCCGGCCTCGTGGCGATCTTCGAATGCCGGGGTGTGAAGCAGGCCCTCGGCCAGCATCTTCGCTTCCTCGTCGGCCGACGCAGGGCGCGGCATTAGTAATCGCGGTCAAGCTGGGCTGACCCAGCACCCGCGAGCTGCAGAGCGGCAGTACCACCGGGAGCGCCGCGGTCCATCATTCCACCGCGCGAGCCGGGATCACCGAGTTGCCGTCGGTGTACATGGTCGAGAGATCGTCGATCTCCGCCAGAAGTCGGGCGGTCTCGGATCCCTTGGGCGTGATCCGATACTCCTCGTTGTGGTGCACGATCAGCCCTTCCTCGACCAGCTTCCGCAGGTGGAAGGAGAGCTTGGGCGAGTCGTCCAGACCCACCGCCTGCATAGCTTGGGTGAACGAGCACGGGCCCTGCGCCACGCGACGGATGACCGAGCGACGCAGCGGGTTCCCAAGCGCCTCGAGCGTCGAGTGGGTGTTCGGCGCGACGACCGCCGCGCGGATGTCCTTGAGGTCCGCCGAGGTGGTGTGCCGGGGGTCGAAGGTGACGACGAACGGGCCGCGGTCCTCGAGCTTCGCCCGGATGTCGTTCAGGAAGTTGATGATGTCCTGACGGCGGTGCCCGACAAGGAGCCGGTCCACCCCCTCGATCACCACGGCGACCTTGTCGCGCTGTGAAACGAACGACTCGACGACCTCTCGGATCCGGGCCGGGTCCTTGAGGTCCGCCGGATAGACCGTGATCCCCGGCTGGGTCTGCATCGCCCGGGGGGTGACCATGAGCACCTCCAGGCTCCGCTTGCGCACCCATCTTCGGGCCAGGTCATCGACGTCGGGACCCTCCAGCCCGCCCGCCTGGAACTGCAGCTCCTGTCCCGCGAGCTCCAGGACCTTGCGGACCTGGTCAATCTGGAAGGGCTTGCGGATGTAGTCGAACGCGCCGGCCTTCATGGCCTGGACGGCGGTCTCGACCGTCGCGAACCCGGTGATCATGACCACGAGGGTCCTCGGCCAGTGCTGCCGCACCTGCTCGAGCAGCTCCATGCCGCTGTGCCGGGGCATCTTGAGGTCGGTCAAGACCACGTCGAAGTCCTGGTGCTCAAGCTCTTCGAGGGCCTTCTGGACCGAAGGAGCGGTGAGGACGGCGTGGCCCTCGCCCCGAAGGAGCTCGGCGAGCTCCTCGCGGAACATGTGGTCGTCGTCCACCACGAGGACCTGCACGCGGGCCGCACCGGGGACCGTAGGATTAAGACTTCCGGTCGGCCGGGCCACGGGTGGGGCCACCTGGGTGGGCGGAGGGCCGGCCATCCGGCGCTCGAGCCACTGACCTTCGACGGTCATGGGTCCTCGACACGCCGCCCTCTCAGAGATGGGTTCCCCCGGGCTACCGCCCATCCGAAGCCGGCGGGCACCGGAACGGGCGTGGGCGACGTCATGTCAATTCCGATGGACGATGGGCGACTATTTCCTCGCGAGGTGGACTTGATTTCACGTCTGAAAGGGGCAAACCGCTAGGCCCCCGACGCGAGGGGGATCAACCGGCCGGGGACGCACCCTCGGCCGATGGTGGAGGCAGGCTCACGCGGAGGGGAAGCCTCACCGTGAAGACCGCCCCTCCCCGCGGCGCGTTATGGCCCGTGATGGTGCCCTGGTGGCCCTGCACGATGCCGTGACAGATCGCGAGGCCGAGGCCGGTCCCCTTCCCTTCCTCCTTCGTCGTGAAGAAGGGTTCGAAGATGTGCGGGAGGGCATCGGGCGCGATGCCCTTGCCGGAATCCGCGACCTCGACGACCCCCATCCCGTGGTCCTCGCGGACCTCGATCGAGATCCTCCCGACCCCCTCGATCGCCTCGTAGGCGTTGTTGAGAAGGTTCGTGAGGACCTGTACGAGCTGTCCCCGGTCGCCGCTGATGGGGACCGGGGCGTCAGGGTACCGTTCGTCCAGCTCGACCTCGGCCGACTGCTTCCCCCGGAGGAACTCCACCGCGTCCTTCACCACTCGCGAGAGGTCCAAATCCTGGATGTGAGGTTCGCTCCTCCGAGAGAACTCGAGAAGGTTCCGGACGATCTTCGCGGCCACCTCCACCTGCGCCGTGATGGAGGTGAGCCTCGAGTCCAACCAGGGGTCCGGGTTCCTGCGGCGGATGCTTTCGGCCACGAGGAGCACGTTCGCCAGGGGGGTGTTGATCTCGTGCGCGACCCCCGCCGCGAGACGCCCCAGGGACGCCAGGCGCTCCGCATGGGCCGCTCCTCGCTCCCAGGCCTTCTGGACCGTGAGGTCGACGGCGACGCCGAGGTAGTGCGTCACCTTCCCATCCTCGTCCCGGATCGCGGTGATGGTCAGGAAGACCGGTCGCTCGTTCCCCTTCCGGTCCCGGTTCAGGATCTCCCCGGACCAGTGCCCGAGCTCGGGGTTCGTGAGGTCCTTCCACATCCGCTCGTACACGGCGAGGGGGGTCTTCCGGCTCCGGACGAGGTTGGGCTTCTTCCCGAGGCACTCGCTCCGCGAGTAGCCGTAGGTGCGCTCGAAGGCCGGGTTCACGTCGACGAGCGTCCCGGTGGGGTCGGTCAGCTCCATGGCGTTCGTCGAGGTGAGGAAGGACTCGTAGAACAGCCTCGCCCGTTCTCGGTCCGAGACCTTCTCCGTCTCGTCGCTGAACGTCGCCACGACCATCGGAGGATGTCCCTCCTCCTCGAGGAGCGGCCAGATGTCGACGTGGGCGTACCGATGGAGCTCCTTGGAGGTCAGAGGCACGTCACGGAGAGCGGCGGGGGTCCGAGCTTTCAGCGACTTGACGATGGCGGCCACCACGGGGCCGTCGCGCAGGCCTTCGACCTCGGTGAGGTCCTTCCCCACCAGGCTCTCGGCCCTTCCGGTGGTCCGGAAGAACGCCGCGTTCGCCCAGACGAGGCGGCAGGGTGCCTGGACGACACAGACCCCGCAGGGGGCGGGGCCCATGAGGCTGTCCACGGTCCGTAGGAGGTCGTGACCAGGCATCCACCCACCGTCTGGTGCTAAACGCCGCTCACGCTTGAACATGACGAACGGGGACGGGAGGCGGCCGGGGCCGAAGGGCGTCGCCTCAGCGACGGGTGAAGCCGACTTGACGAGGTGTTCTTCCCCACCATGCGGGTGAATACAAGGGATGCAGGCAGCTCCAGGGGCAACGCTGGTGGTCATCAACGAGAACCCCTCCTTGGCGGCGGGGCTCTCCGACCTCTTCGAAGCGGAGGGGTACAGGGTCTGCTGCGCCAAGGACCTTCGGGATGCCGAGCGGTTGCTCTCGGAAATCTCGGAGAGCGAACATCCGCTCCTGGTGGCCGCCTCGAACGGACATTACAGTCCCGCCGTCAACGGCTGGAGGGAGGGGCGGCTTTCGGCCGTGCCGCTGGTCGTCGTCGGGTCCCGAGACCCCGGCCTCCGCTCGAAGGGGCTCCTGCACGTCGTCCATCTTCCCCTCAACGTGGCCCGCTTCCTCGCCGTGATCCTCGCGATCTCCGCACCGGCCGACATGGCCAACGAGACCCCCGTCGCCCATGACGGCACGGACCTTCCGGGTCAGGTCCCGCGACCGACCGGCCCGCGGGGGAGCGTGGGAGCATGAAGAGCGCGGGAGAGACCACGCTCCTGGCCGAGCGCGTCATGGACCGGATGACGCAGAAGGTCGTCGTGGTGCAGGTCTCGGACCCACTCGACCTTGTCGTCTCCCGGATGCGGGCCCTGGGGATCTCCGGTTTCCCGGTCATGGACCCCTATGGCCGGCTCGCCGGGGTCATCAGCGAGATCGACATCGCCCGCAGCATCTCACCGGTGAAGGGCGTGGAGTCCTTCCCCGGCTTCCTTGAGGTGTTCCTGCGCGCTCCGCGCGACGAGTCCAGCGACCCGTTCAAGGTCCTCCGGGACCGGCTGCACCACCTCCGCGCGGGAGGGTGCATGACCTCGCCCGCGGTCACGATCGTTCCGGGCGCGTCCCTTGCCGAGGCGGCCGCGATCATGGAGGACCAAGGCATCAACCGGCTCCCGGTGGTCGGCGAGGGAAGGCTTCTCGGCATCATCACTCGGACGGACATCGTCAAGGCCGTGGCTCACCCCCTCCCCTATCCCCCGGTCCACGAGCCCGTGGGCCGGCCGCAGACGCGAGGCCAGGGGATGGCGGCATGACGCAGGGCCCCGGCGGGATCCACCGCGCACGGAGGGCGGCCGTGGGTTCCGCGAGAGCGGGGCATCATCCGTCCTCGGCGGCACGGGCCGCGGAGCCCCTCACAGGGCCCGTTCGCGTTCGAGAGGCCATGACCGTCCCCGTTGTGCAGCTTGCGCCGCACGACGCTCTCGCGGTGGCCTTGGCGAGACTACGCAACGCGGATGTGACCGGGGGCCCGGTGGTCTCCGAGGATGGCCAGGTCCTTGGAGTGCTGAGCGAGCGAGACATCGCGAAGGCCGTCGGCGCACGGTGGTTGAGCTCCCGACCCTTGGAGGTGCTGGACCTCGTGCTCCCCGGTTCCCCCTGGGCGCGCCCCGACGCACTTCGGAGCTTGAGGGAAGGTCTACAAGGGCTCCTGGTCGAGGATGCCATGACCACACCTCCCGAGACGGTGGAGGCGGACGCCCCTCTGGGGGAGGCCGTCCGACGGATGAAGCTCCGACGGGTGAACCGGCTTCCTGTCGTTCAGGACGGCAGGCTCGTGGGCATCTTGACCCGCCGCGACCTCCTCGGGCACTGGCCTCTCAGCAGGACGTAGCGGCCAGCTCGGCACTCGGTCTCCACCCGAGATCGGTGCTCATTGTCCGTCACGGCGCGCCGCGACAGGGCGCGCGAGCACACGGCCCGCAGCCCGGGATCGGGTCGGATGCGCCAGAGCCGACAACGCCTTCAAGCAGGTGGAGCGCCGGCGACCCGGACCTTCCGGTCCTGTCGTTGGGCCGCGACCGCTGCCGAGACCGGGTGGGTCCGGGCCTTGGCCACCATCACCGAACACTTCGCCTGCTGGACCAGCGCGGTCGACACGCTACCGAGCAGGAGACGCTGGGTCCGCGACAGTCCCCGGGCCCCGACCACCAAAAGGTCGGCCGGTTCCCTATCGAGGTAGTCGAGGATCGCGTCGACCGGGCTCCCGTCCAGCACGGCGAACCCGACATCCTTCACGCCGCGCGCCCGGGCACGCTCGACGTAACGCGTGACCAGCTCCCAGTGGTAGCGCACCTGCTGCTCGTCGGGGACCGCCGGGACCGGCCCGGTGAGATAGTAGATGTTGACGATCGGCACGACACTGATCACGCGCAGCGCTGCCCCAAGCTGTCGGGACAGCTCCACCGACTGGTCCAGGGCCTCCTCGCCCGACGTTGATCCGTCCACGCACACGACGATGCTCTTCACCATCGACCTCGCCTCCCTGACTCCTCTGACATTCTACGGACCCTCTCGCTTGTCCTGGTGTCGCCCCGACGAGCTAACGTCGCCCTTCGGCCGTGACGAGACGCGGCCGACCGGGGTGGGCGGCGGGGATGAGGCGAGCCGGGAGGTTCGCACTGCGGCGCACCTCGCCGGCGAGCGCGATGATCGCGTCCTGCCGGGTCAGGATGCCCACCATCCGACCCTTCTGCAGGACCGGAAGCCGGTTGACCCCGAACTGGCGGAGGACCCGGATCGCCTCTTCGAGGGTGTCGTCCGCATCGATGGTCACCGGACGGGCCGACATGACCTCCTCGACCCGCGCGTGTTCGAGCCTCCGGCGGGTGGCCTCCAACGAGGAGACGCCGCCGGTCGAAGGCGCTTCGAGCAGGAGGTCGAGCAACCCCCGGGGAGAACCGACGCCCGTGGCCCGGTGAAGCTCCTTGATGATGTCGCGCTCGCTGATGATGCCGACCAGGTCCCCATCCGCGTTCAGCACGGGAAGGCCCGAGATGTGGTGCTCCCGCAGGATCCCCGCCGCGGTCGCGAGCGTGTCGGAAGGGCGCACGAACCGCACGGGGCGGGTCATGGCATCGGTGACCATCTTTTCGTGCATGTCCGTCAGACCCGATAGGCAGTATTTCCCCGGATGGTGAAGCCGGCTTGACGGGTGGCCCGGGGGTTCCGGCGCGGACGCGGGACGGCCCGATCCCGCCTCCTCCGTTCGCTCGAGGTCACGAGAGGATCTCGGCCCCGGAGAGGGCAGTGCCCGTCCGCTGGGAGAGAAGGGCGGCTCCCTCCGGTGCACCCGTCTTCACTCGCCGTTCAAGTATCACCGGAGGCAAGGAGGTCTGATGAAGCAGCTCTCCGTTCCTCGGGTCCCGCTCCCCTCGACCGTCGAGGAGGTCATGACCCGCGATGTCATCTGCCTCCGCGAGACCGCCTCGCTCCGGTCGGCCGCGGCCACGCTGCGAAGGAACCGGATCTCCGGGGCGCCCGTGACGGACGCCGACGGGCGGCTGAAGGGCGTGCTGAGCGAGCGGGACATCGTCGAAGCCGCCCTGGCCGGACTGATGACGGAGGACCCGCGGAAGTGGCTCGACATGCTCCTGGGCAACTCCCCCGTGGACCTCGAAGGGGCGTTCCGGGTGCTTCGCGGTCGCCTGGCGGCGCTCAAGGTCGAGGAGGTCATGACCTCCGAGGTGCTCACCGTGGCTCCGGAGACCCTTCAGACGCACGCGGCGGAGCGGATGGACTCCCGCGGGATCCACCGGCTACCGGTGCTCCGCGAAGGCCGGTTGATCGGAATGGTCACGCGCTCTGCCCTGAGGTAACCCGCTCCCGCAGCGCCGCTGTGCTGCGGACATGCGGGTCGATCCTCTCGAGAGCGTCGCCGCAAGGGATCGGGGCAGTGGGGGGGAGGAGTGCCCTCTCCCCCTGCCGCCTTCTTCTAAGCCGTGCCTGGGTTCGCCTTTCAGCTCACCGTGATGGTGCCGCTCATGAAACCGGGCGCCGCCATCGAGTTGATGTCGCACGGGGCCTGGCAGAGCCAGGTGTAGCTGCCGGGCGTCGTGAACACCACGCTGAAGGTGATGACCGTCGGCTGGTTCGGCCCGAGGGCCGGGGGCATGACGACGTTGAGAACCTGTCCCTTGAGGATGCTGAAGGTGTGCGAGATGTCGCCCGCCGGCAGCGACGAAACAGCGCCCGTGGGTGCTCCAGGGACACCGCCCGAGACGGTCTCGGTGCCGTCCAGGGTCCCGATCACCTGGGAGATGCTCGAGGAGACGTTGTTGACGCCGTTGTCGTAGTTCATGACCTGGAAGTTGATCTGCGTGTTGGCGGGGACGGAAAAGTTCGCGGGAAGGTACTGGTCCATACCGCCAGGAGTGGTCACGATCGTCAGGTACATCGAGACGGGCCCGGAGCTGGAAGGGCTGGTCGAGGGAGTGGTCGCCGCGGGCGCCGAGGGATTGCCGACCCCCACGTCGTACATCATCGCGAAGCCGAACCATCCGACCACAAGGGTCACTCCCACCAAGGCGATGGCTCCCAACGCCGTCCATCCCACGCTTGCCGACGGAGCATCCTTGGAGCTGCGCCCCTTCACGTCGCTCGTCATGTTCACCCTCGAGGCCACCGACCCAGGGGATGAGATATGAGGCGAAGGTGAAGTCAGATTGACCTCACCGGTAGGGTGTTCCGGAAGGTTGATTACTCCCCCTCCCTCCCGGGTCCATGGCAGTAACGCGGCGTGCGCACGCAAAGTGGGAAGGCGACCTCCTGAACGGCAAGGGAACCGTCAAGACCGAATCCCCGGCCCTTCCCGAGACCGCCCTGACCTGGAAGGCGAGAGCGGAGAACCCCGGGAGCATGACCAGCCCCGAGGAGCTCCTCGCGGCCGCGCATGCCTCCTGTTTCGCGATGGCCCTCTCCAACGGGTTGGCCAAGGCCGGGACGCCCGCCACCCACGTCCGCGCCTCGGCGGCCTGCACCTTCGAGAAGGTCGGCGACGGCTTCAAGGTCACCAAGATGGAGCTCACGGTGAACGCCAAGGTGCCGGGGATCGAGGCCAAGCGGTTCGAGGAGATCGCGAAGAGCACCGGCGAGTCGGGTTGTCCGATCTCCAAGGCCCTGATGGGGAACGTCGCGATCTCGGTGAGCGCGCACCTCGAGTAGACCCCGTCGGGGGCGGCCGAGGTCGCCCCCTGCGGGTCTTCCCCCCCCCCCCCCCGTCCTCCCTACTCGACCTTCAGGTAACGCGAGGCTACTGCCGTTCCGAGGATGAGCATCGCGGCCGCGAAGACGGCCAGATAGCCGAGGTACGTCCAGTCGAAGGAACCGTAGACCACGACCTGGCGACCGAGCAGCGAAGCGTAGCCGACGGGGTTGTAGTTGGCGATGAGCTGCATCCAGCTCGGATAGTTCGAGGCGGGGAAGAGGGCGCCGCTCGCGAACATCAGCGGCATGGTGATGAAGTTCGAGATGACCCCGGGGGTCTGCCAGTCGGTGCTGGAGGCGGTCATCGCCAGGAAGAAGGCCGAGAAGCCGACCCCGAGCAGCGTCAGGCCCAGGATGAACCCCAGCCAGTCGAGCACGCCGCCCAAGAAGGGCACGCCGAAGGCCCAAGCGGCCACCAGCATGACCGGGATCTGGACCAGACCTCGGGTCGCCGAGCCCAGGGTCTTGGTGAGGTAGACCGTCGCCTTGCTCGTGGGCGTGATCAGGACCCGCTTCATGAATCCGAAGCGCTTGTCCTGGATGGTGCTCATCGAGCCGAACATCCCGATGGAAAGCATCGAGGTGGAGAGGACCCCGGGCAGCAGGAACTGGATGAACGTCGTCCCGACCGGGGCGTGGAGCACCGTCTGGTCGAAGAACGCGCTGTTGCCCACGTTGCCGAAGCTGCTGCCGAAGAAGGCGAGCCACATGAACGGCTGGGCGATGGTGATGACGATCACGAACGGGTTGCGGAAGGTCTTGATGATCTCCCGAAGGTAGAGCCCCGAGAACTGGCTCCCCTGCGGGACCCACGCGGACCCGTGCCGGACGGCATGGACCGAAGGGAGAGCGGCGACCTTCGTCTCTCCGCTCATTGCCGCGCCCTCCTGACCTGCATGTAGAACTTCCGGAAATCCTGCACGTCCCCTCCTCCCGCCTGGTCCATCCGCTTGCCGGTGATGTCGATGAAGACGGACTCGAGGCTCGGCTTCTCCACGTTGATCCTCCGGATCACGTCCCCCTTGAGCGCGGCGAAGAGGCCGGGCAGCACGTCCTCGGCCGACGAGACCTTGAGGATCCACGCCTTGCCCTGGCTGCGGACCTCCGACACCCCGGGTACCGCCCGAAGCCGCTCCTCCGACACCTCGTCCTTGGTCTCGAGCTCGATGAAGTCCGCCCGGACGCGGGACTTGAGCTCGCTCGGCGTGCCGGTGGCGACGAACTTCCCGTGGTCGATGATGGCCACCCGGTCGCAGAGGCTGTCCGCCTCCTCGATGTAGTGGCTCGTGAGGAGGACCGTGACCCCGAACTCCCGGTTCACCCCGGTGATGAGCTTCCAGAGCATCCGGCGGACGTTGGGGTCGAGCCCGATCGTGGGCTCGTCCATGAAGATGATCGAGGGTTGGTGGAGCAACGCGAGCGCGATCTCCATCTTCTTCCGCATCCCGGTCGAATACTTCCCCACCTTGTCCTTCCGCCGGTCGGAGAGCTCGAAGTACTCGAGCAGCTGCTCCGCGCGCGCGGTCCAGCCCGAGAGCCGCTGGAGCTTCGCCTGCAGCCAGAGGTTCTCCCATCCGGACAGGTCGTCGTCGAGGATCACCTCGGCGGCCACCCAGCCGATCCTCTCCTTGACGTGCATGGGCTCCTTTCGGACGTCATATCCGGCGACCCTCGCCTTGCCCTCCGTCATGTCGGAGAGCCCGGTGAGCACCTTGATGATCGTGGTCTTGCCGGCGCCGTTGGGCCCCAGGAGCCCGAAGACCGAGCCGGAAGGCACCCGGAAGTTCACGTGGTCCACGGCGGTGATCGCACCGTAGCGCTTCGTCAGTCCCTTCGCGACGATCGCGTCCCCGTTCTCGTCGCTCATGCGCCGCCTCCGGCCCCGCCCCGGGGGACGGCGAGCGGCCGCCGTGATGGCCGGCGGAGGCGCTGGAGGTGCCGCTCGAGCTCGGTCTCCAGGCTGCTTCGCAGTTCGTTGGCGGTGTCGGAGGGGAGGGAGGGGCGTGCGAGGTAGAGGTCAAGGGAGTCCAGGGCCCTTCGGAGCCGCAGGAGGAGGAAGTCTCCCGTCGCCTCGACCCCGGTCACCTCGGCCCATAGCGGTGTGAGGTCGAGGCCGGAGCGGCCCTGCATCCAGGGACCGCGCGAGCGAAGCCGGTGCAGCAGGGCGCGTCCCTGGGGGGTGATCTCAAAGTCGCGTCGGCGGGCGCTCGAGCGGGAGCTCGGGCGGGCGAGCCCTCGCTCGACGAGCCGTCGGAGTGCGGGGTAGACCGCTCCGGCCCCGGGCCGCCAGGCCCCCTCGGTCCGCTCGGCGACCCTCTCGGTGACCCGGTACCCGTGGACGTGCCCTTCCTTCTCCATGAGACTGAGGGCGTACATCCCGAGCATTCCCCGCCTCCACCCTTCCGCGCCAGGTCCCGTCGGCCGCATGGGGCCCCGCGAGGACCATCGATGAATATATCGATATCGATATATCGTCCCCGTGAAGCCGACCGGCGCGTCGACCGAAAACGACCCAAAGTCCCAGCGTGTGGGGCTGAAGGAGCCATGACCCGTCACCCCGCGCAGCGCCCCCGGGCCCAGGACCCCGTCCGCGTCGCGATGAGGCTGATCGAGGGAGAGCCGGCGCGCGAGGCGGAGGTCGAGTTGCTCGGTAAGGCCGCCCGAGGTCGGGGTCTCAATGCCCATGGAGATGGGTCCCCCCTCCTTCTGCCGGGCCTTGCGGAGAAGGTCCCCGCGGAGGATGCCGTCTTCGTTGAGAGGGCGCTCGCGCTCTGGGCGCTGCTCCTCCTGGGTGAGAGAGCCCGCCCCTCTCCGTCGGGGCCCGCGCGAAAGCTCCTCGAGGAGGTCTGGGGAGCCCGCGCCGCCCGAACGAGCGACCGCCGCAAGCTCCTGAGCGTGCCAGTGGCGCTGCTGCGGAGAGAGGAACGCGACGCCGCGACCCGTTGCGTCGACTGGTTCCACGATCACCTTCGGCAAGCGGGGGGGCGCGACCCCCTGGCCAACTGGGTCCTGGTCCGTCTGCCGCGCGTCTGGCTCATCCCGAGCCGCGACGAGCGGGCCCTTGCTCGGGAGGGCAGCGTTTCCCTGGCGGCCCAGGTGGACCGGTGGCTCCCCGCCCCGGACGCGGATCTCGAGGCGCGTCCTCGTCGCGCGGCCCCCACCGCAGCCTCCCGGCGGAGGGCCCCTCCGTGAGGATCCTCTTCCAGGACCCGAAGACGGGGCTCCTCCGGCTCCGGCTCGAGACCCCGAGCGACCTGTGGAGGATCTCGCGGCTGGTGCTCCCGGGAGACCGGGTGGGCTCCGTGACCTCGCGCAGGGACCCCGAGGCTCCCTCCGACACCCCCGCGGGCCAGAGGGACCGAAGGACCATCTTCCTGACCGTCAGGGTCGAGGCGGTCGAGTTCCACGAGTTCACCGGGCACGTGAGGGTCATGGGGCCCATCGTGGAGGGCCCCTTCGACATCGGGCGCCACCACACGCTCGACCTGGAGGAGGGCTCGGAGGTCGCCCTGACCAAGGACGAGCTCACCGCATCCGACCGTACCATCCTGGACGAGGGGAAGCGTGCCGTGGACGAGCCGCAGGTGCTCATCGTCTGCGCCGACTGGAGCGACTCCGCCGTGGTGCGGGTTCGAGGACGCTCCTTCTCGGTCGTGGACGAGCGGAGCCGCGTGGGCGGCGGCAAGTACGACCGGGTCCGGTCCTCCTCCCGAGAGAAGGACCGCGAATCGTTCCTGGAGGAGGTCCTGACGGTGCTCCAGCCGGAGCTGGCTCGCTCTCAGGCGGTGGTCGTCTCCGGGCCTGGGTTCTTCAAGGAGGAGCTCGCCAAACGGATCGCCTCCCTGTCGCCCCCGCCCAAAGGCCGGGTGGCGATCTTCCCCACCGCGGAGGCCGGCTTGAGCGGGGTCCACGAGCTCCTTCGGTCCGGAAAGGCGGAGGAGGTCCTCGCCTCGAGCATGGCGGCCCGGGAGGCCGTGGAGGTGGAGCGGCTCGTGCATGCCCTGGGCAAGGAGGGGGGAGCGGCCCTCGGTGCGCAGGAGCTGAAAGGGGCGATCGAGGCGGGTGCGGTGGAGACCCTGCTCATCCTGGACGGAAAGCTGCGGGACCCGACCTCCGCCGCCCTGCTGACCGCGGCGCGCGACGCGAAGACCGCTCTTTTGGTGGTCCGGGGAGATGGGGCCGCCGGCAAGCAGCTCGCGGGACTAGGTGGGGTGGGGGCGGTCCTTCGGTACCCCTGGAAGTCCTCCACCTAACGTCGTGCTGCACCGGCACCGCGGAGCGGAGTCCCGCGCCACCTCAGTAGAGGCCAGGCAGGAGCCGGTGGGTGGTCCGCCGGTACTCCAGGTACTCGGAGCCGAACGCGGCGACGAGGGCCTCCTCTTCCACGTGGATCCGGTAACCGAACCCGATCGCGATCAGTAGCAAGGCGACGAGGAGCCCCAGCAGGCTCCCCGAGGCGAGAGGAAACCCCAGGAGGGTGACGACCGCTCCCATGTAGGTGGGATGTCGAACCCACCGATAGGGACCGCGCTTCACCAGCGCGTGGCCGACCTGGACCGTGACCTTGGGGGTGAAGAACCGACCGAGGTAGCCCACGGAGATCAGACGGAGCACGATCCCCCCGGCCATCAGGAGGTCGCCCAAGAGCAAGAGGCCGATGGGGAGCGCCCCGAGCCGCGGGTGGAGCCGGTCGAGCAGCGTCACTCCCAGGAGGAGCACGACACAGCAGCTCAGCAGGAGCCAGGACCCCCGGTCCCTCCCGCGGGGCACGGTCCTGGGGGCTCCCTGAGACCTGGCGTAGGCGCGGAGCGCCACCTCTGACAGCACCCACCCGACGACGAGCGCGGAAGTAAGGAGGGAGAGCGCGGGGGTCGAACCGTACGGAGGGGCGGTGAGGACCCACCAGAGCCCGAGCACCTCCTGGCCACAGCGCGGCATCTTTTGAAACCTCGAAGGGGGAGAGGAGAGGACCTCCCGAGCGGCGGGCCGCAGCCCGGGGGCGCCACCGGACGTTGTCCGGTCCCCGAACCTCCCTCCAGGGGCCCTCCCGTCCAACGCAGGAGATTTTGTACTACCCTCGTCCCTCTGGGGCCGTGCGTGTCCTGCTCGTGAACCACCGGTTCTTCCCCGCTGACGGGGGTACGGAGCGGTGGACCCTCGCCCTCGGCCGAGCCCTGCTCCGGAAAGGCCACGGGGTCACGGTGCTGACGCAGGACGAACCGGGCGCCCCCGCGAGGGAGGACATGGATGGGATGGAGGTCCACCGGATCCCGATGCGGAAGGTCGGGGGCTTCCGTGTCCCCCGCGCGTACTGGCGGACCCTCCGCAACCTGGATTTCGACCTGCTGCACATGAGCGGGAACCGCATCTGGTGCGCGGACTTCTACTTCCCGGTGGCGGGGGTCTTCGATGTACCCCAGGTCATCACGCCCCACGGATTCTACCAGTGGGAGATGGACCCCTCGCTCCAGAACCGCTGGTACTTCGGCAAGTACCTGCCGAGGGCGTTGCGCGCCTTCGACCTCTATCTGGCGCTCACCGAGCGGGAGAAACAGCAGATCACCTCCTTCGGGTTCCCCGAGCGGAGGGTGCGACTGGTGGGAGAGGGCATTGATCTCGCCGACCTCACTCGACCCGCCCCCCCGATCCATCTACGGGAACGGTTCGGCTTCACCCGTCCGCACATCGCGCTCTACATCGGTGGGCTGTGGGAGAACAAGCGGGTCGACCGGCTGGTCCGCGCCCTGGCGCCTCTTCGCGACCGTGTCGCGCTGGCCGTCGGTGGAAAGGACCTTCCGGGAACCCGCTACGATCGGGCGCATGTGGAGGCGCTCGCGAAGGAGTTGGGGGTGGAGGTCCGCTTCCTCGGATACCTACTGCACGACGAGGTCCGGGCCGCCTACCGGGAGGTCGACCTCTACGTCCAAGGGTCGCAGTACGAAGGGTTCGGGATCTCGCTTCTGGAGGCCACCGCGTCCGGGTTGCCGTTCGTGGCGTTCGAAGCGGGGGCCGCGAGCCATCTTGCCGAGGACGGCGGAGGTCGGGTGGCGCGGAGCGTGGAGGAGTTCACGGCCCACGTCCGGGAGGTCCTCGATCGTCCCGGGCTCCGGCAGCAGATGAGCGAATCCGCCAAGCGCACGGCGAGAAAGTGGGACTGGGACTCGGTCGTCGACCACTACCTCTCGACGTATCGTGAAGCGCTCGCCTCCGGTCGCTGACCTGGGAGCCGCGAAGACTTCCGACCGCGCCGTGTCGTTTCCGATGGTCGACCGACCGATCGCCTAGCGTCTCCCTCCAACAGCTCGAGGACCACGCGGAGTTGCTATCGACCCACGGGCACAGGAAAAGAAGTTCGCCGCGTGATCAACTCGCATTCGAAGCTCACAGGAAGGCGACGTGGTCGTCATCAAAGATCCCGCCGAGAGCTCGAGGTTGGGCAGATCTGTCTCTGAGACAGGACGAGAGGCTGCCACGGAAGATCGCACGCAAGCTCGCGACACTGCGGACCATCAAAGCCTACCTTGCCACGTCATGCTATGTCGGTAACTTCGTCAAATGAACGGGAGATTCTACGAGTTTCGAACTTCTTCAGCACAACCTATTTGTTGTAAATTAGACTAAGTATTGCAACTGAACCTCGCAAGAGGTCGTTGTCCGTGTGCGCATTCCATCAAGCGCGAGTGCCGATACCCGAGGTCAACGGGGCTCGACGCGAACCGGGCTTCGAAGAGACCCTCCTTCCCTACTCCGAACAGGCCGCGGTCCTGGAGGCCGAGCGATGCCTGCAGTGCGCGATGCCGTACTGCGCCCAGTCGTGTCCCCTCACCCAGGACTGTCGCAGAGTGGTGGACCTCATGGCCCATCGGAGGTTCGCGGAGGCTGCCCGTCAGGTCCTGAGGCACAATCCTCTCTCCTCGGTCGTCTGCAAGACGTGTTACCACTACTGTGAGGAGGATTGCCCCAAGGGAGAGAAGGGCGAGCCGATCGCGATCCGTCACCTCGAGCGGACCGCGCTCGAGTTCGTGGAGCCGGATCTGACCTACGTGCCCAGGCCGCCGAACGGAGATCGGGTGGCGGTCGTGGGCGCGGGACCGTCCGGGCTCATGGCGGCCTGGGACCTCGCGCTGCGAGGCTACTCGGTCGACCTCTACGACGGAGAGGCCGACCCGGGAGGTCTCCTCAACAGCATCCCTCGGTTCCGGCTGCCCCAGGACGAGCTCGAGAAGGACCTGCGGAGGTTCCGGGGCCTGGACATCCACTTCGACGGGGGCAAGCATGCGGGCTCCGACATCACCCCGGAAGGCTTGCTCGACCAGGGATATGCCGCGGTGTTCGTCGCGGTGGGGAGTTCTCGAGTTCGCGTGCTCTCGATCCCCGGGGTCGATCTTCCCGGGGTGTACTACGCGGTCCCGTTCCTGACCGCCATGAACCGGGCGCCGGGGGGCTCCCTGGCCTATTCCATGGCGTTCTCCGCGGCCCAGAAGGGACCTCCCAGAAGCGATCCGTTCGGCCGTCGAGGGAGGCGGGTCGTGGTCATCGGGGGAGGGGACGCGGCCCTCGACGCGGCACGGACCGCCCGTCGACTGTCCTTCGCCGGTGGGGTGACCGTCGTGTACCGGCGGAAGGAGCGCGACATGCCCTCGAGCCCCGAGGTGAAGAAGGATGCAGAGAGGGAGGGGATCGCCTTCCTCTTCCAGAGGGCACCGGTGGAGATCGTCGGGAACGGTCGGGTGGAGGGACTTGTCGTGTGGCCGACGAACGCGGCGTCGCCGAACGGGAGGGGACGTCTGGCGCCGAGCCCCAGGAGCCTCGTCGCCACCACCTTGCCCTGCGACACCATCATCATCGCCATCGGGGCCGAGCCCGATGCTTCCGCCGGCATACCGGGTCCTCAGACCGGTGTGTCCCGTAACCGAAGAACGGGGGCCGCGAGGTACCGATTCATGACCCTGACCGACGGGGTGTTCGCCTCCGGAGGCTCGTCGGTGGTCCACGCGATGCGCGCCGGGGCGGAGGCTGCCGAGTCGATCGACGCCTACGTGGCGCAGAAGAGAGGTCGGGGACCGACCCCGCGCCCGGACCCCTTCGGGGATCCCTTCCCTCCAGGGGTGCCCGAAGGCTACCTTGAGCCCACCTGGCATCTCTGAGCTCCAGGCGGCGCCGACCCTTGCGCCATGATACCTGCTCTCGCGAGGGGCACGGTCGCGCGCGGACCGCCTCCGGTCCCCCGACCCCAGGGCCTAGAGAGACGGGGAGTTCGCCCTCCCACCGGCGGGAAGGACCCGTGCGGGGAGACGTCGAACAGGTGGGAGCTCAGGTCTCCCGCGGCTCGCCGCGGGCCGGTTCCTCCGCCGCGAGGTTCATAGGCTCCCGCCCGTCTTCGCTCGGCCATGTCCCCGAGGGAGCGCAAGCACGGCATCCTCCCGAGAAAGGAGATCGGCACTCCGCTCTTCCCCGGCGCAACCCGGGTGATGCTCCTTGGGAGCGGGGAGATCGGGCGGGAGATCGCGCTCGAGGCGATCCGAATGGGCGCGGAGGTGGTCGCGGTCGACCGCTACGCCAACGCCCCCGCGATGCAGGTCTCCCACCGGCACCACGTGATGGCCATGACCGATGGCCGGGCCCTTCGGGCCCTCGTCCAGCGCGAGGCCCCGGACATCATCGTCCCGGAGATCGAACAGATCGACACGGCGGAGCTCCTGAAGCTCGAGGAGGAGGGCTGGACCGTGGTCCCGCGAGCGGAGGCGACGCTCGTCACCATGAATCGGGAGCACATCCGCCGGCTCGCCGCCGAGAAGGCCCACGTGAAGACGAGCCGCTACGCCTTCGTCGAGAGCGTGGAAGAGGCCCGCGCGGCGGTCCGAGAGCTGGGGTTCCCGGCCGTGTTCAAGGCGATGATGTCGAGCTCGGGCCTCGGAAGCACGGTGGTCCGGAAGCCCGAGGAAGTGGACGAGGCCTACCGAACGGCGCGCGAGGAAGGGCGGGTCGTCAACCCCAGAGTGATGATCGAGGAGTTCATCCCCTTCGACCAGGAGATCACGCTGCTCACCCTGCGCCACTACGACACCGAAGGGAAGGTCACCACGAGCTTCTGCCCGCCGATCGCCCACGACCGGCCCGGCACCCACTACCACGAGAGCTGGCAGCCCGCCGAGCTCTCCCCGAAGGTCGTCGCCGCCGCGCAGCAGATCTCCCGCGCGGTCACGGACCAGCTGGGAGGCATCGGGATCTTCGGGTGCGAGGAGTTCATCCGGGGCGACGAGGTCTACTTTTCCGAGATCTCCCCGAGACCGCATGACACGGGGCTCGTTACGCTCGCCACCCAGTGGCAGAGCGAGTTCGCGCTGCATGCGAGGGCAATCCTCGGGTTCCCGGTCCCCTCGATCGAGCTCCTGAGCCCGGGCGCGGCCCACGTGATCCTGGCGCCCCAGGAGGGATGGGGGCCCCGCTTCGGCGGGCTGTGGGAGGCGAACCGCGTCCCCGGGGTCCGGGTCCAGCTCTTCGGGAAACCCTCCGCCTACCCCGAGCGGCGCATGGGGATCGCGCTCGCCCAGGCCCCGACGGTGGCGGAGGCGCGCAGGAAGGCCGCGGCCGCGGCGCACGCGGTGGAAGAGGGATTCTACGTCCCGACCCAGCTCTCGAAGGTGGACCGGACCACGTAGGGCGCTTCGGCGCTAGTTCAGGCGGTACTCCCTCCGACGGGCGTCGGAGAAGCTCACCAGTTCCTGCACGCGCCCCTGCCGCTTGAGCTCCTCGAGCGCGCTCTGGACCGTGCGCCGGGGCAAGCGGGAGAGCCGAACGAGCTCCCCCTGGTCGAGGTTGCGGTGGGTCTCGAGCAGGTAGTAGACGAACTTGGCGGCGGGAGAGCCCAGCACCTCGCGATGCCTTCGTGAGAGCCCGAAGGTGTCGCCGCGCAGCCCGAGCCGCTGGGAAGCGAGGGGGGCGATCGAATCGAACGCGACGTTCCCAAGGTTCACCTCGGCCCCGAGCTCGGTGATGAGGCCGATCTGCTGGCCCTCCAGAGGGGCCTCGAAGAGGAGCTCGTCGATCGGATGGGAGGCCACGAGGGCGTGGACCCAGTCCCATTTGATCGCCCCGTCCGGGTCGAAGATGCCCACCCCCCGGCCGCTCTCGCGGCTCTCCAGGATGACCTTGAGCGGGCGGAGCCTCCGGGCGTGCGCGACGCGCTCGAGCGTCTCGCGGAGGGAGTACTGGTTGTGCGGGTTCTTCTTCCCGACCTCCACTAGGACGTCGAGCCCCTTGGACCGCACCTTCCCGACCAGCGCTTCCACCTGGGCCGTGGTGAGGTCGATCACCCCCTCGCTGACCTCGATGATGTCGAACCCGAGCGACCGGGCCTCGTCCATGGCCTGGTCGGACCTCCCCCGGACCATGGCCAGCTCGAGGAGCGTCCCCCCCGTGGAGACCTTCCAGCCGAGCTGATGGAACAGCGCCACCCGCCGACGGACGGTCTCCCGCGAGACCAGGAGCGGCAACCCCCACCCGACCTTGACGATGTCCACGTAGGGCCCGAGGTGGGCAAGACCGTCACGGTCCAACGGGGCGAGGCGGTCCAGCACGTGCGTGAGCCCTCGACCGGGAGCGAGCGGTCGGCCGGGGGCCTTCGAGGGGAAGAACGGGGCCCCGGTCCCCTCGCGGCCCTCCAGCGTTGGATGGGCGGTCGAGCGACGAACGGGGCCGTTGCCCGCAGGACCTGCGCCTTGCATCCGCGCTTCTACGCAGGACTCGGGGGGTATATACGCCGTGATGGTGGCTAGAGCGATGGCCCTTCCGGTGGCGGCGCCGCAGGAGCCTGCGCGCGTCCTCCACGGCGCTGCGGACGCGAGGGACCTTTCGATCGAGTGGGCGGCACTGTCGCTCCCGGAACTTCTTGCGCAAGCGGTGGTCCGCTTCGGCGACCGGCTCGCCGTGGGGAGCAGCTTCGGGAAGGAGGGCCTCGTGGTCCTCGACCACCTGCGGAGGATCCGCGCGGGGGTCCCCGTCCTGTTCCTCGAAACGGGGTACCACTTCCCCGAGACCCTCGCCTTCCGCGACCGGTTGGTCCAGGAGTGGGGGCTGAACGTCCAGAACCTGCGCGCGCCTCAGACGGTGGCCGAGCAGGACGCGGAGTACGGGAAGGACCTCTTCTCCCGGGACCCGGACACGTGCTGCAAGAACCGTAAGGTGGCTCCGCTCCGACGAGCCCTGGTGGGGTACGACGCGTGGCTCACGGGGCTCCGGAGGGACCAGCACGAGGGTCGGAAGGACGTGCCGCTGGTGGAGTGGCAGGAGCTCGAGCCCGGGGGAACGGGGGTCTTCAAGATCAACCCCCTGGTCCAGTGGACCCGCCCGGAGGTCGAGCGGTACCTCGAGGAGCATCACCTGCCCCGTCACCCCCTCTGGGACCAGGGGTACGGAAGCATCGGCTGTGCCCCGTGCACGAGGAAGCTCCGACCTGGAGAGCACGAGCGAGCGGGACGCTGGTCGGGGTTCGAGAAGCGCGAGTGCGGCATCCACCTGATGGGAAAGCCCCCGGCGCCCGATCCCCTCTGACGGGGATCCGACGCAGGTCCCGGTGACCGGGACCGCCCGCCGAAAGCTTCTGAGGGATTCAAGTAGCACGAGTCGAAGAGAGTCCCGCGACAGGAGGTTCGACCATGTCGGGTCCGATCCAGGTCGCCCCAACGCCAGCTCCTTCCGCGTTGGCAAGCGCGCCCCCGCTCCCAGTGCCTCCCCCACCCCCGTCTCCGTCCACGTCCGGGTCCATGTCCTCGTCCATGTCCCCGTCCTCGGTGGGGCGCGTGCGGGCCTTCCTCCAGAGAAGACCGGTCCTCTGCCTGCTGTTGCTCACGCCCGGGATCGTGGAGTACCTCACGGGGTCGAGCTCGCTCAGCCTCCTCATCCTCCTCCCCCCTGTCTTCTTCGCGTTCCTGGGCTTGAACCTCGCGCTCTACGGTCCCGGGGTCCTCCTCATCCGCGAGGCCATGGTCCGATGGAAGAAGGGCTGGGCCTCGGTGCTGCTGATGGGCGCGGCCTACGCCATCCTCGAGGAGGGGATCGCGCTGAACACCCTGTTCGACTCCTACGCCGGCCCCGTCGGGGCCCTGGGCTTCTACGGCCACTGGGCGGGGGTGAACTGGGTCTGGACGGCGGGATTGCTCATCGTGCATGCGCTCTGGAGCATCGCCCTCCCGATCCTCCTGCTCGGGCTCGCCCTCCCGGAGACCCGCGGGAAGAGCCTCCTCACTCCGCGGGGGATCCGCGTGGCGCTCGCCGTTCTCGCCGCAGACGTGCTGCTCCTCCTTCTCCTCGTCGGCGGGCTCTACCACTTCTACGCGGGGCCGGTGCTCCTCGCGGGGAGCTTCCTCGCCATCGGCGGTCTCGTCTACGCGGCGTACCGGGCCCCCGCGGACCTCCTCTCCGCCGCAAGCCCCCGCCCTCGGGCCTCTCCGCTGCGCTTTGCCGTCGTGGGGGCCGCGTTCTTCCCGATCTGGCTCCTCGCCGAGGACCTTCCGATGGCGTTCCACGCCCCACCCTACGCGGCGGTGCTCTCCGTCATCGCCGTGGGGGGCCTCTGGCTCGTGTGGATCCTGAAGAACATCGGACGGGAGGACCGCGAGCCCCAGCTCGTGGCGCTAGGGGCGGGGCTCGTCGCACCGTTCCTCCCCTTCGGGATCATCGTCCAGCTGCACACGGGGATCGGGCTCCTCGCGGTGGTGGGGGGTGACCTCGCCGCGGTGCTGTTCTTCCACCACCTCTGGCGCAAGTACCGTCCCAGGGGGTACGCCTCGGGGACGGGACCGTCTCCCCGCCCGTCGCCCTCGCCGGGGCCTACCGGGATGCTTGGGGTCCAGACCCCGGGGACACGTCCCGGCGGATGAGGAAGGTCGCCGTCTCGGTGTCGGGGTCCTCTTTCATCGATACGAGGGTCGCACCGGCCTTGTGTACCACGGCGGGGATGTCCACCGTGGCCATCGGGTCCTTGGTCATCACTTCCAGCGTCCGGCCGGGCGGCAGCTTCTGCAGCGCCTCCTTGGTGCGGAGGACCGGGATCGGGCAGGCATCTTCCCGGCAGTCCAGGACCACCTCGGGCGCATGCGTCACCGGGCCACCTCGTGCGGGTCGCTCCGCCAGGGATGGAAGTAGTTGCAGGGAAGCGTCGCGGTCATGCAGAGGTCGCAACCCGATCCTCGAAGTTCCGGGTCGATCTGTCCATGAAGCTCGCAGGCGTACCCCTTCCGGAGGACGTAGGTGGCCGCGGCGTCCAGCTTCCCCATGAGCCCCCGGGCATCAAGGTCTCCCCGGGCGAGCCCGCCCGCCATGTCCTGGACCATCATCAGCACGTCCGCCCTTCGTCGGAGCTCGATCGCCCGCCCGCGCTGTCCCCGGGCGTAGAGGGTGACCGCCGGCCGGCTGAGCCCTAGGAGGTCCGCGACCTTCTGGTGGGTGAGCTTGTGATCGCGGACGAGCTCTCTCGCCACCAGCCCGCGCAACGCCGGAAGTATGGCGCGGGCCGCGAGCTCCTGGGGGGTCTCCTGCATGCCCGGTAACCTACGTACCCATCGGCTCGGCGGATAAAAGGGGGGCCCGGCCCCGCTCGGCCACCCGGCCCGTGGTTCGACGGGCCTCTCAAATACTGTACCTGGGTCCGTCCGCCGAAGGGCTCACGGAGGGGTAATCGATGACCGAGACCGAGATCGCGCGCCTGACCGACCAGCAGTTCGAGGGCTCGCGTCTTGCGCTCAAGGGGCGTTGGGTCGTGCTGTTCCAGGGGCCCTGGTGCCCCTTCTGCCAGAGGTTCCGGGGGCTCTTCGGCCAGGCCCACCTGCCGGAGGGCGTGCGGCTGGCCGAGTACGTGATGGACGACTTCTACGAGCAGGTCCCCCTCGCCTTCGACATCGAGGTCATCCCCACGGTCATCGCCTTCGAGGACGGGGTCATCTCCTGGCGGCACAGCGGGATACCGAACCGTGGCCTCGGCGAGGCGACGATGCACAAGATCGAGAAGTGGAGCTGAGCCTCCCGCCCGAACCGACGGCCCGCAGCCTCGCCCCGGTCCCGCGGGGGACCTTCCAGAACCCTCTGCCCCAGTCCGCTACGAAGGGGCCCCGTGAGAGTCCAGAAGGTGACGGCGGAGAAGGAGGACGCCTAGGAAGATGAGCCCGTCCGTGAGGAACGTGGCCAGGTAGAACGGGTAGGCCGCCTGCGCGAGGAAGAGACCGATCCCCGTCAGGCTGGAGGTCCCCTTGAGCAGGAGGAGGACGTTGAGGTAGGCCGTCCGCGCCGGAGCCGTGGTCCGAGCGGCCATGAAGCAGCAGAGCGTCGCGCCCATCATGTACGCGAAGGTGAACCCCACCCATCCCCGGAACGCGGGGACCTCCGAGGGGGTCGGGGTGAGGTGCAGTCCGAGGGTCGTGGCAATCCCGTTGATCGACCCCACCGACGGTCCGGGGGCCAGGAGATAGAAGAAACCGAAGAGGAGAAGGACCAGTCCCAGGACGACGAGGACCCCGGTCGCCCACGGGCAGCTGGGGCCGCAAGCGTGCTTCCCCGCCCGGCCCTCGCCTGCGTCGACCTTCGCCGCGTTCCCCTCGGAACTCGAAGGCGGTGAAAGACCCGCGCCCTCCCCCTGTCCTTCCACCTTTTCTTCCGCCAACGTCACGCCTCCTTCCCCTGCTTGATCCACGCTTCCGCGTTCCGCTCGGCGATGGCCATGATCGCGATCTGCGGGTTGACGCTGGGGGACCCTGGCAGCATGCTCGCGTCCGAGACATGCAATCCAGGGGCGCCCCAGATGGTCCCGGTCCCGTCGACGGCCCCGAGCTCGGGTTCTCCCGCCATGCGGGCCGTTCCCAGGGGATGGAACGCCAGCATGTGGAGCGCGTCCGGCGGGGGCGGGGACTCCTCGAAGCGGTCCAGGTCCTCGACACGCCGGACCTCCAGTCCGCCGTGGATCGGGACGAAGACCCGCTCGGCCCCGGCGGCGAAGAGCAGCCGGCCGGAGAGCGCGATCGCCCGTCCGACCTTCTTGAGGTCCTCCGGGCCCATGTTGTAGAACACCCAGGGGCGGCCCGCGAGGAAGGGCCCGAGCCGGCCCTCCGACTCGTCCATGATGAGCGCGCCGATCAACGCGAGGTGCGGCAGCCGCTCGAGGAACTCCTTGTACCGGCTCCCGGTGAACGGGGTCAACCCTGAGGTGGAGAGCAGTCCCCGGGGGTGGAACGTCGCCTCGAGCAGGACCCCGTTATCGTGGTCGTCCACGTAGTAGGACTGGAGGACGCCGCGCCATCCGCGGACCTCGGAAGGGAAGTCCCCTCCCACATCGAGGGAGGGATGGACCCGCAGGTGCCGTCCGCGGTGCACGCGCGAAGCACGGGCTCCCACCGCCGGGAGCAGGTAGGGGGTCGCCAGCGCCCCGCCCGCGAGGACCACGTGACGAGCATGGACCTTCACGCGGCCCGCCGGCCTCCCGGTCGCGGGGTCCAGGAGCTGGCCGTGGACCGTCCATCGACGGTCGCCCCCCGGCCCCGGCCGCACGCTCTCGACCCGGACCCGCGCGTAGATCGTGGCACCTGCGGCCACCGCTCTCGGCAGGTAGGAGAGGTTCATCGAGCGTTTCGCGTCGGTCGGGCAGCCGATGACGCATTCGTCGCTCCCCCGGCATCCCGGCGCGGGGCGCGGGATGACCCCGTGTTGGGGGACACCCAGGGCCTCCGCCCCCCTGCGAAGGGCCTCCCCGTTGCCGCCGATGATGTCGGCGCGGGACGGGCCAACCTGAAGGAAGCGCTTCACCCGGGCGAAGTAAGGCTCCATCGGTCGTGGGGCGAGCCCGGGGACCTTCGACTCCCGGGCCCATCGCTCGAGGGTCGACCCCGGAGGCTGGAAGCAGGTCCCGGAGTTGAAGACGGTCGTGCCGCCGACGGAGCTCGCGTAGGAGATCTGGACGAGCGGCTTGCCCAGCGTGAAGAAGATCCCGTTGCCGCGGTAGTACCGCCCGATCCTCCCGATGGCCGAGCCCCGGAAGTCGGCGCGGGAGACCGGGGGACCCTCCTCCAGCACCACGACCTTCCAGCCCGCCTCCGCGAGCAGGGCGGCGGCCGGGGCTCCTCCCGCCCCGCTCCCGACGACGCAGGCGTCGAACTGGACCTCCGTCCCCGCCGCGACCGAGGGATAGCCCTGGGTCGGGACCGGCGGTCTCGGCGGCGGCACCGGAGGGACGGCGTACATCGGGCCATCACCGATGCCCAGGTGCTCTCGCACCTCGGGCGTGGAGACGTAGTTCGCCTCGACCAGCAGGCGGAGCAGCCAGGTGGCCATCGGGCGCATCGTCCCCTGGTCGATGGCGCGGGAGAGGAACTTCTCGGCCTCGTCCGCGCGGAGGGCGGACAGGCGGCGTCCCGGCCCACGGAAGACCGGGGCGACCTCGAGAAGGTGCAGGAGGGTGCCCACCACGAGTCGGCTCACCGAGTCCATCTCGGCGTCCATGGCGAGGATGAGGTCCGGCACTCCGACGTCGACCGCGCCTGGGCGGAAGGGTCCCCCGCTCGGCACGAGACCGCGGCTGACGGCCTCGAGGATGGTTCGCTCGCGGGCCCTCCGCGAAGAAGCCGATGGGGCGGTGGTCGGGGCCGTTCCCGGAACGCGCGGGACCGCCGCCGTCGAGGTGACGGACGAGGAGGCCGGGCTGGGGACGGCGGTGGGGGCGGTGGGGGCGGTGGGGGCGGCGGTGGGGACGGTCGCCCTCGAGCTTGCGCCCGGCTCGGCCATCACGAGCTCACCACCGGCGCGGTCGAGGAGATGTCCGCGACCGAAGGTGCGGCGGCCCCCACCTGCTCCAAGAGGAGGCGCGCGTTCTCGAGCGACCTCCGCTGGTCCGCCCGTACCCTCGGAGCGATGACGAGCCGGTCGACGAGCCAGCCCAGCGGTCCGCCGGGAAGCGTGTACTCCAGGCCGAAGGTGAAGCGCACGCCCTCCGGCGTGGGCTCGAACCGGCCCCAGTCCTGGAAGGTCCGGAACGGGCCCTGACCCGGGAGCATCCGGTCCGCGAAGGAGTTGGGCGGCTCCCAGCCGGTCACCTCCTGGGTCCAGACGTACTCCCGGCGTCCGGCGTGGGCCCGGACCACCAGGCGGCTCCCCACCCGGATGGGGAGGGACGTCTCGTGGTGGGCCTCCCGCACGGAGGCCGACCACTCGGCGGCGTGGTCGCCGTTCGCCAGGAACCAGAAGACCCGGTCGAGCGGCGCTCGGATGACCACCTGGCACTCGATCCGCGCCATCGCGCCCTACGGCGAGGGCGGGTTCGGGCCCGTGGCCGAGGTGCCGCCGGAAGGAGCGGCGGGTTCCGGGTCGGGAGGGATCACGAGCCCGCGCGCGATCGGGATGAGCGGCGACCCCTTCCCGAAGAACAGGTGCTTGGTCTCGAGGTACTCGTCGAGCGCGAGCTCCCCCAGCTCCCGACCGATGCCCGACTGCTTGTACCCGCCCCGCGGGGCGTGGCAGGTGAGCATGTGGTAGTCGTTGATCCAGACGGTCCCGGTGCGCAGGCGTTCCGCGACGCGCTCCGCCTTCCTCTCGTTCTCGCTCCAGACGGCCCCGGCGAGGCCGAAGATCGTGGAGTTCGCGATCTCCACCGCCTGGTCCACGTTCTGGTAGGGAATGACCGCGAGCACCGGTCCGAAGATCTCCTCCTGGGAGATCTTCATGTCCGTCGACACGTCCGAGAAGATCGTCGGTCGCAGGTAGTGGCCCTTCCGCAGGTCCGGGCGGTCCGGACGGTTCCCGCCGAAGGAGAGCTTCGCGCCCTGGTCGATCCCCCACTGGATGTACCCCTCGACCCGGGTGCGTTGCCCTTCGCTCACGAGGGGCCCCATGTCGGTCTCGAAGTCCTGGGTGAGCCCGATCCGGATGCGCCGGGCCCTTTCGACCAGGCGCTGCACGATGCGCGACTGGTCCTTCACCGGGACGAGCAGCCGGCTGCCGGACTCGCAGAGCTGGCCGGCGTGCAGGAAGATCCCGAAGAGGGCGCCGTCCACCGCCTGGTCCAGGTCCGCGTCGGGAAGGATGATGTTGGCGCTCTTGCCCCCAAGCTCCATCGTGGTCCGTTTGACCGTCGACGCGCTCTTCGCCAGGACGGTGCGGCCCACCTCGGTCGAGCCGGTGAAGCTCACCTTGTCCACCCCGGGGTGGGTGAGCAGGACGTCGCCCACCTCCTCCCCGGATCCCGTGACCACCGAGAGGGCTCCCTTCGGGAGCCCTGCCTCTTCGAAGAGCCGGGCGAGCTCGAGCGTCGTGAGAGGGGTGAGCGAGGCGGGCTTGAGGACGCAGGTGTTGCCGGCGGCGAGGGCCGGGCCGGCCTTCCACACCGCCATCAGCAGCGGGAGGTTCCAGGGGGTGATGCCCGCGCAGACCCCCAGGGGTTCCCGGCGGACGATCCCGAAGGTGCCCTCGTAGTCCGGCTGGGAGACCTTCTGGCGCCATCGGATCGAGGTCGCCAGCTCCGCGAAGTAGTGCATGTGCTCCGCCGCGAGCCCGAGGTCGAAGAGGGTGCTCTGCCGGATCGGCTTGCCCGCATTGCGGGTCTCCAGGAGCGCCAGCGACTCGCTGTTCGCGGTGATGAGGTCCGAGACCTTCTGGAGGACCTGGGCACGTTCCTTGGGCTTGAGCGTCGGCCAGGGGCCCTTGTCGAACGCTTCCCGCGCGGCGTCGACGGCCGCCTTCGCGTCATGCTTCGTGCACTTGGGCACGGTCCCGAGCGACTCGCCGTTCGACGGGTCGATGAGGAGGGACGTCGCGCCGCTGGAGGAGGCCCTCCACTCGCCTGCGATGAAGGCCTTCCAGACCTTCGGGGTGCTCGTCCCGCTCGACGCCGACGCTTGGATATCGGATGCGGCCATGTTTCCCTCGCTCCTTTCCCCCGTGGACCGTCCCTTCGGATCAGAAGTCGATCGGGGCCCCCGACCAGGCCGCGCGGAAGATGCGCTCGAGCTCCTGGGAGGAGGGGATCCGGGGGTTGGAAACGACACACGTGGAGGAGTCCGCGCGCTCGACGAGCAGGGGGAGCTTCTCCTCGAACTCCTTCTCCGTGATCTTGGCGCACTCGGGGATGGTCTTGGCCATCCCGATCTGGTCCCAGAGCGCGCGAACCTTCCCGGCGAGGTCGCGGCCGTTCCTCACCGTAGAGTCCCCGAGCACGGGAGCCAGGCGGCCGAGCTTCTCCCGCGCGGCCGAGAAGTTGTACTCGATGTGGTACGGAAGGAAGAGCCCGACGGTCCGCCCGTGCGGGACCTTGAAGACGGACCCGAGCGCGTGCCCCAGCGCGTGTCCCACACCGACCTGGGCGTTGCCGAAGGAGAGCCCGGCCATGGCGGCCGCCAGGTGCAGTTCCTCGCGGACCTCTGGAGGGACGTGGTCGCCCTTCACGGCCTTGGGAAGGTAGCGGAAGATGGTGTCGACGGCCTTCACGCCCATGGCGTCCGAGAACGGGTTCGCCCACTCGGAGGAGATCGACTCGATTGAGTGCGCGAGGGCGTCCGCGCCCGTGTCGGCCGTGAGCTTCGGCGGCATCGAGGAGGGGAACATCGGGTCGAGCACGGCCCAGTCCGCGACCAGGTCGCGGTGCGCGAGCTCGAGCTTGCGGCCCCCTTCCCCCTCGGTGATGATGGTGGCCCAGGTGGTCTCGCTGCCGGTCCCGCTGGTCGTCGGGACCTGGATGAGCCGGGCCTTCTGGTGGAGGTTGAGCTCGACGATGGGCGTGATGTCGTAGATCGTGAGGTCGGGCCGCTCGTACAGCGCGTAGATGGCCTTCGCCATGTCCATGGCGCTGCCCCCTCCGAGCCCGACGATCATGTCGGGCTCGAACGATCGGGCGAGCTTCACGCCCGCCTCCACGGTCGCGATGTGAGGCTCCGGCTCGACCTGGCCGAAGACCTCCACCTTCGCGCCGGCCTTGGCGAGCTGCTCGACGATCACCTGGTGCGTGCCGCGCTCCGCCAGGAAGCGGTCGCAGACGATCATCGCCTTCTTCGTCGGGAGCGAGGCCAGGAACTCGACCGCGCCCGAGCCGAAGACGATCTTGGGGGAGGTGAAGAACCACATGGACGCGTCGGGACCCCCTTAGGCTGGACCTGACGTTCCGTGGTTCACGAGGGCGCGGGGGGAGGAGCGCAGCCTACGGGAACTCCGTGGGGATCGTCGATGCGGTGTTGATGAGCTCTTTCGCGGCCCGCGTGTAGCGCATGATCTTCATCATGTTCCCCTTGAGCTTGAACTTCCCGGTCATCATCCCCTGGATCGGGTCGATCTCCTTGTTGATGAGCTTCTTCCAGTTGGAGTAGGGACCCTGGTAGGTGTAGGCCGCCGACTTCTCGTCGGGGGTCGCGAGCATCTTCGCGTCGCGGCACTTGCCGTGGAACAGGTCCATGTAGAGCGCGACCGGGGCGGTGAGCGCGCCGTCGGGCTCGACCAGGAAGATGAAATCTCCCTCCCAGGACTTCGCCGCGTCCTCGTAGGCGGCGTTCTGGTTGACCTTTTCCTTGAACTGCTCGATCCACTCCTGGCTTGGGAACTTCACCATGGCGGGTCCTCTCGGTCGTTCCTCAAGGGGCCTACCGTTTATACGTTGCCCCCTGAGATAAGACGGAACGGCGAGCGGGGCCATCGCGGACGGCGCGTTCTCCCCTGGATGGCCGCCCCGGGCATCCTCCGTCGGGGCGCCCCCTCTGGAACGTTCATACGTCCGGAACGACATCGTGCAGCGGCCCCCCATGTCGGAAGCTCCTGGCGACCCGGTCCGGTGCCCGGTGTGCTTCGTGGCCCTGAAGCCGGAGGAGCTCCATGCCCTTCACCAGGGCAGCGCGGAGGCGCTGGAGCGGCTCCGGCTCCAGCACGAGCGGGAGCTCGAGACCCGCAGCCGTGAGGCCGAGGCCCGGCTCCAGGAGGCCGAGGGCCGCCGCAAGAAGGAGATGGAGCGCCTGGAGCGCGAACAGAAGGAGGCGCTGGAGCGGCTCCGCCAGCAGGGGGAGCAGGGGCTCGCCCACCTCAAGGCCCAGATGGCCGAGATCCAGAAGACGCAGTTCGTCGCGCTGGAGGAGTCCCATCGACGGAACCTCGAGCAGCTCCAGAAGGAGGTCGCTGAAGCCCAGGTGCGCCAGAAGGGCTGGGAGGAGGAGCGGCAGCGGCTCCAGCAGGAGTTCTCCCAGAGAGAGAAGGACGTGCTGGAGCGCGCGAAGATCGACGCGGGCCAGGAGCTCTCGAAGAAGGAGCAACAGATCCAGGAGCTCAAGCTCAACGAGAACCGGCTTCGCGAACAGGTCGATCAGCTGAGGGAGTCGGTGCTCCGCAGCCCGTCCGACGTCGTCGGCGAGGCGGGGGAGTTCCTCCTCCGCGAGACGCTGCGGACCGCCTTCCCGGACGACGACGTCCAGAAGATCTCCCGCCCGGGACAGCGTTCGGCGGACGTGGTCCACCGCATCGCACGTGCCCCGGGGCTCTACACCCCAACCGTGATCGTCTACGACAACAAGGTCGGGAAGAAGGTCACCTCGAAGGACCTCTCGAGCGCGCGGACCTACCGCGAGGTCCACGGGACCGACTACGTGCTCGTGGTGACCGACGAGATGCCCTCGGGTTCCTCCGAGAGGCTGGTGGTCGAGGAGGACGGGATCCTCATCGTCAAGCGCAACGCGCTCATCGCCCTCGTCGAGGTCCTACGACGGCAGATCGTCAAGCTGGACCTCGCCCGGGCGAGCGGGGCCCACCGCGACCGCAAGGAGTCGCAGCTCTTCGATTACATCCGCGGGGACGAGTTCGACCGGAACCTGAAGCGGCTGCTCCAGCTCGACCTGAAGGAACACGACCTGCTCGAGACGGAGAAGCGGAGCCACCTCAAGATGTGGAAGCAGAGGGAGGACATCCACCGCGAACGGGAGGAGGCGGTGAGCCAGGTCGAGTCCTCCACGAGCGCCATCCTGGAAAGGGACAGCCTGACCTCGAACCCCGAACTGGACCCTCCCCAGCATGTCGAGATCCGGGCGGAGGTCGACCCTTCCCCCGATAGTGAGCAAGCGGATCCGGACCCGTCGGAGGACGGGGACGAGCGGGAGCCTTCCCCGATGGTGGGGGACGAGGACGGACCGCTGCGGCGCCGTCGCAAGGTCCAGGTGACCCTGGACGGACAGGGCAACTGAGGCCCGCCCCTTGCGGCGCGACCGGGCTCAGACCGCTGTCGCGCCCCCGCACACCATGCAGACGATGTGGCCCTTGCCGCTGCACCGATAACAGTCGGAAGAGGTGCCGTGGCAGCTCGGGCAGGCGACCTGCCCCTGCAAGCACCACCGGCACCTTCGACCGGCGGTGTCCCGCCCGACGGGCGGAAGGAGCCAGAGCGTCGCCCACCAGGGCGCTGGGAACGTGCTCATCGACGGCATTGGCACCTCCTCAACAGCGGCGCCCTCCCCTGCGGGCTCGACCGCCACCTTCGAACACGGCAGCGCAGCCGGACCGTCAGGTCCGGCGCGGCGTCCGCCCGCTGCGAGCATCGGAACCGTGGCTCCCCGGGCCCCGGGTTCTCGATGGACCGGCAGCGGAGGGGTCCGAGGTGGACCCCGCGAAGGGGGCGGGAGCGTGCGGGGGAAGGCACCGCTCACTCCTCGGCCTGGACGGATGGGAAGATGACGACGGAGACCCCCGCGAGGCCGAAGAGGGTCCGCCCCGCCTCGGCGTACGCGCGGTCCACCGGGCGGAAGTACCGCCGGAGGTTCGGCTCTTGGGACAACGGCGCCAGCTCGATCTTTACAGGCGTCATCCGTGCTGACACTTGTCAGACAAACAGTATATATTTGTCGGTCGACCGGAACCGGTTTGCGGATTTCGTCACCCCGTCCTCGGCCCCTGGGGAGGGTTCCGCCCTCCCCGATTCGTCCGAGCCAACCGTCTTAACGAACGCGATGTCCAGACGCTCTGGCCTCGCGCCGGCCTCGAAACTTGGTCGAGTACGGAAAGCTCCTCGCCCTCGTCCTCCCCGCCCTCATGGTCCTCTCAGGAGTGACCCTCGTCGCCATCCAACCCCCCGTCCATGTCACTCCCCATGGCGAGCGTTCGGACGGACCTTCGAGCGCCCAGGACCGGGTCTCCGTCCCCTCGACCACGCCTGCGTTGGGACCGACACCCTCCCCGCCCACTCCCGCCGGACCGGTGACCCCGGCTCCCACGGCCTTTCCCCCTCGCACCGCAATCGGGGCCCCCTCCACCGAGATCAACGGCAGCGTCCACGTCAACGGGAGCTTCACCGCCTCCTCGACCTACCTTGACGGCACCGTCCACATCGTGGGGTCGACCGTCACCTCGAACCTGACGCAAACGGTCGGGTGGGCGGAGTACGGGGCCACCTTGGTGACCGGCTCGATGCGCGTCGTGAGCCTCCCGGGGGACAACGCTCCGATCTTCGCATCCCGCGGCGGGGGCAGCCTCTGGGTCCAGCCTTCGCCGCTCAACGCCACCGCCTTCAACATCCTGGAGGGGGACATCAGCCTGGGGGATCCGTCGACCGGGGACACCTTCCTCATGTCCACGAACGGCGTGAACATCACGATCGACGCGGGACAGGCGGGAGGGTTCTACAGCTACGGGGGCGGGACGAACATCAACGTGGGCAACGCCTCCCAGGTGCTGAACTACGCGAACAGCTCCGGCGCCCTCGTCATCCACTGCACGGTCCCCCTCTTCTGCCCCGCGACGGGGATCCAGATCGCCCCGGGAACCCTCTACGTCTCCGCCTACTGCGTCGTCCTCCTGGGCTGCCTCTCGGTCCCGGTCTCGTCCATCACCTGGCCCGCCGACTCGCACTTCACGATCCTCGGGTCGACGACCACGAGCGGCTCGGGCATGACCGCCGCTTTGCCGGATTCCCGGATGGACATCGAGGTCCCCGAGGGTTCTGGGGTGAACATCTCGATGACCCCGGACCTTGGAGCCCCGCAGCTCACGGTCTCGCCCGGTGTGACCTACCCCGCGCTGGTCACCACGCTGGGTCGGGTCGCCGTCTCCCACGGAGAGGCGCTCAACGCGTCGGTGACGGTCCACGGGACGTTCTCGGCCTCGGGGATCGTGGAGAACGGCGGCACCTTCTACAACGACGGAGGGCTCACCATCCAAGGCGAGCTCGACAGCCAGGGCGAGCAGCTGTTCAAGCACAAGCTGCAGCTCGGACCCGAGATCTCCATCCGGACCTTCCCGGGCGCGGGCGTCCTGACGAGCGGGCTCACCACCATCGATTCGGA
This sequence comes from Thermoplasmata archaeon, assembly GCA_021802125.1. Classification (GTDB taxonomy): domain Archaea; phylum Thermoplasmatota; class Thermoplasmata; order Lutacidiplasmatales; family UBA184; genus JAKAAX01. Next base: position 54,674 of record JAKAAX010000002.1, on the reverse strand, counting down.
CGTCACCATCCAGGGGACCACGAACGCCTCGGGCAACCTCACGATCACCGGGGTCATGACCCAGAACGCGACGCTGATCCACATCCAGGGGAACCTCTCGCTGAACGGCACCATGACCGCCTCAGGCTCGGTCGGGACCGACGGCACGACGGCCTTCTCGGGGAACGTCTCCAGCTCCGGCCTCATCTCGCTCCCGCACGCGTTCATGGACGGGACCTTCTCGATGACGGGAGGCTCGTTCGTGGGCGTCGGAAGCACCCTTCTCTCGGGGAGCAGCGTCGGAGTCGGATGGACGTGGGTCAACGACACGACCTACTCGGTCTCGGGTTCCGCCTGGCTGAACGGCACCGTGGAGGTCAACCGCTCGATCACGGTCACCGGCTCGGCCGAGCTCGTGACCGCCCCCGGGGGCTCCCTGCACCTGACCGCGACCGTCCTGATGGGCGGGGGGGCCGGCTACTCTCCCTGGACCTCGAAGGTCGAGGGCAGCGTGCTGGTCCGGGGTGCGTCCTTCTCGAACGGCACCTCGACGTTCAACGGGACCACGGTCTCCTTCCCGTCGGGACTGAAGGTCGTGGGCGTGGTCCAGGCCCAAGGGAACGTGACGGTGCTCGGGACCACCGCCTTCACGGGCGCGGTCACCTCCTCCGGTTCCGCCTCGTTCCCCGGCATGTCGCTCACGGGCACCTTCGGGCTCTCCTCGGTCGGGGGCTCGGTCAACGGGACCGGCACGAGCGGCGTGGCGGGGAACGTCACGCTGGACGGGACGCTCACCGTGGCCCACGGAGTGTTCGCCGAGAACGGGAGCTCCGTCATCACGGGGAACCTCCGGATGACGGGGTCGGTCCTGGTGACCGGCCGCTCGACGCTGGCCACCGCCGGAGGCACGACGCTCTCGCTCTTCGGCGACATCGACCTGGCGAACGCGGCCCAGATCCTCGGGAACGTGAACACCACCGGCAACGTCACGATCTCGGGGTCGGCCTACCTCTCGAGCGCGAAGGTGACCATCTCCGGTTCCCTCCAGGCGGACGGGTGGGTCTACTCGCGCGGGGTCGTCGACCTCTCCGGGACGGCCGACTTCCAGGGCCAGGTCTTCACGCTGGGGCACACCCAGCTCCCGGGGCTCGACGTCGCGGGGAACTACACGCTGAGCTCCGGAGAGTTCGACCTCAAGGGGCAGATCGCCCTCACGGGCTACACGAAGTCCTCCGGCATGATCGTCGCCAACGCCTCGGGCTACTTCGTGGACGGCCCGAGCTACATCGTCGGTCACACGGTCGCGACGGGCAGCGCGACCGTCTGGGGGACCAGCCTCACCGTGGGATACGTGACCCTCGGCCCCGGAGCGAGGATGGGCGGATACACGGTGGTCCATGGCGGCATGTCGGCCGGCGGTCTCCCACTCAGCGGTACGGTCATCCTTCCGAACGACACGGTCGTCTTCCCCCAGGGAGCGAACATCACGGGCTCGATACGCCAGTTCGGGCTCCTGACGAGCCAGGGCGGGGTGATGTCGTTCTACGGCCAGAGCATCGTGAACGGGACCGTCGTGAGCCAGGCCGCGCCGTCCCTCCAAGGACCCCTCTTGACCACCGTGCTCGGCAGCCCCTTCGCCTTCACGCTCGGCCCGGAGTTCTTCGCCTTCTTCGCCGCGCTCCTGCTCACGGTCGTGATCACCGGCCTCGAGCTGTTCCGGATCGGCTGGAAGCACCGCGTGCCGTTCACGGAGAGGGAGCGGCGCGCCGTCGCCCGGCTCTGGCCGGGGCCCGTCCTGTCCGCCATCCTGCTGCTCGCCGGGCTCTTCACCGGCTCGATCGGTGGCCTTGCCGTCGGTCAAGGCATCGGAAGCGGGGCCCTCGCGCCCCAGTCCGATACGGTCGCGGGGGTCTTCGTCGCCGCGAGCGCGCTGATGTTCCTGGGCGCATTGGTCTGGGTCCTGCACCGAGCGCACTACGCGAAGGTCCGGGGGAGAGAGCGGCTCACCCCTCCGCCCGCGACGGAGGCGAGGTCAGCTCCAAGCTCGCATGCCGCCGGGCCGGTTCCCCCTCCTCCTCCCCCGCCCCCTGGGCAGGCGCCCCGGTAGAGAGCTCAGGGGCACGGAGGCCGCTCGCTTCGCGGTCGATCGATGACCGCCCCGTGTGCGCCGGGCCGGTTCAGCTGTACTCGTAGAAGCCGCGACCGGTCTTCCGCCCAAGGTGGCCGGCGGCCACCATGCGCTTGAGCGCGATCGCGGGCCGGTACTTGGGGTCCCCGTACTCGCGGTGGAGGATCTCCGCCACGTCGAGGCACACATCGAGCCCGATCATGTCCGCGAGCTCGAGAGGGCCCATGGGATTGCCGGCCCCCGCCTTGAGCGCCAGGTCCATGTCGCGGGCGCTCGCGACGCCTTCCTCGAGGGCGAAGCAGGCCTCGTTCAGCATCGGGATGAGCAGGCGGTTCACGAGGAACCCCGGGACCTCCTTGACGCGGATCGGGACCATCGGGAACCGGTGGTTCCGGAGCCCCTGGAAGAAGTCCATGACGTCGGAGACGACGTCGTCCCGGGTGTCCACCCCGGCCACGATCTCCACGAGCGGGAGCGTGTAGGGCGGGTTGAAGAAGTGCGCGATGAGCGTGCTGCCGCAGTGCTTGAGACCCCGGGCCAGCTGGGTGATCGATAGGGAGGAGGTGTTGCTGGCGATGATCGCGTGGTCCGGCAGGACCCGGTCCAGGTTCGCGAAGACCTCCTTCTTGACCGACTCCTTCTCGAAGGCCGCCTCGATCACGAGGTCGACGTCCTTGAAGTCGTCCCAGTTGGTCGTGCCCTTCACGCGGGCGATGATCTCGTCACCGCGCTTCCGGTCGACCTTCGGCTTGAGCTTCTGACGGATGGCGGACTTCTGCTCCTCCGTGAGCTTCAGCCCCATCTCCTCGATGCGGGAGATCTCCTTGTCCGCGCGCCCCTGGTGGAAGTCGACCAGCTCGTCGACGATCCCCTTGACCCGGGCGAGACCCTTCGCGAGGAGCTCCTCGTTGACCTCCTTCAGCAGGACGTTCACTTCGTTGAAGGCCAAGACCTCGGCGATGGCCGCCCCCATCGTTCCCGCCCCGACCACACCCGCCTTTCTGACGTAGAGCATGAGCCTCTCCTCACGTGTCGCCATGAAGAGAGGTAGATAAACGCTGGGCGCGCTCCGGGGGAGCATGGGAGAGGTCCCCGTGGTCCGGACCGTCTGCCGTTTCCGCCCCGGGGCCGCGCCGGACGACCCGATCTACCACAGCGTCCCGGACGACGGGCTCTGCCTGAACGTCTTCCCGCTCCTGACCGAGCCCCGCCGACCGGACCGCGTGCTGATGGGGAGGATCGACCCCTCCTTCGACTGGGCGGACCTCGGAGGGATGCACCGCGAACGGATCGTCCAGACCGCCGACCGATGGGTGCTGCCGGGGCGGCAGCTCTTCCTCTTCGAAGCGCCCGGCGATGCCGTACGGGCGATCCTGCGCGAACAGCTGGGGCTGGAAGGGCTCGCGCTCCGGGGCCCGGAGGTCCTGTCCGAGGCCTGGCAGCGCCCCTCCCCCGTGGGCCAGGGACCGCACTGGGACCTCTCTTTCGTGTACCGGGGAGAGTGGCCGGTCGGACGGCAGCTTCACGCCGCGCCGTGGCGGGAGCTCTCGTTCAAGAACCCCATCCTGCTCGACCCCCAAGAGGTGGGCAGGAACCATCTCGACGTCCTGGCGCTCGCGGGATTCTCGGTCGTGCGGTCCTCCTCGTAGGCGCACGCTTAAATGGTGGGCAAAGGTCGGCCGACCCGCGCGGGGATGGCCCAGCCTGGTACGGCGCAGGATTGCTAATCCTGTGGTGCTTGCACCTCGGGGGTTCAAAGGCGCGCCGGGGATCCGGCACGCGGAAAATCCCCCTCCCCGCGTCCCTTTCCACCCCGAGTTGGAGGTCTCCGGTCCAAGCTCGCTCCTGGTCCGCTCCTGCGCAGGGGCCGCCTCGGCGGCTCACCATCGATCGAGGCAACGAGCGTGGGACCAAGGTCCCGACCCGGCTCGGTGGCTGCCCCGTTCCTACGGGGGCAACGCGAGGCTCAACCCCCGCGGGTCGGGGATCCCGCGCCCGCCGTCCACGTGAGCCATCCCTGGGGAGCTCGCTCGACAGCCCCCTTCTCGCCGGGCCCCGGGAGCGGCCCGCTCGGGACCGCGAGGACGCGGCCTCCTCCCTCGAGCTCCACGACCACGAGCCGGTGCGGGGCGGTCCACGGCGCGGGGGGCACGGAGAGCTCCGTCGCGGCGATGACCTGTCCCCGCCCGGTCCGCTCCTCGCGGGTCAACGCCCCCCCGCACTCCGGGCAGACCGAGGCCGCTTCGACGAACCGGAGGTCGCACTTGAGGCAGGACTCGAGGACGATCACGCGCCCCTCCCTAGGATGGTCACGAAATTGTGGGAACCCAGCCCTCCGACGGATTGGGCGAGCCCGACCTTCGGCCGTCCCGACTGCATCGCTCCCGCATCTCCGAGGAGCTGCCGGTGGACCTCGATGATCTGGGCGAGGCCGGAGACCCCGACCGGGTGGCCGCGGCCGAGCAGCCCTCCGGAAGGGTTCACGGGGAGCACCCCGTTGGGGTCGCCGCGTCCCTCCAGGGTCCATCGGAGCGCCTCTCCCGGCCCGCAGAACCCGAGGTCCTCGAGGTCGATGAGCTGGAACGGGGCGAACGCGTCGTGGACCTCCGCCACCTGGACCTCCTTCCGCCCGATGGCCGCCTGGTCGTAGGCGAGCCGGGCCGCCCTTCGGGTGGCTCGGAACCCCACCGGCTCGAGGGGGCGGGCGACCACTTCGAGCACCTCCGTCGACTGTCCGAGCCCCCGCACGGTCACCTCGGCCGGGTCGTGGGAACGGGAGAGCATCACCGCTCCCGCGCCGTCGCTGATCGCGCTCACGTGAAGGAGGCGCAGCGGGCTCGCGACCATCCGGCTCCGGTTCACTTCCTCCTTCGTCACCAGGGACGTCAGCTGGGCGCGGGGGTTGTGGGCGGAGCACGCCCGGTTGCGGACCGTCACTTCCGCGACCTCCTCGATGGGCAGGCCGTACCTGGACAAGTAAAGCTGGGAGACCAGGGCCGCCATCGCGGGCATCGTCGCCCCGTGAAGGACCTCCTGAGGGGACAGGGACCGGGAGAGCGCCGTGGTGGTTTCCACCGTGGAGGTGGCGGTCATCTTCTCTCCGGCCACGACCAGCACCCTGTCGAAGGCCTGCGAGGCCACGAGGTGGGCTCCCAGCTGGAAGGCCCCCGCTCCCGTCGCGGAGGCGGTCTCGGCCCTCCATGCTGGAACCTTCGCGAGCCCGAGGCGGTCGGCGACGCGGGGGGCGAGGCTCTCGACCCCGGCGAGCGAGCCTGCGGACATCGAGCCGACCACGAGCGCATCGGGGGGGGAGGACGAGGAGGGGCCCGCCTCGAGCGCCTGCCGCCCGGCCTCGGCCAGTAGGTCCTCCAGGCGCTCCGGGCGCTTGCCGAATCGCGTGAGCCCGGTCGACAGGATCGCGACGGTCATCAGGTCCCCAGGAGGACCGAGTGCACCCAGTTCAAGAACTCGAGCAGGGGCTTGCCCTCCTCCCAGCGGAGGACCTGGTTCCCCTGGTTCGTCGCGCCCACAGGGGGAAGCTGCGCGGCGATCATCCGGGAGTAGGGGTTGTGGTCCTCGATCGGGGTCTCGACCCGGAAGAACCTCCAGGGGTCGCGCTCCCCCCCGCCGATGAGGCGGTAGCCGTAGAGGAGGAGGAGGCCGGACCTCCTCGTCTGGGCCCTGAGCGAAACGTATTGCTCCTGGCTGCGGCCGCTCGAGGAAGCGAAGGGGATCCTCGGCTGACCGGACGACTTGACCTCGATGGGAAGGATCACTCGGTCGCGCAGGGCGACCAGGTCGAACCCCTGAGAGCCCGCGGCGCGGACGACGAGGAACGGGCGCTCCTCGATCGACCGGAGGAGCGAGAGCTCCTCCGGGGTCTTCGCGTACTTTCGGTAGCGGCGCAGAGAATCGGGCTCCCCCTGAAGGACGCCCTTGAGCTCCCTCTCGTACCCGGAGAAAGACCCCGCCACGGGTTTGCGAGTGTACTCGGGATAGATATACGATGCTCTGCACTTGACCTCCTCCACGGTGCTCCGCATGGCCACCCCCTCCGGGTCGTTGGAACTCGAGACGGAGGACCTGCCCGTCGCGCGAGCCTCCCTCGTGGTCCTGGAGGAGGCGCGGAAGAGGCTCGAGGCCCGTCACCTGCCGGGGGTCCCTGCGAGCTTCCGCCTCTCCGAGCTGCGCGCGGAGCTGCTGAAGGCGCGGGTCTTCCAGGACCCGTCACGGCTGCTCGTGCGTCTGAAGCGTCGCGGGCTGCTCGACGAGAGCTTCGCGCCTCGGGGCGACAAGGTCTTCGTCGCGCCCCACCTTCCCGACCTTCTCGCGCTGCTCCGGGAAGGGGTCGAGCGCCTCTCCGCCCCCCCTCCGGTGGCGCTCCAGCCACCTCCGGACGAGTCGCTCGAGATCCGCGAGATGGACTCGGTCTTCTTCCGCCACCTGAGGGAGGTGCTCCAGGACCGGCTCGAGGAGACGCTCGAGTTCGCGAGAGGCTTCGACCTCGCCGCCCTCCTCGCCTACACTCGGCAGCTCTTCGGGGAGGAGCTCGGGCTCGACCCGGCCCTCGCGCTCCTCCAGCAGTACGCCCTCGCGGACGTGCCGCTCATCTCCCCGAGCGGACGGGCGACGGGGACGACGGGTTTCCACCTGGCCCTCTTCGGACCGCCGGGGACCGGGAAGACCTTCGCGATCGACGACCTGGTCCGGGGGAACTCGCGGAGCGGGGTCCCTCCCCACGGCCTTCCCGGGAGGAACCGCTACTGCGGAGGGATCACCCCGGCCCAGTTCCTCCGCGTCGGTTCGTTCTACCGGGGGAGGACGTTCAATTTCATCGTCCCGGAGTTCAACGACTGGTTCAAGTACAAAGGGATGGTCGAGCCGCTAAAGCTCGTCATGGAGCAGCGGGAGGTCAAGTGGGAGACGACGTACGGGACCGTCGGACCCTACGTGTTCCGCTCGTACTTCACGGTCAATTACAACGTCCGGGTGTTGGGGAACGCGTGGGAATCGACCATCGGCGACCCGAACTTCGCGGCGCTCGAGGACCGCATGCTGCTCCGGTTCCACCTCATGACCCGCGAACGGTTCCGGGCCGTGGAGCAGAGCGCCGAGCGGCTCGAGCTGGGGGAGATCGACTTCCGTCTGGCCCGCCAGGTGCAGGACCATCTGTCGCTCGTCTACGCCATCCAGACGCAGCACCCCCTCGTCCGCCGGTGGCGGGCGAAGGGCGTGGCGCTGCAGCCCGGCCTCTACCGGACGCTGAGGGAGGTCTCGGAGAAGGCGCTCGCCCGGACCGCGAGCCCCAAGTTCTCCCCCCGGCTGAAGAGCCGGGCGGTGAAGCTCGCCGCGGCCGGCGCGCTGGTGGGGTACTTCAAGCATGAGCAGAAGGCGTCGGCCACCCTCCCGGTCGGGAAGGACGAGGAGGCCCTCGCTCGACTCTTTTACCAGCAGGAGATCTCCGCCCGAGAAGGGCGGAGCTTCGCGGCGTGGTAAGGGGCCTGGCCACGGCCCCAGGTTCGTTCCCACGGCCCCGGCGGCGGGCTACAAGCTCGCGGACCGGGCCGCGATCGAGGCCGCGACGCTCCAGGTGCTCCGTCGGCACCGCGGCCTCGTCCCGACGCAGGACGCCCTCTGGCGCCAGGTGGCCTCCAAGCTGCGCCGGCAGGACCCGCCGCTCCGAACGGGCCGGGAGAGGATGCGGGCGCTGCTCGCGACCTCCAGCCAGGTCCACCTCGACGTCCGGTACTCGCGTCGGCCCACCCGGGGGGCGCTCCTCGCTTGCCCCGTCTGCTTCGCGCCTCTGAAGCCGCGGCAGAACTCGACCCTGTGGGGGGACTCGGTCATCGTAGGATACCGGTGCACGGTCTGCCCCTTCTGGACCCCGATCGAGCGGCGGGTCCCGGCCCAGTACACCTTCCGCGCCGCCTTCCACCCGGGCACGCTCGACCAACCCTCCAAGGACGAGGGGGGCCTCGAGCGCAACGGTCGCGAGGCGGACGACGAGGACTGACCCGCGAAGCGGGCCGGGCCCTACCCCTGCTTCTGCGCGTTCATCACGGCGTTCCGCGCCGCGTCGACCACCAGCATCTCCTGCGTCCCGTTCTTCTTCTGGTAGTTCAGGTACCACACCGGGGCGTGCAGGAGCTCGCCGTCGGCGACGTTCACGTCGGTGTTGAGCTTCTGGATCATCCGGTGCTGGTGCCGGGCCTTGACGGCCTGGAGCTCGACGACCATGTTCTTGGCCTGGAACTTGGCGTCATCCTCGCTCACGTCCCCGTTCAGCACGGGGATCCCGTTCGGGGCGCGGCGCTTGTCGAAGGGGATGCGCGAGGTCAGGTCGAACTGGTACTCCTTGGGCTGGTAGGCCCCGAGCCCCTTGACGGCGATGATCGGGAACTGGTACTCTCCGGAGAGCTCCCCGGCCCGCAGGGCCATGTTCGCGCCCCCGCCCCCCATCGCCTGGCCCAGCATCATGCCGCCGATGAGCGCCCCGGCGTTCCCTCCTCCCCGGCCCCCGCCGCCCAGGAGCGCGGCCGCGGCGAGCCCGCCTCCGATCTCGGCCGCCTCGACCCCGGCGTCCTCGTAGGTGTAGTGGGTGACCGCGCTCGAGGGGATGATCCAGAAAGGCACCATGTGGACCTTCGCCTCGAGCAGCTTCGAGGTCTCGAAGTCGTGCCGGTGGAAGAGGCCCTGGCTGTTCATCCACTTGTGGACGGCCTCCATCGCCTGCTGCTGGTCCAGCACCTGCGGGACGAGCATCGAGTGGCTCTGGATCGCCTTGAGGCCGGCGCCGGAGATGGTGACGCTGGTGCCGCAGTACTCGCAGGTGATGACCGCGTCGTTCCCGGAGGGATTGAGCGGCGCCCCGCACTGCTTGCACTTGAGGCTCTTCAGGTCGATCGTGGGAGCCGCCGCGGGCGGCGGCGGCGGGGGGACCATGCCGCCACCGGGGGCCCCACCCGGGCCACCGGCCGCGGAGAGCGGACGCCCGCACCGCGCGCAGAAGGCGGCCCCGTCGGGGTTGGGCGACCCGCAGGAGTTGCAGAACATGGCCGGTCCCCCTCCGAACCCCGTTCTCTAACTGCGGGGGGCCCCGCAGTTCTGGCAGAACTTGCCGGTCCCGGCCGGCTGTCCGCACTTCGGGCAGACCGCCGGGGTGGCGGGGGCGGGAGGAGCGTTCGGCGCGCCGCAGTTCATGCAGAACTTCCCCGTCCCCGCCGGCTGCCCGCACTTCGGACACGTGGGGCCCGCGGCGGCGGGAGGCGGGGCGGTCAGGCTGTAGCCGCACGACGGGCAGAACTTCGTCCCGCCGGGGATCAGCTGGCCGCACTTCGGACAGGGGGACGACGGTCCGCCCATGCCTCCGCCCGGAGCCATGCCCTGGTAGGCGGGGCCCATGGCGCCCGCCATGCCGTACCCCATGCCCATGCCGGCCCCCATGCCGACGCCAGCACCCATCAGGGTGCCGGCGCCGCCCGGGTTCGCGGCGGCGGTGGTCATGGCCTGCCCGGCCTGGTACTGCATGTAGTTCACGCCCAGCACGCCCATGGTGCTCCGCGTGTCGATGGCCTTCTGGACCTCGTCGGGCACGCTGATCGAGAGCCCCTGGAGGCGGTTGATCTCGATCCCGTAGGCGTCGAAGTAGTCCGGGGCCTTGCCCAGGACCAGCTGCTCGATGGTCTGCAGGTTCGCGGCCAGGTCGGCGACCCCGATCCCCTGCTCCTTCGCCTGCCCGAGGGCGGCGTACACGAGAAGGACCATCTGGTCGCGGGTCCGGTCGTCGATGTCGGCCGAGGACTCGCTCCCGAACGTCCCGACGAACTGGGTGATGAAGTTGTCCGGATGGGAGACCCGCCAACGGTAGTCGCCGAAGACCCGTAGGTTCACCAGACCGAAGTCCTTGTCGCGGAAGACGTAGGGCTCCTTCGAACCGAACTTCGCGTCGAAGAAGCGGCGCTGGAGGTAGTAGACCTCGGCCTGCTGCTGGACGCCGGAGAGCTTCTGGACGAGCGTCCCGACGACCGGGGCGTTGATCGAGGTGAGCGCGTACCGGTCGGGGCGGTCGATGTAGGCCAGGACCTTCCCGTCGCGGAAGAACACCGCATACTCATCCTCGCGGACGACGACGTTGTCGTTGAGCCGGATGTTGCGGGGGACCCGCCACATCACGTTGGGGCCCTTGAACGAGTCCTCCCAGATGATCGTGGTCGACCCAAAGAGGCTCCCTCCCGTGGCGGGGGGCGGTGCGCTGCGGTTGAACATGGGTGCTCTTCTTCCTCCTCGAACTGGTGATCTTCCTTTCCTGTCGTGTCCTGAACGGTCCTATTGGGCGCCGGTCCATCCTCCTACTGGAGGATCCCCTCCACCGCTTCCATCCGCTGGCTGAAGGAGACCTCGAGGGCCTTCAGGTTGGCCCGGAGGGTGTCGCAGGTGCTGTTGATCTGACCGGAGTCCTTGGTCGAGACGGCCTGCTGGAGCGAGGCCAGGGTCTGCAGGACCTGGTCGCCCGAGGCGACGAACGTCCAGTCGCGCTGGTAGAGGTTGTCCAGCGTCTGAGGTGTGACCTTGATCGTGGAGGAGATGCCGCTGTAGCCCCCCTCCGCGTGGCGGATCTGGCCCTCCAATCGCTGGAACTCGCTGCGGAGCCCTCCCAGAGCGACCAGTCCGGCCATGACCCCGTCCCGGGCCATCCCGGAGCGGAGGCTGTCGATCTGGGTCATCGCGGTCACCAGCCGGTCGGCCACCTGGATCCGCAGGAGCGAATCGGCCGCCCGGATGTCCTCGCCCTGACGGTACCCACGGAAGCCGGGAATGAGCAACTGGAGCTTCTTCAGGATCCCGCGGTCCTGGTCCACCCGGCCGCGGATGTCGTTGCCCGCGGGGGAGGAGGGCGCGACGGGCGGAGCGCCGTAGGGGTTGGGGCCCGAGGGGCCGGCCGCGGCGGGCGGCGGCGGGGGAGGGGGTGGAGGCGGAGAGGAGCTGTAGCCCGGGTCCTGCGGAGGCGCGGCCGCCGGCGGCGGGGGGGCTGGGGATGAGGAGGCCGGGGGGGTCCCCGCGGCCGCGGAAGGGGCCGCAGGCGCGGACGCCGCGGCGCTCCCGACGGCACTCCCGCATCCGGGGCAGAACTTGGCGCCCGCACCGAGGGGGCCGCCGCACTGGGAGCAGAACTTCGGTCCGGTCGTTGCAGACAGTTCGGGGTTGCTCATGGCCATGAGAGATCTCCTACCTCGCGGGGGGATTGGAACGGGGGTCGTTCGCCGAGGGGGCACCGGTGGCCCCGGTCGTGACGCCGGTCTTCGCGCGCCACGCGACGCGGTTGGACTCCCGGGTGAGGTCGCTCGCCCGTCCCTGGAGCTGCCAGCGCATGTAGAGGAGCCCAGCCACGGCGATGAACAGGATGATGATGATGTAGACCAGCCGGATCGAGTCGAAGGTCACCTGGCAGGCCGCCCCGCCCGTGCCGTTCGCGGGGCAGCTCCCGCCGTGGAACGCCCCGTCCGGCGAGACCAGGCCCGCGCCCAGGAGGACCGCGACCCCGAACCAGAAGGAGCCGGCCGACGCCGCGCGCGAGATGGCGGGGTCCCGGCTCATGGACTGGACCACGACCGCGAGGACCGAGACGACGAGCCCCAGGAACCCGATCGCGACCAGCCCGAGGAAGTGGTTGTTGACCCCGGGGAAGGAGATGTAGATGGCGATGCCCACCAGGACGAGGATCGCGACCAGGACCCCTGCGATGGCGAAGCCACTGATGGTGGCCCCGGTCTTGGCGACCTGCGCCTCGGCCTTGAGATTGCTCATCGAAACCCGCCTTAACCCGATTGTAAGGGGTTCACCCCTTCATAATGGTACTCGGGTCGAGCTTGTCGCGAGGGAAGGGGGCAGGGCCGAGCGTCCACCCCTATAACCTCGCATCCTCGTCGCGGGACTCGCGCCGGGAGTCCCGGCCGCCGCTGCGGCCTCCCCCGTGCTTTCCGCGGGTCGAGACGGTCCCGGAGTCGTCGTCCCGGGAGGATACGGCGAGCAGCGCGAGGGGCATCTCGATCCGGTCCTGCCCGCCCGGGATGCTGGCCTCCTGGGTCGTGGGCGCGGAAGGCAGGGTGAGCGTCAGGGAACAGCGCGGGCAGCTGCCGAACTGCACCACGCAGTGCTGGCAGACCGAGGCGCCGCAGGTGTGGCGGTACTGCGCGAGCCCTCCGCAGCCGGAACACCGGGCTCCCTGGGGCGCGGAGCTGAGGTCGGAGACCGGGCCCGACGGTCGACCGGAGGGCGGGGACGGTGGGGGTCCTCCCACGGACGAGGCGACGGGGGCGGCGGTGTTCGGGAGCGCGGGCCCCCCGGGGGGCGGCATGGACTGGGAGGAGGCCTGCTGCGACGAATAGGGGGCGGGGGGCGAGCCGTAGCCTCCCTGGGAGGGCGTCGTGCTGTAGGAGGGAGCGTACGAGGAGGAGCTTCCCGCGGGGTTCCCCTGGGAGGGAGGGGAGGAGGGCGGGCTCTGCTGCTGCTGCGGGAGGGGCGTCGAGGGCGGTGGGGGAGCGGGCCGCGCCCCGTACTCGGTGATCCGCAGGGAGGGGAGCGGAGCGTGGACGGCCGAGCCGACGCTCTCCACGGCCTTGATGAGACGCGCCTTGTAGAGCCCGACGCGGAGGTTCCGGACGAGCCGGAACGGGGTCCGCTCCTCCGGGGGAAGCCCAAGGGCCCGGCGGGCGAGCTCCTCGACATCGGGGGTGAGGGAGAGGTTCTCGGGCCGGATGTCCATCTCCAGGACCGCCCGCATGTAGCCGAAGAGCCTCTGGAGCTGGGCGAGCGTGTAGTTGGGCGGGGAGAGGATGGCCACGTCGGCCAGCGTGAGCCCGCGCTTCTCCACGATCTCCGCGCGCTGCTCGAGCGCGGCGTTGATCAGGTGGTAGCTCGCGCTCTCCAGGTCCTTCAGCTCCTGCTCGGGCAGGTCCCGGACCTCGACGTCGACGTTGCGGGAGATGGCGCGGGTGACCGGGTCCAGCAGGTCGAAGGGGATGTGCAGGGTGAGGAACAGGTCGTTCTTGGTGATCGGGCGGTTGAGCTTCGCCTCCAGGAGGAGCGCCTCGCGCCCGAACCCCTCGATCTGGCGGTCCCGGATCTTCTGCTGGGCGAGCTTGCGGCCCTCCTTCGCCGCCTCGAAACCGTCGTCGACCTTGAGCGCGGCCTCGAAGCTCTGCAGCCCCTCCTCCGGGCGTCCCAGCTCGAGCAGCACGCGACCCCGGCTCGCGAGGGCGTACTTGTTCTCCGGGGCGATCCGCAGGGCCTGCTCGTAGGCCGTGAGCGCCTCGTGGGAGTGCTGGAGCTTCTCGTGGACGCTCCCGGCCTTCATGAACAGGTCGGCGTTCTGACTGTCGACGGAGAGGGCCCGCCCGTAGGCGTCCGCCGCCTCGCTCCACTTCTCCTGCTTGCTCTGCAGCTCTCCCAGGCGCACCAGGAGCAGGACGTTCGTGGGGTGCTTCTCCAGCCCCTTCATGCAGGCGTCGACGGCGCGGGGCAGCGACCCCAGGCCCGCCTCGGCCTCGGCGAGGTGGAGGTAGGTCTCCGGTTGGGCGGAGAGGGCGGCCAGGTTCTGCTCGAGGAAGTCTCTCGCCTTCGCGTGCTCCCCCATCTCCAGCAGGGCGCGGACGAACCAGAGGGCGATCTCGGTGTCCCCGCTCTTCCTCTGCGAGAGGTCCTGGAAGATGTCGAGGGCCTCCTGGAACCGCTCCAGGCGGAAGGCGATCCGGCCCCGCATGAGGAGGACCCGGTTCCCGAGCTCCTGGCCGACCTCGGCCGGGAACGGGGGGCTTCCGAAGACCTCGAGGGTCCCGACCGCGTCCGCGAAGCGGCTCTCCTTCTCCTCGACGCCCGCCTTCCGGTAGGCGACCTCCAGCTTCACCTCGGGAGAGGCCGCGACGGCCTTCTCGTAGCTCTGCAGCGCGTCGTCGGTCTTGCCGAGCTCGAGGGCGAGGTCCCCGTGGCTCAGCCAGAGCTGCGCCAGGTTCCCCTTCTCGGGCGGGTGGGAGAGGAGGTTCGTCAGGCACTCGTAGGCGTCGATCTTCTCCCCGCGCGCCAGGTGGACGCGGTACTTCTCCTCCCAGACCGTGTTGTTGTCCGGTTCGAGCAGCAGGATGGCCTTGAGGGAGTAGAGCACCTCCGTGTCGCGCTGGAGCGACCGGTAGATGTCGGCCCTCAGCTTCCAGGGCCGGAGGTCGTAGGCGTCCGTCCGAAGCAGGGTGTCGACCGCGGTCGCGGCCTCGGTGAACCGTCCCGCGAGCATCAGCGTCTCGGCGAGCGAGAGCGTCCCCAGCTTGTTCTGCGGGTCCAGCTGGATGCCCTTCTGGTAGTACGGGAGCGCGTCGGCGTAGGCCCCCTGCTCCTTCAGCGCGTCCGCCACCTCGAAGTAGGCGACGGGGTCGCGCTCCTGCGGGGAGAGCGCGTTCTTCAGGACCTGGACGCCCTCGGCCTTCCGTCCGAGGCGGAGCAGGAGCCGCCCCCGCCGCCGGAGGAACAGCGGGTTCTGCGGCTCGCGCTGGAGCAGGATCTCGACGTAGTGCAGGGCCTTCGCATCCTGATTGAGGGCCGCGAGGACCTCCTCCATCCCCCAGATGAGGTCCGTGTCCTCCCGACCGAGCTCGATGGCCTTCGCGTAGGCCTGCTCCGCCTCGGCGTTCCGGGAGATCTCGCGGAGGGTGTGGCCGAGCTCCTTGAAGATGTCCCCGCGCGTCGCGTTCGCGGGGTCGGCCAGGAACTCCTTGTACCCGTCCACGGCCCGGTCCACGTTCGAGAGCAGCTTCGCCGCCCGTGCCGCCCCGAGCAGGCTCACGTTGCGGAACTCGGTGGAGAGGCTCGAGCGCTCGTAGCTCCGGAGGGCCTCGGTGGCGAGCCCCTTCCGCTCCGGGGCCTTCTCGGCCGTGCGGTACGCCCGGGAGAGGTAGAGGTTCCCGCGCTCCAGCGCGACGTCGTAGCGCGAGGGGTCCTTCTCGAAGATCCGGTCCAGGAGGGCGGGGATCTCGTCGGTCCTCCCCATCGTCTGGAGGAGGGCCTTCTTCTGGAGCAGGATGGGGATGTTGTCCGGAGTGATCCGGAGGATGTGGTCGTAGACCTGGAGCGACTCGTCCCTCTGCCCCAGGGAGGTGAGCGCCTGGGCCAGCTCCTCCGCGGCCGAGGTGTCGGAGGCGTTCTGCGCGAGGATGGCCCTGGAGAAGAACACGACGTAGGGGGCCTTGCGGTTCTGCTTGGCGAGGCGCAGCCCCTTGCGGAACTCCTCCACCTCGGTGGGGTGGGCCTGGACGATCTCCTGGTAGACGCGTAGGGCCCCCTCGAGCTGGCCGGTCGCCGAGAGCAGCTCGCCCAGGGTCCGCTCCGCCTCCAGGTTGTGAGGGGAGAGGACCAGGAGCGCCTCGCACGCCTCCATCGCGACGTCCTTGCGGTCCTGTTTGAGCGCGAGCGTCCTCAGCGCCTGCAGGTTCGCGAGGTTCCGGGGGTCGAGCTCCTTGATCCTCCGCCGGACGTCGACCAGGAGGTCCGACTGGAGGTTCATCGTCTCCAGCGTCGAGGCGAGCTCGAGCAGGAGCGCGGGGTCGACCTCCGCCCGCTTCTCCAGGAGGGAGCGGTAGAGCGCGAACGCCTCGTCGTTCTTCTGGAGCGCGAGGAGGACCCGGGCCTTCAGGAAGAGGTAGCGGGGGTCGTCCGGCTTGAGCTGGATGGCCTTTTCGAGCGAGTCGAGGGCGGGCGCGAGGTCGCCGGAGGAGGCGAGGAGGTTGGCCTTCGTGAAGTGGAGCTCGGGGTCGGAGGGGTTGGACTGCAGGAGCTGGTCGCACGTCTCGGTGGCCTGCTTGACCCCGCCCAACGTCATGGCGAGGGCGAGCTTCACCCGCAGCGCCTTCGGATGTCCCGGGATGAGCTTCAGCGCCCGGTCCACGTACTGCGTGCTCGTCGCGTCCAGCTGCTGGGCCTGGAGGTAGCACTCGACGGCGTCCTGGGGCCGGCCCAGGATCTTCAGCGCGTCGCCCTTGCTCGCCCAGATCGCCTTGTCATGCGGGTTGACCGACAAGGCCCGGTCCAGGAGGTTCAGCACCTGGTCCAGGTTCTGGTTCATCGAGAGGAGGATCATCGCCTTGTGCTGGAGCGCCGAGGAGGAGTTCGGGGAGAACGACAGCGCGAACTCCACGGCCTGGAGAGCCTGGTCGCCGATCGACAGGCGGTAGAACCCGAGCGCGGTCCGGTCGAGGAGGTCCCCCGCCTCCTGCCGCTGGTAGGAGAGCTCGTTGAACCGGTCGCGCGCGAGGTTCAGGACCTCCTTGAGCGCGTCCACCTGGCGGTTGAAATCCCGCACCTGCTGGGCGGCTTCGGCCGACTCGAACCACTGCCGCGCCTTGGCCAGGGCAGGCGTGGCTGGCGTGCCCGCGGGCTGAACCATCTCGTCTCCAGCAGTTCAGTGATACGAGATTAAGGCTTCGACCACCGCCGATAGACCCTGCGCCCGCGGAGGAGGCTCGGGACCCCCCTCGTTCAGGGGGCCGGGGGAGCGGTACGTGGCCCCGGCCGGTGCGGTCGCGCGGACCACGCGACCGGGCCCCACCCCGCGCTTCCCGAGGAGGCAGATAGGTTGATGTCGCACGTCCGGGTCCCACGACCCGACCAGGGGTGACCGGATCTGCCCAAACGCGCCGCGGGGCTTCGAAAGTACATCTACGACCCGGTCCACGGCTCCGTCCCGCTGACGGGGCCCACCCTCGAGCTGCTCTCCCACCCTCTCGTGCAGCGCCTCTGGGGCATCCGACAGACAGGGCTGGCCAACCTGGTCTTCCCCGGGGCCAATCACACCCGGCTCGAGCACTCCCTCGGGGTTCTCTGGGTGACGCGGGCGATGGCGACCGGGCTCGGTCTCTCCCCCGAGGAGGCGCTTCCCCTGGAGATCGCGGGGCTGCTCCACGACCTCGGCCACACCCCGTTCTCCCACACCCTCGAAGGGGTGCTCCAGGAGGTGGGAGGCACCTCGCACGAGGAGGTCACGGCGATGCTCGTGCGCGGCGACGTCCCGGAGCCGTACGAGGTCCCGCAGCAAGGCGTCGACGGATACCACCCCCGAACGATCCCTGAGGTCCTGGAGCGGCACGGGCTCTCCTCCCGGGAGGTCGTCGAGCTGCTCCGCGCTCCTCGTCCGCGGGCGCGTCCCTTCCGCAGCGAGATGCTCCACGGGTCCATCGACGCCGACCGTCTGGACTACCTGCAGCGGGACGCCCACTACACGGGAGTGGCCCACGGGTTCATCGACGCGAACCGGCTGCTCGAGACGGTCCGTCAGGAGAGAGGGCACCTGGTCTTCGCGGAGAAGGGTCGCCCCGCGGTCGAGGGGTTCCTCTTCGCCCGTTCGCTGATGTACTCGTCGGTCTACTACAACAAGACGGTCCGCATCGCCGAGATCATGTTGCAGTCCGCGCTGGAGCGGCTGCCCTCCTTCCCCGACATCGCGCCGCTCCTCGCCCTGACCGATGCCGCCCTGCTCGCCATCCTCGAGCGAGAAGGGGGGCGGGCGGGGGAGTTCGCCCGGAGGTTCGAGGTCCGCCAGCTCTACAAACGGGCCTTCACGTACCCCTGGGGATCGGAAGGCCCCTTGGATCCCCGCTTCCTGCGCCTGGCGAAGGTCCCTTCCGAGCGGCGGCGCGTCGAGGACGAGATGGCTCGCCGCCTGGGGGCGCGTCCCGGAGAGGTCCTCCTCGACCTCGCCTCGACCCACCGGGGGGCTCCGCACGCCGGGGCCCCGACCGCCGGGGGAGATCCCCTCTGGATCTGGGAGGCGGGGAAGGTGGTCGACCTCTTCCGGACCGATGGGGCGTGGTCCACCCTCCTCTCACGACCGATCACCCCCTGGGCCGTCGCGGCCTACGTCCCCGCGAGGCTGGTGGACGCGGCGCGCCGACGCCGCTCCCGGCTCCTGGACGTGCTCGGCTGAGCCGAGCACCCCGCGCCCCCCCCGGCGTGGGGGTCGCTCCGAGCGGCGGCGAGCTCGAAGACCCTCACACGGGGGGTGGGGTCGGGCCGTTGGGCGGTTGGGCCATTAGGCCGTTGGGCCATTAGGCCGCTCGGAACTCCCCGACCCGGACCTCGACTACCACCCCGACCGGTTCAGTGCGCGGTCGCCGGGAGCTTCGGCTTCCCGGCCCCCGCGGGCTTCGAGTGCGGGGCGTCGAACTGCTCGCGCTCCGTCGAGCCCTCCATCGCGAGGGTCGAGGCCTCTCCGCCCGAGATGACCTGGGCGATCTCGTCGAAGTAGTCGGTCCCGACGAACGCCTGGTGGGCGACGGCCTTGTAGCCGTGCGGGACCGCCGCGAACTCGTGCTCCTGGAACTTGGCGTAGGCGGTCATCCCCTGGGAGCGGTAGGCGCGGGCGATCTCGAAGATGTGGTAGTTGAGCGAGTGGAAGCCGGCGAGCGTGATGAACTGGAACTTGTAGCCCAGCTCCCCCAGGTCGCTCTGGAACCGTGCGATCTGGTCGTCGCTCAGCTTCTTCTTCCAGTGGAACGACGGCGAGCAGTTGTAGGCGAGCGGCTTCGCCGGGTACTTGGCGTGGACCGCCTGGGCGAAGGCCCGTGCCTCGTCCGGGTCGGGCGAGGAGGTCTCGAACCAGACCATGTCGGAGTAGGGGGCGTAGGCGATGCCGCGCGCGATGGCGCACTCGATCCCGCCCTTGTACTCGTAGTAGCCCTCGTACGTCCGCTTTCCGTTGAGGAAGGGCTGGTCGACGGGGTCGACGTCGTTGGTCACGATGCGCGCGTTCAGGGCGTCCGTGCGCGCGATCAGGAGCGTGGGGACGTCCATGACGTCCGCCGCGAGGCGGGCCGCGGTGAGCTTCCAGAGGAACTCGCGGGCCGGGACCAGGACCTTCCCGCCCAGGTGTCCGCACTTCTTCGCGTTCGAGAGCTGGTCCTCCAGGTGGACCCCGGCGGCGCCCGCCTCGATCATGTCCTTCATCACCTCGAAGGCGTTGAGCGGGCCGCCGAAGCCGGCCTCGGCGTCGGCGACGATCGGCGCGAACCAGTCGATGGGCTCGCCGCTCAGCGCGTGCTTGCGTTCGTCCTGGCGCTTGAACGCGTTGTTGATCCGCCGGACCAGGTGCGGGACGCTGTCGGAGGGGTAGAGGCTCTGGTCAGGGTAGGTCTCGTCGGCCTCGTTGTTGTCCGCCGCGACCTGCCAGCCGCTGACGTAGATGGCGGGCAGCCCGGCCTGGACCATCTGGACCGCCTGGTTCCCCGTCTGGGCGCCGAGGGCCGGAACGAAGGGCTGGGTGGCGATCTGGTGCCAGAGCTTCTCCGCCCCGAGCTCCGCGAGCGTGTACCGGATCGGGAGGGTGCCGCGCAGCCGGACGACGTCGTCCGCCTTGTAGGGGCGGATGATCCCCCGCCACTTCTCCTCCTTCCGCCAGCTCGCCGCCAGTTGGTTCGAGTCCTTCATCGCTTCGCGCATCATGTTCGGTGTCCGAGCCCCAGGGGGGATCCGTCAAGCCAGGGTCCAGCGCGGAGGGTCAAGAACTCTTCGAGCTCCGCTCCGTCGACCAACTCTTCGAGCAGCTTCCTCGCGCCCCCGTACTCCCCACGGGCCCAGCGCTCCTCCCCCACCTCTCGGCGGATCGCCCCCATCTCCTCCTCCACCACCCGGTGGAAGAGCTCGGGCGTCGCCGCGGTCCCCCCTTCGAGGGGGACCTCGAGGTGGACCCACTGCCAGAGCTGAGCGCGGCAGATCTCCGCGGTCGCCGTGTCCTCCATCCGGTAGCGGATCGCGGCCGCGCCGACCGCGCGCAGCCAGGACTCCAGGTACTGCACCGCCGCGTTGACGTCCGCGCGCATGCCCGCCACGGTGGGCCGACCGGGAGGGACCTGAAGGAAGACCCGGGGGTCCGGGTCGGGGCCGGGCTCGGAGGGGACGGGAGTGGGTCGGGGAGCGTCGAACACCCGGCGCACGACCGCGACAAGCCCCGGGTGGGCGATCCAGGTGCCGTCGTAGCCGTGGGAGAGCTCCCGCTCCTTGTCGTGCACCACGCGCGCGATCGCCTCCCCGTTGAGCTCCGCGTCATCGCGGACCGGGATGTCGGCCGCCATGCCCCCGATCGCCTGGGCCCCCCGCTCGTGGCAGGTGCGCACGAGGTAGCGCGAGGCCTCGAGCATGAACGGGGTGTCCATGGTCAGGACCGAGCGGTCCGGCAGCACCCGGTCGCGGTGGGCGCGCAGCGTCTTGATGAAACTGAACAGGAGGTCCCATCGGCCGAGGTTGACCCCGAGGACCCTCTCGCGGAGCGCGTAGAGGATCTCGTGCATCTGGTAGAGCGCCGGGAGGGTCTCGATGAGCACGGTGCAGCGGACGCTCCCGGTGGGGAGCCCCAGACTCTCCTCCGCGAACCCGAGCACGTCGTTCCAGAGCGCGGCCTCCGCCCCGCTCTGCAGCTTGGGCAGGTAGAGGTAGACCCCGGAGCCGGCCGCCTTCAGGGCCTGGGCGTTCGCGAAGAAGTAGAGCCCGAAATCGAAGAGGCTCGCCGGGACCGCCTCGCCGCCGAAGGTGAGCCCCTCCTCGTCCAGGTGCCAGCCCCGGGGGCGGACCATGAGGACGGCGTGGGGGGAGCGGAGGGCGTAGGACTTGCCCTCCGGGCTCCGGAACTCGAGGGAACCCCGGACGGCATCGTACAGGTTCCGCTGCCCCTCCAGGGTCAGCTTCCACGCCGGGGCGTGGGCGTCCTCGAAGTCGGCCATGTAGACCTGCGCCCCGGAATTGAGGGCGTTGATCATCATCTTGCGGTCCGTCGGCCCGGTGATCTCGATCCGCCGGTCGTGGAGCTCCTTCGGAGGGGGCGCCGCGCGCCAGGAGGAGCTTCGGACCGACCTCGTGGAGGGGTCGAAGGAGGGCAGCGCCCCGCCGTCCATCGAGGCCTGGTACTCTTCTCGCGCCTCCAGGAGGGCGTTGCGACGCGACTCGAAGCGCTCGGTGAGCGCGGCCACGAACCGGAGGGAGGCCTCGTTGACGACAGGGCTCAGGGAGGCGGGGACCGGCCCGTGGAGCTCCAGGGTCTCCGCGCGGAGCGCGGGGTTCAGCGCCTCGCGGAGGTCCGGGCGGCCGTGCGGGGCTTGGAGCTCGGCAGCGGGGCTCGGCATGGGTCCCTACTCCTGAACGGACGATTCGGGACCGTCCTGACCGCACCGGCCACAGGGCACGAAGGCGTGCGATCGGGGCCGCGTCTCGAGCGGGCGTGCCCACGGAGAAAGAGCTCTCCTGGCGCCGCTCACGGCGGCCTCATCCAGACCCGCATAATAGACCTTCTCGGAACTCGTCGTGACGGAGCGACCCACGACGAGCAAAGTGGGCGACCCGGGGCCCCCGACCGGGGGGGAGCTGCGCCCGTCCGAGGACCCTGGATCGGTCCCTCCGGGGCCCGGCTCAGTCGCGCACGGCGCAGGTCAGAAGATGACCGCCCGCCTCGAGGAACTCCCTCTCCCGTCCCACCGTCTCCTCCCAGCGGAGCAATGCGCGGAGGCCGGGCCCTCCCGAGCGTAGGAGGGTGTCCAGGAGCTCCGGACTCCCGCCCAGGAGCGGAGCGGCCACGAGCTCATCGACGACGTTCAGGCCCTCCCGCGAGAGGAGATGAGAGACCTCGCTACGGGCCATGAATCGGAACGTGGGACCGGTTCCCCCGAGGCCTCCGAGGCTCCCGATGCCGCCGATGCCCCTGATGTCCCCGGATCCCTCCCTGCCCGCCGGCTTTGGCGGTGGGACGGGTCTCCATCCCTCCCGCAGCAGCCTTGGGAGCTCGTGCCGGGGGTCGGAGACAAAGGTGCGGCGGAGCTCGGGCGGCCCGGCCTCATCGAGGAAGCGCGGCACGAACGTCACGGCCGCCTGCGTTTCGAGGACCAGCGCTCCCCCCGGCGCCACCGCGCGCGCGAGCCCCTCGAGGACCGAGCGGGCCCTGGGTCCGGCGAACCCCACCAGGTTCCCGAGGGCCACGACGCGGTCCAGCGACCTCTCCTTCAGCGGCGAGCGGGAGGCGTCCGCCTGGACGAGGTCAACTCCCCCCTCGGAGGACGGCCCCGACCCGGCCTCCACCCGCTCCGCGGCCGCCCGGAGCATTGGAGTGGAGAGGTCGACCAGCAGCAATCGCTCGGCCCCCTGCCCCACCAGGGGCGTGAACCTTCCCGGCCCTGGGCCCACTTCGGCAGCCCAGCGGACCTCCTCCGAGGCCGTCCTCAGGGCCCGCTCCAGGAAGCGCTCCCGGACCCCACGAAGGAGCTCCCGCTGGGGGGTCCCTTCGTACCGGCGCCACTCCCGCTCGACCTCGTAGGCGCCCGCGTGCCGGAACCGTCCCGGGCCCCGGTAGGAGGCCCGAGAGGAGGCGGGACTTGGGGTGCGCGACGCGCCCGGGCCGGGGGATCGCGCCCTGTCTCGCCGGTCCCGACCCTGCCCCAACTCTCCTCCTTCGCGCGATGACCGGCACCGGCCGGGGGGACGACGCGCCGGGTGGGATTCGGACCCACGACGTTTCGGTTAGGAACCGAACGCTCTATCCAGGCTGAGCCACCGGCGCACGCGCGTCCCCGGACGGACAGGGGCGCTACGTCACCCAGGATAAGAGGCTAGGTCGCGCCGCCCCGCGGGCCTACCCCTCACGCGTGGGCCGCAGGAGCGGGGGAGGGCAGCCCGTAGCGCAGGATCGCGGCCACCCCTCCGAACGCCTTGAGGAGCATCGACCCCTCGTCGCTCTCGGTCGAGATCATCCGGACGGTCGCGCCGGAGCCCTCGGCCTCCCGGAAGAGCTCCCCCACGTGGTCCTCCGACCCCTCGATCTCCAGGGAGTTCGTGCCGGCGCACTTCGGGCAGGAGGCGTGCACGGCGGCGTCCACCTGGGCGTCGTCCAGGACCCGCACGAAGGTGTGGTTGCACTTCGAGCACTTGAGCGAGACGCGCCGGCGGTGCAGCCCCTCGGAGATGAGCAGGACCTCGACGGCGCCGAGCCCGAGCGCGCGCTTGACCTCGCCCTCGCCGTAGGCGGCGAGGCTCCCTTCGGCCCGGCGGGCCTCCCGGAGCAGCCGCTGCACTATGCGCTTCTCTTCCGTGAGCTCCAGGCCGTGGAGGGTGATCGTGGCCTTCTCGACCAGCTCCTTCAGCCCGTACTCATCGGTGTAGCCGACGTCAAAGAGAGGCTCGATGACTTTCTTCTGGAGCTCGTAGTGGAGGTAGTTCTGCTTGACGAAGTACTCCTTCGTCGCCCCGGGGCCGCCGATGAGGAGCCCCTTCAGCTGGTCCTTCACCGGCAGGTAGAGCTCGGCCGCCATCTCCCCGCACCGAACGAAGAAGTCGTGGGCCGCGTGCTCGATGAGCCGCTCGAAACGGTGCTGGGACTGCCCGCCGCGCCCGTGCTTGGAGGGCACGAGCGACTGCTTGTTGCGGACCGCCTCCACCCGCTTGCCCTTCAGCCAGCCGAGGGTGACCTCGGCCCGGTCCATGACGATGAGCCCCCAGAGCTCGGGCTCATGGACCATCTCCTTGAGCGGCTCGAGGACGAACTCCGAGTCGCAGCGGTACATGTACGTGTTCAGAGGTTCCGGCGGTTCGATCACGTACTGGACCATCTCGTACTTGTCCGCCCCGATCGGCTTCGCTCCGACGAAGAAGGCGAGCCCGTGCTCCGGGGGGACCCGGTACTGCTTCAGCCGGTTCAGGATCGTCTCGAGCGCGGAGAGCACGTTCTTCCGGGTCGTGCGGCTCTTGATGTTCCCCGCCTGGGCGTACTCGTTCCGCAGGTAGTTGGAGACGTCCGCGATGGCGCGGGCGGGGGGGACGTAGAGCGTGACCAGCTCGGTCGCGCGTCCGCGGATCGAGCCGAGCTCCTCCAGCATCCGTCGGAACTCGTAGCGGACGAGCTGCGGGTCCTTCGTTTCGGGGTTCTTCTCCGCCGGCATAGGTCACGCGAGGCGCGCCGCCCCCGCGCTGGGAAGGATAAAGCTCGCGCCTGAGAACCCCGCCGTCCGGCCGTCCTGCGTCCGGCCTTCCCCGTCCCCGGGGGGGCCCGCGGGGGTGAGTCAGAGGAGCTTCTTCAGGTGCTCCTCGATCACGTCCTCGGGGTAGGCCCCGACGATGCGGTCGACGAGCTTGCCGCTCTTGTAGAACAGGAGCGTGGGGATGCTCATCACGCCCAGCTTCTGGGCGGTCTCGGAGTTGTCGTCCGAGTTGAGCTTGCCGAAGCCGACCTTGCCGTCGTACTTCTTCGCGAGCCTCTCGACGATGGGAGAGACCATGCGGCACGGACCGCACCAGGGCGCCCAGACGTCCACCAGCGCCACCGTGTTCTCCTGCGGGAAGCTTTCGAAGCTCTGCATATCGAGATCTTTGACACCCATGCCTTCACGCCCAGGACTCCGCACGCCGTTCGGAGATAAACCCCTTTTGCGGTGGCCGCGGTCGTTGCTCCTCCGGTCAGGAGCGAGCGAGGGGACCCCTCAGCGAGCGAGCTCCTCGACGAGGTGCTCCGCGGCCGGCAGGACGAGACGGCTCAGGGCCAGGCGGCAGGCGCGCTCCGAGCCGGGGACCGCGAAGACGGGGCGGTTCTGGATCGCGAAGAGCGAGGCGCGGGAGAGGACCGCGAGCGGACCCACCTCCTGGAAGCTCAGCATCCGGTAGAGGTCCCCGAAACCTTCCAGCGACTTCCCCCCCATCCCGGCCAGCGCCTCGATGGTCACGTCCCGGGAGCTCACGCCGGTCCCTCCGATGGTGATGATGGCCTCGAGCCGTCGGTCGGAGAGCCACTTGTCCACCGTCTCGCGGATGTCCGCGACGGAGTTCGCGACGAGCGCGTAGTGAGGGACCTGGTGGCCGGCCTCGCCGAGCAGCTGCTTCACCAGCTTGCCGGAGTCGTCGTCGTCCTCGGTGTGGGTGTCCGACGTGGTGAGGACCCCGAAGACGAGCGGTCGGGTGGCCCCGAGGTGATGACGCTGCGCGGAAGCTGCCCCCGCGCCCGGGCCAGCGCCGTGGGCGCCCGAGGGGCTCGAGGAGGAAGAAGAAGAGGAAGAGGAAGAGGAAGATCCGGGAACGGTCGCGGCGTGGGACGTGGCGGTGGAGTTCGCACTAGGGGAGGGCATGTTGGACCTCAGGGATGCGACGGTGACTTGATCTTGCGGACGACCCGGACGGGGCCCATGGCCGTGCCCGGGTACTGACCGCTCGCATCCTTCTCCAGGTATTTCACCATGTCCCAAACGGTGAGCAGCGCCACCGTCGCTCCCACCAGGGCCTCCATCTCCACGCCGGTCGACCACCGCGCTTCGGCGACGGCGCGGACCCGTACGCCTTTGGGGGTGAGCTCCAGGTCCACGCGGCTCGAGGTCAGAGGAACGATGTGGCAGTGCGGGATGAGCTCCGCGGTCCGCTTCATGGCGGACATGCCCGCGAGCCCCCCGGCCACGCGGGGGTCCCCCTTCTCCACCTGCCCTTCGGCGATGGCGCGCCGGGAGCGCGGGGAGAGGCGGAGCTCCCCCTCGACCTCCGCGCGTCGGTACGAGACCGGCTTCTGGAGGATGTCGCGCTGGGCCGTGGAACGGGAAGGGCCCGTGCGAGAGGAGGCGGGGCGATCCCGGGCGACCGAGCGTCGGGGCGTCATCGCGACGAGGGAGAGGCGGCCGACGAGGGAGGCGAGCCCCCGAGGGAGCCTCGCAGGAGGCTCAGGCGCGTCAGGAAGGCCTCGAGCTGGATCCTTTCGGAGGCCCCTTCGACGATGCGGTACTCGATCTCGGCGAGCGCATCGACCATCCGGACGCGCTCGAGGTCGGGGATCGCGAGGGTCGCGAGGTACCCGTGGATCGCCTTCACGACGTCCTCGCCGCTCGCCCCGCGCTCGGTGAAGAGCGAGAAGAGGCGGTCCCGGGCCCCCAGGAAATCCCCGGCGATCGCGGCGTTGACCATCGCCTCCACCTCCCGGGGGAGCGGGGTGGCCGCGCTCTCGTAGACCGTGTCCGGCTCGACCTTGTCGGAGAAGGTCGAGGCGAGCTGCAGGATGTTGACGGCCCGCCGCATGTCCCCCTCGGAGAGCCGGAGGATCGCCTCGTACGCCTCGGGGAGGACCGTCTTCTTCTCGGCCTTGGCGATCCGCTCCAGATAGGTCCGGATCTCCTCCGGCTGGAGGATCTTGAAGCGGAAGACCCCGCACCGCGACTGGATGGGTTCGATGATCCGGGAGGAGTAGTTGCAGGAGAGGATGAACCGGCAGATCGAGGAGTACCGCTCCATGGTCCGGCGCAGCGAGGCCTGGGCCTCCGCGGTCAGGTTGTCGCTCTCGTCCAGGAACAGGATCTTGAACGGGATGTCGCCGAGCGGAGCGCTGCGCGCGTAGTTCTTGATCGTGCCCCGGACCGTGTCGATGCCCCGCTCGTCCGACGCATTGAGCTCCAGGAAGGAGCTCCTCCAGTCCTCCCCGTACAGGTCGCGGGCGAGACAGAGCGCCGCGGTCGTCTTCCCGGTCCCCGGGGGCCCGGCGAAGAGCAGGTGCGGAAGCGTCCGCTTCTTGACGTAGGCCTCCAGCAAGGGGACGATCTTGGTCTGTCCCACCATCTCCCCGAGGTGGCGGGGCCGGTACTTCTCGATCCAGATCTCGCCTTGCTTCGGTTCGGTCAAAGGTGGAGGGCCTCGCTCCCTGACCCCGGGGAACACCGGCGTATATGCCTATTCATAGAGTCGGAGGGACGCGAAGAGGGAGCCCCGGCCCGACGCGCGCCCCGCCCCGGTCTCTCCCCCTCTCCCCCGCCACTCCCGCGGGCGTCCCCGGCCCTCCGGGGTCAATCCGGCTTCACCTCCGCTCTAACTACCTCAACCCCACCGGGTGGCGCCATGTCTCGCAGCCCCCGCAGCTCCACGTCCCGACCGGTTTCGCGCTCCAAGCCCCGGATGAGCGTCCGGGGTTGGAACCACCTGTTCGCCGACGTCTTCGTGGTCGCCCTCGCGATCGCGATCTCCTACGTGGTGTGGGGTCTCGCCCCGCACGCCGCCGCGGCCCCGGCCCCCGCTCCGACGACGACCGCGCCCGCCCCGCCCGCGCCCCCCGACTACATCTATCTCGCGATCAAGGGAGGATGCGCCTGGTGCGCCGCCCCGTTCAACGGGAGCGACCAGTACACTCCTGCGAATTTCACCGTGCCTTCGCATACGCTCCTGATCTTCACGATCACGAACTACGACAACGGGCAGAACCCGGTCCCCTCCGCGGTGGCCCAGGTGTTCGGCGTGCTGGGAGGGATCGCCTATCAGAACGCCGCTCCCCCCGCATCCTGGGGGACCCCCGCGACCTCGATCCCGGTCGCGAACGTCTCGCACACGTTCAGTGCCCTCCCGCAGAAGACCACGGCCGGCTGGAACGTCCCGATCCATGAGGCGGACGGGCCCCAGGGGTACTCCGTGACCTTCGAGATGTACCTCAACACCACCGGCACGGTCGCCTGGCAGTGCGATGCCCCGTGCGACGGCTGGTCGATGGGTGAGCCGGGCTTCATGTCCGGAACGATCACCGTGACCTGATCGGGTCGGGTCCCACGAGGTGGGGAGCTCTCCCACCTCGTCAATATATACGGCCCGCTGGCGTGAAAGCACGATGGTGCGTCCGGTCCTGGCCAGGGTCAAGTTCCGCGGTACCATCCGCGAGCGCTCGGTCGAACCCTACCTGCGGATCCTCCGGTACGTCCGCGACAAGTCGAAGTTCCGGGGGCTGCTGCTCGACATCAGCAGCGGAGGGGGCGAGGACATCGCCTCCACCGACCTCTACCTCGCGGTCAAGCGCGTGGCCAAGGTGAAACCCGTGGTCGCGGCGGTCGGGTCCATGGCCGCCTCCGGCGCGTACATGGCCGCGCTCGGGGCCCACCGGATCTACGCCTACGAGGAGTCCGCGGTCGGCTCCATCGGCGTCATCATGCCCCACGTCGCGGTCCAGGCCCTGCTCCAGAAGATCGGCATCGAGGTCGAGCTTCTCCACCAGGGGCGGCACAAGGACGCCTACCAGGGGCTCCGGTCGCTCACGCCCGAAGAGCGGGAGAAGCTCCTGAAGGTGGGAGAAGTGAGCTACAACTCCTTCGTGGACATGGTGGCCCGGGAGCGCCGCCGTCCCCGCGACCAGATCCTGGCGCTCGCGACGGGGGAGTTCTGGAGCGGCAAGCAGGCGCTCGCCCTCGGCCTCATCGACGCGCTCGGGGACCGGGAAGCCGCACTCGAGGACCTTGCGCACGCCGCGGGGGTCCCCTCCCGGCGCACCGTGGAGCTCTCCCCCCCGAGGCCGTTCTTCGAGCGGCTGGCGGGAGGCCCGGTCGCGTCGCTCGGATCCGGGCTCGCGCAGGGGTTCCACTCCTCCGTGCAGGACGCGCTCGAGGACCTCCTCCTCTACGGGCGGAGCTCCCGCTAGTCCCGAGGGCTCCGGGCCCGCCTGAGCCTGGCCTAGGCCGAACGGCACCTTCAAGGGGGGAAGCCGTTCCTCCCGCGTCGTCATGCCCCGGATCCCGCCCAAGCCCGAAGGACCGACGGCGGCCGACATCACTCGCCGCTACATCGACGAGCACCCGTCGATCCGCGACTGCCTCGCGTGGGACGTCGTGAACTTCACCGCGCTCGCGCGGAAGATCCTCGAGGAGAAGGGGCTCAAGAACGAGGAGGCCGTCACCGTCGCCTGCCGCCGCTACCAGCGGCAGATGCAGCAGGAGGTCGCCCAGGACGAGAGGATCCTCCAGGTCATCCGCGGCAGCCGGATCGAGGTCCGGACCCGGGTGGCGATCATCGCCGCGCGGAACGACTGGGAGGCGCTCCTGCGGGTCGACGAGGCGGCCGGGGAGCTCCTGAAGGACCGGCGGCACCTCCTCCAGCTCCTCCAGGGCCCGGGAGCTCTCACGATCCTCCTGGAGGACGACCTGCTCAACAGCGTCGTCCCGTCGCTCGGCAAGGGGTACGTCATCGACATCTACCGGGGCCTGGCCGCGCTGACCGTCCGCTCTCCCTCCACGATCGTCCGAACGCCCGGGGTCCTCGCGTTCCTCGCGAACGCCCTCGCGCGGAGGGGCATCAACTGCCTGGAGATCGTGAGCTCGCACACCGACAGCACGTTCGTCCTCGATGAGAAGGACCTGCTCGGCGCCTTCCAGGTGCTGGGGGACCTCGTCCACCCGCATCCGCAGCCGGGCGACGAGCGCGTGCGGCGCGAGTCGCCCGTGGGACATCCGTAGTCCCCACGGAACAGCCGGGACGTTCGACGTCCCTCGCGCGACCTCTTTCGTCCCCACGGAGCGTCGACCCCTCCCGACGTTCCTCACGCGACGCGAAGGGGATGTCCCACGGTCGCTCTGTTCTCTTCCAAGGGCCCCGAACGGTGCGCCCCCGAACGATCCCGAGATGACGGAACACACGGTCGGTGTCGTGGGGGCGAGCGGCTACCTCGGGGGGGAACTGCTCCGCCTTCTCCTGACCCATCCTTCTCTGAAGCTCAAGCAGGCGATCTCCCAGGGTCACGCGGGGGAGAACCTCGACCAGGTGTGTCCCTGGCTGTCCGACGGTCACGCGATCGTGCTGGAGAAGGACCCCTCCTCCCTCGACGTCGACCTGGCCTTCCTCGCCCTCCCTCAAGGAGAGGCGCTACGGTGGACGCCTGAGCTCCTGGCTCGCGGAACCCGGGTCGTCGACCTGGGCCCGGACTACCGTCTCAAGGACGCCGAGGCCTACGCCCGGACCTACGGCCGCGAGCACTCCGACCAGGACGGGCTGGAGCACGCGGTCTACGGGCTGACCGAAGCGAACCGCGAGGCGATCGCCTCGGCGAAGCTCGTGGCGAACCCCGGGTGCTACCCCACGGCGACCCTGCTCGCCCTGCTCCCCCTCGCGCGCGCCGGGCTCCTCCCGCCCCACGTCGTGGTGGACGCGAAGAGCGGGACCTCCGGGGCGGGCTCCTCGCCCACCCCCGCGACGCACCACCCCCAGGCGGGAGCCTCGGTCAACCCCTACGGCGGGGGCCAGCACCGCCACGGACCGGAGATCCGCCAGGCCCTCTCGGAGCTCTCGGGGAGCGCCCCGACCGAGCCCGTGACGCAGGTCACCTTCGTTCCGCACCTCGTGCCCGTGGTCCGCGGTCTGCTCTGCACGATCTACGCGCCCGGGGTCGACGAGGCGGGGTTCGGGGCCTGGAGCTCGACGCTCCAGGGTTCCTACGCCTCCTCCCCGTTCGTCCGCTTCGGCGCGGTCCCCCGGCTCCCGTGGGCCGTCGGCTCGAACCGTTGCTACCTCGCCACCGAGCTCGCCCCTCCGTCGGGCGTCGTCTACAGCGCCATCGACAACCTCGTCAAGGGGGGCGCCGGCCAGGCCATCCAGAACGCGAACCTCATGCTCGGGCTGCCCGAGACCACGGGGCTCCCGCTGGGAGGGCTCGGCCCATGAGCCTGGGGGAGTTCTCGGTCTCCGACCACGGCATCACCTTCGCCAAGGGCTACCGGGCCTCCGGCACCGCCGCCGGGATCAAGCGGTCCCTCCGCCCCGACCTCGCGGTCGTGACCTCCCAGCTCCCGGCCTCCGCGGCCGGGCTCTTCACGACGAACCGGGTCCGGGCCGCCCCCGTGGAGATCTGCGAGGAGCTCCTGCGCTCCCGCCCCACCGAGGCCCGCGGGCTCGTCGTGGTGAGCGGCGTCGCGAACGCGCTCACGGGCCCCGCCGGGCTCGAGGACTCCCGCCGGGTCATCGAGCTCTCCGAGCAGGCCCTTGGCCTGCCGAAGGGCAGCGTCTACCACGCCGCGACGGGCGTCATCGGGCCGCGCATCCCGGTGGAGAAGGTCGCTTCCCACCTGCCGAGCGCGGTCGAGGCGCTGAGCTTCGACCGGGAGGCCGCGACCAAGGCCGCGACGGCGATCCTCACCACCGACACCCGCACGAAGGAGGCCGCGGTCTCCGTCCGGCTCGCGGACGGCACGCGCGCCCGGATCGGAGGGATGGCCAAAGGGAGCGGCATGATCGCTCCCTCGGTGGGACCTCCCCACGCCACCACGCTCGCCTTCCTCACGACGGACGCCCGCGTGAGCCCCACCGGGCTCCAGGGCCTGCTCAACCGCGAGGCCGACCGCACGTTCAACATGATCAGCGTGGACGGGGACACCTCCACGAACGACACCGTGCTCGCCTTCGCGAACGGAGCCGCCGGAGGTGCGCTCTCCGACGACGACCCCGCCCTCGCGCGGGGCATCGGCTTCGTGCTGGAGAAGCTCGCCCGGGCCGTCGCGCGCGACGGCGAGGGGGCGACCAAGCTCCTCACGGTCCACGTCGAGGGAGCGGCGGACGTCCACGAGGCCCGGGAGGCCGCGAGGGCCGTCGCGAGCTCGCTGCTGGTGAAGACCGCGCTCTTCGGCGCGGACCCGAACGTCGGCCGGATCGCCTGCGCGCTCGGCTACTCGGGCGCGACCTTCGACACCGGGGACCTGGACGTCCGCCTGGTCGACGGGCAGAAGCAGTGGCCGCTCATCCTCCGCGGGACCCCGGCCCCCGGTCTCGACAACGGGCAGGGGCACCGCCTTCACGCCATCCTCCAGCGGATGGAGGAGGTCGTCCTGGACGTCCAGCTGC
The DNA here is from genome assembly GCA_021802125.1 of Thermoplasmata archaeon. Taxonomy (GTDB): domain Archaea; phylum Thermoplasmatota; class Thermoplasmata; order Lutacidiplasmatales; family UBA184; genus JAKAAX01. Next base: position 22,960 of record JAKAAX010000002.1, on the reverse strand, counting down.
GCAACGGCCCGGCGCAGGCGACGGCGTGGGGATGCGACCTGTCCTACGGCTACGTCCAGATCAACGCCCAGTACCGGACATGAGGAGGGGAAGCAGCGACATGACGGGCCACACCCGGACCGGCCGCCCTCCCCGCGTGGTGAAGGTGGGCGGGCGGGAGATCCGCCCCGGGCCGGAGCTCGATGCGTTCGCCTCCTGGGCGAGCGAGCTCTACCGCACTTCCGGGCCCCTGGTCATCGTCCACGGCGGGGGCGACGAGGTCTCGGCGCTCTCCGAGCGCCTGGGCCTTCCGGCCCTCAAGGTCGCCGGCCAGCGCGTCACCACCCCCGAGGTCCTGCCGCTCGTCGAAGGCGTCCTCGCGGGCCCCGTGAACCTTCGCCTGGTCTCCGCGCTCAACCGCGCGGGCCTGAGGGCCCTGGGGCTCTCGGGGGTCTCGGGCGAGATGGTCCAGGCCCGGGACGTGCAGGCCGGTCTGCTCGGCCGCGTCGGAGAACCGACCCGGGTCGACGCCGCGTTCCTGCAGCAGCTGCTTCTCCAGGGGATCGTCCCCGTCTTCGCGCCCCTCGCCTCCGACGGCGAAGGAGGGGTGCTGAACGTCAACGCGGACCTCTTCGCGGCGGGGATCGCCGAAGCGCTCGGAGGAGAGCTCGTCCTGCTCACGGACGTCCCCGGGGTCCTGGACGGCGAGGGGCGCCTCCTGGGCCGCCTCACGCCCTCCGCCGTACGGGCCCTCGTCGCGGACGGCACCGTCCACGGCGGGATGGTGCCGAAGGTCGAGGCCGCCCTCCGGGTGCTCTCGAACGGGGCGAAGCGGGTCTGGATCGGGCCCTTTGGACCCACGGCGCTCCACGCCGGGCTCCGCGGCGGGACGTGGTTCGTCCCGGAGGGGGCTCCCCTCGAAGGCCGCGCTCCCCGCGCGCGCCCGTCCTCCCCTCGGGGCCGGCCCATGGCCGCCGCCCCCACCTACCCTCTCCTCCCGCTCCGTCTGGGGGCGGGGGCAGGATAGCAACGAGGTACGAACGAACATGGCCGGGAAGCTCAAACACGTGGTGCTCGCCTACTCGGGGGGACTCGACACGTCCGTCGCCATCCCCTGGATCAAGGAACACTACGGCGCAGAAGTGACGACGCTCACGATCGACGTGGGGCAGGAGGGAGAGCTCTCCGACGCCGTCGAGCGCGCTCCGCTCAACGGGGCCCGCGAGGCGCTGCTGGTCGACGCGAAGGAGGCCTTCGCCGAGGAGTTCCTCTTCCCGGCGCTCGAGGCCAACTGCCTCTACCAGGGCATCTACCCGCTGTCGACCTCCCTCGCGCGCCCGCTCATCGTCCGCCACCTGGTCTCCGCCGCCCTTCGGCTGGGGGCGGACGCCGTGGCGCACGGGTGCACGGGGAAGGGGAACGACCAGGTCCGCTTCGATGTGGGCGTCCAGACGCTCGCCCCCCACTTGGCGATCATCGCCCCGGTCCGGGAGTGGAACATGAACCGGACGGACGAGATCGAGTATGCCCGGGCCCACGGGCTCAAGATCCACGTGAAGCCCGAGTCGCCCTACTCGGTCGACGAGAACCTCTGGGGCCGGTCGATCGAAGGGGGCCGCCTGGAGGACCCCGCCGCCGCCCCGCCGGAAGAGGTCTTCCAGTGGACCAGCCACCCCTCGGACTGGCCGAAGGCCCCCGAGGAAGTGCGCGTCGGGTTCGCCCGGGGAGTCCCGGTGAGCCTGGACGGAGCGGCGATGGACCCCGTCCCGCTGATCCGTGCCCTCAACGAGAAGGTCGGCGCGCACGGCGTCGGCCGGATCGACCACGTGGAGGACCGGGTGGTGGGGATCAAGTCGCGCGAGACCTACGAGTGCCCCGCCGCGGTCGCCCTGGTCCAGGCCCACCAGGCGCTGGAGGCGCTCGTGCTGCCTCGCGACCTCCTCTCCTTCAAGGCCAGCGTGGACCGCCGGTTCGCCGACACGGTCTACGAGGGCCTATGGTACAGCCCGCTCCGGGAAGCCCTCTCGGCCTTCTCCGAGAGCACCCAGGAGACCGTGACCGGCGAGGTCACGCTGCGGCTCTTCCAGGGGTCGGCCCGGGTCGTCTCCCGGCGCTCGCCCTTCTCCCTGCTGAGCCGGGAGCTCGCGACGTACGACCGGGGGTCCACCTTCCGGCAGGAGGCGGCCGAGGGCTTCATCCACCTCTTCGGTCTGTCCAACCGGTTGGCCTATGCCCGCAGGAGAGAAGCGCTCACCGAAACGGAGGACGGGGGGACCCTCCCTGCTTCGCGAAAGGTTTCGCCGCCCACCCCACCCTGAGGCGGCGGAGTTCGGCTCCTCGGTAGAGGAGGACCGGGTCCTCCTGCCGTACGATCTGCTGGGGAGCCTCGCCCACGCCCGGATGCTCGCCCGGCAGGGGTTGCTTCCGCTCCAGCAGGGTCGGACGCTGGTCCGAGAGCTCGTACGCCTTCGACGGGAGGCCGCGGCCGGCCGGTTCCCGCTCGACCCGTCCCTCGAGGACGTCCACATGAACGTGGAGGCCGCGCTCACCTCCCGGCTGGGGGACGTGGGTGCCCGCCTCCCGACGGGGCGGAGCCGGAACGACCAGGTGGCCACCGACCTCGCGCTCTACCTGCGCGACTCGCTCCTCCGTATGGAGCAGCTCGTCGTGGCCGCGGCGGGCGCGCTGCTCGCCCAGGCGGCGGGGCCCCAGGGAAGGTACGTCGTCCCCGCGATGACCCACCTGCAGGACGCCCAGCGCGTCTACCTCGCGCAGGTCCTCCAGGTGCACGCCCGCCGGCTCGTTCGCGACGCCAGCCGCCTGCGTCGGGTCCGGGAGTCGATGATCTACTGCCCGCTGGGGGCGGGGGCGATCGCCGGCAGCTCCCTGCCGCTGGACCGGAACTTCACCTCCCGCCTCCTGGGCTTCCGCGAGCCCCACCCGAACTCGATGGATGCGGTCTCCGACCGCGACTCGGCGTCGGAGACGCTGGGCGCCCTCGCCCTGCTCGGGGTCCACCTCTCCTCGCTGGCCGAGGAGTGGGTCCTCTGGTCCACGCCGCAGTTCGGTCGGCTCCGGCTCGATGACGCGTTCGTCACGACCTCGAGCCTGATGCCCCACAAGCGGAACCCGGACATGGCGGAGCTTCTCCGGGGAGAGTCGGGGCCGCTCATCGGCCTGGGCGCGGGTCACCTGGTCACCCTGAAGGGGCTCCCCCTCGCCTACAACCGGGACCTCCAGACGCTGAAGCCCCTCCTGTTCGAGGGGGTCCGGCGCGCCGAGCGGGCGCTGCGGGTCCTCGAGCCGATGATCCGGACCGCGCGCTTCCACACCTCGCCCGCCGCCCACGGGGGAGGAGCGTCCCCCACGGCGAGCGTCGAGCTTGCGGACGAGCTCGTCCGCTGCGGGGTGCCCTTCCGGGAGGCCCACCGCCGGGTGGCGAAGTTCCTGGTCGAGCTCGAGCGCGGGCACCGGTCGTGGGGGGACCTCACGGAAGAGGCGTGGGGCCAGGCGTTCCCCGAGCTCCGACGCCGGGGATGGTCCCCGCCCGCTCCGCATCAGGAGCCCGAACGCCGGACGACCTCGGGGGGGAGCGCATGGGTGGAGGTCTCCAGGGACCGCATGCTTCTCGAGCGGGCGCTCCAGCGCCACCTCGCGGTCCTGGCGGCCGAGTCCGCCCGCCTTACCGAGCTCGAGCGCAGGCTCGAGACCTCTCCCGTTCAGGGACGGGTCTCGGCCCGGAAGTAGCGCCGGGACCCCGACGGGAGGAGCTTCCCGGGGGACCCCCCGGTCCGTCAGCCTTTTTTACCTTCCTCGCGCCTGTCCCGGGCGATGGCCGAGCAGAAGAACCGCGGTTTTCAGTCCGCGGCGGGTCTCATCCAGTACTACGACATGGAGGAGACCAAGTCGCTCAAGATCCCTCCCGAGGTCGTGGTGGCGATGGGGCTCATCGCGGCCTTCGTCGTCGAGATCCTCCGCTGGAAGTACTCGTAGGCGCCTGAGCGCGCCCCCCAGCTCCCTGACGCGTTTCCAGCCACGTCGTACCCGAAACGTGGCCCGGGCCCGGCGCTCGGGGCCCCGGACCCCGTCGACCTCTGCGGGAGGTCAGCTGGCGAGGAAGCCCTTCGACCTCAGGTGGCCGAGGATCGTGTCGGTGCAGGTGGTGATGGGGGCGGTGCCGGTATCGACCACCAGGTCAGCGCTCTTCGGCTCCTCGAACGGGTCGTCCACGCCGGTCATCTGCTTGACCTGTCCCGCGCGGTTGGCCTTGTAGAGCCCCTTCACGTCGCGCTGCTGGCAGACCTCGAGCGGAGCGCGCAGGTACACCTCCGTGTACCGCTCCCCGATCGACGCCCTCGCCGCCTGGCGGGAGGTCTCGTAGGGCGTGATGAGCGCGACGATGACCGCGACCCCGTTCCTGGAGAGGACCCTGGCCACGTAGCTCACCCGGTGCGCATGGGTCTCCCGGTCCTTCCGGCTGAACCCGAGCTCGGGGGAGAGCCCCTTGCGGACCTCGTCGCCGTCCAGGATCTCGACCTTCCAGCCCTTCCCTCGCAGATGCTCGGAGAGGTGCTTCGAGAGCGTGGACTTTCCGGAGCCGGAGAGCCCTTCCATCCACAGGACGAAGCCCGGGTGGCCGTTCGGTGCGGCGGAGTGCGAGGCGGCGTGCGGTTGCGTGTCCGAGGTCATTTAGGGACCCAAGCATCGATGGGCTTCCCTTGCATAAAGCTCGGGGGGGTCTCCCCCAGGAGCCGCAGGAGCGTCGGGGCGACGTCGAGGATGTCCTCCCGTTCCCCGTGCCGTCCTCCCGCAGGGAGGGTCCGCCGGGGGTCCGCGAGAGCGTAGACGCCGTCCCAGCCGTGCACGGCGTCGTCCGGCCCGGTGTCGTTCTCGCTGAGGAAGAGCTTCCCGTGCCCCACGGTCCCTGCCGAGCGCCAGGCCAGGTCCCCGAAGTACGCCATCAGGTCCGGAGCGTCCCCCCGGACGCTGCGGTAGGCGTCCTTCGGACGGGTCACCCGCACACCCAGGGGGCTTCCGTCGGGCCGCCTCACCTGGGAGAGCTCCGCGCGCAGCCGCGACTCGAGCTCAGGGACGTCGGAGGCTTTGAGGCGCCCCTGCGGTTCGCGACCCTTGACGTTGAAGAAGAGCCTGGCGTAGTAGCCACCGGCGCCCCAGACCGAGGTCCGCTTCCAGTCCACGGTGCAAGCTTCCAGGGGCGTGCCGGGGGCCGGAGGCTTCCCCTTCAGGCTGAGCAGGCCCCGCTCGAGGAGCCACTCGTTGATGCAGAAGCACCCTTCCATCGCCTTCGAGCCGTGGTCGCTGGCCACGAGCACGATGGTCTCCGGAGCCACGAGCTCGAGGAAGGCGCCGATCTCCTGGTCGAGCTGCGCGTAGTAGCGCTCCCCGATGCCCTGGAAGGGGCCCTTCGGGTCGTAGGAGGGGTGGGTCGGGTCGAAGTACTTCCAGAAGGCGTGGTGGAACCGGTCCGGACCGATGTCGTGGAGGGCGAAGAGGTCCCACGGTCCCCGCCGGTAGACGTCCCGGGCGATCGCCCAGCGCTGGCGCGTCATGGCCAGGAGCTCCTCGAAGAGCTTCTCGCGCGCGTCGTGGCGGAACTCCACGTCGAAGACGAACGGGGCACCGGCCACCCGCTCGAGCTCGGCGCGCAGCGAGGCCGGGTACACCGGGTCGGGGGCGTTGTCGGGGGTCAGGAAGTCCGAGACGTAGATCCCGTTCACGGGCGGGGGAGGGTACCCCGGAGGCATGCCCAGGACGGCGACCTTCCGTCCGCGGCGCGACAGAAGATCCCAGATCGGGGCCGTCTGGAGCGTCGAGGGGGTCGGGGTGTACTGGTCGAAGTAGGTGCCCGGCCGGCGGTGGCGGAAGCCGTAGACGCCCAGCGTCCCCGGGTCCACGCCGCTGAAGAAGACCGCCCAGGCGGGCACGGTGATGGGCGGTTCGCAGGTGCGCAGGGGTCCCCACGTCGCGTGCCCGAGGAGCTTCCTCAGGTTGGGCATGTGCGGCAGGAACCGGTCGAACAGGAGCTCCGGCGGTACCGAATCGAGCCCCAGGACGACGACCGAAGGCATCTCGACCCGAGCTCCCTCGCTCTCCGTTCGAGCCCGCGGTACATATAGCGCGTGCGGCCATCCTCGGGAACGCCGACGGACGAAGGAAGATGCGCATCCTCCGGCTCAACGACTGGACAGGACCTCCGGGGGGCGCCGAGTCGTACGTGACGGCCGTCGCCCGGTCGCTCGAAGAGGAGGGCCATCCGCAGCGCACGATCAGCCTGACCGATGCGCCCTCCGTCTCCGAATACCGGGCCGAGAGGTGGGAGCGGATCGTCCCGCTCCGACCGATGGGACCCCGCCGGCTCGCGGAGGACCTTGGCGCCGAGCCCCGGGAGTTCGGGCGCGTGGTCGAGGCGATCGACGAGTTCCGACCGGAGATCGTGCACCTCCACCACTACGACAGCTGGTTCGTTCCCTTCGCACGGCTCCTCCGCGCCTCCAAGGTCCCCCTCGTGATGACCGCTCACGATGCGAAGCTGGTCTGCCCCATCGGGACCCTGGTGCTCCCCGACGGGAGCCTCTGCACGGGTCGGATCCTTCCCCGGTGCCAGTTCACCGGATGCGCGGTGGGCCTGGGCCTCGGCTACAAGCTCACGCAGGACCGGTTCTTCCGCACGTACGTCGCCCCCCGCGTGCGGCTCTACCTCGCCCCCAGCCGGGCGGCAGGCGAGTTCCTGGAACGCCACAGGCTGTCTCCGGTCCAGGTGCTTCCCCCCTTCATCGAGGTCCCTCCGGCCGTGGAGAGCTCCCCGCCGCCCCTTCCCGAGGGGCCGCCCACGCTGGGATTCCTCGGACGCCTCGAGACGTACAAGGGGCCGTTCACCCTCCTCGAGGCGTTCCTGCGGGCCCGGGAGCGCGTGCCGGGGCTGCGGCTGATCCTCGCAGGCCGGGGGCCCGCGGAGGCCCGCCTTCGAGAGGAGGTTCGTCGCCACGGGCGCGAGGTCGAGGCGGCCGTCGAGCTCCCCGGGTGGGTGAGCGGCGCGGCGAAGGAGACGTTCTTCTCACGGATCCACGTGCTCGCCGTGCCGTCCGAGGGGTACGAGAACTTCGGGCTCATCGGACTGGAGGCGTTCGTCCGGGGTCGCCCGGCGCTCGGGAGCCGCCTCGGAGGCATCCCCGACTGGCTCGAGCACGAGGGGCAGGGGCTGCTCCTCCCTCCGGGGGACGTCCGCGCGTGGACCGAAGGTCTCGTGGCGGCCTTCAGCGACCGGGCAAGGCTTGCCAGGTGGGGAGAGGCGGCCCGCCGTCGCTACCACGAGCGCTTCCGGCCCGAGGTCCATCTGCGGGAATTGCTCGCGGCGTACGAGCGGGTGTTGAGCGGCCAGGGCCCGACCCAGGGTCCCGCGCCCGTGGGACCCGCGTAGCGGGGCTACGACGCGGTTCGGGAGGCGCCCCGAGAGGCCGGGGCGGCGCTCGCGGCGGCCGCAGGCGTGGGGGCCGGTGCCGGGAGGGCGGCAGGGGTCTGGGCGGCGGGGCGTCCATCCAGGGGTTTCGACTGGGAGAGCAGCGTCGCCAGGTAGGCGGAGAAGAGGGAGGTCGCCCCTCCGTCCGATCCTCCACCGGTGACCAGGAACTCCGGGGTGATCTTCACGTTGTCCTGGCCGATGCGGTCGATCACCTGGATGAGGGCGACCTTGTCCGGGCCGAGCACGATGGTCTGCGCCTGGTAGGCGCGCGCCTTGGCCTCTCCCACGGCGATGGTGGCCTGCGCCTCGCCTTGCGCCTTGTTGACCGTGGAGTCCCGGATCCCCTCCGACTGCGCCACGAGCGCCTTGGCATTGTTCTCCTGGATCGTCACGTTGAGCTGCGCCTGGACGACCTCCGGCTGCTTGTCGGCCATCGCGGTCTGCTTGGCCACATCGATCCGCTTCTGCTCGGCCAGGGCCTGCTGCTCGAACTGGGTCTGCTGCTGGACCGCGATCTCCCGGTTGGTCTGCGTCTCCAGGAGCGACTTGTCCACCTCGATCCAGGAGATGAGCAGGTTCGGGCACTCGACGTAGTACTTGCTGAACGCGTCGCGCGCCTTCTGCAGGGCCTCCTGCTGGAGGTCGATCCGGCTCTGGAAGAAGTCGAGCGCCTTGCGGTTCCCCGCGCTGTTGCGGAACTCTGCGTCGATGAGCGGGTGGATGATCTGCTGGATCAGGTTGAAGACGCTCCCGAAACGGGCGATGACGAACGCCGCGTTCTGAGGGAGGATCCGGATGACGACCCGGACGTCCACCTCCAGGATGAACCCGTCCTTCGAGGTCACCTCGAGCTGGCCGAAATTGAAGAACTCGCTCCCCTTCTCGGTGTCGGAGGCGTCCTGGTACGGGTAGTTCGAGGTGCTGGTCGTGGGGGCGGCCGGGTTCCGGGACATCTTCACCTGGGCGGCGGGGCCTTCTTCGCTCGCCCAGTCGATCATGATCGCCGAGGTGGGGACCAGGTACGCGCTGTAGGCCACCGTGTTCAGGTTGTACTCTCCCGGGGCAAGCGGGTTCTGCAGGATCCCTCTCCTCGCCTTGTCCGTGACGAGCAGGTTCTCGACCTGCTTGGTGATCTCCTCATCGAACAGCGGGTCGGAGGAGACCGGGGTGGGCCGCATGTCGGATCGCTGGAGCTCCTCGCCGACGTTGGACCGGAGGACCGAGACGAACCCCGGGGGGACCTCGTAGACGTCCACCACGCTCACGTTGACGAGCAGGGGGTTGAGGTAGTACTTCCCGGCCTGGAGGGTCCCCAGCTGGGGGCCCCGGAAACCTCCGCTGTCGATGAACGCCTGGCCATCCTGGTAGGAGTTGTGGAAGCGGGCCTTCGGGTTCACCGTGCGGTCGACGGTGGGCTCGGGCGCCACCAGGAACCGGGAGGGGAGCGGCTGGCCGTCCAGGACCGTCACGATCCCGAGCTTCCCCGTGGCGATCCGGGCGGCGGTGCCGGCCTTCACCACGAACGCGCGGGTGTTGATGCGGTACTTTCCCGGCCGCAGGATGGCGATCTGAGGGCCCTTGGCGCCCCCGTTGTCGAAGAACTTCTCCGCGTCCTGGAACTGGTTGCACTCCACCTCGTCCCCCAGGATGCGGCCCTTCGGGAGCGGGCGCCCGTCGATGGCCTCGACCATCCCCACCTGGTCCTCTCCGACCTCGATGTTCGGGACCTTCTCGACCTTCCAAATGACGGGCATCCGGAAGTACAGGCCCGGCACGAGCATCGTCGCCTGGACCCCGACCTCGCCGTGACGGGCGATGACCTGACCGGGAGGCATGCGCTTCCCCCCCATCTTGCGGGTGACGACCCCGTTCTCGTTCTGCCCGATGAGGTAGATCCCCCGCGTCAGGAACAGCACGACAATGAGCGCGACAACGAGGATGATCACCCAATAGACGACGTCCAGCCCCAAGAGATCGGTCATGTTTGCCTCACGGGGACCCGCCCACGCGGGTCGCGCGCGGGCTCACGAGGGAAAGTCCCTCGGATCCCGCTCGGTTCTTGACTGGACCGAGCAATCGGATACCCAATGCAATGGACGGGAGATACGGGTTCTTCTATGTTTCGAAGCGAACCAAGGGGTCTGGATCCGCCACGGAGGCCCTTCGGGCCCTTCCGCGCGCTCAGCTCGCGCGGGTCCGTCGGCGGTCGAGCTCGGTGGAGAGGATCCGCCGAAGCTCGTTGGCCTGGTCCTCCCAGGTCCACTTGAAGAAGGTCGACCTCGCCCGCTCCCCCATGGCCCTCGCTTCTTGGGGATGGTCCGCGACCCACTCGAGCGCGTGGACGAGGGCTTTGGCATCTCCCGCGGGGACCTCCACGTAGTCGGTCCCGGGGACCCCGCGGTCCACCGACGATTCCGCAGTGGTGATGATCGGGAGGCCGAGCCCCGCCGCCTCGGGGAGGGGCAGGGGCGACCCCTCGTACCTCGTCGGGAACGCGAAGACGTCGGAAGCGGCCATCATCTGGCGCTTCGTCGGCCCGTCGATGAACCCGTAGCCGATCTCGAGGGCGCTGCGGGTCTTCGAGTTCCCCGCGTTGAGGATGGTCCACGGTTTCCCGCTCGCCTGGAGGGTCTCCACGCTCTTGCGAAGCACGTCGAGGCCTTTCCGGTACCAGTCGACGCCCACGAAGGAGGCGTAGTGCCGCCCCTCCTCCAACCCGAGGGCCTTCCTTGCCGCGGCCCGCTCCTCAGGAGTGACCGGGGGCACCGGCGTGGCGCCGTTCGGAAGGACGTAGATCGCCTCGAGTGGGAGCCCGTACAGCTCGTGGATGTCGTCCTTGTTCCGCTTCGAGGCGGCGATGACCACGTCCGCCCGCTTCAGGTGCGACCTTTCGAACGGGGGGATCAGCATGCGCTCCAACGAAAGGCCGAGCCGCCCTCGGAGCCCTTCTCGGTTCGCGTAGTCGAAGTACCGGGGGGCGACCCCCTGGACCCAGTCGACGCCGAGGACCCCCTTCCGGCGGCCGCGCTCGAACATCCCCCCGCCTCCCAGGTCGCCGCTCGAGATCATCGCGTCGAAGGAGCTGTCGAGCGCGTTGCCGACCTTCCTCGGGAACTCCCAGCTTCCGAGCCGCGAGTTGCGGGCCTCCATCGGGGAACGCACCGCCCGGACCTCGATCCCTTCCCAGGGGTCCCGAAGCGCCACGGTGGCCTCCGGCACGAAGGCCACCACCTTGTCCCCCTTCGCTGCGAGGAAGCGCAGGACCTCGCGAAGGAGGCGCGTGTGGCTCCAGGTGGGGTCGGAGGGATGGGAGTGGAAGAGCGCCCCGATCTTCATGGCTCGGCCGTCCCCGAGAGCACCCGTCGCGAAGCCGGCACCCCGTAGATAAGGCGGGCGGGGCCCTCTGCGCGCCCACGCGAGCCGAACGACCTACCCCTCAAGGGGAAGCTCCGAGGACCTTCGTCCTCAGGACCTCGGCCAGCGTGGCGGCGTTCCTCCGCGCGTCGAAGAGCTTCACCGCCCGCATATGGCCCGCCTCGCCCAACCGGGACCGCAGCGCAGGGGTGGTGGCGAGCCGGTCCACCGCCGCCGCGAGGGCCGTCGGATCGTCCGGGGTGACGAGCAGCCCCGTCGTCCCCTCCTCGATGACCTCCGGGAGGGCGCCGGTCCGGGACCCGATCGCCGGCAGGCCGCAGGCCATGCTCTCGACAACGAACTGGGAGAACTGCTCCCGCCACTGGTCCGTCGGGATGGAGGGGGCGACGGCGATGTCGCTTCCTGCCAGCACCTTCGAACGGAGCTCGGCGTGGGGGACCCACCCCCAGAGCTTCACCCGGCGCTCGACCCCGAGGTCGCGCGCCCGTCGGGCAACGCGCTTCTCCTCGCCCGTCCCCACGACGTGGAGCTTCACCCGGGCGTCCATCGCCGGTAGAGCTTCGAGCAGGGTGTAGATCCCCTTGAAGAAACCGAGGCGGCCCACGAAGGTGAGGACGACCTCCTCCGCTCCGGCCCCGAGCGCCTTGCGGGAGGCCTCCCGCTCGGGGGAGCTGGGCGGGCGGAACTCCGACACGTCGATCCCGCAGTAGACGAGCGTCCTCCTCTCGCGGGAGACCCCCATCCGGTCGAGCGCGGCCTCCGCGCTCGCGGTGAAGGGTACGAAGTGGTCCGCCCCGTCGAGGACCGCCCGGTAGTGCTGCGCGAGCGGCCGGTCCTCCGGCCAGTTGAACGGGATGTTCTCCCAGACCTGAACGACCACCTTGGCCCGGGGCTTGTGCTTCAGGCACTGGTAGCTCGTCGGATGCCCGAAGTCGACCGGGAAAAGGACGTCCGAGCCCCGGACCGCCTTGTCGAACCCCACGAGGTACTCGTGGTAGTACCGATAGGAGGAGACCTGGCCGATCAGGTACCCCCCGGCCATCGTCCGGCTGATCCGGCCGGCGATCGGAGGCACCGGCAGGCGGCGCACCGGCATCGGCACCTCCCGGTCCGTGTACGACGTCCGTCGCGCCCCGAGAAGCTCGGGGTCGAACCCGTGCTCCTTCAGGTGCGCGTAGATCTGCAGCTCGGAGAGGTTCGCGAGCTGGGTGCCGCGTATCACGGTGACCCGAGGGCGACGCGCGGCCCCTGCCCCGTGATCCTCCACGTCCCTCCCTCTCCCGGTCCGACCCGATCTACCGTTGTTCGCGCACTGGGGGAAGCTACCCCTTCAGGATGCCCCGGGCCTCCAGCTCCTGGTGCGCCGCCTTCACGTGGTCCTCGGCGGCGTGCTCGCGGCTCCAGGCGTGGAGCTCTGCGAGCCCGTCCCGCAAGTTCACCTTCGGCTCGTACCCCAAGAGCTGTCGGGACCGGGTCAGGTCGGCCGTGCAGTGGCGGACGTCCCCCGGGCGGAACTTGTTGGGTTGGTCGAGAGGAAGTTCCCGGCCCTCGAGCTCCATCAGGACGCGGGCGACCTCCCGCACCGTGCTCGCCTTCCCCGACGCGAGGTTCACCGCCTGGCCCACCGCTTGCGGGCGCTCCATGGCGAGGAGGAGCCCCGCCACGATGTCGTGGACGGAGACGAAGTCACGGGTCTGGAGCCCGTCCTCGTAGACGATGGGGGCGTGGCCGTGCCGGATCTGGGCCAGGAAGATCGCCGTGAGCCCCGTGTAGGGATTGCTCAGCCCCTGTCGGGGCCCGTAGGTGTTGAAGAACCGGCAGGAAACGCTGGGGAGGTCGTAGGCCCGGCCCAGCATGAGGGTGAGCTGTTCCTGCGAGAGCTTCGTCTGGGCGTACACCGTGCTCGGCTGGATCGTCTTGGTCTCCTCGGTCGGCGCGGGGCGCGCCGTCGCCCCGCAGGTCGGGCAACGCACCTCCCAGTCGTGCTGGAGGAGCTGGGAGTCCGGCCGGAGGTCCGGAGCGATGGGACCGCACTTCGAACAGACGTAGCGGCCCTCTCCGTAGATGGTGTTGGAGGAGGCCACCACGAACCGCCTCAGACGCACCTTCTGGTCGATGATCGACTGAAGGAGGGTGGCGGTGCCCAGCGTGTTCGTCCGAACGAAGTGGTCCACCTGGTACATGCTCTGGGCGGTCCCGACGGCCGCCGCCAGATGGAAGACCACCTCCGTTCCGGGAAGGACCTTCGCGAGGGTCCCGCGGTCCGCAATGTCCGCGAAGTGGTAGGTGGCCTTCGGGTTGAGGTAGTCGGGCCGGGTGGGGTGGACCTGCGGGACCAGGGAGTCCACCACGTGGACGCGGTCGCCCCGGGCGACCAGGGCATCGACGAGGTGTCCCCCGATGAACCCGGCTCCTCCCGTGACCAGTACCTGCGCCACTCGTCCTCCGCGACCGCCGACCGAACGGCGGCCCGGGCCCCCTCCGCATGGTCGGTACGGATTAAATGCGCCCCTTCCCCCGCAGGACGGCCCGTCGGCGGTCCTCTCGGGCCTCTCCCCACTCGGGAGGAAGCAGCTCCACCGCGGGCTGGCGCTCCGCGAGCATCTTGGGCAGTGCGTCCGGGGGAAGGATCGACAGCCAGGTCTGAGGGCCGAGGCCGTTCACGCGACGGTACTTCCGGACCCAGTCCTCTCCCACCCTTTCCGAAGGGACGGACCCGACGCGTTCCCACTCTCCATCGCTCGACCGCAGCCAGACCACCGCCTCGGCGCTTTCGCGCAGGTTGTCGGCCACGTAGGTGTGGGAAGATACCCCGAGGGTCCTCGGGAAGGCGGCCCCTCCCTCGGCGGGGGACGCCGTCCCGGAGGGAGTCGGGGAGAGTGTGACCTGGGGGATCTCCCCTGCGGGACCTGTCGCGGGTGGCGGTCCGGTGGCACGGGGCGAGGAGGGTGGAGGGTCGAAGGGGAGGAAGGCCAGGGGCAGCGGTCTCTGAGGAGTTGGCCCTTCCCCCGGCCCCCCGGGGGCTCCGCCGTGATCGTCCCCGTCGCCGGGGGCCCCTCCGTGTCGGCGGGACTTCGTGTCCGAGCTATCGGCGAGCGCTTCCAGGCGGGAGAGGCGGAGCACGGGCCGAACCAGCAGCAGGAACGCGAGGGCGATCGTGACGAGGATCACCGTCTCTCCGAAGCTCAGTCCGGGGAACGCCCAGGAGGCCCAGAAGGGCGCGTTGGAGGTCGCAGCATTCACGGAGATGTTCACGTAGCAGGTCGCGACCGCCCCCAGGGCGTCCGTGGCCCGGAGCTCGACCTCGAAGACCCCGACCGAGGAGAACACGTGGGAGGCGTTGCGGACCTGCGAGGTCGCCCCGTCCCCGAAGGACCAGGAGAAGTTCACCGGGGCGACGCCCCCGGACTCCGCGGCGTCGAAGCTCACGCTGAGCGGAGAGCTGCCCGAGTTCGGGCTCGCCGCGATGCGAACGTCGAACGCGGGAGGGGCCCCTTGCGAGGAGGGGGCATGTGCCCCGACCGGGGGACAAGCGAGAAGCGTGATCGCGAGAAGTAAGGCCAGGGCTGCGATCGGGGCGACCCCTGGGGCCCCCGCCGGGCGGTCCGGGGGAGGGCGGACCGTCCGCACGGAGGACCGAGCGCCGGCGCCGTCTCCAAGCCTCTCCACGAAGCTCCCCGACCTGCGACCCGAGAGTTCGGGCAGCGTGACCTTACCACGGAAACGCTGAGGGGTAAGGTGCGCGTGCAGCCGGATTGACCTGGGGGGCCGACCGCTCCCCCCGGGCCTCCACGCCCGCCCCTCCGGGGCCCCGTCCAGGCCCGGGGGAGGTCCTGTTTCTCCTGACCCCGGCCCTGACCGTGACCGTTAGATCATGGAGAGCAGCGACCGCGCTCGGGCGTCGTAGGAGTGGAGCTCGAGCGCCCTCGCCTGGACGGACGGGGGGAGCGGCGTCGCGGAACGCGCCCGCTCTACTGCGGCCGCGGCCATCTCCTTCGCGCCCTCGCGTCCTCGGTCCGGGAAGGTGACCACCTCCTCGGCGATCTCTCCCAGACAGGCCTTCAGGTCCGTGACGGAGTCGGTCACCAGGCGGCATCCCGCGCACACGGCCTCGAACGGACGGATCGACACCTCTCCGTTCTCCGAGAGATGAAGCGTGGCTCGGCTCGTACGCAAGTGGCGGGAGTACCCCCAGGGGGGCGCGAAGGACTCCGTCACCTGCAGCGTGGGCATCAGCCGCTGGGCCTCCCGGAGGAAGGTGGTTCGCTTCCCTGCCTTGACCACCCCGACGAAGGAGGCGTCGACGCTTCGCGTCTCGCCCTGCGGCTGGAAGAGCCTGCGGTCGGCTCCGAACGGGAACGTGACGACGCGCGAGGAGGGGAAGTCCTCCTTCAGCCACGCGGACTCCTTCGGCTGGGCGTTGAGGATGAGGTCGTAGCCCCGGTCGAGCGTGCGGTACCGGCCTTGCTCCCGCCCGAGCGGGGTGTCCCAGGCCCAGTACGCGCTCTTTCTCCCGAGCCCCCGGACCCGGAAGGGCACGTTGAGCCACTCCCCCACGAGCACCAGGTCGAAGGGGCCGACGCGGTCGTACTGGCGGGCCGCGTGGCGGAAGGTGGGGTTGAACCAGAACCGCGAGATGCTCGGCAGCCGGTAGGGGATGGTGAAGAGGGCGGAGGACCGGTCCACGTAGACCGGCATCACGTCCACGTCGGGGATGCTCTCCAGCGCCCGTTGCAGGTAGTGGGAAGGGGACCAGGGCGGGAAGTCCCGGAAGAAGAGGATCCGAACCATGCGGGGCCCGCGGACGCTCCTGGGCGGGCGCTGGAGCGGGGCCGTCTATAATAGCGCAGGGGAGGGCCCTGGATGCCCTCCGAACGAGGTTCGCTCGCTCGGGTGTCTTGGCGACATCGCGAGCTCCCCGGGCCAAGAGGATGCGTTCGGTCCAGACCATCGCTTCGCGCACGTTCCCAGGCGACGGAAGCCCGTGTTCCAATCGGTCCGTGCCCCGTGGCCGCACGTCCATCGCGCAGGGGATGGGGGGGGTCGACTCGAGTCCCGGACCAGGAGGGCGGGACAGCCCACAACCCTGCCGTGGTCAGTGCTCAGGTTTCTGGACCGCCCCGATGCGGGTGCTGCACAGCACACGTCCCTCAGGGTGAGCCTTCAGGAACTCGTCCCACGCGGAGTTCCGGAGCACGTCGTCGGAGACCATCCATCCCCCTGGGACGAGGTGGGACCATCCCCAGTCGAACTCCCACTTCATGTTGGGATAGCCGTGATCGGAGTCGTGGAAGAACAGGTCCACCTTCCCTTCCCCACGGGAGGTCAGGAACGACCGGGAATCCCCGACGTGGAGCGTCCACCGGTCCCTGAGGCGGTCCGGGATCCTCCATCCCGGTGACCTTCCTTTCGGGATGTGGATCGTGTCGATCTTCCCCGAGGAGTCGACGAAGCCCTTCGGGTCGTAGGTGGGGAGGTCGACGCTCTCGAGGTGACCCTTCCCGTTCGCGGCGAGGGCGCTCAGGATGTAGGAGGAGGAGACGCCGTGGGCCACGCCGGTCTCCACGAGGCTCTCCGGCCGGTACTTCCGGACGATGGAGTAGAGCAGCATCTCCTTGAACCGGGCGTTGCTCTCCGCGTAGGCGGTCGGGTCGTACAGGTCGACGAGCGTCCTCAGGTCCTCGAGGGAGGGCGCCCCCAGCATGACGCGGAGGCCCCCCGCGGCCTGCAGATAGAAGCGCATCGCGTCGGCGTTCGCGGCGCGCTTCTCTCCGAGGGGCGAGACGAACCGGAGCGTCCCTGGGCGCGCGCTCCCGACCCCCATCAGCTTCGCGACGGTGCGGAGGATCGCTCCCCGAGGGGACTCCACGGAGCCCTGGAGGAACTCGGGCCACCGGCGGAACATCGTGACGTACGGGTGGGAGAGGGGGTCGATGAGGGTCAGTGGCGCGCGCTCCGGAAGGTCGCCGCCCCTGCCGTCCGCTTCCCCTCGCACCCCGGACGTCACCGGGGACCGTGAGGCCATCTCCGATGCACTGCCCGACCGGTGGTTTAAGGTTTGGGCGGACCTCTCCCAGGAGGAGGCCGCCCAGGCGGCGCCTCCGCCACGGGCGGCCCAGGGCGACATCCCTGGGGGAGGGGCCCCCCTCGGGAGCGCGAGATCGCCCAGGGATCGACCGAAGGAATAGGGATCCGCACTTTCCCGCGATCGTCAGTCCAGTTCGTGGTACACCCGGGCGAGCTCGGCGGCCACAACGGGTTCGCGGTAGCGGCCGAGGACCTCCTCCTCGGGAGGGACCGGACCGGCCGCGAGGGCGGACTCGATCGCCGAGGCCAGCCGTTCGGGCATCCCGAGGTCCTCCTTGCCCTCGCGGGTCACGCTCCGGCAGTCGTAGTCGTAGTAGAACACCCCTGGGGCCTTCCCGTAGTCGGTCGTGTAGTTCAGTGCGCGAGGCACGACGAGCCTCGCCCCCCTCGCATAGGCCTCGAAGGCCGCCGCGGGGAACCCTTCGTAGTAGCTGCTGTTGACGTAGACCTGGCTAGAACGGTAGAGACGGTCCAACTCCTCGAACGGGATCGGGAACTTGGGCATGGACAGGGTGTGCCGCTCCCGCACCCTGGGAAGGAGCGAAGCGATCTTGGCGTTCTCCTGGACGAACTCGGGCTGCTGGTGGAGCACCATGCAGACCCGGAGCCTCTGCCGCACGTGGAGCAGGGACTCCAGGAACTGCGCGGGACCCTTCCGGGGGTGGTTCCCCCCGGTCCAGAGCACGTCGGTGTCGGTCGGCAGCCGTTGGAGCGGAGGGATCTTGAGCGGGAACCGGACGACCCGGGTCTTCTGGAAGGCGCGCTCTCCGAGGATCTCGCGCACCTCCTCCGCGATGGCAGGGTTGATCGCGACGATCCGACGTGCCCGGTCAGCCGCCTTGCGGTAGCGCCAGCAGCCCCATCGGCGGTCCGCCAGGCTCATCGTGCGGTCGAAGAAGGGGAAGAGGATGTGGTAGGTCACGACCGAGACGCCTCGGAACGCGACCTCGGGCTCCACCGCGTGGTAGAGGTGCTTCCCGTCGTAGGAGGAGAGCAGGAACTTCATGGCCGGCAGGACTCGGCCCCCGACCTTCGACCCGTACCGACCCTGGACCGCCTGGGCCTCCGCCGGCAACCCCGCCTGGTTCACCGCTCGGGCGCAGTCCTCCGCGACGCGGCTCATGCTACTCGGGTGGTTCCGTTCGAGGAACGTGTAGCGGACCTGCACGTGCACTCCCGGGCGCCGCTACAACTTGAACCCAGCGGTCAACGGTGACAGGTCACCCGGTCGAAGCCGACGGTTGCCGGGCCTCCTTTCGAGGGCTCTCGCGCCACGCGTCCATGGTTGTGAACCCGGGAACACGTTGACCCACAGCTCGAGGACGAAATCGACCTCGTGCACCCACTTGCCTGGCTCATCTCACCGGACAAAGGTTGGACGATCATCCTCTGGAAGAAAGGATTCGAAGAGCTCCTCTGACGCCCTGGAGGGGGGGCTGAAGCACTGCACCGGGGCCGGGACGTCGGTGAGGGGTGAGCACTTCGTGGACGAGACCCTGTCGCTGCGGGCCCGGCTGTTCGAGTTCGTGCTGAACCCGGCGGTGGAACGGACGAACGACGGGGCGGTGCGAGCCCTCTCCCGATGGTGGTCGCGAGGAAGATTCGGGGTGGGAGCCGGAGCTGGTGGGGGGGAGGGTGTTCGAGGTACTGGCCATCGTGGTCCAGACACTACGAGCGACGGGGCAGGACCTAGTCCGACATGGCCCGGGTCACCTCGCGCTCCTGCTCTTCGGTTAGATGGGGCGGGCAGTGGTCAGAGCGTCTCCCCGACTAGCTTCAGCCGGTGGACCTGTCACCAGCCCGGGCTAGAGCTATCGGAAGTGGGGACCTTGACGAAGTGACCATGACCGGAACCGAGCTTCGCTCAGCCCTCGCGTGGTCGTCCGTGGCCACGGTACTGGTCCTAGGTACATTGTTGGCGCTGCCGGCCTGGAGTCCTCCGCTGAGCGACCCCGGGCGCTCATCACAGCTCACAGCCTCGTCCCGTGAGAGTTTGGGTCTCGCCGGGTCCTCTGCGGAACTCGGAACGGGTACAAGCACCGTCAACCCACAACTCGCAGGTCTGAGTCCCGACTCTCTGGGCAGCGGGCGTTCCCCAGCTACGTTGGGAGGTGCGTCCACACCAGAGCTCTGGACGAATGTTACTGATGCTCTGCAGCCTGAGGGAGCCGGCAACGCGATCAATCGATGGAATGTCCCAATGTCCGACGACCCCGCCGATGGATTCGTGCTGGCCTACGCTCAAGGGGCAACTTGGACCTATGTCGGTGGACGCTGGTCGAACGTCACTTCGAGTGTCGGGGTCGGACCCCACGGGCTTGCTGGCCCCGTGGAGATGACCTTTGACGTGGGAGATGGATACGTGCTGGCCTTCTCACCTCCGGCGTGCTCCACGTGCAACGGGACCTGGGAGTTCCGCGGTGGGCACTGGAGCTCCGTTCCAACCTCGGGGCCCACCCCCCTCTACGCCGGACCCATGACCTACGACTATGCGGATCACTACGTTGTGATGTACCCTATCGTGAACGAGACTTGGACCTATCACGCAGGCGTCTGGAGCATGCTGACGTTGGCGGGGGGAGGCTCGAAGCCCATTCCTGGCCCGAATGAGACGGGTCAAGGCCAGTCTGCACTGGTCTACGACCCAGCTGACGGGTACGTGCTCCTCTTCGGTGGGACCACCGTCTACATCTCATCCATCGGAAACACCAACGGATTCTCTAACGAAACCTGGGACTTCCGCGGCGGAGTGTGGACCCACATTTCGCTCTCACCTACGCGTTGGACACCCCCCATCATGAGCGAGGCCATGTTGGCGTACGACACGACCTCGTCCGAGGTCGTCCTGTTCGGAGGCTTCTTCTCATTTGAGGGTCGAGGGGGTTACTTCGATCAGGCGTATTCCTACCGTGGAGGGGTTTGGAGCGGGATCGTCTCCTCCCCCACCCCTCCAGCCGCTAGCGTAGGGGGATGGACGGGAAGTCCGGGGCCCCTCGGGTTTTGTAACGACTCCGCGGACCAAGTGTTGCTCCTCTTCACGACACGACCTGTACCATCTTCCTACGGCGATACGGTGTATCCGGAGACCTGGGTCTGGGGGACCTATCCGCCCCTCGCGATCCCGATAATTCAAGCCCATCCGGTGGCCCCCTATCGCGGAATCGACAATACCACATTCTCGCCCAACACGAATGTGAGCTTCTCAGCTCCAGTTCTTGGAGGAACACCCCCCTACACTTTCTCGTGGGACTTCGGCAATGGGATTCGTGCGAACGTCCCTCTTCCGACCACGTCTTTTCCCCAGCAAGGACCGTTTCAGGTCAGCCTTTGGATCAATGACAGTCGAGGACACTCGGCAAACTCCTCCCTCGACATTTTGGTCTACGCCCCCTTGGCCACGCCGCAGCTTCGCGTCACCTCGGCAAGGGTCTACCTCGACCAGCCCACATCGTTCGAGGCGATCGCGACCAACGGGACCCCCCCCTACACGTATGCGTGGTCCTTCGGCGACGGCGGAAACGGTGGGAATGTCTCGAAGATCACGCACGTTTTCACCTCCACCGGACCGTTCGTGGTCGGGCTCACCGTTTCGGACGCCCAGGGGGATGTTCGTGGCACTTCACTGCATGTGAACGTGACCCTGGGACCAAGCAAGCCGGGACCGTTCGGTCTCCCATGGTTGGTAGTATACCTCGTTGTGACAGCCGCCGCCCTGGTCATCGCCGTGGTCGTGGCGCTCCTCGCCCTTCACCGGAGAAAGGGCGACACCCGACAAACGGGAGCACGGGAAAACAAGGGCGCCCAGCCCCCTGCAAAGGAGGATCCTGCTCCTCCCTCCGGGGATTCCGACGAGAAAACTCCTTCCGCAACTTCCGAGCGCGAAACCCCCTGAATCGAGGACACTTCCCGGCTCGTCGTTGTGGCGAGTTCGCACGGTCAAGGGATCTCGCGGGGTCGGGCGGGGCCCCCTGGGTTCGCGGAAGGTCTTCGCACAATGCAGGTGGAGAAGAGGGGAGATAGGGCCCGGGGCGGGCGTCGCAACCGTAAACACCTAAGCATTTCATACACATATTGTTCGTGCCAATATCATATGTGCACACATCATTTCTGCATAAACGATAGGCCGGACCCCACCCGTTTGCGATCCTTCACCCCCCCTCAAACCGAGATTGCGGCCAGAGCGCGCCTTAGAATCACAAGATACGAGATTATTGACTTGTGTAAAGCCAAACGCGATACGCGGCTCGGTCCCTTCGAGGGAGGATCGCCCGGAGGCCCGTTCCAGCCCTTTTCATGGGCTCATGCGGCTCCCTGTGCCTCCGGCCGTGCTACACCCCCCTCCAGGCCCCCCTCCTCGAGGGTGCCGTATAACAGCAGTTATACGGCAAAACGGCCCCTCAGAGTGTTGAGAAAGGCTTTCCAGCATCCGACAGTAACGTGCCTTACTTAACTCTGGATATATTGTATGACAAACGGGCCAAGAATGCATGTCACATGTCCACCTTTCGGCCCCCGTTTGTCCGTTGAACGAGGCTCAGATGTCAGACGCGCACGACCTTTAGGGCGCCGAGCCCGCGCGGGAACTTGCGCCGCTGCGACGTGTGGATCTCATCCACCCCGTGCACGAGGCAGATCGCGGCGACCAGGGTGCCCAGCCCCTCGCCCGCCCCCTCGGGACCCGTAAGCAGCTCCCCCGCCTTGCGGCTGGCCTCGGCATCGAGAGGGAGGACGGTCAGGGCCTTGCGGACCTCTTCCAGCGCCCGAAGCCTGGCCAGGAACGCCCTTCGGCCCCGTGTACGGCGCGCCCCGAGGGCAAGCTCGTAGAGATTCACCTCGGTGGTCGCCAGCTCGGCCCCCCCCGAGAGACCCTCCATCCAGGCCCTGGCCCGTTTCCGACCCAGGAGGAGATCCTCCAGGAGCGGGGTGTCCAGACACTTCACAGTCGACCCCCCTCGGGGGAGGAGCGCGACCGTCCCCGACCTCGGGTCCGCTTCGCCCTCGGCGAGGCGGGCCCAGGTCCCGCCCAGATGCCGTAGAGCCCTTCGAGGGGGTGCCGCCGGGATAGGAGGCGCTCGATCACCTTCGAGAAGCTCTCTCCCCGCCGTTTCTCCTTGCGGAGCGACTCGTACACGACCTTGCGGATCATCAGCGTCCTGGATCCCATGGGCAGTGCTATTCATATGAATATACATATACATAGTCTTTTACGGGACCGCCCGCGGCGGATCCTATCGCACAGCTACGTGCATTCCCGCAGCCTCCGCCCTGCCCGGGCATCTTCCCGAAGAAGCTCCCCGGATTCGAGGAGGGACACGAACGAGCGCGGACTCGCTGATCACCCACGTGCCCTCGAAGGGGCACCAGGAGCGGGAAGCGGCCCCATGGGGGAGGGAGAGCTGTTCACGGGGTGCCGCACCGGACGACGACCGGCCACCCGCGAGGCTGTTGCCCCACCACGCTCCCAGAAGGCGAATCCGCCCGGTAGCAGTGGGTTACGGCGGACCGTGCTCCAACGTCACGGCCCCCTCCTGGTTGCCCGGCCCGTCCCCTCAGGACGCCCCCTTTGAAATCCGACACGGGAGGGGGCCGGCACCGCGCAGAGATGGTGGGGGGGCGGGCCCATTTCTCCCGCCAAGGGAGCCCGACCCCCCTGTAGAGCGGCAGCACCAGGATCGCCAGGGTCAGCGTCGCGGTCAGTAACGAGATCGGGAGCCAGGGAAGCGCACGGCCTCTAGGACGTAGGGCAGAGGCCGACGGGAGGGTTCGGGCTCCGGCTGAGCTCTGGGAGCCCTACCGCAACCTAATCCCCCCTCCATCATGGGGGGCGCGGATGACCTTGGGCCCAGACGGTCCGTCCGCCACCCCCGTCGAGAGCGGCGCCACCCCCCGGGCCCGGCGGGCTCGGGACGCCACCCTGTCCCGCTGGGCCGGCGCGATCCTTCTGGTGGGGGCCGCCCAGTTCATCGTCGAAATGGCGGTGGAGCAGGCGCTCTGGCCCACCTCCTGGCCCTCGGCTCGAGAGTACTCGGGCTGCACCTC
>JAKAAX010000016.1 GCA_021802125.1 Thermoplasmata archaeon | reverse complement strand
ATCCGGCAGCGGTGAAGGGCCTTCCGAGCGCCAGGTCCAAAACCCCCACAAGGAGGCTGAAGAGCCCGGCTAGCCCGATCAGCAGTCCACCGAGCAGGCCCAAGCCGTACCCGAGCTTCTTTTCCGTGATGTTCGACATATATGGTTCTCACCCCCTTTTGATGACTGCACCGACAGAAACCCCGAGATGCTCGGGGCTCGTCGGTGCACGAACGGGACCTTTACCCGCCCTATCATAGAAGAAGGTTCC
The DNA here is from genome assembly GCA_021802125.1 of Thermoplasmata archaeon. GTDB lineage: Archaea > Thermoplasmatota > Thermoplasmata > Lutacidiplasmatales > UBA184 > JAKAAX01. The sequence continues at coordinate 44,326 of JAKAAX010000016.1, read as the reverse complement.
CGAAGGTCACCCATTGGATAGGGAACGACACCCCGCCCGGGTGAGCGGGAGGACCACCGGGACGTCTGCACGAACCTCGCTCCCACACCGAAGTCGCCCGGGGACGATGACGAGGCCTACACCAGCCGCCCCGGGTCCCTCCCGACCCGTTCATCTCGCCACAGCGGTCCGCGAGCGCGGGTCCGCCGGTCCCTTGTAGAGAAGCGGATCGACGGGGTCGCGGATGGGGCGAGCCTTCGGTCGAGCCGCTCCCCCGGTGGCCCTGACCCGAGGCCTTCCGACTTGGGTGGCCCCTCCGGGCACGTATACAAATGTATAGGGCCGACTCATAATCCTGGCCGCGAATTTTTCGACCGAGCAACGGGCCGCCGCTCGCGCAGGTCCGCAGCGGGATTCTTCCAGTGTCGCTGAAGATCCTCGTCGTCGACGATGCCCCCGCGGTTCGCCTCGTGCTGAGGTCCGCCCTTCAAAAGGTCGGTGTGGACCCCCACACCATCTTCGAGGCGTCGAACCCGGGCGAGGCCTGGGTGGCCTTCCGGCGCATCCGCCCTGAGATCGTCTTCATGGACCTCTCCCTGGACGGGCCGCGCGATCTCCGAGGTGCGGCGGTCGCGCCCGGTCCCGCGGACGCCCAGGCTCCGCGCGTGATCGAGGCCGGGGAGGGACTGGCCAGGAGAATGCTCTACGCGGACCCCACCCTGAAGCTCGTGGTGTGCACGGGACATCCACCAGACTCTCCCGCCATCCGAGAAGTGATCAAGTTCGGGGCGTACTGCGTGTTCATCAAACCCGTCCGGATGGAGAGCGTGCGCCGTCTCTTCCAGCTGCTGTCAGCGGACGGGATCTCCAACTCGCCGCACCCCCCACCGGTGGAGGACCCCAGGGGCCCGGCCGGAGAACTCCGTGGGTGAGCTTCCACATGATCCCGACCCTGTCGAGACCTCAGACGGAACCGGACGCTCGCGCGATGCCGCCGGGCGGAGCTCCCCGCGCGGGCTCCCACGCCTCTTCGACATCTCCCAGCGATACCCGCGCCGCTCCCAACTCCCCCGTTCATGCTCTGGCCGCCCGACCGCTTCTGGTCTCCGAGCTCCTCCTGGTCTTCGGCCTCTCGCTCGGTGGGTCGGTCGTCCTGATCGGGAGCTTTGGGAGCCCCTGGGGCCCCCCGGTCCTTCCCTGGCCGATGGGGGTCCTCGGAGCGATCGCGCTCGTGTTGGCGGGCCTCTCCGAGGCGTTGCTCTTCCGCGCGGCTCGTCAGGAGGGGGGAGGGTACCTGGCTCAGGATGTGCTGCAGCACTCTCCCATCGCCCAGGTCCTCCTCGACCGAGAGGGCCGCGTCGTGCTGATGAGCGCGGGACAGGAGCTCAGACTGAGGGCCCAAACAAACGAGCTCGTGGGAGCCCCGTTCGCCGCCTTGTTCCCGCTGCGGGAGTCCTCCAGGGTCGCGAAAGCCGTCGCCCAACCCGGCCCCCACACTCTGGAGATTGAACTGCCTCCCTCGGCGCGGGTCCCGAAGGGGACCTCCCTGAGCCTGGTCCTGGGGCCCCTGGAGCCGGGGGCGCGCACGCGAGTGGCGGCGGTCCTCGACATGAGCGACCGGGCACGCCTGGTCTCCGCCCTGGCCGGGCTCGGCGCCGAGCTCGCGCGGTCGAACCGCGACCTGGAACGTTTCGCGTACGTTGCCTCGCACGACCTGCAGGAGCCGCTGAGGATGGTCTCGAGCTACACCCAGTTGCTGGGAGCGCGCTACCGTGGGAAACTGGACGACGACGCCGACGAGTTCCTGGGCTACGCGTCCGAAGGGGCGGAGCGCATGAAGGACCTCATCGATGACCTCCTGGTCTACTCTCGGGTCGGAGCCCGACGGGAGGAGCTCCGAGAGGTGTCCATGGACCACGTCCTCGAACGGTCCCTGTCGGACCTTCGGGCACGGATCGCGGAGACCGGGGCCATCGTGGACCGGCATCCGCTCCCACCGGTCCTGGGGAACGAGGGCGAGCTCGTCCAGCTGGTCGAGAACCTCGTAGGGAACGCGATCAAGTTCCACGGGGAGCTCGCCCCTCGGATCAAGGTCTACGCCGAGGAGGTCGCCGGGGAGGTACGGTACACGGTGGAGGACCGAGGCATCGGGATCCTCCCGCGGAACCAGGAGAGGATCTTCGAGCCCTTCGTACGCCTGCACTCCCGGGAGGAATACCCCGGTACCGGGATCGGGCTCGCCATCTGCAAGAAGGTCGTCGAGGGCCTCGGCGGGCGGATCTGGGTGGAGAGCGCCGGTGAGCCCGGAGGGCCGACGCGGTTCGTCTTCACCCTCCGCCCACCCCGGGTGCGGGAGGGACATGTGGCCGCGCCGAAGCACTCGGGCGAGCGGACTTCGGAGCATGCCCGCGCGTGGGAGCTCATCGAGGAACGGCTCAAGGGGCTGGCCTGAAGGACGAGAGGGAACCGAGGCGGAGGAGGGCAAGAATGGACCTGTGGAACGCAGTAACGGGACTCATCTTCCTCCTCTCGGCGGGCACGTTCCTGGTCCTGGCCCGTCACCTCTCCCGACGTCCGGTCGAGGAAGAGAATCGGCTGGCGCTCCTCCAGTTCGCCACATGGTGGTACGGCATCGGAGCGATATCGGCCATCTCCGGGATCGAGTCGCTCAGCCTCTGGGTCGGAACCCTCTCCTTGGAAGAGGTCGTGGGACTGACCTACCTCACCGTGCTGGTGCTTTGCGTCGCGCTCTGGGGCCTGCTGGGCCATCTGGTGTTCCTGTACACGGGCCGGCACCGCCTCCTCCCGCTCTCGCTCTTCTACGGACTGCTCTACATGTTGCTCCTCTTCTACGTCAGCTTCAGCGAGCCCTCGGCGGTGACCTCGAGCTTCGGACACGTCGGCCTGAGCTACACGCGGCCCGTCGCGGAAGCATGGACGCTGCTGGCCGTGGCGCTCGTGGTCGCTCCCGAGATCGGAGCGGCCATCGCCTACCTCTCGCTTTCGTGGAGGACCTCGGCACCCACTCTCCGCTTCCGCATCCGCCTGGTCGGGGGAGCGATAGTCCTCTGGTTCACCCTGGGCCCCCTGCAGGGCACGGTCGGGTCGTCCCTGGGGCTCACGGTGGTCGCCTCGCCGCTCCTGGGGGTCATTGCTGCGTTCCTGGTCCTGGTCGCCTACCATCCCCCGCTGCTCTTCCGACGGCTCTGGCACGTCGGGAGCGTCGACGAGCATCCTCTGAGGACCGGCCGAACGCTCCTCCAGCCCACCGCCGAAGGCCTCTGGGAGCCAACATACGACCCCCCGAGGGACCTCCGGGGACCGCGGGACGCCAGACCGGCACCCTGGGAGGGCGCCCGATGATCGGGGTCACGAGCCCGGTGGTCCTCCTGGCCGTGGAGGACAATCCCGGCGACATCCGCCTGTTGGAGGAAGCGCTGCGGACGAGCCGCCTCCTCAACGAGCTCGTCGTGGCGCACGATGGAGTGGAAGCGCTGGCAATGCTCCACCGGGAAGCGCCGTTCTGTGGGGCCCGCTTCCCACACCTCATCCTGCTCGACCTGAACCTGCCCCGGAAGGACGGTAGGGAAGTGCTCCGGGAACTGAAGACCGATGAACGGCTGCGAAGGATCCCAGTCGTCATCCTGAGCTCCTCGCGGGCAGAAGAGGACGTGCGGTCGGCCTACGACGGGCACGCGAACTGCTACGTCGTAAAGCCGATCGATTTTGCGGACCTTCAACGGGTCGTCCAGGAGATCGAGGGGTTCTGGTTCTCCATCGTCACGCTACCTTCACGCCCGGAGGAGGCGGAAGGAGGCTGAACCATGGCAGGATCGGCTCTCCACGTGATGCTGGTCGAGGACAATCCCGCGGACGCCAGGCTTGTCGATCTTGCGCTGCGCTCCGGCCCCGCTTGGGTGCCCATCGAGCTCCGTCACTTCACCCGGATGCAACCCGCCCTCGAGGTCCTCCGGCAGGGGAAGACCGAGGTGCTGCTCCTCGACCTGTCGCTCCCGGACGACCACGGCGCGGGGGCCGTCCGTCATGCCCTCGAGGCCGCTCCCAGAACGCTTGTCCTGGTCCTTACGGGTTCCTCGGACCCCTCCGTTCGGCGTCAGGCATTGGAGGCCGGCGCGAGAGCAGCCGTCACCAAGCACGTGTTCGCCCCCGGAGAGCTCCAGGAGGTGCTCAGGGAGATGGTCCCATGGAGAGAGCTCGGAAACCCGGCAGGGAACAGCCCTGCTCGCGGAGGTTGCCCTGGGTCGCGAGCCCCCTGCCCGCCCCCCACCGAACCCCTTCCTCCGCCCCTCGATCCGATCGCACTGGCGAACCTGAGATCGCTCGCAGAGCCCGGCCTCGAGCAGGAGCTCGTGCGCTCGGTCGCCTCAGTCTTCTACCTCGAGAGCGAGCTCCTCGGACCTCGGCTGAAGGAGGCCATCGCTCGAGGGGACGCGCATGACGCTCGCGCCGCCGCCCACGCCTTCCGTTCGACCGCCGCTTACATGGGTGCGTGGGAGCTCACCGAGCTCGCGGACAAGATCGAGCGGCTCGCCCTCGGCGGCTCGCTCGAGGCGATCAGCGGGTTGCTCGACGAGCTCGACCTTGCGAGGGCGCGGGCGACGGAGCAGCTCGACCAGGTCTGTCCGGGACTTCTCGAACGGGCGCCGCGCTCCGGAGGTCCATCTCTAGGAGCGTGAGGAGCGAGCGGAGGTGAGAAGATTGGACGGGCTTCAGCAGCACGTAGAAGGCGCCCAGACGGACGAGAAGCTGGACGCGGGGATCGTCGATCGATGCGCCGGTGCATACCACGATCCTCACCCTCGGGTCGGCCGCCATCATGCGGCGCGCCACCTGTTCCCCGCCTTCCGGCCGGGGTGCTCGGGCCCCCTTGGACCTGGCCCCGCCCTCTTCGACCAGCGTCAGGTCCATGAAGACCACCTGCGGACGAACCGCACCGAAGGCCCGGAAGGCGGCAGTGCCCTCTCCAGCCTCGACGATGTTCGCGGGATCGATCCCCTCCTTCTCGAGGCCCCCCCGCAACACGAGCCGGATGACCGGAGAGTCGTCGACCAGAAGATACCGGAGAGCGCGTACCGTGCTCAGAACCGTACCTTCCCCGTCGTTGGAGGGGGGTGCGATTGGCTCCATGTTTGCTCTTGGTGAACTATTGTTGTGGGAAAGGACCTACTTCCGAGTGGTCGCGGTGAGGCGAACCTTACGGGCGTTAATAGAAATAGGAAGAACCCCCATATGGAACTACCGAAACCGCTCTCGTGCGTACGAATCCCGGCGCCGGTTAGTTCTCGACAAGGTCGGGGTCGGTCCGAACGCACCGTAGAGGACCCTCGGAGGTGGAACTGCTGGTGAAGCGACCCCTTCCCATCCCGACCCCCCGCGAGCTTCTCCCGCCGCCCGTCGAGGGACCCGGTGACCTCGAGGACCGGTTCCTTCAGTTCTCGGAGCTATGCGCGGGTTTCTGCCGCATGGTCCTCAGTCTCGAGGGCTCACGGGCGGACATGGACCCCCGGCGCGAGGTCCAGAGGAACCTCGCCCTCTCCCGCGCGGTGTTCAGCAAGTGGGGAGTGGAAACCCTCGTTGTGCTCTACGGTGCCCCGGACGGCTGGGGGTTCGAGGCCCTGCGAAGAGAGATCGGCGCCATCTCTCCCCGGGTGCTGTCGCTCAAGCTGAAGTCCCTGGAATCGCTCGGCCTGGTCGCCCGGGTGGTCCTTTCCAGCCGGCCCCCGCGCGTGAACTACCTGCTGACCAAACGCGGACGTGCCCTGGCCAGGATGTCCGAGCCCATCTTCCTCTATCTTGACCGCTGCTCCGCCCCGTTCTCCAACGACCACGTCCCCAACGAGGCGCCCCCGGCGTGAACTGGGGCCCCGAGACGATCGGTCTCGCAAGTTCGCGGGCGAGCCAGTCGCACGGGGTGACGAGGTCGTCTCCTACGGGCCCCCGCGTCTCCGCGCCATGGCCGCCCCCGAGCGCATCTCGGAGAACTGGAGGTCAGGGTTCCACGGCAGCCACCGACGAGGGAGCCTCGTCCGGGTGACCCGAGCCCTCTCGCGCCCTGCGCGAGCTCTCCCCCGTTCCCTCGGGCGACCGGACCATGTAGCCGGCCGACCTGGCGAGGGAGGGATAGTGCAGCATGACCTCGGCCAGACTTCCAAAGCGTTCCACTCGTCCCACCACCGTCCGCTTGTGGTCCCTGTGCTCGAGCACGGAGTGGACCACGAAGGGACGGTCTCCCGCGCTCTCGTAGAGGTCCTGCTTCAGTCGGAGCGCGCTCCTAGCTGTGGTCGCAGAAGGCGGATCCTCTTCCACGTAGTGGGCGACCGGGTGCGCCTCCAGTTCCTCGTAACGGAACAGACCTCCGTTCGCCGTGAAGAACCCCACAGGGAGTCGGACCATGTCGCTCATACTCTTCCCCCGATCTCCCGCGGACCGCGGGCACAACGTTACACCCCCGAGGACGTTCATCAAGCGGGAGTGAGGGATCGGTAACTCCCTATCGAAGCGACCACCACGCGGGGGTCGGAGTCGCGCCCTATTCTTCGGGATACTCGACATTGAAGAACCCCCCTCCAAATGGAACAGATAGGGGTGGTCCGGAGTGGGGTCCCGGGCGACCGGTCGGCCCCTACCTTCTAACCCGTCGATGACGAAGTATGGCCGTTGCACGGTCTGCGCCGCGGACGACTGCGAGGTCGACGACGGAGGGTACCTGTTCTGCCCGACGTGCGGCGCGCGGGAGGCCCTCGATGGGCGCTACCTTCCGGTCCGCCACGACGAGCGGGACTATGCGAACTACTCGAGGCAGCTCGAGCAGTGCCCGTACTGTTACGACCACAACATCTCCCGCAGGTCCGACGATCTGGTCCGCTGTCTCAGTTGTCATCGGATGGTCCTGCTCCCGGTGCCGAACGCCTGGCTGGCCCCCGGAGCGGTCTGCAGGATCGATCGCTGTCAGGTGCCTGGCTGAGCCGGTCCGCCTCAACCTAAGACAGAACCCGCGTGCCTGCGAGGCGAGGACCCGTCGTGCGCCGGTGGGCGTGGGTCAATTCTCGAAGGAGGGACCCGCGGGTGCGCCTCCGTGGTCCTGGGAGTGGAGCACCACGGCGCGGAACCGTTCGCTCCCACCTACCGGGAGCTCAAGGCGCAGTCTCGTCCTGAGCGCGTCCACCGGGCCGCCGCGATCCCCCGGTGATCTGAGCAGCCACTCTCAGGGATCGATGCCCCAGCGAGCGTCGGGAATACCTTGGATCTCCTGCACCGTGTACCCACACGACCCGCACGTCATCTTTCCGAACTCGGCTGCCTTCGAGGACGCGAGAGCTCGTCGACAACGGGGACAGGCCAGCGAGGCTTCCCACGGAGCCAGCTCTGGAGGGCTGCTGCCCTCCTTGACCGCCCGTACGAACACCGTGGGAAAGATCGGGATCCCTTCCGACATCTTCGAGAGACCCACGAAGAAGCGCGCAGGGAGTCGGTTGAACGGCCAGTAGTCCTCGAGACCAGAGTGACCCTCCGCGGCAGGGGTGAATCCCGCCTCCGACAGCCTCCGCTTCAACTCGCTGCGCAGCGGTTGCCAGGTGGGAATGACGGTCATCGGAAGAGGAACCACTGGAGCGCGCGAGAAGGTGAGCGGCTCTCTGCGGACGCCCCGCAGAGAGTCCCTGATGTCATCGACCACGGAGGCCAGAGAGGGTCGAACCTGCACCCCCAGGACCAGCGACCCTCCCGGGGCAAGGACTCTCCAGAACTCCTGCAGCGCGAGGTCTGCGCGCTCGAAGAAGTTGAACACGCGCACGCACACCAGTGCCGTGAAGGTCCCGGGCAAGAACGGCAAGCGGTAGGCGTTCGCCATCATGAGGGCGTCCTCATGGCGTAACTGACCTTTCGAGCGGAGAGAGCCCAAGAAGCCGGGAACGGCATCGACGCCGACGTATTGTCCTGAGAGCGATACCACAAGGGGGGTCAGCCTTCCCTCGCCAGTACCTACCTCAAGGATCCTCCGGCGATCCGCAGGTTCAAGGATGTGGGCTAGGACCCCGCACTCCACCTCGGTGGTTCGCTGTCTGCCCTTCCAGAGCGAACCAAAGTCCAAGGTCGATAGCTCTTGGAGGGAGACCTTGGCTTCGGGTCTCGACACGCCTTCTTGGGCCACCCCACCGTGAGCCCCGGGGCGGTAAAGTCTTGCCCCGGTTGAGGGAGGGCCATCGCGGCTTTAGTGGCGTGACCGCATCCGCAATCTGGGCGGTAGATTGACAACCGTACCTCGAACGAGCGGCGCTCACCACGTGACTGGGATCAGGGCGGCGGACGACCCGGCGGGAGTCCAAGCGGTCCTATTCCGATCCCAAGATCGAGGAGGGGGGGATAGCAGGACCCGGGCCCCGGAGTGCCTTTGTTCACGCCGTGCTTCTTGAGAGTACCCCTGACCTGGTGACCGTGTAGCCGGACTATCCGTTGGTCGCAGGTTGTCGCCTGACCCGGCCAGGGCCATGAGGGAGACGGCGCAGAGCTTGTCGCCGCCACCATGGGTGACCATCGCAGAATCCCAGGTGTGACCGGTTCCTAGGGCAAAGCCGACGACGCACGGCCCCTGCGGTTGCGAATCCGATTAGGGAACGAAGAGCTCAGACAAAACGTTCGATGGTGCCCTCCGCGGGCTCCAAGCCGCCCTTGCCGACGCTATCGAGTCAGTAGTGGTTCGGATACTCATGTCGAGTGACGGGTCTAAGCGGTTCCGGATCTCGCACCTATTCCTTACGTGCGCGCCGCTCGCCGTCTCGTCATCCGAGGTTTGACGACCAGTTCCGCCAACGCGCCCGCACCGCAGAGAGCTCCAGCGACTCCCCAGCACAGGTATCCCTCGTTCTCCTCCGCGGTCTCAGACGGGGAAAGTGGGGTAGAGCAGAATGGACCCGCGCAATGGGGTGACCGGGCTTGGGCGATGAGGCCCAATCCGACGAACACGAGAACTATTCCCACGACGAGCAAGACGACGACTATCTGGTCAAACCCGTCGAGCTTTGGCGCAGACGTGGCCGTGACTCCCTCCACACGCTCCGCTTCGAACGAGTTCGCCGACGGGATGCGAGCGGATGCTTCCTTGAGCGATTGCGCGAGTGCCTTCGCAGTCTCGACATCACAGGTCTTCGCCCCATTGCTCAGGAGGCGCCTCGTGCTCCCAAGCTTCCCGCTCCAAGTTCGGGAGACCACCTCTCCAACGTAGACCAGAGCAGTGACCTCCCCACCTTCCCCGGGAAATTGACTCGCATCCTCCAATCTGACTCGAGCTACTGTGCTCCTCCACGTAGTGGTGAGACTGATAAACAGCCCGCTGGCGCCTGAGAGGACGGACGCGAGCATCCCGAGGTTCAAGTCGAAAGTGATCCCGATCACCCCATGGAAAAGGAGGTAGGACAGGAGCACGAACCCCGCGAGTCCCCCGACCCCGAGGATAAGTCCCAGGAGAAGCGTAGCTCGCGTCGCAGTCCTGTCCAAGCAGAGATCCCTCTCGCCAAGGACCAGCCCCTCTTCCGGGAACGTCCCTCGGGTCGTGTCGAAACCTGCGAGCTGAGCTGCCTCGCTCGCGATTCGAGAGAAGCCCTCTAGACCGACGGCGGGGAGTTGGACCGAGACCTCCGGAACGAGCAGGGCATCGAGGATGGAATCCACGCTCCAACCACCCACGGGGTTGGCCGCCGCCCTGTGCCCTTCAAGCTCAGGCGGCGGTCCTTCTTCCACCATCCCCCCAGAATAGGGAGGTAAGTAGAAGAAAGTGGAGCGGACAAAGTTCCACCTCAGCCCCTTGAAGGGATCGCGCCGCGCATGCCGAGCACATCCCCGGAGTCGCGCCAAAGTCCGAAAAGCTTCGAGGGGCGACGCAACGTGTAGGAGGTCGCGCCCGGTCTAGGAGATGCACCGATGGATGCGCACGGTATCCTGGGAAGCCCCCACCCTCTGGGGGGTCACGATCTTGGCCTCTCTGGAGCCGGACACGGACGGTTTCGAGGAGGCCCGCGGGTACGGGACTGATCTCGGCGATCGGCGCGGCGTGGGCAGGATGTGACCTGTCCCCGAGTCTTTCAGATAGAGCTTAGCGCGATTGGTTCCCGGGGGGGATCAGACCGGAGCGGCGATCGCTCCCGACCAGGCTTCCACAAGTTCATTGGCCCACCGGCGCAGATCGCGATTCCCCCCCGACCACACCAGGTGTGCAAGTGCCTGGACCCGCCGCCAGCGGAGACTGAAAGATCCCACGTAACCCGCTCCAGGTCATTTGAGAACCTTGTCGAACGGACGTGAACGAATCCGGCACAGGAGCGTGCTCTCTTCTGCGTCAGGTTTCAGCTGGAAGATCACGGAGGGAGTGGTGCCCTATCGGACCCCTCCAAGGCGACTCGGCGCCTCGGCTCTGTCGACCGGGAGCCGGTGAGAAGCGCACTCAGTTCCACTGAAGCTCCTCGAGCAAGGACCCAAGGCGGGACGTTTGCCAAGTCTCCCGTGACACGACGCCAATGGGTGATCTTACTCGTCTTGAGCCCGGCCCGTCCGCGCCCCTCTCGCCTAGGATCTCGCGGGCCATGACCTAGAGTTTGCTCATCATCGTTCATCCCGCGCCGAGCCGCTCATGAGCTACGGGTCTCGGGACGTGACGACAGAGCTCTTCCGCGCGACATCCATCGGAACGGGTCGATACGCACGTTCGTTCGGTGCATATGTTGCGCTGCCCATGGGGGCAATCCCAGTACCCAGCCGGAGGGGAGCGGAGACCAGCGAGGCTGAGCGGGCTTGCGGGCGCCCCCCTTCTCGGGTCTCCCCGTCGCCACCGGCCGGCGGGTAGGGATGGGCCGGTCGAATCGGGCGCGGTGAGGGATCCGGGGAGGGCGCTCCGGAGGAAGACCCTGCGGGGCGGGACGGGGACATCGTCGAGGGCACGGCGCTCTCGGGAGGTTCCTTCCTGCGCCTTCCCAGAACGATCACCAGCAGGAGCAGGGCCGCAAGGGCGACCGCCGCTACGGAGAACGCCACCCCGACCCAATCGATGGAGGGGGAGGAGGGGGCAGGCGTCACGAGGATCGTGGTCGTGGCGGTCGAGGTAGCCCCGGCCCCGTCCACCACTTCCACCGAGACCGAGTAGCTGGCCGCCTGGGCCGGGATGCAGGTGAAGGTGTCCGTTTCCCCAGCGATGCACCCTGCGGGCAGGCCAGTCCATTGGAAGGTGTAGGGTCCTGTCCCCCCGGCGACCGAGACCGACAGCACGAGCGAGGAACCCGCCTGGACTGCACTGGAGCTCGCGAGTATCTGAGTTGCCGACATCGCCGGTGCCACGCTCAGGGTCACGACGTTCGACACCAGCGGAGGAGCCGGAGCGTAGGTGACCTCGACCGCAACCGAACTGTCTCCAGGGGCCAACGGCGCGCACACGACCACGGGCGCGCTGCTCCCCTTGCATCCCTGGGGGAGTCCGAGCCACTGGAACGACCCATTCGCCCCCGCACCGACGGCCGTCGCCGACAGGGTAGTGCTCTGGCCCACATCTAGCAAGGTCCTCGAGCCAGAGAGGAGGACCGCGGAGCCCGTGCTATTCACCTGCACCGTCGTGTTCACCATCGGGCTGGAAGTACCCAGCGAATCCGAGACCTCGACCGAGGGGGTGAAGGTCCCGGCGTGAGCGGGAACGCAGACCACTTGGTCCGCGTCGGTCATTGGACATCCCGGGGGGAGTCCGTTCCAAAGGTACGTGTAGGGAGCGTCTCCCCCAGACTCGGAGACCCGCAAGGTCAAGCTGCCACCGAGGGGGATCGAAGAGGAGCTCGGAACGAGCTCGGGCACGGAAAGCGCGGGGAGGATGGTCAGCGTCGCGGGAGAGGAAGTTTGCGACCCGTCCGCGGGGTCGGTCGCGAGGGCCTTGACCTCTACTCCGAAAGTGCCCGAAGCGGTGGGAAGGCACAGCAGGGACCCGATCGACCCTGAGCAGCCGGGCGGAAGCCCCGACCAAAGGAAGGTCGCGCTGCCGTTAAGACCACTGGTGAAGGCGGTCAGTATCTCGTACTGGCCAAGATCGTTCACGGGGGGCGACAACTGGACCGAGACGCTCCAAGGGGCGGGCTCGATATCGAGGGTGATCGGCGGGGAGGTCGCATTGAACCCGGTGGCGTCCAGTACGCTGACCCGGACCTGCCAGGCGCCGAGATCCGAGTCGTTCTTGGGCACGCAGCTAAGATTGGAGCTCGAGATCGTAGAGGACGAGCACGAGCGCGGAAGCCCGGACCAGAGGTACGTCGCGAACGGAGCGGTCCCTCCGCTCGCGTTGGCCCAGAGGGTGAAGGGAGACCCCAGCGTCGTGGTCGACGGGTGGGCGGAGACGATGACCGTAGGGTCGGGGTCCACCGACACCGTCAGGAAATTGGAGGTCACCCCGGGAAGACCGTTCCCGAAGGTCACCACCGCGGTGACGTAGTAGGTCCCCGCGACGGAGGGCACGCACGATAGCGTGTAAGCCCCGTTCGCGGGAGAAGGGCAACCGGGAGGAAGGCCCTGCCAGGTGGTCCACGAAGTCGTGATGCCAGCACCCGTCACGAGGACATCGAAAGTGGTGGTCTCTCCAACGTCCACGGGTGAGAGCGTCGCGGTTGGGGTCCCGGCCTGAACTACCGGGCCGAGGGCCCACACCTCCGGGAGGAGACCGTAGGAGGAGTAGCCCCCGACGAGGAGCAGGTAGCCGTCAGAAGGATCCGGCGCCAGGGAGGCAAAACTCCGGGCGGAGGGCCCATAGAGGGGCACCGAGGTCCAGTTTCGCCCCGTGAGCACCCAGGTGTCCGAAAGCGTCCGTGAGCCGTTGGCTCCGCCAAAGAGGCCCACCGTCCCGGCGGTCGCGTCGAGGGCCATGGCCGCCCCACTTCGGATGGACGGACACGCCTGACTGCGGCAGGCGGCAGCGCTCAGCAGGTCGGTCCATGCCCCTCCGGTGAACAACCAGGTGTCGTTCGTGGGGCCGGTGGAGGTGGTGCCCCCGAAGAGAACGACCCCGCTCGAAGGAGGAGGGGCCGTGGCGATGCTTGCGCTCTCGCGAGGCGACGGGCACGGGACGGTGCCGCACTGCGTGGGCGAGAGGACCTCGCTCCAGGTGTCCCCGGAGAATGCCCACGTGTCCCCGTCGTAGCTGGTGCCGTACCCGCCGAAGAGGACGTCCTCATGGTCCACGGGGTCCCAAGCCATGGAGGAGTTCGCTCGCGCCGAGGGGCATGTGCTCGAGGTGCACGAAACCCCGGAAATGACCAGCGACCAGTTTCCCCGTGCGTAGCTCCAGGTGTCGTGAAGGAACCCCCCGCTGGAGGTCGTCATCCCACCGAAGAGGATCATCACCTGGTCTGAGCCGTCCCACGCTAGGGCCGCCCCGGACCGAGCGGAAGGACAGGAGGAAGCGGTGCATCGAGAGATAGGCTGCACCTGGCTCCAGACCCCGTGCCCATAGGTCCACGTGTCCCCGAACGCGGTCCCGTTGGAACCTCCGAAGAGGAGCACGACCTGGTCCAGCGGGTCCCACGCCAAGCTCGCATCCCAGCGCGGTCCCGGCCTCTGCGTCTGAGCCACGGGAGTCCAGCTGCCGCCCGAGAAGGACCAGGAGTCTCCCCGATAGGCGTACCCTCCGAACAAGAGGACCCCTCCGAGCGAAGGGTCGTACGCGAACCCCGCGCTGCTACGGCCCGCAGGGCATGAGCGACAGCCGGAGGCGGAGGCGAGAAGGTGCCAGGACCCTGCGTCGAACGCCCAGGTGTCGGAGAGGTCGGCCGATCCATTGTACCCCCCGAATAGGAGGAGGATGTTGTCCGCGTAATCGTACGTGAGCGAGGCTTCCTCCCTCGGGGAGGGGCAGGGGACGCGGCCGGAAAGTCCCGTGCAGTTGGTGGAAGCGATGAGCTGCGTCCAAGATCCCGACCGGAAGAGCCAGGTGTCGTTGAGCGGTCCTCCCCCACCGAAGAGAACGTCTCCCGAGAGGGAAGCGTCCCATGCCATCGCACCGTCGGCCCGTGGAGAAGGGCAGATGGTCGTCCCCCCGCTGCCCGTGCATGAGGTCTGGGAGATGAGAGGCACCCAATTTCCCCCGGCGAACCCCCAGGTGTCGCCGAGGCCCCCGTAGCCACCGAACAGGATCACCATCCCGTCCGTCGGGTCGTCGGCCATGGAGCCGCTGTCGCGAGCGGACGGGCAGGGAAGCGACCCTCCCTCCCCCGCGCAGGAGTTCTGGGGGATGAGCAAGTGCCAGGAGCCGCCCGCGAAGGCCCACGTGTCACCGTACTCGCTGGGGCCACTGTTCCCACCCCACCCTCCGAAGAGCAGGACGTACCCGTCTTGGGAATCGAAGGCCATGTACGCTCCCAGTCTGGGAGAGGGGGCGACCGCTAGGGGCAGCTCCTTCCATTGACCGCCCTGGAAGATCCACGTGTCACCCTGGACTGAAGAGGACGAACCGTCCGAGAACAGGACCACGTAGCCGTCTGCCGCATCGTAAACCATCGTGACGGCGGAGCGCCCCGGGGGCGAGCCGATCGGCGACCAGCTCAGGCTGGGAACGGGGGATTGGGTCTGGGCTGGGCAGGAAAAAGACTGACCCTCTGCCTCGGCGACACAGTTCGTCCCTCGCAGCTCCGGAGGGCCCGCGCCATTCCGGAGGGAGGCGCTCGCTTGACGCAGGAGGGAGCTGGGGCGACCCTCCACCGAGGATGCCCCGGTCTGGGGGTGGAGAACCTGCAGGACCGGAGAGCTCCAGAAGGTGCCTCCGAGGACACCGACACCCGAGCCGATAAGGGAAAGCGACACCAGCGCGACGAGAACGAGGTGCCCGGAGCGGCCATACGGGGGACCGACGGGTCTTGTCGATGGCCGCCTACTACGAAGGGATCGAAAGCGACCCCTCCCCGTGTGCACGGAGGCGGGAGGGGTCGCTCTGGACCGGTCGATACTCGACGCCGAATCGGGAAATGGGGGACGAGGAAGCTCCGGCAGCAGGGGGGGGCCGCCAGGGGCCCCCTCGTCACCCTCGGGAAGCATGGAGATAGTTCACGACGAGAGGTGGTACCACGTGGCGCTCGCTTCACGAACCTGACGAACCTGCCCGGCACGGAGAAGGGTCTCGAGCGCGGACCCGAGCGCGAACTCCCGTAGGACAGCCCAGGCCGGTGCGAAGGGCAGGAACACGTCCGACCTTCGGGGAGGGTGGACCCCTTCGGAGATCTCTCGGAAGGTGTAGGCTCTCGCCCGGTCGCTCCCGAGGAAGTCCAGGACGCGTCGAGCCTCCTCCGTGAGGCAAGGGTTCTCTTGGCCGTTCCCGCGCAGCTCGTCCAGTTCCTTCGGCATCGCCTCGTTCTCCGGGTCTCCACCCGAGGGGCCCACCTGGGGGCAAAATATAGAGCTTGTCGATTAGCTCTATAGTTTATGCCGTATCTACCGTTGCTACATCGTTGACGCGGTGGAGCACTCCCCCGACGGGGGATGCGCGGAGCGGGACCGACGGGTGGGGTCGGATCCGACACAGACCACGCTCGCCTTGGAGCTCGGGCGCAGCCGGGCGATCCCGGGTACGGTGGGGGCGGCACGGATTGGACACCCGCAGTTCGGGCAGGTGGCGTGGTCGGCGGTGTTGGCTTGCTCGGAGCCGGGGTCGCCCCGGCTCTCGGACGGGTCTTAGATCGTCCGAGAGCAGCGATGGATCGTCCCGGCCGGTACTCCCTAGTCGTCGCGTTGACCGAACTTGTAGCCGCTTGAGTCGATGACGTCCAAGAGATTCCCATCGGGATCCGCGAGAGTGATGAAGTCGCGTCCCTCTTTCGCGGGCTCGACCATCGTGGCCCCCAGCCCCAGGAGCCTCTGGACCTCGGCCTTCCAGTCGCTCGAGTACAGATCGAGATGGAACCTGCCCTCTGACCCTGGGACCTCGGCACTCTCGGGGGCCTGCTGAATGGCGATGTTCGGGCCGCTCTTGAGCGGGTCACGGAGGAGCGCCCAGTCCCCGAGGGGCTCCCTCGGCACGTAGTGCAACGCTTCGCACCAGAACTTCACCAACCGATGGAACGAAGAGGGCCTGGTCTCGATCACGACGCTCCCCACCCACAGCTTGCCAGGCTCGCTCATCACGAGGGAAACATGGGTCGAGTGGATGAACCTGCGTGCTCACCCTCGCCCCCCTGGCGGGGGGGACTGCCACAGATCTTCGGGCCCCGGGAACTACGTCCGCTGCCGGGCCTTGACCCCCAGCGGCCGAAGCCAGAAGTCCGCGACTCTAGGCACGGGAGGAAAAGGGCCGAACGTGGACCGGCAGGGAGCGGGCGCGCCGACGAAGAAGGACGGAGCGCGCTTCGCGCATCCGAGGAGTTTGGGGACCGAGTGAAGGCTCGCAGTCCCTCCCTCCTGCGGCTTGCATAAGGCGCCGGGGTGGGTGCTCGAGGGGGGGGCCTCGCGGGAGGTCCCTCCCTCGATCGTGGCCCCTCGGGGGCGAGAGGCGGGGTGGGGTTCGAAAGGGGGAGAGCCGCCGGAGGGTCATCTCCTGATTGGGCGGTAAGGAACGGGGTGGGCGGGGCCAGCTCGTTGACGGCGACTGGCGCGGGGGGCGGCACACTAACAGGGGGGAAGTACGCCAATGACCGAACTGCAAGGAAGTCTCGCCGCCGGGGGAGACGAGGGGGACGGGGATCCAAGGTCCTGGGTGTCTGGCCCAGAGCGCACCCACTGACGGCGAGTACGGAAGGTCCCTTCCGTTCAAGTAGGGGGAGGTCGGTGGGTCAGCCCAAGTCCGGGAACCTCCACCATGTCGAAGGAGCTTTCTGCGAGCCGCCGGGCATTCATCGCGTCGTCCATTCGGAGCGCGGTCGACCTCGCGTTCGCGCACTGGGAAGGAGCGCCCTCGGGATACGATCTGGACGCAGAGTTCACAGAGCTGTTGGACGCCACAATCGGCAAGGGCGACCGCAACCACTTCGCCCTCCAGATGGCCGCCTTCCTCGCGGGCCTGCAGAACGGCCACACATGGTTCTGGGACGTGGAGGCTTGGAAGGGGTTCCCCGACGCTCTCGGGTTCCGGGCCGAACCACTTGGGTCCGAGTGGGTCATAACGAGATCCAGGCGCCCGGGGATCCGCGTTGGTCAAATCTTGGAGCGGCTGAATGGGAGGGCTCCCGAGGACCTCTACCGCGAGCTTCGGAAATTCGTCCCTGCCTCGAGCGAGAGTTCTTCTCGAAGACACTTTTTCGCTCACGGTTACCTGTTTCCAGTCCGGCTCTCACTCCAGGTAGACGGTAGGAAACTGTCCCTCGTTCGCCTCCCGGGGAAGGGAGCTCCGCCAGAGGAGCCGACCTCGGGAAAATGGCTGCTTCCGGGCGAGTTGGGCTATATTCGAATCCCATCGTTCGGAGACCCACGCCACGAGGAGCGGGCGATCTCACTGGTGCAACGCTTCCAGAGAGGAAAAGCACTCATCCTGGATGTTCGAGGGAACTCCGGAGGAAGCACGCCGGAACGCCTGCTGAACCGCCTGATGGATAGGCCGTGGCGAGAGATGGCCGTCTCAACCCCTCAACGGATCGGAATGGCCCGCGCGTACGCCCACCTTCTCGAAATGTTCGAGAAGGGCGAGGGCAAGGGCCTGCATCTCACAAGAGACAGGCTGGCTCCGCTGGAAGTCTTCCGTGAACTCGACCGCGGACACATGCTCTTCCCTGGGGAGGTCCACCTGCCCGAGAGAGGGTACTATCGCGGCAGACTCGCCGTTCTCGTGGACGGAGGCTGTGGGTCAGCTTGCGAAGACCTGCTGATGCCCCTGAAGGAGACCCAACGAGCCACGCTGGTTGGGAGCAGCACCAATGGAAGCACGGGACAGCCCCTCCTCCTGGAATTCAAGGAGGGGCTCCGGGCTGGCGTAGGAACAAAGCGCTGCTACTTCCCCGATGGTCGACCCTTCGAAGGCGTCGGTATCGCTCCCGACCGGGACGTTCGCCCTACCCGAGAGGACATGCTCGACGGCAAGGACCCCGCTCTCGAGGTCGCGAAGGAGATCGCTGCGTCTCGCACGTAGGAGGTCACCGCCCGCTCCGGCGCACTGGAGCTACAGGTTGCACTGCCCGTCGTGGTTAACGAGAATCGTTCGGACCCCCGTGCGACGAGCCCTTGCGACCTTGTCGGCGGCCTGGCAGCTCTAGTTCAGGTTCTCGGTGAAGGCGCTAACGATCTCGGGGCGACCCTCGTCCAACATCCTATGGTTCCTCATGGGCTCGGCAGCGCGTCCGTAGCGACCCCAATCGGTCGGGAACGGCGGCATGGGGATTCCCAGTTGCTCGGCCGCCTCGCGCGCAGAAGTGTCCGCACCCGGCGCCTCGCCCTCGATGACGACTTCGAAGGTCTTCAGAACACGCAAGGTCTGGAGGACGATCTCCCCATCCCCCCAGTCGCGGGAGCTGCAAACGAGCACGCGCATGGCCCTCGCTCAGGTGGGAGCCATGCCGCGTACGTACGCCCGGCTCCGGTCGCAGCGCAGCCACCCCGGATGGCCGTCGTCCACTACCGGATACGAACGTGGCGGGGTGAGCCGCACTACCCCTACGATGGGGACGCCCCGTACGGCCCTGTCATGGCCCAGGGGTAGACCCCTGAATCCTCCCGCAACGTGGGCAGACCTTGAACGAGCTCTCGATGGGCTGGCCACATGAGGCGCACACTCGCTTGAACTGTTCACCGCCTCCACTTCGCGCGCCCGCCTGCGGGGGCGGGAGAACGAAAATTCGGCTCTCGCTCCAAGACCCTCCGTACTTGGACATCTGGATAGATTGGCGCTTGACCTCCCACCCATGCCGGTCTGCTTCCGCGACCAACTCGTCAAGAGTGGATAAGTGGATCCACGCAGACTGCGGGGTCGCCATGGCCTTCAGGTAAATCCCGGGGGGGCCTTCCCGTTTGGGACGCATCCTCCAGTCACGGATGGACATGCTCCATCGGTGGTCAGACCAGTTACGCGCCCTTGAGCGGCCGGATGGTGAGATGAGCTCCAGCCCCTCTGCTGACAACCGGGCCGTGTCCCGGAAGGGGAGACCGGCTGCCCGAGCGGCACCCGTGAAAAATACTGCGGCTCCGGTGATGACCACGATCAACCACACGAGGTCGAGTGCGCCAGGAGTGTGGTCGGGCCCAGCCAGCCCCGGTGGGAGGTACCACCCGGTTACTAGGAAGAAGAAAGCCAGAGCGACCGAGATAGCGATTGGAACCGCAGCCTCCCGCAATCTGGAAGAATCCGGATGCCCCCACCCTGTTGGCTTGCCTTCCATTCGACGTCCACCAACGCTAGCGATTCTGGTTCTTGTACTCGAGCATCGCCACGGCCGTGCTCCCAATATCCATCGCCGTGAGCATGCCGTCGATTTCCCCCTACATTTCGAAATCCCAATGAGACGCTATGAATCAACCTGAACCATCCCAGATGACTCCGGCGCCACCAACCGCAATGCCGGCGGCCTCGATCAAGGGTTCGGAGTAGTGGCGGTCGTACGCATTGAAAATCGCTGATGGCACAGAGAAGAAGTCTCCGTCTGCGGCGAGGAAAGTAGCGGCGAGAACAGGGGCTGTCGCTGTCGTGGTCCAGCCTGGTGTGAAGAGAGTCCGCAGGTAAAACGAGCCTGGCACAGGACGATTATCACTTCACAGACGTCGAACGTCAATACGATGATCTCGCCCAGCATCAGTCAGAAATTGGATGGGGAGGTGGGGAGAAGGCAACTGGCGCATGTGGGCTGCCCGGTGCTCGGGGTCGACGATGTCGAGTAGTTCGTTCCATCCGATATCAGGTGGCTCGTTTTCTCTTGGAGGGGTACGGAGGGTAGCCCGCCCTGCGCGAGGTTGTGCGAACTTGGCGTAACCGAGAGAATCGAGATGAGCGCGCCGACCATCACCCCGGTCAGGGATCCATTTCCGAGAGCGAATCCGTTGTTCATCGTTAGCCGCACGAGAAGAGCGACACGGGGTCGCGGGGCCGGTCGATGCGTTGCGGCGGGGTCGCGTCTACGAGGGTGGTCACCCGCAGAGGCCGTGTCTGGAGCACGCCTCGGCCTGGACCCCGAGCTGGGGGCTCGGAATCAAGCAACTATGCTCGGAGGCCGAGGAACTCGCATCCGTCCCACGACAACGAGAGCAATCAGAAGCCCACATCCAAGAAGTGCGATGATCGACCCGTCGACCATGATGCCCAAGGCCGAAGCATGCTCGTTCGCGATCATCTGCATGCAGCAGCTCGGGTCGGACGAGGGGCAGTCGAGAGTGCACACCGCCGAGATGTAAGTCCACCAGCCGAAGAGAGCAACGAGGACGCCAAACACCAGGACCACGAGGGCGACGGCGAGGGGAACCGGATGTGCCGCTCGTAGGGACACCGGCCTCATCGCTCACCTAGGAGGAAGAGCCCACTCCTTGTCTACTCTTTGGGCCCAACGGAGAGGATGCCGCCTCACCCACCTCTCGAACCGGGCGAACCCACTGGGATCCCCCGGGGACTTCGTATTTGCGTAGCGGGTCATGTGCGTCCACACGGCCGCGACCCCGAACCCATGCCGGCGGGGTCACGAGGCACGGCCGCAAGACTGGGGCATGGAGCCCTCGCAAGGACCCGGTCCAACGCCGCCGTGACGAGACGGAAAGAAAGACTTGCCGCTCACGGTCTCCGCGAGCGTGAAACGCATGGGGACGACCCCAAAGCCCTGGGATGCGTTCCAGAGGACGGTGGAGAGGCCGTTCGCGAAGCGCTCGCGCGGGGGCATCTCCCGATCTCACTGGGAGGGTCGGGAGGGAGAATTCCTTTCGACGTGCGACGATAGACCAACCCGACCGAGCGCGGGTTCAACTATGTCCGGGAACGCATGGATTAGCGGCAGTAGCGGGGACGGAAGGAGGCCGTTCGGGAACGCTCGCTTCGACCACATGAACTCAAACTCTCTGTGCTGAACAAAGTGCTGCTGATCTGAACGTCGAACCTGAATTAAGTATCCTGATACATCGAACCTGAATCTCCTCTCTCGTTTCACTTCTGTCGTTTGTTGATTGTCCGTCCGTCTTCGGACCTTGTCGCACCCATGTTTGGGTCGGTTGACCTGCGTGAGCCCGTGCTACCGCCGGCCACCCTCGTTCCTTCCTGGAAAAAAGGAGATGCGACAAGCATCGATGGGTTGCGAATGCGCAGAACCGCCGAACGCCCCACAGCCGGGACGGGGTCAGGCCCCGGCAAGTCCGAGCTGGGCGCACCGGGTCCGCACCAAGTGGACCCACGCGCGCCCAAGCGAGGACTACCACTGCGACGGCTGCGGGGACCCTATCCGCTGGATGCCCAACGTCCACTTTGATGGGCGCCGGATCTGGTGCCCCCGTTGCTGGACCGAACGGAACTCCCAGCCCCTGGGAGAGATTCCCCCGGGGGCCCCCGACCTGCGGGGCCCCACGCCGTATCGACCCCCGTAGAGCATCTATCCCGACGATGGTGCGGACGAGTGCCTAAGGCTGGACCAGGGCGACGACTGCACACTCCTCGATCTGGAAGACCCATGAGTGCGACCGTCTCAGTAATCATCCCGACCTACAACCGGGCCCGGTCGCTGGAGCGGTGTCTCCGGGCACTCCCGCGTGACGTCGAGGTCATAGTGGTGGACGACAGGTCCACGGATGGGACGTCAACAGTCCCTGTCCGGGTCGGGCATCCCGTCCTCCACTCCGTCCGAAAGAAGAACAGCGGGCCCGCCGCCGCCAGAAACCTGGGCGCACGGGTCGCAGGAGGAGACACCATCATGTTCACGGACGACGACCGCGTTGCGGCCCAGTGGTGGCCGCTCTCCCTCGTGGAAAAACTCTCTCGCGAACCCAGGACAGTAGGTGGTGTTGGTGGCCAGGTGCTGCCTCTGGGTCGTGGGCTCGTGTCGCGGTACTCCACCTTCCACCGCATCCTTGAGCCGCCCGCCTCTTGTTCGTACCTCGTGACCGCGAACTGCGCATACCGCCGGGAAGCCTTCGAGGCGGCGGGGGGCTTCGATGAGGCGATCCGCAAGCCCGGTGGTGAGGACCCGGACCTTGCGTTCCGGGTCCGCGCGAAGGGATACCTACTGGTCCACGAGCCCTCGGTAGTTGTCCACCACGACTACTGTGAGAACCCACTCGACTTCGCGAGGACGTTCTATCGCTGCGGCAAGGGGTGCGTGTATGTCGTGGCGTAACGAGCTGGTTCCGCAGCCCCTCACGCTGCGAGCGCTCTGTGAGGACCGCGTCGAAGCGTGGGAGATGTACGCCCGGACCCGCTTGCCTCTAAGGCAGAGGCTGCTTTTCCTCGTGCTTCGGGGAAGGTAGCGAGTGGCCTACGGGATTGGATGGAGGGACGGCCGGCGAACTGGCTAGGTGTTCCCAAGCGGCGCTTCCTCGGAGCAGCCCGCTTGGAAACCCACTCTCACCCCTCGGGCACGTACACCATGCGTGAGGAGCGAGGCCCCCCCACTACGACGGGACTACGCGGGGGCGCCCTCCCCGCCTCCCCCCGCCCTCGTACCTCCGCGCTTGCGGTGAGCCCAACGTGGCGGGGCAGCCGAGCCCCTGCATTGCGCTCGGGCCTGTCGGCCTCGGGTGAGAAGGAGATGAGGGCGCAGCAACGCCGCCGCTCGGCGAACGTTTATGGAGCGGTTTCCTCTTGGTGCGGCAGCGAGGTCGAGCGGACCGTCCATCACGACGGGGTCACCCTCACCATGAATCCCATGCAGCGACCGCGGGTCAAGAGGACCCACAACCCGGAGAGGATTCAAGGGAACAAGATCCGGCTCGGCACCATCCAGTATCCCATCTCGACAGAGGTCCAGGACGATCCAGAGCAACACCTCTGGAGGCTCCTTGACCTCGCCGATGGGTCTCGGTCGGTCGAAGAGATCGTGCAAGCGATGTTGTCAACGTTCCCGGACCTCGACCCACCCAGCATCACGGAGGCGCTGGGCGCTTTCATCGAGCGAGGGTTCATGGAGGATGCTGGAGCCCCCCTCCCGCCGGAGATCTCTTCCGAGGAGGTCGACCGATACAGTCGGAACCTCTCCTTCTTCCAATGGGTCGACGTCCGGCCGCGAGCCTCCCCCTTCGAGCTCCAGCGACGTCTGAAGCGGTCGAGGGTTGTCGTGGTGGGTCTGGGAGGCGCGGGCTCCGCGATCGCGATGAGCCTCGTGGCGGCGGGGGTGGGCCATGTCCACGTCGCCGACACAGATCGGGTGGAGGCATCGAATCTCACCCGTCAGCTCTTGTACACCGAGGAGGACATCGGAGCGCCGAAGGTCGAGCGAGCGGTCGAGCGACTTCGCAAGATCAACCACTTTACCAACGTTTCCGGGGAGGATCTTCTCGTCCAAGGTCCGGACGACCTGGAGCGCCTCATGAGGACGTGCGACCTCCTGGTTCTCTCTGCTGACCAACCGGTCGGGGTGATCCAAGTCTGGGCCTCTGAGGCCGGACTCCGTACAGGTACCCCTTGGATTCAGTCGGGCTATGCCGGACCAATGGCGGTGCTCGCGACCTTCATCCCCGGGGAAACGCCTTGCTTCGCCTGCCTATCGTTGGAGGTCACCGCTGCCAGGGACACGGCGTGGGGCACGAACCGTCCGCTGTTGATCCAAGGGACCGAGTTGAACGCGGTCATCGCACCTACTGCGAACTTGAGCGGACAGTTCGCCGCTCTGGAAGCCATCTACCTCTTGACGGGGCTCACCCCTTTCTCCCGGGGCCGGGCGTTCAACCAGAATCTCTTGGTCTTTGACCATCTGTTCGCGGTGGAGCTCCACTTCCAAGAAGACTGCCCTCTCCATTGCCGCGAGCGACGCCCCACCCGGGGTCCCCCTCCGTAGTGAGACGTCGTCCTTAGGAATGAGGTTGAGCGCTCGTCCATTGCCCGAAATCGGATTGACTTCTCGATTGGTTTTGCATCGGCTCTCCGTTCACGAGGAAGATGACGACCTGATCGTCGGCCGCGTTAGACGCGGCAACTTCGTAAGCCTCCCGGAAGAGGTCCGGCCGTTACTCGTGGCGCTTCAAGAGGGGGCTACGGTCGGCGAAGCCGAGAACAAGGCAAGGGAACGCACCGGGTTGGAGATCGATGGTATCGAGTTCGCCCGAGGGCTGGTCGAGAACGGATTCGTCCAGGAGGTGGACGGCGTATCTCTGGATCCCACGGATCCGGGAGAGACCGAGCCCCCGAGACCTGGGATCTCCCGGGTCCTCTTCTCGGCGCCGGCCGTCCTCCTGCTCCTTCTCTGGGTGGGACTGGCCACGTTCGAGACTCTCCTTCACCCCTCTATCTGGCCGACTTACTCCTCGATCTTCTGGTCTCCGTACCTGAGCCTCTCGTTGGGCGTCGTGGTTGGACTCGCCTCTATCGAGGCGTCCGTCCACGAGGTCGCCCACCGGGCCGCAGCACGCTCCCTGGGCGTGCCGAGCCGGATCCGTTTCGGCGCCAGGCTCACGAACTTGATCCTCCAGACGGAGACCCCCGGGCTATGGTCCGTCCCTCGAAGAAAGCGGGTCCGTGTCTACCTGGCGGGGATGGCGTGGGACGCCCTTGTCGTCGCAAGCGTTCTGATGCTTTTGGTGAGCATCGCACTTCCCGATTGGGTGCAGCGCCTCTTGGAGGGTTTCCTCCTCATGGTTCTCCTCTCGTTTACTTTCCAGATGCAGGTCTACATGCGGACGGACCTGTATCGGGTCCTGGCCGAGGTCGTCCGAAGCCCCAATCTCTTCACCGACGCGGTGGAGCACTTGCGTTGGGTCGGCGGACGGTTCCTGTTCAGAGCCCACCTTCGACGGACCGCTCCCGCCGGGGCGGACCCCGCGGCTGCCCTCCCCTTGCGCGAGAGGAAGGTCGTCTTGGCGTACGCGTGGGGAGCCGCAGGTGTCTCGATCGCCGCGACGGGGGCGGGGCTTGTGATCTGGGGCCCTGTCCTTGTCCTCTTGCTCTATCGAGCGGCCGTCGAGGTTGGTGCCGGTCTGGTCACGCACTCATGGGTCCTCGTCGCGGACGGGCTCGGCGTGCTTCTCCTCATGACCTACGATCACGTGGTCTGGTTGCACGTGAAGCTGCGCGACCGGCGGGAAACTCTTCGAGAAGAGCGTTCCACCGCTCCGCCCTCGGCCACCGACCCGGCCGAGACCGCTCCAGCGACACCGTAGAAGTCCCCCGGCCCTAACGGGCCCCGGGGGAACGACCTGCCCGGGGGTCTTGAATTGAAGTGGATTGGCCGCCCACGTTGGGGAGGCACGGGTAGAGGGTGCGCCCCCACCACGGGCGCTTGGTCATTCACCCTCCCCTTCCACTCCTGGGTCTCCATGTGCCAACGCAGTTCGAGACGAGTTCGCCGCTGAATTCAAATGGGAAGAGGAGGTCCAGGGCCGGTGAGCCCCCTCACCAAGCCGCCCACGCCCTCACCATTCCGAGTGCTTCATCACCGGAATTATCGACTCTTGTGGACCGGTTCTGTCGCTGCCGCGCTGGGTGGCTCCGTGGGGGGCCTGATCGTGAACTGGATCGTCTTCGCAGCCACCCACAACCCTCTGGCAATCACGGCCCTTGGCATCGCGAGCTTCCTCCCCACGTTGATCTTCGGGGTGTATGCTGGGGCTCTCGTTGACCGATGGGACCGGCGCCGCCTCATCGTCGGTTGCAATGCTGGACGGGCGATCTGCTACGGTGTGCTCGCCATTTCGGTCCTTCTTCTTGGGGTGGATCTCGCGGTCGTGCTCGCTTGTGTCTTCGCAGTCGCGGCACTGGCGACCCTGTCCCGTCCCGCTTCGAACGCCCTCCTGCCCCGCATCTTGTCCCCATCTGACATGACGGACGGGAACGGCCTCCTACAAGCGGGATCGACAGCGGCCGGGTTCCTGGGAAGCCCTCTCGGAGGCGTGCTTCTGGTCGCCCTGGCGGTCTTGGGAGGCACTCTGGTGGGAGCTGCCGTCGGACTGGGGGTCAACGCCGCGACGGAGACGCTCGCCGGCGTTCTCATCGCGCTCATGTTCCTGCAGTCGAAGACCGAGAAGACCAAGCCCTCGGAGAAGCCCTCGCTGACCCATGAAGTTCGAGAGGGGATGCGCTTCCTCCGAACACAGGAGGCGCTTCTGACGATCACGCTCCTCGCGATGGTGGCGAACTTCTTCGGTTCGATGGTCAACGCCTACATTGTCGTCTACGTGGTCGAACGCCTTCACCTGGGTTCGACCGCGTTCGGGCTCCTTCTTGCCGCGGCGACAGCGGGGTTTGGAGTTGGCGCCCTCCTTCCCGGCCGTCTCCGGGCCGATCGTGCCCCTGGAGTGTGGGCAGGGGCGAGCTGGGGGGCCTCAGGGCTGCCTATCATCGGACTGGCCCTGACGACCTGGCTTCCAGGAGCGGTCGGGTTCATGTTCGCTTGGAGCACCCTCGTCGCAGTGGGAGGGACTGCTTGGCTCTCAGCCGCCCAACGGACAGTCCCCGACGAGTTCATGGGAAGATACTTCGCGCTTGACGAAGCCGGAAGTTACGCGATGATCCCGGCCGGTCAGATCGTGGGCGGGCTCGCCATCCTGGCCGTGGGCGTCTCTGAATCCTTTCTCATCGCGGGCATAGGGGGAGCCGCAAGCGCGTCCGCCATGCTCCTAAGCCCTGCGGTCCGGGCGTGGGCCCGAGCGCCGTCCAAGGGTGGTTCAACATAGCCACCGATGTGAACGATCCGGATGAGGGGTCGCCGGACGGGCCGAGGTTCCCGGAGTTTCGGGGCTCTCGTATGACAGAACGATAATCGTCAGGGCAAAGGGAACGATTCGGTCCTCACTGCGTTATGAAGCCCGCCGAACCTGCTGAACCGTATCTCGGCGAGCTCAGGGAGAGGGCAACCTGCGTGAGATCATCATCCGCGGAAAGTAAGCCCCTCGAACTATGGATTACGAGATTCCCAGTAATACGCATGCGGAGCCTTCGCACATGGGGAAACGAACGGAGACACAGATTGCCGCAAAGTTCTTATCTAACATCACCCACTTGGGTCTGCGGTTCACACCGCGAGGAAGAACATGGAGACGAACGAGACCCAAAGCACGATTGCACCTGCCGACCGTACCCGCAAGCTTGTGGTCCAGTTCCGCAAGCTCGAGCGCATCGAGACCTCGGACATCACCGGCCCCAGGAACATGGGCGGGATCAGTTGAACGGGCCGACGACTGCGATTGGGGGGGAAAAGACCCCCCCAAACCCTTTCCGCACGTTACTTTGTTCACGTGGTCATGAATGAAACCACGTGCAACTGTTCGGGCCCCGGAAGTGTCTGACGGTGCGCTCCTTCGCAGTAGACGCTGGAAGATTCGACTGCAGAAGAGGTCGGGGACTCCTGCGCCGCTCCTCCAACTGGTCCTCCGCAACGCCATCACTCGGTCCAGCACTCGCGCCCTTGTCCTCTCCGTTCCCCCTCGGCCATCATACGCGAGACGACGTACTTTCTGACCTCTCGCTCTGCACCATTCCAGTTCCAGGTCGCAGAGGGGTCCATCAGGAACGCGGAGGGTCACGGGAGCGGCTCGCACGGGGTTTCCCGCACTTTGAGGAGAAGTAGGCCATAGTTCGAGAGGATTCCTAGGGTGTTCGGCTTCCACGACGACCCGGTTCCGCTGAGCCCAAGAGAGGGCCCTTCAGAAAAGGGTCTGGAGCATGGCCACCCCGGTCTCGACTGGCCCTTGGAGAAGGTCGAGAGGGATGTTCGGCAGAAGAGTCGGTCCCAAAGAATCCGGGAGGTCCACGCCAATCTCAGTGCGATTGCGAAGAAGCTCTCCTCCCGCCGCGAGGAGCTCCTCGCCCCGAACATCCGACGGAAGGTTGGCGGGACGTGGAAGCTCCGGCATCACAATCGGACCATCGGGGCGACGGAGAGGAAGTTCCACGTGCTCCGAGGGCGCTGGCCGAGCAACGCTCGGGAAATGGATGGGGACGATCTGGTGCAGCGGGAGCGCCCGTGAACGTTGGTAGCGCGGAACCTGAAGGACCGGCGATACACCCGCCTCCTCCGTGGGAGACGTCTCGCACCTCGGAGAATGGTTCACCACCGTCAGTACCGAGGCCCTGACCGAGACGCAATCCATCCTGACCGGGGGGGACCCGCTCGCGTCAGGTCGCAGGGCTTGCGGTCAGTGATAGTGCCCCGACCTATGGGGGCGCCGCGGATATCGCGCGGGCATCGAGGGACCGCAGGCATTGGATCATGCTGGCGCCAGGATTTGAACCTGGGAACTCCTACGAGAACGGATCTTGAGTCCGTCGCATTTGGCCAAACTTTGCTACGCCAGCGCGAACCACCGGACCGGGGAGGCCTATTTCTGGGCATCGTGAGGAAGATGGGGAACGGCCCGACCGGGTCACGCCCCGTCGAGCTCCTCGCCGTCCTGAGCGTCTTCCTCGGCCAGCTCGTCCACCGGAACCCCGATCGGGAGACCGGCATCGCCGGGAACCAGAGACCCGCTCGCGTCCCGCGGCCTGGCCTCACGGAAGACGAACCGGTAGGACCGTCCGCAGCGCAGGCACGTCCGGACCTTCCGACCGGCCCGAAGGCGGGTCCGGGCGGTCGTGCCTTCGCGGAGGTACGTGAGGCATCCACGACAGAACCTTGCGCGCTGCTCGGGGGGGATCCGAACGTTGTACCGCGTCCCGACACGACGAGCGAGACGGACGTAGCGGCTGGCGACGTCGATCGCGCCGCGTTCTCCGGCCTCGTCCGCTTCCTTGAACAAGCGGTCGATCCGGCTGCGGGCGACGGTCACCATCACCGAGGTTCGGAGCCCGCGACGCCCGCCGCGTCTCCGCTCGGGATCGGACCGGCCCCGCCCGTCGGCCGGGCGGGCACCGCCGCCGGCTCTCGCGGGAGGGAGGTCGCGCATACGGGGCATGCGACCGCCGAGCGTGAGATAACGGTGTTGCAGGAAGGGCAGCGCCTTGCTCGGCCTTCCTGGCCTGGAGGGACGGGAAGCCCCTCGGCAGGGGGAGGAGGCGGGCTCGCCACGAGCGGTGGGGGGGGGAAATATGGCGAAGGGCCAGCCCCGTGGAGCGGAGCCGAAGGGGGAGGCACCGTCGGTTGGGTCCGGTACACGATCGGGGGCGCGTCCCCGGGGGGGGGGGGGGGGGGCGGGGGAGGAGGCGGAAGCGTGACCGCGGTCTGGGGTGGAGGCGCGAACGGGGACGCGGCGAACGGTGCGCTCGGGGAGGGGAGCATCACCTGGGTGCGGAGGCACTTCGGGCAGAAGAACGCCCCTTCCTCCAGGGTTGTACCGCAGTGGATGCACGCGGGCACGGCCTCGCGAGGGACGGGGCGCCTATGAGGCTTCCACCGTCCTCCGCCCGGATCGGGTCCTCACCCCGAGCTCTCTCGCCGGTAACGGAATCCCCATAAGGGGCGAGAAGCCTTTCGGTACGTTGCGCGACCGGTGGGTGGGATTGGTTACCCGCGACCCGGTGCTCTACGGAGAGGTCGCGGCGTTCCTTCGGGAGCGCCGGATCCCGACCGTGAGCTTGCTCCCCGGTCAGAGGATCCCCTCCCGCGTCGCGGTCGTCGTCACCTCTCGGGAGGAGGCGCCCAGGGTCCTCCACCCGCGGGTGCTGGTCGCGAGCCCCGGGGACCTGACGGCGCTCGGAGCGGCCCTCCGGGATGCGATGCACGAGGACAGCGCGCCCCGTGGGCTGCTCGTCGGCATCGACCCGGGCCCCCGTCCCGGCTACGCCGTGCTGGGCCCGACCGGGGCCTGCCTGGCCGAAGGGGTCGTCGAGAGCCCCGAGGCCGTCGCGGCCCTCGGCCGGAAGCTCTCCCGCGGGTTCCCGAGGGCTCACCTCACCTTCCGGGTCGGGACCGGCGACCACCTGCGACGCAATCGGATCGTGAACGCGCTTCTGCCCCTCGGGGCGCCGGTTGAGCTCGCGAACGAGGAGGGGACGACCCTTCAAGGTCGGCGCCAGAACGACAGCCTGGCCGCGAAGGCCATCGCGGCCACCCCAGGGGAGAGGGTCCGGGGGCAAGAGCTCCTACGGATCACCCCGGGGGAGGTCGCGAACGTCCAGCGGATCAGCCGCGAGATGAGCGGGGGGCTCTTCACCATCCCACGAGAGCTGGCGACCTCGGTCCTGGAGGGCAGCACCACGATGGCGGAGGCGCTGGAGCGGACGGCGAAGAAGCTCGGCGTCACCTTGCCCGAAGCGCACACGCGGCGACGGGGCGGAAGCTCGCGGGCCTCCCCGCCCTCGGCCACCTGAGACCTGCCTCCGCCCACGCATCCTTTTGGGGGGGGGCCCTTGCCCGCCATCATGGTCTTCGATCCCGCGCCGGTCCGTGACCGCGCGCTCCGCCTGGCCCTGGAGAACGCGCTGCGCCACGGCGGGGTGCCCCGCGTCGAGAGCGTCCTCGGAGGGATGCTCGGCGCGGACGCGTCGCTCCGCCCGCACCGCGCGGAGGTGGGTGCGATCGTACGGGAGGTCGTGGACGAGGTCGCTGCCATCCCCGCCGAGGGCCGGAAAGCGCGGCTCGACGAGCTCGGAGGGCCGATCCCCGTCAGCCCAGCGCGGAAGGAGGCGGAGGCCCAGCACGAGAAGGAGCACGGGCTTCCCCCGCTTCCCGGGGCCGAGGAGGGGAAGGTCGTCCTCCGGCTGGCCCCTTTCCCGTCCGGCTCCCTCCACATCGGCAACGCGCGGGGGCTCTTCGTGAACGAGGAGTACCGTCGACGGTACCATGGAAAGTTCTACCTGGTCTTCGACGACACGGTGGGTTCCGAAGAGAAACGGCCGGTCCCGGAGTCCTACGACCTCATCCTGCGGGACATGGAGGCCGCCGGCATCCGACCGGACGCGATCTACTACAAGTCGGACCGTCTGGAGCTCTACTACCGGGACGTCCCCCGGCTGCTCGACCTGGGAGCCGCCTACGTCTGCACCTGCCCGGCCGAGCTCCTGCGCAAGAACCGGGAGACGGGGGTCGCCTGCGGCGAGCGGGACCGGGAACCGACCTGGCAGAGAGAGCAGTGGGTCGGGATGCTCGGCGGGCGCTACGAGCCGGGAGAGGCCGTGGTACGGGTCAAGACGGACATGGGGCACCCCAACCCCGCGTTCCGAGACCGCGTGCTCTTCCGGATCAGCGACTTCGACCACCCCCGTGTGGGCAAGAAGTACCGAGTGTGGCCGATGCTCGAGTACGCCTTCGCCATCGACGACGTCCTCCTCGGGATCACCCACGTCATCCGGGGCAAGGAGCTCATCATCGAGGACATGATGGAGGAGGCGCTCTGGAGCGCCCTCGGCCTCAAGGGCCCCACCTTCCTCCACTGGGGGCTCCTTCGGATCCGGGAGACCAAGATCTCCAAGAGCAAGTCCTACAAGGACGTCAAGAGCGGCGCGTACGACGGCTGGGCCGACCCCAGGACCTGGAGCCTCTCCTCCCTCGCGCGGAGGGGGATACGACCGGAAGCGATCCGCCAGTTCATCCTCTCCTTCGGCCTTTCCCAGGCCGACATCGAGGTTCCCGCCGAGACGCTCTACGCCGAGAACCGCCGGCTCTTGGACCCCACCACCGCGCGACGCTCCTTCGTGCCTTCGCCCCGGCGGCTGAGGGTCGAGGGGATGCCGACCGACCTTCGGGCGGCCCGACTGGCCAACCATCCGGAGCACCCGGAGATGGGGGAGCGTGAGGTGGCGCTCTCCGACCTGTTCTTCCTTCCCGAGGCGGACCTCCTGAAGAACGTAGGCAAGGAGATCCGGCTGAAGGACCTCATCAACGTCCAGTTACCCCCCGAGCTCCCGGCCTCCGAGCCGGGGCAGGGCGGCATCAACGCGGCGCCCGAGGTGGTGGCCCGTTTCACCGATCGACCGAACAAGCCCCTTCCGAGGATCCAGTGGGTGGCCGCTCCGGGAGCGGTGGCGGTCGACGTCTTCACGCTCGACGACCCCCACCTGCTCGGGATGGGCGAGGCGGCGCTCGCGTCCGCGAAGGAGGGAGACCTCTTCCAGTTCGAACGGTTCGGGTTCGCGCGAGCGGACCCCCAGCCTCTGGACGCGGCGGCGGCGCGGCGGTTCATCTTCGCGCACCCCTAGGTCCGGGGCGTCCGGTCCGCGGGCGTCAGCTCCGCCAGGCCGGTCGCCCGGTCGTCGATGAGCTGGGAGCGCCCAAGGGCACGGAAGACTTGCGCCCGTCTCAGGACACCGTCCCGGGGCCCGCGGTTCGTGCACGGGGTCCGCGCCTTCCCCGCACCGCGGGTTCCCGCTCCGCCCCGGGCTCGCCGGGACGCGCGGCGGCCCGGCAGGAACGGGAGAAAGGTATTAGCCGCACCTCCGGCTGGCCGTCCTCGTGAGGTTCTCCCACACGTCCATCACCGTCCGCGACATGGACGAGAGCGTGAGGTTCTACACCCAGGCCCTCGGGCTTGAGCTCGAGCGGCGGCGAGAGATCCCGGAGAACCGCGCCGAGATCGCCTTCGTCCGCGACCCGCTCTCGGGGATGCGCATCGAGCTCACGTGGTGGAAGGAAAAGAAGGAGCTCGCCGAGGGCGACCAGCTGGACCATCTGGCCTTCGAGGTCCCGGACCTGGATGTGGCGATGCGGGAGCTCCAGGCCCACGGCGCGAAGGTCGCGAGGGCGCCCTACTCGCTGAAGGGAAGCTCCAACCGCATCGCCTTCGTGAACGACCCCAACGGCATCTGGATCGAGCTGCTCGAGCGCCCCGGGTCCGCCACACAGGGCCGGTGAAGCCCACCCCTCCCTCCGCTCCGTCCCCCGCCGGGGGCGTCCCCTCCGCGACGCCCGAGGTCCGCCGCCTGCTCCCGATGGTGTTCCTGGCGACGCTGTTCATCCGTTTCGGGTTCGGGATCACGGTCAGCATCTTCGCGTTCTACCTCAGCGCGGGGCAGTCGAACAGCGTCGCGACGGTGGGACTCGCGGCGGCCGCCTCGCCGCTCATCGAGATGTCCACCGTGCTCTGGTCCGGTCTCGCGGCCGACGACGTCGGGCGCTTCCCCGTCCTCCGTGCCGGCCTCGCACTGGGTGCGCTCCTGCTCGTGCTGATGGCGACCAACCGCGACGTCTGGGTCCAGGCCCTCCTCTCCGGGCTCTTCGGACTTTCGAGCGGAGCGATCCTCGCCTCCTCGCTCGCGATCATCGGGGACGCGACGCCGGCGCAGGAGCGGGGCGCGGAGATGGGGGTCTTCGACGCCGTGAACCTCTTCGGATGGATCCTGGGCTTCTCGGTGGGATACATCTTCGTGAGCCTGCTCGACGCGAGCGGCCTCCACCCCGAACGGCTCGCGCCCACCTTCCTGGTGGGAGCCGTGGCCGTGACGGTCGCGCTCCTTCTGGTCCTGCTCAGGGCTCGGGGGATCGTCGAGCGTCGTGGCTCGCACTTCTTCGACCTCTCCCGGTTCCGGGCCGCGGTCCTGGACCCCGACATCCTCCTCGTCGTCCTGCCGTGGGCGACGATCTACATGCTCCTCGGGGCCCTCTTCACCTTCCTCGGGACGGCGGCGACGAGCAAGCAGATCGGGCTTCACCCGTGGGAGCTCGGGGTCGCGGTCGCCGTGGGCGGCTCGCTCCTCCTCTTCACCCAGCCGCTCTACGGCCGGATGGCGGACCGTCGCGGACGCGCGCCTCTCATGGGCGTGGGGATCGCGGGGTTCCTGGGGATCCTCCTCTTCGGGAGCATCATCGCCTGGAACAACGGCCTGAGCCCGACCTACATCGGCTACCCGGCCGTCGCGGGGCTCGGGGTGAGCGCCCTCGCGGCGCTGGCCTTCGGCCCCTCTTCGCTCGCCGCGCTCGCCGACCTGTCCAAGAAGATCAGTCGTGGCACGACGATGGGGCTCTACACCCTCATGATCGCGGCGGGGATGTTCGTCGGGATCTCGCTCTCGAGCGGGCTCTTCACCTGGCTCGGCAACCGCGGCATCGTGCTCTTCTTCGCCCTCATCGCCGCGTTCCTGGTCACGCTGACCTGGCTCCGTTTGAGCCGTGCTCGTCGTGCCGCACGGGCGGGGCACCACCCGACCCTCGCCCCGCCGTGAGCGGCTCGGGGGCGAAGGGAGGACCGTGGACCTCCTGCGGGGTTGTCCGCTCGTCCATCACGAGGTCCTCGCCGGCCGCGCGCACCGGCTCGATGATGAGGTGCTTGACCAGCGGGAACTCCCCGGTCACGAACCTCCTCAGCTGGTCGATGTGCATCTCGACGTCGTCGGTGTTCATCTCGTCCATGAAGTTCACTCGGAGGACGACGAGCCGATCGTCGGGGCTGAGGACCATGCTCT
Source organism: Thermoplasmata archaeon (assembly GCA_021802125.1). Taxonomy (GTDB): domain Archaea; phylum Thermoplasmatota; class Thermoplasmata; order Lutacidiplasmatales; family UBA184; genus JAKAAX01. The sequence goes on along the minus strand of JAKAAX010000016.1, from coordinate 10,017 downwards.
GCATCCCGAGGACGTGCCGCACGTAGGGGTACCTCTCGACAAGGGAGAGGATCGCCCGCCCCTCCTCCTCCCCGACGGCCCTGCCCACAAGGAACTCCCTCCCCTCGGCGGCGAGGGCGAAGCCGGTGTAGAGCAGCAAGGCGCCCACCACGGCGGCGGACAGACCGTCGACGGAAGGAGGGCCCGTGTAGCGCACGATGGCGATGCCGGCGAGCGCGACGCCCGCTCCGGCGAGGCTCACCACATCCTGCAGGAAGATCGTCTTCACGCCCTGGTGGCTCGAGGCGAGGAGCTGGTGAACGCTCCTGCGGTCCTTCCGAAGCTCGAGCAGGACGACGAGCAGGCTCCCCAGGCTGGCAAGGAACGTTCCCCCCACGGTGAGGATACCGGTGCCAAGGTCGGTCACCGTGCGGGGGTCCAGCGCCTGCTCGAGGCCTTCCAGGCAGACCAGCCCGCCCGCGAGCGAGAAGGTGACGAGCCCCGCGCTGTAGGCCCAGAAGAACCTCTCCTTCCCCCGCCCGAAGGGGTGCTTGGCCGTCGCGGGGAGGTCCGCGGCCAGCTGGCCCCAGAGGATCATCACGCTGCCGATGAGGTCGGTCACCGTGGAGACCGCCTGGGAGAGGACGGCCCGGCTACCCCCGGAAAGGAAGACCAGGAAGTTCACCGCGAAGAAGATCGCGTCCAGTCCAAGGGTCACCACCACAATGTTGCTCGTGCGCACAGTGTTCGGTCCCCCGCGTTCCCGATCCGGCCCCCGGCCCGAGGGTCCTGAGCGGCCCCGGGTCGTGGAGGTGAAGAATGCGCCGGAGGAGCATATGTATCTTGGTCCTCCTCGATGTGACGACGCGTTTTCTCTCGAAGCCTTTATAGGGGACCTCTGGTCCGTCGCGCTCTCGAGGGGAATTGCAAGCGGGTCCTTACGCCCCTCAGCCCGCACCGGCCTACGGGGCTCCACCGACCATGGAAGCTCCCGCGGAGCCTCCGGAGCTCGCCTCGTCCCGGTCGTTCTTGGACCTCACGAAGATCCTGTCGCTGGTGTTCGGGCTCCTATGGGTGCTCGCCGCCGTCGCCGAGATCGCCCTCGCCATGACGAACCCCGCCTGTCAGGCCCTGCTCGGGTGCGAGACCGACGCCTACGTCATCGCGGCGCCGCTCCTCCTCTTCGCAGTGTTCGACCTCCTGACCCGGTTCATGATCGTCCCTCAGCTCCGCGCAGCCCTGGACGCTGGGCAGTTCCAGACGGTGAAGGAGAAGTCCTTCCTCTGGGCGCTGCTCAACCTCCTGCTGGGCGGGGTCATCGTCGGGATCCTCCTCCTCATCCTCCATCTGAAGATGGAACCCCTGATCACCTGGCAGCAGGGCCAGGGGGGCGTCGCGCAGGCCCCGGTGGTCCAGCAGGCCCCCTATCCCCAGGCCGCCCCGGCGCCGGCCCAGTACCCGGGGGCCCAGGGTCAGCCGTATGCGCCCGGACCGATGGCCGCACCGCAGGGCCCGTACGCCGCTCCTCCGCAGAACTATCCCGCCCCCCAGCCCTACCCCACCGCTCCCGCCGCGTCCCCGACCCAAAGCTACGCCCCGCCGCCGGCGTACGCCCCCCCGCCCGCGCCCTCGCCGCCCCCGCAGGCCGCTCCCTCTTCCCCCCCCACCTTCGCGACGTACAACCCTAACCCGACCCCCAACCCTGGGCCGACGCCGGCCCCCACCCCTGGGGCACCCTCCTGCCGCAGCTGCGGCAAACCGACGACCTGGGTCGCCCCGTACGGACGCTACTACTGCTACGGCTGCGCCCAGTACGCGTGAGCCAGGCCGGCCCACGTCGGGCGGGCCCCCGGAGCGGTGGGTTACCCCATCCGGTTGCATCGTTCCCCTCGATGGATGTCGAGCCCTTTTTATCCTAGGTCGAATGTCGCGTCCCCATACATGGCCGCGCAACCACCCCCGGGACAATCGCCCTACGGCGCTCCAGCTCCAGCCTACGGACAAGCCCCGCCAGCCTGGGGCCAACCCGCAGCTCCGACGGCCCCGATGGCGGTCGCCGCACCCACCGCAGCTCCGGGGCAGTTCGCCGCGGACCTGGCCGGCGTCCAGAAGCTCAAGCTCGGATACCTCATGGGCATCCTGGGCGGCATCATCTCCCTTATCGCGGGGATCGTGAACACGATCCTCATCGGCCCTGCCGTCGCTGCGGCTGAGTACAACGCCGTCCTCGGGACAGGAGGGTCGACGTCCGTCAACATCTCGAATGGTCTGATCTACGCCTACATGGGTCTAGGGGCCGCAGGACCCGCCGTCATGGTCCTGGCCTTCCTCTTCGTCTACCTCGGGTTCTCGAAGCTCAAGACCGTCGAGTCGCACTTCTCGACCGCCTCGTTGCTCTCGCTCCTCGGGGTCATCGGCGCCGTGCTGCTGCTGGTCGGCAACGTGCTCAGTGCGACCTACGTTCTGACCTTGATCAACTGCCTGAGCGCCAGCTCCGCCGTCTTCACGACCTGCTACAACTCCTACATCGCAGCCGTGGTGACGGCCACTGCGCTCACGGGCGGCGGCGCTCTGCTCCTCTTCCTCGGGTTCATCGGGAACGTCCTCGGGAACCTCAAGGCGAAGGACCGCTACGCAGAGCCTCGCCTCAAGATCGGGGCGATCCTCCTGCTCTTCTGGATCGGCACGATCCTCCTGTTCATCGACTACGGGAATATCGAGGCGAAGCTGAAGCAGGGCTTCACCCCGCAGACGATGGTGGCCGCCCCGATGATGGTCGTCGCAGCGCCGCAGCCGATCTACGGCTACGCGGCCCCTCCCGCCCAGGCCCCCCCGCCCGCCTACGGCGCACCCCCCGCCCAGACGGCGTACCAGGCCCCCCCGGCGTATCAGTCGCCCCCGGCGTACCAGGCACCCCCGGCGCAGCAGGCCTACCAGGCTCCACCCCAGCAGCAGCCGGCCTACCAGCAGCCTCCCGCAGCTCAGCCCGCGCCCGCCTACGGGGCCCAGCCCTCCTACGCTGCACCGGCCGCGGCGGCCCCCGCAGCTGCGCCCGCACCCGCGGCGACCGGCGGAGCCCCCTCTTGCAAGTCGTGCGGCAAGCCCACGACCTTCGTCCCGCAGTACAACCGCTACTACTGCTACGGCTGCGCCCAGTACGCCTGAGCGCCCAACTCTTTCCTGCCTGAGCCGGAGGAGGACCCTAGGGTCCTCCCCCGCTCGGCGTCCAAACGCTCAAGAGGCCGTACAGCTCGCACCTCCGAGGAACCCCCGATGTCCGCGGAGACCGCATCCAAGACCGCTTCGCCCAGCTCGCTCCAAAAGGGCGCCGCCACCACGGCGGTCCGCCGACCGTCCTTTGACGAGCTCGGACTGAGCCCCGGGAAGAGGGTGCGCCTCACCCGGATGATGTACGAGCACGGCCCGGGCGGCGGGACGCTCCTGGTCCTTCCCATCGACCAGGGGCTCGAGCACGGGCCCGTCGACTTCTTCGCGAACCCGGACTCGCTCGACCCCGACTACCAGTGGAGGCTCGCCCGGGAGGGGAACTTCTCGGCCATCGCGCTGCACCTGGGGCTCGCCCGCAAGTTCATGACCCACTACGCCGGGACCGTTCCGCTCATCCTCAAGATCAACGGGAAGACCTCGGTGCCGTCGGACGCCCAGGCGTTCTCCCCCCTCACCGCGACCGTGGAGGACGCGGTCCGTCTGGGAGCGGACGGCGTGGGCTACACGGTCTACGTCGGCTCCCCCGCCCAGGACCGCGACCTGGCGCAGGCTGCGCAGGTCCGCGCGGAGTGCGACCGGTTCGGGATGCCGCTCATCGTCTGGGCTTACCCCCGAGGTGAGGCCATCTCCAAGAAGGGGGGCAAGGAGTCGCTCTACGCGGTCGAGTACGCCGCGCGGGTGGCCGAGGAGATCGGTGCCGACATCGTGAAGGTCAACTATCCCATGGCCTCGGAGAAGGACAAGGAGTCGCCCAGCCCGTACAACACCCTGCATCTCTCCCCGGACGAGTCCTTCCAGCGCGTCGTCAAGTGCGCCGGACGGACGCTCGTGCTCGTCTCCGGAGGCGAGAAGATGGGGGACGAGGAGATGCTCACCAAGGTCCGCTCGTCGATGTCGGCGGGGGCGACGGGGATCATCTTCGGCCGCAACCTCTGGCAGCGCCGCTACGAGGACGCCCTCAAGATCACCCGCCAGGTCCACGCGATCTTCCGTGAGCACGCAGAAGCGCGCCGCTGAGCCCCAAGAGCGCCCTCCGGCGACCCCCCCGGTCCCCGGGCCGCGGCTCTGGGTCTTCCTCGCGTGCGAGGACTCCCCCAAGCTCTGCACGGCCCGGCGGCTCGTACGGCTCTCCCTGGCGAAGGGGCTCGCCGTGAACGGCCGTGCTCCCGCGGGCGCCCTCCTGCTGGACCCCCACAGCCCGCGCATCCTGAGCTCCCGTGACGCGGCGGCGGCGAGCCGCCTCGGCATCGTCGCGGTCGACTGCTCCTGGAACCGCCTGGGCGACCGGGGGAGCTTCCCGGAACCTCTGTCGAGGAGCCTGCGCCATCTCGAGGCCCGGCGCCTCCCGTTCCTCCTCGCCGCGAACGCCCAGCACTACGGACGGCTGGGGGAGCTCAACACCGCCGAGGCGTTGGGAGCGGCGGTCTACCTCACCCTCGGGCGCGAGGTGGCCGAGGCGTACTTCCTGCGATTGTCGGGGGGCTCGGGGCTCCTGAAGCTCAACGAGGGGCCGCTCGAGGAGTACGCCGGAGCGGGGAGCGACGAGGAGATCCTCGCCATCGAGCGGCGCTACTTCGGATAGCGGCGGGGAGCTGGAGCGCGGGCCGACCCGGGGATCGGAGGCGCTTCGAGCGTCAGGTGTCGCACGTCGCGAAGGTCGCGCACCTTTCCGTCCAGCGGGAGCTCCGCCACGTGGAGGCCCGCCCAGTCGTACACCCGGCTCGTGTGGAGGGTCAGGACCCGGTCCTGGTACCGGGACTTGCCGGCTTCCATCGGGTCGTGGCCCCGGAGGAAGACGCCGAGGCCCGCCTCATGAAGGAACTCCAGCGTCTCGCCCTCGGTGATGGGGGCGATCTCGAGCCCCCGGCTCCCGGCGAAGGAGGAGACCTCGAGGTCGTTCCACACGACCTCTTCCAGGACCTTGACGCTCTCGTGAGCGAGGGCCGCCTTCCAGCCGGCCTTCCCCCGGTCGCGGGGGAACCCTGCGTGGGCCAGGTAGGCTCCGCTCTCCGTCTCCGCCGCGAGGGGCATCCGGTCGAACGCTCGCTCCAGGCGCCTCCCGACCCCGGTGCCGGCGCCCCAGACCTCGTTGGCCTCGTCGACGACCTCCGCGCGGAGGATGGGGATGGTCCTCTGGGTCTCGTGGTTGCCCCGCAGCAGGAGGACACGCTCCGGTTCGCTGAGCTCAAGGGAGAGGAGGAGGAGCGCGTTGACCACCGAGCCGAACGGGAGTTCCGGGGTCGCCCGGTCCACGTAATCTCCGGTTCCCACGAGAAGGTCCAGGTCGTCCCTCCCGGGACCCAGGACCCGCCCCGCCAGCATCTGCACGGTGGGCCAGTCGCTGTGCGTGTCCCCGAACACCAGGGCCCGCTTGCCCGGACGGAGACGGACCGTGGCGGTCGTTCGTGCGGGGACCTGGGCCTCCCATCGGTCGAGGACCTCCTCGACCGTCTCCAGCGGGAGGGACGGAACGTCCTGAGGGGACGACAGGACCTGGGCGACCGATCGGGGCAGGTCGGCGTGAGCGGACACCGAAGACCTCCCTCCCACCTGTGAACCGGGCCTTTTCAGGGTTCCTCGAAGGGAGAACCTCCGACGAGATTATCTGCCGAACCGTTCTCAAGAGGTCCAGGCCGTGACCCTGAGGTCCCGAGCCGTACCGGCGCACCATGAACGCCCAGAACCGAGCGAGCGCGGCCGGCACACTCGTGGTCGACAAGTGCCCCAACTGCGGCGCGCCTCTCCCCCTCCCCGGCCCGGACGGCGCGTCGGTGTGCACCTACTGCGGCACGACGTTCCGGCCCGCTGCGCCGACACCGCCCCCTCCGCCGCTCATCTCGGCGGCGCCGTCGCTGCCTTCCTGGTACCGTCCCTACGCGGGAGGGGCGGTCCCGCCCCACGCGGTCTACTCCGCCCCGGCGCGACGCAAGTCCTGGCCCGGGATCATCTTCTTCGTGATCTTCCTCCTCGTGTTCATCCTTCCCGGGATCCTGTCGATGATGTCGATGAGCTCGACCCCATCGACCCCCCAGCCGCCCACGATCACTTCTCCGCCGACCCTCGAGATCCAGGCCAGCGTGTACAACGGCCCGGCCCCGCTCACCGTCTACTTCAGCGCCGTGGTCTCCGGAGGGAGCGCGCCCTACCAGCCGGTCTCCTGGAACTTCGGGGACGGGAACCTCACCACCGACAACGCGCCGGTGCACGTCTTCACGTACGCCGGGCAGTTCACGGTCTACGCTTCGGTGGTCGACAACAACGGCAACACGGGGTACAACCAGCTGACCATCAACGTCACCTGAAGCGAGCCGGGACCGCACAAGGCGGACCGATCGGGGAAAGGGTGAGCCCCCTACTTTCGGGCCGACGGCCGCTCCGACCTGGGAAGGAAGGTGAAGAGCCGGACACCGGCCCGCCAGGGACGCGGAGGGGCCCGCAGCCACCCCGAGCCCACCGTCGCGAGGCTGTCCGGGACCTGAACGAACGCAAGCTCGTCGAACCCTTCTTCCCCGAGCCACTGCCGGATCGCCGGCGTGAGGTCCGGCTCGAAGCGACCCCGGGTCCACAGCGCACACCCGCCGGGGGCCAGGAGCTCGGGAAGGTGGTGGATGGTGTTCCGCACGTCCTCGTCAGTGACGTTGCCGAAGATCCCGCAGACGAGGACGATCTGGGCGGGGACCTTCCCCTTGAGGGCGTCGGTGCGTGAGGCGTCGGCCTCCAGGTACTCGAGCTGTTCAGGGGCCAACCCCAGCGCGCGGGCCTGCTCTCGGCCGATCCGGACGAGGTCGGGGTCGCTCTCGACGAGGAGCGCGCGCACGTCCGCCCGTCGAGAGTGGTCCTCCAGCACCCCCAAGATGTCGCGTCCATCGCCGGCGCACAAGCTGACCACGCGGACCGGTCCGGGTGGGGCGCGGTCGAGGGCTTGGCGCAGGAGGTCTTGGACGAACCGCAGACGCCTCGCCTGGTTGGTGTCGGAAGCGTACCCCTTGTGCCAATCGACCCACTCGCTCGACATGCGCCCATGGAGCCGTGAGCCCGCATCAACCCGACGGAGCCGCTACGGGGGCGCTTCGAGCGGATCCTTTAGGTGTGGCAGAGGTGATCGTTGACTTCTCGCTCTTTGCGGTCGCCGCCTTACCGCACCTGATCGAGAGCCCCGGCGCCTCCGCGTTTCTCCTGAACGATCTCTTGCTCACGGCGGTGGCGGGCTATTCTCTCGACTTTGCCGAAGGCCTCTGTAGGAGCGTCGGATTCATCGATGCCACTCTTTTCGGGGAGTTGACACTTAGTATAGCCGCCGAGAATGACTTTTGCGAACTCATGGCGCATCTCGGCTTGTTCGGGAATGCATCGGAAGCAATCACGATTGACAGTTGCTAGGAGATGGCCCAGTTGCTTGGAGATAGTTCATCAGCTCAACACGACCAGAAGAGTTCCTTGAGCCCGATGGCAGAGAGCGAGTGGGTCCATCGGCGCATGGCACCCGTGCTTGCGCGCTACGCAGGAGTCTTTCTGGCGGAGGTCATTGGCCTGGTCATCGTGGTGTCCTTCGTACTGCATGACTCGCTCTACGCCGCAGGCCCGGCGTTAGCAGTCGTGGTCGGGTTGGTCACGATTGTCCTGCTGTTCGGCATCACATCCGGAGTTGCACTGGCCATTAGGCCCGGCCCCGCGGGAGTGAAACTTCGTGTCTTCGATGATTCGCTTCGGCTCAAACGCAAACCGCGAGAGATCTTCGTTCCCTGGAGTTCGTTCGGAACCCCGAGGGGTTCGGGAGCTTGGGGGATTGTGTCCGTCCCCTTGGGCGAGGTTCAGATAAACGGTAGGCGCCGACGAGGGATCATGCTGGACCTCCCTGAGGTCAGGGCCGTGCTCGCGCACCCAGCTTGCACGGTTCGAGTCACGTCGAAGACGTTGTTGAGAGACATCGGGATGAAGGACAACACAGATCAGTGAACGTTCACATCGGCTCGCCCAGGTGTCGACCTGTTCCAGCACTCGCCCTCTCGGACTTACCGCAGGGACAACCGCGCTATGCCCCTGAACGGGACGTTACTGTTCAGGCTCCTGGAGCCGCTGACGGTGGACCGGGTCCCAGCTGAAGCAGGTTGACCTTCCCGGCGAGAACGTCGAGGAACTTCACGCGCCTCTTCCGGCACGTCCGCCAGACGCTCATCACCCGGTCCAGGACCCACGCGCCCCGCCAGGTGAGGCGACCACCGGCCATCTTGCGATGGACGACGAACGCTCGCACCTCCCTCTCCGCCCCGTTCGAGTTCCACGACACCCACGGGTCCCTCAGGAAGAGGAAGAGCCCCGGGAGCTGTCCCGCGATGTCCTTTGCGATCCGAGCCGCATCCCTGTTCTTCCAGGCACGATCCACGAAGCGTGACATCGAGCGCACGGCTCGGTCGTACCGACGGTGGCGCCAAGGGGACGGGACCTTCTCGTGCGTCTCGTGCCAGACCACCGCGTCCTTGAGTTTCGCTCGAACTCCCTCGGCGAACCGAAGGAACTCGGCGGGCGGACGGCCCGCCTGCCAGTACTTCGGTGGCCTCTCGAGCAGGAACCCCCGCGGTTCGATGTGGTGCTTGACCTCCACCTTCTGCAACCACCGATTGACGTGGACCAGGTCCATCTGGTGGTCGGGTTGCGTCAGCACGTTGTTCAAGTGGGAGGCGTCCCTCGTGATCGCCCCCGTGTAGCTCCACCACATCCCGAGCGCGCTGTCCTGCCCTCGGGACGGCAAAGTCGAGTAGACCACCGTGCCGCCATCCCCGCTCACCCCGACCCGGGTCCAACCATTCGTGCCGTTGATCGGGAAGCCGGTCTCGTCCCCCTCGGCAGACGGGGTGATTGCGGCGGTGGTGAGCTGCGGGCGAAGTCCCTGGTAGATTGGGTCGAGCGCGTTCCCGGCGGCCCGCTCCCAGGAGAGGATGGTCGCCACGCTCACTTCGAGCCCCCAGATGGCGTGGAGGAAGTCGCGGACCTTCCCAAGGCTCATCGCGTGGGCTCTCAGCGTGACCGCGATGGACCGGATGTTCGGCCCGAACTCCTCGCCGTCACCCACGGGGAGCGGGGCGTGGACCCGTGCCCCGCATCCCGGGCAGTCGTATCGGTGGACCACCAGGTCAAAGGTCTCGGCGTGGGAGAGCGCGATGTCGGTGAGAGGCCGTCGCCAGTCGTCGCAGGGCTCCCCGAGCGCGGTGCCTCAATTCGGACACATACGAAGCGTGAGGTGGCGAGGAGGAGCGTTGGGGACCGGTCTTGGCCGGGTCACCCCCGGATGGCCAGGCTGGCCACCGGGCCTCCGCTGCTCCTCGGGAGGTGGACGGGGTCGAGGGTGGTACGTCTTGCTGGTCGGGATGCCCGCCGCCGCGGCGGTCCTCCCATTCGCCTCCACCGCAGGCAGGGAGTTCTCGAGGACAGAGAGCTTCTCTCGAAGACGTCGGATCTCCTCCTGCAGCCGCCGCCTGTCCTCCCGGGTCCTCTCGAGCCCCTGCTTGGTCCGGTCCAACTCCTCGGACCTTCGCCGGAACTCGGCAAGCTTCTTCCTCGATACGGGAAAGTCGACGGGATCATCGACCTGCTCTGGGGAGAAGAGAAGACGGAGGGCCTGAGATCGCATCGCTCTCGGGCGAGAGCGGAAGGGACCCGCGGCTAAGGTACTTTCGTGACAGGGCTTAGCACGGGCCTGCTATCGGAGCGGGCCAGGGAGCTGAACTGTAACAACGGGACCTGGTGCTCCTCGTGGCGTAGGAAGTGCCGCGCCGGGCACCATGTGGGCGGGCGAGCAAAGCTCGCCGAGAA
>JAKAAX010000034.1 GCA_021802125.1 Thermoplasmata archaeon | reverse complement strand
GGGGCTCCCCGTGGCAGCGTCGAGGAGCCGGACGTCCACGGTGGAGGTGGGCGCGAGCCTCCAGAGGTCGGTCAACGGACCCGACCCGCCGTTCCCGCCGGCCACGAGGAGCGTCTCGTTGGTGGGCACGTCCAGCCAGGTGGCCGACGCGGCGTACCGGCCGGGAGGCGTGGGCGCGTTGGTGTCGGGGCTCCAGCCGGTCCCGCCCACCGGGTCGAACGTCCACGTGTTGGACATCACGCCGTAGGTGGCGGAGTACCCGCCGTACAGGACGTCCAGCTGCTGCGCCGGGTCGTAGACCCACACGGCGTCGCCCCTCCCCGCCGGGCCCCCGGAGGTCGCCACCGAGCTCCAGGTCAGGTTGTACGGGTCGAACCTCCAGAGCGCGTTCGAGCAGGGGTCGCATCCGCCGAAGAGCTCGAAGCGGTGGATCGCGGGGTCCCAGAGCAAGGAGGCTCCGTGCAGGTTCGGGGGATGCGAGAGCCCGTTCGGCTGGTAGACCCAGGTGTTGGTCGCGAGCTCGAGCGTCCACGTGTCACCGTAGGTGAGGCTCCCGGTCCCCCCGTAGGTCTGGTTCCATCCCCCGTAGAGCAGCCCCAGGCCGAGGGTGGGGTCGATTGCGAAGGCCGGGTCCTGGCGGGGAGCCGGGGCCACGACCGCCGCAACGTGCCTCCAGCTCGCGTTCGCCGGATAGAAGATCCAGGTCTGGTTGTCGGTGTACTGCTGGGTGAGGTTCGTCTCGCCCCCGAAGAGGATGTCCTCGCCGAGCGCCGCGTCGGCGGCGAAGGCGAAGTGGGTCCGGGGACTGGGCGGGGAGCCCTGGGTGGTGATGGGCCCCGTCCACGTGTCCGTGGTCTCGTTGAAGACCTCCGTCGAGTTCGACAGCGTCGACCCGAGGCCGCCGAAGTAGACCGCGGCGGTGCCCCCTGGGGTGGCGGCCATCCCGCCCCCTTCCCCCAGCTGGGCGAAGGAGGGCCCCCGGCTCCAGGCGAGCGGCTGGCCCGACACCGACGGCACGCCCTTCCCGGTCGATGCGAGCCCAAGCGCGTGCGGAGCGGCCGGGCTCGACCACGCGACGCCGGAGGACGCGTCCTGGACCGCTCCGGGGACCACCAGGAGCGCGAGCACCCCTAGCGCGAGCCCCGCCGTCCAGAGGCGCGGAAAGGATCGCGGACGCTGGGACATGGATGGGGACCTGGACCTGTGGATTTACCGGCGCGTGAGAACTACGGCGGCATCTCTTCTTGTGGGTATTGCTACCGCCAGGGAGGGTTCCGCGAGCGAACCCTGGGGTTTTGAGGTCGTTCCCCCGACCGCGGTCGCCGCCCACCGCCGACCACCGCCGCCCACCGCCGCCGACCTCCGCCCGGGCCCTCCGGTACCGGCCAAGGTCGCCCGACCGAAGATTTGATAGTCAGCCGTGGAAGGCCCCCACGCCGTGCCTAGCGAAGAGATGGTCCCCCCGGACGACATCCTGCTCCAGGTCACCCCCGCGCTCCCGATCGCGGACGTGTGGGAGGGGCTCATCCGACCCGAGCACGTGGTGAAGTGGCTCGCTCCCCGGGTCAACATCGCCCCGCACGAGGGCGGGGCCTTCGAGCTCTTCTGGGACCTCCAGGACCCGACGAAGAACTCGACGCTGGGATGCAAGATCCTCCGTCTGCGCGAGCTGGACGAGATCTCCTTCACCTGGAGGGCGCCGCCCCAGTTCGACCGCCTCATGAACCAGGGCGCGGACCCGACGGAGGTCCAGATCCGCGTCTCCCCCTGCCCCGAGGGGATCGACGTGACCCTCGAGCACCGGGGCTGGAAGGCGGGCGAGGAGTGGGAGGATGCCCGCTCCTGGCACTTCCGTTGGTGGGACGACGTGCTCCACCGGTTCAAGGACTACGTCATGACCGGGGAGGCCCCGATCCCTCCCACCCGGGAATAGGCCTCGAACGGCCGTCCGGGGAGCCTACGCTTTCCGGTGCAGCCCCGAGCGATTGGGCGAAGGGATATCACCCGGAGATGCGGTCGAGCGGGAGGAGGCGCATGCGCATTCGGACCTCCGTTCGTCCCGCCCTCCTCGCCTTCGTCGCTCTCGGCCTTGTCGCGCTCATGCTCCTGCCCACGGGAGGTGCGCCCGCCGCCGCGTCCCTGGGGGCGGCCACCCGCGCCGCGCCCCTCCGCGCAGCTTCGCTCTCGTCCCCTTCATCCTCCTCCTCCCCTTCCTCCCCTTCCTCCCCTTCTTCCCCTTCGGCCGCGTCGTCCCCTTCCACCTCCGGCCCTGCCCCGGTCCCCGCTTCGCCTCCACCCCTGACCTGGACCAACCTCACGCCGGTCCTGACCACTTCACCGGACGGTCGCGCCTTCGCGACCATGACCTACGATGCGACGGACAAGTACGGGCTCCTCTACTCCGGCGTCGCGGAACATCCCGACGGGCGCGACTACCTCGCGGACGACGTCTGGAGCTTCACGCCGGCGGGAGGATGGACGAACATCACCCCGCTCGCCGGGCCGGGCCCCGTCGGACGGATCGGCGGGATGATGGCCTACGACTCGGTGGACTCCCAGACGATCCTCTACGGGGGGTGCGATTCGTACGCCTGCCCGGCCCCGTTCATCTTCACCTACAACGGCGGGGGCTCGTTCTCGATCGACGGCGTCGCCCAGAACGCGCCCGGTCAGCCCGGCCCCCTCATGTGGGGGGGTCTCGCGGACGCTCCCAACGGCGGAGGTCCGAGTGGCGGCGGGGCGCTCCTCTTCGGGGGGTGCAACAGCTTCAGCACCGCGAACTTCCGCTGCAACTCGGGCGGGATCGTCGGCAACACGTTCCTCGTGAACTACCCGAACGGCGCGGCGTTGGGCAACCAGCCGACGTGGACCCCCGTCACCAGCCCCACCGCCCCCTCCGCCCGGGAGCTCATGGGGATGACCTGGGACCCGGCGATGCACGCGGTCATCCTCTACGGAGGGTACGACGGCACGCGGTTGCTCAACGACACCTGGGCCTTCTCGCACGGCACCTGGACCAACCTCACGCGCATCGTCGGCTCGGCCCCCTACGACGCCGGTGGGGCCCTCGTCTACGACAACAGCTCCGGGCTCCTCCTGCTCGAGGGCGGCCTCACCTACACCGGCGTGCCCGGGAACTACACCTGGGGGCTCCTGCCCGGCGGCCAGTGGACGAACATCACCTCTCGAACGGGAACGCCCACCGCCACCCTCTCTCCGTCCTCCTGCAGCTTCCCCGGACCGGCCTTCCCCGTCGTCTTCAGCGGCTCGAACCGGACGGGCGGCTTCACCCCCAACACCTGGATCTTCGGCCCCAAGCTCATCCCTCACCCCTCGGTCGTGCCGGCCGCGACCGACCTGGGCATGAGCATGGCCTTCTCCGGGTGGGGGTCCGGGGGACTCGCCCCACGCACGCCGCACTGGGACCTGGGGGACGGGACCTTGTGGACCACCGCCTACGGAAACCACACCTACGGCGCCCTGGGGACCTACACCGCGTTCTTCAACGAGACCGACACGTACGGGATCTCGGCCTCCTCCACCGTGACGGTGACCGTGAACCCTCTTCCCACGGTCACGGCGGAGGCCGCTCCCCTCCTCACCAACACGTCGGGCTCGGTGTCCTTCTGGGGGAACACGTCGTACGGAACGGGACCTTTCACCTACAGCTGGGACCTGGGGGATGGGACCACGAGCACGCTCGCGGACCCCGGCCCCCACACCTACACCTTCCCCGGCACCTACCAGGCGAACGTCTCGGTCTTTGACGCGGTGGGAGGCTTCGCCCATGCGTCGGTGAACGTGACGGTCACCACCTCCCCGATCGTGCTGAGCGCGGGGGTCTCGCCCGCCCAGGGGGCGGCTCCTCTCGCGGTCGCCTTCCAGGCCACCGCCTCCGGTGGCGCGGGCTCCCTGCTCCTCACCTGGAGGTTCGGGGACGGAACGGAGAGCTCCGCCTACGCGGCCCCGAGCCACACCTACAACGCGACGGGGTGGTACAACGCGACGGTGTGGGCGAACGACTCGCTCGGCGCCTCCGCGTCCACGACCGTCGCCGTCCAGGTCTACGCCCCGCTGGCGGCTTCGGTCCACCTCTCGGCGAACGGCACGCTCGCGTGGGTCGCGGTGACCGTGAGCGCAACGACCACGGGCGGGCTCGGGTCCATGAGCTACGCCTGGTCGCTCAACGGTTCTTCGTACCCCACCGCGACCGGGCCCTCGTTCGCCTACACCCCCTCCGGGCCCGGCCTCTACGTCTTCTCCGTCTCCGTCTCGGACACCTTCGGTGACACCGCCGTCGCCCGGACCGTCCTGGAGGTGGTGGCCCACCTCACCCCGCTCTCCGTCTCGGTCGTCGCCAACCGGACCTCGCCGTTCCAGGCGGGAGGGACGGTCATCGTGAACGCCAGCGCCACCGGCGGGACCGCACCGTACACCTATCTCTGGAGCCTGAACGGGACGAACAAGTCCTCCCTCGCTTCCGGCCCCGAGCTCATCTTCGTGCCCGTCCATCCGGGCTTCTACAACTTCACCGTGTGGGTCGCGGACGCGAGCGGCCAGGTCGCCCGGAGCCCTCTTGTGACGGTCCACGCGGTGGCCCCTCCCGCGAGCTCCAGCGGCGGCGGCCCTCCCGGGGGCGGAGGAGGCGGAGGGAACAATCCCCCGCCGTCCAACTCGCTGACGAGCGCGCTCACCAGCAACGGTCTCTGGCTCTACCTCCTGCTCGCGATCGTCGTCGCCGCCCTCCTCCTGGCGGCGCTCTACGTCCGCCGAAGGTCCCGCGGGTCCGCCTCGTCGACGGTGTCGCTCGGAGCGGGCGCGGTGTCGGGGGTAGGCGCGGAGCTCGAGCCGGGGACCGGGATCCCGGAGGAACCGGCACCGGCGGCCACGCCCAACGAGTGGGAGGAAGGTGCCGCGACCGTGTCGGGAACCCCCTCGGCTTCGGGGGACCGGGCCGACGGCGACAGTGTCGCTCTGGAGAGCCCCGTCGACGCCCACGGGGGAGCTGCGCCCTCCGCATCGGAGGACGGGGACGTGCTCATCGAGGAGGGGGACAACGCACCGGGGGCCGCCGCCGCTCCTCCCGCGTCGGAGCCCTGGGCGGAGGACGGGGAGGCCCCCACCACACCTGGAGACGAGGCCCCGGATGCCGCCGGACCGGCGGCGAGCGGGGAGGCCCCTTCCGCGCCCTCACCGAGCGAGCCGAGCGCGCCGCCCGAGAACGTGGCTCCCGAGCGCGCGGAGACCTCGGCCCCCTCCGCTCCCGCGGACGCCCCCGCTGAAGCTCCTGCTCCTGCTGCGGCTCCTGCTCCTACCCCTGCTCCTTCCCCTGAGGCGCCGCCCGTCGCTGCGCCCTCGCCCTCCACGAAGGGAGCCGGTGCCGCGAGCGACGCCGCCCCTCCGAAGAAGAAGATGCGGCTGAAGAAGTCCCGCGACGGCAAGGCGTAGCTGGGGGAAGGCTCCCTCTTCGGCGGTCCCCGGCCTCCTCTCTAGGCGGAGGCCGCGGAGGCTCAGCGACCGGTCTCCGGTGGCACGGGTCGGATCCAGAGGTCGCCCCGCGTCTGTCCGTCCGGGGACGGGATGCCCTTCCCGGGGAACCGGAGGAGGTCGCCGTAGCGCGCCCCCCGGCGGACGGTGATCCAGAGCGAGTCGAGGGGCGTCTGGAAGGGGACCTTTCCCCCACGAGAGAGCACCCGCGACGCGATCGGGACGTCGAGCACCAGGTCGGGGCCGTGAACGACCCACGGGCCCGGTCGCACCGCGACCCGCACGTAGAGGTCGCCCTGCCCTCCCTGGAGCAGCGGCTGTCCCTGCCCCTCGACCCGCAGACGCTGTCCCTCCTCGAGCCCGGGAGGCAGGCGCACCTCCGCCCAGGTGGAGACCAGGTGGTAGCCCAGGCCGCGGCAGGGGAGGCAAGGGTTCCGGCCCACCGCCGTGTTGAGCGCGCCGCGCCCTCCGCAGCGGAAGCAGCTCTCCCGGGTACGCACCCCGAGGAAGATCTCCTCCGGGCCCCAGCCGCTCCCGCCGCACGCGTTGCAGCGAACGTGGCCCACGCGCAGCGTGAGCCCTTCCCCTCCGCAGGAGGGGCAGGGGACAGCTTGGGGGACGCGCAGTCGGACCCGGCAGCCGGTGAACAGCTCCCGGAGCCCCAGGACCACGGTGGTCTCCAGGTCCGCGTGCCCGGCCTCCTTCGTGGTCAGCGCGGCATCGTAGGCCCGCCGCTCTTCCTCGTTGGAAAGGAGATGGTAGGCCTCGTTGACCGCTTTGAACCGCTCGGCCGCCCCCGGGTCTCCCGGGTGAAGGTCCGGATGGCACTCCTGCGCCCGGTGCCGGAACGCCTCGTGGATCTCCTCGGAGGTCGCGTCGTGACCCACGCCGAGGATCCCGTAGTAGTCCGCAGGAGCAACCTCGGGCATGTGGCCTCGCGTAATGGTCTCGTCTGCGGGGAAGGGCCTCATAAAGCACAGGGGTGCAGTGGAACACCGGGGGTCGTCGCACGACTCCCGCGATCCCACCGGACGCCTGGCCCAAGCTCCGCGGGGGCGGGCCAGGGGTCCCTCGTACCCCCGGCTCCCCTGGACCGAAACCCCTCCGCTTCGGACCGCTTCGAGGCTCGGTCGGCGGTCGGCAAGGATAGATACGGGAGCGACCGTGTGAACGGCATGTACCAGGGTAGGCCACCCGCTCGCCGTTCCCTGCCGATCGTCCTGCGCCTCAGCCTCGGGGTCGTCGTGGCCCTGTTGATGGTGGTCATCCCCGGGTCCCCGACGCTCCTGTCGCACGCGTCGGCGGCTCCCCCGAGCTCCTCACCCCTCGCGGTTCCCGGCGCGGCCCCTCTGTGCATCGCCTGCTCCGCCGAGCTCCGAGCCCTCGCCGGGGGCCCTCTGCTGGCCACCCCCGAGGCCCACACGGCCCTCGCCTCGGCGCAGCCGCCCGCGACGACGGTGGTCCGGGGCCCTTCCGCGCCCTCCGGCGCGGGCCCCTTGACGGTCACCTCGAGCACGGGTTGGAACGGCATCGACGGCGCGATCTCGGGCGGCTACACCCCACCGGACACCGTCGGAGCCGCGAGCCCCTCCCAGTTCGCGGAGTTCGTGAACCTCTATTGGGAGGTGTACACCCGCGGCGGGACCTCCCTCCAGGCGGAGACCGCCGCCACGTTCTTCGGGACCGGGACGGACAGCCTGTCGGACCCGCAGGTGATCTATGACCCGCAGAGCGGCCACTGGTTCGTCTCGCTCATCGACATCACGACGAACCTGATCGTCGTCCAGGTCTCGAAGACCTCCGACGCGACCGGGGCCTGGTGGAAGTACACGACCGGCCCCGGCGGGACGACGCTCCCCGACCAGCCGGTGATGGGGATGAACGCGAACACGTTCATCATCGCCGACAACGACTTCAAGAACGGCCGGACGTTCTCCGGAGGTGACGCCTGGGTCCTCAACAAGTCCCAGATGATCGTCGGGACGACCCCGGCCGCCACGAGCTTCACGAACGCGCTGGGCTCGCTCCACCCGGCGATGGCCGTCACCCCGTCGAACAAGATGTACCTCGTGAGCGACAACTTCGGGTCGGCCACGACCCTCGGGTTCATCACCGTCACCGGGACCCCCCCGGGGGCGGTCACGACCTCCCAGGCGAACCCCGCGATCTCCCCCGCGGAGACGGCCCCCACGAACCCTGGGGACGCGGGGGGAGGCTCGGTGAACGTCGACGACGGGCGGATCGGGTCCGCCGTCTTCCAGAACGGGGTGGTCTGGGCCACCGCCAACGACGGGTGCAGCGTCCCGACGTGCGCGCGGCTCTTCCAGATCACGGCCTCGACCGGCACCATCACCCAGGACTTCGACTGGAACCCCGGGACCGGCATCTCCGCGTTCTATCCGGCCGTCTCCCTCGACGCCACCGGGGACCTGGGCTTCATCGCCTCCGTCGTGAGCTCGTCGACCTACGTCAGCGTCGACATCACCGGACAGGCGGTGGGCGACGCGTCCGGCACGCTGGAGACCCCCACCCAGGTCACGACCGGGACCTCGGCCCAGACCACCACGCGCTTCGGGGACTACTCGGGGCTGCAGCCGGACTACGGCACCCCGCACGGGTTCTGCGGGTCGGCGGAGTGGGACGGACCGGCGGGAGCCGGGTCGTGGAACACCTGGAACCAGTGCTTCAACGTGAGCGCTCCGAGCGCTCCCGCGACGGTCACCTTCGCGATCTCGCCCACGAGCGGGGCCGGGTACGTGACGTTCAACGGCAAGGCGTACTTCAACGGCGGGTCGGCGACCGTCCCCACGGGGACCTACACCGTTACCCCGACGACGAACGCCGGATGGCACTTCTCGACCTGGCAGGCCACGGGAGGGGTGACCCTGGGAGCCGGGACCGCCTCGGTCACCTCCAACGGACAGATCAGCGTCACTCTGGTCTCCTGGCCGACGGTGGGGTTCACCGTGAGCCCCTCCGCCTGCGGATCGATCACCTTCAACAACACGCTCCATGCGAACGGAGCCAGCTCGGGGTTCTACGCGACGACCGTCACGGGCTCCCCCTACTCCGCGCTCGCCCCGACCTGCGCGGGCTACCTCTTCTCCGGGTGGGCCACCACGGGCGGGGTCACCGTCACGAGCGCCACCTGGACGAACCCCCAGGCGAACGTGACCGGGAACGGGACCCTCACGGCCTCCTTCACGCCGGGGGGCACGGTCGCCTTCACGATCGCGCCCGGCTCGGGGGACGGGTACATCTCGGTCGGCGGCACGGCGTACTACAACGGCCAGACGGCCGCCCTCGCCTCGGGGAACTACGCGCTGCTCCAGTTCGCGAGCCCCGGCTGGCACTTCTCCTCCTGGACCACGACGGGAGGCGTCTCGGTCGGGGCCTCGGGCCTCACCGTCTCCGGCACGGGGACGCTCACGGCGACGTTCCTCGCCTACCCCCTCCTCTCCTTCAGCGTGAACCCCGGCACCTGCCAGCCGGTCACGTTCAACGGCACCACCTGGCCCAGCGGGACGACCGGGTCCTTCTACGCCGCGAGCAGCCCCTTCACCGCGAGCGTCGGGACCTGCACCGGGTACGGGTTCATCACCTGGAGCGCCACCGGCGGGGTGACCGTCGCCACTCCCGCCTCCGCCTCGACCGCGGTCACGCTGACGGGTAACGGCACGCTCACCGCGACCTTCCGGTCGACGTTGACCACCGTCGGCTTCCTCATCGCCCCCGGGGCCGGCGACGGGATCGTCACCGTGGGGGGGACGAACTACTACAACGGGAACACCGCGACGTTCAGCCCGGGGACCTACACCCTCTCGGTGGCCGCGAACCCCGGCTGGCACTTCTTCTCCTTCACCACCACGGGCGGGGTCTCGGTGGGCGCCACGGGCCTCACGATCTCGGGGAACGGGACGCTCAAGGCGTCGTTCGCCGCCTACCCGTTCGTCGCCTTCTCCGTCGTGGGCGGGACGGGCTGCGGGCCCATCTGGTTCAACGGGACCCCCATGACCTCCGGAGGGGCCTACTTCTTTGCCTACGGGAGCCCGTACCCGGCGAGCGTGCCTCACTGCGCGGGCTCGGTCTTCTCCGCCTGGTCGTCCACCGGAGGCGTGTCGGTCTCCTCCTCCACGGCCGTCAGCACCTCCGTCACCCTGACCAACAACGGGACGCTCACGGCGACGTTCGTCCCGCAACCGTACACCGTCACGATCCACGTCTCCCCCTCCACGCCCTCGTCGGGAGGATCGGTCACGTTGGGCACTTCCCCTCTCTACAACGGGAGCACGACCTCCCTGACCGCCGGGACGTACCCCATCCGCTGGACCGCCGCCCCCACCTTCCACTTCGTCTCCTGGGCGACGGGAGGCTCCGTGTCCTTCGCCGGAGCGGACCTCAACGTGGCGGGGAACGGCACGGTGAACGCGACCTTCGCCGCGGTCTACACCGTGGCCTTCTCGGTCGCCCCCGCCGCCTGTGCGGCCACCTCCCCGGTGCTCTTCAACGGGAGCTCGTTCCTGAACGGCGCCTCCGCGCGCTTCGAGGCGTTGGCCGGCCCGGCCCTCGCGGTGCACTGCAGCGGCTACACCTTCGGCCTCTGGACGGCCGCGGGCGGCGTCACCGCCTCGAGCCTTGTGCTCGACCCGACGACGGCCACGATCTCCGGGAACGGCACGCTCGGGGCGAGCTGGAACAAGAACTCGACGACGCTCTACCAGGTGACCCTGTTCGACTCGCCCCCCACCTGCGGAGCGATCAACTTCAACGGGACCTCCTACGCGGAGGGCACCACGGTCCCCATCGCCGCGGGCACGTGGTCCCTGGGCACGAACGGTTGCGCGGGGTACCGGTTCGTCAACTGGTCCGCGGGGAGCGTCGGGACCCTCGCGAACCCCCTCAACGCGAACACCACCGTCACCGTCGCCTCCAGCGGCTGGATCACGGCCCTCTTCCTCCCGCGCGCCGGCCCCGACACGG
>JAKAAX010000033.1:4300-10979 GCA_021802125.1 Thermoplasmata archaeon | reverse complement strand
CCCCTCGGGATGGGTCCCGAGGGGGGGGGCGGGTGGGGGGCTTTCGGGGGCTTCCGCCATGTGTTCCCAACCGGCGTTACGGGCCTTTCATCCCGAGGTTAAGGCGGTTTTCCCTCAACTGGCAGGGGTCTTCTCCGCGAGCGCGGCGGTCCCGCCGTGGAGCCCGTGCAGTTGCTCCCCGACGATCCGCCCGACCTCCTCGAGGAAAGGCGCCTTCTGGCCCTTCGGGATGGTCGCTCCGCTCGCGACCGCGTGCCCGCCCCCCTCCCCCCCGGCCTTCAGGGCCCCCGCGCGGAGGGCACGGTCCAGGTCCAGCCCCTGGCCGGTGAGCCAGAGGGTCCCTCGGGAGGAGACCTTCAGGGCCTCCCCCTTCGGGGAGAAGGCGACGAGGGGGCGGGTGGGGTCGGCAAAGTAGGTGAGCGCCAGCCCCGCGACGGTGCCGGCGAGGTCGGGTTGCGGCGCCTCGAACCACTGCAGGTGGGGCTCGCGGTGGAGCGTCCCGGGGGTCTCCAGGCGTCCCAGGTTCTCCAGCACCCCCTCCCTCCACCTCGCCTCGAGCTTCGTGGCCCGCGCCAGGGCGGAGGGGTCTCCGAGGGCGAGCGCGATGCCCAGCGAGGGCTCCCCTTCCCTGCCGCAGGCGTTCTGCAACCGGGAGAGCTCGTGGACGTCCCACCCCGGGGCCGGCAGGTAGAGCAGCTCCTCCCGGATACGCTCGCAGAACTCCGGGCGCGCTCCCTGGGCCAGCAGGTGGGAGAGGAGCGCGCTCGCGAGCCGCCGCTGCTCCTCCTCCGACAGGGCCCCCACGGGGGAGGAGGCGGGGATGTCCAGGGCCGAGAGGAACGTGCGGGCCGTCGAGATCCGACCGGAGAGCCCGACGAAGTAGGGGTCCAGGCTCGAGGCGATCGCCTCCTCGAGCGACCCGCCGGAGAGGTTCAGCGCCCTTCGCCGTCGGAGGGCCCCCTTGCCCTCGGCCTCCTCCACCAGACGAAGCGTGAGCCCGTGGAACCCCCCCACGTGCATCCGGTCGGCGACGGCACCGGAGAGCCCGAAGGCGATGAGGTCGAGGGCGTCGGGCAGCATCCGCCGGGCGAAGAGGTAGGTGAGCATGCTCGCGGAGAGCTCGGTCATCCCGTCCACGCCCCAGTCGTGGGGGTTCACCACGGCGAGGCTTCGGGAGACGGGGACCTTCCCGGGCGGGATGTGATGGTCCAGGACGACCACGGGGTGGGCGTGCTGGACGAAGAGGTCGAGGAAGCTCATGCCGGTGTCCACCACGAGGAGGGGCCCCCGGGTGCTCCGGAGCACGCGCTCGACCCCCGCGCGCTCCACCCCTTGGAGGGGCGAGAGGTGCCAGCTGCGTCCCAGGCGGGAGAGGGCGAGGGCCGCCACGCTCGCCGAGGCGATCCCGTCCCCGTCGTTGTGGTAGAGGACCCGCCAACGGCCCGGGGTGGACCCGAAGAGGTCGATGGCCGTGCCCAGCTCTTGGTCGAAGCGGGGGTCCTGAACCAGTCCCTGCAGGGACGGGTCGCTCATTGGACCATGAGGGCCGCGGTCTCGCTGCTGTAGCGCCACTCCGGCGGGAGCCGGCCGCGCTGGCGGTAGTAGTGCGAGAGGCGGCGGATCTTCGACTCGATGAGGTTCAAGCCCCGGCGGTTCGAGAGGTCCTTCGGGTTCTTCTCCAGGTGCTGCTGCACGTGGACCACCCGCTTGAGCAGTGCCGCCAGGTCCTCGGGGAGCGCGGGCTTGACGCCCTTCTCGCCCAGGAACGCGGTGAGCTTCTTTCCCGTGAGCAGTCGCGTCGAGGGGACCCCGTACGTGTCCCGGAGCGCGAGCCCGATCTGGGCGGCGCTCGTCCCGGACTTCGCGAGTCGCAGGACCTCCTCCTCCACCTCGTCCTTGTCGAGGGGGACCCAGGACGGGAGCGCGGCCGGGTAGGGCCTGCGGCTCGAGGCCTTCCCTCGGTGCGAGGAGTGCAATCGGCTCATGGGGGTTGGCGGCGACCGTGAATCGATATTTAAGGAGAAGGGGCCGGCCGTTCCGGGTGTCCCCAGGGCCCCGAGGGCCTCACAGACGCTGGCCCTGCGCGGAGAGGCGCTGGGTCTCATCGAGGTAGCGCGCCAGGAAGAGCTTGCCCTCCCCGTTGATCCGGTAGTGGGGTCCCAGGTCCCGCTGGCGGGTCCAGGAGCGGACGGTCCCGTCCACGTGATCGACCATGCGGTTCCTGATGAGGAGCCCCATGATCACGGGGACCTTCACCCCGGCCTTGTCCACGGACCAGTGGCCCTGGGTCATGGTCACGATCTCGTCGAGCTCGAGACCCTTCTCGCGGTCGTCGTGGTAGCTCTCGGCCTGGTTCAGCAGCCGGAGGATCTCGACCAGGGCGGCCCGCGTGGGGTCCGCCGGTTCGCCCCGGGGGGGAGTGACCTTGTGGGCCGAGGGCCCGGGCGCAGAAGGCTTGGGCGCGGAAGGTGGGGAGGGCCTGGGGGCTGGAGTCACGTTCATTGAAGGAAACCTGCCCTCTTTACCGTTATGGCGCGACACCCCCGGGAGGGGGCACGGAGCGTCCTCACCCGGGGGCGCGCAGCAGGAGGGCGAAGTGGCCCCGGGAGAACGGAGAGAGGTCGACCGTCTCGAGGATCTCGCAGCCCTCGCTGTCGAGGTGGCGAGTGGCGGTCTTGAGCACCGCCCGGGGCGACTCCGTCTGCGTGACCGACCGCGTCTTCAGCATCAGGAAACCGGTGCCGTGCGGTTTCAGCGCCGCGTGCACGTTCTCCAGGAAGATCTCGACCTGGCCCCGCTGGGAGACGTCCTGGTAGAGGTGGTCGACCTCCCCGCAGTCCGCGCGGTAGCGCTCGGGCAGCTGGACATCGGCCAGGATGGGGTAGAGGTTCTCCCGACGCTGGGCGAGCGCGAGCAGCGCCCCGAAGGCCCGAGGGGATTTCTCCACCACGTGAACGCTCCCTTTCGGAAGCACGTCGGAGAGGTGGCTCACGGTGGTCCCGTGTCCGCCTCCGAGGTAGAGCACCGAACGGACCCTCTCGAAGGGCCAGAGGCGCCCGCCTTGCGCCACGTACGCACCGAGCTTGCTCCTCCAGGGGTCGATCTTGCGGTACTCCACCCCGTCCTCGGTGAGGAGGTCCTCGCCGTACACCTTCTCCCCGGGTCGGAGGTTCACGGTGTACAGGTTCGACCCTCGGCGGTAGAGCCCGGGAGCGCGGAACTCTTCCATGATGGGACGTTGGAGCGGTCAGGGCCGGACGGCCACGACCATCTCCACCTCCACGGGCGTGTCCAGGGGGAGACGGGCCGTGCCGATCGCGGCCCGGGCATGCCGGCCCGCTTCGCCGAAGACCTCCAAGAGGAGCTCCGACGCGCCGTTCCCGACCTCCGGCTGCGTGGTGAACTCCGGTCCGCTCGCCACGTAGACCCCGACCCTCAGCACCCGCTCGACACGGTCGAGCGAGCCCAGCGACGCCCGCAGCGCGGCGAGGGCGTTGAGCGCGGCCTGGCGGGCCGCCTCCTTTGCCTTCTCCACCGGCACTTCGGTGCCCACGAGCCCCTTGGCGAGGAGCTTGCCCTCGCTGAGCGGCAGCATCCCCGAGACCCAGGCGAGTCCCCCGTGGAGGACCACCGGGGCGTACGCTCCCTTCGGCGTCGGGGCGGGGGGAAGGACAATGCCGCGCGACCGGAGCGTCTCCTCGGCGGTGGGGGGCGTCATCGAAGGGGGGACAAGGTGGGGAGGATAAGGGCGACCGGGCCCGGAGCGGGGGGGAAGGCCCCGCGTCTCGGCCAGCGGCGCGCACGGCCGGCCTCTGGGAACCGATATGGTCTAGTGCAGCCATCCAACCCGCGCATGCTTCTGCGCGGAGGCGCTCCATCCTCCTATCGGCCCCGCCTTCGACCCCGGGGTCTCCTGGTGGCCCTGGCGACGGTCCTAGGCGCTCTCTGCTTGCTCTCCCCTCTCGCCTCGCCCGGGCCCTCGGGGCCGACGCACGCGGGGACCGGCGCCCCGTCCCTCGCGCTGCTCCTCCCCCACCCTGTCCCGGCGACCCACTCGGCGTCGGCGCCCTCCCGGGACCAGCTCCGTCCCTCCTTCGCCGTGGGTCTCTCGTTCGTCACCCCGAACGGGGTCGGTCAGCCGGCGACGCTTCCCACCTGGTTGAGCGCGACCGCCACCCCCTCGGACCCCATGTGCACCTCCGGGTTCAGCTACGTCTTCGACTGGGGTGACGGCTCGCCGAAGACGACCGATGCGAACGGCACCGACCGCCACTGGTACATCGCCGACCAGGCGAACGCGAACGGGATCCAGATCTCGGTCATCGTGACCGACTGCCAGAGCCCCGCCGGTACGGGAACGACCTTCGCGCAACCGACCTTCTACCCGGCCGTCTCCGCGAACCTCACGACGGACCTCGGGAGCTCCTCGCTCATCCAGAGGAACGCGTCGGTGCTCCATCTGAACCTCACGGTGGTCAACATCACCGGGGGGGTCACGGTCTACACCGGGAACCCCTACTTCATCAACTGGAGCTTCGGCGACGGGTCGAAGGCCTGGATGATCCCAGAGCCCGCGAGCCTGGCGCCGCTCCCCGAGTTCCACTCGTTCCTCCGGCCGTCCTCGGCCTCCGGTCCGGTGAGGTTCGTCGTGGTCGTGAGCGTGACCGACCGTCTGAACGGCAACTACACGACCCAGCTGACCGTGCAGCTCAACGGGACGCCCGTCTTGACGTCCCATCCTCCCGGCGGGGGAATCCCGACGACCTACCTGTACGCGGGCATCGCCGGAGCCGCCGTGGTCGTCGTTCTCGTCGCCGTCGTGGTCCTGCGCCGGCGCAAAGCCCCGGGCCCGAAGACGACCGAGGAGGAGCCGGGCACCGAGGCCTCGGAGGGCTCCGAGGGCGGCTTCGCCGGCGCACCCGACCGGCGGCCCGAGGGTGCCGGAGGGTCGGTCGGAGCCGCCGCAGCATCCTCCTCCGGGACGACCCTGGACGCGCCGATCGCCGCGGCCGACTCGACGAAGGGAAAGGACGCTGGACCCGTCCGGTCGCCCTCCCTGGGGACGGCGGGACCCTCCTCCTTGGGCAGCCCAGGTCGCGCGTCGGGGGCGACGTCGGCCACTCTCTCACCCTCGTCGGCCACCCCCGGATCGGGGGCGGCGGTCCCGTGCATCATCTGCGGCACCCCCCTCCCCTCGGTAGATTCCCCCTGTCCCAAGTGCAGCCCGGGGCTCTTCTCCGCGGCCGGCAAGGGCGGCGCGGTGTCGGCCGAGGCCCAAGCCCCGGTCAGCCCTCCGCTGCCCGGTCTCGGGAGCGGGTCGATCACTCCTCCCCCGATCCAGGTGGGTCCCTCGCTCCCAGTCTCGACCCCTGCTCCGGAGGCTTCTCCGATCGACACCCCGCACGGCTCCCCTCCGGCGCACGAACCGGTGCCCTCCTCGATCTCCTACGTGCCGACGGCCCCTCTCCCCGAGCTCGAGCCGCTCCCCGTGACCCGAGCCTCCGCAGGGCCGGAGCCGGACGTGGACACGACCCCCGTGGTTCCGCTGCCCAGGCGCCCTCCCACGAGCGAGCAGGGCGCGAACGTCTCTCGGACGACTTCGGACAGCGCCTTCGCAACCGCTTCCGGGTCGGCGGAGAACTCCCCCGCGTCCACTCCCACCTCTACCTCCACGCTCCCCCAGACCCCCGCGCCGTCCTCCCGTCCCGTCCCCGCCTCGACCCCCTACCTCTTCCCGGTCTCTCAGAAGGCGCTCTTCGAGACCCTCGTCGCAGGGGCCCCCGATCGCTCCCAAGCGGCGACGATCGCTTCTGGAGGGACCGAGACGGCATCGGCCCCGGCCGCGGGGGGCATCGCCCCCACATCCCCCCCGACCCCGCCGTCGTCGCGCCCGAGCGCGGAGCTCAAGTGCATGATCTGCGGGGGCCCGCTCCAGTCGTCGGGCTTCTGCCCGGCCTGCAAGATGAACTGGCGGGAATGAGCCGCCCCGCATCCCCGAACGGCAGCGTCGCCGTCGGTGCTTCGCACGAAGAAAAAGGGATAACCGTCCCGTTCTGACCCGAAACGTGGCCGTCCTGGCAGGTCCCCCGGAGCAGGGCATTCCCACGAGCCCCATGCCGGCGGGGGCGAACTCGGAGGCCCTTGCGTTCGCGAAGCTGGAGCGGGAGGTCGTCGAGCATCTCTTCCGATTCTCGCCCGGGTTCGCGGTGGTCCTCGGGATCCATTCCTACGACGGTCTCCTCCCCGACCTGGGCGCACGGGCGGTCTCGGACTGGGTCCGAACGGGGGAGGCCCTCCTGGACCGGCTCGGCGGGGTCGACGGAAAGGCCCTCTCGAGGGACCGGCAGCTCGACCTGGAGCTCCTGCGGCTCCGCCTACGGAGCGACATGTTCGACCTGGTCGAGTACCCGTACCTCGATCGGCTTCCCCTCGTCTACGTCGGTCCGCTCGAGCTCGTCCCTTACACCGCCCGTCCGTACGCCTCCGCCGAGCATCGCGCCAACGCCATGGTACGGGTCCTGGAAGGGGCGCCGAAGCTGCTGAAGACCGGGGTCCAAAGGCTGGTCCGCCCTCTCCCCGAGGCCTTCGTCAAGATCGGCCTCGCCATGGGCGAGGGGCTGGTCCCCCATTTCCAGGAGAGCGAAGCCTTCGTCAAGGCCGAGGCCCCCTCCCAGGCGGC
>JAKAAX010000033.1:0-4200 GCA_021802125.1 Thermoplasmata archaeon | reverse complement strand
TTCCGGGCGCACGCCTCGACGTTGACCCGGCGGGTGTACCTCTCCGGGGCCTTCACGGAGGGTTGGGCGCACTACACCGAGCAGCTCATGATCGAGCAGGGGTACCGCGACGAGAGCGCCGCGAGCGAGGTCGCCCAGCTCACGGACGCGCTGCTCAGGAACGTCAGGCTCCTCGCGTCGGTGGGGATGCACGCGAAGGGGATGACGGTGGAACAGGCGACCGCGCTGTTCGTCAAGGAGGCCCACATGGAACCTTTCCCGGCCGAGCGGGAGGCCATGCGGGGGACCTTCAACCCCGAGTACTTCGGCTACACCCTCGGCAAGCTCGCGATCCTGAAAGCGAGACGACGGTATCTCGAAACGAGGTCGGGGGCCTCCCTCTGCTCCTTCCACGACCTCGTCCTGTCGCTCGGCGCTCCTCCCGTGGGGTTCCTCGAGCCGTTGATCTTCGGCGAGCCGATCTCTCGGCCCGGTTGAAGTCGGGGGCGCGCACCTCCCTGCGGGGAGATCTGTTTCAGGTCCGGAGCCCGTGCTCTCGACCGGACGCGTCTCCTCGGGGTGGGTCCGGTCCTTCCGCCTCGCAATCGTGCAGTCGCTTACCTTTCCCGCGCTCCTCCGAGGAGGGCGAAGGCCCGACCATGTTGTTTCTCCACTTCGGTCCAGGTCTTGGGGGACGGGCTCAAGCGTTTGTGCATCCGTACAACGGTCGTCTTGTACCCGAGGGACGCGTAGAGGCGGACCGCTCCTTGGTTCTCGGCCACCACTCCCAGCGTGAGGGTGTCGCAACCGGCCTCCCGGAGCCTCCGTTCCGCTTCGAGGCAAAGGGCGGTCCCGATCCCACGGTTCCTCGAAGGCGCCTCTACGAAGAGGGGATCGATCTGCCCCGCGAGCTCAGGCCGCAGCAGCAACCGGAAGTGATGAGGAACTGCCGGCAAGAGCTGGGCCAAGAGGAAGCCGACGGGCCTCCCGGAGAGTTCCGCGATGAGACCGAACCCGCCCATGCCCTTCAGCATCTCGAGCGACGCCCGAGTGTCCTTTCGGAGATCCGAAAGGGTAGCGCGAACACGGTGACGTTGAGGGTTCAGCTCTCCCATGTAGCGGTAGAGGTCGCGCTGCCATCGGGCCAGATGTTCGGCGTCCGAGGGTCGTAGATCTCGGATAGTGAGCTTGCTCGAGGACATAGCCTGACGGTCATGTCCTCGGGTAATTAGTCGCTGGCTCCGGATCCGCTTTCAAGCGCGGTCGGCTCCGCCGGGTCCTCGCCCACAGGGTCGTGTCACCCGACGGCATGTCGTTCCTCACCGTGTCTGCAGCCAAGCCGGGATCACTCCGCGGTCAATTAACACTCAGGCAATGGCCCCGCTACTCTGCCGGACATTCGCTCCCTCTCACATTCCCCACCGGGATGGGAAAACCTCCAGATCGATGAGGATCGTTCCATGGGGTCTCGAATGGCTATGTTGGTGAGATGATCGATCCCCTCCCCGGGCGCGCTGATCGCAGGTGAAGTGGGGCTGATCCCGAGGTTCGGGTGGACAAGTTCCCTTGTCGAAGCGCCACTTTCGGGAGTGGCCCCTCCAACCGGCTCCTCGGGCCCCGGCACCATTTGCTTTCGGAGATCCCTATGGGGGTGGAGGCGGCGACCAGGGCTGGGGGACGGGAGTCGGGGGAGCAGCCCAAGCAGGCGCGGTCGGCGGGGTTGCCGCCCTCGGGGGATGGGCACGACGCCGCAGGAGGAGGAACAGGAGTACCACTGCGAGCGCGACGACGATCCCCGCACCCACGATGTAGGGAACGTCACCCGACAGGCCGGGGCCCGCCGCCCCGGAGGAAGAGATCGTGACCGTCGCGTTCGCCCAGGCTCGCTGCGTGTTGAGCGTGGCCACGACTTGGACCAGCAACGTTCCCGTTGAGCTTCCCGCCGTGAACGTGGTCGTCGACCCGGCCGATGGGGAGACGGTCCCGAGGGAGCTCACGCTGACGGACCAGGTGAACGCGACCCCGGAGGGGCAGGAAGTACCGGCGCACGAGGCCGAGGCACGGAAGGCTTGCGTGGCCCCCGGCCCAAGGGTGACCGACCCTGGGGTGAGGGAGACCGACGCGAGCGTCGGGGCGCTTGTCGAGATGTCCATGCTCGCGGGGGGGTTGGACTGCGCGGTCGAGCCCCCAAACGACGCGTTGACGAAGACGTAGTCCGTCCCGGGGGACTGCCCGGCCGTGAACTTCGCGTTCGCCCCCGTCGTGGGAACCACGGTCCCAAGCCCGTTCGTGACGCTCCACTGATACGCGGTCCCGGAGGGACAGCTCCCGCCGGTGCACGTCGGAGTGGCTAGCAGCGTGGTCGAGGAGCCCGGGGCGAGGGTGTCCGTGGAGGGTGAGATGGTCACAGACACGACAGTGGGCCCGCCTCCTGCAACGATGACCGTAAGCCCGGTCGTGAGGTTCGCGGAATCTCCCTGGGAGTCGTTCACGTAGAGCCGAACGGTGAACGTTCCTGGGGCGGCGGGGGTACATGTGAAAGAGGCGGAGTTCGTGCTGCTGCATCCTACCGGCAGACCGGTGTAACGGTACGTCAGTCCCCCGATCCCTCCCAGTGCGGAGGTGGTGAACGTCGTCGTGCCTCCTACCACGATGGAGGACGGAACCGCGTTGAACGCGCTGATGGTGGGCAGGGTCCCGTTCCCTACGATCGAAAGGACCTGCCCATTCAGGTCGGCCACGTAGATCGCGCCGCTCTGAGGGTCGTAGGCCATAGAGCTGGGAAGGGCACCGACCGAGAGGACGGAGGTGACGGTCTGCGACGCGCCGTCCAGCACGCTGACATTGTAGTTAGGTGCGGTCAGACCGCCCGGATCGGCGACGAGCGCGTCTCCCAGGTAGGGGTCCCAGAGCACTCTCCCGGGTTGGTCATGAACATAGATGGACCTCAGGACCGAGTTCGTCGCATCTGAGACGAAGCTGACGGTGCCCGCGTTGGAGTTGGCCACGATGATTTCTCCCAGGGAGGGGGCGTAGGCGAGCCCGTCCGGACCCGATCCCGTGTTCACGGTCGCTACGACCGTGTTCGAGCTGTCCGAGATGACGCTCACAGTGTACGAGCCCTCGTTGCCCACGAAGACCTCTCCCTTCGTGGAGTCGTACGTCATGGCATCTGGAGCTGCGCCGACGGGGATGGTCGCGACGACCGTGTTCGAGGTCGTGGAGATGACCGATACACTGTTCGAGGCCGAGTTCGCTACGAACATCTCGTTCTGCGCGGGGTCGTACACGATGTCGATGGGAGCCGACCCGACGGAAACCGTGGCCACCACCGTATCGGTGGAGTCCGAGATCACGGAGACCGTGTTGGCCCCTCCGTTGATGACGAAGACCTCGTGGTCTGCACCGTCGTAGGCGAGATACAAGGGCTGGTATCCGACCGGGACCCAGGCTACGATCTTGTTCGTGACCGCGGAGACAATGCTGACATTGCCGCCGTAGTAGTTGGCCACGAACACCTGGTCCGTCGCGCTATCGAAGGCGACGCCCCAAGGCTCGATCGGATTGCCCGAGTTGGTCGAGGCAAAAAAATTCCCGGGTACGAGGGTGTTGTTCTGGAGCACCAGCGTGGACATGACGTAAGGGACCACCGCATTTCGGGTCCCTGGGGCCGAGGAACGCCCGTTCACTGTAGCTCGTGAGCTTGCGAGAGGCGCTTGCCAGGCCGTGGGCCCCCTCGGAAGGGCGGCGCCGAAGGACGCGAACTCCCGTGCGAGGACGGGTGGCGCGCTCAAGAGAGCGACGACGAGCAGGACCGCGCCGGTCACCCTGAGTTCGCGTCGAGCACGAGGTTCTTCCCAGACGGGGCCGGTCATGGGGCCGAAGAGCGCCTGCGCTTATTTCTACCTCTGGAAGGCCCGGTCAAGATGCGGCGGTAGACGTCGGGTCGCGGACCATGCACTCCCCGCCACGGGACTCAGTTCGGTGTGAGGCTGGGGCGTTGCTCTCAGCGTCGGGCGAGTCCGTCAGATCGGGGCCGTCTCGTGTGACGGTCCCGGCAGGAACAAGAAGCGGGTCTCCCGTCGAGTCCACGTGTAACCCTTCACGGTCCGGCCTCTCGATAGCTCACGCTGGTTGACCAGCCTGAAACGACGAGATCGTGGGTCAGTCGGATGCCGGCGGACCCGGCCCGAATTGGAACGGGTTCGTCTGACCCTGGAG
>JAKAAX010000032.1 GCA_021802125.1 Thermoplasmata archaeon | reverse complement strand
CCCTGTTCCGGTCGAGCGCTCCCCCGCCGGGAGCGCGGGAGGGACCGTTCACGCGTGAGCGAGTTCGCGCGGGCTCATCGACGGGGTTAAGGCGTCCGCCCGGTCCCCCACGCATGGTCCGGCTCCTCGGAGACCGCCCCATCCCTCCGCGACGGCCCGGATCCTTTGACCACGGCGACGTGCACCTGCCGACCGGGCGGATCTTCGTCACCCACACCTCCGAGGGCACGGTAGAGGTGCTCGACCCGTGGCCCCTGAAGCACCGAACGTCGATCCTTGGATGCCAGGAGGGGAGCGGGCTGCTCTGCCTCCCCGGGCGGGACCAAGTGGTCGCCGCCTCCCGGGCGACGGGGAAGCTGCTCCTGATCTCGGCGAAGACCCTGACGACGATCCGCTCCTTCGTGGTCGGGGAACGCCCGAACGGGCTCGCCTGGGACCCCAACCGCGAACGCCTGCTGGTGGCGGACGTCGGAACGCCTCGCGGGCGGCTGGTCGACGTCAGCACGGGGAAGGTCGTGACCGAGGTCGACCTCCCGGGCCGACCCCGTTGGTGCGTCTACGACGGCCCCACCTCCTCGTTCTTCCTCTGCATCCGGGACCCCCCGTCGCTGCTGGTCCTCGACTCCACCGACCTCTCGACCCGCACCTCGCACGCGGTGCCCGCCCAGGGCCCGCACGGCCTCGCCATCGATCCGGTCGCCCGCCGCGCCTTCGTCGCGACGGACGACGCGAAGCTCGTCGTGCTCTCGATGAAGGATGGGGCGGTCCAGAAGGTCCTCCCCCTGAGCGGTCCCCCGGACGTGGTCTGGCACGACCACCGCGCCCACCGCCTCTACGTGACCATCGGGGAGCCCGGGTGCATCGACATCTTCGACACCTCCACCTTCGAGAAGCTCGAGTCCGCGCGCACCCAGGACGGGGCCCACACCTCCGCCCTCGACCCCACCCGGGGTTTCCTCTACGCGTTCCTCCCGCAGCAATGCGCGAGCCTCGCCATGTCGCTCTCGCCGTGATCCCGCCGCCCGGGAGGGCCGGTGGACGTAGGCGCCGGGCTCGGATCCGGCCCCTTCCAGGGTCGATTCCCGGCGGACAGACCCCCCTTTCCGGAGGCGTCCGGAAGAGGGCCGCGGAGCGGTCCGGCACCGGCCGAACTCAGCTGTAGGGGAAGGGCTTATGGGGGGGGCATCTGTGAGGAGAATCGAGCCTCGGACAGCCGTAGGAAGGAACGTTCAGGGATGGTAGCAGGGAACGCCGTTCAGGGCTCGTACGGCGCCGAATCGATCCAGATCCTCGAGGGTCTCACCGCGGTGCGAAAGCGCCCCGCGATGTACATCGGGTCGACCGACGCGCGGGGGCTCCACCACCTCATCAACGAGGTCGTCGACAACTCCATCGACGAGGTCCTGCGGGGCGCCTGCACCCGCGTCGACGTGATCCTCGGGAAGGATGGGACCTGCACCGTCAAGGACGACGGGGGCGGGATCCCGGTCGAGGAGCACCCTCGGTACCACCGCCCGACGCTGGAGATCGTCATGACGGTCCTCCACGCGGGGGGAAAGTTCGACCGTGGGACGTACAAGGTCTCCGGCGGGCTGCACGGCGTCGGCGTCCACGTCGTGAACGCGCTCTCCGAGTACATCGAGGTCGAGGTCCACCGTGGAGGGCGCCGATGGCTGCAGCGCTTCGAGCGCGGGGCCCCGATCGCGCCGATCAAGGACCTGGGGCCGCTCGACCCGCCCGAGGCGACGGGGACCCGGGTGACCTTCCTTCCCGACAAGGAGATCTTCGAGACCGTCATCTTCGACCGGCGCATCGTCGAGAGCCGGCTCCGGGAGCTCGCCTACCTCAACCCGGACGCGATCATCCACTTCCAGGACGAGCGCGACGGGACGGACATCACCTACCACTACCCCGGCGGGATCAAGCAGTACGTCGAGGAGATCAACCAGGGCAAGAACGTCCTCTTCTCCCCCGCGCTCTACTTCCACGCCAAGCCGGACCACCTCGACCTTGAGGTGGCCCTGCAGTACAACGACGGGTACAACGAGCTCGTCCTCTCCTACGCGAACAACATCAACACCATCGACGGGGGGACCCACCTGGTGGGCTTCCGCTCCGCCCTCACCCGCGTGCTCAACGACTACGCGCGCAAGCGGGGGATGGTCAAGAACGGGAACGACGGGTTCAGCGGCGAGGACGTCCGCGAGGGGCTGGTCGCCCTGGTCTCCGTGAAGGTCCTAGAGCCCCAGTTCGAGGGCCAGACCAAGACCCGCCTCGGGAACTCCGAGGTCAAGGGGATGGTCGAGAGCACGGCGGGGGAGAAGCTCGCCGAGTACCTCGAGGAGCACCCTCCCGCCGCGCAGTCGATCGTGCTGAAGGCCCTCCAGGCCGCCGAGGCCCGGGAGGCGGCGCGCAAGGCCCGCGAGCTCACCCGACGCAAGGGCCTCCTCGAAGGAGGCGGACTACCGGGCAAGCTTGCCGACTGCCACTCGAAGGACCCCTCCGAGTGCGAGCTGTTCCTCGTGGAGGGAGATTCTGCAGGTGGCTGTTTCACCGGAGCGACCGAGGTCGCCCTCTCGGACGGCCGGTCCCTCTCCCTGCGCGAGATCGTCGAGGGCCATCTTCGCGGAGAGAGGTACTCCTGCTTCACGACGTGCGGCGACGGGAGCATCGGGGTCTCTGAGGTCCTTCACCCCCGCCTCACCCATCGTCGGGCCGAGCTCGTCCGCGTGGAGCTCGACAACGGCCGGTCCGTCGACTGCACGCCGGACCACCTGTTCATGCTGCGCGACGGCAGCTACCACGAGGCGGGCGACCTTCCCCCCGGCACCCCGCTCATGCCCCTCTACGCGCGGGAGGAGGCCCCGCGCTGGGTGGACCCCCTGCTCGTCTCGCACGAGGCGGAGGCGCTCCTCGCGCCGGCGGCCGCGAACCACCGGGTGGTCAAGGTCACCCCGCTCAGCGAGCGCGCGGACGTGTACGACTTCGAGGTCGAGGAGACCCACAACTTCGCGCTCTCCGCGGGCGTCTTCGTCCACAACAGTGCGAAGCAGGGACGCAACCGGGAGTTCCAGGCCATCCTCCCTCTCCGAGGCAAGATCCTGAACGTCGAGAAGGCGCGGATGGACAAGATGCTCCAGAACGAGTACGTCCGGGACATCATCACCGCGCTCGGCACCAACATCGGTGACGAGTTCGACATCACGAAGCTCCGCTACCACCGCGTCATCATCATGGCCGATGCGGACGTGGACGGCTCGCACATCCGCACGCTCCTGCTCACGCTCTTCTACCGGAAGATGCACGAACTCGTCGAAGCGGGGCACGTCTACATCGCCCAGCCGCCCCTCTACCGGCTCGCCCGGGGGAAGGAGCACGTCTACTGCTACGCGGACGACGAGCGCGACGCGAAGCTCAAGGAATGGGGAGGCATGAAGGGCGTCACGATCCAGCGCTACAAGGGGCTGGGCGAGATGAACCCGGAACAGCTCTGGGACACGACGATGCGCCCGGAGAGCCGGGTGATGCTCAAGGTGACCGTCGAGGACGCCGCGAAGGCGAACGACCTCTTCACGATCCTCATGGGCGAGGAGGTCGAACCTCGCCGACGCTACATCGAGGAGCACGCGGTCGAGGTCACGAACCTCGACGTGTAGGTCTAGGGAGCCTGCCGCGTTCCCTCCTGTCGGAGCCCCGCTCCGAACGCCGCGGAGCGGTCGGGCCGGGTAGCAAGCCGCCGTGCCGACCGCGAAGAATGAGCGCGGACCCCTGGAGCTTGTGCCGTGGGGAGACGTCCGACCACGCTCTCTCTCTTTCTCTCCCTTTCTCTTTCTCTCACTCTCTCTCACTCTCTCTCACTCGCTCTCTCTCGCTGGGAGACGAGCTTGCCGGTGCGGATTCCGGTTCGTGCGAACAGAAATAAGCCGACGGCACCTGCTCGTGACGGTTTCGACATGGGAATGGTCTCGGATCTCTGGGCCGTGGTCACCGTTTCGGTGGTCCTTGCCCTCCTGGTCCTCTCCGGACCGTCGCTCCCGTTCCAGGGCGCGGGTCCGCACGGCCTCGGCCATGACCTTGCCCCCACGGGCGGTCGGGCGACGGCGAGCGCCGCGCCGCTGGTCTCCGCGACCCCCGCGCTGGGTAACTGTACCTTCTGTGCCGTGTACAACATCACGAAGGGGGTCGCCAAGAACCCGAACATGGTCGCGTACGACTCCGCGAACGGCGACGTGTACGTGACGGGGACCGACAACTCGAGCGTCACGGTGATCGACGGGAGCACGAACACCGTGGTGAAGACGCTCCCGACCGGGGGCTCGCCGGTCGGCGTCTTCTACGACCCTCAGGACGGCGACCTCTACGTCTCGAGCAAGAACAGCACGAACCTGACCGTCATCGATGGTGCGACCAACACCGAGGCCCCGTCCCTGGCTTTCCCCTGGTACCCGGGCTGGGTTGCGGCGGACACCCGGGACGGGCTGATCTATGTCGGAGGCCCGAACGCAGTGTATCCCGTATACCCTGGGAACGGTACGATCGGGCGGAAGATCCCGGTAGGCACCGCTCCGTGGGGGATGGCCTACGATACTTCGAACGACTACGTCTACGTCGCGGACAACGGCGGGACCAACGTCACGGTGATCAATGCGACGCTCAACCGCACGATCGCCTCCCTCAATGTCGGCAGTGGTCCTTCCGGGGTCTTGTACGTCCCGTCCAACGGGGTCGTCTATGTGGCCAACTACAACAGCCACAACGTCACGGACATCCACGGCACCACGGTCCTGAACACCACGGGGATCTTGACCCCCGGACCCAACCCACGCTACCTCACCTACGACGCGGCAGACAATGACGTCTATGTGACGGACCAACAGGGTGGGGACGTCGCCGTCATCAATTGCACCAACGAACAGTATCTTCGGGACATCGTTCTCGGCATAGGGAACGCCGCGGGCGGGGGTACCATCCCCAACGGCATCACCTACGACCTCGCGAACGGTGACATCTACGTCGCGATGTACGCCTCTCCCTTCGACGTGGAAGTGATCGCGCCGGCGTCGAACCTGTCCCAGGTCCAGGCCCTGCCCGCCTCCGCGGTCATCCCGATCCACAGTACGATCGGGTTCAACGCGACCGTCGGCTGTCTGCCGTCGCCGTGCCCCTGGAGCCCATACTACACTTGGGTCCCCAGCAGCACGGCCCTCGGAACGCTCAACTCCTCGAACGGGAGGTGGGTCGACCTCACCGTAGGCGGAACCCCCGGGTCCATGACCCTCGGTGTGAACGTCATGCACCATGGCCAACAGCTGTTCGCCCCCCTGGTCCCGGTCACCATCGATGCGGCGCTCGCGTCCGTTTCCGTCGGACCGGCCGCGGTCACGCTGAACGTCGGGAACGGCACCTCGTTCACGGCCACCCCCACCTGCACGGGAGGCGCATGCCCCTCGGGGACCAACTTCACCTGGTCGACCACTCAGTCCATCGGAACGTTCTTGCCCGGTCCTGGGCCCAGCACCTCTCCCACGGTCGAGTTCAAGGCGGGCGCCCTCCCAGGGAACGAGAGCGTCTTCGTCAACGCCACGCTGGACGGGATCAGGGTCCAGAGCGGACCCGTCACAGTGACCATCGACGCGAACCTCACGACGGTCTCGGTCACGGCTGCCTCCCTGACCGTCACCGTGCTGGGGACGAGCCTGTTCACCGCCTCGATCAGCTGCTCGGCAGGTCCATGTCCGAAGGGATCCAACTTCGCCTGGGCCTTGACGAACTCCCTGGGCTCGCTCGGGGCGCACTCCGGGAGGTCGGTGCTGTTCACCGCAGGGTCGACCGCGGGAACGGACACCCTCTTCGTGAACGTCTCTCTCAACGGGAACCTGGTCGGGGCGGCTCCGGTCACCGTGACGATCGTTCCGCAGCTCTCGGCCGCGAGCGTGACCCCTTCGCCGGCGATAGTGCCGCTGGGGGGCAAGCTCACCTTCCAGGCGAGCATCCAGTGCCTCGGCGGAGGTTGCCCGACCGGGGCCGTGTACTCCTGGTCGCTGACCAACAACCAGCTCGGGACCCTTTCCAGCTCCACGGCTCCTCTGGACCCGTTCACCGCGGGCAGCAACGTGGGGGTCGACACCCTCTATCTCAACGTCACGCTCGACGCGGTCACGGTTGCCGCCTCCCCCGTGCAGATCGACCTGGTTCCGGCCCTCAATTCGGTGGTCCTGAGCCCCCTCTCCACCGCGCTCCAGACCGGCGCGAGCCAGAACTTCGTGCCGACCCTCGGATGTTCGGGAGGACCTTGCCCAGGAGGGGCCTCCTACGCTTGGACGCTCACGAACCCCAGCGCGGCGCTGAACTCGAGCATCGCACCGATGGTCACGGTGATCGCGGGGTTGAGCGCGGGGAGCGACCAGCTGTTCCTGAACGTCACCCTTGACGGTGTCGTCGTCGCAGCCTCCTCCGCGACGATCCTCATCAGCCTCCTCGCTCCGCCCGCCCTGAAGGCGGTCTCCCTGAACCCGTCCGACGCGATACTTCAGGTCGGGGGCGCGCTCACGATCAACGCCACGCCCCTGTGCACCTACGGAGAGCCCTGCCCGGCGGACGTGGTCTACTCTTGGACGGTCAACAACACGCTCGGTTGGGTCGGGGCCGGCTCCGGGACGTCCATCGTGTTCACCGCGAGGGGCTTCGCGGGGCTCTCGACGCTGACCGTCCACGCGAGCCTGGGCAACGCCATCGTGAACGGGACCGCGGCAATGACGATCTCCACGGCCCCGGTCCCTGCGCTTCTCTCCGTCTCGGGAAGCCCCTCCACCGCGTCCGTGAGCGTGCAAGGGACCCAGACCCTCACGGCGAGCGCGACCTGCACGCCCTCCCCGTGCCCAGGCGCTCCGTTCTTGACCTACTCCTGGTCGGAGACCGGGGTGTCCGCTGGCATGAGCTCCACCGGGCCCACCGCGAGCTTCACCGCCAGTACCATGACCGGGGTGGCCACCGTGACCGTGGTGGCCTCCCTCAACGGCGTCGCAAAGAACTCGACCATGTCCTTGACCGTGGTGTCGAGCTCGCCCGGCAAGACCCCAGGAGGGACCAGTGGTTTCTGGACGGGACATGGGGTCATCCTCGGGCTCCTCGTTCTGGCGATCTTGGTCATCCTCGGGGCGGTGCTCGTGCTCCGACGCCGCCGGAGCCCCTCCTCCCCTGGCGGTCGGTCACCTGCCGCGGGCGCGGCGGACTCGGCTTACCCGGAACCCTCCACGACCCCAGGTTCACCCGCAGCGGGGCTCGGTGCCCCCGGGATGCGTGCACCTTCGTCCTTCCCATCCTCTCCGCCTCCGCCGGGACCGAGCATCGGCGCACCGCCACCTGGTCCCGCGCCAGGAACGCCCTCGAGCGGCCGAGCGTTCGCGCCGGCCGCGACGACCCTCCCTGGGGCGGTTCCCAGCCTATCCCAAGACCTCCGTGCTCCTCCCCCACCTCCCCCCGCATCCCCATCGGCCTCCTCTCCGTCTCCCGCTCCCTCTCCCGCTCCCTCTCCCGCTCCCTCTCCCGCCCCCTCTCCAGTCGTTTCCGCCGCACCGGCCGTCGCGGCGGCCTCCGTGAACACCGGCGCCGCCGCCCCTCCCCAGACCTCGCCTCCCGGCGCCTTCACGGTGTTCGAAGCGACCAGCCGTGCCGGGGTCTACGCGCGGACCTCCGCCCTTGGGATCTCCGGTGCGGCCCTACTGATCGTGTCCCCGGACAATCCCTCGACCATCGCGGGTGCGTGGAAGAACGACGTCGTCTTCTGGAGGCTCGCGCGGACCGAGCAGGAAGGGACCGTTCGCCCCGACGAGGTCGACCGACTGGGCTCCATCCTCGAGCGTCATCTCTCGAAGGCGCCGGGGCAGGCGGTCCTGCTCCTCGGGATGGAGGAGATCATCGATGCGACGTCCCTGAGGGTGGCCCGTCGTCTCGTCGCCCTCCTCCGTGAGGTCGCGGAGGGCCAGGGCGGGCACGCGCTCCTCCACCTGAACCCCTCGCTGCTCGACGAGTCCGAGCGCCGCGTGCTGGAAGAGGGCGCGACGGTCCTCCGGGACTGAGCGCGGGGGCACGGACCCTGCTCCCGGGGGCCCTCCGGGGCTGAGCAAGGGTTCAAGGCCCGGGACCTTCCGGCGCTCCGTGTCTGGACCCACCGCGCAGGGAGGACCGAGGGACCTTCACGACGCGTACGTCTCGCTGGGTCTCCCTCCAGAGAAGCGACCGGGCCACGTGATCAACCGCCGGCACGGGCAGGTCATGGTCCACCTGGCCGATCTCGACCCGCAGTTCCACGCTCGTCCGATGGCCCTCTGGTCCGATGGGACGCGCGTCGAGGTGCTCACGGAGGCAGGGGTCTTCCACCCCGAGCTCACGCCCTCCACCGAGCTGCATCTTCCTCCGGGGGCCGCGCAGGTCTTCGACGCGTTCGTCCATCTCTCGCGCAACGCCCTGGAGAGGATCGAGGACGTCGACCGGGGCCTTGCGGAGCTGGAGAAGGACCCGCTCCACGCCCCCCCGCTCAAGGTCATGGAGCTCAAGCGGAAGGTGGCTTCCGTCCGCGAGGAGCTCGGCAGGGGCATCACCGCCCTGGCCGACCTCTCCGAGCGGCGCCTGCTCCCGGTCCCCGAGGTGGCCGTGGGCCCTTTCCGGAGCGTCGAGCAGGAGCTGCTCCGCCTGCGGGAGATGACCTCCTCGACCCAGCTCTCGCTCTCCGACCTCTTTCTGATCCGCCAGACGGAGCAGGCCAACCAGCTCCAGATCATGGCGAACCGGATGACCGCCGTCTCGAACCGGATCGCGGAGCTGGCGAACATCTCGAACATCCGGATGCTCGGCCTCTCCTACGTGACGCTCATCCTCTCCGTCGTCGCGACGGTGATCCTGTTCCCCAACACCGCGGCGACGATCCTGGGGATGCCCAGCGCCGCCAACATCGACCCGATCATCGTCTGGATGGTCCTCGTCGGGAGCGCCACGGCCCCCATCGCGTGGTTCGTCTCGCAGAAGTGGATCCGCGACCTGTTCAAGGGGATGGTCCGCTACGAAGCGCGGGTGGAGGAGGGGATGACGGACCTCCCCGAGCGTCTCCCCGAGGTCGAGGGCGACTATTCGGAGAGCCGGAGGTCGTCCGCCGAGGGTCCTGTCGCGAAGCCCAGAAATAGTGCGCTCCCTCCGAAGGGCCCATGACCGAGCCGACCGCGAACTGGTCGAAGCATCCCTTCGCGCGACTGCTCGAGGACGCCGAGCGGAAGATCTCCGAGCAGCACCCTACGATCGGCAATCCCCCCGTGACCGCCGAGGAAATGGCCCAGACCCTCGCCGGGAAGGACTGGAGGCAGCCTCCCGAGGGCGCGTGCGTCCTGGCGGACTACACCCCCATCCACCTTCCGACCCCGGCTGCGATCTTGATCTCGACCATCGGCGACCTGGGCTCGGTCGGTTCGACGCTCAAGTGCTCCTCCAGCTACTTGGTGCCCCCGAAGACCGCCCCCTTGCCGGTGACCGAGGTCGTCCTGTGGGCCCGCAAGTGGGAGACCCGATACTGGGACTCCCGGCCCACGGAAGGGTTCGCTGGGAAGCGCGTGTGGCTCAAGCTGTGGGGCGTCCCGGCCGTGCTGCTCCAGCCCTGAACATCGCGGGGTCGTTTCCTCCCCAGTTCCCCCCGTAGACTGCGCCCGGGGCCACGTGGCCCCTTCGGGCCCTTGGGCGCGCCGCTCGGTGGGATAGGGCGCCCTCTTCAGGGGCGAAGAGCGCGGAGCCGGCGCTCGAAACGTACATCCGCCCTTGGACCTCCCTCCCGCCCCATGGTGGACCACCCTTCGACCGCGCTCCGAGGAGCCTTGATCGTGACCCAGGACGACGCAAGGAGGGTCCTGCGCGGGGACCTTCTCTTCCGCAACGGCACGATCGAGCAGGTCGGCCCCTCGATCAAGGAGAAGGCGGACCACGAGGTCGACGCCCACGGCTATCTCCTCGCCCCGGGGTTCCTCAACACCCACGCGCACGTCGCCAACGCCCTGCTCAAGGGGATCGCCGACGACCGCGGCTTCATGCAGTTCCTGGACACGATGTTCGCGATCGACGCGAAGCGGACGGAGGTGGACATCGAAGCGGGCGCGCTCTTGGGCGCCTCCGAGATGCTCCTCAGCGGGACCACGGGCTTCCTGGACATGTACTACGGGGAGGACGCCGTCGCGCGCGCGTGCGAGAGGACCGGCATCCGCGGGTTCCTCGGCTGGACCGTCCTCGACCCGGAGATCACGACACAGAA
This sequence comes from Thermoplasmata archaeon, assembly GCA_021802125.1. Lineage (GTDB taxonomy): Archaea > Thermoplasmatota > Thermoplasmata > Lutacidiplasmatales > UBA184 > JAKAAX01. The sequence continues at coordinate 748 of JAKAAX010000032.1, read as the reverse complement.
GGGCATCCCGCTGGAGAACGCCCGGGGATTCATCTCCCGCTGGAAGCACCACGCCCGGGTCTCCCCACTGGTCGCGCTCCAGGGGGTCTACGCCTGCAAGGACGAGACCTGGCTGAAGGGCAAGGAGCTCGCGGAGAAGGAGAAGGTCCTCCTGCACTACCATCTCTCGGAGACCCGGGGCGAGGTCCAGGAGAACGAGAAGCAGCGCGGGAAGCGACCTCCCGAGTGGCTCGACAGCCTGGGCTTCCTGGGCCGGCACCAGGTCGCGGCGCACGGCGTCTGGCTGACGAACCGGGAGATCGAGCTCCTGGCCCGCAAGGGGGTGGCGGTCGCCCACTGCCCGAGCTCCAACATGAAGCTCGCCTCCGGCGGGGGCGGGATCTGCCCGGTCACCGAGCTTCGCGCGGCGGGCGCGACGGTCTCGCTGGCCACCGATTCCTCCACCTCGAACAACGGGCTCTCGATGCTCCGAGAGATGCACCTCGCGGCGCTCGCCCACAAGCAGCAGCGGCACGACCCGGAGAGCCTGCCAGCGCCAGTGGTGCTGGACATGGCCACGCGCGATGCGGCCCACGCCCTCGGACGCGACCGGGACCTGGGGGCCCTCGCTCCCGGTTTCCAGGCGGACCTGGTGCTCTACGACCTCTCGCACCCCTCGATGCTGCCCACGCGGCCGGAGAACGCGATCTCGAACCTGGTCTACTCCGCCGGGGACGGGGCGGTGCACACGGTCTTCGTTCACGGCGAG
>JAKAAX010000031.1 GCA_021802125.1 Thermoplasmata archaeon | reverse complement strand
GAGACGGGTCGCGAGCGCGAGGTCCTTCGGGATGCGCGCCGCGAGGGCGGCGGGGCGGGGGGCCAGGAGATCGTGCGCCGCCCGCACGAACCCCTCGACGTTCTCGTAGGCCTGCCGGCGCATCACCTCCTCGATGGCGGTGTCCACCCACGGGACGCCGTGCTCGACCTCGCCGGCGGCGTGGTAGAGCCTCGCGATGGTCAAGGAGTCCTGGGGCCGGGCCCGCTCCCACCAGGCGGCGAGTACGGAGGACCACCGGGCGCGCTGGGGGCTGCGCTCCTGGAGGATCTCCAGGAACAGGACGTGGGCGAAGGCGTAGCGCGAGGGGCCGACCGGGCGCAGGATCCGCCATCGGTCCGCGAGGGTCTGCAGAAGCACCGGGACCTCCTCGGGTCCGGGAAAGCTCACCGCGGCGGCGAGGGCCTCTAGGGGAGCGGCCTCGAACTCTTCCCCCAGACACGCTGCCATCTCCAGGACACGGCTTTCCTTCGAGGGCAGCCCCTCCATGCGCGAGACCAGCAGACGCCGGACGACGGAGGGCACCGGTAGCGAGCGAGAGGTCCGACGTTCCGCAGCGTGGGGATGCCGGGAGCCCCGACCGGTCGAGGGGTGGCTAACGGGCTCCTGAAGGGCCCGGACGCCCTCGAGAAGGAAGAGGGGGTTGCCCTGGGAGCGCTCGAGCACGCCCCGGAGCTGGCGGGCAGGTTCCTCCCCGATCCAGCTGTCCTCGAGGGAGGCCTCGAGCAGCGCCCGGGCCTCCTGATGCGTGAGCGGACCTATGGGCAGGACGCTGACCCTTGCCGAGCCCGAACGGGAGAGCCCGTCCAGGACCTGGAGCAGCTGCTTGGCGGGCGAGGGGCTCGTGCGTCTCCCTTGGTCGATCCAGGTCTCGTCGCGGGAAGCGGCGATGAGGAGGACCGGTCGCTCCAGCCGGGGGACGTTCGTCGCGAGGAACTGGAAGACCTGGAGCGTCGAGGGGGAAGCCCTCTCCAGGTCGTCCACGATCAGGAGGAGCGGTCCTTGTCTCGACAAGGTCTCGATGCGCTCGAGATATCCCAGCATCCGGCGGACCCGCGAGATGGCCCGTCCGCGGGTGGCGGGGGACGGAGAGGGCGGGGAGGATTCGGGGAAGGGAGGCGTGGGAGAGGATGCGGGGTGTGCGGGCGATCCAGAGCCGGTCGGGGAGGGTGCGGGTGAAGAAGGTGAGGCGGAGGAGGAGGGGAACGCGGGAGGGGGTGCCGACGTGGCGGACAGGTCGGAGGAGCGGGGGCCCAGCATCTCTTCGAAGGGCGAGAACGGTAGCGAGGGGCCCGAGAGCATGTGGCCTGCCACGACACGGATCCGCTCTCTGCGCGCAAGCTCCTCGGCGAACTGGAGGAGCCGGCTCTTGCCGGCCCCGGCGGGGCCGACGAGCACCACCACCTCTCCCCCCGTCGACCGCCCTTTCAAGCGGCGTACGGTCTGGGCGAGGCGGAACCGCTCAGGGATCCGACCCACCAGGGGTGGTGGGGAGGGCACAGGGGACACCAGGGCGGGGCTCAGCCCCCCGTTCTTCCGGTTCGGGGGCCGTCTCTTGCGACGGGTCCGAACGTCGTCCTCGGGGCGGTAGTGGGCCATGACCTCGTCCGGAGCGGTACCCGCTCGGAGCGCCGCGAGGAGGGAGGTCGCGCTGGCCCCGGGGAGCGTCGCCTCGATGTCGCCCAGCTGGATGTCCGACCCCGGCCATCGAAGCTCCCGGAGCTCCGCCCTAAGCTGGGCGAGCCGCTCGGACCCGAGCGCGGTCAGCGTGTAGCCGCGTTCGCTGCTGGTCGCCGCGAAGCGCATCACCGGGTGCACTCGAAGGTGACCGGAGGCACGTAGCCGGGAGAGCGTCCGCGATATGGTGGGCTGGGAGGTGGAGAGCCGCTGGGCGAGCGATCGCTGGGTCGGAAGCTCCCCCGCTTCCTGGGCCTCCCCCACGTAGAGGATCACCACATCCTCTGGCGCCACACGCGACCGGGCGGGGGGGTGGTCGGGCACCTCCGCCGTGGGGTGCGTTGTGGAGAAAGGGCCCTTTGGGCCTTGGGGCGTGCCCTTCCGATGCGAGGGGGCGTCCGTCACCGGTCTTGGCCTTCCTGGGGGGCCTCGCGGTCCACCGGAGGGGCTCTTTAGCTTTCGGAGAACGCTCGGGGGGGTGCCGGACGGTCATCCGGGCTCCTCCGGAGACCAAAAGGGGGGTTCCCCCGGGCCCTCCGGCCCGGGGACGGCGAAGGGGGGATGGGGGTCGGGGGGGTGGGCCCCCCATTTCGGCGGGCGAGGGACCGACCCTAGGCGGGCGGAGGGGGAGGTGGGAGCGGTGGCGCGGTCATGGGGGCCTCCGGGGGAGCCGTCGGTGGCGCAGGCGGGGGGGCGACCGGTGGCGGCGCAGCCGGGGCCGCCGGTGGTGCCGGTGGGGCCTGGGCGACGGGCGCCGGTGGGGCTGCCGCGGTCGTCGGGCCCTTCCGCTTCCGCAGGAAGAGGATCAGCACGAGCGCCGCGATGACCGCCGCCGCGATGACGCCGATGACCGCGATACCCTCGTCACCCGGAAGACCCAGGAGGCCGTTGTTGCTCGTGGTCCCGTTGGAACCGCCCGGTCCGGACCCGGGAGCGCTCACCTGGATCGTCACCTGGGCCGTGGCGGTGGCCCCGGTCGTGTCGGTCACGGTCAGCACTGCCGTGTAGGTTCCGGACGAGTTGTAGGTGTGCGTCGGGTCCGCGTAGGCGCTCTTCGGGCTCGAGTCGCCGAAGTTCCACTGGTAGGTGATCCTCCCCGTGCCCCCGGTGGCGGAACCGCTGAACAGCACCGTGAGAGGCGCCGCGCCAGAGCGGGTCCCGGCAGATGCGACGGCATGGAGCTGGGTCCCGGTCGACGTGACCGTGATGACCACCGTGGTCGAGGCGTGGTGCCCTCCGGTGTCGCTGACGTTCAGCCAGGCCGTGAAGGTCCCGGACGAGTTGTAGATGTGGCTCGGGTCGGCGGCCGCGCTCGTGCCGCCCCCGTCACCGTAGGTCCACTGGTAGGTGTAGGGGGTCGTCCCGCCAGAGACCGAGCTCGTGAACGCCACGGTGAGCGGGGCGTTCCCCGAGGTGGGGTTCCCGGACGCGCCGACCGTGAGCGCACCGGTGGAGACCGGCGGCGGCGGGTGGACCAGGACCGCGACCGCGGCCTCCGTCTTCAGCCCGTTGCTGTCGGTCACGTTGACGCTCACGGTGTAGGTCCCGTAGCTTGTGTAGGAGTGGGTCAAGGCCAACCCCGACCCGGTGGTCCCGTCGCCCAGGCTCCACGCCTCGGTGTAGGGGCCCGTCCCTCCCGAGACGGCGACGGTGAGCGAGGTCGACAGCGGAGAGGTGCCGGCTCCGGGGGAGGCGGTGATGGTCGCGCCGTAGACCGGGCCGCCGTAGCGCCAGGTGTCCCGCCAGAGCGGGGCCGCGTTGTAGCCGGTGATGCCGGTGGTCACGATGGCGGCGTTCTCGGCGCCGTCGTAGGCCCCTGCCGCGTAGATGCGGGCCTCGGGATGCACCTGAGCGGACGCGTTGGTCCAGATCCCGCCCGAGAACGTCCAGAACTGGTCCCAGAGCATGTAGCAGCTGCACCACGCGGCGACGTACTCCCCGCTCAGGAGCATGATGTAACCGTCCGCGGCGTCGTACATCATGATCCCGGAGTCCATCGCGTCCGGTGCGGTGATGGGTGTGAGCTGCGTCCAGGTCCCGCCCACGTACGTCCAGGTGTCGCCGAGCGTCGCGCCGACGCCGAACCCGCCGTAGAGGACGACGTACCCGTCCGCCGCGTCGTAGGCCATCTGGGTCTCGACGCGGGCCTGCGGGAACGTGAGCATGCCGGCCGTGTGGTTCGTCCAGACGCCCCCGACGTAGCTCCAGGTGTCGTCCAGCATGGCCATCGGGTAGACGTTGCCTCCGAACCCTCCGAAGAGCACCATGTAGCCGTCCGCCGCGTCCCAGGCCATCGCCGCCTCGTCCCGGGGCGGAGGCGAGGCCGTGTCCGCGATGCTGAGGTTCGTCCAGACCCCGCCCACGAACTTCCAGGAGTCGCGGAAGTCGTGCTGGGCGAGGGGACCCAAGAACATGTAGCCCCCGAACAGCAGGACGTACCCGTCCGCCGCATCGTAGGCCATGCACGGCGCGCCGCGCCCGGCGAGCGTCGAGGGAGTGGAGGCCTCGCGCCAGGTGCCGGCCTGGTAGATCCAGGTCTCGTTCTCGTACCCGCCCTCGACCCCGCCGAAGAGGACGACGTACCCGTCCGCGGCGTCGTAGGCCATCCCGGCCTCCTCCTGGATCGGGACCGGGTCGTAGTGGGTCCAGGTGCCGTGGGCGAACGTCCAGGTCCCGTTCATGTAGATCGTCCCGACGCTGCCGTAAGGCTGGGGGAGGTCGGGCGAGATCACCAGCAGGGCGTGGATCGCGGGGTCGTAGGTCATGACCTCTGCGGCGTAGGTTCCCGCGGGGTGGATCACCGCGAAGACCTCGCTCCAGGTGCCGGTGAACTCCCACGTGGTGTTCGTCGGGATGACGCAGTTGGAAGGCCAGGGCCCGGAAGCGTAGGTGAGGCATCCACCGTAGAGCACGAGGGCCCCGTCCGCCGCGTCGTACGCCATGGCGTCGAACTGGGTGGAGGGCGGAGAGAAGGCCGGGGTGATGTTCGTCCAGACGCCGCCCAGGAACTTCCAGGTGGAGGGGTAGGGCAGGGTGAAGACCCCGGCGCTCCCGTTCTCACCGCCGAAGAGGACGGAGTAGCCCGTGGTCGCGTCGTAGGCAAGTGCGCCGGAGTCCAAGCCCTCGGGGGAGACCGAGGGATTGAGCTCGGTCCACTTCCCTCCGGAAAACGTCCAGGTGTCCTGGGCCGTGTAGAGCTCGCAGATGAAGCTGCAAACGTTGTACGCCCCGCCAAAGAGCAGGACGTAGTTGTCCGCCGCGTCGAACGTGATCTGGGCACCGAAACGGGGCGAGGGAGAGACCGTGAGGGTGCTGGTGAGGTTCGTCCACGCGCCGGACTGGAACTTCCAGGTGTCCCCGAGGAGGTTCGTGCCCAGGTCCGCCGAGTCGCCGCCGAAGAGGAGGACGTACCCGTCCGCTTGGTCGAAGACCATCGACGCATCGTACCGGGCGGAGGGGGCCGTGGGGAGCGAGGGGGTGAGGTTGGTCCAGATCCCCTGGGCGTACGACCAGGTGTCCCCGATGACCGGGCTCTGGCCGCTGCCGGTGAAGTCGGTGGTCCCGCCGAAGAGCAGGACGTAGCCGTCGGTGAAGTCGTAGGCGAGCGACGCGCCGGCCCGGGAGGGGGGCCCGTTGACGGTGGTGACGCGGGACCAGGAGGAGGCGGCCGGGACCGAGCAACTGGCCTGGGTGGCCCCGGTGGAGGAGCACTTCAGCTGCTCACCGTGGGCCGGTCCGGCCCCGCGCGCGAGGGATGCGCTGGCGCCCGCGAGCGCCGTCGAGGCGGCCGTGGAAGCCGGGCTCACGTGCGAGACGGAGAGGCTGGAGAGGGGCCCACCGTGGGACCCGGCCCATGAGGAGAGCAGCAGGACCGCGAGCGCGAAGAAGATCGGCCCCACGGAGCGCGCCCCCGCGCGCGGGCGGTGACGGCTGGAACGGGTAGAACGGGTGGAAAGGGTGCGTTCGGTCACGGGGTTCCCTCGGGCGGTCAAAAGGTCGGCGCTCATGTCCTACTCAGACCCACTTTGAACCGGGGATAAACCCTACCATTCATTCACGCGTATTCATTAACGGTCGCCCGAGGCCGCCGAGCTTCCGCTTTTCGCAAGCGGCATAGCCTCGGACCCATGGACCTGGCCATGGTCCCCGGGGCCCATCCACCGCCCCTCTCCCGCCTCGAGAAGGAGCTCGAACCGTACCTTGCCAGGGCCTCCGCCTGGCGTCAGGCGATCCACCGGGAGCCGGAGCTCGCCTACCACGAGGGGGGGACCCAGCAGAAGGTCCTGGAGGCCCTCTCCGAGCTCAAGATCGAGGGGCGGAAGGTGGGGAGCTCGACGGCGGTCGTGGGGATCATCGCCCCGCACGCCAAAGGCCCCTGCGTCGGGGTCCGGGCCGACATGGATGCCCTTCCCATCGTGGAGAGCACCGGCGCCCCGTTCGCGTCGACCAACGGGGCGATGCACGCCTGCGGCCACGACGTGCACGTCTCTTCGCTCCTGGGAGCCGCGGCCTATCTCAAGGCGCACGAGGACGAGCTCAAGGGCCCGGTGAAGCTGCTCTTCCAACCCGCAGAGGAGGAGGGCGCCCGCGGCGGGGCGCTGCCGATGATCGAGGCCGGGGTGCTGACCGAAGCCCCCGCAGTGGACGCGGTCTTTGCCATCCACCTCAAGAACGTGATCTCGAACGCGGTCTTCGGGGTCCGTCCCGGCGCAGCGATGGCCGCCCCCGACCACTTCGTCGTCCGGGTCCTGGGGCGGGGAGGCCACGCCGCCTACCCGCACAAGGCCATCGACCCGGTCCTCATCGCGAGCGAGGTCGTCGTCGGGCTGCAGGCCGTCGTCAGCCGGTACCGGGACCCCCTCGACCCCGTCGTCGTGTCGGTCTCCAAGATCCACGGCGGGGCGAAGGACAACATCCTACCGGACATGGTCGAGCTCGAAGGTACGATCCGAACCGTCCGGCCGGACACGAGGGACCGCGTGGAGAAGGTGTTCCACCGACGGGTCCAGGGGATCGTGGAGAGCGCCGGAGGGAAGGCCGAGATCGACTACCATCGCGGGTATCCCGTCACGGTGAACCCCCCGGCGGTCGCGGACGTGGTCGAGGCGGCGCTCCGAGCGTCCTTCGACGCGGACCGGGTCCTCCACCTCGACGAGCCCTACATGGGTGGAGAGGACTTCTCCCACTTCCTCAACGCCCGGCCGGGGCTCTACATGTTCGTCGGGACGGACGACGGGGACGCGGGGGGCCAGGCGATGCACTCCGCGCGCTACCTTCCCCCCGAGCGCGCGATCCTGGCCAGCATGGCCGGCCACGTCGTGGGGGTCCGGGCTCTTCAGGCCGCGCCACCGGAACTTCTGGCCGCCCCAGGGCAGAGGTAGGTTCCCGAAGTCTCCCCCGCACCGGGACCGAGCCTGGGGGGAGCGGCTTGGTGGTCGCGCTCCGCGCGGCCGTCTACACCCACGGGACCGATTCCGGGTGCCGCAGCCCCATCGCGCGAAGCGCGGCGGTGCCCTCCTCTAGGAGCCTCCTTCCCTCCTCAGCCAGACCGCTCTCGCTCAGGGCCCGTCCCAGCAAGACCTGGACCTCCGCCCGAGCAAGCCCCGGAACCGGCAGCGTCGTCGACGAGGCGAGCGATCGCCGGAGCGCCTCCACAGCCTGCTCTCTCCTCCCCGCCAGCCACAGCAGCCTCGACCGGATCCGCTCCATCCGTCCTTCGGGGAGGCTCCCCTCCCTGGGAAGGGCCCTCAAGCCGGCGCCGGGGTCACCCAGCTCCCCTTCCAGCCAGGCGAGAAGGGCCTGCGCCCTTGCGGTCCGCGGTGCCATCTCCGCCCGCTGGGCGACCTCGAGCGCGGTCTGAAGGTGGGTCCGGGCCTCCTCCCATCTCTGCTCTCGACCATCGAGGAGCGCGAGCCCCTCGTGGGCGTCGTACATCGGTCGGTACTGCTCGAACCGCTCTGAGAGACGGAGCGCCTCCCGGAGCCGGTCGCGCGACCGCGCGGACTCCCCGAGGTCCGCGAGGACCCAGGCTACGGTGAGGAGGTGGATCGCCGCGTTGAGCTCGTCCCCCACCGCCCGCGAGAGCGTGGCCGCGTCCTCGAGGAGCGTCCGGGCCGCGAGGAGGTTGCCCTTCGTGTAGAGCACCGCCCCTTCCCCGTTCAGATGGAACGCCTTGAGCGCCAGCTCTCCGGCGCGCTCGGCGCCCCGCGCGCCCTCCCGGAACGCCTCCATCGCCTCCTCGTGACGTCCTTGCTTGAGCCTCGACCAGGCCAGGTGGTCGAGGAGCAGCGCCCGCCCGCGGGACGCCTCCGAGGGGGGCAGCAGGTCGAGCCCCGCACGCGCGAGAGAGGCCCCCTTCTCCGCGTCGCCGCGCATCATCTCGACGTCCGAGGCCAGGGTGAGAAGGTCGACACGCAGCTCGGTCGGAAGGGTGGCCTCGACGGGAGCGATCTCCTGGAGGAGCGCTCCAAGCCGCTCCGCGCCCTCTTTCGGTCGGACCTCGTTCAGCGCCTCCACCTCGGCGATCCTCGCCCGCCAGTGCAGCTCCCCCGTCGGGAACTCGCGGGCCACCCCACGGCTGACCTTGAGGGACGCCTCGACCTTCCCCCCCATGCCGAGGGCTTCAGCAAGGAGCAGCTCCTCCCTCGCGCGTTCCGTGCGCTCGTTCCCATCCGTGCCAAGGAGGTCCAGTGTCCATCGGACGTACGTCGTCATCGCCTGGCCGGCCTGCAGGCGTCGCGCGCGGTCGCGCGCGCGGCGTGTCCAGAGAAGCCCGGGCTCCCTCACGTGGGCCCGGTGGTAGAACCGGGCCACGGTCTCCACGTCGTCGCTCCGGTGCTCGGCGAACCACTCGGCGAACGCCCGGGCCTGCTCTCGCATTTCCATCGACGGGGTCTCGCGCGTCACGACCTCCCAGACGAACGGGTGGGCGAAGGTCCACGTGCCGGGGCGGTCACGGCCGGGCTCCAAGAGACGGTGCTTGCGGTGAAGCCGGTCGAGGAGCTCCGGGACCCCGGAGGAGCTCGGCGCGCCGGAGGTCGCCGCCAACGGGCCCTCGTCGAAGGTGCTCCCGAGCAGCGCGGCGGTGCGCAGGAGCCGGCGCTCCTCGGAGGTGAGGGCGGACAGCCGCTGACCCACCAGCCGGAGGATGGAGCGGGGTAGATCGACCGGCCCCGCGTCGGGCCGCGTTGCCCGCCCTTCGTTTGCACCCGCCTCCTTGAGCCAGGCCGCGAGACCGGTACCCCCGGTCCGTGCGCCCTCGAGCACCACTTCCCGAAGGTAGAACGGGTTCCCACCCGTGCGCCTTAGCAGTTCGTCGAAGAGCTTCGGGTCGTCAGACAGACCCACGGGGACCAGGGTTCGGCAGAGCTGCTCGGTCTCCTCTCGGGCGAGGCCTCCCAGGTTGAGGGTGCGGGACGTGCCCTCGCGCACGAGCGTCTCCAGCACCTGCTGGATGGCGGGAAGCTCGGCGCCGGGGGCACCGGCGGGGACCTCTCCCGTCTCCGCAGTAACCTCCTCCCGGAGAGAGGCCACTACGAGCATGGGCCAACGCGGCGCATGCCGGAGCAAGAGCCCCAGCGCCTGGGCCGAGAGCGGGTCGGACCACTGCAGGTCGTCGAGGAGTAGGAGTTGCGGGCGCGCGCGAACGGACTGCTCCATGCGGTCGAGGTAGCGCAGGACCCGAAGCGAGAGCGGCGCGTCCGGATCTCCGTCCCGCTCCTCCTCCCCTGGGGCGCGTGGGGACCGGACCTCCCCTTCCGACGTGAGGAGGGCCCGTTCCCTCGGCTCGAAGGTCCCGGGTCGCAGCGCCACCAGCACGTGTCCCCCGCTCTCCTCGGCCTGGTCGTGCACGTGCTGGACGAGACGGAGCGTCGGAACGAAGCCGTTCTGGGTCAGGAGGTACTCGAGCCCGGTCAGGACGACGAGGCCCTGCGGACCGGAGGTCTGTAGGTGCTGGCCCAAGAGCTCCCCGACCTCGTCCAGATTCGTGGGCGCGAGATGTCCCTCGCCCTCGCTCCGGGTGAGCCACACGGCCTGGGCCCGTTGGAGGAGCTGCGGGAACCGCTCCCGGTACGACTTCGGGTTCTCACGGGTGAGCAGGAGCGGGCGCGCGTCAGCCACACCGCCCGCCATCGAGAGGATGCGGTCGGGGTTATCGTCCTCCAGGAAGAGGAGCGTGGGGAGCGCCCCCTCCCCGCCGCTCCCAGGATCCTCAGGCGCCCCGGCCGGGGTCCGGACGGGGAGACGGAAGAGCTGGTCGAGAAGGAAGAACGGCGTAGGAAGGCCCTCCATCGCGTAGGCCCAGCGCGCCTCGAAACCGAACTCGCCGACCGCGACCCCCTCGAGCTGGCGCATGAGCCAGGTCTTCCCGATCCCTCCGGGGCCTTTGAGCAGCCAGAGTCCTCCTCGACCGGCCTTCGCCCTCTCCAAGGCCCCTCGGAGGAGATCGAGTTCCGAGCGGCGCCCAACAAACGGCGGGGCACCGACCTCCCCGGGCGTCGCGGCCACGGGGGTACGGAGAGGAGGACGGTTATCTTGGTTCGTCCTCGAGACGTCCCCGCTCCGTCGGCTAGATAGCCTCCGACGTGTCGCCGTGGAGTACCCCATGGCCTCTCTCGCTCCGCGTTCGGACTTTCCCGCCCTCCGGCCGCGGGGGTCGGAGGAGCTCGCGCCCGCCTACCTCGACAGCGCCTGCATGTCCCTCGTCCCCCAGGACGTCCTCCAGGCGGTCTCGGAGTACTACACCGAGCATCCCGGCTGCGCGGGTCGGTCCGTGCACCGATGGGCGGAGGAGGTCTCCCGACGGTACGAGGAGGCGCGGGAGGTCTTTGCCCGCTTCTTCCACGCTCCGGACCCCGAGCACCTCGTCCACACGAGGAACACGACCGAGGGGATCAACCTCGTGGCGCGGGGGTTCCCCTTCGAGAAGGGGGACCGGGTGCTCGTCTCCGATCAGGAGCACAACTCCAACCTCGTGGTGTGGCAGTACCTCGCCCAGGAGAAGGGGATCCGGCTCGAGATCCTCCCCCTCCCCGACGACCGCCCCTTCGACGCTGAGGCCCTCGAGAGCGCGCTGGCGAAAGGGGTCCGCCTCGTGAGCCTCTTCCACAGCTCCAACCTCGATGGCCGGACCCTGCCGGCCAAGGAGATCGTCGAACGCGCCCACGACCGCGGGGCCCAGGTCCTTTTCGACGGTTCCCAGGCGGCCCCGCATGAAGCGCTCGACCTCGCGCGGCTGGGCGTGGACTACTACGCCCTCTCCTTCCACAAGATGCTCGGTCCGACGGGAACCGGCCTTCTCTACGGTGCGCCGGGCCGGCTCGAGGGCCTTGCCCCCCTCCTCCGCGGGGGGGAGACGGTCGCGTGGAGCGATTACGGCACGCACGAGCTTCTCCCTCCGCCCCACCGTTTCGAGGCGGGCCTCCAGAACTACGCCGGTGTCCTGGGGGCACGGGCCGCCGTGGATTACCTGCAGCGCCTCGGCATGGAGCGGATCCCCGCGCACCA
>JAKAAX010000008.1 GCA_021802125.1 Thermoplasmata archaeon | reverse complement strand
CTCCATACGAACCCGGGCCCGGAACATCGGCATAGGACGAGGTCCGGCACACTCCGAGGTTGATATAGGCGTTTCCCAGCCTTTGAGGGACGCGCACGCCCGTCGGAAGGGCTAGGCGAGGGGGGGGTCGGGGGAGCCGCGCGGCGTCCCACCCCCGCCTTCCCGGCGGGTACGTTCCCTATCCCGAGGGGGGCGGGGGTCCTGGGAGCGCAGGGGGCGACGGCGGCGCGCCGCCCGCGCCCGGGGACGCGGGGGCATACGGCGAAGGGGCCGTGAGCGGTGGGGGCGGGGCGGCTGGGGCCGGGGCCGGCTCGGGCACGTAGGGGGTAGCGGGCGGGATCGCTGGGCCACTCCCTCCCTTCCCGGGTCGTGCTCCCTTCCTCAGATAGAGGACGAGGAGGAGCACGACCAAGACCGCGAGAGCGATCACCACGAGCAGGGCGCTCCACGACCAGTCCCCCACCGCCGCGGTGGTCGTCGTCGGGACGGCGGGGAGCTTCACCACCGCCACGTTGGCGCTCGCGCTCGCCGAGGTGGCCCCGCCGGAGTCGCGGGCGACGACGGTGACGGTGTAGTTGCCCGCCGTGGTCGGAGCGCAGGAGAGCATCGGCCCGGTCGTGGACGTGCAGCCGAGGGCCGGCGGGTAGGTCCAGTCGAAGGTGTATCCGCTCCCACTCCCCCCGGTGGCTGTCGCCGTCACGGTCACTGGGGTGCCCGGATGCACACCGGCCGGGCTCGGGCTCACCGAGACGGTGAGCGGCGGGGTCACCGTCACGTTCGCATAGACCGTCGTTCCCTGGAGGACGGCATCGCTGACCGTCACCCGCACGGGCCAGGTACCGGCGTTCGCGAAGGCGTGCGTCATCGATCCCGACCGTCCGTAGCTGCCGTCCGAGAAGTTCCAGAGGTACGTCATCGGACCGGTGCCTCCGGTGACCGACACCGCGAAGGAGATCGGAGAACCCACGGGCGCGCTCGAGGGCGAGCTGGACGCCGTCACGGTGGGGAGCGGGGCCACCCCGATGGAGGTGGTCTTGGTGTCGCTCCCGCCTCCCGAATCGTTGACGATGGCGGTGACCGTGTAGGTCCCCGGGGTCGCGAACGCGTGGGTCTCGGTGGCGGCCGTGCCGTGGGTCGTTCCGTCCCCGAAGTTCCAGAAGTACGTGAATGGCGGGGTACCTCCCGCCGTGAGGCTGGTGAGGGAGACCGGAACGCCCACGTCCGTCATCACGGGGGTGGCCTGGATCGAGAGCCCGAGCGTCGCGCCCACCTGGACGAGGATCGCGGTGGTCGCAAGGTTCCCGAGGATGTCCCAGACCGTCAGGTTCGCGAGATAGAGCCCCGAGAGGGAGTACACATGGCTCGGCGCGGGCAGGCTCGAGTAGGTCCCGTCCCCGAAGGACCAACGCAGGCCTCCGCCTCCCAGTCCACCCTTCGCCGAACCCTGGAAGGTCACTGTCCCGCCTTGGTCCAGGCTCGTGGTCGATGCGGTGGCCTCGGCCTTGAGATCGCCGTGAAGGATCCAGGTCCCGCGGTTGATCGAGTTGGGGCCCTCGCAGTAGAAGCCCTCGACGAAGAGGATCCCCCCGGAGTGGGGAAGGGACGAGGATGATCCGCTGAAACAGGCTGGCCCGACGATAGGGATGTGGCCCGTGAGGTTCGTCCATGCCCCACCCGCGAACGCCCAAACGAAAGGCGACGACATGCTGTAACCACCGGGAGTGAACATGTCTCCCCCGAAGACGGTGAAGCCGGCCTCCCCCAGCTGTGCGGACGACTCCCTGAGCATCGGCGGAGGGTTCAACGTCAGCGACGCGGTGAGGTTGGTCCAGGTCGACCCCGTGAGGGACCAGGTCTCCCCGTAGTGGTAGCTCGGGTGAGACAAGATCAGCCCACCGGTCATCACGAGAGCGCCGTTCACCGGGTCCTCGCCCATGACGCTCTGGGCCCGGCCGATCGGCCCGCCCGGGCCGGACAGGTTGACCCAGCCGTTGTCGGCGAAGGCGTACGTGAACCCGTCGGGCCAGAACATGTTGTTGGGCGAGCCCGAGTAGATGACGACACGGCCGTTCGTGTGGTCGCTCGTCGTGGCCCCGGAGGAGAAGCCATGAGGGGTCACTCCGGTGAGCGAGGAGGTGACGTTCGTCCAGAGGTTCGCGTGGAAGGTCCAGGTGTCGGCCATGGCCCAGTAGAGGTTCGCATCGAGCCCTCCGAAGAGGACCATTCTTCCGCTGGTGGGGTCGAACGCGAAGGCTCCACCCGCCCGGGGGGTCGGGGTCACGGGAGAGAGCGACGTGATGTTGATCCAGGTCCCGTTCCTGTAGGCCCAGGTGTCCGCGGCGAGATAGCCGTTGGTGCGGAGGCCCCCGAAGAGGACCGCCTCGTGATCGTAGTCGTCCCAGGCCAACTGCCCCAGGTAGCGGGAGGGCGGGGCGAAAGCGCCCGTGTAGGAGGTCAAGTTCGTCCAGTTGAAGCCGGGAGCCGCCACGGTGGGCACGGGCGGGGGCGGGGGGGCGGAGGGAGAAGGCGAGGCTTGCCGCAGCCCCTCGACGAACCCCGGGGGGAAGGTGGCAACCTCGGAGGTGAGCGGGAGGAGGGCTTGCTGGCGGGCCTGCGAGAGCTGCGCAGCGGCCGAGGAGGCGACGGCCCCGAGGGGGTGCCCTGAGGTCATCATCGCTGAGGGCGGTGTCTCCGAAGATCGAAGGGGTCCTCCCCCGGACGGGAGCCAGACGACGACGGTCAGGAGCAGGGCCACGGCGAGGGAGGGCGCAAGGGTCCGAAGGGCCCGGGACCGGGGGGCTCGAAGACCAAGCATGGCGATGCAAGCGTGGACGCACTATTTTTCGGCAAAGAGAAGCCGGATTGACGGGCCCAATCCCACGACCGAACGGATGAGGGGGTCGGCCGCCCCGAGAGGCCCATGGGCAAGCCGCCGAACGGGCGCCCAAGGGCGCGGTCGGTTCAGAGCTCCATGAGGGCCTTGAGCTCCCGCCAGCCGTAGGCGAGCTCGGGGAGCTTGGTCCCGGCCGTCGGGCGCAGCTCCCGCCGGAGGATCTCGCCCCCCAACTTCTCGTAGAAGCGGCGGAACGGATTGCCTTCCAGGACCCAGACCAGCATGGCCGAGTGACCTGTGGACCGGAGGTGGCGGGCCACGCTCCCCACAAGGCTCTGCCCGATGCCCTGCCCCTGCCAGCCCCGGAGCACGTAGATGGCTCCCAGCTCGCCGGTGAAGACCGGGTCGTGGCCGACCTCGGGGTGGGCGACGGCGAAGCCCACGACGCCCACCTCGTCGGCCTCGCCCACGAAGGCCCGGTGGCCCGGCGGAGGGTCGGTGAGCCAGCGACCGAACCCCCCCTCGAGATCGCGGTCAACGGTCATCTGGTCCAGACGCGCGTCGGGCACGATCCCGCGGTAGGTCGTCTTCCAGGTCTCCACATGGACGCGGGCCATCCCGACGCGGTCGGACGGGAGCGCCGGGCGAACTCGGACCCTCTCCTCCGTCCGAGGCAGAGACGGGTCGCGAGGGGAGGGACTGGGTCGGGTCATGGCCTCGTAGGTGCTTCGACGAGCGTCAGGACCCAGGCCGTTGCCTGGGTGTGCTAGAGTACGTCGTGCCATGCTATATTCCCCACCCCTCTACCCTCGCACGAGCGGATGACCGACCCATCTCCTCCCTCCTCGCTCGTCGAGAACTACCACGATCGAACGGCCTCCGAGCGCCATCTCCCAGAGAAGATCGTCTTCTGGGACGAGACGCTGCGCGACGGCGAACAGATGCCCGGGGTCCACTTCTCCACCGAGGAGAAGATGCGGATCGCAGGGGTCCTCTCCGAGATCGGGGTCTCCGTCATCAACGCGGGCATTCCCGTCGTGAGCCCCGAGGAGGCGAAGAGCGTCCGCACGCTCGCGCACGCCGGGTTCAAGGCGAAGATCCTGGCCGCGGGAAGGACCGTGCCCGGGGATGTCGAGGCGGTCATCAACAGCGGCGCGACGCACATCGCGATCTTCGTCGCGGCCTCGAACGTTCACCTCCAGTACAAGCTGCGCATGACCCAGGAGGAGGTCCTCCAGGCCTCCGTCGCCTCGGTGAAGCGTGCCCACGAGGCCGGGCTTCACGTGGCGTTCGTGACGGAGGACACCGTCCGGGCCCCGCTCGACTACGTCGAGAGGCTGTACAAGGCCACCGTCGACGCGGGCGCCGACCGGCTGGTGGTGAGCGACACGGTGGGGATCATGACGCCCCTCACCTTCCGCTGGTTCCTCCGAGAGTTCCACCGCCGGGTCCGTCCGAAGGACTGGTCCGTCCACTGCCACAACGACCTCGGGCTCGCGGTCGCGAACACCCTGACCGCGCTCGAGGAAGGGGTGAACGCGCCGCACACGTGCGTCAACGGGCTGGGCGAGCGCGCCGGGAACACCTCCTTCGAGGAGCTCGTGATGGACTTGGAGACCCTCTACGGCGTCCGCACAGGGATCCGCACCGAGCGCCTCTTCGAGCTCTCGCAGCTGGTCGAGGAACTGGCGGGGGTCCCGCTCCCGCCGAACAAGGCGCTGGTCGGCTACAACTCCTTCGCCCACGAGGCGGGGATACATTCCCACGGGGTCCTCCGTCACACCCTCACCTACGAGCCCCTGCAGCCGGAGGTCATCGGGAGGAAGCGGCTCTTCGTCCTCGGGAAGCACACGGGCAAGGCCGCGCTCATCGACAAGCTGAAGGAGCGCGGGGTCGTCGCGACCGACGAGCAGGTCAAGGCCCTCCTGGACCGCATCAAGAGCGAGACCGAAGGGCGCGGGAAGGGCGACCTGCACGTCCTCGTGCAGAACCACCGCGACCACTTCGTGAACCCCGGCATCAAGGACGAAGAGTTCTGGGCCATGGTGCGGGCATCGGGGATCGAGGTCCCCCACGAGCCCGCGGCCAGCAAGGCTCCCGTCGCCGCCGCCTCCCGCGAGGCGGGCCACTAGGGGAGGGTCTGACCGCATGAGCGCGAAGACCTCCTCTGCCTCCGCCTCTCACGGCGAGCACGCCCCGGAACCCTCGGGAGCGCAGACGCTCGCCCAGAAGATCCTCTCCCGGGCCTCCGGGCTCTCCCACGTAGTTCCCGGGCAGATCGTCGATGGAGCGGTGGACCTGGCCATGTGCCACGAGCAGGGGGCCCAGGCGGTGCTCCCGTTCCACCAGATGGAGGCGAAGAAGGTCTGGGACGTCGACCGGGTGGTCGTCGCGATCGACCACTGGGTCCCCGCCTCCACCGAGGGGGCGGCCCAGCTCCACCAGATCCTCCGGCATTTCGCCCAAGAGCAGGGGCTGAAGCACTTCTACGACGTGGGGAACCACGGCATCTGCCATCAGATCCTGGCCGAGCACGGCTGGGTCGTCCCTGGCGACCTCGCCGTGGGCACCGACTCCCACACCAACATGCTGGGGGCGATGGGCGCCTTCGCCGTGGGAATCGGCCCCACCGAGTACGCGGCGGTGCTCGCCCTCGGGAAGATCTGGCTGAAGGTCCCGACGACGATCCAGGTCGACGTGAAGGGGACCCTCGGGAAGGGGGTCTACGCCAAGGACCTCGTCCTCAGGACCATCAAGGAGGTCCGGTGCGACGGCGCGAGGTACAAGGCGGTGGAGTTCGCCGGCCCCACGATCTCCCGCCTGACGATGTCCGAGCGGTTCACGGTCTGCAACATGACCACCGAGATGGGGGCGAAGGCCGGCATGGTGCCCCCCGATGAGCGGACCTTCGAGTTCCTCCGCTCGATCGCGAAGCACCCGATGCACCCGCTCTACCCCGACAAGGACGCCACCTACGAGCGGAAGGTGGAGATCGACGTCGACGGGATGGAGCCCCAGGTCGCCTGCCCGGCCTCTCCCGACAACGTCCGGCCGATCAGCGAGCTCGTGCGGGAGCACGTGAAGGTCGGCCAGGTCTTCCTGGGCTCCTGCACGAACGCACGGATGGACGACCTCCGCGAGGCGGCCCGGATCTTCAAGGGAGAGAAGGTGGCGCCCCACGTGCGGTTCATCGTCTCCCCCGCATCGACCTCGATCTACAAGCAGTGCCTCAAGGAGGGGCTCATCGAGCTCTTCACGGATGGGGGAGCGGTCTTCACGAACTCCTCCTGCTCCGCCTGCTTCGGAGGGAACATGGGCATCCTCGCGCCCGACGAGGCGTGCGCGTCCACCTCGAACCGGAACTTCCCCGGTCGGATGGGAGCGAAGGAGGCCCGGATCTACCTCATGTCACCGGCCGCGGTGGCGCTGACCGCGATACGCGGGGAGATCTCCGACCCGCGGGAGGTGCTCTGATGCGAGAGGTCATCGAGGGCCGGGTCTGGTGCGTGGACGACGAGCTCGACACCGACCAGCTCATCGCCGGGAAGTACCTGACCATCATCGACCCCGCGGAGCTCCGCAAGCACGTCCTCGAGAACGTCGACCCGAGGTTCTCGAAAGAGGCCCAGGCCGGGGACATCCTGATCGCCGGAGAGAACATGGGCTGCGGCTCCTCGAGGGAGCACGCTCCCGCCGCGCTCAAGGCGATCCCCCTGGGAGCGGTCGTCGCGAACTCCTTCGCGCGGATCTTCTTCCGCAACTCGATCAACCTGGGGATGCCCGCGATCGAGGCCGCGGGCGTGAGGGCGATCTTCCACCCCGGGGACACCTGCAGGATCCTGATGCGCGAGGGCCGGGTCGTGAACGTCACCACGGGGAAGGAGGTCTCCTTCCCCCCGCTCCCGGCCCACCTGCTCGACCTGCTCGAGCAGGGAGGGCTCGTCGAAAAGGTCCGCAAGGAGCTGAAGCGGACGGAGGCGCGCCCATGACCAAGGGCGAGTACGACGTGGTCCTCCTGCCGGGGGACGGCACGGGTCCGGAGGTCGTCCGCGAAGGGCGGAAGGTGTTGGAGGCGCTCCTCGAGAACAGCAGTTCTCGGCTTCACCTGACGGAGGTCCAGGGCGGGGCCCAGTACTACAAGGCGCACGGGAGCGAGTGGGAGCCCGGCGGGCGTGAACGCGCCGTGAAGGCGGACGCGATCCTCCTCGGGGCCGTGGGATGGCCCGGGGTGAACCTGCCCGACGGGAACATCGCCGGACACGGGCTGGTGCTGGGCATGCGCTCCGGCCTCGACCTCTACTCGAACGTCCGCCCCTGCAAGCTTCGCCCCGGGGTCCTGCATCGGATCGGGAAGGAGTTCAAGCAGGTCTGGCGCCCCCAGGACGTCGACATGACGATGTTCCGGGAGAACACCGAGGGGCTCTACGCCCCCGCGCACGGCGAGCTCACCCGAGGAGGGACGACCGAGGTCGTCCTCGACACGCGCATCATCACGCTGAAGGGCAGCGAGCGGATCATCCGCCGCGCCTTCGAGAAGGCGCGGGCCACCCCGCGCGGAGCGCCCGAGGACGGCGCCCGGCGGGTGACCTGCGTGGACAAGTCGAACGTCCTGAAGGGCTGCCAGTTCTTCCGCGCCACCTTCGACCGGATCGGGAAGGAGGAGTTCCCCGAGATCGAGCGCGACTACGCCTACGTCGACGCCTTCACGCAGTGGCTCATCCGGCAGCCGGAGCACTACCATGTCGTCGTCACCACGAACATGATGGGCGACATCGTTACCGACCTGGCCTCCTCCCTCCAGGGTGGCATGGGGTTCGCGGCTGGCGGCAACATCGGAGACGAGCACGGGATGTTCGAGCCGGTGCACGGCTCCGCCCCGAAGTACGCCGGGAAGAACCAGGTGAACCCCATCGCCACTTTCGAGGCGGTCGGGATGATGCTCGACTGGCTGGGAGAGAGGTTCCACGACCGGGAGCTGATCGCCCTCCGCGACCGGCTCGAAGCGTCCGTCACCCGGGTCCTCGCCGAAGGGAGCGCGCGCACCTACGACCAGGGCGGGAACGCGACGACCTCCGAAGCGGGGGACCGCGTTGCCGCCGCCGTCCGGGAGGACCGCGCGGCCAAGGGTCCGGGGAAGCTGGAGATGGCCGCATGAGCGGCGGCCGTCGCGTGGCGGTCGTCGCGGGCGGCCTCTCGAACTTCGGAGTGCGCTCGGCGACGTGGAGCGAGCTCGTCCAGGAGGCGGGGCACTCCACCTTCGGAGCGGTACGGAACTTCTCCGCGAAGGACGTGGACAGCCTCTTCGTCGGGGCGGCCCAACCCGAGCGCCTCGCCTTCCAGTCCCACGTGGCGCCCATGGCCGCGGAGCTGCTGGGCTTCGAGCCCACGAAGATCATCCAACGCACCGAGCTCGCCTGCGCCAGCGGCCAGTCGGCCATCCGCAGCGCCTACGCGGCGATCTCCGCCGGTCTCTCCGACGTCGCCGCCGTCCTCGGGGTCGAGAAGATGAACCTCCCGTCGATGGCCGAGGCGAACACCTCCATGGCCGATGTCCTCGACCGGAGCTGGGACGGGGTCCACGGGGCGACCGCGCCCCCCTTCTTCGCCATGTGCGCCCAGCGGCACATGCTGGAGTACGGGACGACCGCCGAGCAGATGGCGATGGTCTCGGAAAAGAACCACCGCTTCGCCAACTCGAACCCGAGCGCGCAGTTCTACTCGAAGACGTTCTCCCGGGAGAAGCTGCTGAAGCTTCCCATGGTCGCCCCGCCGTTGCGGCTGGGGGACTGCTCCTCGATGACCGACGGGGCAGCGGGCCTCCTCCTGGTCTCGGAGGAGCTCGCCCGGAAGTACACCGACACTCCCGTGTGGATCCGGGGGACGGGGCAGCACAGCCACTTCCACAACCTCTCGGGAGCGGGATCGCTCTCCTCCTGGCCCGGCCTGCGGGCCGCCGCGCAGGAGGCGTTCCGGAGCGCCCGGATGGAGCCGAAGGACATCGACCTGGCCGAGGTGCACGACTGCTTCACCATCAGCGAGATCCTGGAGTACGAGGAGATCGGCTTCTGCCCGAAGGGGAAGGGCGGCCAGTTCGTCGCGGACGGGAGAAGCGACCTCGGGGGCGACGTCGTCGTGAACCCTCGCGGGGGGCTCCTGGGATGCGGCCACCCTCTCGGGGCGACCGGTGTGGCCCAGGCCGTGGAGGTCTTCCAACAGCTCCAGGCGACCGCCCCTGCCGCCCGGGCCGTCAAAGGGGCCGAGCGCGCCCTCGTGCACAACCTCTCGGGCAGCGCCAACGTCCACTCGCTCATGATCTACGCTCGCGAGAACTAGGAAGAGAGGTAAGGGACGGAGCCGGACAAGGTGGGACAGGACAGGACAGGGCAGGGCAGGAGAACGCAAGGCAGGGACGACCATGAGCACACCGAGCGAAGCCAACACCGCGACCCCGACCCCCGGACCTGCCGCTTCCGGGTCCACGACCCGCCCGAGCTCCGAGGCCCAGTCTGCGGACCGACCGCCCCGGAGGACGGACCCGGTGCCCAACCCCTTGCCCTACTTGCTTGACTTCTATCCGCAGGAGGACCCGAAGTTCACGCGGATCTCCCCGTTCTTCGTCGCGCTCCGCAAGGGATCGTTCACGACGACCCGGTGCGACGAGGATGGGAGCCTCCACTGGCCTCCACGGGTCGCCTGCCCGAAGTGCCGGGGAGAGAAGCTCTCCTGGGTGGAGCTGCCGAAGCGGGGGACCGTCTACGCCTTCAGCGCCGTCCTGGGGGGCGCGCCGCTGGGCATGGAGGAGGACGTCCCGTTCGTGGTCGGGCTCATCGACCTCCACGGAGCGGAGCTTCGTCTCTTCTCCCGGATCGCCCACACGAAGCACGAGGACTGCCGGATCGGCATGGAGGTCGAGCTGGAGACCTTCGACCTTCCGGACGGCCGGGTGTTCTTCCGGTTCCGGCCCTCGGCCCCAAGGTGACCCCGGGGCTGCCGTCCGCGCCGCGGACGTCCCGCCGCCTTTGCGACCCCAGGGCGACCGAGAGGTTATGCGCTCGTCCATGTCAAGACGGGGATGTCTAGTCCCCCGGTCGGCGAGGGCGGAGCGGGCCCGAGCCCCGCCCCTCCTAAGGCTCCCGACGTACCCTCGGGCGGGTCGGTGGGGGCACATCCCCTCGAGGTGATGCGGCACCCTCTCGCGGCCTTCGGCGATTTCGACCGGCGGGTCTACCTCATCGGCGTCGCGTCGTTCGTGCGGTCGTCGGGACGGAGCGCGAGCTGGCTCTTCCTTCCGCTCCTGCTCTACGCCGGCTACGGGCTCTCCTACTTCGAGATCGGGCTGCTCACCGCCGCCATCGTGCCGGTCGCGATCGCGGCGAACTGGCTCGGCGGTGCTCTCGCGGACCGGTGGGGTCGGCGGTGGATCTCTACCGCGCCGTCCTTCTTGGCCACCGCCACCTTCGTGGTCCTCTACCTGGACTGGCACTCCGGACTTCCCGGGCTGATGTTGCTCTGGGGGCTGATCAGTCTCGCGATGAACTTCCAGGGCCCGGCGCAGAACGCCGTCATCGGGGACGTGACCCGGCCGGAGCAGGTGGTCCGCGGGTTCAGCTTCCAGCGCGTGCTCTCCAACGCCGGCTTCGCGCTCTCTCCCGCGGTGGGAGGGCTTCTGGCGGCGGACTACGGCCTCTCGGTCATCTTCCTGATGGCCGCGGTCGCCTCGTTGGGGGAGGGCCTCCTGCTCCTCCTCTTCCTGCGCGAGAGCCGGCCGAGCTCGAGCGCGACCCCGGCGGCGTATGGACCCACCCCGCCGAAGACCCGAGGAGAGTGGCGCAAGCGGATGACCGAGCCCTTCGGGGACCGTGCGTTGGTGCTCTTCGGGGTCATGGGGTTCCTGCTCACCCTCGCGACCCAGCAGTTCGGAACGGGGCTCTCGCTCTTCCTTCGGGGCTCCCAAGGTCTTCCCTACTCGGAGATCGGCCTCGTCTACTCGCTGAACGGGGTGTTGGTCGTGCTCCTCCAGCTGCCGATCTCGCTGCTCCTGCGTTCCCGTCCCCTGGGTTGGCTCGCCGTGGGCTCGCTGTTCTACGGCGCGGCGTTCCTGATCTTCGACTTCGCCCCGGGATTCATGGTCGATCTTGGGGCGATGACGGTCCTCACAATGGGTGAGGACGTCGTGAGCCCGCTGCAGAACTCCGTCGTGTCGGGGATGGGAGGGTCCCGCCGACGCGGGGGCTACTTCGGGGTGTACAACGTCTTCACGCAGAGCGCAAGAGCCGTGGCGCCGCCGGTGGGAACCCTTCTCCTCGCCGCGGGAGGGAACGCCCTCTGGGGCTTCGCCTCGGCGATGACGCTCCTCGTCGCCACGGGGTACCTCTGGCTGGAGCGGTCCACGATCGCGGGGCGGTCGGGTCCGGCCCCGCCTCCCTCCCCATCCCCCGACGCGCCCTTGCAGAGCGCCCGGACCGGCCCGACACCCACCGAGTAGCTTCGCCCTCAGCGGCGATCGTCCTCGCTCGCCTCTCGGATCTCCTGGGCCTCGAGCGAGGACGCGTCATGGTCCTGCTCGCCGATCGGTTCGTGGGCATCGATGAGCGCTCCTCCCCTCGAGGGCGTCCCGGCCATCGGACCGGGTCGTCGGGGCCGCCGTCGGCGAAGATAGACCAGCAGCACCAACGTGAGGCAGAGGTAGAGGAGCAAGGCTCCGACGATGAGCAAGGCCTCCGACGTCAGGCCGAAAGGCGGTGCAGGCGGGCTGGTATACTGCGCCGGCGCCGGGAGTGCCGAGGCGGACGCGGAGGACCCCCCGGTAACGGAGGTGACGATGAGCGCCACCATTCCCGCTCCGAGCAGGGCGGGGATCAGGGTCGACGGACGTGGCGGACCTGCCTCTCGGGAAGGGACGGCGGTGGGCACACCTCCCCGATGCTCCACCCCTTCAAGGTCTATGGCCCCGGTGTCACGGGGGGTCTCGCTGTCCTCTTTCGGAGTTCTCTCGGAGCGCTCTGGGGATTCGCTCAAGCGCCTATCGATGAGTTCGCGTGGTCCATCCTTCGGTGCCGTAGGGGCTCCCGCGAGGGCATGCTAGGGTCTCACTAGGCGTCCAATTCGACCCCCCCTCATTCGGACAGCCGTTGAAGAGGGGGGTTGGGGGTGGAGGGATCAACAGGCCGCGAGAACCGCGGCCAGGGAAAGAACACATGACAACGAGAGCGAGACTGAACCGCGGAACTTGGTTGGCCATCTTCGGGGTCCTGGCCTTCGGGCTCATGATGCCCGTTGCCGCCGCCACCCCGGCACCGGCCTTCCACCAGCCGAACCCGAACAATCCTCCCCAGGTGTGGGCGTGGGGCGCCACCTTCGTCAAGAACGGACAAGGCACGCTCTCCGGTAACGGCTCGGGCCCCGGCGGGACATCCTCGTGGAGCCTCACCTACACCATCCACGCCTTCCTGTCGTGGAACGTCATCCTCACCCAGACGAACACCTCGACGACCTCCTTCTCCCTCCAGGGTCAGCGCGTCATGGCCGCGAGCTACTTCCTCTCGGCCTCCGGCAGCAACGGCCCGGAGAGCGGCCAGCTCAACGTGACCGCGCAGGGATGGGAGACCGACAACGGGTTCGCGAACTTCACCACGACCGGCACGGTCCTGCTGAACGGCACCACCCCGGTGGCGGCGCTTGCGGTCGAGAACGCCAACGGCAACACCGCGGGCAACTTCACCGCGATCTCCACCGCCCAGCTCTCCGGTCCCCAGTCGGGCTCCTTCAGCGGCTACGCGTCCGCGGCGGCCGAGGCCCAGGCGTCCCTCGCCTTCCAGCCTCCGCTCGGGCTCTTCCCGATGAACATCACCTCCGGCGCGTGGTGGACCTCGACGAGCAACTACACCGCCCAGGGCACCTACTCCGTCGCCTGCCACTACGGCTACTCGGCCTCGGGGGCCGGGGGCACGAGCGGAGCGGGCGGCAACTGCGGGTCGAGCGGCAGCGCTTCGGGATCGGGTTCCGTCACTGTCTACGGCGCGGACCACGACCTGGACACCGGCTTCCCCGGGCAGACCTTCCACAAGGTGACCCTCGGGTTCTCGGCGGGCTTCCAGTTCGAGCTGCGCGACGGGCTCCTGTTCGTCCCGTCCCAGGCGAACCTCTACGCCTCCGCGACCGGACCCGCGGGAGGCTCCACCGGCGCCCCCACCGACGGGGCTCAGGTCAGCCTGAACTACCTCGACGTGAGCGCCCACGCGACCCACGCACCCGTCGTCGCGACGAACGCCCAGTTCTCGCCGCGCGTCGGGGCGACGATGGGCGTCGGGCTGCTCGCTCCCTCGGGCTCGTTCGGCGCGCTCGCGTCCCCCTCGGCGGTCTCGGCCCCCGCGGGGCTCTCGGCCTACGCGGTCCAAGCCCAGCCGGAGTCGCCCTCCCAGGCCCAGTCGAACAACGCCTGCCTCCTCTCGGGCTGCGCGGCGGCCGGCAAGAGCGGGATCTTCTCGCCCTTGGTGGCCCTCCTCGTGGTCGGGGCGGCGGTGGCGGTCGTGGTCGGCGCGGTCATGGTCGAGCGCTCCCGGCGCCCGAAGATGCCCGTGGGCGGCTACAGCTCGCGCCCCCCCGCCGCCTTCCTCCTGCACAATGGCCAGGGGACCAACGCCCCGGCGGGCTCCCCCACGTCGCCCTCCCCACGCCCTGCGGGTCGACAGGTCCCTGCAGAGTACCAGTACTGAGGGGTCGGTAGGAGAGCTGCAGCACGCCAACGTCTAGCGGGACCCGGGCGAGAAACCGCCCGGGCCCGCGAACCTCTTCCCCCCTAGGGGGCCTATTCCTCCCTGTGGTCGGACGGGGGGAAAGTTCGGGGTCGGACCTCGCCGGCCTCTTCGGACCCGAGCTTCGCGTTCGGCGCGCCTCTCCTTTCTCCTACGTGAGCGAAGGGGTGCCCCCGCTCCGCCCGGGAGGCTCCCGGCAGCTGGTCACGACGAAGGGGGGGAGACCCCTCCTCGACGTGCAGATCCCCCCGGAGCTGGTCGCCTCCCGCCCTCCGGTCGGCTTGCAGGATGACCTCCGGAAGACGCCGATCCTCCTCTTCGACATGGACGGCCGCCTCCGGGCGCGCCTCCTGCTCGTCCGGGGGCTCCCCGCGCCTTTCGTCGAGCTCGAAGCGCCCGAGGGGGTTCCTCTGGGGCGGATCGATGGGCAACCGACCTCGCGTGGGATGGAGTACGGGTTCCATTCCGCCGGGCGCCTGCTCCTGGCGACCTTGGTGAGCCCGAGCTGGCCGTTCGGTGGGGAACTGCGGCACCCGGAAGGAAAGCCCCTCGCCAGCGTCACGCTGCTGCGCTCGACGCTGCGGATGACCTACCGGGTGATCCGGAGGGAGGCGCGGTTCGACCCGATGTTCCCTCTGGGCCTCGCCGTCCTCCTGGGGCTCGAGATGGCCCACGGGAAGGGCCGCTTCATGTAGGTCGATGAGGGGGGTGGGCGGTCCGGGGGGGGCTCGGGCCGGGTTTTCTATCGGCGTTCCTCCTCTAAGGCTTAAATAATACCCTGAGGGTCGGCGCGCCCGCTCGCATAGGGGACCTCAGGTACACATGGCCGACGCCGAAGAAACGGTCGTGGGGGGACAGCCAGGGTGGTGGCGCCGCCACGGCCTCGCGGTAGCGATCCTCCTCGTCGCCGCGTCGATCTCGTTCATCATCCGGGTCATCTACGCCTACCAGCTCATCGACCTCTGCAACATCGCCTACTGTTACGCAGGCGGCTCGGACTCGTTCTACCACTCCAGGGTGATGGAATGGATCATCAGCACGCACACGAACCTCATCCACGACCCCGAGCTCAACTACCCCATCGGGTCGGTCAACCCGCGTGAGCCGCTCTTCGACTGGATGAACGCGATCCTGGGGATCGTCTTCGCCCCGTTCTTCGGCGGGAACCCGGTCCGCGCGGGCATGTGGGTCCTCGAGATGCAGCCCCCGTTCTGGGCGGCGGTCGGCGTCTTCCCGGTCTACCTCATCGGGAAGGAGGTGAGCTCCCGGCGGATGGGGCTCATGGCGGCGCTCCTCTACCCCCTCGTCGTCGGCAACATCCAGAGCACGGTCGCGACGTACGCCAACTACCTGCCGTTCTACACGTTCTTCGTCCTGCTTTCGGCCTACTGCTACCTGCACACCGTGCGGTTGTCCGGCACCCGTCGGTGGGTCGAATCCTACCGCTCGCCCAGGGCCATCTGGGAGGGCGTGAAGCAGTTCGCGCGGACCGAGGAGCATTCGGTGAAGTGGGCCGTGATGGCCGGGGTCTCGCTCGGGGCGACGATGTTCGCCTGGCAGGGGTACACCTACGTCATCACGATCATCATGGTCTTCCTGGTGATCACGCTCCTGGTCGAGCGTATCCGCAAGCACGACTCCTTCGGCGCCTACCTGGTGACGCTGCTGTCCGGGACCCTGGGGTTCCTGATGGCCATGCCCTACTACTGGGTCCAGGGGGAGTTCGGTTACTGGTTCACCGTACCTCTCCTGCTCTTCTTCGGGGGCTTGCTCGCGCTCCTCCCGTTCGTCCTGTTGCGCGATAGCCCGTGGGTCATCAGCGTCCCCGCGCTCGTGGGGAGCGTTGGCGCGGCGGCCGGGGCGCTCTACCTGTACAATCCCTCGTACTTCGACGCCGTGGTCACGGGCCAGGGCTACTTCGTCAAGAACCTCATCTTCTCCACCGTCGCCGAGGCCCAGGCGCCGAGCTTCGACGCGCTCATCGTGAGCTACGGGATCGGAACGTTCCTGCTCACCTTCGTCGGGCTTGCGCTCTTCGTCGCCTACCTGTTCGTCTACCGCTTCCGGCGGGAACACATCTTCATGGCCGTCCTGGGCCTCATCGGGATCTACCTCCCGATCTCGGCGGCGAAGTTCTTCCTGCTGGGCTCCCCGGTCTTCGTCCTCCTCCCGGCCGAGGCCCTCCTGATCGGGCTCGACCGGATCGGCGCCTACCCTCAGCTCCGCCGCAACCTCTCCTCGCTCTCGGAGCGGGGTGGGGGTCGGTTCCTCGCCCTGCGCCGGTCGATCAAGCTCCGCCACATGGTCCTGGGCCTCATCGTCGTCCTCGTCGTCATGCCCAACGTCTCCTGGGCGGTGGACGCGGGGATCCCCTACAACGTCCAGGGCCAGTACAGCCAGCAGATCTACGCCTCCCTCCCCACCGTCCTGCAGACCAGCCCCTCCAACGCCTCGTCGTTCTACCTCGGGATCGCCGGGATCCAGACCGACACCCCCCAGCAGTACGACGAGAGCGGGTACAGCTGGCTGTCTACCCAGGACACTTTCGAAGCGCCCGAGCATCGGCCGGCGTTCATCAGTTGGTGGGACTACGGGTTCCAGGCCATCGACCAGGGGCAGCACCCCAGCGTCGCCGACAACTTCCAGGAGGGCATCGACCCGGCAGGGAACTTCCTGCTTGCCCAGAACGAGTCGCTCGCGATCGCCTACATGACCGCGGACCTCCTCGAGGCCCAGCACGTCGCCCCGGCGAGCGCGATCCTGAACCCTTCCGGCTGCTCGACCGGGACCCTCTACGGGGGGCTGCGGAACGACGGCGTCAACACGACCCAGCTCTACAGCTACCTGGTCAACACGTCCCAGGACGTGAAGCTCGTAGAGAACAACCCGGGCTTGTACGGGCCGAAGGACAACAGCAACCTGGACTCGCTGAACGCGATGTACGACGCGGTGAGCTACCTCATCGCCTCCTCGATGTCGGAGAACAAGGTCGTCCAGGTCTACCAGGACGTCCAGGCCTGCACCGGCTGGTCCATCCGCTACGCGATGGCCGACACGCGTCTGTTCCCGACGAGCGGTTCGAACACAGGGATCTACTACGCCCCGGTTGACCTGACCGACGGGATCATCGGCCCCGGCGGGATCCCCACGTCCTACTTCACCGTCACCGTGACCGGGAGCGACGGCCAGACCTACCCCCTGGGCCAGGTCCCCCAGGGCGTGCAGACGGTCTCTTCGAACATCAACTACCTCCCGGCCTTCTACAACTCGATGATCTACAAGATCGAGGCGGGGTACAACGGCAGCCAGGTGGGCGCCGGTAACGGCATTCCCGGCCTCACGCTCTCCAACAGCAACCCCGAGCCCGGCTGGATGATGCAGCACTTCGTGATGGGGTACCGGACGGCCTACTACTGTCCCTACACGAACTACCAGGCCCACCCCAACTGCTTCTCCGCGGTGAACCTGAACGTCGCGCAGACCCACCAGGCGCAGAGCCAGGGGACCTCGGACCTCTCGCCGTCGACGTACTTCTCCAACGGCGGGGAGACGATCATGGAGTACTACGCCGGGGCGAGCATCCAGGGGAAGGTCACCATGCCCAACGGGGTCCCCGTCCCGGGGATCCGCATGACGATCGACGACTCCTGGGGCTACCCGCACATGACCACGGTGACGAACAGTCATGGGGACTTCACGCTCCTGGCGCCCCCCGGCAACGACTCGATCTACGCGAGCTACGGGACGGTGACCCCGCTCACCCAGGTCGGGGTGACCCAGGTCGACCAGTACAACCTCACGGTCCGGCCCGACCAGGGCTTCGGGTACAACCCCGCGCCGATCACCCCGCACATCATCCTGAAGCCGGGGACGATCACCGGGGAGGTCTACTGGAACCGCGCGAACCAGACCACCTTCCAGGCCAGCGACATCGCGATCCCAGGCGCCACGGTGACCGTGGACAACGGGGTCGGATCCACCGCCACGACCACGAGCGACGCGAGCGGGACCTACTCTCTCTCCGGACTCGCCCCAGGGGCCTACAACGTCTCGGTGACGGTGGGGACGTTCACCTCGGGAGAGGCGCCCGTTTCGCTGGTGAGCGGCGCGACCGCCACGAACAACATCGCCCTCCATCTCACGGACGTTCACGGCCTGGTGAGGAACCAGACGGGAAGTCCGGTCACGGGCGCACTGGTCACCATCACCGGCACCAACGGGTACTACTCGACGGACTCCACCCTCCCCGGAGGCAACTACAGCTTCACGCCCCTCCCGCCGGGGAACTACTCGATCCAGGCCTCGGACGCCTACGGCCGCTCCTCCGTACCGGCCCATGTGGGCGTCGCCACGTTCCAGACCAACCTCACGGTCAACTTCACCCTCAGCACGCCCGTGGAGGTCAATCTCCTCCCGCTGCTCAACGGGAACCCGGTGCCCAACCTCCCGGTGCGCTTCTCTGCGCTCGGCGGCGGGGCCAACGGGAGCTACCTCTTCTTCACGGGGAGGGGCGGATGGATCCACGCGACGGTCACGATCGGCAACTGGTCGGTCTACGCGCTGGGGGTCGTCAACGGCACCTACGTCGCGGGTATCGGCGACTATCATCTGACCGCGAGCAACGCCGAGGTGTTCTCCGGCGGCTCCGTGTTGACCCTCTCTCCGGCGGACGCCCTCTCCGGCCGCACGTACGACCCCACCGCGGGCACCGCCCCGCAGAGCGGCGTCACCGTGACCCTCCAGGACAAGAACGGGGCGCTGCTCACCACCACGACGAACTCGACGGGCGCCTACCGGGTCTGGTTGCCGGACGGCACCTACGCGGTCACGGCCAACGTCTCGAGGGCCGGGCAGTCGGGCGCCGCGATGGCCGGGGTGGTCGTGAACGGTCCGACGACCCTCGACCTGACGATGTCCACCTCGGTCGCCTACCGTGCCCAGGTGGGCTACTTCTCGCCCCAGCTGGGCACCTTCGAGCCGCTCACCGGGGTCGGGGTGAACCTCACCCTGGACCAGGCCGCTGCGACGGTCCAGCTGACCTCCGGGCCGGAGGGGAACCTCTCCTTCATCCTCCCCCAGACGACGAGCTCCTTCACCCTCACCACCTCCGTCTACGGGTTCTCCCCCTACCACCTGGGTCCGGTCCCGGAGTCCACCCTCACCTCGACCTCGAGGGTCGTGCTGAACATCTCCCAGGTCCCCGTCCAGGTGCTGGTGAGGAACGCCTCGGGAGCGAGCGCCAGCCCCCAGGTGAACTTCACCGGGCTCTCGG
This sequence comes from Thermoplasmata archaeon, assembly GCA_021802125.1. GTDB lineage: Archaea > Thermoplasmatota > Thermoplasmata > Lutacidiplasmatales > UBA184 > JAKAAX01. The sequence goes on along the minus strand of JAKAAX010000008.1, from coordinate 119,755 downwards.
CCTCCACGCAGTCGGTGAACGTGACCGGGACGAACGTCACCCTCGAGCTCTACCCGGGAGAGTACTCGGTGGGCGCGTGGGCCCCCATCGCGGGGGGAGGAGTGCTTCGACCCTTCACGAACTCGACGCTCTCCGTCCCGATCGGTTCCTCTGGGGTGTCCCTTGCCCTCTCGGTCGTCCCGTCGCTCCAGTACCGCGTGAACTCCACCACCTACGCCGTCTCGCTCTCGGGGACGAAGGCGGAGCTCTCGGGCGCGCTGGGGACCCTCACGTTCAACGGAACGAGGCTTCTGAGAGGGTTCGACGCCCCCTCGGGGTCCTACAACCTCTGGCTCACCGGGCACAACGGTAGCCAGCCCGTGTCCTTCTTCGACCCGGTGACGCTCTACGCGAACGGGACGGCCTCTCCCTCGAAGGTGACCCTGCTCCCCGCGGGAGTGCTGGACTTCTCCATGCGCGCCCCGTTCGGCCGCGTGGTGAACACTTCGCTCGCGGTAGGGATCACCAACGGCAACGGCACCTCCTCCTCGTTCACCACCTACTCCTCGGGGAACGCGACGCTCACGCTCCCGCGTGGAGGCTACACGATGTCCGTGAACACCACGGCCCTCCTCGACGTGAACGGCGTCACCCAGTACTGGGCCATCTCCACCAACCCGCGCGCCGACACGTGCGCCGTGGCTCCTTTGGGCTCCTCCAGCTGCGTCCTGACGGTGAACGTGACCCGGGCGCTGGACGTGGTCGCGGCCTCGCTCCAGCTGAACGGCGCTTCGATCTCCGGCGGAACCGGCACCGTCACGGCCATACCCTTCAACGGGGCGGCGACGGAGGTCTTCCCGGTCTCCGGGAGCAGCGTGTCGCTCTCGCTCCTCCCCGGACGCTACACCCTCTACACGGTGCTCTCCGCGACCGCCGCTCCCATGGTCAACGTGACCACCCTCACGATCCCCTACTCCGCCTCGCCCATCCCGGTCGTCCTGGACCTCCAGCCCGGATGGGTGCAGACCCTCGCGATCTCGGGTCCCTCGGGCCTTCCGACCCCGAGCTCGTTCAACCTCTCGTTCTCCCACCCCGGAGGCGGGCTCATGGTCAACCTCACGAACGTGAGCTTCGGGTCCTACGCGCTCGCGCTTCCCTCGGGGAGCTACCATGTCCAGGTCAGCTCCTTCGACACGCCCTGGGGGCCCCGGGTCGACCTGCTGGGGACGACCAACCTCACGGTGGCGTCGGCGAACTCGTACGTGCCCTTCCCGCTGCAGCCTCAGTACCTGCGGACGGTCACCATGACGCTCGTCGGGAACCCGAACCCGATCACGGGCAACGGCGGGACGGTCACCTACCAGATCGTCGTGAACAACACCGGGAACGCGCCCCTCTCGCTCACCGCGACCGGGGCACCCTCCACCTGGCCGATCCGCTTCTCCCCCGGCAACTTCACGCTGGGACCGGCCGCCAACAACCGTTCCCGGGTGATCGAGGTGCAGCTCACGGTCCCGCTCTCCGAGCCTGCGACGATCCCCACGATCGTCTTCCAGCTCGCCCAGAGCTCCGGCGGGAGCGCGATCGCGTCCGTGAACGCTCCGTTGACGCTCATCAAGACCTACCAGTTCACGATGGGCGCCACGACCTCCTTCAACCAGATCCGGGCCGGGGCCATCCTCCTCGGCTTCCACATGACCGCGACCGGGAACTCCGGGGAACAGGTGTCGCTCAGCGTCGGCAACGGCGCAGAGCTCTCCCAGGACGGATGGTCCTACGTCATCGCGGCCGTCTCGACGGGACAGCCGGTCTACGGTACGGAGAGCATCACGCCCGGCGCGCAGCCCTTCCAGGGCTCGGTCGAGCTGTTCCCCCACAGCCCGGCTCCGATCATCCCGGGCAGCGTCCAGGTGCTCGGAGTGGACTCGGCCCACCCGCAGGTCACGGGGATCGCCTACCTCACCGTCGTCGGGCACGCCACGATCGCGCTCAACGCGACCCCGGTGGTCTCGGGCCCCTCCGTCGGCGGTTCCCCGCCGCCGGACTACCAGACCTGGCTCTTCCCGCTGCTCACCGTGCTGCCGGCGATCGTCATCGTGGCGGTCGCGGGGTCCTGGCGCTGGTGGAAGACCCGGAGGTGGACCCGGCGATGAGCCGCTTCCCGTGGTCCCGCGCTCCCTGGACGCTGCTCGCGGTCCTCGTCCTCTCGGCGAGCGCGATCCTCCTCCCGGCCGGAGGAGCGAACGCCTCGAGCGCGGCCTCGCCTCCCTTCAACGTGCAGATCACCGGCCCCTCGCTCCTCTCGACGAACGTCTCGGGGCACTTCTTCGCCACGGCCTCCGGCGGTCCGGCGGAGCTGCTGAACGGGACGGTCACCGGCAACTACACCTTCACGGTCTCCGTGGTCGGGCTGGACACGTCCGGCTCCTTCGTCTCCCCCGTGGGAGGCGCCTTTGTGAACCAGGAGATCAACGTGACCGTCGGCGGGCTCAACCACACGGGGACCTACACCCTCGAGTTCAACGTGACGAGCCACGGGTTCGCCCACGGGCTCGGGAACGAGACCCAGGTGTTCTCGACCCAGTTCCAGGTGGTCGTCCCCTACATCGTGGCCACGACCGTCCAGAACATCAACACCTTCCAGGTGTCCGGCTCGACCATCCGGGTCTCCCTTGACGGCGCCGTGGTCGGGAGCATCGGGGTCCCGACCATGCTGCCTGACGCGAGCGTCGCGGTCAAGTACAATTACACCACGCTCGGGCTGTCGCCGGGCTACCACACGTTCACGCTGACCCTCGTGACCTCGGGAGGGCTGCTGCAGTTCTCGAACGGCCAGCAGACCTACTCGGTCTCCTTCTACGTCCAGGGCCCGGCCCCGGACTACACGGTGTACTACCTCACCGGGGCCGGCGCCACGGTACTGGCCATCTTTATATCGCTCCTCTTTTTCGGCCCCCGCCGCCCTCGTAGGAAGAAGAACCCTTGAGCGCTCCGGAGACCCAGGCCCCTACTCCCCCCCCGCCCGCGCCCTCGCACGCCCCAACGGTGACCGGTGAGACGGCGCGAAGCTGCTCCTCCTGCGGACGGACCCTCATCGGATGGGGCGTGGTCGCCTTCGTCTGTCCGAGCTGCGGAGCCCCGGGACTAGGGCGGTGCGCGCAGTGCCGGGACCAGTCGGTCAGCTACCGATGCCACTCCTGCGACTTCCAGGGCCCCTGAGGGTCTGGAGGGAATTCCACCCATGGGAAGTACGGTCGGCCTTGTCGTGCGGGTCATGCCCACGGGCGTAGACGTCGACATGAAGGGCCTCGCGGAGAAGGCCCGCGCGGCGATGCCGACGGAGGCGAAGATCCGGGGCATGCAGGTGCGCGATGTCGCCTTCGGTCTCAAGGCGCTCCTCATCTCCGTCCACGTCCCCGACAGCGGCGGGGTCCAGGAGCAGGTCGAGAAGGCCCTCGCTGGCGTCCAGCATGTGGAGAGCGTCGAGGTCATCGACACCACGCTCGTCCAGTAGACCCACCCCCCCCTCCTCGCGCTCCTTAGACGCTCGACCTCCCTGGGAACGACGCGCGCGCCGTTCCGGGGTTCCAGTCAACCGCGAGGGTGGGCGGGCCAACCTCAGTTCTCCCCTGGAGGGCTTGGGCGGGCCGGATGGGGCTCCTGCCTGGATGGGATGAGATCGAGGTAGAGGTCGAAGCCGGGGTCAGCCCCCGCGGAGTGTCCCCCTCTTCTTCTTGAGGCGAAGTGTTTCCGTCGTCCACCGGGGACCTTCCGTGGACCTCTTCACCCACGTCATCTTCGCCTACCTCCTCTCCTTCGTCCTTTGGGGCCCGGCCTACCCTTGGTACATCGCCGCGGGGGCGATGGCCGGTGGACTCCCCGACTCGGACGTGCTGTTCTACCCGCTCTCCAAGCGCTTCCCGATCCTCCGGCACCACGGGATCACCCACTCCATCCTGGGGACCACCTGCGTCGCGGCGGTCGGGTCGGTCCTCGTCCCTCACATCTTCGCGCCGTTCATCCCCGGTACTCCCACCGCCCTCGCGCCGGAGTACACGCTCCGGTTCTTCGTCGCCATGGAGATCGGTGGGCTCTCCCACGTGTTCCTGGACGGCTTCACGCACTTCGCCGTCCCTCCGTTCATTCCCTTCTCCAACCACGAGTTCAAGCTCGAGGCGGACCGGGCCATCAACTTCGGAATGACCATCCTCACGGTCGTGACGATGGCCACGCTCATCTACGAGAACCGGAACCCGTCCATCATCCCGGTCTCGCTCTGGGTCGACACCGCGTGGGTCCTCACGGCGATCTACGGAGGCTATCTCCTGGTCCGGGCCCTCGGCCGCTGGCGCGCGGGCGCCGAGCGGAAGAAGGATGGCTATGCGGCCGTCATCCCGACGGGGAACCCGTTCGTCTGGTTCCTCGTCGACGAGAAGATCACTCCGGAGCTCTACCACATCCGCTACCGCAAGTTCGTGCTCGGACGCGGCTTCGCGACCCCGGAGCGCGTCCTGGACGTGAAGAAGAGCCCCCAAGGGACGGGCCCGGTGCGGACCGCGCAGGAGGCGCTCGACCGGAGCTACTCCTCGATCGTGGAGAAGAACCGGTTCCTGCACGACAGCTACCACTTCGGCGAGGCCGAAGCCAAAGGCGACACCTTCGAGGTCGTCTGGTACTCGATCGAGTTCGCGATGTTCGGCCGCGCCCCCGGGGTGACGGCCAAGGTCGATGCCACGACGGGAAAGGTCGAAGCCCGCTCGAAGTTCCTCCGCCCGCCCACCGCGAGCGGCATCTGAGGTGGGCAGGAGCCCCCGCCGGGGGGCGCACCCCCTCTCCCGCTCCGCGCCCCTTTATAATCGGACATCGTAGCCCGTTCGAAGCGGCCGGGATAGGGTAGTCTGGCCTATCCTGGGGGACTGTGGATCCCTCGACCCGGGTTCAAACGACGCTGGGGACAACCCCCAACGTCTGAGATTCTCGGTCCCGGCCCTTCTCCCCTCCCTCGAAAGGCGGGGCGCCAGGCGGTCCACCCAGGGGGTGGGTCCGCATTCCCGTCAGCGACGCCGACGCTTCGCGGGAGCCCCGAGGCGGGCCGTCCCTTTCCCCGACGGCTCGACCCGTGGCGGGATCGCCGCGGCCCGGGCCTCCTTCAGGTATTGGGTCCGCTGGACCGCGGAGCTCGCCTCCTCCCGGAGGTGCTCGTCGCAAAGGAGCAACCGGTTCCATCGCCAGCTCGCACGGCGGCCGCAGCTCGCCACAGTGCACCTCTTCCGGCCCGTGTAGGTGACCGCCCCTCCCGACGTGAGGTTCCGGCCCATCCTGGTCGAAGCCGGCTGCGGTGGGGGAGGGACCCGCTTCGCCTTCTCCGACCCCAGGGGGAAGAGCTCGTCGAGCACCTGCGGGAGCTGGTCCAAGGCGTAGTCCGCCCAGCTCGCTCCCCATCGACGCATGTCCGCCGGGGAGACCTCCCAGTTGTGGAGATGGCAGGCGCGACCCAGCACGGTGACCCCTCCGACGCTCCGGCCGGCCTCCATGTCGAACCGGGAGTCCCCGACCAGGACGAGCGGAACGTTCGGCCATCGGTCCTGGAACTGTCGGAGGTGCTGGTCCTTCGTGCCTTGCTGCGCACCGAGAACCGTCTCGAAGAAGAACCCGAGACCTCCGCGCTCGAGGATCAGCTCGGCCATCTCCCGTTCGGCCCCGGTCGAGAGCACCAGCTTCCAGCCGGCCTGGTCGAGCCTCTTGAGGAGCTTCGGGACCTCGGGGAAGAAGGAGGCGCGGGGGTAGGCCGTCTTGGCCTTCGCCTCGTGGAACTTGCGGGCCGTGTCGACGAGCTCGAACGGGGTGGCCTCGGGGTAGAGCTCCTTCAGCTGGAGCTCGAAGGGCTTGCCCGTCGTTCGGTAGTACATCTTCTCCGCCTCGACGACGGGGGTCCCGAAGACCTGGTTCAAGATGGTCGAGGCCGTCCGCCCGATGAGCGGCATGCTGTCGAGGAGCGTGCCGTCCATGTCGAACGCCACGACCCCGCGAGGCGAGGTGTCCCGACCCTTCCCTTCCTCTACACCGCGGGGTTCGGGGCGGTCCTTGGTCATGGGGGGAACCGGGGGCTCTCCGGCTACTTATAATTGCGACAGGTCAGGCCGACGTGCATCCTTCCGACGCGATACGGGGCCGTCGTTCCCAGCTGCTGGCTGGCCGCCGGGTGGTCATCGGCATCTCGGGCTCCATCGCCGCCATCGAGACCCCGCGCATCGTCCGGGAACTGCTCCGGCACGGCGCCGAAGTGCAGGCGGTGATGACCAAGGACGCGCTCGGGATCATCACTTCCGAAGCCCTTCGCTTTGCGACCGGACGCCCTCCCATCACGGAGCTCACGGGCGACGTCGAGCACGTCCGCAACCTGGGCCCGGGGCCCGGCCGGGCCGACCTGCTCCTGCTCGCTCCCGCCACCGCCAACACCCTCTCGAAGGTGGCCCAGGGCATCGACGACACCCCGGTGACCACGTTCGCCTCCATCGCTCTCGGAGGTGGGGTCCCCGTGCTGGTCGCTCCGGCGATGCACGAGGACATGACCCGGAACCCCGCCGTGGCGCAGAACCTGCGACGGCTGGAGGAGATGGGTGTCGCCTTCATCCCCCCGATCGTCGAGGAGGGTGAGGCCAAGCTCGCCACTCCCGAGGTCATCGCCGCCCACGTCCTGCACCGGCTGGCCCGTGGGGCCTGGAGCGGGCGCAAGGTCGTCATCATCGGGGGCTCCACCTCGGAACCTCTGGACGACGTCCGCTCGCTCACCAACGAGGGAAGCGGGCTCCTCGCCGTGAACCTCGCCGCACAGGCGTTCTTCCGGGGAGCTTCGGTGGAGGCCTGGCTGGGTGCCCTCCGCGTCCCGGTCCCCCTCTTCCTTTCCCCGCGCCGCTTCACGACCCTGGAGGACCTCCGGGGGTTGGTGAAGAAGGAGGCGAAGATCCTCCGCGAGGCCGATGCGGTCCTCGTCCCGGCCGCGCTGTCGGACTTCACGCTGAAGAAGCAGGAGGGGAAGATCCCCTCCCTCCAGGAGAAGCTCGTTCTCGAGCTCGCCAAGGCCGAGAAGCTGCTTCCGGAGCTTCGCCACCTGGCCAAGGCCCCGACGCTCCTCATCGGGTTCAAGCTCGAGGCCGGGCTCTCGCCAAGGGCCCTCCAGGAGAGGGCCTGGGTCTACCTCCAGTCGACCGGGTGCGATGCTCTCGTGGCGAACGAGAGGAAGAGCATGGGAGGGCCCGACTCGGAGGTCTATCTCGTGCGCAGGGAGGGCAAGATCCACCCCTACAACGGAACCAAGGACGTGGTCGCAGGCCGGCTCCTGGACGACCTCGGTCAGGACCTCGCCCCGAGATAGGCGGGACGTCGGGGCCGTCCTTCGCCCCCAGCCGTCGAGGGACTGGTTGGGGCCGGGACGGGTTCCTCTCGATCCTCCCTCGGTTCGAGGTCACCGTCCGGGCCGGAAGAAACCCCTTATGGGTCCCACCCGAGCCGTGCTCTACCCGTGAGCACCCTCTCTACCCGTCGGCGTAGCGTCTGGCCGTTCCGATGCACGGTGCTCCTTCTGGCGCTCTTGGCATCCTCAGCCTTCCCCACGCCCTCGCCGCACGGAAGTCCTCAGCCCTTCTCGCCTCTGACCAACGACGGGACTGGAGCCCCGGCATCGTCGTCCCTCGGGACACCCACGAACCTGACCCTCGCCTCGCAGCCGCTCGGGCTCTCCTCCCAGTTCTGGGGTACGACCATCTCCGCCGAGGCCCATCTGCTGCCGGACGAGACGGCGCTGCTCAACGCCACGCGGTCCCACGTTCTGGTCTGGCCCGGGGCGAACGCCGGCGACCGGCTGAACATGCTGAACGACTCAATGCTCACGGTGAACGGCACCTCCCTCACCTGGGCGCCACCCGCCACGAACGAGACCCAGTTCATCCACCTCTGTCGGGAACTCTCGTGCGAGGCGATCTTGCAGGTTCCCGGGGAGATCGACAACCCCTCCCTTGCGGCGCAGGTCGTCAACTACACCGAGCGCACCTTGGGGTTCACTCCAGCCTACTGGGAGATCGGGAACGAGCCGGAGCTCTGGGTGCAGTGGCAGCGACCCTGGTCGCAGTGGAACCTTCCTCCCGAGACCGGGAGCCAGCGGATCGCTCCGCCGCAATACGCCTGGCAGGTGCACAACTATACCGCGGTCCTTCGGACCGCGGACCCGAACATCCGGATCCTTGGGCTCGCAGGCACGGGCCGGTCCCAGAACAAGTTCCCGCTGTCGGATTGGGTGAACGACACCGTGGCGGTGAACGCCGCGACCCTGGGCGGGATCGCCTTCCACGTCTATACCGCGGGGGTGTGGGGGAACGGGACGCTCGCCCAGTTCTACGCGTTCGACACGGGCCCCTACAGCGTGCCCGGCCGGGTCTCGGACGCACGTTCGGCGATCTCGGCGGAGGTGAACGCCACCTGTCCAGGCTGCCCGGATCCTCCCGTCATCCTCACCGAGCTCGGCTCCGCGCTCTCGCACTACCAGTTCGGCAACCTCAGCCAGGGGTTCGCCGGGGGGCTCTCCCTGGCCGCCAGCGAGATCGAGGGCATGGACCTGAACGTCTCGAACCTCGACGTGTTCGCTTCGGTCCTGAACACCTCCAACTCGTGGTTCGCGCTGGACGGCGCGAGGAGGCCGGACGCCACGGTCTACACCGATCTTCTCTCCCACCTCGGGAGCCAGGTCTTCCCCGCCTCCCTTCAGGCCGCGAACACCCCGACGAACTCCGGGTCGAACACGAGCCTCAACGCCAACCTCTACGCGGTCGCGACCGTGGAACCGACGGACCAGGGGCGAGCGGACCTTCTCCTGGTCAACCAGAACATCTCCACCAACGTTTCGTTCGCTCCGACCCTGCCCGGGATCGGACCCGGGATCCCTGCGGAGCTCTGGACGTGGTCCGGCGCCCCGCACTTCTCCTCGTCCAACAGCTCCTGGTGGGTCCGCGCGACGACGCCCGCTCCTGCTGCGACGTTCTTCCCGAACGGCCTCCCGGCCTCGTGGACGCTTCCCCCTCAGAGCATCGCCCTCTTCGAGTCCTACCCGACGGCCGCGACCGAAGTGACCTTCAACTCCACCGGGGTCCCGGCGTCCACGGCCTGGTTCGTCACCGTCGACGGACGGAACCTGAGCTCCACGGTTCCTAACCTGTCGGCGCTGCTTCCGCAGGGAACCTACTCCGTCGGTGCGCCGCCGCTGAGCCTGCCCGCAGGGACCCTCTACCCGAACCCGCACGAGCGGCTCGAACCCTTCCCTCCCGCGCCTCTGGTCGTGGGGTCGACCCCCGTGCTCGCGGTCGTGCCCTACGTGGACCAATGGTCGGTCGCCTGGGCCGCCTTCCCCTCGGGGATGGGTGTCGTGGTGCCCAGCGTCGCTTGGGCGAACGCGAGCGTCCCCACCACGCTGACCGCCGTGCCGATCCAGGGGTGGGTCCCCTCCTCGTGGGTGGGGAAGGGCGCCGGGAGCTACACGGGGAGCGGGCCGCAGGCGACCATCACGCCCAGGAGCTCGATCCACGAGAACGTGACCTTCGTGCCAGGGTTCCACGCCGACTTCGCGGAGACCGGGCTTCCTCCTGGGACCAACTGGAGCGTTCGCGTGGACCTCGTGAACCAGTGGAGCACAACCTCGACCATCTCCTTCGTCGAACCCAACGGCTCCTACATCTTCCAGGTGAGCTCCGTGGCCGGCTACAACGCCTCCCCCTCAAGTTCGAGCTTCGCGATCTCGGGGGCCGCCCTTCAGGTGGACGTCCAGTTCACCCCGAACCCCACGACGTACGCCGTCAGCTGGCAGGAGACCGGCCTTCCCGGGAACACCTCATGGTCCGTGCTCGTGGACGGGACGTCGTCGTCCTCGGCAGCCCCCACGCTCACCGTCGCGCTGGCGAACGGGACCCACGCGTTCACGGTCCCCTCCCTGCCGGGCTACCAGCCCACCCCGAGAGGAGGGACCCTCGTCGTCGCGGGGACCCCGTTGCAGCTCGCCGTGACCTTCTCCCCCTTCGTCCTCCCGGTCTCCTTCAACGCGAGCGGGCTCCCGGCGGGGCAGGTCTGGTCGATCACGCTTGGGGGCGTGTCGGTCTCGACGAGCGACACGCAGTTCCTCGTCACGGAGCCGAACGGTACGTACGCCTGGAGCGTCGTCGCTCCGACCGGTTACACCGCCAATCCGCCGTCGGGCACGCTGTGGGTGCACGGCGGCGCGGTGTTCATCACCGTCACGTTCGTAGCGGGGAGCTCCTCGTCGGCGCCCGGGGGGTTCGGGAGCTCTCTGTTCTGGACGCTCCTGGTCGTGGGCCTGGTCGCGGCCGTAGCGATCGTGCTGGTCCTCGTGCTCAGCCACCGCCGAGGGTCGGGCCCCGGGCGCAGGGGGGAGGAAGAGCGGCGGACGGCCCCTCGAGAGCCTTCCCAGGACCGGCCCCCGCCGCGCGGGCCCGCGTGACCTACGGGTGGACGACGCCCAGGATCCCGTTGATGATGAACTGGACCGCGACCGCTCCCAGGAGCAGCCCCATGACCCGGATGATCGCGGTGATGCCCACTCGGCCAAGGTAGCGGAAGATCCCCCGCCCGAAGTGGAGGATCAGGAAGGACGCCGCGGTGACCGCGATGACCGCCAGGAAGAGCCCGAAGACCTCGTAGAGGTTGTCCTTGGCGTTGCCCACGTACACCATCACCGTGGCGATGGCCCCCGGGCCGGCGAGCAGCGGGATGCCGAGCGGAGCGATGGCCAGCTCGTCGCGTTTGCGGATCGCCTCCTCCCGGTCCGCGGGCGCGATCTTCTTTCCCACGTCACCGTGGAGCATATCGTAGGCGATCAGGAAGAGGAGGATCCCGCCGGAGATCTCCATCGCGTAGAGCGTGAAGCCGAAGGCGGTGAACAGGTACTTCCCCGCGACCAAGAAGACGACCAGCGTGACCCCGGTAGTTGCGACCGCGCGGCGCAGGATGACCTGCTTGTCCGCCTCTTCGAACCCCTCGGTGAGGGCGACGAAGAACGGCAGTGTCCCGATGGGGTCCACGGTCGCGAACAGGCTCGCCGTGGCCGCGAGGACGAAGGCCAGCTCTTCGATCACGTTCAACCGGAAGGCGGGGGGGCCGAGGGGTTGGGGTCGCCCCACTGGATGCCGCAGTTCGCGCACACGCGGGTGGAGGGGAGCGGGTTGCCGCACATCGGGCACTCCCGGACCGACTGGAGCGAGACGGACCCGAAGGAGGAGATCTTCATCGGAGAGCTCGATCGTGTCGGGGACCCGGAAGGGGTCCCGCTCCCACGGCCCGGCGGGGGTGGCGGGGGAGGGACCGCCATCGGGGGAGAACTCGCAGAGGGAGCGGAGTTAGCAGGTGACGGCGGTGGAGGAGCGGGGATCGCGAAGAGGTCCGGTCCGCGGTTCGAGCTCGAGGACCCTGTCGTCGGAGCGGAGGGCGGGGGTGGAGGTGGTGTGGGGGGCGGCGGCGGCGGGGCGGCGGGAGGTGGCGCGGCCACCGGGGACGGGGGAGGGGCGGGCTGGACGGGAGCGTTCGCGGCTGCGGGCGCGGGTGCCGGCGTGGACCTGGAGGTCTTTGTCTCGGCGGGAGCGGAAACCGCCGGGGCCGGAGGAGCGGTCGTGGGAGGAACGGGTACCGCCGTAGAGGCTCCTCCGTCGGCAGCGGCCACTTCCGAAGGCGGCGGTGTCGGCGTTGTCCTGGAGGCTCTCAGTCCCTCCGAGGGAGACATGGGCTCCGCGGACGCGCTCAGCCGTGCATACTTTTCATCGTCCAGCGTCAGCGCCGGGAGCAGACCCAGCGGCAGCAGGTTCCGGGTCGGCCGCCCCGTGTCGGAAGGCCCCGGCGACGGGGGAGCTGGCGGAGTCGCGGGGGGGGAGGGTGCGGGCTCGGGTGGTTGTACGGTCGGCGTCTCTCCTCCCTTGCTTCCCCTTCTCTTCCTAGGGGCGCGAGGCTCCCGACCGGGGATGAGCGTCGTGGGGACCGGCCCGTTCCAAGTGACGAGACAGGTCCGGCAGACCCGGTCCCGCTTGAGCTCCCCGCCACACCAGGGGCAGTAGGCGTAGATGTCGGCGAGCCTCGAGTCGGTGGAGACCACGTACGGCCCTAGGGGCCGAACGGATAAAGCACATCGGGACGGGAACGGACGTGCGTTCCCGCGGGCCTAGCCGCCTTCGTCCGCCCAGCTCATGTTGCACCGCGGGCAGAACCCGTTCTCGAGGGGGCCGCTGCAAATGAAGCACCGCCCGGGACCGCTCGTGAGCGGCTCCGCGGCGGAGGGGGCGGGGGGCGGGCTCGGGGCGGGAGCGGCGTAGGCCGGCGATTCGGCGCTCGCGACCTGCGGGACCTCCTTCGGCGCGGGCGGAGGCGAGGGCTCGGGCGGCGGGACGGGCGGGGCTTCGGCCCGTTCTACGACCGAGGGAGATGGCGGAGCGGGAGCCCTGGGGACCTCGTGAACCATGGGTGGCTCGGGGACCGGCGCAGGGGTCGGCATCTGCTCGGGAGGTGACGCCTGAGCGGCTTGAGCGGACGAAGAGGTCGGCGGAAGGGGTTCCGCTCCCCGGTCTCGGTCCACGAAGGTGGCGGGCTCGGAGGAAGCGGGCTCCCAGGAGACCTGGCAGTTCGGGCACACCCGCCCCGGGGCGAGGAGCGTGCCGCACTGGGGACAGTGCGTGAGCTCCGTAGGGGCCGCGAGAGGGGCCGTCGGCGGTGGCGGGGGCGCGCCGCCCAAGCCCGGGCGCCCCATGGTCGTGTTCAGCTCCGGATGGGAGGGTTCCCAGCGGACCTGGCAGACCGGGCACTCGCTCTCGGGCGTGAGCGGACCGGAGCACTGGGGGCAGTGGGTCAGCGCTTCCAGCTGCGAGGGTGCCGGTCCGACGGTGGGTGAGGGGGCCGGGGCTGGGGACGTAACGGCCTCGGCCACCGGCGCCGGGAGCACGGTTTCGAGAGGCGCCTCTGGCGACACGTACTGGCAGGTGGGGCAGGGGATCCCTCCTCCGAGGAGACCCGAACCGCAACGAGGACAGACCGCGGGGCCCATCTCCTGAGCGCCGACCGGGGGAACGGTGGGCTCGACGCTTGGGGTAAGCGGGGCGCCGGCGCCCGACACGCGTGTCCCGGGCGGGAGCGCCGCGGGGGCGTCGGGAAGCACTCCCCCCAGGTCGTCGGGTGACTGGTCGGAGGCCCCCGCGGGCACGGGCGGGGCCAACATGTCGGGGTTGACCGACGCTCCCGTGGCCAGGAGTACCGGCGCGGGGGCGAAGGCCTCCATGTCAGGTTGGGGCTCGCCCAGGGGTCGGCGCCGGCGCATGACCAGGAGGGCGATGACCGCGGCCACGACGACGGCGACCACCACCAGGAGCAGCCACCAGGGGATCCCCACGATGCTGGTCGAGAAGAAGGAGCCGTTGGGGGAGGCCGTCGCGACCGTGGCGTTGTAGAACCCGGTGCCCTTGCCGCCGGAGGAGTCGGTCACGATGACCTGCACCTCGTACCCTCCGGCCGCGGTGAAGTTGTGGTCGACCGTCGCCGAGGGACCCGATGCGGAGGTCGTGACCGAGGGCGAGCCGTCGCCGAAGGTCCAGATCAGTTTGTAGGTGCCGTCGCCGCCGCTCAACGAGGCGGTCAGCGCCATGTTCACCGGGGCTGGGGAGTCGAAGTTGTTGCCGGTGACGACCACCGAGATCGCGGGGAAGACCGTGAGGTTGAGGGAACCGGTACCGTACCCCCCCACCGTGTCGTTGGCGGTGGCCTGGACGTCAAAGGTCCCCGCGACCGCGAAGGCATGCAGGAGCTGGTTCGCCCCAGCCTGCGGAGAGGTCCCGCTGCCCAGGGTCCACCAGATGGTGGGGAAGTAGCTCTGCGAACCGCCGCTCGCGGTGGCGGAGAAGATGACGTTCGTGTTCACGTCGACACCGTTCGCCACGTTGATCCCCGACGAGGTGGCCGTCAGGGTCACGGTGATCGGAGGATAGACGAGGACGCTCGTCGGGGCGGAGGCGGCCTTCGCCCCCGTGCTGTCGGTCACCGTCAGGACGACCGAGTAGGTCCCGGAGGTGGAGAACGTGTGCGTGGCCACCGCCGGGCTCGTCGTCACCACCACGGCTGGCGTGCCATCCCCGAAGCTGAAGGAGAAGGAGGTGTAGGTTCCCGAACCTCCGATCGCGGAGCCGTCGAAGCTGACGGCCTCCCCCACGTCCGTGGTCGAGGGGGTCGCCGTCACGGAGGAGGTGAAGATCCCCGCATAGGGTGAGACCGTCACGCTGACCTGCGCCGTGCCCGAGCGGCCGGAGCCGGAGGTGACCGTGACCGCGGCGGAGTAGGTCCCCGCCGTGGTGTAGGTGTGTTGATCGGACCCGGTCGCCGTGTTCGCGCTCGTCCCATCACCAAAGGTCCAGGCGTAGGCGTACCCCCCGGTGCCTCCGGTCGCAGAGGCGCTGAAGGAGACGGGCAGACCCGCCACGGGTGAGGAGGGGCTGAAGGTGAGCGTGACCACGAGCTGGCAGGAGGATCCGCACCCGGTGGGAGGGTTCACCACCTCGGTGAACGTCTTCGAGGCCGCGTGCCCGGCGGCGTCCGTCACCGTGAGGCTCACGGAATAGCTGCTGGCCGAAGTGTAGTTGTGGTGGGCCCAGGCTGTGGTCCCCGATCCGCCGTCCCCGAACTTCCAGGCGTAGGCGTATGGGGTGACGCCTCCAACTGCCGCCGAGGAGAAGGTCACCATCGTCGTGGTGTTGGAGGGATTGGGCGAACCGGTGGCGCTCAGGATGGAGAGCGCGGCGACCACCGTCACGGGGACCGTCGTCGAGACCGAGAATCCTAGACTGTCGTTGACCCACACCTGGGCCGTGTACGTCCCGACCGAGGCGTAGACGTGGGTCGCGGAGGCCCCGTTGATCGTGGCACTTCCGTCGCCCGCGATCCACTGGTAGGTGTAGCTCGGGGTGCCCCCGGTGGCCGAGGCGTTGAGGAAGACGGTCTGGCCCACCTCGGGGCTGGAGGGGGACTTGGTCGCGGTCACCGTCATCGCGGTGTCGACCGTGACGTTCGTGAACGCGGACCGGACCACCGCGGGGCTCGCCGAGTCCGTCACGCTGACCATCATCATGTACGTCCCGGCCGCGGTCGGCGTGCAGACGTCGGTCGCTCCCGTGGAGGCGGCACATCCGAACGTTCCCGACGGGGTGGGCGTCCAGAGGTAGACGTACGGGGTCGTGCCCCCGGTCGGGGTCGCGGTGAAGGTCACGGAACTCCCGGGCAGGATGGAAGAGCTGGAGGACGTGAGCCCGACCTTCAGGGGGAGCGCGACGGAGATCGTGGCGCCCGCCCACGGAGAGGTCACCCCCAGGGTGTCGGTCACGTCCACCGCGACGACGACCGAGCCTGAGGTCGCGAAGGTGTAGGCGAACGTCGACCCCGTGATCGACTGGGCCACCCCGTTGACGGTCCACGCGAAGGCGCTGTAGCTCCCCGAGCCTCCGGACGGGGTCGCGGTGAAGGTCATGCTCTGGTTGACGTCGAGGGTGCCCGAGGTCGGGGAGACGGCGACCAGGAGGCGGGGGTTCACCGTGACCGTGCCTGCGGCGGCGGTGACGATCTCACCGATCGTGTCGGTGATCTGGACCGAGGCGCTGTACGTCCCCGGGCTCGTGTAGTTCACCAGGGGGCTCTGGGTGGTCGTCGGGCAGGACGGGCTGCAAGCTCCTCCGAAGTTCCAGCTGTACGTGTAGGGCGACGCGCCGGCTCCCGGCGTCGCGGTGAACTGGACGCCATGCCAAAGGTCCACCGTCGCGGGCGAGGCGGACGCGGTCCCGTAGAGCGCGTAGAAGGCCGCGTAGTAGATCTGCGAGCTGGGGTTCCCGGCGTCCACGTAGGCCACGTCGACCCGGAACGGCGAGGAGCCGGCGGAGGTCGACATGGCGATCGAGGTGGCGGAGAGGGCCCCACCCGCCGCCACCAGCTGCGGGGCCAGGAACGTGCCCGTAGGCGAGGTGGTCCAGGTGGCCTGGATGTTCGAGCTACCATCTACGTAGCTCACGAAGGGGGCCCCGGTGGTGGGGTTCAGAGCGATGTAGGCGCTGTGCAGCCCGGTGGTCGTCGAGGCCCCGCTCGGCCAGGCCCCGCGGACGTAGGTGGTCGCGGTGTTGTAGTAGTACGCGACATCGTAGGTGGGGGCGGTCGTGCTCCCGGTGTTCAGAAGGAAATCGACCGCGCTGTCGTTGCCGAGCGCGCCGCCGTAGGCCGTCTCCCCCTGCTGGACGATGACGGTCGCGTACGGCGTGGTGGAGGACATGGCGGCGCTGGTCACCTGGACCGCGTCGTAGGGGAGCGTGAGGAACGCGGTGAAGGAGTACCACACCCGGACAAAGTCCGTGGTGACGGCGGAGTTGGTCACCGAGTAGGTGAACGAGCAGTTCTCGTTGATGTTGCTGCAGGCGAAGGAGATGGCGGGCCAGTAGAGCGCGGTCGTGCTCCGGGGCCCTTCAAAGACCGCGCCGGGGCAACCCGTCGCGGAACAGATGGTCGTGCCGCCGGTGTAGGCGTCCACCGTGTTGACGGTCCCCGTTGGCCAGGTCGTGTAGGTGAGGTAGTTCACGAAATATCCCCAGTAGGCCACCTCGGCATACCCGTTCGTGGTCCACGCCACGGTCGGGCTCTCGATGGTGTCCATGGTGCCGTAGGTCGCCTGCCCCCACCAGTTGGCGTTCGTGCCCGACTGGGTCCAGGTGCTCCCGCCGTTGGTGGAGACCTTGAGGACGTAGCCGTCGGTGGACGCGGGGTTGACGGTGTCCGCGACGCGGGTCTCCCAGACGACGGCGACCTCCGCCGTCGCCCCGCTGCCATGGACCGCCAGGCTCGGCCCCGTGTCCTGGGTGGTCGCGCCGGAGTCCAGCTGGACCGGGGTGGAGAAGCTCGCGCCGTCGCTCGAGCTGAAGGCGAAGAAGATGCTCCAGCGTCCGGAGACGTTGGCGGCCCAGGCCGTCCATACGTAGCCCGAGGCATCGGAGACGGTCGAGGGGTTGGTAGACCAGGCGAAGACGGGGCCCCCGTTCTGGTCCGTGGTGGTGGTCGTCGAGACCTGGATCGGGGTAGAGAAGATCCCCGCGGGGACCGATCCGAGCGCGGGATGGGTCGGTGCTGCACGGAGAACGTGCGCGGCGACACCGGGGGCGTTCGTGAGGCTCGACCCGTGGGCGTGCTGGGCTACCTGGGCGATCGTGGAGGGGCTGAGCGCCGCCGGGGAGCTGGACCCCTGGACCTGGGCGACCGAGGGGACGTTCGCACCCACGGCCGGGCCGAGCACCGCCGCTTGGGCTCCGGTCGAAGCCATCAGGGCGAGCGTCAGCAGGAGGAGGCCGGTTCCGACCCGCGCCACGAATCGCCTCACCGAGGCGTGGTACGCCATAGGATGCGTCGGCTTCGCAAGCTGCTCGAGGTATAAGTACGTGTCCCACAAGCGTCGAGGTACACGCGTCCGTTCACCTCACCGGTCCGCAGTTTCCGGGGCGGACGCGCAACGCCGGCCTTATACCTCCCTCCGAACTGCGGCGCGCCGGGTCCGACGATGGTGCTGCTCCGCGAATATCGAGGCAAGGAGATCCTGAGGAAGTTCGGCGTTCCGGTCCCTCCCGGCAAGGTCGTTCGTAGCGGCGAAGAGGCGGCGAAGGCCCTCGCCGCAGGCGAGGTTCCCGTGCCCTGCGTCGTGAAGGCCCAGGTGCTGGCCGGAGGACGAGGCAAGGCCGGTTTCGTGAAGCTCGTGAACACGGCCCCGGAGGCCGTCCAGGCCGTCGAGGGCATGGTGGGCAAGGAGTTCAAGGGCGAGACGGTCCGGGAGGTACTGCTCACCACCAAGGCCGACATTGCTCGGGAGCTCTACCTCTCCATCACGCTCGACCGCTCCTCCCGCAAGCCGCTGCTCATGGCCTCCGCCCAGGGAGGGATGGAGATCGAGGCGCTGCCGGCAGAGAAGCTCCTGAAGCTCCCCATCCACCCGCTCACCGGGCTCGTGGCCTACGAGAAGCGGGCGGTGAGCAAGGCCTTCGACCTTCCCCCCGCCGCGGCGAAGGACCTGGACCGGATCATGGACTCGTTGTGGGCGATCTTCGAGAAGGAGGACGCCGAGCTCGTGGAGATCAATCCGCTCGCCCTGGTGGGGGACCGGCTCCTTGCCCTGGACGCGAAGGTCATCCTGGAGGACGACGCGATGTTCCGCCACACGGACTTCCAGCAGGAGCACGGAGAGCTCTCTCCGCTCGAGCAGAAGGCCCACGACAAGGGGATCGCCTTCGTGGAGATCGGAGGCGACATCGGCGTGCTCGCGAACGGCGCCGGCCTCACGATGGCCACGCTGGACGTCCTTTACCAGGAGGGCGGGCGCCCCGGGATCTTCCTCGACCTGGGGGGCACCGACGATCCCAAGAAGGTCGTCGAGGCGTTCCTCATGATGACCGAGGCGAAGCCCAAGGTCGTGTTCATCAACATCTTCGGGGGCGTCACCCGATGCGACACGGTCGCGACCGGGCTGGTCGAGGCCCTTAAGCAGGCGAAGCCCGACTTCCCGCTCGTGGCCCGGATCCGCGGGAACAACGAGAAGGAAGGGGTCCAGATCCTCCGGGCCGCCGGGATCGGCTCCTACACGGACCTCGCCGAGGCGGCCCGCAACGTCGTCGCCCTCGAGCAGGGGAAGTCCATCGCGCCGCCTCCGGCGGCCGCCGTCGCGGCTGGGGGTGCCCCATGAGCATCCTCGTGGACGGCAAGACCCGGGTCCTCGTCCAGGGGATCACCGGTCACCAGGGAACGAACCACACCCGCGGCATGAAGGCGTTCGGCTCGAACGTCGTCGCCGGCGTCACCCCTGGGAAGGGCGGGACGCAGGTCGAGGGTGTCCCCGTCTTCGACACGGTCCGCGAGGCCGTGCAGGCCACGCACCCCACCGCCACCTGCATCTTCGTTCCCGCGCCCTACACGCGCGACGCGTTCTACGAGGCCGTCGACGCGGGGCTCCCTCTCGCGGTGATCATCACCGAGCACGTCCCGTTCCACGACATGCTGAAGATGCTCTACTACGGGAAGCTCCACGGCACCCGGATCATCGGGCCCAACTGCCCGGGCCTCGCGACCCCCGGCGGGGCGAAGGTGGGCATCATCCCGAACGTCGTGTTCAAGCCGGGACGGGTCGGGGTCGTCAGCCGGAGCGGCACGCTCACCTACGAGATGGTGGCCGGGCTCACCGCGGCGGGCTTTGGACAGTCCACCTGCGTTGGTCTCGGCGGGGACCCGGTCAACGGGACCACCTTCATCGACACGCTGAAGCTCTTCCACGAGGACCCGGCCACCGACATGGTGGTCATGGTCGGGGAGATCGGCGGGGTCGCCGAGGAGGAGGCCGCCGAGTACATCGGCTCGAGCTTCGGCAAGCCCGTGGTGAGCTACATCGCCGGCCGGTCCGCCCCACCGGGGAAGCGGATGGGTCACGCAGGGGCGATCATCGACCGGGGTCGAGGCACCGCGGAGAGCAAGGTGAAGGCCCTCGAGAAGGCCGGGGCGAAGGTCGCGAAGTTCCCGTACGACGTTCCGCGCCTGGTCGAGAGCTCGCTCAAGGAGCTCCGTTAGCGATGGCCGCTCCGGAGGGATCGGCGGCCCGTCGGAGCCCTCGCGCCCGGGAGGGCCCTCAGAACTGCTCCGTTCCCGACTGCAGCGCGGAGGCGGTCCGCTCGCTCGCGCTCGCCGAGGCGAAGAAGGCCTTCTCCTCGCTGCCCGACGCCGAACGCCGCGCCCACCTCTGCCGTGAGCACTATCGGGCCTGGAAGAAGGCCACGAAGAAGGACCGGGACCTCAAGCGGTTGGGCTGGTAGTCCAGCTCCAGGGGCGCTCAGCCCGGGACGCGGTGGGCACGAGAGACCAGAAGGTCCCTCGCACCGTGGCGCAGCATCAAGCGGACCAGGTCCTCGTGACCGGACCGTCGGGCCATGTCGACCGGGGTCTGTCCCAGGTCGTTCGGGACCCCGACCTCGGCCCCCGCCTCGAGCAGAAGCCCGACCACCTCGGTCTCGCCGAGTTCCGCGGCAAGGTGCAGGGGGGTCAATCCTCCCTGACAGCGATGGGAGACGACGTCGGCGTGGCGAGAGAGCAGGAGGCGGACGACCCCCGCCTGTCCTCCCGCGACGGCCGCGTGCAGCGGCTGGTTCGCGAGCGGGTTGCGCGAGACGGCTGAGATGTCGGCCCCGTGGTCCAGAAGGGACTCGCAAGCCTCCGCGTTTCCGAAGAAGGCCGCAAGGTGGAGGGGGGTCCAGCCGTCGGGGGCGTACGTCTCGGTCGGCCCGGTCCCCTTCGAGAGGAGCTCGCGGATCCGAGGGAGGTCTCCCAGCGCCGCGGCCTCGTGAAGCTCCTCCGGCGCGCCCCGCCGGATCAGGTCCCACGCGAGCGCGATCTGACCGGTATAGACCGCGACCAGCGAGAGGCTCCGCCCGACCTCATCGCGCTCGGTGAACAACTTCCGGTCGGAGGCCAGGAGTTCCTCGAGGCCCTCGACGTCCCCTTCCTGGAGCGCGCGGAAGAGCCGCGCGACCTCAGGACGGAGGTGAACCGACACGTGATGCGCATGGCTGCACGGGTTGGTAAGGGTTCGCAGGTGCTGGCGAAGGTGGACCAAGGTTGGGGGAAGCGCAGCCTGACGCTGCAAGCTCTCATGGCAAGGGACGAAGAGCCGCGGGAACCGCCTGAAGACCTAGGCCATCGAAAACCGATCTGCCCGGCTGGCGGAAGTTTGCTCCGCGGCTCTTCGAGCATGGATCGTAGGCAAGAGACCCGGCAGATCGCCGGTCAGCTTCCCTACTGTCCACGCATCCGGTGCTCGCGCATGCGCCTTCTCATGCGCTTTTTTCGCCACTTCCAGCGCATGTGGCCGCGCTTCTTCCAGACGCGTGAGCTTCGTTTCATCCCGGGATACCCTCGAGAGCGCGCCGCCCTATCTTGAGGGTGTTATAAGGCTCACGGAGCGAGTGGGCGACCCCACGCAACGCCCTCCCGACCACTTCACGCGCTCCCGGAGGGGGCCTCTCAACGCACGGGAGCCTCGGCCAGACGAGAGAGGACCTGCTCGATGCTCTCGTAAGGGGCGGTCACGGCCCAGCGAACGTAGGCGGCCCCGGCGGAGCCGAAAGCGGAGCCAGGGGTCACCAGGATACCGTGCTCGGAGAGGAGCCGGTCGGCGAAGGCCGCTCCGTCACCCGAGGGCGCCCTCTGCCACAGGTAGAGCGATCCCTCCGGGGCGCGGACCTCGTACCCTAGGTCGTGCAGGCCCTGGGCGAGACGCCGCAGGCGTCTCCCGTACTCCTGCACGGTGGCCTCGACCGGGGGAGGACGTTGGGCCCCCGTGTACAGGCCCAGCGCGGCCGCAGCGGCGATCTGGATGGGACGGCTGGCGCCCGAATCCACCTGGCTCTTCAGCTTCACGAGCGAGGCCAGGACCTCCGCGTTCCCCACGGCGAAGCCGATCCTCCAGCCGGCCATGCCGAACGTCTTGGAGAACGAGTGGAACTCCACCGCGTGCTCGATCGCCCCCGGGGCCTGGAGGATCGAGGGAGCTCGGTGATCCCCGTAGGTGACCTCGCTGTAGGCGTTGTCGTAGGCCAGCCACAGCTCCCGGTCGCGGGCCAGGTCGACCGCCGGGCGCACGTCCTCCAGCGTCGCCGTGCCGCCGGTCGGATTGTTCGGATAGTTCAGGAACATGAGCCGTCCACCGGAGGGGATCGCGTCCCAGGAGGGGAGCCACTGGTGTTCCTCGGAGAGGGGGAACGTGTGGACCTTGGCATAGGCGAGGTGAGTGCCCCGAGTGTAGGGCGGGTAGCCCGGGTCGGGGACGAGAACGATCTCTCCGGGGTCGACCAGGGCGTGAGGAAGCGCCCCGATCCCTTCCTTCGAGCCAAGGAGGACCGCCACCTCCTTGTCGGCGTCGACCGTCACACCGAATCGAAGGCGCATCCACCTCGCGATCGCGGCTCGGAGCTCGGCATCCCCTCGCGAGGAAGGATACCGGTGGGCCCCGGGGGCCCCCACCGCCGCGCGGGCGGCCTCGAGGACCGACGCGGGTGGGGGTAGGTCCGGGTCGCCGATCGAGAGGTTCACGGCGCGCTGCTCGCCCCGTCTCCATTGGGCGGCCTTCCTCTCGAGCTCCGCGAAGGGGTACGGAGGCACCTCGGCGACGACTCGCGAGCTCGCACGACGGGAGGGTGAGGACACGACGTTCGTGGGCATGGTCGTTGTCGGCACGGTGACCGGCGTATCAACCTCCCCCCTCTGGGAGGCTGGGCCACGAGGGTCCCCGTCCTGGGGCCAGGGTTCCCGGAAGGAGAAGCCTCAAGGCGTGGACCGGGTCGCCGTGACCGTGATCGAAGAGGAGGAGCTCGAATCCACGGTCCTCAACTTCTTCGGCGCGAGCTTTGGCTACGAACGGACCGTGTCGATCGGCGGCACCTCGTTCCTTCTCTTCACCCGGCGAGAGACGGAGAGCGAGGCGAAGTTCCGTCCGAAGACCGTCCGCCGGTGGCTGCTCCTCCCGCACGCGTGGGTGTTCACGGACAGGAACCAGGAGGTGCTGGTCCTCGGACGGGACGGGAAGAAGCCGTTGAAGGGCGGCGGCCTGCTCTCCGCCCCGAGCTCGGACGGCGCTCGGCCCCCGAAGGAGTTCGAAGAGCAGGGGATCGACTTCGTCACCCGGAAGTTCCCGGGCGACCTGGAGCTCTACGTCGTCAAGGCGTTCCTGTCCACGGTCCTCTCCGAGACAGGTCTGGGCTCGCTCGGACTCCCTGCGCCCCTTGCCGACTGACCGCAAGGGCGACGCGCACCCGGGCGGCTCACTCGGTGGCCCGCTCCTCGCCGGCAGGTCGCGGACCGTCCGGGGGGGTTGTGAAGGGCCGCCTCGGGGGCCCAAGCGGAAGTCCCGGACCGGGACCGCTCACATCGACGAGCACCCGGTCCGGTTTCTCCTTGAGGCGTGGAAGGTCGCCCCCCGTTCCGGACGCGGAGGGAGAGGCCGAAGGAAGGCCGCTCGAGCCCTGCTTGCGCCGAAGCCATTCTTCGTAGTCCACGATCTTCACGGCTGCCATCATCGTTCTCGACCTCCTGCTCCTCTGGCGCTCCTTGCGGAAAGAGGGGGCTCGCCCCCGTATGTACTCCGGGACAATCGCCACCCCCGAAAGTTGGACGCCGCGGCACACTGTGACGTGGCACATCCTCCCCGAGCGGGAAGCGCGCTCCGGTGGGGTTTGTCGGAGGGTTGAAAGGCCGGGAGGGGTGGGAGGGCCCCTCATGCCCCTGCTCTTTGCCGACACCCAGGTCCCGAAGGAGGAGATGGACGCGATGTTCCGGGAGTTCGTCGGGGAGCTGGAGGGGGAGCTCCGGGTCTTCCAGGCCCCTCACCCCGAGGCCAGCCCGATGGGTCCGCTGGACCGGGGCAGGGCCCTGCTCGAAGAGACTCTCGCCTGGGTCAGGGGTCAAGACCCGGCCACCATCTCGAGAGAGGACCTGAGGCGCTGGATCAACCTGCAGTACGACGTGAGCCTGGTGGCGGTCGAGTATCTGAAGACCTTCACCCCTATGCCGATGGTCCCGACGCGGCGGAAGTGACCGAAGGGCTCGCGACCACCTCGCCCCTGACCACCCGTCCGAGCTCCTCGGCCCTCTCTTCCAGGCGTCGTGCCTCCCCGGCAGACCCGTGCTCCCTCTCGAATCGCGAGAAGCGCAGCAGAGCCTCCCGCTCCATGTGCGCGATCCCCTGTCCCCGAACCCCTGCGAGGGCAAGCTCCAGCTCCCTTCGGACGCCCGGGAGGTCCGCGGTCAGCTCGAGAAGCTCTGCGAGGAGGAGATGGAGGTGGATGCGCCGTTCGAGTTCCAGGTGGTCCTCCTTCTCGCAGGCCTTCCGCAATCCTCGGATCCCTTCCTCCGGTGAACCAAGGTGGCCGCGACAGGCGGAGAGGTAGATCTCCGACACCAGGGTCCGGTCCTTGAAGCCCAGCCGTTCGTTCATCTCTTCCGCGCGCTCGAGGAACGGAAGGGCGTCCTCCCACCGGCCCGCGTTCGCCCTCAGCTCTCCGGAGAGCAGGAGGCTCAGCGCGAGCAGACGCGGGAGGTCGAACCTCCTGGAAAGCTCCAGCGCCTCGGAGGCCTGGGCCATGGCGGCCTCCCGGTCCCCCTGGTTCTCGAGGGCCCTGGCGTAGTTGGCCATGGCGATCGCCAGCCACTGGGCGCCCCCGTTGCGTCGGTAGATCTCCACGCAGCGTGCAGAATTGGACAGGCAGTTCCGGTAGTCCCCGAGCTGGGGCTCCGCCCAGGCGAGCAGGGACAGGAAGTCCGCCTCGTAGAGGGGAAGGCCGGCCCTCCGAGCGAGCTCCAGGCCTCGTCGGAGCGGCTCCATGGCCTCGAGCGTGCGCCGCCCCTCGATCCGCTGGTAGCAGAGGTTGTAGTAGGCCCGACACCGCTCGTTCGCCGGGCCGTCCTCACCGAAGAGCCGGAGCGCCTGCTCCGAGTCCTGATCCGCCCCGGTCCCATCCTCGCCACCCGACCCGAGCTTCACCCGCGCCCGTGTGAGGAGCCATCGCGCCCGCAGCTCAGGAACGAGCTGCTCCGGCGCGTGGTCCATCTCCGCCCAGGTCTGTCGTAGAAGTCCTTGGGCCTCGTTCACGTTCTGCTGGAGGAGGAGGTCGACCCGCGCGCGGGCGATCGCCCAGCGTGAGCGGAGGTCCGGGCCCAGCCCGTCGAGCGACGTCAGCAGCGCCGAGGCGGGAGAGAACGATCCCTGCATCCAAAGCTCGTCCACGAGCCCCAACCCCTCCTCCACCCTCTGAGCGGTCGGGACATGGGCGGTCCGCAGGAGGTCCTGGAGCCAGACATGGTAGCGCACGATCGTCTCCCCCGCCTGCTGCCCCAACGCATCTCGGAGGGCGCGCCGGACGATGGGAAGCCCGTGCTCGGGGTCCCCCACCTCATGCCACAGCCGTGCCAGGACGGCGGTCTCCTGAGGGCGGTGCCTAGCATACCAGCCACCAAGCGCCTTGCAGATCGACCCGGTCTCCTCGCTCGGGATCTCCGAGAGTACGGCTTCCCACGTCATGGGGTGGGCGAACGACCACTTGCTTGCACCCTCACCGACCGGATGGACGAGGCGGAGCCGCCGCTCGAGCCTCCGGCAGATGTCGGTCACCTCCCCCTCGCTCCGCCCCAGCACCTCCGACAGCGGCGCCACGTCGAACTCGCTTCCCAGCACCGAGGCGACGTGCACGAGTCGCCGCTCGGCGCCATCGAGCGAGGCGAGCCGGTGCACGACCATTCGACGGATGGAGTCCGGCAGCGCCCCGGGGTCTCCCGGAGCGAGATGGCCATGGAGGCGGACCCCTCCGTCAGGGGCGCGCACGACCGCACCCTCGGAGACCAGGCCCCGGGCGGTCTCCAGGACGAAGTACGGGTTGCCGCCCGCTCTCTGGAGGAAGTCCAGGAAGGCCCGGTCCGCCCCTCCCCCGGCGAGCTTCCCGCCCAGGGCGCCTTCGGCCAGAGCGCGGGAGCCTTGCTCGTCCAGACCCCGGAGCGGGAGGCGATGGAGGAATCCTTCCCGCTCGAGCCTTTCAAAGAGGTCGAGAAGGCTCACGCCGGTATCGGCCTCGGGGTCCTCCTCTTCTCGTACCGAGGCCACGAGGAGCACGCGCTGGCCCCGGAGGTTCCTCGCCAGGAACTGGAAGGCCAATCGGGACTGCGGATCGGCCCACTGGAGATCGTCCAGGAGCAAGAGGCAGGGGGTCTCCGAACTGGCGACGGTCAATGTCTCGGTGTAGTCCAGCAGCCGCTGGGATGGGCTTCGCGCGGCCGGGACGACCGGTGCGGGCCGGGGCTCCGACCGCGTGGGGGCCGCTCGATACACCTCTCCCTCCGCCTCGAGAAGGGAGAGCTGGCGGACCTCGAGGGCGACCGGATGGAACCCGAGGAGAAGGTGCCCGCCGGTCTCCTCGGCGACGTCGCGAAGGTACTGCACGAGTCGGAGGGAGGCGGCGAATCCCGCCTGGCTCACGAGATAGTCCACCCCCGCGACAACGACCAGCGCGCCCGGATGCTCGCGGAGATGGGCCTCCAGTCGGTCGCCCAAGGCGTCCAGCGACCGGACGTCCAGCGCGTCCTCCGAGGCGGCTCGGGCGAGCCAGAGGAGCCCACTCGCCTTCTCCAGGTCTGGGAAACGCTGGCGCAGCACCGCGCCCCGGTCGCGCGAGAGGACGAGCGTGGGGAGGGTCCGGCAGAGACGAGCGGCGGTCGTGTAGACCACGCTAGGTCGCTCCTCCTCGACCAACAGGACGGGCGAGGAACCCTCGCCGCCGAAGGACGCGGAGGGGTCAGGGTCGGCACGACCGGAGGTGCCCAGGCCAAGGAAGAGCTGCTCGATCGGGAAGTACGGCTCCAGAGATTCCTTGAGACAGTAGCCCCAACCCACCTGGAACCCCCGCTCGCGCGCTTCGCCCTCAAGCCACCGGAGGAGGCGGGTCTTCCCTATGCCCCCCGGACCTGAGAGGGTCGCGGCGCATCCCCGACCTTCCTGGGCGGCCCGGAGCGCCTCCTGGAGGAACGCCCGCTCGCGCTCCCGTCCTACGATCGGGCTCTCGGAGAGAGCGAGCGGCGAGACCGCGCCGGCCACGGGTGGGTCAAGAGGAGGGGCAGAAAGCCCTGCCTCCTTCCCGGGACCGTCCGCCCCAGGGGGGCCCGACACTCGGCCCTCGGCGGCCGGAGCGAGCGAAGGGTCCGAGGTCGGTACGTGGGGCGGCGGACCGATCAAGGGGAGGCGAAGCGAGGCGAAGCGCGGCGGAAGGGCCCATGCGCGCGAACCTCTTCCCCCTCCCTAAATGGTAAGATACCGTAGCAGATACTACGCTGCCATAATATACGGCCACGTCCTCGCAACACACGACCATGCCGCCGCGCAGTCTCCCAAGGAGAACGCCGACCGGCCCCGGCCGGGTGCGTCCGCGGAGCTCTCGAGCGGACCTCAACCTGGAAGAGGACCTCCTTCGGTGTTACCAGCTGCTTCGGCGTGACCTAGGTTCACGGCTCGAGAAGCACCGCATGTTGCTCTCCGAGTACCGCGCCCTGAAGGTGCTCGAGCGAGGCCCCGTCCCCCTCGGGCAGGTGGCCCTCCATCTCGGGCTCACGGCAGCGACCTTGACGAGCCTGGCCAGGGGCCTCCAAGCTCACCGCTGGGCCAAGGTCGAACGCGACCCCAGGGACCGTCGGGCCTGGCTCCTTCTCGCCACCTCTGTGGGGCTTCGGGAGCTCCGCTCCGCGCAGAAGGACATGCGCGCGCGGATGCGGGCGCTCGACCATCGGATGTCTGCCGCAGCCCGGGGGGAGCTCTCCCGGGGCCTTCAAAAGTTCCTGGCCGTGCTTCTGCTCACGGTCCCGGCGACCGAGATCCCCCCGCTGAGGCGGGCCCGGAAGGTGCCTGGGAGGTGAGCGCTTGACGGCCTACAAGTGGGTGGTGCTCTCGAACACCACGCTCGGGGCCTTGATGGCCTCGATCAACGGCACGATCATCCTAATCTCCCTGCCGGTCATCTTCACCGGTCTCGGGATCAACCCCTTCGTCGGTTCGAACTTCACCCTGCTCATCTGGATCCTCCTCGGCTACGGGGTCCTGACGGCGACCCTCCTCGTGACCGTAGGGCGCCTCTCCGACATGTACGGGCGTACCCGCCTCTACAACCTGGGCTTCGCGATCTTCTCCGTGGGCTCGGTGCTGCTCTTCCTTACGCCGAGCACGGGGGCCCTCGGGGGGTGGGAGATGGTCTCGTTCCGGATGGTCCAGGCGGTAGGCGCCGCCTTCCTGTTCGCGAACTCGCCCGCGCTGCTCACGGACGCCTTCTCGCCGAGCGAGCGCGGGCTCGCCCTGGGGATCAACCAGGTCGCGGCCATCGGCGGGTCGGTCATCGGACTGGTGCTCGGCGGACTGCTCGCAGGCGTCCCCACGTTCCACCTGGACGGGCTCGCGGTCCCAGCCTGGCGCACGATCTTCCTGGTGAGCGTGCCCTTCGGGGTCTTCGGTACGGTCTGGGCCTACCTGAGGCTCAAAGAGATCGCGACGATCCGAAAGGGCCAGAAGCTCGACCTGGCCGGGAACCTCACTTTCGGGGCGGGGTTGACCGTCCTCCTGGTGGCGGTCACCTACGGTCTCCTCCCGTACGGCAACCAGGCGATGGGGTGGTCCGACCCCTGGGTCTGGATTGGGGTGATCGGGGGCCTGGCGCTTCTCGGGATCTTCCTCTTCGTCGAGACGCGCGTCTCGGACCCGATGTTCCATCTCGGGTTGTTCCGGATCCGGGCGTTCGCGGCGGCGAACATCGCCGCGCTGCTCGGGTCGATCGCTCGTGGCGGGATGATGTTCATGATGATCATGTGGTTCCAGGGCATTTGGCTGCCTCTCCACGGATACACTTTCGCAGAGACCCCCTTCTGGGCGGGCATCTACATGCTCCCGATGATGGGAGGGTTCCTGCTCATGGGCCCGATGAGCGGCTGGCTGTCGGACCGGTACGGGGCCAAGCACCTCGCGAGCGGAGGGATGGCCCTGGGAGCGGCGACGTTCTTCGCGATGATGACGCTCCCCTACAACTTCCCGTACTGGGAGATGGGCGTGCTGCTCTTCCTGCAAGGGTGTGGCATGGGCCTGTTCGCCTCCCCGAACCGCGCGGCGATCATGAACGCGGTTCCCGCCGAGCAGCGGGGAGCGGCCTCGGGCATGGCGACAACGCTGCAGAACAGCGGGATGCAGCTCTCGCTCGCGATGTTCTTCACGATCGTGATCCTGGGCATCTCGCACGGGCTCTCGGCCTCGGTGGGATCGGCCCTCGCCGGGGCGGGAGTGCCGGGACCGGACCAGCCCGTGCTGGCTTCGGTGCTCTCGGGGAACCCCACCGGCGCCATCTTCGGGGCCTTCCTGGGGATCAACCCGATGGGCGTGCTGCTGCAGCAGATGGGGCCCATGCTCCCCGTGCCGATCCCGGGGAGCGTCGCCGCGACCTTGACGTCGAAAGGGTTCTTCCCGACGGCCATCGCCCCCGCGTTCCTGGAGGGCGTGAGGGAATCGCTCGCGGTGGCGGGGACCCTGACGGCGGCGGGGGCCCTGGTCTCCCTCATGCGGGGCGAGCGCTTCGTCCACGGCGAGGAAGACGACCCCAAGGCCCAACCACGCGGGTCTCGCTCCCGCAGCGCCACGCTCGGCGGGGGGGGGAAGGGAACTGTCGGCGGGGAGGAGATGGCGCCGGCGAAGGGCGCGCGCGAAGAGGACGGGTCGACCCCGTCCACCATCAACGCCGATGCGGGGTCGGACCGCCCCGCTTCCGGCGCTGCCGCTCCTGAAGCGGCGACGCGGTCCGGGGGCAGCCGTTGACCGGCCGCTTCCACGACCTCGTGATCGCCTACGACGGCTCCCCCTTGTCCAACGAGGCCCTGGACACCGCGATCGACCTGGCCCGGGACTGGGAGGCCGCCCTCACGGTCCTCAGCGTGTACCAGCCTCCCACGGTGGTCTCCTACGGACCGGCCCCACCGGTGTTCATCGGTGACGAGGCCAAGCAGGCGCTGCTCGAGCAGTACCAGAAGGCCTTGGTCCGGGCGAGGGAGCACGGGGTCCCAGAGGTGCGGGGCAAGTTCCTCGAAGGCCACCCCGCCGACGAGATCCTGCGGTTCGTCGAGGAGGAGCACGCCGACCTCGTCGTGATGGGTTCGCGGGGGATATCCTCGACCCGGCGGCTGCTCCTGGGCAGCGTCTCGGACGCGGTCGTGCACCACAGCCGGACCGCCGTTCTGGTGGTGCGCCCCACGACGGGCCCGAAGTGAACTTCGCAGGGCCCGCCAAAGCCTTTCCGTCTGGGCGAAAGCGCCGCTCGCCCTTCCCCACCCGGAAGGACCCGCGGAGGGCCCGGGTGCGCCTCTAGGCGGCCGTTCAGGCGTTCGCTGTGCGCGCGCGCCCAGGTGAGGGGAGGGCCGAAATGGTCGCGGGCAGCGCCCCTAGAGGACGCCCATCTCGGTGAGCTTCTCCGGGAGGTACTTCTCGGTCACGTAGTTGAGACCGTACTTCGCGAGCGACTGCTGCTCCGCCTTCTTCCCGTTCTGGAGCATGAGCTCGATCTCGCTCTTCCACGTCTCCGTGTTGAACCGGGGGTCCGAGAGCTCCGCCTTCAGCGCCTGGATGTCGCGGTCCGAGAGCTTGTCGCTGGGCAGCTGGTAGTTCTCGATGTCGGAGGCGGTGACGCCGAGGAACTCGGCCCCGGGCGTCGCGAGGTAGTGCGAGATGTGGGCGGTCTTGATGGCGCCGTACGCAACGGAGGCGAAGATCCGGAACGACCAGGGGTCGCCATCGGTGAAGACGACCACAGGCAGCTTGAGCTCCTCGTTCAGGCGCTTGAGGAAGCGTCGCGTGGACCGGGCCGGCTGGCCTTTGAGGTGGACCAGGAGCGCGTTCTGGTCCTCGTCGAACCCGTTCTCGGCCAGGCGGTCGACCATGCCTCCGCACTCGATCGCCAGGACGAACTTCGCCCCGTGGGAGACGAAGGAGATCTTCTCCTTCTCGACGTTCGCGGGGAGCTGGTACCCGCCGTCCCCGACGTCGTCTCGGCAGTTGATCCGCTTCTTCTGCCCCTTCCGATTGATCTCCGTGATCGTGAGGTCGCCGATGACCGAGGCGCCGTTCTCCTCGGGGCGGAGCCGGAAGTCCTCCCGCATCCGCTCGCACATGACCTCCAGGTCCTCGACCAGAAGGTTCGATTCGTTCTCGCTGTGGAACTTGGCCTCTTCCCACTGCTCGCTGATGTAGTAGAGCTCCCGAAGCGTCGAGTGCTTGTTGTCGCGGGCCATCTCCTCGATGAAGTCGACGAGCCAGAAGGTCCGCAGGAGCATGAGCGCCCCGTCCAGCTTGCGGGCGGAGCGCACTCCGCACTGATTGCCCAGGCGCCAGACCCCGTCGCGCGGGCTGAACGCGATGTTCTGCTTTGTCCGGAGCGGGAGCTTCATCCGGGGGATGTCCCCCTTGTCGAGCTGGGTGTAGATCTGCTGGGCCAGGTCCAGCGTGGGCTGGAGGACGCGCTTGTCCGTGTCCGGCAGCTTCTCGGGCCTACTCTTCGTCGACGAAGGACTCTTTCTTTTCGGCGGCATCGTAATCCACCTCCTCCTCCCCTTCGGCGGTCGCGGCGGGTCGCGCGGCGGCGATCTGGGCGTCCTCGGCGGCCTCCACGAGCGCGGCGGGGAGCCGTACGTCCCAGTCTCCGGGCAGCGGGTCCGCTCCGAGCAGATGGGCCTCGTCGACCCCGGCGACGAAGACGTCCACGTCGTCCGGCTCGAGCTTCTCCGGCTTCGGCCAGGTGAGCGTGTAGGTCACCTTCGCGTTCGGCGAAAGCCTCTGGAGGGGGAAGGTGACGCGGCCGAGCTCCGTGCTGAGGGTCTCGGGCTTGGGATCCGCCGAGAAGCCCTCCTTGACGGCCTCCAGGGGGACCTCGAGGAAGAGCTCGATCGGACGGTTACGGGACGTGTAGTTGGTCAGCGTGAGGAGGGTCTTCTCCGAGGGCTTGGTCGGGTCCTCCCCGCTCCCGCGTGCTTCGACCGCCACGACGTCCATGATCCGGGTGATCACCCGGGTGAGGTCGGGCACGGGCTTGTCGACGATCCCGCTCGCCTTCTCCGCCATCTTCGGGAGGATCTTCTGGATGATGGTGAACTTCTCCATCGCCTGGTCGCGGCGGGTCCGCCGCGAGAGGTGGAGCTTCATGTTGCGCGCCGCGGCCTGGACCGCGAGCTCGATCTCGCGGGTGATGTCCTCCGTCTGGGCGACGGCCTCCTTCGCCTCGGAGGTGAACGGGACCTTGGTGGAGGCAACGTGGACGAGGAGGATCACCGGTCCCACCGGTACGGCTCCGCTCTTCTGCTCCAGGCCGTAGCGGTGCCAGTCCATCTCTGCCACCGTCTGGGTGATGGCGCAGGCGCCCTGCTGGAAGAGCAGCGGGACCCGGTTCGCGAAGCGGAGGAGCTGGATGGACTGGTCCGACGGCAGGTCTCCGCCGTAGACCAGCCCGACCTCCACCACGAAGGGACATCCGGCGTGGACCTTCGGGGGACGGCTCACGGGCGGGGAGTAGAACTCCGGTCGCAGCGTCCCCAGGACGTTCTTTAGCCCGCGCTTGATCAGCATCGGGCCGATGGGCGAGAGGCATTCCGCCGAGGGCGTCGCCATCGGGGTGTCCTTGAGCGCGGCGAGGAGCTGCTCGACACGCTCTCCGGCGAAGCCGTCGGGGCGTTCCCGACCGGTGAACCCTCCTTTCTGCAGGACGTCCTGGATCCCCCGCCGGCTGATCCCCGAGAGGTCCGCGGTAAGGAACTGGAGCAGGGTCTTCGAGGAGCTCCGGCGGAGCATCGAGTCGAGCTCCCCCAGTTCCAGCCCGTGTGGATGCGGCGGGATCTCCTTGGCGAGCGGAGGAAGGTCGGGAGAGGCGCGCTCCCAGGTGGTCCGGGTCCCGTCGGGTTCCACCAGGACGATCCGCGCGTGGGGATTGACGATCGCGGTCCCCTTCAGGTACTCGTAGGGGGACTGGCGGCCCCTCTGGTAGCGGGCCTTGAGCGTCAGCTCGACGCGCGTGCCGTGCGGGCGGTCCCAGGCCAGGACGTCCTCCTTGACCAACCGGGCCTGGTTCTTCTGAGTGTCCAGGAACAGGTCGACCACGTTGGCCGCGGGGTCCTCCTCGACCTTGGAGACGACGTGCACGGGGGTGGCCGTGGTGAGCCCCGCGTAGAGCACGGCGGCCGAGACCCCGATTCCCTGTTGCCCGCGGGCCTGACGGTTGGAGTGGAAACGTGAGCCGTAGAGCAACCGCCCGAAGACGTTCGGGAGCTGACGACGGACGATGCCGGGGCCGTTGTCCTCCACGACGACCTTGAGCCGCTCCTCGGAGACCTTGGTGATCTCCACCAGGAGGTCCGGGAGGATCCCCGCCTCCTCGCAGGCGTCGGCGGAGTTGTCCACGCACTCCTTCACGGTGGTGAGGAGCGCCCGAGAGGGGTTGTCGAACCCCAGGATCTGGCGGTTCCTTTCGAAGAACTCCCCGATGGAGATGGCCTTCTGCTTGGAGGCGAGCTCCTCGGCCAAGCTCTTCGATGGCACGTTCTGCGCGACCTAGCGAGAGGTAAAAAGCGCTCCCCTTTATCGGAACCGCTGGTGAAGGCCTACCCGGAGCGCCGGCGGTCCCTTCTGGGGACGCCCCCATCCCACCCCGGCCGGCCCCTCCTGGCCGAGCCCCGGGGGGAGTGACCCGATGCCCGGGATCCCACCCGCGCTGGGCGAGGCGGACCGGCGCCGCCTCGAGGGGGAGAAGGCGCGGCTTCGGAGAGAGGCCTGGGACCGTCTGCAGTCGGAGGGGGTGGCCCGCTTCCCCTTCCCGCCCCACGACAGGATCCCCAATTTCGAAGGTGCGAAGGAGGCGGCGGAGCGCCTGGCGGAGACCCCGGAGTTCCGCGCCGCCAAGGTCGTGAAGGCGAACCCGGACGCCCCCCAGCTGCCTCTCCGTGCGCTCGCGCTCCGTCAGGGGAAGGCCCTGGTCATGGCGGTGCCTCGGCTGAAGGAACCGACCTGCTTCCGCCTCTTCCCGGAAGGTAGCCACGCGGTGCCGACGATCCAGGAGGCCCTGAGCCGCGGGCGCCCGCTCACGCCTGAGGACGTCCCCCCGATCGACCTGGTCCTGGCGGGGAGCGTCGTCGTGGGGTCCCGCGGGGAGCGTATCGGGAAAGGGGGCGGGTTCTCCGACCTCGAGTGGGGGCTCCTGTCCGAGGCCGAGAAGGTCACCCCCGCCACACGCATCGTGACCACCGTTCACGACCTGCAGACGAAGACCTCCCTCCTGCCGGTCCTCCCCCACGACGTCCCCCTGGACCTCGCCGCGACCCCCACCCGGCTCTTGCGCTTCCCGACCACGCTAGGACGACCTCGAGGCGTCGTGCCCGAGGAGCTCACGGAGGCGACCCGGTCGGAGGTCTCGTGGCTCTCCAAGTGGATGTCGGCCCGGGAGCGTGCGCGCCGCACCGCCCTATACGGCGGCGGCGGGTCGAGCGGTCCGCCACCGTCGAGCTTCTGAGCGCCGTCGGGCGGTCGAGAGGTATATCGCTCCCCGCGGGCTCGGAGGGGACGTGGCTCCTCGTGCCACCAGTGCCGGTAAGGCCGATCTCCACGGTGGACGCGCACCGAGCCTCGCGCTGGGACGCCATGCCGAGCTGAAGTTCCTCTCCGACACTCTCGCCCAGGCGAAGGACGGCCTCGGCGCGCTGGTCCTCCTCCTGGGACCGAGCGGCATCGGCAAGTCCCACCTCCTAGCGGAGGGTGCGCGCGTCGCCTCCGAACTGGGGTTCGAGGTCCACCGGGGTTACGCGATCGAAGGTTGGACGGCCCCCTTCTTCCTCCTCGAGCAGCTCCTACCGGGGTCCGATAGGGCGACGGGCCCGGGCCCGAGCCCGAGCGGAACGGGAGAGACCGGTCGGAGCGAAGCTCAGGAGGGCGCGCACGCTCCCCCGGGGAACCCCGAGGTCCCCCGACCCGCTGCGCTGATGGCGATGGCCGCGGCCGCTGTCGCTCTCGAAGAGGATGAGGACCCGGCAGGGGCGAGCGGCTCCGCCGGGTCCGGGTCCGACCCCGGCCTCGAGCCCGAAGGCCCCGCGTCGCTCAGGGACGCGCTGCCGATCGGCCTCACGCTGTCCCGAAGGGGTCCCCCCGCCGTGCCGGAAGCGACGGCCCTTCTCTCCTACCTTCGTCGTCTCGAGTCAAGGTCCCGTCACGCCCCTCAGCTGCTCATCCTGGACGACCTGCAGTGGGCGGACCTGGCCTCCCTCCAAGGGGCGCGCTTCCTCTGCCGGAACGCCCGGCACCTCCCCGTGGTCGTGCTCGCCGCCGCGCGGTATGAGGGCCCGGGGGGCACGGGAGCCGAGGAGCGATGGCGCGGCATCGAGGACCTCATCGACGAGGCGAAGCGCTCGGACCCTCGATCGGTCCTTCGCCTGGCCTCGCTCCCTTCCCGGGCCGCGTTCCGGCTCGCGGAGGCGGTCCTCGGCGGTCCGGTCGCAACCCCGGCGGAGTCCCGCCCGTTCAAGCTGCTCCTGGAGCGGAGCGGCGGGAATCCCCTGCTCCTCTCCGAGATGCTGCGGGAGATGCAGAGGGAGGGGTTCGCGCGTCGCGAGCGAGGTCGTTGGACCCTCATCGTCCCTCCTGGCTGGGAGGGGGCCGTCGCCGCCGGCCCCCGTTCCACGGACCGGGTGCCTCCCGCACTGGCGCGGGTCCTGCTCTCGCGGCTCGTCGGTCTTCCCCCCACGGTGCGGGAGGCGCTGCGGACCGCCGCCCTGCTCGGGGCCCGCTTCGACTCCTCCGAGGTCGCCGGGGCCCTCTCCCGCCCGACCTCCGAGGTCGAGAGCGACCTCTCCCGCCTCTCGGGGGAGGGGGGATTGCTCGTCCGCCTGGGCGGGAGCGGAGGCGGGTTCGCCTTCGCGCACGCCCTCCTCTGGCAGACGGTGGTCGAGGAGATGCCCGCTCCCGAGCGGGCCGAGGGCGCCCGCCGGCTCGCGGAGTGGCTCACGAAGCAGCGACCGGGGGACGCCCCGCTCCTCGCGCGGCTCTGGAAGGAGGCGGGGATCGCCGAGGAGGCGCTCCGCTGGACCCGTCAGGCGATGGAGCTCGCCCTCACCATGCAGGATGCGGAGGCGTTCGAGCGTTGGAACAACGCCTGGGTCGAGGTGGACACGGCCCAAGGGGTCCCCGCCACCTCCTCGGTCGCGGAGCGGTTCGCGCTCGTGCAGCGGATGGTTCGCTCCATCGGCGTCCATCCGGTCGTGCGGCGGCTCCTCGCCCGGCTTCTCGAGGAGGCTCCCCACGGCCCCCTCCGCTGGGAGATCGCCGAACGCCTGGCGTGGATGGACGTGGTGCGCGCCCCGAAGGAGGGACGGGCCGAGCTCGAACGTCTGTCCCGGGAGCTGGGGAGCGTTCCCAAGGGTCCCTCGCCCGAGGTCTCCCAGGCGCTGCGAGGACGCCTCGCGCTCACCTGGACGAACCTGCTGATCCGAGAAGGGAACGTTCCCAAGGCGCTCGAGAAGGCGCAGGAGGCCCAACGTCTCCTCGAGGGGACCTCCGAGCGGTGGGAGCTCGGCCGCGCCTCGTACTGCGCCGGCTGGTGTCTCGCCTTCCAGGAGCGCCAGACGGAGGCCCAGCAGGACCTCGCCCGGGCCCTTGCGGTGGCGCGGGAGCTTGACGACGCCCGTCTCCTGGGCCTCGCGCTGGAGCTCCAGGGGATGCTGGCGAGCCTCCGGGGGGCCGTCCAGGAATCGAGGGCCGTGACGCTGGAGGCCCTCGAGCAGTACCGTCGCTCCGGCTCGGTGAACAACATCGTGATCACGCTGGGCAACGTGGCGAACGTCGAGGCGGACCTCGGAGAGATGGACCTCGCCTGGGGCCGGTCCGAGGAGATGCTGGCGCTCGCTCGCCGTTTCGACCTCAAGAGAGGCATCGCCCTCGCCGCCCAGCGCCAGGGCGACATCCTCGCCCTGGCCCGCCGTCCGGGAGAGGCGCGCGACCGTTTCTCCCAGGCCCTCGAGATCTACCTCGAGCTCGGAGACCGGGAGTCCACCCCTCCCTTGCAGTTGCGATTGGCACGCGCCGAGGCCGAGACGGGAGCGGCGGAGAACGCCCTGCGTCGGATCGGAGAGGTCGAGCGGGGACTGCACGGCTCGCTCTCCCCCTCCGAACGCTACCTCGCGGGATGGGCCCGCAGCCTCGCCAAGGCGGTCAAGGAACCGGCGTCCGCCGTCCAGGCGAGCTTCGAGGAGGCGCGGGAGGAGGCGCACGCGGCCCGCAACCCGTTCGCCGAGGCGGAGGTCGTCTGGGCCCAGTCGGAGTGGGCGGAGAGGACGGGAGCTCCCGCGGGGACCGTCCGAGCTCTACGGGCGGCTGCCGAGCAGCTCTGGAGGTCCTCCGGGGTCGACCCCCGACGCCGGGAGGCCGCCCACCGGTGGAACGGCCCGGCGCCGGCGGTCCGGGGCACGGTCAGTCCACCTCCGCACCGCGGGGGGACCCCTCCAGGGGCCCGGGCGCAGAGCAAGGCCCCCCTGGCTCAGAAGATCCTGGAGCATCTCGCCCGGCACCAGGGCTCCGGGTCCGAAGAGCTGCGAACGGCAGCTCCGGCGCTGACCCAGGGGGGGATCTCCCGGGCGCTCGGTCTGCCGCAGGCCCGGTTCGCGAAGACCCTCTCCCGCCTTCAGGAGCGCGGGCTGGTCGTCGCCGAGGTCCGGCCCATCGAAGGGCACGGCCGGAGGCTCAAGGCCTACCGAACGACGCCTGCGGGGCTTTCCATCGTCGCGGAACGCGCGCGCACGGCCTCCGGATGAGCAGGGGGGCGATGGGCAGAGGGTCCTATGACCCTCGAGACCGCGTCGCTCCGACATACATGCGGGACCTCCTCAAGTGGGGGGTCCACCCCTAACCTCAGCCGATGAGCGCTCCCGTGCAGGAACCCCCTGCGCCCCCGACGGCGACACTTGACGACGGGCTCCCCTCTCCCACGTGGTCCCGGAAGGCCCTCCTGAACCCCGCCCCGGAACCGGAGCTCGAGCCTGTGGCCTCCCCTGGTGCCCCTCCCGCCCCCGATGGGTCCGAAGGGTACGGGGCCCTCGAGACCCACTCGAGCGGTCCGTCTGAGGAGACCGAAGGGCGCGGAAGTGAAGCGCGGCGCGCGAAGGCGCACCGGACCGCACGGTGGGCCGTTCCCGCGGTCCTGGGCCTCATGATCCTGTTCTCCCCCCTCGGAGCAGCAGGGTTGGGGTCCTTCGCCTCCTCGCTGCCGGGTGGCTCGCACGTTCTTGGGGGAGGTTCCCTGCCGTTCCTCCCCGGCTCGCCCGCCCCCTCGGGCCCAGGGGGCCCTTCCTCCCCTTCGCCCTCCCCCTCTCCCTCTCCCGCTCCCGGAACGAACCCGGTGAGCTCCCATGCGGCAGCGGTGGCCGGTTGCCCCAATTCGAACTTCTACAACGCGCCTACGACCCTGACGCTCCAAGCGGTGGTGGACTGCGCGCTGGCCGCCGGGTTCACCGGACCGGTCGCGGTCACCTTCGTTTCGATGGCCTACCAGGAGAGCGGGTTCAACCCCGCCGCCATCGAACCGGGCCCCCACGCGGAAGGGGTCCTCCAGGAGGGCACCGGTGGTCAGACCCCGCCCCAGGGTGGGCCGTTCCCGCTCTCGGACTACTCCCCCTCCTCCTGCCCGGCGTGGTCCGGCAGTTCGTCGGACTGGGGCGGGATCTACTTCGACCCCGCCTGCGCGTTCCAATGGGCGATCGCCTACTACCAGGTCAACGGCTACAACTTCTGGGGCAGCTACCTCTCGGGCGCTTACTGCACGTGGGCCCCCGCGGGCTTCGCCGGTACCGGGCCCGTCGCTTGCAGCGGCCTCAACCAGAACCAGGCGGGCCTACCCTGGAGCTCGGTATGCCCCAACAACTCCTGCGGTGCGGGGACGAGCACCTCGGGCTACAACGGTGGCGCGGCCGCCGCCTACGCCACCCAGTACATGGGGGTCGTGGGCTCCGACGGCTACTACTGGGTCAGCTCCTCCGGCGATGCCTGGTTCCCGCAGGGAACCTCCACCCCCGCGGTGGTGGCCCAGTACGGGAGCATCGGGGACGACTGCACGCACTTTGCCTCGCTCGCGCTGGAGGCCGGCGGGCTCTCGATCCCCACGGTCGTCCCTCCCGCGTACGGGAACCCGAGCGTGACGGGCCTGAGGGCCTACCTCCTCTCGAACAACCTGGCAACGGACGCGACGGGCACCTCGCTCCCCTCGTGGCTCGTTCCCGGTGACCTGATCCTCTACCAGTGGGCCGGGACGGGGACCTGGGACCACACGGCGGTCTACCTGGGGAACGGGCTCGTCGCCGAGCACTCCTACGGGAACGGCGCCGGGAGCGTGGTCACCACTCCGCAGGCCTGGAACAACCCTGGCGGAGGAGCGGTGCTCTTCGACTTCATCCACATCACGGGCAACTCCGGCGGCGGAGGGGCTCCCGCTCCTCCCTGCCCGAACCTCGCCGGGGCCGGAGGTTCGAGCGCGATCGCTCCTGCGCTCGCATCGACCTCCCGCCCGTCCCTCTCGTCCCTCTCGGGATCCGGCTACTGGCTCGTCGGGGCCGACGGCGGGGTCTTCTCCTACGGGAACGCGGGCTTCTACGGCAGCGCTTCGAGCCTGACGCTCGGCGGATGCATCGTCGGCATGGCCGCGACCCCGGACGGGCACGGCTACTGGCTCGTCGGGAGCGACGGCGGGGTCCTCAGTTACGGGGATGCGGGCTTCTTCGGCTCGATGGGAGGCAAGTCCCTCAACGCCCCGGTGGTGGGGATCGCTCCGACGCCCAACGGCCAGGGGTACTGGCTCGTGGCCGCGGACGGCGGGGTGTTCAGCTTCGGCAACGCCGGGTTCTTCGGGTCCATGGGCGGCAAGACGCTCAACGCTCCCGTGGTCGGGATGGCCGCGACCCCCACCGGCCAGGGTTACTGGCTGGTCGCCGCGGACGGGGGCGTGTTTGCCTTCGGCAACGCGGGATTCTTCGGGTCCATGGGGGGCAACTCCCTCAACGCCCCGGTGGTGGGGATCGCCTCGACGCCCAACGGCCAGGGGTACTGGCTCGCCGCTTCGGACGGGGGGGTGTTCTCCTTCGGGAGCGCACAGTTCTACGGGTCGATGGGAGGAAAGAGGCTGAACGCCCCGGTGCAGGGGATCACCGCGGCGCCTGACGGCCAGGGCTACTGGCTGGTGGCCAAGGACGGCGGGGTGTTCTCCTTCGGGAGCGCGGCCTTCCTGGGCTCGATGGGGGGCCAGAGCCTGAACGCCGGGATGGTGGGCATGGCCGTCGTGCCGCCCCCTCCCGCGTGGTCGCTCTCGGCCGCGGCCACCCCCGCGAGCGGCTACGCCCCGCTGGCGGTCGCGTTCACGGCCCAGGTGTCCGGCGGTGCCGGGAGCTACCAGTACCTCTGGGACCTCGGGAACGGTGCGACGAGCTCGGTTGCGAACCCCTCCGCCACGTATTCCGCCGGGGTCTACACGGCCACCCTCACCGTCACCAGCTCGCTGACGGGGCTCTCCAAGAAGGCCACGGTGCAGGTCGACTCGATCGCGACGAGCGGCTACTGGATGGTCGGGGCCGACGGTGGGGTCTTCAGCTTCGGCAACGCGAGCTTCGCGGGCTCGGCGGCAGGTACCTCTCTGAACGCGCCTATCGTGGGAATGGCCGTCGCCCCCCACGGGAGCGGCTACTGGCTCGTGGGGAGCGACGGGGGCGTCTTCAGTTTCGGAAGCGCGGGATTCTTCGGGTCGATGGGCGGCAAGACGCTCAACGCTCCGGTCGTGGGGATCGCCGCCACCCCCAACGGACAGGGGTACTGGCTCGCGGCCGCGGACGGCGGCATCTTCGCGTTCGGGAACGCTCCGTATCTGGGCTCCCTCCCCGGTGACGGGGTGAGCGTGCACGACATCGTCGGGATCGTGGCGACCCCTTCGGGCGGCGGGTACTGGCTCGTGGGCGCGGACGGAGGCGTCTTCGCGTTCGGGAACGCCCCATACCTGGGCTCGCTCCCGGGGAGCCACGTCAGCGTGTCGGACGTCGTGGCGATGGCGTCCACGCCGAGCGGCCAGGGGTACTGGCTCGTCGGGGCCGACGGGAGCGTCTGGACCTTCGGCGACGCCACCAACCTCGGCAGCATGGCGGGACACACGCTGAACAAGCCGATCGTGGGGATCGCGGTGGTTCCCGGGGGCACCGGTTACGAGCTGTTCGGAGCGGACGGCGGGGTCTTCACCTTCGGCTCGGCGGTCTTCTACGGAGGGCTGGCGGGCACGACCCTGAACGCGCCCATCGTCGGGGGCTCGGCGGTGCCCTAGCGGCTCCGCTGGGCGCGGGCGGGAGCGGGGGACCTCCTTCGGTCTCCCGTCCTTGCCCGCGCGCCGGATTCCGTCACTCCCCTCGAGGACGGTGGGGACGGAACGTTCTTCAGGGAACGGGGGCGTAGTACTCTCGTGCCCCTCGTCCTCGCCTGGCAGAACCTCTGGTACGTGGCCCTGCCGTTCTTCATCTCGATCTCGGCGGCCACGATCTTCACCGTCATGCTCTGGCGGGTCGCTTGGAAGAGCGGGCTTCCCCATCGGCGGGAACCCTGCGCGACCTGCGTCTTCGAGAAGGACCTCGTCCGGAACGGGACCTGCCGCAAGGTCTGCGCGGTGAACGTGATCCCGACGCTCCCGCTCATGCTCTTCCTCTTCACCTGCTCCTTCGCGCTGTTCTTCCTGCTGTTCCCGGAGATCGTGCTGACCTACCTCTTCCCGGGGGGCATGGACCCCATCTGGTCCAACGCCGTGATCACCGCGGTCGCCGCCTCGAACGGCGGGTCCGCCATCCTGCTGGTCGGCTTCTTCGTCCAGGACAAGGCCTGGCACCGGGAGCTGTTCTTCCGGGTCGCGGCCGCCGGGACCACGACCGGGATCGTCGTGGGGCTCCTCTTCCCCGGCCCGGTCGCCGGGCTGGACATCGGAAGCTTTGCGTTCAACGCAACACCGTTCGGTCTCGTGGCGGTGATCTTGACCTCAGGTCTCGAGCACCGGGCACGGTGGGGGCGACCGGTGCTCGGTCTCCGCGCCCTCGGTGTCACCACCCTGCCTCTCTTCCTGGTGGCCCTCGTCGCGGTGGCCCGGATCATGTTCATTCTGAACGCCGCCTACGGGATCGGGTAGACGGGCTCGCCGGTTCTCCGCCCTCGTACGTGGGAGGATCGCGTCTCCACGGCCGCATCTTGGGGGGAGCGGGCTGGGGGCGTGGCGTCCTCGCAGGGTTGAGAGGCACGGGCAGCAACCACTCACCGACGCCGTAGAGGATCAATGCGAGGATGATGGCTCCCAGGATCTCGGGCGTGTTCACGGTCCCCGTAGACTTCTGAAGCAGGTAGGTCAGCCCGGCCACGCCAAGCGTGACGAACGCGATGACGGTGACAACCCCGCGGAAGAGGCGCACTTCCCTGTCGGTGTAGATCATCCTCGCAGGAGCGAAGGGCACGGAGGGCGGATGGAGCTTGCCCCGCGAGGCGTCCCTCCGTCGGGCCTACTTCCTCGGCTTCTTCTCGCGCCCGGTGTGCCGGTCCTGGGTCATCCTCGCGGCGGACTGCACCTCTTCCAGGACCCTCTGAAGGTCCTCCTCTGTCGATTGGGCCGTAGGGGGTTGCGCTGCGGGTCTCTCCTCGATCAAGGACGAGTAGGGAAGGACCGCACGGTCCGCGCTGGCGGTTGGACTGCCGCTCCCAGGGAGCGGAAGGGGCTGTGCGGGGTCCCGGGCTAGGACGGAGCGCATCGTCGCCAGCTGGCGCTCCAGCTCGTCGATGTTCGGGTCGGGCTCCGAGT
The DNA here is from genome assembly GCA_021802125.1 of Thermoplasmata archaeon. GTDB lineage: Archaea > Thermoplasmatota > Thermoplasmata > Lutacidiplasmatales > UBA184 > JAKAAX01. The sequence goes on along the minus strand of JAKAAX010000008.1, from coordinate 77,258 downwards.
CCTCGGAAAAGCTCTCGGGGGCGACCGGGGCTTCCTGGGGATGGGGGGCTTCTGGAGGGGACTCGGGAACCACTGGGGTCGCAACCTCTGCACGCACAGGCTCGACCTCTTGGAGGGCAGTGACCATACCATTCAGGGCCCTGGCCATCTCCTCGAGCTGGCTCTCCGGAACGTTCATGGCCTGTTCGGCGGAGAGCGGTGCGACCGCTGCAGGGGAGACCTCGGTCGGCTGTCCGGTCGGGCGGCTCTCCTCTGGAGATCGGCTCGCTGGAGTTCCGGTACCCAGCTCCGGCGCAGGTTCAGGCACCTCACGCGGGACAGGGAGCGTGCTCGCCTGGGGAGCCCCCGACAGGGCGGAGTCCGCATCCCGCGCACGCCCACCGGGTGTTGAGAGTTCGGCAGCGACTGGGGGGGTCGGTGCCTCCAGGCCCGGCGGGGTCAGGGCTCCCTGCTCCGAAGGCGAAGTGGGGAGCTCGACCGCCCGCGCTGCCCGCATTTCGTCCACCCGGGGCATGCCTTGGAGGTCCCGTTCCAGGTGATCGACCTCGCTCATGGCCTCCTCGGGCGCAGTGGACTGGTTGGTCGCCCCGATGGTCTCCCGGGCGGACGATGCTTCGCCATTCACGTCTCCGAAAGGCGGGGACTGCCGGAGCACCTCTTCCAAGATCGAGAGCGTGGTCTCCGGAGGCTTTCCGTTGACGAGGATGAGTGGGTGCGCTCCGTTCGTCTCCCCACCCGCCGCCCCCGCGAGGTCCTCGAGGGCCTTCTTGAACTGCGGCTCGAGCTCCGGGACAGTGGAGGGGACGGGTTCGATCTCCTCGAGGTAGTCGGCCGGAGGAGGCTCGCTGGGCAGATACGGCGGCAAGTGGAGGGGCTCCCCGACGGGGCCTCCCGACTGGGCGGTCGGGCTGGCCAATGCACCGACCCCCAAGGCTTCCAGCTCGGCTAGGGAGTTCGCAGCGTCTTCGGAGCGCGCAAGGCCAACGGGACGCGGACGGGTCGGGGCCCTGGGTGCCGCGGGCGGCGTCTCGATCGCGACTGCTGGGGCGGGGCGTGACGCAACGCCCGAAGGCCGCCGTGTGCGGCTTGGGAGCATCGGCAGCTCTTCCTCCACCTCGGGGATCGGGACGGGGGTCTCCTCTTCGCCCTCCTCGATCGGAATGGGGACGGGGTAGGGTAGGTACGACCGTCGGGACATCCGAACGCCAGGGGCGGGGAGACCCAGCTGACGGGGAGCCATGTAAGGCGCGATGAACAGGGAGCCCACCGTGATCATCGACATCCCGAGGAAGGCGTCGAACATCGACGTGGGACCAAAGTTGTGAAGCACGAACATATTGAACAGTCCGACCGCCACAGCGATGCCTCCCAACAGGAGGTTGATGGCGAGGTATCCGCGATCGCGGATGTCTCGGGCTTCTTCGACCACGGGGTCCAGCGGCTCGGAAACGACCTTGCCCTCTATTCAAAGGCTCGGTAGCGCAATAGTGCTTTCACCCCAGGATTTCTGCCGTAGGCGAGGGCGGCAGCTGCTCCCGCGAAGCGAGGGGAGCAGCTGCCTGGTTGCTCCGAGTCGTCTTCCGCTCAGGTGCTGGTGACCTGGACGCCGAGTCCGTAGAGATTTCCCGAAGCGGAGGCGCTCGTCACGACCATGTAGCTGACGTAGAGCTCGCTCGCGGCTCCCGCCAAGGTGGGGACCGAGCAAGTCCAGCCGGTTGCGGGCTGGGTGACCGAGCCGCCGGAAATCAGGTTGATGATTGTGTTCCCCGCAGTCCCGCCGGTCCCGACGCAACCCGCGTCAGGGGCTACCGGAACCGTTGGGACAACGATCGTGCATCCGGTGATGCCGCTGGCCCAGCTGGTGAGTGCGGCCGCCGATGGCGCAAAGTCGGAGACCACCGCGAACGCGCAGACCACGCCCGTGGCGGTGATTCCCCCCGCTGGGGCCACTCCATTCGCCAGGACACTGACGGTAATCGTCTGTCCCGTGCCCAGCGTGATGGCACCCGCGTTTTCGAACTCCGCGAGATCAAGTACCTCGATGGTGACCGTGGGGACTCCATTCAGGGTAGTCGCGAGCTCGTAAGCGGGCGCGGTGGGGGGGGTTGGGCAGGGTAGTCCTGATCCAGTTGAGGTTGTGCACGTGATGGTCGCAACGTCGAGGCCCGTGGCACCGGCGGCGGCAGCGTTCCCGCCCTGAATCCAACCAAACGGATTGGTCGCGTTCCCGACACTGGTGGTCGCAGTGTAGACGAGGATCACATCCGCCACCACAGCCCCGCTGACGGTCAGTACCGCGACTGACATCAGCAGCGAGAACCATCGAACTGGCCTGTGTCGTCCATTCCTCGCGACGCGCTCTCCACCCTTCGAGACAGTATTCATCCCAACACGCTCCCCCTTACGGGTCGAAGAGAAGAACTGCGAGCGGGGTCTAATAAACGTGGCGGGGGGATTCCCGAAGCATTGCGCACAATGCGGTTATATACGTATGGTTGCGCAAGGGAACCTCAGGAGCCCCCTCGGTCCAAGTTCCGTCGCGCTTCGACGATCGCGCGCTTGGTGAGCTCGTCCGCTCGCACGTTCTGCTCTCTCGGGATCGCGACGAACCGGAGGTTCGGGAGCTCTGCGGCCAGCGACCGCAACCGGGCGTGGTAGGGTTTCAGGTGCTCCTTCCGGACGGCGTATTCCCCGCTCATCTGACGGATGACCAGCTCGCTGTCGCCCAGGACCGTCACGGCCCCGCGGTACCCTTTCTCCAGGAGGAACTCGAGCGCGTGGATCGCGCCGGAGTACTCGGCCACATTGTTCGTCGACTCCGGGGAGAAGGGCGGGGCCGCGAGCCCGGAAGCCTCGTGGTCGAGACCCTCCCCCTCGACGGTGAACGCCCAGGTCGCGATTCCGTTCGCGTGCGGGGGTTGGCAGGCGCCGTCGAAGTGGACCACGACCCCCCGGGGAGGGTCCCCGTCGCTCCCGCTCACGCGCTATCGGTCGGGGGCGTGTCGGCGGGGGGCTCCATCGCGCTCGGGTCCGGGCCGGCGGCCATGCCGCCCCCGGAGCCGTCGGCCATCGGCGTGGGCTCGTAGGCGTTCGGTGCGACCGTCTCCTCCGCGGCCGGCGGTGGGGCGGAGGAGGTCTTCTCCTTCTTCCCCTTCAGGACGACCACGGCGAGGATGACGAACGCGGCCGCGACCGCCGCCAGGATGAGCCCCCAGAGGAGCCAGTTGATCCCACCCGTGGAGTTGTGGTTCTGGTTGGGGCTCGGGCAGCTACTGGTGCAGGCGGTCGAGCTCAGCACAATGTTCTGCGTGGTCGTCGCCCCGGCGGTCACGACGAGGCCCGTGGTGGAGTAGGCCTGGTCGCCGGACCGGTTGACGAAGACCGAGTAGGTCCCCGGACCGAGGCTCACGGAGTACGCGCCGGAGGACCCGGAGGTCACCGAGACCGCGCCGGGCATGAACAGGAGCTGCACGCCGGAGAGCGCGTTCTGGCTGGAGACGGAGGTCTGGTACACTCCGCCCGCGATCGTTCCGGACTGGGGGGGAGCCGACGGGACCACCCACCGCAGCGGCACGTCGAGGCTCACGGTGTGCGAGGTCGGGACGGTGACGTTTCCGAAGAACTCGTAGTAGCCCGTGGCGTTCGCGAACACCGCGTAGGAGCCCGCGGTGAGGCTCACGTTGTACGTCCCGCCCGTCGCCGAGGTGGCCGGGAAGGTGCCCCCTCCGCTCTTCGAGCGGAAGTCGACAAGGACGCCGCTCAACGGGAGGCCTCCCGTCCCGTTCGTGACGGTCCCCGCGGCCCATCCGGAGGTCGCCCCGCCCGTCGGCAGCAGCGTCGCGTTCCAGAACGTGGTGAGGTAGGAATGGAGCGTGACGGACGTGGTCTGGGTGGTGTACCCGCTCGCAGAGGCTTGCAGGCGGTACGGGTACGGAGGCAGCGCGAGGGAGTAGATCCCCGAGGACTGGACGGGCTCGGCCGTGCCGTTCACGGAGAGCGTCGCCTGGGTCGGGGCGAGGCGCACGTCGAGGAAGCCGGGGTGCACCCCGGTCCAGGGCACGAGCGCGATCGCGAGGGGGGTGGTCTTGGACGCCGTGATCGTCAGCGTTCCGCTCTGGGGCAGGTACCCTGAAGCGTTGACGAACCAGGCGTAGCTTCCGGGCAGGAAGGACTGGTTGAACGTCCCCGAGGGCCCGGCGGTCGCGGTCACCGACCCACCGGGGGAGGTGAAGAGCACGCTCGCGCCAGCGACCGGCGACCCGTTCGACTGGTTGGTGACCGTTCCCGCGACCCAGCCGGGCCTGGGGAGCGCTCCCTGGACCAGCGCGTAGAGGTTCCCGTCCTCGGCCGCGAAGTAGGTCCCCGAGGAGGTCACCGTGGGACCCGCGTAGAAGGAGGTCTCGCTGTGCAGGACCTGGAGCGGCGCTCCACCCGCCGCGGGGAACTCGTACAGGTAGCCCCCTCCGGAGGCGACCCACAGGTCGGAGCCGGAGACCACCGGGGTCCCCGCCACGTCGCCGTAGAGGGAGGTCGTCCAGCCGGCGGTGAGGCCCGGGATGGTGAAGGCCTGCAGGACACCGGTCTCGTTACCGGCGTAGAGCGTCGAGCCGGAGATGTAGGGGGAGGTGATCGAGGCCGGGAACGTCGCCGGGGTCCCCACGATGCCTCCGCTGGTGGCGATCGGGTAGATCCCTCCCGCCGTGGTGGTCACGTAGGCCGTTCCGGCCGAGACCGCCGGGGCTCCGTAGACGCCTCCGGGGATGGAAGCGGTCCACTGCACCACGCCCTGGAGGTTCGTCGCGACGACGCCCCCGAGCGAGGCGCTCGCGACCAGGAATCCCGTGGAGGGGTCGTAGGTGGGCGGGTTGTAGATCCCGTAGGGCGAGACGTTGCGGACCCAGAGGGTGGTCCCGTTCGCGTCGACCCCGAACAGCGAGCCGTTGGTGAGAGCACCGTAGTACTTCCCCTGCACCAGCGTGAGGCCCCCGTAGATCGGCGCCCCCACGCTCGTGTTCCAGAGCAGCGAACCGCCGCTGGTGTAGGCGGTCAACGTGCCGTGGAGGGTGCTGGCGATCACTCCGTCGCTCGGGAGAAGGGCGGGGGCCGACCGGGAGGAGAGTCCCAGCGAGCGGGCCCACAGCTCGGCGCCGGAGGTGGGATTGAAGGCCCGCAGGATCCCGTCGGAGCCCGCGAGGTAGAGGATCGACCCGTCGGCCGTGACGACCGGGGAGCTCAGCAGCGAGTTGTCCGTCTGGTACGCCCAGGAGACGGAGTGGTTGGTGACCAGGTAGGGGGTGTAGTTCCCGTACAGGCCCGGGGCGGGCTGGACGTAGGGCCACGGGAAGGAGGTGAGCTCGCTCGAGCCTCCCCAGACCGACTGGGGGAGCGGCAACCTCGGGGCGGCGTTGAAATTGAAGAAGTCGAGCGGGTTGTTCGCCAGCCCGTCGAGCGTCCCCAGGGCCGGGAGGTTCCAGTTCCACTCGATGAAGCGCAGGATCGAGGTGGGCGAGTAGTACGCGTGGGAGATGTACCCCTCCTTCGCGTAGGGGGAGATGACCACGAGGGGGATGCGGATGCCGTCCCCGAGCCCGGTGATGTCGGGAGCCGGGACATGGTCGAAGAACCCGCCCCCCTCATCGTACGAGAGGAAGATCGCGGTGCTGTTCCAGTACGGGCTGTTCTCGACGGCGCGGATCACGCCTACGATCCCCTGCTGCCCCTGCGTCACGTTCCCGCCGAAGCCGGCGATGGTCCCCGGGTGCTCCGTGCCGTTCAGCCAGTCCTGGGTGTACCAGGAGACCGCGGGAAGGTTGTTGGTGTAGAGGTCGGTGTAGAGCTGGGACCAGGGCTGCTCGTGGCCCAGCTGCCCGGCGTACTGCTGGATCCAGTTGAAGTAAAGCATCGGCTGGAGCTGCGAGAGCGTGGTGGTGAAGTACCAGCTCGGGCAGTTCGGGAACAGCGAGAGGAGGCACGAGGAGCCGTTCCCCGTGTTGTAGTTCCCGTCGTAGTCGTTCCACGAGACCCCGTACTGCTCGAGCTCCTGGGGGAGGCTCGGGAAGTAGACCATGTTCGAGCCGTTCGCGGGCCCGGCGTCACCGGTGATCGGTCCCGAGGTGATCCCGTAGTAGTAGAACCGGTTCGGAAGCGTGGGCCCCGCGAAGGCTTGGAAATAGTTGTCCGCGAACCCGTACTCCTGGGCCAGACCCAGCTCGTTCGCGACGATGTAGGAGGGGTAGTACCCGTTCGAGACGTTCGAGTCCGTGTAGGTGAACCCGTCCATGGAAGTGTTGTCCATGTTGCCCCAGATCTGGTCCTGACCGTGGGCCGGGACCGAGGAGCTCTGGTTGGCCGCGTAGTTCCATCCGAGGGTGTACTGGTTCGCGTACCACCCCACGTTCCCATGGGTCCCGGGTTGAGGGACGCCGCCAGGGGGCATCCCGAAGGCCCCTGGGAACTGGCTGAAGTAATTGTCCGTCCCGTGGTTCTCCTGGATGATGACGATCACGTGCTTGATCGGGGACGCGGTGGTCAGGCCCGGCCCGTAGATCTCTTGGGTCACTTGGACAGGGCCAGTCGTCGACGCCTGGTGGAGCGCGGCGAGGCCCCCGGCGGAGGGGACCCCCATCAGGAGGACCAGGGCCAGCGTCACAAGGGTGGGCTTCCATCGGAGCAAGGGTCGGGCGGTCATGCTAGGCCTTCGCAAGACAAAGGGTGGGGGGTATTACCTTTCGGCTCGAGCGCACGAGAAAGCCGACGGCCCTGCCCCGCAGGAAGGGGGACGCCCCTCACCGCCCGTCAGGGCGGCGTGCCCTTCCACTCCAGAGCCCCCCCTTAAATCCCAGTGCGGGATGGACCGGGCCAGGCGACCATGGGAGCCGACGACGATTCTCCGCGCTTCAAAGCCCACGTGCAGATGCTACGACAGGCCACCCGAGGGATCGGGAAGGACATCGAGATGGAGTTCAAGGATGTCGAGAAGGACATCTCGCGCCTCCCCAACACCGTGGGGAAGGACTTCGACCAGCTCCACCTCGAGATCGAGATGAAGCTCGCTCGGCTGAGCATCCGGGCCCACAAGTTCAAGAAGGAGTTCCCGAAGGAGGTCAAGGCGGACCTGAAGGCGGCCGGACGCGCCATGCGGTCGGGAGCCAAGATCGCGGCCGAGGCCCCGGTGGTCTACACCGCGAAGGGCGTCAAGGCGGCGAAGCGCGGGGCGCAGAAGGGCTTCGCGCGAGCGGCCGGGACCTACCACGACCCGTTGGAGGAGTGGAGCCACCCCAGCGAACCCTCCCCGAAGGGCGGGTCGTAGTCAGGCGGAACCCCTGGGCTCGCCCGCCGGTTGGCCCGGCGGTCCTCCATAGAGCCGATGGCCCTGCTCAGCAGTGAGCTTGCGCTCGCCGACCTCCTGGCCCCGCCGCCAGATCGGCGACGAAGAAAGGCTGACGCGCCCGCTGTAGGTCCCCCCGGTCGATCGTTGCTCAGGGAAAGGAACTGAGCGCCCGATCCCCCTGGGGGACTACTCCTTCCCTTCGTAATCGAAGTAGATCCTGACGGTCGCGTGGTACTCCACGACCTTCCCGTTCTCAACTCGCCCCTCGAACTCGGAGGCGCGGAACCACTTCATCCCGCGGACCGTTTTGGAGGCGGTCTCCACGGCGTTCGCTGCGGCATCGGCAAATCCTTTCTTCGAAATCCCTACGACCTCGGTAACACGCTGGACCATGGGCTCTACCCCGAGGGCCCTATCGGGAACCTCCAGATGAATCCTGGCCCGCTCCGATTACCGGCGCAGGGTCCCCCCCGGGGTCGAAGGGAGGCGTACGGACACGTATGGGCCCGAGGAGGGGCGTATAACCTGCCCCCGGGGGCGGGGGCAACGCTCTTAGCGCTGCCGAAAGATGAATGTCCGTGGTCCGGGGGAGCGGGGCCTCACGACGCACGGGGCCGTCGCGCAGGCGTGACCGCCGACTTCGCGAGGTCCTGCGCCGGTTCCGGTGGCTCAGCCTCGTCGCGATCGTCGGGGCCGTTCTCGCCACGAGCTTCGTGACGGCGGACGTCGTGCTGGTCTACCAGGCGACCACCTCGGCCGGCGGCACCGCGAGCCCCTTCATGTTCGTCGACGGCGGGAACTACGCCACCGCGAGCGGCCTGGGGTTCTACGTCCGGACCTATCCGAACGCCCAGCAGGTCTCCGTCGCGACGACCGTGAACGGGGCCGACGGGGCCTCGGCCACCTACCTGATGGACGTACTCGAGCTTCGGACCACCGCCGCGACCACCGTCGCGTGGAACCTGGAGATCGATGTGAGCACCGCCCTCGTGGCCTCGGGGGTGAACGCCGCCTACATCTCCTACTGCGCGACGGCCCCCACCGGTGTCGCCGATACGGGCCTCGCCCTATCGAGCGGCACGGACGCGAACGGCAATCCTTGGGCCATCTACCCCCCGGTGTGCGCCGGCGAGGTCAACGAGGCGCTCACTGCGGTGGGGCCCGGGGCGATCGTCCCTGTCGCCGCGGGGACCGCCTCGGGCGTCTCGGTCCTCTACATCTCCTTCCTCATCGCCGTGACCAACACCGGGGCGGCCACGACCACTCCGGCGTCGCTCTCGCTGGTCGCGACGGCGTGAGGGGGAGAGGGCACAGGACCGACCGCATGCGGCGACCCCTCCAGGTCCGCGATCTTGCCCGACGGCGCGGGCGTCTGCGCGGACATCGCCGGGCCTCCTCCCTGCTCACCCGCTGCACCCTCGCCGGGAGCTTTCTCCTGCTCCTCGTCGCGACCCTCGGGCTCTCGGGGCTGGTGGCCGCCCACGTGGTGGTCCAGTCGTCGGCCTCGAGCGTAGCCGGGGGTCAGACCGCTCCCTTCCGGTTCGCCGACCCCCCGAACTACGCTCCGGTCCTCGGACTGGGCATCCAGTCCAACTCCTTCCCGAACGCCGCCGCCACTTCCGTCCAGTTGACCCTGAACGGGTACGCGGGCTCCTCGGGGACCTACGCCCTGGACACGCTCGAGGTCGAGACGGTCGCGGCGACCACCGTCGCCTGGACCGTGCACCTCGACGTCTCGGTGCCGATGGCCGCGAGCGGGGTCAACACGCTGTGGGTCTCCTACTGCAACCGGGCCCCCACCGCCATCCCCGACTCTGGAACGCCCCTGGCCTCGGGGACCGACGCCAGCGGCGATCCTTGGGCGGTCTTCGCGCCCACATGCCCCGCGGGGTCGATCGAATCCAACCTCGAGCTCACCGGAGCCGGCCCGACCGCGGGCGCCGTGGTGACCGTGGCCGCAGGGACCGCCGCCGCCCGGCCCGTGCTCTACCTCTCCTTCCTTTGGGCGGTGGGCAGCACCGGGGTGACCACGACCACCCCGGCGGTCGTTTCCGTCGTGTACGAGGCCTGAGGATGTCGAGGGGAAGGAGGGACGCATGAGGCCGGTCCTACGCCGCCTCCGCTCGGTCACCCGGTCCGTGGGACCTTCGTCGAGGGCGGCGAGGGTGTTGGCGGTCCTCGCCGCGTTCTCGGCCCTCGGGCTCCTGGGCCTCTCCGACGCGGCGGCGCACGTGTTCGTCCTCCAGCAGCTCGACGTCTCGGCCGGGTCCCACCCGGGGATGGAGACGCTGTTCGCGCGGACCGTCACGACCACGCTGCGCTGCGGCACCGTGCGGGTGACGGGCGTCGTGCAAGGTACGACCTCCGCCCGCGGGTCCATCTCGATCACCCTTCCCCTGGCGTGCCGGGGAGCGACGATGAAGTTCTTCCCCGCCCTCGCCTACACCGATACGAACTCGAACCAGGCGGAGTTCGGCCTCTACACCAACTCCTGGACCGGGAACGTGGGGAGGGTCTCGGTCTGCCTCTCCAGGACCGCCGGGGGCTGCGTCTCGACCAACCTGAACGTCGTCTCCACGACCGTCCCGCCGGCGACCACGAGCCACCCCGCGACGGCCCTTGGGACCATCTACGGCCCCGCGGTGACCGTCCGGATGACCGCCGCAGGCACGGCCACGATCGTGATCATCCTCTCGGTGCAGGATAACCGCGGCGGGAACAACACCCCTGACGCCTACCAGCAGATGCAGATCGCGATCACGGTACAGCAGCGCTGAGCCGGGCCAGCGCGCAGGTCCCTCGCCGCTCGAGGGCCCGGGGAAGGACCCATCTCCGGCTCCGACCCCCGATTGCGCCTCGAGGCTGCGCCGCCCGTAGGTTCAAGAAGGGTTACTCCCGTGGGGGTGGACGATGCTCGCAGCCCGGACTGCCGTATTGATGGCCTTGGCGACCGTATTCCTGATGGCCCTCCCCGCCGCGGGGGCGATGCCTTCCACGCACGCAGGGATGCCCCATGCCGCGGTCGCGGGGTGGGCGGCGCCCTCCCACACGTCGGTCCCGAGCTACGGCGCCGACACCTGGACCGAGTACCAGCACGACTCCTCGAACTCGGGGCTCTCGGCCGACACGCCGGTCGCCTCCAACCTCAACTGGAACTCCACCCTCCCCAACTTCCAAGACCCCGTGCCCGCGAACGGCGCAGTGGCTCCCGCGTTCATCTCCTCCCCGGTCGTCGGCCAGGGGAACGTCTACTTTGCCGCGGGTGACGACATCATCGCCTACAACGCGACCTCCGGGGCCGTGGTCTGGAACACCACCCTCGACCGAGGGGTCACCGGCGTGCCCGTCGTCGTCACTCCCGCGCTCTGGCGCGGCATGCTCTTCCTGGTCCAGGAGCAGGACGGCGGTACCTTCCCTCCCTGCGCTGGCGGAGCGGCCGCAGGCTGCAGCTCCATCTACGCGCTCAACGCCACCAACGGCACCATCATGCAGTCCATCCAGCAGACGAACGGCCAGTGGGGTGGCGGCGCTTCCGCGAACTCCCCCGTCCCGATCTACGGGGCGGACTTCGGGGGCCACGCGGGCATCCTCATCACGGACATCTACGGCTATCAGTACGCCTACACCTGGAGCGGCACGGCGCTCACCTTCTACGGCTCGAACGCGGGAGCTCGCGCGGGCGGGACCCGGACGACGAGCACGCCCTCCATCGCCCTGCTCCCGGGGATCGGCCCCGGAGGCTCCTCCGTCTGGTCCACCTTCTACCTCGACAGCGCCGGGGGCGGGGGCCACCAGACCGTGCGCGGCTACCAGTACACCCTAGCCACTGAAACGAACACTCCGGGCTACCCGTCTGCGAACGGCATTGGTCCCGGCCAGGCCCTGACCTGGGCGACCACGAACTCGGGCTCGATCGCGGTCACGAACGTCAGCGCGGGGGGCACCACCTCCTGGCCGTACGGGTTCTTTGGCGATGACGCCGGGCCGGGGGCCGTGAGCCACCTCGTCGCGATGAACCTCACCGCACACAACTACCCCGCCTTCGCCCTGCTGCAGACGACGAACCCCGCGACCGACTGCGGGCTCCTCTCGACCCCGGCGGTCGTCTCGAACTGGGGAACCGGGGCCGGGCTCCTCGTGACGGACATGAACGGCACCGTCAGCCGCTGGAACTTCACCACCTCGGCCGGGGGCGGAACCCTGACGCAGATGTGGAACGCGACCCTGGGCGGCACCCCGGTCGGATCTCCCGCGGTCGCCGGTGACGTCGCCTACGTCGCCGACTCGGCGGGGAACCTTTACGCCATCAGCGTCAACACCGGGAACGTCGAGTGGACCAAGACCCTCTCCGCCCCGGTCCGGAGCGACGGGGCGCTCGCCTACAGCCGGCTCTTTGAGGTGTCCGACCCCATCGGGGGAGGCACCACGGGGAACGTCACGGCCTTCGGTCCCACGGCCGGTCCGGCGGTGAACCACCTCACCCTCACCACCACCGCGAACCCTGCCACGATCACGGCCGGGGGAGCCCCCTCTATGCTCGTGGCCCACACGACCTGGGTCGCGTCCAGAGGCGGCGCCACGGGCCCCGCGGCGGGCGCGTGGGTCAACTTCACCGTGGCCCCGAACGTCGGGACCTTCGACACGGTCGCAGCGATCGCGAACGCGAACGGGTACGCCTACGCGAACTGGACGGCCCCCAGCTATTCGCCGGTGTGGTACAACGTCACGGTCACCACGACCGCTCAGGCGCCGCGCAACCTCAGCGCGACTCCCACCGCGACGCAGGTGACCGTCAAGGCCGGCGGGACCACCGGCGGCGGCGGGCTGCTCCCGCTCGCGGTGGCCATCACCCCGGCCACCTCCTCGATCGCCTCCGGGGCTATCCAGCCCCTCTCGATCCACGTGACCAAGCCCTCCGCGGCCGGACCCGCGACCGGGGCCGCAGTGACCCTCAGCGTGAGCGGTCTGGGCTCGGTGTCGCCCACCACGGCCTCCGTCGGGGCGAACGGGTACGCCTACGCGAACTTCACGGCCCCCGGGGGCAACACGGTCTCCACCGCCTCGCTCGTGACCGCGAGCGCGGCGCTGACGGGCTTCCAGGGCGGGAGCGCCTCCGCGGCCATCACGACCCAGGCCCCCCCGACCCAGGCGGGTCCCGGGAACTACACCATGAGCCTGACGGTGAGCCCCCTCAGCTCGGCCGTCTGGCCGGGGAACGTGACCCAGCTGGTCGTTACGGTGACCAACGCCTCCAACGCGGGGGCCCCCCAGAGCGGCATCCAGGTCACCGCCGCCGAGCTGAGCGCGCCGTCAGCCGGGTCCTTCGACTTTGCGAGCCGGACCTCGAACGGCGCGGGAAAGGTGTTCTTCAACTACACCACGGGCACCACGACGGGAGCGGTCCTCCTCTCCTTCTCGGTCCCGGCGGTGCCCGCGAAGCACCTCCTGACCTCCTCGGCGACGGCCTCGGTCTCGATCTTCGCGAAGCCGAGCACGACCACCCCTCCGGCCCAGACCCAGACGTCGCAGAACAACGGTCTGCGCACGATCGACTGGGCGCTGATCGGGCTCGTCATCGTGCTCCTGATCGCCCTTCTGGCGGCCCTCGTCTTCGGACGCCGCCGCAAGGAGTCACCCGCGGTCATGACCGGCGCCGCGGCCGGTGGAGCGGCGGCAGGCGCCGCGGCCGACACGCCGGCGGCGGAACGCTCGGACACCTCCGAGCCCGAACCCGAGCCGGCCCCGGTGGAGAGCACGCCTGCGGAGGAGCCCGCCTCGACGACCCCCCCGGAGGGGGCTTCGGAACCTGAGCCCTCCGCCGAGGACACCTCCCCGATCAAGGTCGATGAGCCCGCCAGCGGCTCCTCGGAAGGCGCCGGGTCGAGCGGGAGCGCCTCCGAAGGGACGGGAGGGTCCGAGCCCTCCCCCGCTTCGGACGCCTCCCCGAGCGGCGAGTCCAGCTAGAGGGGCCTCGAAGGCCCCCGCGCCACGGGCCCGCGGTCAGCGCTCGAGCGTGAAACCGGGCCGCGGCTCGAACGGCGCGTAGGGAGGCTCGAACCTCCCCGGGTCGACCTCGCGCAGCTCGGTCCATCGGCCTCGCGCGAGGGCGTCCGCCATCCACCTCGAGGCCGCGCCCGCGCGCATGACCCCGAAGCCGTTGAACCCGGTCAGCACGAAGAGCCCCGGCGCATCGGGAACCGGGCCGATCATTGGCCTGCGGTCCGGGGTCGAGGTGCAGATCCCGTGCCAGGAGGCGCCCACGGAGGAGGAGGCCCAGGCGGGGAAGCGCCGCTGCATGAACCCCGCCACGTTCTCGAGGAACGGAAGGTCGCTCGAGGGCGAGAGATGCTCGGGGTCGACCTCCTTGAGCTCGGTCCCGTCCCCTGCAAGCACATCCCCTCCCGGGAAAGGTCGGACGTAGACGTCGAGCTCGCTGTCGTGGAGCCAGGGGAAGGGCTTGCGAACGTTCGCCTTGATCAGACACGCCCGGGTCAGGTAGGGGGCGAGAGGCAACGGGTGGCCGAGCCGGCCAAGCACGCCCTTCGTCCACGCGCCGCAGGCCACGATGAGCTTCGGGGCGGAGTACGTGTGGCCTCCGACCGCCAGCTCCCATCCCTTCGGGACCGGGCGGGCCTCCGCAGCCCCCAGGTCGGACTCGACCTGGGCCCCGTTCTCTCGGGCGAGCCGTCCGTAGAGCAGGGTGAGGTCGGTGGGGGCGACGACGGCGTCCTTGGGCGTGTAGAGGGCGGCCCGAGCGTCATCGACCTTCGCGACCGGGAGCAGTTCCCCAGCCTCCTTGGCCGTGACGACCCGGGCCTCGATCTTCGCCGCTCGCAGTCGGTCAACGGCGGAGGCGAGCCCACGCTCCCCTTCCTCGCTGGAGACGACGCGCAGTCCTCCCGTCTCAAGGAACAGGGTCTCGTCGTGCTCCTCGGAGAGTCGTCGGTACTCCTTCCTTGAGGTCTCGACCGCGCGGATGTCCCACGCGTTCCAGCATTGCGTGGAGACAATGCCGGCCGCCTTGCCCGACGCTCCGCCGGCGGGCGTGTGCCGCTCGTAGAGGAAGACCTTCCAGCCGTGCTCGTGCGCGAGGTGGAACGCGAGAGCGTTTCCTGCGATGCCCCCACCGAGAATGAGGGCGTCAAAGGCGCGCGCCCCCGAGTGGGACCTGGACGGGCTGGGGGCAGAGGTTCCTGGCAAACGTGCACCTGAGGTCCGGGCTAGGACCGAGAAGCCACGGGCGCTCCTCCCCTTTCAAATCATCGCCCGAGCTTCTCACCTCAACCGTCGGCTTCTCTCGGAGCGTTCTTCCACCTTCCTGCGGGTAGGACCGCCGCCGGCTCGGAGGGCCTTGGTATACGGGGGCACCACCGCAGACCCACTTCGGCTTGGTGAGCTCGGCTCCAGGCCCGATGCCTTCTCCGCGACCGTGAAGGGATCATGGGATTGTACCTTTCGGACCGCTACCGGCAGATCAGGTGGTCTGCCCCTCACTCGATCGCGAGCACCGCAGACCATGACCCGCAACGCGCTCAGTAGTCCCGAATCCGGTATTCGACTTTCCCGCCTCAAGAGCTGGAGTGGCACTGTTGACAGTCAAGTACTGGCCCAAGCTCGTGTAGTTGGGCAATGTCGAGTGGGTCCGAGAACCGGTCGCTGAACCTGGTAATGCCCTCAACCTTCGGGGCGGGGTGCTCTCAGGCTGATAGGCAGTTCGTCCTTTCCGGCCTGGAGAGTGGCCAGGACGCATCTGACGTGACGGGTTCGAAGGACCTCACGCCCCTTAGGTCACAACTGAGGGAGGGTGAAGGAATCCCCCTTGTTTGGTTGATGATCATCGCAGCCGCGTTAGTGGGAACTGCCTCGCTGGCCGCGATATTCGTGGGAGCCAGCCAGGGATGCCCGCCCTCGCTATCTTCCTCGTGCTTCCCGTCTGCCGCTGGGGAAATGGTCGCTATCCTCGGGGGTGGGGGATTGGTTGTCTCGTGGGTGATTCTAGTACTTGCGGTGTTTCTGCATTGGAGGGGTGCTGGGAGGTGAAGACGGACCGGCTGAATCGTGCCAGGTGGTGCCTTCCTTCGATGGTGGTGGAGCAATGATCATCTCTTGGGACCAGTTCTCCCCCGGATGCCAGCCTGCCACCAAAGGATGGTCAGGTGGCGCGACGACCTGGACACCCAATAGCGATGCTAGTTGGGACTCGCATCGGAACAATACTGGGATCGTGAACAGATTCCTCGGCGACTTGGGAATCACGACTGTCGTTCTGGAAGCCGGGCTCTCACTCATGGGCGGCCATCCAGACCACGTTAGCGCCGCTCCCGGGGGGGTTGGAGTCGGACCTGGACCTCTGGCGCGGTGGTTTCGGTCTACGGTGCCCACGCCGAGAACCACGTGTGCTCTTAGGGCGGGGTGGTGTAGATGGGCCCAGCACCGGTAACATGGATTCCGGGGAGTGGCTGGCCCCGTGGGTTTCTGGCACTGACTCTAGGGATGGGCGCCATCATCGCGGTGGGCTCAGTTCTCCTGGTTGGGGCTCGGTCCGTCTCGGTTCTGGGGTTGGAGGCACTTCTTGAGCTGGTTGGTTGGGCGGAACTCTTCTGGTTCGCTTTCATGGTTGGATTGGTGTGGGGCTCGACCCCACGTGTTGTCGGCATCTCCTCCGACGGAGTGACCTTCCGCGCGTTCTGGTATCAGCGGTTCTGTCCTTGGTCCGCCCTAGGGGCACCAGACGGAGTTTCAGCGGGGAGAGTCTGGTTTCCGTTCCAGGGCGCGAGTTCCGTTGGTGCCACCGCGAGCACTGAGCAGGCGAAAGCGATCTTGGTCAATACCTTCTGTCCAAGATGGCCGGTTTCTCCAATCCTTCTTCAGCACCTCGGGTTCCAACCCTACCGAGGCCCGAACGGCGAACTCGTACCCCTGTCGAAGTGATAGCCAGTCCGGCTCAAGCGCCGCTTCCTCCGCATTGAGCTTCCGTACAACCGACATGGATTGAAACGTCGGACAGACTGGGTGCCGGGGGCGCTCAGGGTATCGAGGGTGAGGTTGACACCAGGGAGGACGGCAGTCAAGGGTGTTCGTTGGCGTGGGGGCAAGTATAGGCGGGGTTGGAGGCGCTAGCCTCCAAGTTGAGGGTGGCTGGATGGGACTGTCCGGATTTGAACCGGAGTCTGAGCGTCCCGAACGCCCAAGTCTAGACCAAGCTAGCCCACAGTCCCATGCCGCATCGCGCGGACCGTTTCACCATCTAGTAGCCCTATTTGAGTCCCACTCCCGTTCTTCGAGCCTGTTGCCATGAGCGAAGCCTCCCTGGTCCCGGGCCGGAAGGCCCTCCCTCCCCTCCCGGGAGTGGCGCCGGACCCTTCGCTCATCTGGACGATCCCTGGGCTTCGCGAGGACCCGACGATGTGCCTCCGCTGCCGGTCGGCGCAGTTGCTCTGCGGCAAACCGGTCTGCCCGCTGCTCATCCGCTACAACGCCCTCGGCAAGACCCTCCCGATGCTGGGGCAGAAGGACTGGGACGGCAGCACTCCCCCGGGGATCTTCGTCGGTCGCATCGGGTATCCCTACGTCAACGTGGGACCGCTCCTCGCTCCCGAGCACGGGGACACGCTCCTCTACGATACGCCCGAATCCTGGGTGGGCCGTCCTCTCCAGGAGATCGTGGGCTACCGCTCCTCCCTGGTCCGCGGGGTGGCCCCGGTGAAGGTGACCGAGGCGGAGTCCGGGGGGAAGTTGGTGGAGGAGCTCCAACTGGTCTCCATCGCAGAGGAGAGCGCGGAGACCGAGGCGCACTTCCGTCGCCCTCCCCGGATCCGGCTCGAGCTCTCGGACGAGGCCCCGCCGTTCGGGGCCTCCGCCCCTCTCGAGGACTTCGAGGTGGAGGTCCGCAAGGTCGACGCCCGGCTGGAGAAGGCCACGGGAGACCTCCACGCGACCGCGAGGGTCGGTGTGACGGAGCTCTACGACAAGGACGTGTCCGTCACCCGCATCCAGAGGGCCTTCAGCGCCGGGGTGCTAGGGCGCAGGGGTCACCGGAAGTTCGTTCCGACCCGATGGTCGATCACCGCCGTCGACGACCTGCTGTCGAAGGAGAACCTCGAGAGGGTACGCCAGCTGCCGGAGCTCTCGGAGTTCCAGCTCTACACCATGAAGGCGCTGGGGGACCGATGGTTCCTCCTCCTCCTACCAGGGTACTGGAGGTACGAGTCGATCGAGGCTTGGTACCCCGGGACGCTCTGGAACCCGACGGGGGAGCAGGTGGCCATGCTCGGCGACTGGGAGGGGAACCAGGGCCGCACGACGTACGCCGGGATGGGGGGATGCTACTACGCGGCCCGTCTCGCGGCGAGCGAGCACCTGGAACGCATCCAGCGCCAGGCGGGGGTCGTGGTCCTCCGAGAGACCCACCCCGACCAGGTCATGCCCCTCGGGGTCTGGAACGTTCGGGAGCACGTCAGGGCGGGGCTCCAGGGCACGCCCGAGAAGCTCGCGACCTTCGAGGACGTCTTCCGACGCATCTCCTGTTTCTTCGAGATCCCCGTGGGTCGGTGGCTCCGCCAGAGCCACTGGCTCCGTGACTGGAAGCATCAGCGCCGGCTCGACGACTTCGTTTGAGAGCTTCCCGTCCTTCCTTCGAAGGGAGGCGCGAGGTCAACCTCCGAGAGGTGCCCCGCAGCCGTGGCAGAACTTGTCGGTGGGTTCCACCGGCTTCTGGCACCGGGGGCACTTCGGCTGGGCGAGCGGCGCGCCGCACCCGCGGCAGAACCGGTCCCCGGGGCTGTTCACGCGGCCGCACCGACCGCAGGAGACCATGGGTGAGGCGGACGGGGGGGAGTTGGAGGCGGGCGAGCTCGGGGAGAGCCGGGGCGCCGTCCCCGGGGTCGTGCTGAGCGCGGAGTGCGGAGGGGCGGAGGACCGCTGCGCGGTGGGAGAGATCTCCTCGGGAGGGGCCTCGACGACTGTGCCCGCGCCGACGCTGATCGTGGAGATGCCCGTGCCCCCAAGCCGGCGGCGACCGCGCATGGCCAGGCGCAGGCTCTCGGTGTAATCCTTCCGATCGAAGGCCCCCTGGCTCTTCTGGGCCCAGTCACGCGCCTCGCGGAACTCCGGGCTTGCCTGGCGCTCGGGGGGAGCTCCCCTCAGGTCCTCCTGGAGCGAGGCGAGCATGAACCGGGCCTCCATGTAGTCCTTGGGCCGCTTGGCCCGCTCGGCGTGGAGCGTCCCTTCCTCAGCGTCCGCGGAGGTGTCGAGCGCGGGAGACCGCTCCCCCTCGTCGTCCTCCGTGCGGCGCTGGGCTCCCGAGGGGTCGGTCGGTGGGTGCGGAGCCTCCATGGGCAGAGCCGCTGCGCGCCTAGTGGTGGGAGCTGAGGTCGATGATGTCGGAACGGGGGTAGGCGGGTCGGGCTCGGGGTCCCCCACCCGGTGCGCAAGGTCGCGATAGACCGGTGGCTCCGGCTCCGGGGTCTCGATCATCTTCGCGACGGGTCCTGAGGAGGTATGGCCCTCGGAGGCTTTGCTCTTCCGTCGCTTCTCCGCCAGGCTGTCGGAGGCCTGCTTGGCCATGCGTTGGGCCTCCCCGAAGCGCTTCATCTCGTACTTGCCGAGCGCCTGCTCCAACGTCGAGCGGGCCTCGCGAACGTCGACGCCCTCGCGGTCAAGGAAGTCGGCCAGGGCGTTCCCGGCCTGGATCTGGTTCCACGCCCGGTCCTCGACCCAGGCCTGCCCGTACTGGATGTCGCTCTGGCGGCGGCGGACCCACATCGGGACGATGACCCGCCAGAGCAGGATCAGGATCACCGTCAGGACGAAGAGGAGGGTGATCCCGAGATAGACCGGCCCCATGTTGGAGATCATCGGCCCATCCTCTCGCCCGGGCCCGTCCGGCCCGCTTCCGTGCGGGAAGGCCCAGGACCGCCCCGGCAGCCGAGGCACGTCCGAGGGACCGGTCCACGGGTGAGCTCGCTCATGGTGCTGAGGGGAAGGGGTTGCGGGTCAGCGGGCCCTGGGCCCGCCTGGATGCCGGGGCGGAACCTGGGCCGGAGCCCGAGGCGGGCTGGGGGCCGGGTGCCCCCCGGAAGGAGCGGGGCCGTCGCGCTGCCAGCGGGTCAGTCGGATGAGGGTGAGCGTTGCGTCCACGCCGTCCATGGCCCGGATCGCGTCCAGCTCCCGGTTGAGGGCGTCCATGGATCCGCACTCGATGATCGCGCCGAGGTCGAACTCGCCGGAGGATTCGAAGACCTCCGTGGCTCGCTGACGGATGTGTTCCAGGATCGAAGCGGTCCTCCCCGGGCGGCACCGCACCAGGACCAGCCCCTCGGGTCCGAGGGGAAGGGTCACGACCGTGAAGCGGAGGATCGTGCCCTCGTTCCGCATGCGGGCGATCCGCCGTCGGACGGCCCCCTCCGAGAGCCCGATCTTGGTCCCGACTTCGGCGTTCGTCGCTCGTCCGTCCTCCTTGAGCAACTGGAGGATGCGACGGTCGGTGTCGTCCACGACCAAGGATAGCGATTTTCGTAGATATCAAGGCGTGGGACGACCCCCCAAGAACGTCCCGGGCACCACCTCCCCCAGAAGGTAGGTGGAGCGTGCGCCGTGGACCACGACCTCGGTCCAGGTGCGGAGAGGGAGCCGCTCGGGGAGCACGACGGGCAGGTAGCTCGACAGACGGGCGACGCTCGTGCCCTGCGGGCCGTGTTCGGTGACGACCGCTTGGCCCTGCCTGCCCACCCACCGCTCCATCCGGGCCCGGGCCAGCCGAAGGCGAAGCCGGGTGAGCTCGCGTGAACGCTCCTTCACGACCCGGCTCACGAGGGGAGGGAGCCGGGCCGCCGGGGTCAGGGGACGCGGGGAGAACCGGGTCACGTTCAGGATCTCCGGCTCCACCTCCTCCACGAGCCGAAGGGTGGCCTCGTGGTCGCCCTCGGTCTCGCCGGGGAAGCCGACGATGACGTCCGTGGAGAGGGTCAGCTCGGGGACCAGGTCGCGGGCCAAGGAGACCAGGCGGCGGAAGGTGGCGGCGGTGTACCCCCTGCGCATCCCCTCCAGGACGCGATCGGAGCCCGACTGAACGGGTAGGTGGAGGAACCGGAAGGGGTGGCGGAGCCGTCCGAGCTCGGCGAAGTACTGCGGCGCGAACTTCTCCAGGGTCTGCGGGCTCATCATCCCGACCCGGACCCGGAAGTCCTGCTCGGAGGGGAGCGCGTCGACCTCCCGAAGGAGGTCAGGGAGACGTGGCCCTTCCTCGCTCCAATCCTCTCCCCAGCACGACGTGTCCAGGGAACTCAACCGGAGCTCGACCGCCCCGGCCCGCAAGGCGAGCCGCGCAGAGGCCAAGAGACGAGGGAGCGGAGTGCTCTTCAGCGTACCCCTCGCCAGTCGAGAGAAGCAGTAGCTGCAGTGACTGGTGCATCCCTGGGCGAGCACGAGCTCCCGGTGGACCAGGCCGGAGGAGGGGGGTTCGGGACCGGCGATCTGCAGGAGCCCTCGGTCTTGCGCGGATGGGCCCGCGGGGGCCCGGTCGAGAGGGGACGGGGAGGGCGTCGGCCCGGAGAGGTCGCGGAGCAGGTCCGGCAGGCGCTCTTGGGCGCGGATCGGGAGCAGATGGGTCCTCCCCCGCCCGCCCTCCGAGACAAGCCGGGCCTGGCGCAGGGGGACCATGCATCCGGTGACGATGGTGTTCGGGAGCTGGTCGGAGAGCTGCCGCCAGCGCTCGACCATGTGCTCCTCGGTCGTGCCGATGACGGCACAGGTGACCAGCAGGCCCACCTCCGCGTCGGAGGGGGAGGCGACCAGCGTGTGGCCGTTCTCCCGCGCGACGTCCTTCAGGGCCTCGGCCTCGCCGAGGTTCTGGGCGCATCCGAAGGCCTCAACGTAGACGCGCAAGGCCGGTCCCGGAGGGAAAGGGGTCCGAGGGAACTCCCCGTCGGACCCCGCTCCCAGGCCCCCTCAGAACGTGGCGAGCTTACCGGTGAGCAGGAGCTGGGGCACCGTGTGAGCCTTGGCGAGCCAGCCGTCGGTCACCTCACGGGCCTGACGGTAGACGTCGCTCTTGTTCGCCGCGTCCGCGACGAGGAGGTTGACGGCGGCGACCAGGGGCTGGTCGACGGGCTTGCCGATCTGCGAGAGGATCCGGACGTGGACCTCCTTGACGTTCCCGCCGGCCTTCTTCACGATGTCGCTCGCGATCTCCTTCGAGAGCAGGTTGTAGATCTTCCCGACGTGGTTCACCGGGTTCTTCCCGCTCGTGGCCTCCATGCTCATCGGGCGGTAGGGCGTGATGAGCCCGTTCACACGGTTGCCGCGCCCGGTCGAGCCGTCATCCCCGTTCTCCAGGGAGAGCCCGGTCACGGTGATGTAGTAGACGCCCTTGTCGTAGTTGTCGCCGGTGTTGACGTCGACGCTGACCTGGCGGCGGGTGTACTTCCCGGCGTTCTTCTCAACCTCGTCGTGGACCTCGCGGATCGCGGAGATGTAGTCGTCCCGCCCCTTGAGCTCCCGACCCACCATCGCGGCGGCGACGGTGAGCTTGATCTCGTCGCCCCGGCGGCATCCCATGACCTTGACGTCCTCGCCGAGCGACCGGACCTTCTTCTTGAGCTTCAGCGTCAGGAAACGCTCGGTCTCCAGGACCAGCGTCTCCGTCTCCGAGAGCGGCGCGTAGCCGCACCCGAAGGAGGTGTCGTTCGCCAGGTGGCCCTCCTGCTCGAAGACGCCCCGAAGGTCGATCGACCCCTGGCCGATCTTGCAGTCGAAGTCCAGCTGCTTCTCGACGTCCAGGTGGGAGCAGACCCCCTTGATGTAGGCCTTCGCGGCATCGATCGAGGTCTGGCGGAACGGAAGCTTCTCCCCGTTCACCTCGGTGGTGGCGCGCCCGACGAGGCAGACGTAGGCGGGATGGGCGATCTTGCCGTTGCCGAAGCTCGGCGTCGCCTGGCCACCGACCACGTGGGTCTCGTCGGTGTTGTGGTGGAGGATGCGCCCGTATTCGTCCAGGTACATCTTCGAGAGGGCACGGCTCACGGCTTCGGAGACCCCATCGCAGATGCTGTCCGGGTGGCCGAGCCCCTTGCGCTCGACGAGCTCGACGGGCTGCTCCTCGATGAACTGGGTCTTCAGCGGCTCCACGGTGATATGGCGCTCGACGGCGGGCATGCAAGTCGGCGTGAGACTGGTCGAATTTAAGCCCTTCCGGGTCGGCGGCAACCTCGGGCACCGGGCGCACCCCGTCCTCGAGATTGCTTCTGGTGCAAAACCCCGGGAAAGGCCCTCGCGCATCCCCTCCGGTCCGGAGCTTCGCTGCCGAGTGACTCTGAGGAGCCGGAAGTCATGCGCGCGCGTAGGTCTGCCGGCGTTGGCCGCATGGCTTAATTGCTCATGCGGGGTCGGTCACGCGAAGAGGGGCCCGGGGCCGGTCTCTTCTTCACGGTGCGATGGACCAGCCGCGCGACCTTCAGCTAGACAACGCTCCGCCCACGCCGTCGGGGAACGGGGCTCCCGCGGGGAACCCCGCCACCCCCGGGGACGTCTTTGACGAGGTCCTGAAGCACAAGAGCCATCTCTACAAGGGCAGCCTCCGCCCGCTGCAGGAGGACTACATCCCCTCCCGTCTCCTCCATCGCGACACGGAGATCCGCGACGTTCTCCGAGTGCTGGCCCCGGCCATCCGGGGCAACCTCCCCTCCCACCTGTTCATCTACGGGAAGGTGGGCACGGGCAAGAGCGCGGTCCTGACCCAGGTCCAGAAAGAGTTCGCGAAGCGCCTCCCGCCCGAGTCGCAGGTGACCTTCCTCAACCTCAACTGCGCGAACATCAACGGGGAGTACGCGGTGCTCCAGAACCTCGCCAACCAGGTGATCCAGCGCGGTCTCGATGGTGAGGACCAGATCCCCACCGGCTGGTCGCAGGACCGTGTCTACCAGGCGCTCTGCCGCCTTTCCGACCGCCGCGGAGGTGTCCTGCTTCTGGTCCTGGACGAGATCGACTGTCTCGGGAAGAACGGCGGGAGCGACGCCGGGACGAACATCCTCTACACCCTCGCCCAGATCAATCGGGACCTGAAGGAGGCCCGGGTGGGCATCATCGGGATCTCCAACGACCTGCAGTTCGCCCAGCGGCTCGATGCCCGGGTGAAGAGCCGGCTCAGCGAGGAGAAGGTCTCCTTCGCCCCCTACACCCAGCCTCAGCTGCGCGACATCCTGAAGGAGCGCGCGGCCGAGGTCTTCGTCGAGGGGGCGCTCGACACGGAGGCGCTCGACCGCTGCGCCCTCTACGCGGCGCAGGACCATGGGGACGCGCGCCGGGCCCTGGCCCTGCTCCGGAAGTCCGCCGAGGTCGCGGACCAGCTGGACGCCCAGACCATCCGCAGCGAGCACGTCATCCAGGCGAAGAACCGCCTGGAGCTGGACGTGATCGCGGACTGCGTCCGCAAGCTCACGCTCCAGCACAAGATCCTCCTCTGGGTCGTCATCTCCCTGTCGGAGAAGCGCCGGGGAGAAGGGGTCTCGATGGGAGAGGTCTACCACGGCTACGCGACCCTCTGCCACCAGCTCGGGCACAAGCCTCTGGGGACACGGACCGTCGCCGACTACGTGACCGAGTTCGAGTCGCTGGGCCTGGTCCACACGGAGATCCACTCCGGTGGGCGGCGCGGGCGAACCCGTCTCATCGCCTCCGCCGTCCCCACCCACGAGACGCTCCGCGTGCTCGAGGAGGACTCCACGCTCCATCCGCTCTCCCGTCAGCGGACCTTCGGGCAGACGGACCTCTGGCGGTTCGACGGCAAGCCCCCGGCGGACGGGGGCACCGGCTCCGGTCGAGGCTACGCCCCGATCCCCGAGTAGACGGTCGGTAGGCTTCCCGGTCTACGGGGGAAAACGCCGGAGCGCGGAGCCCAGGTCCCGCAGCAGGGCCGCCACGGTGCCGCGCGTGGCGTGGGGCATCACCACGAAACGGAGCGAGGAGGGCGCGCTCACGGAGCTCACGTCCCAGCCGCGCTCGAGCATCCACGTCTGGACGGCGACCGGGTTGCGGTGGAGGAACGCGACGATGTTCATGGTGGGCTCCACGGCGGGCCTCAGCCCCAGCGCCCGTCCCCCGGCGAGGAGCTGGGCGGTGAGGTCCAGGACGCGGCGGACGTTCGAGGCGTATCCCCGGTGGCCCAGCCCCATCAGGGCGGCGTAGGTCGCCGCGACGGCGGAGGAGGCCCGAGTGCCCAGGAGGCCGGTCGTCTGAGGGCTCGAGAGGTAGGGGGAGGCGACCGCGATGGACCGGGCCATCTCCCGGTGCCGAACGAGGAGGACCCCGGCCGGGACCGGCGCCATCCCCATCTTGTGCGGGTCGACCGCGAGGCTCGTGACCCCGGGGACCGCGAGGTCGAAGGGAACCGACGCGGCGGCGGGCCCGGCCCAGGGCAGCACGAACCCTCCGAAGGCGGCGTCGACGTGGAGAGGCACACCGTGGGCACGGGCGAGCTCCGCCAAGGCGGGGATGGGGTCCACCGCTCCGAGTTCCGTCGACCCCGCGATCGCGACCACGGCGGCGGTGCGGGGCCCGATCGCCTTCCGGGCGTCCTCGAGGGAGGCCCGCCCCTGGTCATCCAGAGGGACCCACCGCGGCTCGAGCCCGAGCAGGTCGATCGCCTTGACGAAGGAGAAGTGCGCGCTTTCCGGGAGCACGACCTCTCGCTTCCGAGAGGCGTTGCGGGCCATCCAGAGGGCGGTGATGTTGGCCTCGGTCCCGCCGGAGAGGACCCATCCTCCCGCCCCGAAGGCCGGGCCGTGGAAGAGGTCGAGCAGCACCGCGACGACCTCCTCCTCGAGCCGCGCGGTGCCCGGGGCGAGCCCCGGGTTCCCCAGATTGGAGGTCACGAACCGTCGGGCGGCCGCGACCGCGGCGGGGGCGGGTTGGGTGCACATGCTGCCGAAGATGCGTCCTTCGGAGAAGTCCCAGTCCTCGCTCTCGGCGGTCCGGACCCGCTGGCGTAGCGCACGGGCACCGATCCCCACCGCGGGAAGTGCCAGGACGGGGCCGGGGGAAGGTGTCGAGCGACGCTTCCCGCGGTGACCACGGGGAGGAGCGCTCACGGGGTGACTTCCTCACCCGCGGGCGTCTCTTCCGAAACCGGGACCTTCGCCGCCCGGCGCACCCGCTGGAGGGCCCGAAGCTCCCGCATGTCCTTCTCGAGGTCCTTCAGCTCGCGATTGTAGCGCCGCAGCCGGACGCGGAGGATCTCCTGGATGGTCTGGATCTCCCGCTCGAGCTGCTCATCGTTCATGATGTGCGGAGGGGGCCCTTCAGGAGAATGGGATATTTCAACCAACGCGGCGGGACGCGAGGTAGTGACCGAGTGGGTGAACGCTCGGCCTAATCTGTAAGGAGGTCGGCATGAGCTTCGTGACATCAACTCGCAGGTCTCTATCGGGACGCCGTGATGGGGAGGGCTGGGATGCGACGACCGCGACAAATTGGCCCGCTCCCGAACAAGAGTCCTCTTGCGAGCGGTCTATTCCTCATTCGCCTCATTCCGGTTGTCGTTAGAGCGGTGCTCCTTCTGGTCCGCGGTGGACCCCGAAGTTCTTGCACCGCTCGCCAGCGGGCCCCCTTTTCGTCGTGCGAATAGTGCAACGAGTGCCCCGGCCTCTCCGCAGGCGATGGCCCCGAGGAACAAGTCCAAAGCCACAACGCCACCCGCTACGCTCGAAGCCCAGCCTCGGTAGATGGCCGTGAACGAGCAGTTACCCGTGACGAGGACAGATGCGTTGGCTCCATCCGAGGATGCGACGGAGCCCCCCGAACCGACCTGCCAGCCCACGAACGAGTACCCTCAGCAGTAGGGGACGGTCACGTGGTACGGACCTCCAGTCAGATTGACCGTGCCGGTATCCGGGACTGCGGACCCATTGAGGAGGACCGGTCCGCAGTTCGCTGGGTCCGCGAGGAAACTCACGTGGTAAACCGGTAGAAGGTTCGCAGTCTCGTTGAGGGGAGAGTCCACCTGGACCGTGAGCGGGTTGGTCCTTCCGGCGCGACTCGCTGGGCCGGTGCCGTTCCAGTATCCGAAGGTCCACCAGGGTTCAGTGGTCACTGTTGCGGTGACCGCCGTGTTGGCGTCGACCCAGCCACCGGAAAAGTTCACGCTGCCGGCCCGCGGTGGAGAAACGGTGAAACTAACCCTGAACTCCTCTGTGTAGCTGATCCCCACCGTGACACTGTAACCTGCGACGGTGACCGTCCCGTTGGTATCCCACGAGGTGAATCGGGTCCCGAAGTCCGTCGTAAGAGGAGATGGAGCACCATAGCGGTAGGTCCCGTTCGGAAGACTGGTCCACGCAAATCCCGATGCTGCCCTCAGGTAGGACCCGCTGAGATTGACCCCCCAGGCCGTTCCAAGCGGAAGGCCGGATTGTGAGAAGGCGACCTCGTAGACCGATTCGAAGACCGCCGTTTCGTTGATCGGAGCACCAACGTGCAGGACAACCTCGGGGAGCGATCCGCTGTAGCTTCCATTTCCTGTGCCGTTCCACCCCACAAACTGCCAGCCTGCAGGACTCTGGACGTAGAGGGTGATGTTGGAATCGTTGGTGACCCACCCACTGGGAGGGGATGTGGCGAAGGGAAGTTCGGGTGGCCGGGACGTGACAGAGACGAAGTCTTCAACGGCGAATCCCCATAGGTAGAGGTTCCCTGAACCGGAGACATCCGCTCCGATGGACTCCCTCCCGCCGAAACACTGCGGAAGTGCCAAACGCACGGCGTAGGTCACGGAGATAGCACACGGTACCGTGAGAAGGTACGAGCCGTTGGGCACCTGAAAGGTTACACCGCAGCCAGGGTTGCACGTATTGCTAAGGTTCCAACTCTGACTGCTGCTCGGCCATGAGCTCAGGTTGCTCCACCACGGGGTCCCCCACGGCAATGGCCCGCCGCTCACGAGGCCCGCTCCGCTCTGGAGATCGTAGGTTGTCGCGGGGGGGATATGCACCGCATGGGTCGAGATCGACCCACTGGCATGACCCACACGAACCGCGGGGTCCACCACTCCTGTGTCCACGCTATAGGCGCTACGCATGAGGGTGGGACCCGCGTAGGAAACTCCGCCAGGCTCGTGGGTGGGGCGCGTCTTGATGTGGGGGGGCGACGAGCCGGTCGATACCGTTGTCAGTGGTGACGGGGTTGCGTTGACCCGAGCGGGGGGATGGGAGCTCCGCCCGTTCTCGGCGATGTAGGGGCGGGGGATCCATTCGGAGTGGGATCCCCACGCTGCCGGGGCTCCAATGTCTACCTGCCCTGCCGTTGAGCTGAGCGTGATTCCACCGACCAACAGGGCAAGGACGAACCAGCACCGCAGGGCATCGATACACGTGCGCCGCGCCGAGCTTGGGGTCGCAGCGGTGGATTGAAGGGGGGGACCTCTCGCCTCTCTCCGCGGCATGCGTCGGCTACAGAGGACAGGTAGGAACCAGGACGAAAGTCCTTCGGTCCTCCACATACACCTTGACGGGGAGGTGGAGCTCCACTCGCTCGGCGGTCGGCCAGGTCACAGCCACCTATTGTCGCATTGATGGTGACGGAGGACGGCGCGACGGACCCAGGGGTTGACCTCTGGGACGGTCGGCCCGAGGTGGGGCGGGCACAGCGCGTGAGGTCCGGGCACGGCCCCAGCCCCCCCGGGTGGGCCCGGGGGGGGGCCGATGGGGGTCTCATCCGTCGATCTGGGCCTTCTGCAGGCGGTTCGAGAAGTCGACGAAGACCGTCTTGATCTCGGTGAACTCCTCGATGGCCGTCGTTCCCGCCTCGCGTCCGCCGTTGCCGGTCTGCTTCACCCCTCCGAAGGGGAGCTGGACCTCGGCGCCGATGGTGGGGGCGTTGATGTACGTGATCCCGGCCTCCAGCCGCTCCATCGCCTGGAAGGACAGGTTGACGTCCTTGGTGTAGATCGAGGAGGAGAGCCCGTAGTTCACGTCGTTGGCGACCTCGACCGCCTCCTCGAAGTCCTTGACCTTCATCACGGAGAGGACGGGGCCGAAGATCTCCTCCTTGGTGATCCTCATCCCGTGCTTCGCCTCGAAGACGGTGGGGGCGAGGTAGTAGCCCTTGTCGTAGGCGCCTCCCTTGAGCTTCTCTCCGCCGGTGCGGAGCTTGGCCCCCTCCTTCTTCCCGACCTCGATGTAGGCGAGGACCTTCTTCTCCTGGTCCGCGCTCGCGACGGGCCCCATGTCGACGCCCTTGTCCAGGGGGTTCCCGACCTTGAACGTCTTGAGCCGTTCGAGCAGCATCCCGAGGAACTTGTCGTAGATGCCCTCCTGGAGGATGAGCCGGCTCGTGGCGGTGCAGCGCTGCCCACTGGAGCCGAACGCCCCGAAGAGCACCCCGTCGAGCGCGAGCTCGAGGTTCGCGTCGTTGAGCACGATCTGCGGGTTCTTCCCTCCGAGCTCGAGGTGGACGTACTTGAGGTGCTCCGCGCCCTTCAGGTAGACCTGACGGCCGGTGTCCGTGCCGCCGGTGAAGCTCACCGCCTTCACGCGCGGGTCGGTCACGAGCGCGTCGCCCACGACCCCGCCTGAGCCGGTCACGAGGTTCAGGACCCCGGGGGGCAGTCCGCCCTCCTCGTAGGCCTGGACCACCTTCACGCCGCAGAGCGAGGTGTTCGAGGCGGGCTTGAAGACGACGGTGTTGCCGGAGATGAGGGCGGCCGCGAGCTTCCAGTTCGGGATCGCGGTGGGGAAGTTCCACGGGGTGATGGCCGCGATGACGCCCTTGGGCTGCCGCAGCGTCATGCAGTACTTGTTGCGCAGTTCGGAGGGGACCGTCTCGCCAAGGAGGCGTCGTCCCTCGGCGCTCATGTACTCCAGGAAATCGATGGCTTCCTGGACGTCACCCTTCCCCTCCGGAAGGATCTTCCCCATCTCCTTCGTGACCGTCGCGCCGAGCTCGTCCTTGCGGCGCTTGTAGACCTCAGCGACCCGCAGCAGGATCTGCCCGCGCTTCGGGGCCGGGGTCTCCCTCCAGGACTTGAACGCCTTGGCCGCCGAGCTCACGGCGCGCTCCACGTCCTTCGTCGTCGCGGAAACGAAGCTGCCCAGCTCCTCTCCGGTGGCCGGGTTCCGCGTCGTGAAACGCTTCGCGCCCGTCGGGGTCTCCCACTTGCCGTCGATGAACAATCCGTGCTCGTCCATGGTTCTCCCACCTTCCGGGGCCCGCGCCAAGAGGTTCTCCACTAAAGGGTTCTCTGGTCCCGTTGGCGGGGTTCCCTCGTGGCGGGAGACGGAACGAAAGACGTAAGGGGAGGCCCCGGGTGCCCCGGCCCGTGATCGACCTCGACCTGGTCCGTCGGGAGCCCGCGAAGGTGAAGGAGAACCTCGCCCGCCGCCAGGCTCCCCAGTTCCTGGAGCTCCTTGCGACCGCCCAGACCGCGGATGAAGAGTGGCGGCGCCTCCACCAGGAGGCCGACCGGCTGCGCCGGCGAAGGAACGAGCTCTCGCAGGCCATGGCGGAGGCCCGGAAGCGGTCGGAGGATCCCGCGGAGCTCAAGGCCGAGGCCCAGAAGCTGCCGGCCCGTCTCGCCGAGCTCGAGGCCCACGAGAAGGAGTTCGAGGCCACGCGGGACCGGACCCTGATGCGCGTCCCCAACCTCCTGGACGAGAGCGTCCCGTACGGAAAGGACGACCACGACAACGCCACCGTCGCCACCTGGGGCGAGCCGGTCCACCACGCCTTCCCGGCCCTCTCGCACGTGGAGCTCGCCGAGAAGCTCGGGATCGCCGACTTCGACCGGGCCCGAAGGGCGAGCGGCGCGGGGTTCTACTATCTCAAGGGGGCGCTGGCCGAGCTCGACCTCGCCCTGCAGAGGTTCGCCCTCGACGTGCTCCTGAAGCGGGGGTTCACGCTCGTCGAGCCTCCCTTCATGCTCCGCCGAGCCCCCTACGAGGGGGTCACCGACCTCTCGGACTTCGAGAACGTCATGTACAAGATCGAGGGGGACGACCTCTACCTGATCGCGACGAGCGAGCACCCCCTCGCCGCCCTCTACATGGGGGAGATCCTGGAGGAGGATGACCTCCCGATCCGCCTCGCCGGGCTCAGCACCTGCTTCCGCCGGGAGATCGGGGGCCACGGTGTGGACCAGAAGGGGGTGTTCCGCGTCCACCAGTTCCAGAAGATCGAGCAGTTCATCTTCTGCCGACCGGAGGACTCTCCGAAGTACCACGAGGAGCTGCGGGCGAACGCCGAGGAGATCTTCCGGCAGCTCAAGGTCCCCTACCGTGTCGTGAACGTCTGCACGGGGGACATCGGCACGGTGGCCGCGAAGAAGTACGACATCGAGGCGTACTTCGCGAAGCAAGAGGGCTACCGCGAGGTCGTGAGCTGCTCGAACTGCACCGACTACCAGGCGCGTCGTCTGGGCATCCGGATGGGGAAGAGGGGCAAGCCGGGCAAGACCGTCCCGCACACGCTCAACTCGACCGCGGTGGCGACCTCACGCGCGATGGCGGTGGTACTGGAGAACTACCAGAACGCGGACGGGACCGTGACGGTCCCGGAGGTCCTCCGTCCCTACATGGGCGGGCTGGAGAGGATCGCGCCCAGGGCCAAGGGCCCGCAGGCCTGATCCTCCCCGCGAGGTCTCTTAGCTTGGGGTCGTCTGGGGGCCCGAGGGGTCGGTCCATCCATGGAACAGGGGACCTCGGATCCCTCGAGCCAGGAGGCGCCCACCGCGCCACCTCCCCCCCCGGCGGAGGCGCGGAAGACCCAGCGCACGCTGGACGACTTCCTCGCGGGCGGGCTCACGGAGGGAGGGGAAGGGGACCCTTCAGCTTCCGCCTCGAGCGTCTCCCGGACCCCCGCAGCTCCGGCCGAACCCCCGCTGCCGGAAGGCATGCTCCTCGAGGAGGGGGAGGGCGGGTTCGTGGTCCACCCTCTGCTCCGCGCCTCGAGGGTGCGGGCCTACCCGTTCCAGCTGAGCATCGCGCGGGCCGCCCTCGAGACCGACGTCCTCGTGGTTCTGCCCACCGGGCTCGGGAAGACGGTCATCGCGGCCCTCGTGGCCGCCGAGCGGGTGCGCTGCCGGCGGGGGAAGGTCCTCTTTCTCGCACCCACCCGCCCGCTCGTGGAGCAGCATGCGCGCTCCTTCGCCCACTGGTTCCGTTCCCTCCCCCGGGCGACCTTCACCGGCAGCATCCAGTCCCCGAAGCGGGAAGGGGCCTGGGACCCCTCGGACGCGATCTTCGCCACCCCCCAGCTGGTCGTGAACGACCTCGCGGAGGGTCGGTATTCGCTGAAGGACGTCGCCCTGCTGATCTTCGATGAGGCCCATCGCTCCGTCGGCCAGTACGCCTACGTGAAGATCGCGGCGATCTACCGTAGCCAGAGGCCGGAGGAGCGACGGGTCCTCGGCCTGACCGCCTCTCCCGGAGGGAAGGGCGCAAAGATCGACGAGGTGCTGGGCGCCCTGGGCATCTCCCGCGTGGAAGCGCGCACCCGGGAGGACCCGGACGTCGCGGCGTACGTGCAGAACGTCGAAACGACGCAGGTGAAGGTGCGCCTTCCTCCGGAGGTCGAGGAGGTCCGGAACGAGCTGCGGGCGGCCGCCCACGAATCCATGGTGAGCCTGCAGCGGATGGGCTTCCTCCGGAACAAGCCCTTGCGGGTCACGGGGGTGAAGGACCTCCTGGCCACGCGCGGGATGATCATGGCCCGGCCGGGACCGATGGGCCGGAAGTTCGGCGCCCTCTACAAGCTGATGCTCGCCATGCACTTCTACCACGCCGGAGAGCTGCTCGAGACGCAGGGCGTGGCGCCGCTGCTCGACTACATCGAACGGCTCTCCACCAAGCCGAAGCCGGGGAAGGCCGACCGGGCGTTCGTCGCGCACCCGGCCGTCGTGAAGGCCGTGGAGAAGGGCCGCGAACAGCTCCAAGGGTCCACGTCCAGCTCCCATCCGAAGATGGCCGAGCTGCTGGGCCTGGTCCAGGAGACGCTCACGTCGAAGCCGGAGGCGAAGGTGCTGGTCTTCGCCCAGTTCCGCGACACGGTGCGCAGCATCGTCGAGGACCTGGGCTCCCACGGGGTCCGCGCGAAGCGCTTCGTGGGACAGGCCACGCGGTCGGAGGAGGACAAGGGGATGGACCAGAAGGAGCAGGGGCGGATCCTCGAGGACTTCCGGTCGGGAAAGTTCCCGGTGCTCGTCGCGAGCAGCGTCGCCGAGGAGGGGATCGACATCCCGGACGTGGACCTGGTGGTCTTCTTCGAGGCGTTGCCCAGCGAGATCCGGACGATCCAGAGGAAGGGACGGACCGGTCGCAGCTCGGCGGGCCGGGTGGTCATCCTCATGACCCAGGGGACCCGCGACGAGGGCTACCACCGGGCGGAACGCAAGCGCGAGTCGGCGATGATGCGCCACGTGCGGAGGTTCTCCGCCGAGGGCAACGTGCCGTCGAGCGAGGCGGCGGCGCCCTCACCCCCCGCGGACGGGAGCCGTGAAGAGCTCTCCCGGAAGGTTCGCCGACGACGGGCTCCCGCCTCCGAACCGACGGACCCGGCCCCGGGGCCGTAGGTCCGAGCGCCCTCGAGGTCAGCTCATGCCCCCGAAGGGGCTCTCGCCCTTCGGTCCGGCGTACGGCAGGTCCCCCGAGGGCATGACGTGCTCGATCGCGTGCAGCAGCTCGTCCTCCCGCGGGGGTCCGTAGAAGTGGGCGAAGTCGTCGATGGTGACCGTCGGGAGGTGGCGGACCCCTCTTCGTCGCGCCTCCTCGGGGAAGGCCTCCACGTCGATGACATCCAACGCGAGCCGCTCGGGCCGCAGGTGGACGAAGCGGGCAAGCGCCCGCACGACCGAGGGCGCGTCCGAGTTCTTCGCCGAGGCGAAGATGCGGAAGTGGTGACGTCGATGGGTCCTCTCGGCGAAGGCCTTCCAGTCCGCGCTCAGGTCGGAGGGAGCGGTGCCGCCGGCCACGTCCTGGACGACCTGGACGAGCCCCTCCAAGAGGTCGCCCCGCGGGGTCCCGAGGAACCGCACGGGCCCGGTCTCGCTGCCGGGGGCCAGGATGCGCAGCCAGGGCGGGGGCGCCGCGATGCCCTCCTGGCCCGGGACCACGTGCGCCACCTCCACCCAGAGGAGCTGGGCCCCTTCCTCCTCCGCCGCCCGGCGGAGGACGCGGGCGGAGGAGCAGGCGGCGCAGACATGCTCGGGAGGGTGGAGCCCCTGCTCCAGGTGGACAGGGACCGGGAGTTGCCGAAGGAGACGGAGCCGAGGCCGCTCCGCTTCGACCCAATCGATGGCGGCCCCGGTGTCCGCGGGACGGCGGGGTGCCTGGGGGTCGGGACGGGTCGGGAAGCGGGCCGGATCGGAAGGGGGCACATTGGACATGGATGGGCTCTCCTAGCTTCGCACGGTCCTACTCCGCGCTCGGGCCCCCGGCCGGAGGCAACCCGGAGTAGAAGGTCTCCACGACGTTCGTGAACGGCTCTGGAAGTTCGAGGTGCGGGACGTGACCGCAGTCGTCGAGGACCACGGCCCGGGCCCCTGGGATCCGCTCGGCGAGCTCGACGGCCCAGCTGCTCGGGAGGATACGGTCCTCCTTCCCCCAGACCAGCAGCGTGGGCACGCGGAGGCTCTCGTAGGGCAGATGCTCGAAGCCCAGCTGGACCCAGCGGGCGAGCGCGGCCCGTGTCGCCTTCCAGCGCTCGCGGACCTGCGCGGGGGTCAGGGTCGGGAAGGAGGCCACCCCCCTTTCCGGGCGGTGGAAGAGCCACTTGTTCACCTCTCCGGGGACGACCCTCGCAGCCTCCGCGTTCATGTCCTCCCGTTCGTGCAACCCACCCGGGGCGACGAGCACCAGGCTGTGGACGAGATCCGGCCGTGCGAGCGCGACGCCGGTGGCCAGTCCTCCTCCCATCGAGTTTCCCATGAGGTCGACGGGTCCTCCTCCCTCCCTCCCCACAAGTTCGGCCAGGCTCTCTCCGAGGTCGCGAAAGCTCCTCAGCCTAGGGTTGTCGGCCGAAAGCCCGAAGCCCGGCAGGTCCGGGAGGAACACCCGGTGGTGACGGGCGAGCAGCGGGAAGGTTCCCACCCAGCCCTGACCGATGCTGCCGGCCCCGTGGAGGAAGAACAGGGGCCGGCCCGTTCCCCCCTCCCACAGATGGACCGGGCTCCCGCGGAGCTCGACGGTCCGTTGATGGCCTTCGGGTGTCGCCGTCATCGACCTATCCCACGGGGCTCCGTGCCCGTATCAAGGTGTGCCCGGGCCTCGACCTAGCTCACGAAGAGGACGGGGGCACCGGCGGAGCGGCCGGGGCCGGCTTCGAAGGACCGCGGTACTTCTTCGCCGGCGTGTGCCCTTCGGGGAGGACGCCCCTCAGCAGCATCCGGTACGCGTCGTGGAACCCGACCGCCAGGAGGAAGTAGCTCACGAACAGGATGGTGGTCACGAAGGTGAGGTCGCTCACCGTGGTGGCGACCGAGGTCGAGTGGGCGCGGAGGGCGGTCAGGATGTCCATGAAGTGGGACCCGACGAAGTAGCCCGCGACGATCGAGACGAACGCTCCCCAGCCGAGGGAGCCCCCGAGGCAGATCTTCCCCCGCGTCGAGGTGATGTGGTACCCGATCAAGAGGTAGCTCAGGAACGACCCCCCGAACCCCACCGCGACGACCGCTCCCAGGATCCAGGGCAGGAGGACCGGGACCGCGGCGGACGGGTACTCGTACGCGAAGAGGCCGATGGTCCCGGCGGCGGCTCCCAGGAGCGCGATCGAAACGAGCAGGACCTTGTGGCCGTGGAGCACGTGGCGGTGGTGCAGCTCCGACCACTCGTGGCGCCCCGCGAAGGCGAAGAGGAAGCCGATGACCGTGGTCGCCGGTCCGATGTAGTAGATGTCCAGGAGCGCGTTCGGAACGTGGGAAAGGAGCCACTGCTTCGAGACCAGCTCGAAGAGCTCTCCGACCCCTTCGACCACGAACCCGACCATCAGGATCAGGACCGCGAGGCGGGTGGTTGCCGTCATTCGCACCCACCACTCCGAGCCTTGCACATGAACGTTCTCCCCGTGCCGCCCGCCCTCAGCTCTTAAGTGGGCCTCCCTTCCGGCTCCCCGGAATGACGGATCCCCCGAAAATGGACCTGTCGCTCTCGAGCTTCTTTCCCCTGCCGCCCTCCGAGGTCTTTTCCACCCTGGTGGAGGAGCTCTCGCGGGCGCTGGGAGGCGTGAGGCTCACGCTGGAGCCGAAGAAGGGTGGGCGGCTCCTGGAGACCTCCCCCAAAGGGGCTCCCAGGGAGGTGGCGAAGATCCTTGAGTGGGACCCGGGAGAGGGGATCGTCTTCGAGTGGCATCCCCCCGAGTGGGCGCGAAGGTCCCCCACGACGGTCCGGGTGCAGCTCGTCCCGGAGCGGGGTGGAACGCGGGTCACCATCGAGCACCGGGGGTTCGGAGAGGACCTTCTGACCGAGAAGGGAGAGGAACTGGTCGGCTGGTTCGCCAGCGAGGTCGCCTCTACGCTCTTCCAAGCCACCTCCCCCGACCGCCTCGCGGACTGGGTGACCGACCGCCAAGCGCGCCGCCCTAGCGGCCGAGCTAGCCGGGAGGCCTACCGCGATCCGATCTACCACCGACCGAACTTCGCCGCGCTTCTGGAGGGTCTCAAGCTCACGAAGGAGGACGATCTCCTCGAGGTGGGATGCGGCGGCGGCGCGTTCCTCCACGATGCGCTCCAGAGCGGTTGCCGCGCAGCGGGGATCGACCACAGCCTCGACCTCCTGCACGTGGCGGAGGAGCAGAACCAGGAGGCGATCTCCGAGGAGCGTCTCACCCTCGTCCGCTCCGAGGCGGACCAGGTCCCTTTCGAGGCCGCCCGGTTCACCTGCGCGGTCATGACGGGGGTCCTGGGTTTCCTCCCGAACGCCCCCGAGACCTTCCGGGAGATCTTCCGAACGCTTCGTCCCGGCGGTCGACTCGCGGTGTTCGACGGCTCGAAAGCGATGCGTGGCACCCCGGCTGCGCCGGAGCCCATCGCAAGCCGGGTCCACTGGTACAACGACCGCGAGATGGCCGCGTTGGCCAAAGGCGCAGGTTTCACCGAAGTTCGGGTCGAGCACCCGGACCTCAGGAAGTTCGCGAAATTGTCGGGCGTGCCCGAGGAGGCCTTCGAGCTCTTCAAGGGAAGAGCCTGCCAGCTGCTCTGGGCGGTGAAGCCCCTCAAACCTGTCTCCCGACCCCGGTCGGCCCGGCCCGCCCCGAGGAGCTCCCGCAGAGCGCGGGCACGGGCCCCCGTTCGCGCACGCCGGTAGCGCGCGCCGGGCGTTCCCCGGTTCCGGGCGGGCTCAGCCCCGGGTCACCACCGAGGGGGCCGCCATCCCGTGCGTGGCCTCGCACTTCTGAGGACCCCGGAGCCGCGCAACGCCTGCGGCCCCCGTTGAGCCACAGATGGGTCGCGGGGTTCACCGTGGCCCATCCGCTTCGCACCCAAGACTCATCTCTCCGGCATCCTGGCCGGTGCGGATGGACGACCGGCCCGCTCGACCCCCCGCCACGGGGGCGCTTCCCGGTCCGCCCGACCTCCGCCATCAGCTCGAGGTGCTGCGCGACCGGCTCCTGCACACCGACTTCCGGAACCCTTCCGTCAGGGTCCAGCGGGCGAACACCCCACGCAACTACGACCTCGCCCTCTCGGAAACGATGGATCCAGGCGTCACGGAAAGGATCCTGCACGCGGCGCTGGCCGGCCGTGGGCGAGAGTGCCTCGTGCCCTCGGGCGACCTCTCGCCGGATTCGCTGGTCCACCGGAAGGTCCTCTACAAGGTCGCACGGACGGTTCGGTTGGTCCGGGACGAGACCGGGGTCGATGACCTGTACGTGGGCTTCCCGTTCCTGACCGGGCATCTGCCGGACGGCCACCACATCCGCGGTCCCATCTTCCTGTTCCCCGCGACGCTGGAGAAGAGGGCCAACGACCCGCAGCCCGGCTGGTTCGTGAGCCTCGAGTCCTCTCGTGACCCCGTTCCGAACCGCGCCCTGCTCGAGGTCCTGCGAAAGAAGACGGACATCGACCTCCTCGACGCGCTCGATGCGGCGCTGCAGGAGCTCATCGACCACCCGCTCCCTCCCGGGGTCCCCGCCGGGCCGGCCATCCGTCAACGCATCGGGCCGATCCTGCAGCAGGTCAAGCTCATCGCCGATTACGTGCCGGCGGAAGAGGTCCTCCCGCGCGTCGACCCGCTTCCGCCCGTGCACGGGAGCTCCTACACCGAAGGTCCGCGCGAGCCTCTCTCGGTCCGATCCCACCTGCTCCTGGGCCGGTTCCCGCAGGGCTCGACCTCGATCCACGAGGACTACCTCACGCTCCTCGCCGGGGAAGAGCTGCCGACAGGTCTGGGCTCGGTGCTCCCGCTCCTCCAAGCTGAGGCCGGCGAACCCACGACGGTCGAACCCCTCACGGTCCCCGAACGACCGTCCTCGGGCCCCGCGCCCGTCCGCTGCGTCCTGCCGAGCGACACCTCGCAGGACGCGACCATCGAGGCGCTGAAGCGCGTCCCGGCCCTCGTCACGCAGGGCCCCCCGGGCACGGGCAAGTCCCAGCTCATCGTGAACCTCATCGGAGACGCGCTCTCGGGTGGAGAGCACGTCCTCGTGGTCTGCCAGAAGCGGGCAGCCCTCGACGTCGTCCAGCAGCGGCTGCAGCGTGTCGGGCTCGATCGGTTCGCGGCGCTGGTCCAGGACGCGGTGGCGGACCGGAAGGCGCTCTATCAGAAGCTGGGCGCGCGGATCACCGAGGCCGCCACCCGTCCACCGGGACGGGACCCGGGCCCCGAGCTCGCGCGGGTGGAGGCGGCCATCGACGGGGCCCTCCGGGACCTTGAGTCCTGGGAGGCCACGCTTCGGGAGGAGCGCTACGGCGGACTGAGCCTGCACACGCTCTACACCGCCGGAGACCTGGGGTTCCCGGTGGGTCCGGCGACCCCGGACCTCGTGAGATCGCTCCTGCTGTCCGACCTCGACAGCGCGACGCCATGGCTCCCGCAGCTCGAATCGGGGTTCGCCCGGTTCGACGCGCCGGGCACCCCGTTCGCCGGGTGGCGCCCCTTCCAGCGCACGGCCGCGACGGAACCTGCGGAATGCGGGGCGGCGCTGGACGCGGTCGGAGCGAAGGCTGGCGCCAGCCCGCTCTTTCAGGTCGGGGACATGGCCGCCCAGCGAGGGGCGCTCGCGCTCCTGGTGAACTACCGCTACTGGAGCCAGCGATGGTCGAGGCTCTTCTCCCCATCCTGGTGGAGGACCCGTCGCGGCGTGCTCGACCTGCGCTCCCGAGTCGGTCGGTCCGGCACGGCCCCCGACATGGAGGTTCTCGAGCAGGGCCTGCGCGCGGGAGCCGACCTCGCTTCCGCGACCCGGGCCCTGTCGGTGTGGCTGACCCCGGCCGAGGCGCTCTCCCTGAGCGACCTCTCCCAACGGGACCGGGCGTCGCTCGTCGGAAGGCTCGCTCGTCTCAAGGGCGCGCTCCCCGAGTGGCCCGCGGTGGTGGCGTATGACGACGCCCTTCTCCGCCTCACGCCCCCTCTCCGCGAGCTGTTCCGGCAGACGAAGGCCCTCCCCTGGGGAACGGAGCTTCCCATCGAGGAGCGCCTGCGGAGGGCGGCGCTTACCGGATGGACCCGCCTCTACGAGAGGGGTACGGCCTTCCAGTCGACGGACGTCTTCGCCTCCTACCTGGCCACCCGGGAGCGCCTTGCTTCGCTGCTCCAGCAGCGGAGCGAGCTCACCGCCCAGCTGATCCGCTACCAAGGCGACGAGCGGCTCCGCCCGAAGCCCATCGTGGCGCCTCCGAAAGGAAAGAAGAACCCTCCCTCCTCCCGGGACACGCTCCTGCGCGAGCTGACCAAGAGGTCGAGGACCAAGCCCCTGAGAGAGCTGGTCCGCTCCTTCGGGAAGGACCTCCTGGACGTCGCCCCCTGCTGGTTGGTCTCCCCGGAGGCCGCCTCGGACGTCTTCCCGCTCGTCCCGGGGCTCTTCGATCTCGTGGTGTTCGACGAAGCGAGCCAGCTCGCGGTCGAGCGTGCGGTGCCCGCCGTCCTCCGGGGGAGGCGCTGCCTCATCGGCGGGGACGAGCAGCAGCTCCCGCCGTTCGACCTCTTCCAGCTCGGTGACGGGGACGAGGACGACGAGGAGCTGGCCGAGGGGGACGACGCGGCGGAATCGCTACGGGCGCAGTCCCTGCTCGACCTCGCCCTGGGGGTCTTCCCGAAGACCCAGCTGAGCTGGCACTACCGTTCGCGGTGGCAGGAGCTCATCGACTTTTCGAACCACGTGTTCTACGACTGGATGCTCCACGTCAGCCCCAACTCGACCCGGAAGCTGTCGACCCCTCCCATCCGGTACCTCCAGGTCGAGGGGAAGTGGGAGAAGAACTCCAACCTCGTCGAGGCGGAGAAGGTCGTCGACGTGCTCGAGGAGGTGCTGTCGAAACGGGGCGCGGACGGGAAGCTCCCTTCGGTCGGGATCGTCTCGTTCAACCATCCCCAACGACGCCTCATCGAGGACCGGATCGAAGAGCGTCGGTCGGTCGATCCTCGCTTCAACGCGAGCCTCTCCGAGGTCGAGACCGCCGAGGAGCTCGACCAGCGCCTGTTCGTCAAGAACATCGAGCAGGTCCAGGGCGACGAGCGGGACGTGGTGATCTTCTCCATCGGCTACGCCCCCCTGCCCAACGGCCGGGTGGCGGTGCGGTTCGGGCCGTTGAACGAACAGGGCGGGGAGAAGCGGCTGAACGTCGCGGTCACGAGGGCGCGGGAAGGGATGGTCGTCGTGGCGTCCTTCTCCCCGTCCCAACTGGACACTTCCGGGTCGAAGAACCTGGGGCCCAAGATCCTGGAAGGGTTCCTGAACTACGCCGAGGCCGTGTCGCAGGGCGACCCGGAGCGGCTCCGAGCGGTCTTCGCGAAGTACGGTGGTCTCGCCGAGCAGAAGGAGGAGCTCCCGCTGAAGAACGTGCTCGGGCCGGCGCTGGAGGTCCGCCTCCAGGACGCGCTCCGTCAACGCGGCCTCGAATCCGACCTTTTCGTGGGACGGGGCCGCTACAAGGTCGGTCTGGGGATCGTGGACCCACGGGACGCGACACGCTACGTGCTGGGGATCGAGACCGACGGACCGATGTACGCCTCGGGGAGGACGGCGGTCGAACGGGACGTCGTTCGGCAGCAGTTCCTGGAGAAGGCGGGATGGACCCTCGAGCGTGTCTGGTCCCAGAGATGGTACAGGGACCCTGGGTCCGAGGTCGACAGGATCGTCAAGCGCGTGCGCGAGCTCTCCTCCCGTCCCTCCCCCCCGAAGGGGGAGGTCGGCGCTCCCGCGAGGTCGAAGGACGCGGGGAAGATCCCGGCCTGACCTTTCCCGCCGAGGATGTGGCGGAGGAACGCGGGGGCCTGTCCTTCCGGGGAGCCCAGGGGTCCCGCCCGCCCAGGCCCGTGCGGGAATGGGACGTACCCCCTCGGCCGTGCGCGGTCCGCCGGAACCGGCAAGCTGACCGGCACCAGCGAGAGATTCCCCCTCCGAATCGTCCTGAGGGATTCAAGTAGGTCTTCCTCGGAAACCTCTCCTCGGAGACCGGAGGTCCGGAATGGCGGTCCACACCCCCCCTGCGCTGTGGGCAAACGGCCCGAGGCGCGCCTTCGACGCTGGGCGGGCGTTCTTCCGAGCCCACCCGGCCCTCTTCCTGGGCCTTCTCGCTCCGATGGTGGAGTACCTCACCGGCTCGACCCAGATCAGCTGGCTGGTCATGAACCCCCCCTTGTTCTTCGCGTTCCTGGCCCAGAACCTGGGCTCCTACGGCCTCGCCGTGCTCCTCATCCGCGAGGCGAGGGTCCGATGGCGCAAGGGGTGGGCCACGGTCCTCATCCTCGGTGCGGCCTACGGGATCTTGAACGAGGGCATCGGGGCGGCGACGCTCTTCAATCCCCACGACGCAGGAACGCTCGGGATCGTCGCCACCTACGGGCACTGGTTGGGGGTCAACTGGGTCTGGGCGGTGGACCTCGTGCTGATCATCCATCCGCTCTTCAGTGTGGCGTTGCCCCTGCTGATCCTGGACCTGACACTCCCCGAGACCCGAGGCAAGTCGCTCCTCACCCCGCGCCAGATCCGCTGGGCCCTGCTCGGCCTCGTGGTGGACGGGCTCGGGACGCTCGTCTTCGTGGGGTACGTCCGGAGCTTCTACGCCGGACCCATCCTATGGGCCGGTTGCGCAGCCGCCATGGGCGCTCTTGTGGGCGCTTCCTACCTCGCGCGCTCCGACCTTCTGCGGCCGAGGGACCCGCGCCCGACGGCCCGGCCGCGGACGTTCTTCCTACTCGCGATCGGCCTCTTCGTTCTGCTCACGTTCGGCAGCGACGCGCTCGCCTCTCAAGGGGCCGCTCCCGAGCTGGTCGTGCTCTTCTTCCTGGTATTGGGGTCGCTCGCCCTCCTGTGGGTCGTCCGGCACATCGGCAGGTCGGAGAACGAGCTCGCGCTCGTCGCGCTCTGCGCGGGCCTTGTCGCCGTGCTTCTCCCTCAAGGGTTCTTCGGGCAGTTGCCGACGGGGATCGGGATGCTCCCGGTGGTCGGTTACGACCTCCTGGTGGTCCTTCTCCTCTTCCACCTCTGGAGAAGGTACCGGCCTCTGCACGGTCCCGACAGGGGTGCCTACGTGGGGCGTGAGGCACTTCGACCCTCCCAAGC
Source organism: Thermoplasmata archaeon (assembly GCA_021802125.1). Lineage (GTDB taxonomy): Archaea > Thermoplasmatota > Thermoplasmata > Lutacidiplasmatales > UBA184 > JAKAAX01. Next base: position 35,230 of record JAKAAX010000008.1, on the reverse strand, counting down.
GCCCTGAGCGTACGGAGCGGGGGCCGGCGGCGGGGCGGTCCGCCCTGGAGGAGGAAGCGGCACTCGGGAACCTGGCTGTCACCGGGGAGCCCCCGCTCGCCCCAGGGCGGCCGGTCAAACCGTCGCGGATCGAGGTCGGCGGGAACGCTTCGTCTCGTCTCCACTTCCGACCCCAACGCCTTCGGGGACGACGCTCGGGAGGCCCGGGCCATTGGTCCGGGCGCATGGCGCGAGTGGTCCCCAGACCTGCGAGCGCTTTAGGGAGGGACTTGTTGCGGAACTGAGGGCCCACCGGTGTTCAAGGAGTTCAGCGATCTCCGTCACCTTCGGAACTTCCGACGAGTCCTGCTTCCGCTCTCCACGACCTTCTTCGTCTACACCTTCGGGTGGGGGCTGACCTCGCCCATCTTTTCGATCTACGTCGAACAGGTGACCGGCAGCGCGACGCTCACCGGCCTCATCTTCTCGATGTCGACGATGGCCGGGATCTTTCTGAACCTCCCTTTCGGCATGCTCGAGGACCGCCTCAACATGAAGCGCGTCCTGCAGGTCGCCCTCCTCGTTTACGCGGGCCTCGCCCTGCTGTACCCGCTCGCGCACACCTTCCCGGAGCTGCTGCTGCTGAGCCTCGGGCGGGGCGTCGCTTCCTCCTTCCTTTGGCTGACCTCCTGGGCCTACGTCCTGAGCTACGCCGACAAACAGGTGAAGGGGAAGGAGACCGGGTTCTTCTCCGACCTGAACGACCTTGCCTCGGCCGCGGCGCCGCTCCTCGGCGGATTCCTTGCCATCGCCTCGTTCTTCCTCCCGTTCTATCTCCTCAGCGTCACATCCTTGGGGGCGTTCCTCATCGCCTCGATCTTCCTGAACGAGTCCCCGCCTCGCCAGAAGACCGCCTGGTCGAGCCAGGTGCAGGCGCTCACGCGGCACATGCGCGACCGCCGCTTCGTCAAGACGATCCTGTTGGTGGTCTGCTTCTACGCCTTCATCAACGTCTACTACGCGTTCCTCGCGATCCTGCTTCACGCGGAGTCGCTCAGCTACGAGGAGATCGGTCTGGTACTGACCGTGGGTCTCTTGCCCGCCGTGGCGCTCGAGGTCCCGCTCGGGGCCTTGATCGACCGGTTCGGGATCCGTCGGACGCTATCGGTCGCGATCTTGCTCACCGCCGGGACCGCGCTCCTCCTGCCGCGCTCGGCCTCCCTCGCCTACGTTCTGGTGGTGGTCACGGCCTTCACCATCAGCTACACCTGGATCTTCATCGCGCTCTACTCGAGGATGTCCGACGTGATGCAGGAGGACAAGGTCGCGATGACCGGCGCGATCGCGACCTTCAAGGACCTCGGCTACACCGTGGGGCCGCTGGCCGCGGGTCTCGCAATACCCTTGCTCGGGATCTCCACCACCTTCCTCCTGACCGGAGGCTCGCTCCTCCTGCTCCTTCCTCTGGCCTTCTCGCTCCACGACTGAAGATGACCTCCCGCGGGAGGATGGCCGCGCGCGGGGGACCCGGGCGAGCTTGGCATCGTGCCCTTCGTGGGTAGAGCGCCAGGGAACTTTGGCGGGGGGAGCGCTCCGCCCCCGGCCTTTTCCGAGGGAGGTCTATCCCGCATTTCCTGGAGCGAGTTCCGCTCGTGTGCAGGGCGGGACGGACCGGGAGGGGGCCCTGGCCAGACGAGGGCGAGGAAGCCACCGGAGGGATTTGAACCCCCGACCTGCTGATTACGAATCAGCCGCTCCGCCAACTGAGCTACGGTGGCGTGGACGCACCGCGCCCGCCACGACCGCCCCGTATATATCTCACGCACGGCGCTCCCGCCTGCGGTCGAGCAGCCCTTGATGGAGATCGTCGCACTCCGAGAGGCCCGCGAGGAGGGCCTGCGACTTCTGGAGGAGTACGAGGAGACGGCGGAAGCCTCCGCGCGCCCCGGACTTTCGGCCGTTCTTCCGGGGTTGCGCGAGGCCGTCCGAGGAGGGCGCTGTGACGGGGCGGTCTGGATCGGGCCCAAGGACGACGGGGTCGCGCTCGCGGTCTGGCGCATCTCTCCTGAGGTCGGGCGCAGGGTCTCCCACCTCTATCTGAGCCTCGGGTACCGGAACCCCGGGGCTCTCGCCCGGTTCCTAGCTCTCCTCGAAGAGGCCCCGCCGGGCCCGAAAGCCCCCATCGCGGCGCTTCCCGAGGCCGTGCCGGGGATCTCCCCGTCCAGCCTCGCCGACCTGCTCTCTCCCCGCGGGTTCCGCCGCTACCTCCGGGTGGCGATGCGCCGTCCGGTCCTTCCGCTCCCACCGCCTCCTTCACCTCCTCCACCTCCCTCACCTCCCTCGGGCATTCCGCGCTCCCCGCTCCCCTGTCGGATCGAGGGCACCTCGGGAGCGGATCGCGACGCGCTCCTCTCGCTCTACATGGAGTCCTTCGAGAAGAGCAACGACCGCCTGTGGGTGGAAAGCGGCGACCTTCAGGGGGACGGAGAGGAGCTCCTCGAAGGCCTCGTCCGGGAGGTCTGGGGCCCGTGGGTCCGTGAGGCGTCCTTCGTGGGGCGGGACGACGGAGGCGAACTTCTGGGAGCGAGCCTCGTCACGCATCCCCCCTCCCGTTGTCCGCTGCTCATCGGCCTCTTCGTGAAGCCTGCGGCGCAGGGGCGGGGGCTGGGCCGTGCGTTGCTCGTGGCCACCCTGGGGTCGTTGGGGCCGATGGGAGAGCGTGAGCTCGAGCTCAACGTGATCCGGGAGAACGCGTCCGCGTTCCGGCTCTACAGCTCGCTCGGGTTCGAGACCGTGAGCGGTACCGAGAGCGCGTTCTGGGCCCGCGAACTACCGGGGCGCTGATCCCTCCGAGCCTCCTGCGCGCTCCCCGAGGGGGGGCGCGCGGAGGACTCGACTAGACCTGTTCGAGGGCCCTCTCCAGGTCCCGGACCAGGTCCTGCGCGTCCTCGATGCCGAACGAGAGGCGGACCATCCCTTCCGCGATCCCTCGCCGTGCGAGCTCCTCCGCCGAGAGCTTGCGGTGGGAGGTCTCCACCGGCATGCTGGCCAGGCTCTCCACGCCGCCGAGGCTGCTCGCAGCGTGCACGATCCGAAGCCCTCCCATGAAGCGCCGGGCCCCCTCGCGGCCTCCGCGCACCACGATCGAGACCATTCCGGTCCGCCCTCGCATCTGGCGGGCGGCGATCCTCTCCTCCTCCGGGCTCGCGCTACCTGGATAGTGGATCCGCTCGATCTTCGGGTGCGACCGGAGCGCCTCCACCACGGCCTTGCCGTTCTCGTTCTGGCGCCGGACCCGGAGCGGGAGCGTCTTGATCCCTCTCACGAGCAGGAACGCGGCCATCGGGTCGAGCGTCGCCCCCGCGGCGTGGGAGAAGGCGTCCAGCTTCTGGAGGATGGCCTCGCTCCCGACGAGCGCGCCCGCGATGATGTCGGAGTGACCGCCCAGGGACTTCGTCGCCGAGTGCATCACGAGGTCCGCCCCGTGCGCGAGCGGGTTCTGGTTCACCGGGCTCGCGAAGGTGTTGTCCACGAGGAGCAGCGCCCCCGCCCCGTGGGCCGCCTTGGCCCAGAGCGCGATGTCGTGGACGCGGAGCGTGGGGTTCGTGGGGCTCTCGAGCAGGAGGAGGCGGGTGCGCGGGGTCAGGAAGCTCGCGACCTCGGAGGAGCTTTCGGAGGGGACCCAACGGACCGACAGCCCGAAACGGGGGAACTCGTCCCTCAGCAGCGTAACGGAGTTGCCGTAGAGGTCCTCCAGCGCGACGACCTCGTCCCCCTGCCGGAGGAGGCCCAGGAGGGGGGCGGAGAGCGCCGCCATCCCCGAGGCGTAGACCCGTCCGGCCTCCGCACCCTCCAGACGGCGGATCACTTCGCTCGCCTGCGTGTGGTTCGGATTGTCGAGGCGGGTGTAGAGGTGCACCTTCCCATGCTCGCGCGCTTCCGAGAAGGGCTCGGGGTAGTGGTACGTGGAGGTCTGGTAGATGGGTGGGATGACCGAACCCGCGTTCAGGTCCGGCTGGTGCGCCCCGTGGACCGCGACGGTGTCGAAGGACCAGTCGGGCCCCTCGACCGACTTCGGGCCCTCACTTCCCTTTTTGGGGTTCGTCGATGGACGGGGCAGGTCGGAGCGGGGCTCCTGCTGGGGCATGATCTCCTCGGGCGAGCCTCGCCGCTTCCGGTGAGCCCGCGAGCCAGCGCACCCGCTCGACCCCATTAATCTCTTCCAGGAAGACGCGGACGGCCACGGGGACGAGCGCCTCCCAGGGCTCGCCCTGCGCCATCCTCCGGCGCACCTCCGTCCCCTCGTACTGTCCGCGGTTGAAGAACGGGAGCCGGGGGACCTCGTAGCCGGCGGTCTGGAAGAGATGGACCGTGAGCGGGTCGTTGGAGTAGACCTGCTCGAAGCGGGGGAGGAGCGACCTCACGTGGGCCACCCAGACCGCGTGACGGTCAAGGTCCGGGATCGGGATGGGCCAGTACCCTTCGAAGCGCTCGGCCGCGAGCGCCCGGGTGATCATCTCGAACCGCTCCCCGGCGGTGAAAGGGTCCCGCAGCGTGTGGGAGGTCTGCGCGCTCCCGATCCCGACCAGGAGCTCGTCCGGGTGGAACGTGCGGTCGATGTGCTGGATGAGCTCAAGATGGCCGTTGTGGAAGGGCTGGAACCGCCCCACGTAGAGCCCCCTCACGGTCGCCGGCCTCCTTCCCGGGGGTACGCCCTCCTCGTATGAGACCTTGGGCGACGGCGACTAGAGCCGCCCCGCGCGCCGCAGGACCCGGAGGGCGACGAGCGTGGCCCATCGGCTCGGGAGGCCGACGTGCTCCAACACGAAGGGGTAGAGCGGCGTGCGGGGATGGTAGGGATCGTCGGGTTCGAGATCCGGGTGGTGTCGCTCCAGCGCCCACGTCCCGTCCTGCCTCCGCTTGCGTTCGAGGAGGTCGAGCGCGGGACGGAGCCGGCGGTCCTCCCCGAAGCCGAGGCCCGTCAGGAAATCGAGCCCGAGCAGGAAGTCGTAGTAGTAGTGGTTCGGGTAATGGATGCGCTCCCAGGGGGCGTAGCGGCTTCCGTCGGACTCCCGCAGGAGACGCCGCTCGAGGTAGAACTCGGCCCCGCGTTCGATCGCCCGCTGCATCGCCGCGGGCCGCTTCGGCGGTGGGACGGCCGCGAAGGCGGCCATCGCCTCCCACCCATCCAGGGTCCCCGTCTTGGACGGGAAGCAGTGCCAGCCCCCGTCCGACTTCTGGGCCTTGACGAGCCACTCGAAGGACCGCTGGACGTGCTTCTCCTCGAGGTAGCCGAACCGGGTCATCGTCCGCGCAAAGTTCCCGGTGATGCACACCTCGCTCCCCTGACCCCCGAGCGCGCCGTACCCGCGGCGGGACCACGCGGCCGTCAGGAGCTCGGAGGCACGACGGATGCGGGGGTCGTGGCGGGTCATGCCCAGGTCGGCGAGGACGATGAGCCTCCAGTTCGTCGCGATGTACTTCGGGTCGTAGAGTTCTCCCCCGCGCCCCCGGAACGTCTCCCAGTGCCCCTCCCGTTGTTGCAGCCCGAGGATGCGGGCCGCCCACCCGTCGCGCCCGATCTGTCGGCGAGCGGACTCCCTCGCGGGGTCGGAAACGGGGCGGTCAAGAAGGTCGCGAAGCGTCTGATGGCGCACGCTGGGGTCTGTGTCCTTGAGCAGGAAGCGTCGGAGCGTTGCGGGGAGCACGGAGGGCGCTAGCCCCCGGCAGGGATGAGGCGTGCGGACCGGGCCCGTCGCGGCGCGAGGTTCACCCTTCGGGGCTCATTTCCTCGAGGTCTTCCATGAACTCTTCGAGATGCGGGCAGCGGGAGGTCAGGTAGAAGCGGCAATGCTCGCAGGCGGTGTCGTCCAAGTTGCGCTTGAGGATCGGATTGAACACGTAGCAAGGGCGACCTTGCCGCGGCATCTCCTCTTCGTCCTCGGCCTCCTGCTCCGTGAAGTGGGGAGCGGTGAGGTGGGTGGGCAAGGATGGACGGCGACCGGCGGCTCGGGGCATCGAGCGTCGGGTCCCCCCGCACCCCTAGTTCGGCTTCGGAGAGGCCAACGACGGGGGGCTCGGCGAGACGACGGGCGGCAGGTCGCCCCTCACGCGCACCATGCGGTCCGCGAGGCGCTCCAGGAGCGAGGCCTTCTTCTCCTCCATGCCGACGAGCGCGTACTTGAGCACGTCCCGGAGCGTGCGGACGGGGATGACCTCGACCTTCTCCTTGAACCGGGGCTCGAGCATCAGGTCGCCCATGTTGTCCTCGGGGATGAGGACGCGCTGGATGCCCGCGTCGGAGGCGGCCTCGACCTTCGCGGTCACCCCTCCCACGGGGAGGACCGTGCCGCGGATGGAGAGCGAGCCGGTCATGCCCAGGCGCTGGTCCACGGGGACCCCCTCGAGCGCGCTGATGACGGCCGTGGCGATGGAGACGGAGGCGCTGTCGCCCTCCACCCCCTCGTGGGTCCCGACGAACTGGATGTGGATGTCGTAGCGGGAGATGTCCTCCCCCGTGTACTTCTTGATCAGCGCGGAGACGTTCTGGACGGCCTCCTTGGCGATCTCCCCGAGCTTTCCCGTCGCGACCACAGCCCCCCCGCCGGTGGTCTGGGCAGGGGTGACCTCGGCCACGATGGGAAGGACGATGCCGGAGAACTCCGTCATGCCCTCCTGGCCGACCAGGGCGGCGAGGCCGTTGACGACCCCCACCGCGCTCCCTTCGGTGCTGAACATCCGGTAGTCCTGCCGGCGCTGGATCATCCGCTCGGCGATCTGCTGCTCGAGCGAGCGCGAGGCCTTCTTCGCACGCAGGACGTGCTCGGACTCGACGACCTTCGCGCCCTCCGAGTTGGCGATGTCCCCGGCGACGCGGATGAGCCCGCCCAGCTCCCTCAGCCGGAGGGTCAGCTGGCCCGCCCGGCCCGAGCGGCGCTGCGCCTCGCGGAGGATCTCCGCGACCGCGCCGCGGTGGAAGTGTGGGATCTTCTTGTCCTTCACGACCTCCTGAGCGACGAAGCGGACCAGCTTCTGCCGGTTCGCCACGGTGTCGGGCATCGTCGACTTGACGAACACCTCGTACCCGTAGCCGCGGATGCGGCTGCGGAGGGCGGGGTGCATCTCCTGGACCGAGTCCAGGTTCCCCGCCGCGACCAGGATGAAGTCGCAGGGCACCGGCTCGGTCTTCACCATGGCCCCTGCGGAGCGCTCGGACTGCCCGACGATCGGGAACTTGCGCTCCTGGAGCGCGGTCAGGAGCGCGTGCTGGCTCTCCGGCTTCAGCAGATGGATCTCGTCGATGAAGAGCACTCCACCGTGCGCCTTGTGGATGGCCCCGACCTCGACCCGTTCGTGCGGAGGCGTTTCGAGCCCGCCCGACTGGTAGGGGTCGTGCTTCACGTCGCCCAGCAGCGCGCCCGCGTGGGCACCGGTGGCGTCGATGAAGGGGGGCTTCTCGTCCGAGCCATGCCCGATGAGCAGCTTCGCGACGATCTCCGAGCTGTCCGGCTTCGCGCTGGCGACGCGGACGAACAGGAGGAGCATCATGAAGATGAAGAGCGAGAAGAGGCCGATCAGGATCAGGTCCGTCACGCTCTTGTCGATGAGGAAGACGTAGACGTCCAGGGCGATGAGCAGGACCCCGAGCGCCAGGAAGGCCAGGGCGCGGTTCTCCTTCTTCTGCGCCGCGGCGAGCTTCTGGGCCGCAACGATCTCCTTCCCCTTGCTCGCCGGGACGACACGGACCTTCGGCTCGTTCGGGTCCTCGGCGTTGGGGTAGGCGAGGATGTCTTGGAGCGGCTCCTTGGGCATGAAGTCGACCATCGCCCGGGCGAGCATGCTCTTCCCGGTCCCGGGCTCCCCGATCAGGATCATGTGACGCTTCTGCGTCGCGGCCTTCTTGGCCACCTCCACCGCGTCGTCCTGGCCGATCACCTGGTCGAGCAGCCGCGGAGGGACCTCCACGTCCTGCGTGGTGGTGAAGGGCTGGGTGCGGACCCAGGAATCCACGTCGCCCGGGGTGAGCGCCGGGTCTGGGCCACGCGTGGGTGCGGACATTCTCCCCCTACCTCTGACGGCAGAATGGTCGCCTGGTCGTCCTCAAGCCGTCGATTCCCGGTTCAAATAGCACGGCCACACACCATAAACCCTTGCTGCCCGCGACCACACCCGCTGGCACCGAGTCATCATATCCCCCCACGCTGGTCTCGGCCGCAGGCCGGGAGCTGGACGTGGCCTTGACGGCCCCGGACCAAGGTGGAACGGCATGAGCGGACCGCCCGCGACCCCCGCTCCCGACAGATCTTCCTCCATCGGAACCTCCGGGACACTTCGTTGGGAGGGCAGGTCCCTCGCGGACCAGCTGTACGCGCGCACGCGCAGTCGGGTCGAATCGATCAAGAAGCACGCCCGGGGCCCCCCGCTCCTGGCGAGCGTCGCCGTGGGCGAGGGCGGGCCCTTCAACGTCTACCAGCGCCAGCAAGGCAAGATGGCCGAGCGCGCGGGGATCGAGTTCTCCGCCACGTTGCTGCCGGAGGACGTCACCCAGCATGACCTCGAGGCGAAGATCCGCGCCCTCGCGTCGGACCCGTCGGTCTCGGGCGTGATCCTGCAGCATCCCCTCCCCGGCTCCCTCGACTTCCTGCGGGCGGTCTCCCTCCTTCCCGCGGCGATGGACGTCGACGGCGTGGGGAGCGAGAACCTGGGCCGCCTCGCCGCCCACCGTCCGGTCCAGGTCCCTGCCGTCGCGCAGGCCTCCCGCGACCTGCTCCTCCACTACCAGGTCCGCCCGGAGGGACGCAGGGTCGTGGTCGTCGGGCGGTCGGAGACCGTCGGGATCCCCACCGCCCTGCTGCTTCTCCTGCGCGGACCCGAGGGAGATGCGACGGTCACCGTCGCGCACTCGCGGTCGAAGGACCTGGACTCGATCCTCCGCACCGGCGAGATCGTGATCTCCTGCGTGGGACGCCCCGGGCTCCTGCGCCGCTCGAACATCGCCCAGGGCGCGTTCGTGGTGGACGTGGGCCTCTCGACCACCCCCGACCCCTCCCGACCGACCGGGGTCCGGATGGAGGGCGACGCCGACGCGCGCGACCTCGAGGGCTGGGCGGGAGCGATCACGCCGGTCCCCGGAGGGGTCGGACCCGTGACCGTGGCCGACCTGATGGGCAACTGCGCCCGGGCCTACGAGCTCCTGGGAGAGGACCGGGTCCGGGAGCGAGCGAAGGATGGGGGTGCACGATGACGGTGGACCGTCCCGGCGAGCCCTCGGAGCCCTTCGAAGGTACGCCTTCCGAGGCCCATCCCGAGACGGCGGCCACCGCGGACGCCTCGGCGGGGCATCACGGTCGGTCGGCCCGAACGGTCCCCTCCCGCGTGGAGGTCGCCGACCCCGACGTGCGCTTGCCGCCCCTGCACTGCCGCGATTGCCCGCTGTGGTACGGCGAGGAGGACCGCGGGTGGGGCCCCTGTTCCATCAAGCATCAGCGCGGCGACATGCGCTTCATCACCTTCGGAGCGCACGCGTGCGACGAGGGGTATCAGCCCCCGGTCGGCCTCCGCGAGGGCAAGGGGAAGGGGAAGGCCGCCGGGTTGAGCGGGGTCCGTTCGACCTCCAGCGCGTCCGCGGTCGGGTACTCCTCCACCTCGAAGCAGGGGAAGGGCAAGGTACGGGCCAGCCGGCGCAGGAGCGCAGGGTCCACCTCCACGCGTCGCCGGGCCTCGTCCACGAAGTAGCGGTCCGGCGCCATCCCCTTCCACTTCCGGAGGCGGCGGCCCACCTCCTCCAGGGTCTGGTCGGGGGAGCGCACCTCGATGATCCCCTTCACGACGGTGCCGTCCGGGGTGACCCGGTGGAACGGGCGCGCGGTGCGCTCCGCCCGCCGTTGGAGACGACGACGCAGCTGCACGCCGTCCTTGAAGCCGGAGGAACAGAAGTGCACCGGGAGCTTCCCGGAGAAGGTGCGGACGACATCCTGGGCCAGGGTCCGGCTCCCGACGACGCCCCAGCCTCCCTTGGGGGACTGCCGGTACCCCCGCTCCCACATCTTCGTCTCGTTGGTGGGCGAGAACTCGAGCTCGTTCAGGTTGACGAAGTCCACCCCGATCTCCCCGAGCGCGGCGAGGAGCGCGTGGAGCTCCTTCCGCTTCTCCGGGACCACCGGGACCTCCACGCCCCGGCGGATGCCCCACTTGGGAGCCTCCTCCAGGACCTTCCGGTAGGCCATGCCGGCCCCGCGGAGGTCACCCCAGAGGTAGGCGGGGATGTGCAACCGGAACTCGTCGAGCCCGGCGGAGGCGAGCCGTCGGAGCTTCTCCGCGTTCGGCTCGTGGGTGTAGAGGTGGATGTGGTGGTCGGGCCCCAGGTTGCGCTTCAGGAGCTCAACGTAGTGGACGGTCCGGTCGATGACCCCGAGCGGGTCCCCTCCCGTGATCCCCGTCCCGGCAGCGCCGATCGCCCGGGCCTCCTCGAGAACGTCCTCGTCGCTCTGGACCAGGCGCTCGTTCGCGTAGGTCACGTCGAGCTGGTTCCTCCGCTCGGAGACCGGGCAGTAGAAGCACCGGAACCGGCAGCGGCCGGTGACGAAGAGGACCATCTTCTTTCCCTCGAGGCACTGCTCGCATCCGGCCGCGAGCGGCCCGCGGAAGCTCGAGGCCATGGGAAGGGTCCGCAGCGCGGAGAAGTCGACGGGGGCCAGGGAGGGGCGGGAGACGCTGGCCACGTCTTCCTTCTCGGACGGGACCTCATAGCCCTTTCCCGCCGCGGTCGTGCGAGAGGAAGGGCCTCGGGCGCAAGGGTCATGTTCGGTCTGTCGTAGGAACCCCTGATGGCGAAGGGGATCGACCAGACGGCGTTGGACAACATGGCGGCGGCCAAGGTTCGGCAGCAGCAGGCGGAGGCCGTGGCCCGCATCGTGCGGGTGTACGAAGGGCAGCCGAACAACCCGATGGCGAAGGTCATTCAGCTCAAGGCCGTCCTCATGGGCATCACTTCCAGCGGCGGCCAGCTCGCCCCCTTCGAGCAGGGCGCGACGCAGGCGCACTGGTCGATCGATCAGCTTCTCGCCTCCGCAGAGCAGTACCGCAAGACGCTGCGCCCGGCGATCCCGAAGGACGCGCCCCGCGCCGCCGCTCCGCGCCAGGAGGAGCCGGCGATCGTGCCCTGCTACCGCTGCAAGAAGCTCCTGCAGGTGGGCGAGACCCAGTGCCAGTTCTGCCGGACCCCCCTCGTCTGGCGGGGCAACGTGAACGGCCCCTATCAGTGACCCGGTCCCCCCGGCATCCCTGAAGCCCCGCGGGCCCGCGGGACCTCCCCCCGGCGTCCCTCCCGCCGGGAATGGTCCCCGACGCTGCTTTAAGAGAAGGCAGGTGCTTCTCCGCCCCACATGGCCGCCCAAGCCCGCTTCGTGCGCTGCCCGAGCTGTCAATGGGGAACCCTCGCCGACGGATACTTCTGCGCGTACTGCGGACGTCCGTTGCGGCCAGGCGGACCCGGTGGCGGGCAGGCCCAGCCCCAGGCCCAGCCCCAGGCGCAGGCCCCCGCTCAGTACAGCCAAGGGTCTCCGGGCGCCAGCGCGGCCTACCAGGCCCCGGGCCAGAACCCGGCGTACTACAACCCCCAGGAGCGGGGAGGGAGCATGAACTACTACCAGAGCGGAGCCGGGGGCCAGCGGGGTCCCGTCCGGTGCCCGAGCTGCGGGGCGAACAACGACCCGTGGCTGACGCACTGCAAGCAGTGCACCCGTCCGCTCATGTCGAGCGGTTAGGGCGCGGCCTTCGCCCCACCTCCGAGGGATGGGCCTCGCCCGTGACGGTCGGGACGCGGGGCCGGATCGGCGGGGCGAGCGTGGAGATCGACGCCCTGCGCCGCAGGATCGAGCGCTGCCGCACGTGCCCCCGGTTGGTCCGCTGGCGCGAAGCGTCCGCGCGGGACGGGGAGAGAAGACGGGGCGGGCACTACTGGGCCCGCCCGGTCGGCGGGTTCGGGGATCCCTCGGCGCGTCTCATCCTGGTCGGGCTCGCTCCCGCGGCTCAGGGGGCGAACCGGACCGGACGGGTCTTCACCGGCGACCGCTCGGCGGAGTTCCTGGTCTCCGCCCTCCATCGGAACGGCTTTGCGAACCAGCCCTCCTCCGTCTCGCGCGACGACGGCCTCGAACTGAAGGACGCCTTCATGACCGCCGCCGTACGATGCGTCCCGCCCGACAACAAACCCTCTCCTGGGGAGTTCCTGCGGTGCCGCCCGTACCTGGTGGAGGAGCTCCAGTTGCTGAGGGGGGCCCGCGTGGTCCTTGCTCTCGGGGCCGGGGCGTGGGACCAGGTGCGGCGCGCTTCTCCCTCCGCCTACGGGGCCCCTTTGCCCAAGGAGAAGTTCCGGCACGGGCTACGGGTCGAGCTTCCCGCGGGCGCGCCCGTGCTCTGGGCGAGCTACCACCCGAGCCCTCGGAACGTCCAGACCAAGCTTCTCTCCGCCGAGATGCTCGACGCGCTCCTCCGAGGGGTCCGGCGGGACCTGGCCGCGGTCGGGGGAAGAGTTAATCCGTAGGCGGCTCGGGAGCCTGCCGTGTTCGAGCTGGTCGACAGGGATGGCCTCGCGCGTCGTGGCCGTCTGGAGACGCCGCACGGGACCGTCGAGACCCCGGCCCTCCTGCCCGTGGTCCACCCCGACCCTTCCCGCCAGACCGTCCCGCCGAAGGAGCTTCGAGAGACCTTCGGCTTCGGGGCGCTCATCACCTCGAGCTACATCCTGCGTCGCCAGCCGGCCCTCGCCGAACGCGCGAAGCAGGAGGGGCTCCACCGCTACCTGGGGTTCACCGGAGCGGTGATGACCGACTCAGGGGCGTTCCAGCAGCACGCCTACGGGGAGGTCGAGGTGACCCCCGAGGAGATCCTGGCCTTCCAGGGCGCGATCGGGAGCGACATCGCCACGGTCCTCGACGAGTTCGTCGAGCCGGAGGCCGGCTGGGAGCTGGCGAGGTCGGGGGTCGAGACCACGATCGAGCGGTCCGGCCGCGCTCGCGAGCAGAGAGGCAGCGCGCTCCTCGCGGTCCCGGTGCAGGGGGGACTCTTCCCGGACCTGAGGGCACGTTCCGCGCAGGCCGCCTCCCAGCTCGGCGACGTCCTCGCCGTCGGGGGCATCGTTCCGCTCATGGAGACCTACCGGTTCGCCGACCTCGCCCGGGTGCTCAGCTTCACCCGCCCGCACCTCGCCCCCGAGCGGCCGGTGCACCTCTTCGGGATGGGACATCCGATGGTCTTCGCCCTCGGGGCGCTCTTCGGCGGGGACCTCTTCGACTCCTCTTCCTACCACAAGTTCGCGAAACGAGGGACGCTCCTCTTCCCCGAAGGCTCGGTCGTGCTGGAGGACCTCCAGGAGGAGGTGTGCGGGTGCGCACTCTGCGCCCGTACGCCGATCACCCAGCTCAAGGACCTGCCCACCGCCGAGCGCGAGGCCCACGTGGCCCGGCACAACCTCCTGCAGTGCTCGCTCGAGATCGCCCGTGTCCGCCAGGCGATCCGTGAGGGAGAGATCTGGGAGCTCGCCGAGCGCAGGAGCACCGGCCACCCCGCCCTCGCCGCCGCGCTGAACGAGGCCCGCCGACATCCGGAGGTGTTCCTCCCAAGCGAGCCGCCGAGCCGGCGAAGCTTCCGGGTCGTGATGCCCGAGAGCCTCGAGCGCCCCTCCGTCGCCCGGTTCCGGGACCGCCTCCAAACCTGGAGGGCGGAAAGGACCGCGAGCGGTGTGGTCGGCGTGACCGAGCGGCGGCCGCTCTCCCCCTCCTCGCTCCGCAACGCCCCTGCCCTCGCACCGGGGCCCACGGAGGGCGACGGGATGTGGGACGTGGCCACCCCGCTGGGCCCGGTCCCGTTGGAGCTGACGGAGATCTACCCCGTCGGCCCGTTCGTCGGGCCCCAGGAGTTCGAGGCCCGCGTGGCCTGGACCCGGCCCGCCCTCCGCACCGACGAGGGCGGAGCGAAGGAAGGCGGAGGGGCTCCCACCGAGGCGCCCTCTCCGGGCCCTACCGTGGGCGCGAGCCCCGCCCCCGGGGCGCCTCCGGCCTCCGACCCTGAGACCACGTCACGGCTGTGGGTGCAACGGCACATCCACGCCATCCTGTCCTGGGCGTGGGGGGAGGAGGCCGCGACGGCCCTCGCCCGTGAGCCGCTACGCGCCCGTCACTCCCGCGCGACCGGCCGGCTTCGTCAGGTGCTTCGGGGGGAGGAGGTCCTCTTTGTCATTGCGAACGACGGCCTCCCACGCCCGACGTTCGCGGGTGGGCGCGCGCTTGCGGCTGTCCTGCCCCCGCCCCGGGCGCGGGTCGTGGCGCACGCCGACGCCGTGCCGTTCGTACGGGAGGGGCGGAGCCTGTTCTCGCGACACGTCTTGCGCGCGGACCCGTCGATCGCCCCCGACGAGCCGGTGCTCGTGACCAGCGAGGAGGGCGAGCTCCTTGCGGTCGGCCGGACCCTGCTCTCGGGGCCGGAGATGGGACGGTTCCGGCGCGGGGTCGCGGTCCGTCCTTCGGCGCACGCGAAGGACCCCTCGCCGGCGGTGGAGGAGGAGGACGAGGAGGAGCCGGGGGAGGGGGGACCGGCGGGGACCGGAGCGAAGGGACGACGGGGGGGGCCGCGGGCCAAGCCCGCCCCCAGGACCTCCGGTCGGGCGGGACCCTGAAATACCCGTCCCTCTCTCGAAGGGCCGCGCGATGAAGACGTACGTCCTGCTTCAGCTGAACTCGGAAGGGTCCAACTTTTCGAAGGTGGCGGAGACCCTGGAGGACCTGGGGTTCGAGCCCATCACGGGAGAGTACGACTTCGTCTACGAGTGGGACAAGAACGCGACGGTGAAGGACTCCCTCTGGTTCGCCGACCGGATCCAGGCCGCGCTGAAGGGATCGAACATCTTCTTCCGGATCGAGACCGTCCCGGACTGAACCCGGGTGGCGCCGACCCACCGGCCCCCGAGTTTCTCCTTCCGGAGGCTCGCCGCATGTCGAACATCAGTTTATAGACCGGGGCCGGCCGAGGGAAGCACGGGGTCGGACGCGTGAGCTCGGGTCCAGCGTCCCCGGAGAAGGTCGCACCGGGAGCGGTCGCGGGGCCCGCCCCTCCCGCGGGAGGTCCCTCCGGCACGCCGGCGCCGCTCACTTCCAAGTTCGCCTTCAACACCCTCATCGTCTTCCTGAACGCGGTCGGGGGACAGTTCCTGGGGTGGATCGCCACCCACGAACTGTTCGTCCGGGTCGCCCACGGCTCCGCGGACACGGTGGGCCTGGGCTACCTCGGGATCGCCACGCTCTACATCCTGATCTCGTCGATGGTCTACACGCTGGGCGACCTCCGCGTCGGGACCGCCTACGTGTTCTTCGTCGCCCGCGGGGGAAAGGCCGCGAACCTCACCAGCGCCTACCTGCTCTTCCGGTTCCTCTCGCTGGGGGCGGTCGCCCTCGGGTTCGCGATCCTCACACCGGTCCTGGCCCCGGCCCTCGGGTTCACGCTCGCCGCAGGGATGCTCCCGCTCGACCTCTTCCTGGTCCTGCCCCTCATCCAGACCCCGTCCTTCGTCTACAGCGCCCTCGCTTCGGCGCGGGGTAAAGCGGCCGAAGGGGTCTGGCCGTTCGTCATCGAGAACATCCTTCGCGCGGGCGGCCTCATCGTCGTGGCGTTTCTGTGGACCGACGCCCCGTCCCTTGCGGGGTCGACCCTGAACCTTCTCGCGATCCATCCCACCGTCCAGCTGGTCGGGGCGGGGATCGTCACGGACATCGCGCTCGCCTACATCGTCGCCGCGATCGTGCCCTTCTTCCTGCTCTTCGTCCACTCCCGCGTATCCCCCCTGGGCCTCTATCGCGGGATGAGCTTCCGGGGGTCCGGCTCGGAGATCCGCACGATGCTGGTCTTCGCCGCCCCGCTCATCGGGGCGATGTTCCTCTCCTACGCGGTCTCCTCCCTTCCCCCCTTCTTCGTCGCGGCGGCCTATCCCACCGATCAGGGGTACGTCCAGGCCTTCGCCAGCGCCAACGCCTTCCTGCTCCTCCTGATGTTCCTCCCGAACGCGATCACCGTGCCCCTCTTCCCCGACATGGCCTCGCTCTTCGTCCGCGGAGAGCATCGGGAGCTGCGCCGCCGTACGCGGAAGTCGTTGCGATGGACAGTGCTGATCCTGGCGCCGGCCATCCTGGCCTGCATCGTCTTCCGACGCATCCTGCTGAACGACCTCTACTCCGCGGTCGTCAGCACGGGGCCCTACGACGCGGAGTACGCGCTCGCCATCCTGGCGGCGTCGGTGCTCCCTCAGGCGCTCTTCCGCATCACGGGCTCCGTCCTGGACGCCGTGGGCCAGCAGAAGCGGGAGCTCTACCTCTCGACGATCCAGTTGGTCGTGCTCACCGCTTCGCTGGTCGGGTTCCTCTGGCCCACGAGCCCGCTGCGGGCGCTGGGGATCACGGGCGCGGCCCTCGCCGTCTTCCTCTCGATGTCCGCGGGATTCCTGGCGAACGCCTGGTACCTCCACAAGTATGTGCGCGTGCACCCCTCCCCCCGCCCGTACATCACCATCGTACTGGCGGCGGCCGCGACCTTCCTGATCTTCTCCCGGACGGCCGTCGGGGATTTCGGGGCCCTCTTCGGCCACCCCGAGCTCGCGATCCCGGTGGCGAGCCCCCCCGTGCTCGCGGTGACGGTCCTCGCCGGGCTCCTGCTCTACGTCCTGCTGCTCGCCGCCGTCGGCGAGCTCACGAAGGAGGACGTCCTCGAGCTCGGAGGGAGCCTGGGACTCCCGGCGGCCCTGCCGCGCCTCCTCTCGCGGCTCTGCTGGCGCGAGTCCTGGCCGGATCCCCCAGGTGACGAGCGGCCCCTGCCGGCGGTCCTCACCGGGATGGGCCCCTCCCCACCTTCTTAAGTTCGGACCGGGACTGGCAGACCCATGCGGGTCCTGGGCATCGAGTCGACGGCCCACACGGCCTCCGTCGGGATCGTCGACGAGGGGACGCAGGTGGTCGCCGCCGCGACCGACATGTACAAGCCGGTCCAGGGGGGCATCCACCCCCGGGAGGCGGCGAACCACCACGCGGAGCTCTTCCCGGAGCTCGTCGAACGCGTGCTCTCCCAGTCGGGGGTCGACCCGGAGAGCATCGGGGCCATCGCGTTCTCGCAGGGGCCCGGCCTCGGTCCCTGTCTGCGCGCGGGGGCCACCGTCGCGCGGATGCTCGCGCTCACGTGGGGACGGCCGCTCGTCCCGGTCAACCACTGCGTGGCCCACCTGGAGATCGCGCGGGCGCTCAGCGGGTTCGAGGACCCGGTGCTGCTCTACGCCTCGGGAGGCAACACCCAGGTCGTCGCCTACGCCCACGGCCGCTACCGGGTGCTCGGGGAGACGCTCGACATCGGGGTGGGGAACTTCCTCGACAAGCTGGCCCTCGGGATGGGATCCACCTTCCCGGGAGGTCCGTGGATCGAGAAGTGGGCCCGGGAGGGCAAGACCGTCCACGATCTGCCGTACTCGGTCCACGGGATGGACGTGAGCTTCTCCGGTCTCCTCACGGCCGCCAAGGCCCTGCAGACGAAGGGGGTCGGGAAGGAGGACCTGTCGCTGAGCGTGGAGTCCCACGCCTACGCCATGCTCTGCGAGGTGGCCGAGCGCGCGCTCGCCCACCTCGGCTCGAAGGAACTGGTCCTGGGGGGCGGGGTCGCCTGCAACCAACGCCTGCGCCGGATGGTCGAGGAGATGGCGCGCGCCCGGGGCGTCCGCGTCTTCTCCCCTCCTCCCTCGCTGTGCGTGGACAACGGCGCGATGATCGCTTGGACGGGGCTGCTGTCCGACCGCTCGGGGGGCCGGGTCGACATCGCGAGGTCCGAGGTGCTCCCCCGACAGCGCACGGACCAGGTCGAGGCCCGCTGGCGCGTCCGGACCACGGAGCACGTCAGCGAAGGTTAGCGCCGGGCCCGCGCCCCGGACCTTGGTCCGGTGGACCCCCGCTCCCGGAAGGCGGGAGCGCGGCGATCGCGAGGAGCGCGGCGCCACCGGAAGCGAGCGCGAGGACCCCGGTGAGGGTCGAGCCGTGGACGGGGCCGGAGAGCGCACCGACCGGCGTCGGGAAGAGCGCCGTCGTGGACTCCGGCGCGACGAAGAGCGTGGGACCGCCGATGACGAGGCCGGCCCCCTTCCATCCCCAGGTGAGGGTGATCGAGTGGCCGCTCCCGTACTTCTGCAGGAAGCACTGCGGGACCGTCGTCGAGGTCGCGTAGTTGCTGGAGAGGTAGTTCAGGACGAGCCCGGGCCCCGCGTTGCTCTGCTGCCCGTCGACCCACAGGCGCACGACCTGGTTGGAGGTGGAGGAATAGTTGAACAGCTGGGTACCGGTGTAGGAGACGGGCTCGGCGACCCCGTTGATCGAGACGGTGCTGTAGGACTCCTTCCACATGTTGAA
The DNA here is from genome assembly GCA_021802125.1 of Thermoplasmata archaeon. Taxonomy (GTDB): domain Archaea; phylum Thermoplasmatota; class Thermoplasmata; order Lutacidiplasmatales; family UBA184; genus JAKAAX01. The sequence goes on along the minus strand of JAKAAX010000008.1, from coordinate 16,823 downwards.
GAAGTCCCCGAGGGTGTAGGTGAAGTCCCAGGGGGAGACGATCTGGATGACCCCTCCGGACCCGCTGCCCCCGGGGCCGGTCGCGTTGTCGGTGAAGACCGGCATGTTGCAGGTCCATCCCCATTTGTGTTGATTGATCTCCCCGATACCGCCGGGGATGGCCACGCCGGCCCCGCCCACGGTGATCGTCAGGCTGACCGCTAACCGCTGGTCCATCGACACCGTGCTGTTGACGCACCAGGAGGGGGCGCTCTCGTCCGGGACCCCCGAGGATGCCGGAGGCGCGGAGATGGCCAGGCACGGGGGGGAGACCAGGAGGAGCACGACGCCGATGGCCGCGGCCACGGCGACCGCGGAGCCTCCGAGGACGGCGGCGGTCTTCCAGCGGGGCCAAGCGGAGAACATCCCCACCGACTTGGGCCCGCGCTTCTCCCGTGCGCGACGCTCCCGCTGGCGGCGCACCCGGCGTTCCTCGGGGGTCTCCTGGACCTCCTCTTCCTCAACCTCGGATGCGTTCGAAGGTCGCACCGGGCGTCGCTTGGCCACGTAGCGCTCTACGGGTCACCTCGGATAAGTCTTGACCGAGGTTCAAGTTCTCCCAAGGATACGGTCGCCCTACCCTGGCCCTCCGGGGGCCCCGCCCTCCGAGGCGCGCGACCGTCGACCCCTCAAATAGCGACGGACCCGTCCCGCCGGACCGTGTCCGCCATCGAGACCGACGTCCTGGTCGTCGGCGGCGGGCCGGCCGGGAGCAACGTCGCCTACCATCTGGCGCGCCGGGGCCACTCCGTCCTCCTGGCCGAGGAGCACGGGCAGATCGGTCACCCGGTCCAGTGCGCCGGGCTCGTCTCCCAGCGGGTCCTGGACATGGCGGGGACCCAGAAGATGGTCCTGCACGAGGTCCGAGGCGCCACGGTGTGGAGCCCCTCGCTCCGTCCCCTTTCCTTCAAGGCGCCCGGCACGCGCGCCTACGTGCTCTCGCGCTCGAAGCTGGACTTCCTCCTCGCCGAGCGCGCGGCCCGCGCGGGGGCCACGATCGAGACCGGGACCAAGTTCGTGGGGGCCGAGGTCGGAGGGGAGGGGTCGGAGGAGCGCGTCGTGGCCCACCTCCACACCGCTCTCGGCGAGGACGTGCAGGTCCGGGCGAAGCTGGTGGTGGGCGCGGACGGGGTCGCGAGCCAGGTCGCCCGCGCCTTCCGCCTTCGCCGACCGATCGAGATCCTCCCCGCCTTCGAGGCTGAGATGCCCTTCCCCGGGGGCGACCCCGAGCAGGTGGAGATCTACCTCGGCAACACGCTCTCCCCGGGGCTCTTCGGGTGGTGGGTCCCGGACGGCTCGGGTCGCGCCCGGGTGGGGGTCGGGGTCCGTCCCGGCACGGGGAAGACCGCCCTCGAGTACTACGGAGCCCTCTGCCGCCAGATCGAGCGCCAGTACCACCGGCCGGTCCCGCCTCCGGTGGAGATGGTCGTGGCCGGCATCCCCATCGGGTTGGTCCCTCGTACCTCCGGGGACCGGGTGATGCTCGTGGGCGACGCCGCCGCGCAGGTGAAGCCCCTCTCCGGTGGTGGGATCTTCACCGGCATGCGGTGCGCGGAGATCGCCGCCGAGGTCGCCCACGGGGCCCTGGAGAAGGGCGACCTCGGGGCCGCCTCGCTGCAGGAGTACGACCGGGCCTGGAAAGGGGAGCTCGGGGAGGAGCTCGACCGTGCCCTCTACCTGCGGCGGATCTTCCTACGCCTCTCGGACCCGGAGATGGAGCGTCTGCTCGAGGTCCTCAGCGAGAGGGAGATGCTGGGGAGCCTCGTGGCCTTCGGCGACATCGACTTCCCGACCATCGCGGCCCGGAAGCTGCTCGCTCAATCCCCGTCCTTGCTCCGTCTCTTCCCCAAGGCCTTGTCGGCCTGGCTGCGACGACGGGAGGAGCTCGTGCCCGACCTCGAGGCCCCCGTCGCTCGCCGGGGTCGGAACGCGACGTAGCCGGCGGCCGCCGCCAGCGCGATCGAGGCGGCGAGGACCCCTCCCAGGACCCACGGGACCCACGTGTTCACGACCGAGATGCCGGTCTCGGGGCTGACGCCCGAGACCCCGAGCATCGTCAGGTTGAGCGTCGGGGTGCAGTTGTCGTTGGGGCCGCAGTTCTGCAGCGTGGCCGAGTTCCACAGGGCGTCCGAGAAGTACCCCCGGGAGCGCAGCACGAACGCCTGTCCGCCGGCGGAGAGGCTCACCGAGTCGCGGACGAAATAGGTCCCCGACGACGCGGAAGACGGAACGCTCACCGGGACCGAGAAGCTCGTGGAAGCCCCGACGCCCAGCGGGGGGAGCGTCAGGTTCTCGAAGGACCCGGACCCCCCGAAGGTGGCCGCCCACGCATCGCCGGAGGAGAGGTTCTGGGCCGTCCCCTGGTACGCGTAGCGGTAGATCTGAAGCTCCAGCTCCCCTCCGGAGATCGAAAGGTTCCAGCCCGCCACGGTGGAGGGGTCGGTGACCGAGACGGTGAGCGTCCCGGAGGAGCCCGGACCGAGGGCGGGGGCGTCAAAGGCGAGGAAGGCCCCTCCGAAGTTCACCGGCAGCGCCGGGGGGACGGCGAGCGGAGATCCCCCCGTTCCGCTGCCCGCCGCGATCCCCGAAAGGAGCAGGAACAGGAGGACCCCCAAGGCGGCCCATCCCCCCCGGGTCGTGGGCCTCCTGGGTCGAAGGCCAGCGCGGACCCGGGCCGTTCCCCCGCTCGGCGGTCCAGGAGTTCCGGGTCCCATGGAGGTCGCGGAGAGGAAGGGGGGATAAATCCCCGGAGGCCGGTTTGGCAGGCCCCGGAGGGGTCCGGGAAACGTTCAAGGGGGTCTTCTCCTGGGGCGGTCAGCCATGGGGGACCGCATGAACGTCGCGCCCAACGTCCTGGCCCTCATGGGCCACACTCCCCTCGTCTCCCTCTCCCGGGTGGGGAAGGGGCTGCCGTTCACGATCTACGCGAAGCTCGAGTACCTCAACCCCGGCGGATCGGTGAAGGACCGGATCGGGCCTTCCATGGTCGACGCCGCCGAGCGGAGCGGTCTCCTGAAGCCTGGTGGGACGATCATCGAGGCCACGAGCGGGAACACCGGCGTCGGGCTCGCGCTCTGCGCCGCGGTGAAGGGGTACAAGGCGGTCTTCGTCGTACCGGACAAGATGAGCGCGGAGAAGATCCGGCTCCTGCGGGCCTACGGGGCCCGGGTGGTGCTCACTCCCAGCCAGGTCCCCGCCGAGCACCCGATGAGCCACTACTCTGTCGCGAGCCGTCTCTCCAAGGAGATCCCGAACTCGTACTACCCCAACCAGTACGAGAACCCCAACAACCCCGAGGCGCACTACCGGACCACGGGCCCCGAGATCCTCGAGGCGCTGGACGGGAACGTGGACGCGGTGTTCGCGACCGTCGGGACCGGAGGGACGGTGAGCGGCATCGGCCGCTTCTTCAAGGAGAAGAAGCCCTCGACGCGCATCGTCGCCGTGGACCCGCAGGGCTCCATCCTCGCCCACTACGCCCGGACGAAAGAGCTCGTGCGGGCCTCGCCCTACATGGTGGAGGGGATCGGCGAAGACATGATCCCCAAGACGGTGGACTTCTCGGTCATCGACGAGTTCGTGACGGTGGGTGACAAGGAGTCCTTCCTCATGGCCCGTCGGCTGGCCCGCGAGGAGGGGATCTTCGCCGGGGGCTCGAGCGGCTCGGCGGTGGCCGGAGTGCTGCGGTGGGCCGCGGCCTCGCCTCCGAAGCCGGGGGCCAACATCGTGGTCATCTTCCCCGACTCCGGGGACCGGTACCTCTCGAAGTTCTTCTCCGACGAGTGGATGCGGGAGAACCGCTTCCTGGACGAGGCCGCGACCGCAGGGGCCCTCCTGGACGCGAAGGGGTTCCAGCCGGCGCTCGTCGCGGTCGACCCCACCACGACGGTCCGAAGCCTCCTCCAGGTCTTTCACAAGCACGACGTCTCGCAGGTGCCGGTCGTCGCCGGGAAGGAGAACGTCGGGAGCACCGTCGAGGACGAGGTCCTCCGGGCCGTGCTCGCCGACCAGAGCCTTCTCGACCGGACGGTCACCGCGGTCATGGGCGCCCCCTGGCCCGTCGTGGGCCGGGAGGAGCCTCTCGGCGAGATGGTCAAACGGCTGAAAGAGGTCCGCGCCGTGCTTGTCAAGGCCGAAGGGACCCCGGGGTTCCAGGGCCTTCTCACGCGGCACGACCTGCTGAGCTTCCTTTCGGAGAGAGGAGACCGACATGCGCTTTGACACGCTCGCGATCCACGGAGGCCAGGAGCCCGACCCGCAGACCGGGGCCGTCAACGTTCCGGTGTACCTCACCAGCACGTACGCCCAGAGGGCCCCCGGGGAGCCGAAGGACGGTTACGATTACGCCCGGACGAAGCATCCGACGCGGGAGGTCCTCGAGAAGGCCCTCGCCGCCCTCGAGGGCGGGGAAGGTGCCCTCGCCTTCTCCTCCGGACTGGGCGCGCTCACGACGCTCCTCTGGTCGCTGCCCAAGGGGGCGAAGGTCCTGGCCTGCGACGACCTCTACGGAGGGACCTACCGCCTCTTCGAGCATTCCCGGAAGGCCTGGGGGCTCGAGACCGAGTACCTGGACATGACCGACCCGGCCCAGGTCGTCGCGCGTATCCGCAAGGGCGGGTTCACCATGGTGTACCTAGAGTCACCGACGAACCCCCTGCTCCGGCTGGTCGACATCGACCCCGTCGCCGAGGCCGCGCACGAGGCGGGGGCCATGACGGTGGTCGACAACACCTTCGCGACCCCCTACTTCCAGCGCCCGTTCGAGCTCGGGGCGGACGTGGTCCTCCACTCGACCACGAAGTACCTCGGGGGTCACTCCGACGTCGTCGGCGGGGCGCTGGTGTTCAAGGAGAAGGCCAACTACGAGAAGCTCAAGTGGCTGCAGAACGCGGCCGGAGCGATCCCGGGTCCCCTCGACTGCTACCTCGTCCTGCGCGGGATCCGGACCCTCGGGCTGCGGATGAGGGCGCACGAGAAGAACGCCCACGAAGTGGCTTCCGCGCTCCAGAAGCACAAGAAGGTCAAGCGCGTCCTCTATCCCGGGCTCCCTTCCCATCCTCAGCACGCGCTCGCCCGTCAGCAGATGGACGGGTTCGGGGGGATGGTCACCGCCGAGCTCAAGGGCGGGCTGGAGGAGTCCCGGCGGTTCCTCTCGCGCCTCCACTACTTCTTCCTGGCCGAGAGCCTGGGGGGCGTGGAGTCCCTGGTCGAGGCCCCCGCGCTCATGACCCACATGTCGATTCCCCGCGAGGAACGAGAGAAGCGCGGCATCTCGGACGGGCTCATCCGCTTCTCCGTCGGGATCGAGGACCACGAGGACCTGGTCGAGGACGTCCTCCAGGCGCTGGGCTAGCCGTCCTCGGGGAGGGTCGGAGCCAGTGGTCGAAGGCGTGCCCTCGAACGGCGCGGCGGCGGGCGCGGGACCGGCGGGAGGCTCCCGGGCCGAGCGGTCGCTCCGGGAAGTGCGGATCTACGACACGATGCGGGAGCAGGTCGTCCCCCTCAAGCCCCTCGTGCCCCCGCGCGTGGGGATGTTCGTCTGCGGCCTCACCCCCTACAAGCCCTCCCACATCGGCCACGCCCGCACCTTCGTGTTCTTCGACGTCGTCGCGCGGCTCCTGCGGCACCTGGGCTACCGGGTCTTCTACGTCCAGAACTCGACCGACATCGACGACAAGATCATCCGGGAGGCCCAGACCCAGAAGGTCGAGACCTTCGACGTCTCCGAACGGAACTTCCAGCTCTACCTCCTCAACATGGAGGCCCTCGGGGTCCGCTCGGTCAACCTGTACGCGCGGACGACGGACTACCTGCCGGAGATCGTGTCCCAGATCGGGACGCTCGTGAACAAGGGGTTCGGCTACGCGGTGGAAGGCGGGGACGTCTTCTACGAGGTGTCCCGGTTCCCGAAGTTCGGCGCACTCTCCAAGCAGAAGGTGGAGGCGGTCCAGCCCGGGGCCAGGGTCGAGGTGGACCCGCGCAAGCGCTCCCCGGAGGACTTCACCCTCTGGAAGGCCCAGAAGCCGGGCGAACCCTGGTGGGAGAGCCCGTGGGGTCGGGGGCGGCCCGGCTGGCACATCGAGGACACCGCGATCACCGTGAGCGTCCTGGGGCCCCGCTACGACATCCACGGCGGAGGGGCCGAGCTCAAGTTCCCCCACCACGAGGCGGAGATCGCCCAGGCCGAGTCGGCGACGGGCGAGGGACCCCTCGCCGCGATCTGGATGCACGGGGGCCTGCTCAACATGCGGGGCGAGAAGATGTCGAAGTCCCTGGGGAACGTCGAGCCCCTGGACGAGACCCTCCGACGCCACTCTCCCGCCGTCCTCCGGTACTTCCTGCTGAGCGGCCTCTACCGGAGCCCTCTGGACTACGTCGGGGAGGCGTCGCTGGAGGAAGCCGAGCGGTCCTTCGACACCCTCGTCACTCCCTACCGGCGATTGAACGTCCTCTGGCGCGACCTCGCCCGCTCGGACGCGGGGGGGCGGGAGGGACGCTCGCTGGAGCCATCGATGGTCGAGCGGGCCCGGACCATCCAGGACAAGATGATCGCCGCCCTCGCCGAGGACTTCCAGCTGCGCGAAGCGACGCGGGAGCTCTTCCAGTGGGGGAAGGACGTGAACGCGCTCCTCGCGAAGGGCGAGGCCTGGAGCGGAGAGGCTCTGGACGTCCTGCTGGAGCCCTACGAGCTCGCGGACGCGGTGCTCGGCTACTTCACGCTGGACCAGCCGTCGGAGGCCCCCGCCGCCGCGGGCTCGGACCTGAGCTCCCTGGTCGAACTGGTCCTCTCCGCGCGGCAGCGCGCCAGGAAGCGCGGGGACTTCGCCGAAGCGGACCAACTGCGGAACGACCTTGACGCGGCCGGGATCGCTGTCGAGGACACTCCGAAGGGCCCCGTCTGGAAGCGGAAGGTGGCCTGAGGATGCGGGCGCTCGGGTTCCGGTCCCACGGGGGACTGGAGAAGATCGAAGTGATGGACCTCCCGGAGCCCTCGGTGGGGCCCGGCCAGGTCAAGGTCCGGATGCGGTCGTCCGCGTTCAACCGCCTGGACCTCTTCACGCTGGAGGGCATGGCCGGAGTGACCATCCCCCTGCCCCACATCCTCGGCGGGGATGGGGCCGGGACCGTGGAGGCCCTGGGCGAGGGGGCCGAAGGGCTCTCGCGGGGCGCGAAGGTGATCGTCGACCCCTCCCTCTCGTGCGGGAAGTGCGAGGCCTGTCTCGCCGGGCAGGAGCCGTACTGCCGGGACTACCAGATCCTGGGCGAACACGTGAACGGGACGGCGGCCGAGTTCGTGGTGGTCCCCCGGGTGAACGTGCAGCCCCTGCCGGCGAACCTCGATTTCCTCTCCGCGGGCTGCGTCGCGCTGGTCTTCATGACCGCCTACCGCGCGCTGACCACCGTCGGGGAGCTCAAGGCCGGGGACCGCGTCGCCATCATCGGGGGCGGAGGCGGGCTCAACACCGCGGCGCTCCAGGTCGCGAAGTGGCGAGGCGCCCAGGTGACGGTCGCCACCCGCTCGAAGGAGCACGCCGAGAAGGCCTCGGCCCTGGGCGCCGACCAGACGCTGGTCTACGGGCCGGAGAAGCCGCTCGACCGCGGGCTCTGGGCGCTCTCGGGCAAGAAGGGAATGGACGTCATCTTCGACTGCAACGGGACCTCGACGGTGCCCACCTCCGTGAAAGCGCTCGCCCGAGGCGGGAGACTGGTCTTCTGCGGCGGGACCTCCGGCCCGATGATCACGCTCGACGTTCGTCCGCTGTTCTGGCGGCAGTCCTCGCTCCGGGGCAGCACCATGGCCACGCGGAAGGAGTTCCTCGAGGTCCTGGCCCTCCTGGCCGAGGGCAAGCTGAAACCGGTGGTGGACTCGACCTTCCCGCTCGAGCGCGGGCGGGAGGCGCTCGAGCACCTCGCGCGTGGTTCTCCCTTCGGGAAGGTCACGCTGAGCGTGCCGTAGCCCGCCCCCCCCCGCGTTCGGCGGGCTCCCGAGGCGGCGTTGGCGGCCGTCCGCCCTCTCTACGGTCACGAACCGGAGCGCCCTCGCTCCTCACCGGGACGGTCAAAGCGAACGCAACAGTGCGCGCGAGGGCTTCGAGATGGGGTCGGAGGACCGCGGCGAAGTGCACGCCGACCACGAGAGAACGGAACGCTCGCCGGCCCATGCGGGACCTGCACTGACGTTGACCGGTCCACGGCCCGAACCTGGGACGCACGGGCCGGCCGAGGGTCTTTTATAGGCGGGATAAGATTTAACTCATGCCTCTTGGTGCGGCTGCGCCATAGGCATCTGGGAGGAATACAACGTGTATCACCCTAGGGCGTCCCGGCTGACCGTCTGGGCCATCTTGGTACTGCTCTTGATCTCCGGACTCGCGGGTCTGGGTGTGGTCACCGTCGCCGGCCACGCTGCGACCTCGACGAGCGCTTCCAACCTCGGTGTCTCCCATTCCACCTCGGTGGCGGCGCCCCGCGCCAACGGGAACCCGGACATCATCGTCAACGGCGGGAACATGACCATCTCGCCCGCCTCCAACGGCGGGCTCGGCTACTACCTGATGGGCGGCAACATCACGGTGGAGAACGGCGGGTCCCTCTGGATCTACCACGAGAACGTGGTGTTCAACAGCTACACCCAGACGGTGTGCGGCTGCGCGAGCGACCTTCAACGCCGCTACTGGTTCAACGACACCAACTACGGTCACGTCTACCTGGTCAACTCCACCATCACGACCAACGCGCCCGGGCTGCGCGCGTACGACAAGCTGAACCTCACCATCTCGGGAGGGAGCACCTTCGCGCTCACCTACAACAGCGCGCTCCTCTTCCCCGGGAACATCTTCGTCAACGACTCCTCGAACCTCTACGTCAACCGCTCCACGATCTCGGCGAACCCTGCGGTCCCAGGCGTCGTGGGCTGGCCCGCGAACTACACCTCGGACAACAGCTTCGGGCCCTCGATCCTGGTGTCGTACTGGTCCAACCTGACGACGATCGACAGCACGATCAACGGGACCTACAAGTCCTCCTTCGCGAGCACGAACGCCCTCAATGAGAACTTCGCGAGCTCGCTGCTCCCGATCGCCCTTCCGACGACGTGGGTGAACACCCCGACCATCGTTCCGTCCACGCCGCTGGTCCTGGACACCTACAACTCCTGGTCGGCGGGAGCCGTCGATATCGGGTTCTCGAACCCGACCGGCGTCCCGATCACCGCCGAGGTCAACCTCACGATCTACGGGATGACCGCGAGCTTCCCCGGCACGACGTTCGCCGCCGGTTCGCACAACATCACGCTCAACCTGTCCCGCGCCTTCATGCAGAGCCCGATCGACCACCTGAACCTCTACACCCTGCTGCGGGCGTTCGAGTCCGGGGCCGGGTTCATCCGGCTCGGGGGCGCGAGCGCGCCGGGCGTAACGATCACGAACCTCTACGTCTCGCTGACGCCGGACTTCCAGTTCAACGTCGTGGTGTCCCACGCCTCGTCGTACGTGGCCGTCGACTCCACGGTGAACGTGAACTGGGTCGACCCGCGGACCGTCCCCAACTGGGGGTCGAACAAGATGGTCCTTGAGGACCAGTCGACCGCCTTCCTGGTGAACTCCAGCGCGAACAGCCTCTTCAGCAACCCCTACACGAACGTCAGCGCGTTCGTGCCCGACGCGACCTCGAACGTCTACATCTTCCAGTGGGTCCAGGCGAGGATCACGAACCCGACCGGTTCCCCGGTGGTCGGGGCCCAGCTCGCGGCGCTGCCCACGACGCCCGCCGCCACCTCTCACAACAACTACACCGCGCGGAACTTCACCAACAGCAACTGGCTGTCGGCCGGCGTCCCGCAGCTCTACTCCGCCCTCTCCTACTACGCGTCCCACGTGGCGGGGACCTCGACCTACAACATGACCAACGCCGCCGGGGTCGGGACCATCGCGATCCTGACGGACAACCTCACGGCCTACTCGCTCCCGGACGGGGTCTCCTTCGGGAACTACAACATGTCCCTCTTCGAGACGGCGGCCAACGTGACCGGGGGACCCTCGGCCACCATAAGCGAGAAGTTGGCCTCGCCGAAGATCTGCAGCTGGCCTTACGGGTCGAGCTGCTCCGCCCCGCTCTCCCTGCCTCCCGCCCAGGCACCGCTCCTGATCGCGGACCTCCAGGTGAAGGGGATCCAGTTCAACCTGTGGAACGCCGCGGGGTCCACCCCGCCTGCCTACACGGAGAACTACACCATCTCGGTCAACGTGACCGTGCTGGACGCGAACAGCCTCCAGCTCGGGGCCCCCTCGATCCCCCTGGTGCTCTACGATAACTACCCCGGGACCTCCGGAACGCTGCCCTACAACCAGTCCGTCGCCTCCCACGCGCTCACGGACACGGACTTCTCCTCGGTGAGCAGCACGACCATCACCCTCAGCATGACCTTCACGTCCCCGCAGCCGTTCTGGTCGGCGGGCGCCCACATGCTCTGGGCGATGATCGACCCGGCGCACACGACCACCTGGCCGTCCACCACGGGCAAGGCCGTCTCGGCCAAGTTCGACGTGAACGGCGTGCCGTTCTCCAGCCCCTCGGGCCACGGCGGGGTCTACACCTCGATGCTCGACCAGGCGACGAACCAGCTGGTCACGAGCGGCTCACCCAACACCCAGAACACGGTCGTCCTCCAGGCGCTGGTCACCAACATCGGTGACGCCCCTGCGGCCGCGGGCTCGGTGGCGGTCTCCTTCCAGCTCATCACCCCGACCGGGGTCGGCGGCTCCAACGTCGCGACCTGGATCGGCGCGTCGGTCCTGAACTCCGGAGGCATCAACTCGAACAGCGGCACTTGGCTTGCGACGGTCACGACGCAGGTCATCTGCACCTGCACGACGCTGGTCCAGGCCCAGGTCACCTACACTCCGGTGTTCCCGGGCAAGAACCCCTCCCCGTCCTTCACCTTCTGGGACACGGCGCCGACGAGCGTCTACACGGTGGACTACACCAGCCTGGTCATCGCCAACAACACCCGGACGACGGTGCCCATCGTGGTGCCCGAGGTCCTGAACGCGAACGGCGTGCTCACGTGGGCCCCGAACGCGAACGTCTCGATCGGGAGCCTTCTGGGCATCGACGCGAACATGACCAATGTCGGTGGCCCGGGGACCCAGGCGACCTACTGGCTCGCGATGAAGGTCGTGGGCAAGAGCACCTACTGGCAGATGCTCATGCCCCACCCGTTGTCGCTCAACACGATCACCCAGTGGCAGCACCTCAACCTCTCGCTCTCCTGGCACGTGAACGAGAGCGTCATCAACGCGGGCGGGAGCGTCGCTCCGGGCCAGCCCAGCCAGCTGCGCACGTTCGCGATCTTCGTGAACTACTTCAACGGCGGCGCGAACCACACCGTGGAGGCGCCGGTCAACGTGATGATCTGGCCGTCGAGCATCCGCTTCAACGGGGTCACGTTCTCGAGCCACTCCGTCCAAGAGGGCAGCACGCAGATCTTCACCGTGGACGGCGAAGTGATCTTCAACGGCACGGGATGGGCGACGATCGGCGCGAGCCTGTACGACCCCGCGACGGCCACGAACGTCACCTACTCGGAGTGGAGCGGCCTCCCCCAGGCGAGGACGACCAACTCCTCGGCCTTCACCAACCTCAGCGTGGGGGTCTACAGCAACGCGAACGGGCCTCTCGCGCCGGGCACGTACAACGTCATCCTCTACGCCCAGTACAACGGCGGCGAAGGGTGGTCCGCGACCCCGTACACCATCACCGTGACCGCCCCGCCGGCGGCCTGTAACGAGCTCTCCCAGTTCATCTGCCCGAACGGCTCGCTGTCCACTCTGGCGTTCATCATCATCGGAGCGGTGGCGGCGGTCGCGGTCCTCGTGGCGGCCGTGTTCCTGATGAGCAAGTCCGGCAAGGGCCGCCTGGTCGAGTGCGGCGAGTGCGGCGAGCTCATCCCCGAGAAGGCCCCGGCCTGCCCGAAGTGCGGAGCCGAGTTCGAAGCGGAGATGGTCCGCTGCAGCCGTTGCGCCTCCACGATCCCGGCGAAGAGCCAGGTCTGTCCCGAGTGCTCGGCCATTCTCTTGGGCAAGCAGGGCGCCGCGCCCGACGAGGCCCAGAGGAAGGACTACACGCAGGCCATCGAGCGCTACCGCTCGGAGGCCCGGAAGGAGCTCGGCGAGAACTACACCGAAGGGGCGTTCTGGGACTGGTGGAAGAGGCAGCCCTCCTACCTCTCCTACAGCGCCTTCAAGCTGCAGCAGACGCAGGGCACCCGGACGGGCATGAGCGCCCCCTCCGCCCAGAAGACGAGCGGGGAGGACCTCTACCTCGGCGGGACGCCTCCCTCCGGCGGAGCCGGCGGCACGGGTGTCCCGGCTCCCGGAGCGCCCTCCGGCGGCTTCACCGCACCACCCTCCGTCGGGCACGGCGGGGTCGCCCCTGCACCCCCCGCGCAAGCGGCGGTGCCGGGCGCCTCCGGGGCCGGGATGAAGACCTGCTCGTCCTGCCAGCGGGAGATCAACGCGGACTTCCTGGTCTGTCCGTTCTGCGGCGCGGCGACGAGGTAGCGCGACCGTAGGGCCGGGGCCGCCTCCGGTGGCCCCCGGACCCCCTCGGAAGGCCCTGCCGATGGGCCAGGTCTCCCCCGGTGGGCCGCGGCCCGGGACCCGAAGGCGTAAGAACCCCCCCTTGGTGCGGCGGCCGGGACGGTGAGAACGGTTGGCCAAGCCGAAGGCGGTAGGGAACCTCGAGATGGGGACGCGCAAGGTCGAGTGGGCACGCGCCCACATGCCGATCCTCGAGGGGATCCGGGCCCGGTTCGAGAAGGAGCAACCCTTCCGGGGCCTGACCCTATCCCTCGTCCTCCACGTCGAATCGAAGACCTGCGCCCTGGCCCTCGCGCTCCAGGCGGGCGGGGCCGACGTGCACATGGCCGCCTCCAACCCGCTCTCCACCGACGATGACGCCGTCGCGCACGTGCTGCACGAGGGGGTCGAGACCTACGCGGTCAAGGGCGAGTCGCTCGCCGACTACCGCGAGGGGATCCAGGCCATGCTGAACGCGGACCCGGACATCATCATCGATGACGGTTCGGACCTGGTGGCGGCCGCCATCGCTCGCGGGAAGGGCCGCCGGGGGAAGATCCTCGGAAGCACGGAGGAGACCACGACCGGGGTCGTCCGGCTGAAGGCCATGCAGCGGGAGGGCAAGCTTCCCTGGCCCGCGATCGATGTCAACGACGCGACGATGAAGCACCTCTTCGACAACCGTTTCGGCACGGGCCAGTCGACCTTGGACGGGATCTTCACCGCGACCAACCTGGTCGTGGCGGGGCGGACCGCCGTGGTGGCCGGCTACGGCTGGTGCGGGAAGGGGGTCGCCTCCCGCCTGCGCGGACTGGGAGCCGAGGTCATCGTGACGGAGATCGACGCTTCGCGCGCCATGGAGGCCCGGATGGAGGGCTTCCGGGTGATGCGGATGCTGGACGCGGCGCGGGTCGCCGACTTCATCATCACCGTTACCGGGTGCACGGACGTCGTGAGGGCCGAGCATCTCAAGGTGATGAAGGACGGCTGCTGCCTGGCCAACTCCGGTCACTTCGACGTCGAGATCAACAAGAAGGACCTTGCCGGCCTCGCGGTCGAGCAGCGGAAGGTGCGGGGCAGCGTGGAGGAGTTCCGCATGGCCGACGGCCGGCGCATCTACCTCCTCGCCGAGGGACGCCTCGTCAACCTCGCCGCCGGCCAGGGGCACCCGGTCGAGATCATGGACATGAGCTTCGCACTCCAAGCGCTTTCGGCCGAGCACCTGAAGAAGGAAGGGAAGGGGATGCGGCCGGGGGTCTACCCCGTGCCCGCCGCTCTGGACCGGGCCGTGGCCCAAGCCGCCCTGCGGCCGTACGGGGCCGAGATCGACGAGCTCACGGCGGCCCAGAAGAAGTACCTGGAGAGTTGGGAGGAAGGAACATGACGACGGAGAGCGGAGTCCCCGAGGAGCTGCACTACACCGAGTCGCACGAGTGGGTCCGGGTCGAGGGCGACCTCGTGACCGTCGGGATCACCGACCACGCGCAGGCGGAGCTGACCGACGTCGTCTTCGTCGACCTCCCCGCCGTCGGGAAGGAGGGCCGGCCGAAGCAGCCCATCATGGTCCTCGAGTCGGTAAAGACCGTGGCCGACATCTACGCCCCCATCGAGGGGAAGATCTCGGAGGTCAACACGGAGCTCAAGGCCCATCCGGAGCTGGTCAACAAGGACCCGTACGGCAAGGGTTGGCTCTACAAGCTTCGCGCGACGGGGAAGCCGGACATCTCCTCCCTCCTTGACGCCGCCCGCTATCGGGCTCACGTCGCCAAGGGCGGGCACTGAGCTGTGCGCACCCCCTCCTCGCTCGCGTAGGCTCCCATGAAGCAGGGCGGCCCGGCGGGTCCCCAACGGCCGAAGCGCCGCTGGGCCTACTTCACCCTGGGCGCCTTCCTGGACGGGTTCTCCCTCGTGAGCCTGGTCTACCTGACCGGTCTCCTCTTCCTCCTGGGAGACCCCCGGCAGGAGGTGTACATCCTGCTCGGGGTCGTCGTGGGCGGGCTCGCATTCCCGACGCTCGGGGTGGTCATGGCCCGGACCCTCCGCCACCCTCTGCCTTGGGCCGTCGCGATCGCGATCGTGGGGGCGGTGGGGACCTGGTTCGCGAACACGAACTATCCGGTCGTGCCGAACCTCGACCTGCTCCTTCGGTCGCTTCTCTGCACAGTGGGAGGGCTTCCGCTGGCCATCCTCGTGATGCCGCACGTCGTTCCCGACCTGCGGGCGCGTCGCCGGTTCCTCTGGGGTCCGGGGCTCGTCATCGGGCCGCTGGTGATGGCCGTGGTCTACTCGCTCATCTACGCGGAGAGCGGGTTCCAGGGTTTCCCCTACCTCATCCTCTACACCGAGGAGGGAGCGGCCGCCCTGTTCGTGCTGGTCCTCCTGGGCATGTGGCGGGCGGGTCGTCGGACGGGAGGACCGTCGCCCGTCTCGGCGGAGGACGGGTCGAAGGCGTCTACGGGAGCGGAGGACAGCCCCCCCGCTGCTGCCCCCGCGCGCTCCTCGGCCTCCACGTTCGGACCGGAGAGAGTTCGCTCCCACATGATCGGTCTCCTCCGCCTCCGCCGCCGGCCCTGGGCCTCCTCGGCCCGCCAGAGCTCCATGGTCGTGTTCCTGCCGCTCCTCCTCGCCTTCCTTCTTCTCGCTCCAGGGGTCTCCCCCTCCTCGAGTACCGGTGGGGTCTCCCCCAACGTGGCCTCGAGCCCGTACGCCCACGGGCTCACCGCCCCATTGACCCCGATCCGCCACGTGATCTCGATCATGTTCGAGAACCACGCCTTCGACAACATCTTCGGGACCTACCCCTCCGACCCACGACCCAACCCCAGCGCGAGCGGGGTCCTGGGACAGCTCCCAGTTCCGAACGGGCTAGAGCAGGCTCCACCGGCCTACGGTTGTCCGTTCATTCCCGGGTCCGGCTCCTGCCCGAGCGGAGCGGTGGAACCCGTGTCGAACGGGACGTTCAGCACGGCGGATCCCTACGAAGGGTACACCGCGTACCACATCGACTGGAACCAGGGCCAGATGAACGGCTGGCTCGACGACTCGGGATCCGGGACTCCCGCGCTGACCACGTTCACGGCCGCCGAGATGGCCCCCGAGTGGGACGTGGCGCAGCAGTACAGCCTCGCGGACGCCTACTTTTCGAGCGCCCTCACGGAGTCGAACCCGAACCACCTCTACGCGATCGCCGGCTACAGCCCCGTCATCAACGACTACGGGCCCCCTCCCTGGATCCCCTTCGATGAGACCATGCCCGGAGAGCTCAGCGCGGCGGGGATCAGCTGGGGGTACTACCTGGACAACCCCTCGCAGGGTCTCGGGAGCTTCGACACCGTGCAGGGAGTCTCCGCGAGCACGCCGGGGGTCGGAAGCTACGCGACCTTCGAGAGCCAGCTCGCGGACGGGAGCCTGCCCGCCGTCAGCTGGCTGAGGCCCGTGGACGGGGGCCTCACGGACGAGTACAGCCAGGGGCCGCCGGGGAACATGCTCGCGGGGGAGATGTGGCTGCTCTTCTTCCTGGACAAGATCATGGCGAGCCCGGAGTGGAACTCCACCGCGGTCTTCATCACCTACGATGAGGCCGGAGGCTACTACGACCACGTCGCGCCGCCCGTCGTGGACGGCGAGCAGCTGGGCATGCGGATCCCGCTCATCGTGGTCTCGCCCTACTCGAAGGAGGCGTACGTCTCCCACACGGTGATGAACCACGCGTCCACGCTGGCGTTCGTCGACTACAACTGGGGACTCTTGCCTCTCAACCAGTTCGTGGCGAGCTCGAACCTCCCCCTGGACATGTTCGACTTCTCGAGCCCCTACCCGGGCGGTACCCTCGCCCGAGCTCCGCTCCCTCTGCAGGCCTCGCAGGGGTTCCCGGTGCCCTCGGGGATCCCGTTCACCGCTCCCTCTTCCCCGGACCTCGCACCGCTTTTCCCCCAGCCGCCCCAGGAGCCCTTGGCGACGCGGCCCTACGCGTCCTCGGGCCAATCGAACGTGACCTTGGGCGCCTCGGGATCGGCCACGTTCGTGGCGACGGACGTCGCCTACACCCCGCTCGAGCTCTCCGCGCCGTTCCTCACGGTGGTCTTCGCCGCCGAGGTCGTGCTCTGGGGCGGGCTGATCATCTGGCGGGCACCCCGCCCGTCCGGCGGACCCTCTCGCGCCTCGGAGTGAGCGCGATCCTTCGCGGGAGGCGCTCTAGCGTCCCCG